>NZ_VEDO01000179.1 GCF_007677875.1 Variovorax boronicumulans | reverse complement strand
CTCCCAACAAACCTCCCTCCTCACCTTCCTCAAAAGGCCCTCCCAACCCCCCACCCTTCTCCCTCATCCTCTCCTTCCCCTCCTCCCCATCCACCCACCCACACCTTTTTCAAACATTCCAGCCGCACCACCACCCCAATCACACACAACCACATTCCCACACTTTTCACCCACTTTTCCTCTTCCCGACACCCATCCCGCTATCTCCCCTCACCCC
>NZ_VEDO01000178.1 GCF_007677875.1 Variovorax boronicumulans | reverse complement strand
ACCCCCCACCCCTCCATCACCTTCAACCATCCCTCCAACCTCCCCTCCCCCCACCAGCACCTCGCCCTCCTCCACTCCTCCAACCTCTCCACCCACATCACCCTGAACACCACCCACACCCAAACCCCCCTCTCCAACCTCCCTTCCGTGAACCTCCTGCACCACCTCAACCACCCTCCCCTCCACCACCTCCATCCCCTTCACCCTCTACATCTCC
>NZ_VEDO01000177.1 GCF_007677875.1 Variovorax boronicumulans | reverse complement strand
ATCTCACTCCTCCAACCTCAATCCGGTCTATCTGATCCACACATTCTTACTATCCAATACTTCCTTATTAACCAACTCTCCCTTTTCTCCCCCTCTTCCACAAAACACACCACAACCAACCATTCCATTTCCTCCTCCACGTCTCGTTTCCCCCCACCTTCCCAATTCCCAATCAACCACAACCCTTACTCCCCACCACCTTCCCACTACTTCCATA
>NZ_VEDO01000176.1 GCF_007677875.1 Variovorax boronicumulans | reverse complement strand
CCCCCCCCCGCCATCAGCTTCTCCTCCTTCTCCCCCACCTTGCCCACCCCCAATTGCGCGAACCGCTCCACACCCACCTTGCGCTGGCTACACCCCCCTTCAAATTCCCCATCACCTCGCACACCCACCCGCTCTTCCAACCCCTCCACAGCCTCTATCCCCACTTTCAACTTTCTCATCCCCCCTTTTCCCACTACACCCTCCCCGTCCACCCTCTC
>NZ_VEDO01000175.1 GCF_007677875.1 Variovorax boronicumulans | reverse complement strand
TCGTGCAGGTGGGGAGAGATGGGGATGGTGTGGAAGAAGTAGTGGTTGAGGGGGTTGTGGGGGGGGTTGAGGTAGTAGGGGGAGGAGAGGGGGCGGAGGCTGGTGGTGGCGTGGGCTAGGGGGGAAGATGTCGAAAGGATGAAGTGATGAGGCTGTGGGAGTTGTTGGGGAAGGGCGGGGAGGATGCGCGGTGTGGGCAGATCCTCGGGGTGGGGGAGG
>NZ_VEDO01000174.1 GCF_007677875.1 Variovorax boronicumulans | reverse complement strand
CCACCCGGTGCTCTGCGCGTTCCAGCAGCCCCTTCCCCCACACCACACCCCCTCCTTTCTCCACCCATCCTTCTCATCAACACCCACCCACCTCCCCCCATCCCCCCCGACCTTCCCAAAACCCATCCCCCGCCCATCTTCCACCCCCATCACCATCCCTTTCTCCATGCCCCCACTGTACGCACGCCACATCACACCCATGTAACGCCCCTCCGCCCGC
>NZ_VEDO01000173.1 GCF_007677875.1 Variovorax boronicumulans | reverse complement strand
GAGGTGGCGGGGGCGGATGAACTGCTCGGCATTGCTGGACAGGGTGCGGATGGCGGGGAGCGGCTGGGTGAGTTGGTGGGTGATGGGGGGGGGGAGGTTGGGAGGGGGAGGGTTTGGATGGGGGTGTTGTGGGGGTGAGGAAGAGGGGAGAAGGTGAGAAGTGAGGGGGTAGGTGGTGAGTGAATGGAATTTTTTGTGCTGTGGGGTAAAAGGTGGTGGAA
>NZ_VEDO01000172.1 GCF_007677875.1 Variovorax boronicumulans | reverse complement strand
GATTAACGATAGGAGTGGATATAAAATGAATTATTCACCAAAACAAGGTGTTAAAAGTCATGGATTGCCACATGATCCGTTCAAAAGTAGCACAGTACCTAGACCTATAGGTTGGATTTCTACAGTATCTAAAGAAGGTAAAGATAACTTGGCGCCGTACAGTCAATATCAAAATCTTACATGGGATCCCCGAATGGTAATGTTTGCGGCTAATCAGTGAG
>NZ_VEDO01000171.1 GCF_007677875.1 Variovorax boronicumulans | reverse complement strand
ATCCCAGTCTTATAGGTAGGTTACCTACGTGTTACTCACCCGTCCGCCGCTAACGTCAAAGGAGCAAGCTCCTCGTCTGTTCGCTCGACTTGCATGTATTAGGCACGCCGCCAGCGTTCATCCTGAGCCAGGATCAAACTCTCCCATAAATGGATCACAGGTTAAGTTCACCGCATCCTGCGGCGACACCTGTGTGACCTGCGTCGTGCAGACCCTAGTTTC
>NZ_VEDO01000170.1 GCF_007677875.1 Variovorax boronicumulans | reverse complement strand
GCCCCACTCTCCCTCAACCTCACCCCCACGACCACCTCCTCGCCCTTCCCCTTGATCGACACCTTCCCCCCCACTTCCTATTTCCCCCCCCCCACCCCCTTCATCCCCCTCACCACCACCGTTTCCAGCCCCACCAAGGCTCCCATCCGTTCCCCCACCTCCCCCATCCCACGTCCCTTCACACCCACCAGCACCACCTCCTGCACCCCCAGTTCCCCCGCCT
>NZ_VEDO01000016.1 GCF_007677875.1 Variovorax boronicumulans | reverse complement strand
CGGCGATGAGAAAAGCCCCCACGCTTCCCCGCTGCGCGAGGTCCGCTGCCCCCCGAGGGGGCGCTTCCCATCTTGGGGCGGCCCGGCGATGAGAAAAGCCCCCACGCTTCCCCGCTGCGCGAGGTCCGCTGCCCCCCGAGGGGGCGATTCTCATCTTGGGGCGGCCCGGCGATGAGAAACGGCCTCTCCCCCGGCGCCTGGCTGCTGGCCTTCGTGCGCTCGGTGTTGCACCTGCTCTGGATGGTGGTCACCATCGTGCCCTGGGCCACCTTCGCGATCATCGCCTCGCTGTTCGTGAGCCCCACGCGCATGTACTGGATCTGCGCAGGCTGGCTCAAGACCGCCGTCAGCGGCGGCCAGTGGATCCTGGGCATCCGCAACCGCATCACGGGCTTCGAGAACCTGCCGCATGGCGCGCTCGACGCCGCCGTGCTGCTGGTCAAGCACCAGTCGACCTGGGAGACGCTGGTGATGCCGGCCATCATGCCGCACCCGCTGGCCTACGTGTTCAAGCGCGAGCTGCTCTACATCCCGTTCTTCGGCTGGTCCATGGCCCGCATGGACATGATCCACATCGACCGCTCGCAAGGCGCCCGCGCCTTCGCCAAGGTCGTGCAGCAGGGCCGCCGCCTGCTCAAGCAGGGCAACTGGGTCATCATGTTCCCCGAGGGCACGCGCATCCCGCGCGGCGGCGTCGGCAACTACAAGTCGGGCGGCACGCGGCTCGCGATCGCCTGCGGTGCGCCCGTCGTGCCGATCGCCGTAACCTCAGCCAAGTGCTGGCCGCGCAAGGCCTTCGTCAAGCGGCCCGGCATCGTCGACATCTCCATCGGCAAGCCGATTCCCACCGAGGGTCGCCAGGCCGACGAACTCATGCGCGAGGTGCAGGCCTGGATCGAATCCGAGATGCACCGGCTCGACCCCGAGGCCTACCCGGGCTTGAAGTGAAGCCCCTGGTCCAGCTGGCGCTCGACTTCTTCGCGCCACCGCCGTCACCGGAACCCAGCGCACCGGCCGCGCCGCTGGCACCGGCAGGCAGTGCCGTGCGCTTCTCCCATCCGCAGGCCAACCGCCAGGCCGTGCTCGGCCCGGCCGTGGTCGACTACCTGTTCAAGCGCGCCAGGCGGCGCAGCATCGGCTTCGTGGTCGCGGCCGACGGTCTGGTCGTCAGCGCGCCGCGCTGGGTGCCGCTCGCCGAGGTGGACAACGCCGTGCGCGACAAGAGCGGCTGGATCCTGCGCAAGCTCGGCGAGGCCCAGGACCGGCAACAGCGCATGGCGCAAGCGCGCATCGTCTGGCAGGACGGCGCCGAACTGCCCTTCCTGGGCGAGGGCATTCGGCTCGTGCTCGACCCGAGCCACCGCTTCGCGGGCAGCGGCGGTGCCGCGCTGGACGCCGAACGCGGCCTGTTGCAGCTGGCCCTGCCTGGCAGCGCCGCACCCGAGCAGATCCGCGACACCGTGCAGGCCTGGCTCATGCGCCAGGCCAAGCTCCTGTTCACCGAACGGCTGCAGCACTACGCGCCGCAGCTGGGCGTGCAGTGGACCCGGCTCACGCTGTCCAGCGCCGGCACGCGCTGGGGAAGCGCCAGCAGCAGCGGCGCGATCCGGCTGAACTGGCGGCTGATCCACCTGCGCCTGTCCATCATCGACTACGTGGTCGTGCACGAGCTGAGCCACCTGCGCGTGATGGACCACAGCCCCCGCTTCTGGGACACGGTGGCCTCCATCGTGCCCGACTACGCCGCACTGCGCGGCCAACTCAAGGACGAGCCGATCCCCCAATGGCCCTGAATCCAGGAATGCGCCCATGACCGAACTCCTGCTGCTGCTGGCCGTGCTGGCCGTCGCTGCGCAGGTGCAGAAAACGCGCGAGCAGCAGGCCCGCGTGGCCCTGCTTGCGCAGTACCTGCGCCCTTACCAGATCGAGCAGCAGATGGAAGCGCTGATCGACGGCTACCTGCGCTGGCTCGGCGAGGCCGATGCCGAACGCGCGCTGCAGATCCGCGGCGTGTTGGCAGGCACCGAACAAGGGCTGGCCGGCCAGTTCCAGCGCTTCGCGAGCGACGTGGCCAGCATGCCGGCGCCGCAGGCCCAGGTCAGCAAGCTGCCGATGTGGATCCCCTGGGCCCAGCAGCTTCTGCCGCGCTACCGCATGTTCGACGTGCGCGAGGCGTTCAAGATCCATGCGCGCGGCATCGCCGAGGTGGCGGCCAACAGCGCGAACCTCGGCGACAAGCAACTGGCGCGCCGCATGATGGCCGAGCTCCTGCTCATGCAGCACACCTGCCATTGGTTCTGCCGCTCCAAGGCGGTGGCCGATGCGCGCCTGGTGATGCGCCACCAGACCGCCTGGCAGCAGGCGCTGGACACCGTCTCGCCGCAGACGGCGCGCGACTACCGCGAACTGCTGGGGCTGCCGGCGGCCTGATCGTGGCCTGATGCCTCAGCGGCGCGCGCCGGCCGCCTGCACGGCGGCGGCAGCCTGGTGCACGCCGCGCGCGCCCTGCACCACGAGCTGCAGCCGGCGCTGCAGCCAGGGCAGCAGCGGCGCCTGCGGATCGGGCCAGTCCATGCCCGCAACGGCAAGTTGGCCCACGCCGGCTTCCACGGTGCCGGCCAGCACTCCAGCCACCTCGGCCTGCGCCGCCACCAGGGCCTGGCGTGCCGACGGCTCGTCGAGCCGCTCGCGCCTGCGCTCCAGCATGGTCCGCACGGCCGACAGCTGCGCCAGCAGCACATGGCAGCGCGTGAGCAGCGTGGCCATGGCCGGCACCGGCAGCTGCACGCGCGTGGGCTCGGCGGCGCTGCGCTGGGCACTCGCGGCGATGGAGCCGATGGCTTCATAGAACTCGCGCCGCGCCAGCCGCAGCGCGAGGTCGGATTGGCCGGCATCGGGCCAGCGCAGCGCCTCGGCCGCAAGCACGCGCGCGGCCTCCTGCACGCGCGCCACCATCCGCGCCAAACTGCGCCGCTCCCAGGCCGGCAGCACGTAGCAGAAGGCCCACGCCAACAGCGCGCCCAGCACCGTGTCGGCCAGCCGCTCGCCGATGGCGAAGCCACCATCCGGGTGCGCCATGTGGGCCTGCAGCAGCGCCATCATGGTCGCGGCCGTGGCCGTCACCAGGTAGCGCACGTTGACGAAGGCATGGGCCACGCCCACGGCCAGCACGAACACCGCACCCGACAGCCAGGTCTGGCCCAGCCAGGCGAACAGCAGCACCAGCAGGCAGCCCAGCACCGTGCCGGCCACGCGCGCATCGCGCCGGGCCAGGGTCTGGTCGAGGTTGCCGCGCAGCACCACGGCCACGCTGAGCACCAGCCAGTGCGGGTGCGAGGCCCAGGGCAATGCCAGCGCCAGGAAGTAGGCCGTGCCCAGGGCCGCGGCGCTGCGCAGGGCCTGGCGCAGGATGGGCGAGGACAGCCGCCGGTGCGGCGCCAGCGCGGCCAGCGGCCAGCCTTCGGGCGAGACGAAGAACTGCAGCTCGGCTGCGCTCAGCGGCACGGGCTGGGCCTGGCCGCGCCAGGTCTGCAGCATGCGTCCGAGGTCGTCGGCGATGTGCTGTGCCCGTTCGCCCAAGGCGGCCGCCAGCGCGCTGCGGCGCGGATCGTCGCCGAAGGCGGCCAGCGCCGCCGGCAGGCCCTGGTCGCCGACCGGTGCAGCGGCCATGGGCCGGTCCCACTGCACGGCCTGGGCCAGCCAGTGCAGCGCGTCGGCCGTGGCCGCGATGCGCGCGGCCAGCGCGAGGCGCAGGCGCTCGGCCGCGGCATCCTCGCCGAGCAAGTCCAGGTCGAGCTCGCTGCCCAGCAGCGTGTCGCGCAGCGCGATGGCATGCAGGAGGATCGCGATCTGGCGCTGCGCACCGGGCGCCTCGGTGGCCGGGAACAGCAGGTCGCGCGCGGGCTGCAGCCGCTCGTCCAGGCCCACCTGCCGCTGCATCCAGTCCTGCAGCGGCAGCGCACCCGCGATCTCGCGCGGGCCGGCCGAGAGCATGGCAGCCCGCGAACGCAGCAGCGCGGCCGTGCCCTCGACGACGGCCGCCAGCGCCAGCGCGCGGTAACGCGGCTGCAGCCAGCGTGAAGCAAGAACGGCCCAGCCCAGGTACACCAGGCTGCCGAACGCCGTCCACAGCGCATGTTCGACCTGGACTTGCCAGGAGCCCGGCGCCGGGCCGGCCATGGTGAACACGATGGCCAGCACCGGCACGAAGGAGATCGGCCCGGCGCGCGCGCCCCAGGCCAGCAGCATGCTGGCGCCGAAGGCCAGCATCGCGACGAGAGCGCCGAGCACCACCGCATGCCCGCGCAGGGCCGTGACCAGCACGCTGGAGACCAGGCCCACGGCCGCCGCCATCGCCACACGGCGCCAGGTCCGGTGCGGCGGGTTCGGCGTGTCGGCCAGGCTGGCGTAGATGGCGCCGCTGGAGGCCAGCAGCGAGGCTGGCAGGCCACCCAGCGCACCGGCCAACAGCTGCACGAGCAGCACGCCCAGCGCCGTGCCGATGCCGTTCAGACCGTAGGCCGGAAGCTGCACCAGCCAGCGACGAATGGCTTCAAGAGGAAATGTCAAGGCGCGGCCTCCATGAGGCCGGCGATCTTAGACGGCGCATAGGCCGCCCACTCGGCTTCCGGCGCCTGCATGGCCTGCGCCAGATGGTTCACCATCGAGGCGATGCGCACCGACACGGCCGACTGCTGGTGGTAGACCGCCTGCACCGGCCGGGGCTTGTCCAGCGTGGCCTGCGGCAACACCTCCACCAGCCGTCCTTCGGCGACATCGCGTGCGGTCATGAAGTCGGCCAGGTAGGTGATGCCCATGCCGGCGATCGCCATGTGGCGCTGCGTTTCGCCGCTGGACGACAGCAGTGTGGGCCGGATGCGCACCACGCTGCCATCGGCGCGCTGCACCGGCCACAGATTCAGCACCTCGGGCTGGCTGAAGCCCAGCAGTTCGTGCCCCAGCAGCGCGTCGGCATCAGCCGGCGTGCCGCGCCGGGCCAGGTAGGCGGGGCTGGCCACCAGCCGGTTGCGGCACTGGCCCAGCAGGCGGCTGTGCAGCGTCGAGTCCTTGAGTTCGCCGATGCGGATGGCCAGGTCCACGCGCCGCTCCAGCAGGTCGATGAAGCCCTCGTTGTTGTGCAGCACCAGGTCCACGCCCGGATGCAGCGCGCGGTAGCCCGGCAGCAGCGGCACCAGCACATGCAGCATGAAGGGCGAGGATGCATCGATGTGCAGCGGCCCGGACAGCCGCCCGCGCCGCTCCATGAGCCGGTCTTCGGCCACACGCACCGACTCGACGATCTGGCGCGCGTCGTGCACGAAGTTGCAGCCCTCGTCGGTCAGGTCCAGGCGCCGGGTGGTCCGGCGCAGCAGGGTGGTCTGCAGCTTCTCCTCCAGCCGCGCCAGCAGCCGGCTCGTGGTCGAGACCGGCTGGCCCAGGTGCTCGGCTGCCGCCGTCAGCGAACCCGTGTCCACCACGGCCAGGAACACGGCGACTTCTTCGAGCGTGATCTTCATATTCCCATTCAAAGCAAAAGTATTTTCGAAATTCTGCCGTTTACTGGAAAGGTCCGTGTCGCCACAATCGCAAGGCCCAGGGTTAACCCTAAACACACCATCCTGCCCGCCATGCACTCCACCACCACCTCCGCCCCGGCTTCGGCCGGCGAATCCAGCCGCAGCGCCACGGGCCCGCTGCTGGCCCTGGCCATCGGCTCCTTCGGCATCGGCACGACCGAATTCGGGCCCATGGGCATGCTGTCGTCCATCGCCGAGGGCGTGGACGTGTCCATCCCGTCCGCCGGCCTGCTGGTCTCGGCCTACGCCATCGGCGTGACGCTGGGCGCGCCCTTCATGACGCTGTTGCTGGGCCACTGGTCGCGGCGCAAGGCCTTGATGGCGCTGATGGCCATCTTCACGCTGGGCAACCTGCTGTCGGCGCTCGCCCCCGGTTACGCCAGCCTGATGGTCGCGCGCGTGGTGACCAGCCTCACGCACGGCGCCTTCTTCGGCATCGGCGCCGTGGTCGCGGCCAGCCTGGTGCCAGCGAACAAGCAGGCCAGCGCGGTCGCCACCATGTTCATGGGCCTCACGCTGGCCAACATCGGCGGCGTGCCGGCCGCCACCTGGCTGTCCGACAGCTGGGGCTGGCGCCAGTCCTTCGCCGCCATCGCGGTGCTGGGCGTGCTGGCCATGGTGGCGCTGCGCCTGGCGCTGCCGCGCGACGCTGCGGTACGCGCGCGCACCGACGTGCGGGCCGAACTCAAGGTGCTCACGCGGCCGGTGGTGCTGCTGGCCATGCTGACCACGGTGTTGAGCTCGGCCGCGATGTTCTCGCTCTACACCTACATCTCGCCCGCGCTCAAGACCTTCAACGCGGCCTCGCCCGCGCTCATCACCGGCCTGCTCGCGCTGGCCGGCGTCGGCTTCACGGTCGGCAACAGCGTGGGCGGCCGGTTCGCCGACCGATCGGTGGACAAGACGCTGGTCGGTTTCCTGGCGCTGATCGCGGCCAGCATGCTGGCCTTCCCCTGGCTGGCGCAGACGAACGTCGGCGCGGCGCTGGGCGTGTTGGTCTGGGGCATCGGCGCGTTCGCGGTGGTGCCGCCCATCCAGATGCGCGTGATGCGCGCGGCGGCCGGCGCGCCCGGCCTGGCTTCGGCCGTGAACATCGGTGCGTTCAACCTGGGCAACGCGCTGGGTGCCGCCATGGGCGCGGCCGTGCTGAGCGCAGGCCTGGGCTATGCGGCCGTGATGTTCGCAGGTGCTGCCGTGGCGGTGCTGGCGCTGCTGCTGGTGCTGTGGTCCGCCCGGCGCGGTGCCCGGCAGGACGTGCCGCACGCGGCGCCCTGCTGCTGATCAGCCTTCGCGCGCACAGGCCAGGCTGTACGACCACGGCGCGACGGACAGCGTGAACCGGTAGGCGGCCTCGGGCGCATCGATGGCGAAGGCGATCGGCACCACATCCAGCAGTTCGGCCGCGTCACCGTGCTGCCGCAGGTAGTCGCCCAGCGCCACGCGCAGCTCATAACGGCCCATGCGCAGCGGGGCGCCGACCATCAGCGCCACACCGGCGCCGTCTTCCACAGACGCAGCCAGCAGCGCGCCATCGGCATCGTGCAGCGCCAGGCGCAGGCCCTCGGCGGGACGGCCGTGCCGGCTGTCCTGCGCCTGGACGGCCAGGCTGCCGTGCAGCCTTTTCAGCCCATGGTCTGCGATGCGCTCGGCCAGCCGCAGCCGCGTGATGCGACCGATCTCGACCAGCGTGTTGGCCAGTTCGGTGCCGCGGTCGTTGGCCAGCCGCTGCGCGAAGGCCGCCAACGCCGTCGCCCGCGTGTGCCGCTTGACGCACAGGATGAACGGAAAGCCGAAGCGCGCGCGGTAGGCCGCGTTGAGCGCATCCCAGCGATCGCAGTCCTGCGGGCTCAGCGCATCCAGGGCCAAGCCGCCCTGCTCGCGCACCGAGTCGGCAGTCATGTGGCCCAGGCGCGCCGCCGCACCTGCCAGTTCGGGATGGCCGTTGAACAGCGCCACGCGCGCTTCTTCTGCGCGCGCGGCCACGGCCGCCAGCATGGCGCGGTGCAAGGCGTCCGCACTCGCGAAGGGACGCTGGTCGACGACGGCCGCGGCCACCCAGGGCGCATGCTCGAACACATCACCCAGCAGGCTGCAGAACACGGACGCGTCCGCTTCGTTGAGCTGCGCAAGCGAGGGGCGGACGGCGGTGTTGGAAACGGCAGGCATGGCGGCCATCCTAGGAAACATCCAGCATTGCCGTCCATCACCGATTCAGCACGCTTGCATGCGCAAGATGCGTATGCTCGGCGACCATGCCGCAGTCCCTCGTCCCACCCAACCTGCGCTACTTGGACCAGGTGGCGCGCTCCGGTTCGATCCAGGCCGCCGCGAAGGAGTTGCATGTGGCGGCCTCGGCCATCCACCGCCAGATCCTGCAGCTGGAGGAGCAGCTCGGCGCGCCGCTGTTCGAGCGCCTGCCGCGCGGCATGCGGCTGACGGTGGCTGGCGACGCCGTGGTCACGCTGGCGCGCCGCTGGCGCCAGGACGAACGGCGGCTAGCGAGCGAGATCCGGCGCTTCCAGGGGCAGCACCAGGGCCATGTGACGCTGCACGCCATGGACAGCCATGCCACCAGCGTGCTGCCCGCGCTGGTGGCCGCGCTGGGCAGCGACCACCCGCTGATCTCGCTCTCGGTCAACCTGGGCAGCACCGACGAAGCGCTGGGCGCCCTGATGGCCGGCACGGCGGACATCGCCGCCGTGTTCAACCTGCCGCCACGGCGCGAGGTGCTGCCGCTGTGGCGCGCCGAGCTGCCGTTCGGCTGCGTGGTGGCGCCGAACCATCCGCTCGCCACCGCGCGTTCGGTCAGCCTGCAGGAGGCGGCGGCCTACCCGGTGGCTCTGCAGAGCCGCGCACTGGCGATCCGGCGCTACCTGGACGCGCAATACGGCTGGCTGTTCGACCCCACGCGCGGTCGCTTCGAGAGCAACTCGCTGCAACTGGTCAAGCAGCTGGCCCTGGGCGGGCGCTACGTGGTGTTCACTTCCGAGCTCGATGCCGCGCCCGAGCTCGCGCAGGGCCTGCTGCGCTTCGTGCCGGTGCGCGACAAGGGCGCCGAGCCCCAGACCATCGCCATCGCGGTGGATGCGACACGCCCGCTGGGGCCGGTGCTCAAGGTGGTGGCCGAACACTTGCAAACCGCGATCGAACAGGCATTGGCGGCCAGCCGCTCGGGGGCTTCTAAAATCGCGCCCCCAGCCTCTGGATGAACACCATGAACCGCTGCCGCACCAAGATCGCCCTGCTCACCACGTTGCTCGCTGCCACCGTCGCCCCGGCCCAGGTGCGCGAATTCCCCGCCGCCGCCCTGCGCGGTACCTTCCAGGTCACGCAGCCGCCAGAGATCCTGCTGGACGGCAAGGCCGACCGGCTCTCGCCCGGCGCCCGCATCCTGGGCGTGCGCAACGAGCTCGTGCTGTCGGCCAGCATCGTCGGCGAGCGCCTGGTGGTGAATTACACGCGCGAGCCGAATGGCATGGTCCACCAAGTGTGGCTGCTGAACCAGCAGGAAGCCGCACTCAAGCGCAACAGCGCCACGCGCGAGCGCAACTTCATCTTCTCGTCCGAAGAGGACACCCGGCCCCGGGACGACGGCAAGACGCCGTTCCACCTGCTGCCCAGGTACGGGCAGTAGACCCGCCCCCCAGAACGAACCGAACGGAGCTGCGCGCGCCGCCCTTCCTGCATTGCCCCTGCGAGATCGCCATGACCAAAAAAGTCTTCATCAAAACCTTCGGCTGCCAGATGAACGAGTACGACTCGGACAAGATGGCCGACGTGCTGCACGCCGCCGAAGGCTACGAGCCCACGCAGGATGTGGACGAGGCCGACCTGATCCTGTTCAACACCTGCTCGGTGCGCGAGAAAGCGCAGGAGAAGGTGTTCTCCGACCTCGGCCGCGTCAAGCACCTGAAGAAGAAGGGTGTGCAGATCGGCGTGGGCGGCTGCGTCGCCAGCCAGGAGGGCGAGGCCATCATCGCGCGGGCGCCCTTCGTCGACGTGGTGTTCGGCCCGCAGACCCTGCACCGCCTGCCCGAGCTGCTGGCCCAGCGCCGCCGCCAGGACCAGCCGCAGGTGGACATCAGCTTCCCCGAGATCGAGAAGTTCGACCACCTGCCGCCCGCGCGCGTGGAAGGCGCCACGGCCTTCGTCTCCATCATGGAAGGCTGCTCCAAGTACTGCAGCTACTGCGTGGTGCCCTACACCCGCGGCGAGGAGGTCTCGCGCCCATTCGAAGACGTGCTCGTGGAAATCGCCGGCCTGGCGGACCAGGGCGTCAAGGAGGTCACGCTCCTGGGCCAGAACGTCAACGCCTACCGCGGACGGATGGGCGAGACGAGCGAGATCGCCGACTTCGCGCTGCTGGTCGAAACCGTGGCCGAGATCCCCGGCATCGAGCGCATCCGCTACACCACCAGCCACCCCAACGAGTTCACGCCGCGGCTGATCGAGGCGTACGCACGCGTGCCCAAGCTCGTGAGCCACCTGCACCTGCCCGTCCAGCACGGCTCGGACCGCATCCTGATGGCCATGAAGCGCGGCTACACGGCCATGGAGTACAAGTCCACCGTGCGCAAGCTACGCGCGATCCGGCCCGACATGGCCATGAGCAGCGACTTCATCGTCGGCTTCCCGGGCGAGACCGAAGAGGACTTCGGCAAGATGATGAAGCTCATCGACGACATCGGCTTCGACAACAGCTTCTCATTCATCTTCAGCCCGCGCCCGGGCACGCCGGCCGCCAATCTGCACGATGACACACCCCACGAGGTGAAGCTCAAGCGCCTGCAGCACCTGCAGGGCGTGATCGACGCCAACGTGCGCGCCATCGCCGCGCGCCGCGTGGGCACGGTGCAGACCATCCTGGTCGAAGGCCCGTCCAAGCGCAGCCACGCCGGCCAGCCCGAGCTCATGGGCCGCACCGAGTGCAACCGTGTCGTCAACTTCCCCGGCCCGGCCCGCCTGGTCGGCCAGATGGTGGACGTGCGCGTGACCGAGGCCATGTCGTACTCGCTGCGCGGCGAGGTCTGCACGCGCGAAACCGCGTCGGCCGCGTGACGCGCAAACGCCTGTCCTTCCGCCAGCTGCTGCTGCTGGCCTTCCTGCTGATCGCCGCGCTGCTGGGCGGAGTGGCCGTGCGCGCAGTCTTCACGTTCGACGTGCTGATCCAGCGCAGCTTGGGCTTTTCGGCCCGCACGCTGCAGTTGAACGGTGTGGCGCAGGCGCTCAGCGAGCGCAGCGCCACGGCCGAGCGCGCCGCGCGCCAGTCGCTGATCCTCAACGACGCGCTGCTGCGCAAGCGCTTCGCCGACAGCGCGCGCGAGGCCCAGGGACTGGTGGACGGGCTGCAGCCTGCCGACCTGCCGCCAGCGCTGGCCGAGCGCTGGCGCGGCCAGCTGGGCAGGATCACGCAGCTCATGGAAGGCCCGCCCGAGACGGCGCTGGACCGCGAGCGCGCCGTGGCGGCGGAATTTCGCGAGCTCGACGTGCTCAACGTCACGCTGGCGCAGCAGATGCAGGCCGCCATCGAACAGCGCCGCCAGGCTCTCAACGCCGAACTGGACACCAGCCGCATGCAGATCACGCAGCAGGTGATCGGCATGGTGGTGCTGGCCGTGCTGCTGGCCATCGCGCTGGGCCTGTGGCTGGCGCGCCCGCTCAAGCGCGTGGAGCGCGCCATCGTGGGCCTGGGGGAGAACCGGCTGGACCAGGCCATCGAGATCCAGGGCCCGTCCGACGTGCACCGCATCGGCCAGCAGCTCGACTGGCTGCGGCTGCGCCTGTCCGAGCTGGATGCCGACAAGGCGCGCTTTCTGCGCCACATCTCGCACGAGCTCAAGACCCCGCTGGCCGCGCTGCGCGAGGGCGTCTCGCTGCTCGAGGAGGGCGTGGCCGGTGAGCTCAACGACAGCCAGCGCGAGGTGGCCGGCATCCTGCGCCAGAACACCATGCAGCTGCAGAGCCAGATCGAGGCCTTGCTGCGCTTCAACGCCGCGGCGTTCGAGGCGCGCCAGCTCAAGCGCGAGCGCGTGGATCTGCTGGAACTCATCGAAGCCCAGGTCGACGCCCAGCGCCTGCAATGGCGCGCGAACCAGCTCACGGTGCAGGTCGAAGGCGAAAGCCTCACGACGCGGGTGGACGCGGAGAAGATGGGCACGGTGCTGGCCAACCTGCTGTCCAACGCGATCCGTTTCTCGCCGCCGCGGGGCCGCATTCAGATCCGGCTGCAGCGGCAGGCGCAGATCGTGCAGATCGACGTGCAGGACGAAGGCCCTGGTGTGGCCGAGCCCGACCGCGACCGCATCTTCGAGCCCTTCTTCCGCGGCCAGCGCCAGCCCGAAGGCGCCGTGAAAGGAACGGGCATCGGTCTTTCCATCGTTCACGAATACATCGCAGCACACGGTGGCAAGATGGCGCTGTTGTCCGGCACGCCCGGCGCCCACTTTCGCATCGAATTACCCCATGTGCCCTGAACCACGCGCGGCCCGCGCGTCTTCCCCCTTGCTGTGCGCGCTGGTCGCGGCACTGCTGGCCGGCTGCGTCGCCCCGCCGCCCGCACCGCCGCCGGCGCCGCCGCCGCCGCCGGCGGTCGCGCCTACGCCCCCCCCGCCTGCTGCACCGCCGATGGCGTTGGCCGTGCCGCTGCCGGTGCAGGGGGGCCAGCCGGGCGGTGTGCGCACCGACAGCAGCACGGTGGCCCAGGGCTTGCTCTTGTATGCCGACCGGGTCCGTCGCATGGCACCTGTCGAACTGGCGCAGGAAGTCACGCGGCTGTCCGACATCCCCGAAGCGCAGCGCCAGCCGGCCGAGGAGATGCAGCTGGCCATCCTGCTCGCGCAAACGCGGGTGCCGGCCGACCTCGTGCGCGCCCAGGGCCTGGCCCAGCGTGTGCTGGGCAATCCGCGCGAAGAAGCGCGCGGCCTGTACCCGCTGGCCGGCATGCTGGTGGCGCGCTATGCCGAGCAGCGCCGTGTGGAAGAAGCGCTGGACCGCCAGGCCCAGCAGCTGCGCGAGCAGCAGCGCCGCATCGACCAGCTGACCGAGCGCCTGGAGGCCGTCCGCGCCATCGAGCGCAGTCTGACCTCACGGCCGCCGCCGAACGGCCACCGCCCTCCACCAGCACAGCCCTGAACATGCCCGGCAGCGACTCGTCCCCGGCGCGCACCAACATCCTCGTCGTCGACGACGACGCGGACATGCTGCGCCTCTTGTCCATGCGCCTCACGGCGGCCGGCTACCGCGTCACGGCCGTGGGCTCGGCCGAGGCCGCGCTGAACCAGTTGGACATCGAGCAGCCGCAGCTGGTGCTGTCCGACGTGCAGCTGCCCGGCCGCGACGGCTTGGCGCTGTTCGACCTCGTGCGCGCGCGCCATCCGGCCCTGCCCGTGATCCTGCTGACCGCACACGGCACCATCCCCGACGCGGTGGAGGCCACGGCGCGCGGCGTCTTCACCTACCTGACCAAACCCTTCGACGGCAAGGCGCTGCTGGACAAGATCGCGCAGGCCCTGTCGCTGTCGGCTCCCACGGCCGCCGTGGTGCCCAAGGGCGGCACCGACGAAAGCTGGCGCGAGGAGATCGTGAGCCGTTCTGGCCGCATGGCCGAGGTGCTGGCCGAAGCCAAGATGGTGGCCCAGTCCGACGCCAGCGTGCTGATGCTGGGCGACAGCGGCACCGGCAAGGAGCTGCTGGCCCGGGCCATCCACAAGGCCAGCGCGCGCGCGAAGAAGCCCTTCGTTGCCGTGAATTGCGGCGCCATCCCCGAGGCGCTGCTGGAGTCCGAGCTGTTCGGCCACATGCGCGGCGCCTTCACCGACGCCGTGACCAACCACAAGGGCCTGTTCCAGACCGCCGATGGCGGCACGCTGCTGCTCGACGAAATCGGCGACATGCCGCTGGCGCTGCAGGTCAAGCTGCTGCGCGTACTGCAGGAACGGGCCGTGCGGCCGCTGGGCTCCAGCCAGTCGATCCCGGTGGACGTGCGCATCCTGTCGGCCACGCACCGCGACCTGGAGGTGGCCATGGCCGCCAAGGAGTTCCGCGAAGACCTGTACTACCGGCTCAACGTGGTCACGCTCACGCTGCCGCCGCTGGGCGAGCGGCGCGAGGACATCCCACTGCTGGCCCAGCATTTCCTGCAGACCCTGGCCGCCAAGTACCACAAGCGCCTGTCGGGCTTCGCGCCCGAGGCGCTCAAGGCGCTGACCGCGGCCGCCTGGCCGGGCAACGTGCGCCAGCTGCACAACGTGGTCGAACAGGTCTGCGCGCTGTCGACCACGCCGCTGGTGCCGCTGGCCCTGGTGCAGCGCGCGCTGCGCCAGCCGGCCATCGAAGTGCTGCCGTACGCCGAGGCCAAGCGCAAGTTCGAACGCGAGTACCTGATCAACCTCTTGAAGCTGACCGATGGCAACGCTGCGGACGCGGCCCGGCTCGCCGACCGCAACCGCACGGAGTTCTACCGGCTGATGCAAAAGCACGAGCTCACGCCGGGGCTGTTCAAGGGAGATTCTGCGGCTTCCGGCGAGGGCGTCGCCGAATCGCGACAAGGCTAAGTCCTTGTTTTTTCTGGATATCGCCGAACTGCGACCAGCACCTGTCGCTGTTCGGCGACAAAAACCGGGGTTTTGCGGGCCGTTTTGGAGCCGGATCAGCGAAAGCCCCGAAAAAATCACCCAACCCATTGATTAATAAGGTGTTTTAGCGCTGGCATGGGGTTTGCACTAGGACAGGCATATGAGCTATGTCTCTCCCAACTCCTCCCACAGCGAGAACACCATGGACCAGCCCAATATCGTCCGCGTTGGCCGGCAGATCGCCGGTCGCTCCTGGGACCAACAGCGCAGCCCGCTGCGCTCCGAACGCCATCCCAATTCCGTCACCGCTCCGCCCGTGAACCGCGGCTCCATGACGCCCCGCCCCTGGCGTGGCTTCTGGAACAGCGTGGGCACGGCGCTGCTGATGTCCATTCCCGGCATGCGCCCGGCCGCCGTCAAGGCCGCCGAAGTGGCACCCGAAGCCTGGCAACAGGCCGCCAGCCGCCGCCGCATGGCGCTGATGCTGATCGTGCTGGTCACGACCGCGCTGGCCACCAGCCTGTTCGCCAGCATGCAACCCGATTACGACAGCCTGCTGCTCGAAGTCGGCCAGCTGTCGCTGTTCGCGCTGCTGTCGGCCTGGATCGTGTCGGGCTTCGGCACCGCGCTGATGGGCTTCTTCGTCGTGCTGCGCGGCGACAAGCATGCGCTGTCGGCCAAGGAAGTGCGCGACCACGCGATGCCCACGGGCGCCGACGAGCGCACCGCGATCATCATGCCGATCTGCAACGAGGACGTGGCCACCGTGTTCGCCGGCCTGCGCGCCACCTGCGAATCGGTGCTGGCCACGGGCCACGGCCATGCCTTCGACGTGTTCGTGCTGTCCGACAGCAACGACCCCGAGAAGCGCCGTGCCGAGCGCGCCGCCTGGGAAGACCTGCGCGCCGTGCTGGCCGCCGAGGCCAACGGCGCCCCGTCCATCGAGGTCTACTACCGCCTGCGCACCCGCCGCACGCACCGCAAGGCCGGCAACGTGGCCGACTTTTGCCGCCGCTGGGGCAAGGACTACAAGTACATGGTCGTGCTGGACGCCGACAGCGTGATGAGCGGCGACTGCCTGACCTCCATGGTCAAGCTCATGCAGGCGCACCCCCGCGCCGGCATCATCCAGACCGCCACGCAGTCGATCGGCCACCAGACCCTGCACGCCCGCGCACAGCAGTTCGCTTCGCGCATGACCGGCCGCCTGTTCACGCTGGGCATGCAGTACTGGCAGCTGGGCGAATCCCACTACTGGGGCCACAACGCCATCATCCGCGTCAAGCCGTTCATGGAGCACTGCGCGCTGGCCCCGATCAAGGGCACGGGCGGCCTGTCCGGCGGCATCATGTCGCACGACTTCGTCGAAGCCGCGCTGATGCGCCGTGCCGGTTTCCATGTGTGGCTGGTGTCCGATCTGGTTGGCAGCTACGAGCAGCAACCGCCGGACCTGCTCTCCGAGCTGCAGCGTGACCGCCGCTGGTGCCAGGGCAACCTGCAGAACGCCCGCCTGATGGCCGAACCCGGCATCGCCGGCGTGCACCGCGCCATGTTCATCACGGGCACCATGTCCTACCTGTCGGCCCCGCTGTGGCTGGCCTTCATGACGCTGGGCACCGCGCTCTGGCTGTCCGGCCATGCCCAGGCCACCGGCCTGGCCAGCGTGAGCCACGCCCTGTCGGCCATCCCGGCCGAACTGATCGGCCTGTGGGTGTGGACCCTGGCCGTGCTGTTCCTGCCGCGCCTGTTGGGCATCGCCGCCGTGCTGATCCAGGGCGAGCAACGCCGCTACGGCGGCACCGCCGGCCTGATCAAGAGCGCCGCGCTGGAAAGCGTGCTGGCCATGCTGCAATCGCCGGTGCGCATGCTGGCCCACTCGCTGTTCGTGCTGGTCGCGCTGACCGGCGTGAAGCTGGAATGGAAGTCGCCCCCGCGGGACGCCGAAGCCCTGCGCTGGCGCGATGCGGCCCGCAACCTGGCGCCCATGAGCGGCATCATCGCCCTGCTGGCCGGTGGCATCGCGCTGATCGACCCGAGCGCGCTGGTCTGGCTGATCCCGGTGGGCCTGCCGCTGCTGCTGGCCATCCCCGCCAGCGTGCTGACCAGCCGCAGCGACCTGGGCGCCGCCATGCGCCGCCAGCGTTGGCTGCTGATCCCGGAAGAAAGCTGGTCGCCCGCCGTGCTGCGCCGCGCCTGGATGCACGCCAAGCTGCCGCTGCGCCAGCAGCCGCTGGCCCTGGCGGCCTGACCGGCCGCCTCTCCCCCAAGAACGCCCCTCGCCGAGGGGCGTTTTTGTTTCTGCGGCCCGTGCGCTTTTTGCGCACGCCCAGCGCGAAAATCAGCGCTTGAGAGCAGCACCCTGTGCGCCTACGATGCGGCCCCATTCCCACCACCACAAGGCGAATCCATGAGCTCCCCGCGATCCATCCCGGCTTGGCTGGCCGCCGTCGCGCTGCTGGCCGGCTGCGCCAGCGGCCCCGCCCCGTCCGCGACGTCCGCCAGCGCGGCGCCGAGCCGCACCCAGGCCGCCGCGCCGGTGCGCGTGAAGGTCTTCGTCGCCGCCATGTTCGAGATCGGCCAGAACACGGGCGACCGCGCCGGCGAGTTCCAGCACTGGTACGAGCGCTACTGGAAGGCCTCCACGCCGATCCGCGTGCCCGGCGCCATCGCGCCCGTCTACTGCAACAGCGACGGCGTCTGCGGCGCCGTGCTGGGCATGGGCAAGGTCAACTCCTCGGCCTCGATGCAGGCCATCCTGCTGAACCCGGCCTTCGATTTCTCCCAGACCTACTACCTCATCACGGGCGTGGCGGGCACGCCGCCCTCGCGCGGCACCATCGGCGACGTGTTCTGGGGCAGCTGGCTGGTGGATTACGACCTGGGCCACCGCTGGGCGCCCGAGGAGAACACGCCGGGCGCCCCGACCTTCATGCCGCGCAAGGGCTATGAGGAATACCGCCGCTTCCGCCTCAATCCGGCCTTGCAGGCCTGGGCGATGCAGCTGTCGGCGACGACCCCGCTCAAGGATTCGGACAGCGCGCGCGCCTACCGGCTGCGCTACCCCGAGCCGCGCGCGCGCCAGGCCCCGTCCGTGGGACTGGGCACGCACATGACGGGCGACACCTTCTTCCACGGCCCCGGCCTGTCGAACCAGGCGCAGTACATCGCCAAGCTCTACGGCGCCGACGACTACGTGATCACCGAGATGGAGGCCGCCGCGATCACGCTGGTGATCCAGCGCACCCACGGCACGGACCGGATCATGAGCCTGCGCGGCGCCGTCAACTTCGACCAGGGCAATCCGCGTGAGACCACGCTGCAGCACCTGGACCCCGCGCCCGGCGAGACCGCGGGCGGCTTCGCCGAGACGGTGGAGAACATCGCGCGCGTGGGCGGGCGCGTGGTCGACCACATCGTGAGCCAGTGGCCCGAGTGGGCGGGCGGCGTGCCGCCGCGCTGAACCCTGCATGCACGCCAGCGTCCTCAAGTACTTCATCGAGGTGGCCCGCAGCGGTTCGGTGCGCAAGGCATCGGAGCGGCTGCATGTGGCGGCCAGCGCCGTCAACCGCCAGATCCTGAACCTGGAGGAAGAGCTGGGCACGGAGCTGTTCGACCGCCTGCCCGGCGGCATGCGGCTGAACCCGGCCGGCGAGCGACTGCTGCGCCATGCGCAGGAGACGCTGCACGGCTACCAGGTGCTGCGCACCGAACTCGACGCGCTGCGCGGCGAGCGCAGCGGCCATGTGAAGCTGGCGGCCATGGATTCGTGCTTCGAGGACCTGCTGCCTGCCGCGCTGGAGGAGTTCTCGCAGCTGTTCCCCGCCGCCACCTACACCATCGTCTCGACCCAGCCCATGGAGGTGCCGCAGCGCGTGGCGTCGGGCCAGGTGGACTTGGGGCTGAGCTTCGTCACGCGGCTACCGGTCGGCGCGGTGGCCGTGAGTCTGGCGCACCTGCCACTGGGCGTGGTGATGCCACCGGGCCACCCGCTCGCCACACACGAGCGCGTGGCGCTGCGCGACTGCGCGCGCCACCCGTTCATCCGCTCGGGCGCGCAGCCGGTGTTCGGCCCCACGCTGTCGGCCGAGTACACGGCCTTCTGGGAGGCCATGGAGCCGGTCGCCACCTGCAACTCCACGCCGCTGGTCAAGCGCCTGGTCATGGCCGGCAAGGGCATCACGACCTTCTCCAAGATCGCGCTGCTGGACGAGCTGCGCCGCGGCGAGCTGGTCTGGCGGCCCTTCGCGCTGCCGGCGCTGAACGCGCTGCAGGTCGGCATCGTGGTGCCGGCGCAGCGCGCACTGCCGCAGCTCACGCAGAACTTCGCGGGCCGGCTCGCGCGCCGGCTGGCGCAGCTGGAGCAGGAAGCCGCCGCGCTGTAGGCGCCACCGCCTGCGCCGGGCACGAGCGCGGGGGTCTGCAACCCAGATGCGGCCGTGCGCGCCGCGCGCGTGTGCGCCGGGCCGAACGAGGTGCAGGCCAGGCTGGCAAAGATCCTGCAGGGCGCCGACCCGCCGGCCACGGAAGCGGCCCCATTGCAGCTGCTCGAGGCGGCAGGCTTCGCGGGAGCCGAGCGCTTCTTCTCCAGCCTGTTCTGGACCAGTTGGATCGCCCTTTGCTGCCGAGCCGCTGCAGCGGCGTCCGCACTTGTGCCGAAAGCCGCTCCGACCGCGGCGCGCATGTCATGGCAGCGTCTTGGTTTGTCATGGCCTTGTCGTGCGCACTGTCGACACTGCGCGGCTCCGGGCAAGCGCCCACAACCGCTCCAGTGCAATGACCCAAGAATCACGCGACGCCATCGAACCGGACGCCGCGACAACACCAACGGCCCCCTTCGCCAGCGACCGCCGCAGCATGCTGCGCGGCGCGGCCGGCCTGTCCGCCATGGCGGTGGGCGGGGGCTTCGTGCACGCCGCGCAAGCCGCGACCACGGCCACCACGAGCTTCGCGATCGCCGTGCTGCCCGACACGCAGTTCTATTCGCGCTACGCGACGACCGACGAAGGCCAGCAGTTCCAGAACCGCTACGGCTCCACGCCCTATGCCGCGCAGACCGGCTGGATCGCCAACAACGCAGGCAGGTACAACATCCCGTTCGTGATCCACCTGGGCGATGTGGTCGACCAGGTCGGCAAGCCCAACCAGTGGCGCGTGGCGGACGAGGCGATGAGGCAGCTGGAGAACGCCAGCGTTCCCTACTCCATCCTGGCCGGCAACCACGACGTGCTGGCCGACTACGACTACCACGGCGACCAGAGCTTCGGCACGGACGCCCAGCGCAACCTGGCGGCCGAGCCCTACCTGCAGTGGTTTCCGACGAACCGCGCCGCCCGCCAGGGCAGCTTCCGCGAGCGCGACAGCTCGGGCTTCAACGAATGCCACGTGTTCAGCGCGCATGGCGTGCAGTTCATGGTGCTGTCCCTGTCCTGGCGCGTCTCCGACGCCGCCATCGCCTGGGCCCGCGACGTGATGCGCCGCAACCCGACGCTGCCCGTCATCCTGTCCAACCACCAGCTGCTCAACATCGCGGCCGACGGCCTCACGCCGGCCGAGACCGACTACGGCAAGATGCTGTGGGACAAGCTGATCTGCGACAACGACCAGATCTTCATGACGCTGAACGGCCACCACCACGGCGCGGCCTACCTCAAGAAGTTCAACAACTTCGGCAACGAGGTGCACCAGATGGTGGTGGACTACCAGATGGACTACCAGGGCGGCAACGCCATGATGCGTCTGTACGAGGTGGACTTCAGCGCCAACAAGATCGACGTGATGTCGTTCTCGCCCTGGGTCGTCGGCAAGCCCGCCAGCACGCTGACGCAGTTCGACTTCGCCGAGCTGACGGCCGCCAATCAGCGCTTCACGATCCCGATCAACTTCAAGAAGCGCTTCGCCGGCTTCTTGCGCTGGCGCCCGCTGCTGGCCACCACCGGCACGCCCATCCTGCCGCGCGTGCGCAGCGAGTTCCTGGCCAGCTACGTGGAACCCACGCCCACGGTCCAGCGCCCGCCGGCGGACGCCAACGACTTCCCGCTGATTGCGGGCGAGGACAACTACGCCCACTGGCGCGCACCGGCCGGCATCGCCGAGGGCCAGGTCGTGCGCGTGGGCGAGGCCCTGCCCAATATCACCACCAGCGGCCAGCACGTGGGCCAGCACATGTACCGCGCCGCGCCCACGGGCGCCGCGCAGCTGGGCGATGTGGTCTGGTCCACCGACAAGCACTACCTGTCGTCGGCCCCGGGCAGCGTGCGCTTCCTCAACAGCGACAAGACCGTGGACCGCTTGAACGCCTTCCTGACCCAGGTGGGTGCGTCGATCAACAACCGCAGCTTCTGGAACGGCTACACCATCGAGGCCTTCATCAAGCTGCCGGCCGACTGGGATTCGAACAAGCACCGCTGGGCCAACCTGCTCGGCCGCGTCGGCCGGCGCGGCAACGTGCCGGGCGGTTTCCGCGGCGGCGACCCGGAAGCCTCCAGCGTGCTGTTCGCCATCTCCAGCCTGCGCGAAGTGCAGTGGGAGATCGTGCCCGCCAGCAACGCGCAGTACCCGCAGACGGCCTGGTCGGGCGAGCTGATCCGCAGCACCTGGTACCACGTGGCCCTCGTCAACGACCCGGCCACGCGCACGACCACGATGTACGTGGACGGCGCGCCGGTGCTGCGCAACATCGCCAACGCGGAAACGGGCACGCGCTCGCAGAGCGTCAACAACCCCTGGATCGTCGGCGCCGGCTGGTGGGACACCGTGCTCACGGACGGCTACTACGGCTGGATCGGCGAGATCCGCCTGGTCGGCCGCCCGCTGCCGTCCACGCAGTGGCTGACGGCCCGGCGCAGCTGACACGCGCCCCTCTTCAACCGCCAGGGCCGCCCACAGGCGGCTGCCCTGCCCACATTCGTTCTTCGGAGTCTTTCACCATGTTCTCTCGCATCGTCATGGCCGCAGCCGCTGCGTTGCTGCTCGGCACCGCCGCGCACGCCGCGCCCCTGCAGGCCACCCCCGGCATCTTCAACGGCAGCGGCTACGGCAGCAGCTACACCGGCCCAGGTGGCACCACCTCGCCGAGCAACGCCGCCCTGGGCTGGGTCGTCGACGGCGGCAACGGCGCCTTCGATGCCTTCGGCTTCTACAACAGCGGCACCACCGGCCTCACGCAGACGCGCCAGGTCGAGCTGCTGAGCGGCAACGTGTTCCGCTTCTTCGACAGCTTCGCCAACACCTCCAGCCAGGTCATCACGACCACGCTGAACTTCTTCGGCAACCTGGGTTCGGACGGCGACGAACTGGTCCACACCAACCAGAACGGCTTGATCGTCAGCTGCGAGGACGACTGGACCGGCCACTGCGGCAGCGACCCCGTGCTGGCGCTGGTCTCGGGCAACAACGGCCTGGGCATCGCGTCGATCAGCCCGGACCGCTACAACGTGAGCTTCTCGGTCAGCGTCGCACCCGGCGAAGTCCTGAGCCTGCTGAACTTCGCCTTCCTGTCCAGCGACGAGAACGGCCCGAGCGAGGAAGACGTGGCGCTGGCCCAGTCCACCGGTCTGGCCCTGCTGGACGCACCGCGCCTGGAAGGCCTCAGCGCCGAACAGCTGGCCACGCTCGCCAACTACAACTTCGCCAATGAAGTGCCCGAGCCCTCGGGCATGGCGCTGATGCTGGCCGGCCTTGCAGCACTGGGCTGGCGCGCGCGCCGCAAGGTTTAAGCGCACATGAAAAAAGCCCGCGGCGCTGGCGCGTCGCGGGCTTGTCGGGCTGGGGCCGTTCAGAACGGCAGCTTGGGCATGCCGCCTCCGCCGCCCATGAGGCCCTTCATGCCGCCCATGCGCTTCATCATCTTCATGAGGCCGCCGCCCTTCATCTTCTTCATCATCTCCTGCATCTGGCCGAACTCGTTGAGCAGGCGGTTGACTTCCTGCACTTGAACGCCGGCCCCGGCGGCGATGCGGCGCTTGCGCGTGGCCTTGATCAGGTCGGGTTTCTTGCGCTCCAGCGCGGTCATGCTGTGGATGATGCCCTGCTTGCGGCGGATCTCCTTCTCGGCGCGGTCCATGTCGACCTGGCCGGCCTTGGCCGCCATCTGCGTGGGCAGCTTGTCCATCAGGCTGGACAGGCCGCCCATCTGGTTCATCTGCTGGATCTGGGCCAGGAAGTCGTTGAGGTCGAAGCCCTCGCCGCCCTTGACCTTGGCCGCCAGCTTCTGCGCCGCCGCCATGTCCACGTTGGCCGTGACCTGCTCGACCAGGGCCACGATGTCGCCCATGCCCAGCACGCGGCCGGCATGGCGCTCGGCGTCGAACACCTCCAGGCCGTCGATCTTCTCGCTGGTGCCGGCGAACTTGATCGGCACGCCCGTGACATGGCGGGCCGACAGCGCGGCGCCGCCGCGCGAGTCGCCGTCGGTCTTGGTCAGCACGATGCCGGTGAGCGGCAGCGCCTCGCCGAAGGCCTTGGCCACGTTCATCGCATCCTGGCCCTGCATGGCGTCGACGACGAACAGCGTCTCCACCGGGTTCAGCACCGCGTGCAATTCGCGGATCTCCTGCATCAGCGCCTCGTCCACGGCCAGGCGGCCGGCGGTGTCGACCAGCAGCACGTCGAAGTAGTGGCGGCGCGCGTGGTCCAGCGCGGCGCGCGCGATGTCCACGGGCTTTTGCTCGCCCGTGCTCGGGAACCACTCGGCACCGGCCTGCTTGGTGACTGTCTTGAGCTGCTCGATGGCAGCCGGCCGGTAGACGTCGGCCGAAACCGTCAGCACCTTCTTCTTGCGCCGCTCGGTCAGCAGCTTGGCCAGCTTGGCTGTGGTGGTGGTCTTGCCGGTGCCCTGCAGCCCGGCCATCAGCACCACGGCGGGCGGCTGGGCCGCCAGGTTGAGTTCGGCGCCCGGCAGGCCCTGGCCCATGGTGGCGGCCAGTTCGCGGTTGACGATGCCGACCAGGGCCTGGCCCGGCGACAGCGAGCCCAGCACCTCCTGGCCCAGCGCCTTTTCCTTGACGCGCGCGATGAAGTCGCGCACCACGGGCAGGGCCACGTCGGCCTCCAGCAGCGCCATGCGCACCTCGCGCAGCATGTCGGTGACGTTGGCTTCGGTGATGCGGGCCTGGCCACGGATCTCCTTGACCAGACGCGAGAGTTTTTCGGTGAGGGCGGACGCCATGGAGGTCCTTTGCTCCTGCGCAAGGAGCGCGGTTGCGAGACAGGGGAAGCGGCCGGCGCCCAGAAGGCGTGCCGGTAAACTGAGCGCATGATTTTAGCGAGCGCCTCCATGGCCACCGTGTTGCTGTCGGCCGCCACCGCTGCGGCCTATGCGGTGCCCGCGGCGGTCGCCTCGCGCCTGCAGCCCGAGCGCAGCCGCCACGCCCTGCTGCCGGCCTGGGTGCTGCACGCGCTGCTGCTGTGCTGGGGCCTGTGGTTCACGGCCACGCCGCGCTTCGGTTTCGCGCCGGCGCTGTCGGTCACGGCCTGGCTGGTGCTCACGGTCTATGCCGTGGAAAGCCATGTGTTCCCGCAGCTGCGCGCGCGCTGGGCGCTGGCCGGCTTTGGCGCCGTGGCGGTGCTGATGGCCCTGGTGTTTCCGGGCACGCCCATGCACGAGAACGCCTCGCCCTGGCTGCCGCTGCACTGGGCCCTGGGCATCGCCTGCTACGGCCTGTTCGCCGCCGCGGTGCTGCACGCCTGGCTGATGCGCCGCAGCGAGCGCGCCATGCGCGACGCCGGCCCCTCGTTCAGCGGCGTGCCGCTCCTGACGCTGGAGCGGCTGACCTTCCGCTTCGTGCAGGCCGGCTTCGTGCTGCTGACGGCCACGCTGGCGGCCGGCTGGCTGTTCGGCGAGTCGCTCTACGGCGCCGCAGCCGGCGCCTGGCGCTGGGACCACAAGACGGTGTTTTCGTTGTTGTCCTGGCTCTCCTTCGCCGTGCTGCTGCTCGGCCGTGCCCGCTTCGGCTGGCGCGGCCGCACCGCCGTGCGCGTGCTCTATGCGGGTGCGGCGCTGCTGCTGCTGGCCTATGTGGGCTCGCGTTTCGTGCTCGAAGTCTTGATCGGCCGGGGAGCCGCATGAAGTTCCTGATCGTCCTCGCGGTGGTGGCCTTCGGCATCTGGCTGTGGCGCTCGCGCCGGCCACCGCCGCCGCCGGCCGCACCGCGCCGCCGGGCGGGCCAACCTGCCGAGATGGCGCGCTGCGCCGCATGCGGCCTGCACCTGCCGCTGGCTGACGCCGAGCGCAGCCCACGCGGCGTCTACTGCAGCAAAGAGCACCGCCGCCAAATTGAAGGCTGAGGCGTGACCGCCCTCGACGACGCCTGGCCACCGTCCGATTTCGATCCGCGCGCCACCGTCCAGGCGCCCGTGGGCGACCTGGCGATGACACGCGCCTGGTACGGTTTCATGACCGCACGCGCCACGATCGCGCTGGCCCTGCTGCTGCTGCAGGCCACGCAGTACGCGTTGACGGGCACCGTGCCGGTCTGGGTGCTGGCCATGTGCGCGCTCTACCTGGCCAGCGCACTGGCCACGCGGCTGCTCGCGCGGCCCCGCCTGCCGCGCCACGCGCTGGAACCGACCTGGCTGCTGACGGTGGGCATGGACGTGCTGGTCATCGCGCTGCTGCAGCTGTTCCAGTCCGGCACCATCAGCTACACGCCCCTGCTGGGCGTTCCCGTGCTGCTGACGGCGGTGCTGGGCACGCGGCCCATGGCCATCGGCATGGCGCTGGCCATCACCTTGCTGCTGTTGCTGGAAACCTGGTGGACATCCGCGCACGGCCAGGCCGAGAGCACGGGCCGCTACCTGCAGGCCGGCCTGGCCGGCCTGGGCTATCTGCTGCTGGCCTTCCTGGCCAACCAGCTGGCGGCCCGGCTCGTGCGCGAGGAGCAGCTCGCGCTCGCGGGGCTGCACGCCGCGCGGCTGCAAGCCCAGGTGAACCAGCTCGTGATGGAGACGCTGACGGATGGCGTCGTGGTGGTGGACGCACAAACCCGCATGCGCAGCGCCAACCCCGCGGCGCGCGCGCTGCTGGGCCTGGACGCCGCGCAGCCGCCGGCGCTGGACGCGCAGCCCAGCTGGACGCCGCTGCTCGAACTGGCGCGCGCCACGTTCGACCAGGCCGCGCCGCAGGCGGCCGACCTGACGCTGCGCAGCGCCAGCCGCGGTGCCCGGCGCCTGCGCGTGCGCACGCGCATGACCGAGGCACCCGGCCGCGCCCACGAGCGGCTGTGCGTGATGTTCCTGCACGACCTGCGCGAGGCCGAAGCCCGCACGCGCACCGAGAAGATGGCGGCCATGGGACGCATGTCCGCCGCTGTCGCGCACGAGATCCGCAACCCGCTGGCCGCCATTGCCCAGGCCAACGCGCTGCTGGACGAGGAGTTGCAGGCCCCTGGCCAACGCCAGCTCACGCAGATGATCCAGCACAACGCGCAGCGTCTGTCCAAGATCGTCGACGAGGTGCTGGACGTTGCCCGCGTCCCCGAGGCCGGCCGCACCGCACCGCCCAGCCTGATGTTGGACGCCAACGTTCAGGACATCTGTGCCGACTGGGTGCAGGGCGCGCCGCAACGCCGCCGCGTGCAGCTGGAGTTGGCCACCGGGGGCTTGCCGGTGGATTTCGACAGCGAGCACCTGCGCCGCGTACTGGTCAACCTGCTGGACAACGCGCTGCGCTACGCCAGCGAGCGGCCGGCCGCGATCCAGGTGACGACACGGCTGTCGGCCGAGCGGCAGTCCAGCCTGCAGGTTTGGAGCGACGGCGCACCGCTGGAGGAGTCGGTCGAGCGCCACCTGTTCGAGCCCTTCTTTTCCTCGGAGAGCCGCTCCAGCGGCCTCGGGCTGTACATTTGCCGCGAACTCTGCGAACGCCACCGCGCCAGCATCGGCTACCAGCGCAGCGCGCGGCAGCTCGATGGCGCCAGCGTCCAGGGCAACGAGTTCTCCGTGCAGTTCCGTCCCCCGAAACCTGCAGACCGCACCACCGCCCATTGAGCCATGCCGCCGCACCAGCCCGCCTCTTCCGCACACCCGCCCGCCAGCGTCCTGGTGGTGGACGACGAGCCTGACCTGCGCACGCTGTACGAACTCACGCTGCTGCGCGAGGGCCACCGCGTGGAGACGGCCGGCACCCTGGCCGAGGCGCAGGCGGCGCTGCAGGGCCAGCGCTTCCGTGCCGTGATCACGGACATGCGGCTGCCCGACGGCCTGGGGCTCACGCTGCTGCAGGAACTGCGCGCGCAACAGCGCTCCGAGCGCTGCATCGTGATCACGGCCTACGGTTCGGCCGAGAACGCCGTCGAGGCACTGAAGGCCGGCGCCTTCGACTACCTGACCAAGCCCGTGGACCTCAAGCAGTTCCGCGCGGTGGTGGCGTCGGCGCTGCAGGACCAGGATGCGGCGCCGCCGCGCCCGGTGCCACGCAGCAGCCAGCCCGAAGGCGCGGCGCATGCGGCACCCGCGCTGGAGCGCCTGGTCGGCGAATCCGAGCCCATGCGCCAGGTCAAGCAGCGCATCCTCAAGGTGGCGCGCAGCATGGCGCCGGTGCTGGTGCGCGGCGAATCGGGCACCGGCAAGGAGCTCGTGGCCCAGGCCCTGCACGCGGCCAGCCACCGCGCCGCCGCGCCCCTCGTGGCCGTGAACTGCGGCGCGATCCCCGAGAACCTGCTGGAGGCGGAGTTCTTCGGCGCCAAGAAGGGTTCGTACACAGGCGCGCTGGCGGACCGGCTGGGCTACTTCCAGGCCGCGCGCGGCGGCACACTGTTCCTGGACGAAATCGGCGATCTGCCGCTGGCCATGCAGTCCAAGCTGCTGCGGGCGATCCAGGAGCGCAGCGTGCGCCCGCTGGGCTCCACCCAGGAGGATGCGGTCGACGTGCGCATCGTGAGCGCCACCCACAAGGATCTGGCGGCCGAGGTCAAGGCCGGCCGCTTCCGCCAGGACCTGTACTACCGCCTCAACGTGATCGAGATCGTGGTGCCGCCGCTGCGCGAGCGGCGCGACGACCTGCCTGCGCTGTGCACGGCTTTGCTGGGCCGCATCGCGCACGAATCCGGCATGCCGGTGCCGCCGCCGTCCAGCGCGCTGCTGGCCGAGCTGCAGCTGCATCCGCTGGCCGGCAACGTGCGCGAGCTCGAGAACCTGCTGCACCGCGCCGTGGCCATGAGCGAGGGCGACGAGCTCAGCGCCGATTTCTCCGACAGCGGCAACCAGGCACTGGCGCCGCTGCCGCCCGCCGAAGAGGCCACGCCCAGCGACCTGCAGGCCTACCTGGACCGGCAGGAACGCGCCATCCTCGTGCGCGTGCTGCACGAGACCGGCTTCAACCGCACGGCCGCGGCAGCCCGGCTGGGCCTGTCGCTGCGGCAGATCCGCTACCGCATCGCGCGCCTGGCCATCGCCACGCCACAGGACAACGAACCCCATGACGAGTGACCCGCTGTGGCAGGACGGCTGGTACCGCTTCGCGCGGCACCAGCCCTCTCCCAACTTCGGGCCGCGGCCGGCCGGCGCGCATGTCGACCTCGTGGTGCTGCACTCCATCAGCCTGCCGCCCGGGCAGTATGGTGGCGACGAGATCCTGGCCCTGTTCGACAACCGGCTGGACTGGGACGCCCATCCCTACTTCGCGCAGATCCGGGGCCTGCAGGTGTCGGCGCATTTCCTGATCCGCCGCGGCGGCGAACTCTGGCAGTTCGTCGACGCGGACGCGCGCGCCTGGCACGCCGGCCGCTCGCACTGGCGCGGCCGCGACGAGTGCAACGACGACTCCATCGGCATCGAACTCGAAGGCCTGGAGGGTGAGCGCTTCGAGCCGGCCCAGTACGACACGCTGACCAGCCTGTGCACCGCACTGGCCCAGCGCTATCCGATCGCCCATGTGGCCGGCCACGAGCATGTGGCGCCCGGTCGCAAGCAGGACCCTGGCCCGGGTTTCGACTGGCCTGCGTTGCAGCAGGGCACGGGCTGGCCGCCCGACTGGTTCCCGCTTGCGGTGCGCGGATCCGCCCCCACCTGAAGACAGGCCAGCAACCATGCCGCCTGCGGGGCGGAATGCGGCGCCATCCCGCATGAAACCTCATCTTTGCGCGACCATGGCGCACCGCTGCTGGCGTTGCGGCGGGTGTCGAAAAGCAACACACAAAAAGCTGCGCAACACGCTACCTGTAGTGGCTAGAATGCCGCCGGACCCTAGATATGGGGCCCCGCGCGAGACCCGCTTTGGCCGCGCCCGGCCCCGTCCGCGGTGACATCGCACCGCCAGATTTCGATCCCGTACCCAGCACCACAAGGAAGCCATGCAAACTGCAGCTCACCTCCCATCCGCCTCACAACTGTCACCCACGGCCGCGTCTGCACGCGCCGCCACGGCCGACAGCACTGCGCCGAACGCGCTGGCGCACTACCAGATCATCCGCCGCAATGGCGCCGTCGTGCCGTTCGAGCCGAACAAGATCGCCGTGGCCATGATGAAGGCCTTCCTGGCCGTGCACGGCACGCAGGGCGCGGCCTCGGCCAGCGTGCGCGAGACGGTGGACGGCCTCACGCAGGCGGTCACGCGCGCGCTGATGCGTTCGCGTCCTGGCGGCGGCACCTTCCACATCGAGGACGTGCAGGACCAGGTCGAGCTGGGCCTCATGCGCGGCGGCCACCACGAGATCGCACGCGCCTACGTGCTGTACCGCGAACGCCGTTCGCAGGAACGCCACCGTCAGGGCGAACAGGAGCAACCGGCCGCTGCGCCCACGCTGCACGTGCTGGACGGCGGCGAGCGCGTGGCGCTGGACCTGGGCGAGCTGCAGCGGCTGATCGCCGATGCCTGCGCCGGCCTGGGCGCTGACGTCAAGCCCGAGCCCATCGTCGCAGAGACCATGCGCAACCTGTATGACGGCGTGCCGATCGAAGAGGTCTACAAGGCCGCCATCCTGGCCGCCCGCACGCTGATCGAAAAGGACCCCGACTACACCTTCGCCACGGCCCGGCTGCTGCTGCACACCATCCTCAAGGAAGTGCTGGGCGAGGAAGTGCCGCGCGCCCAGATGGCCACGCGCTACGCCGAGTACTTCCCGCTCTACATCAAGAAGGGTGTGGAGAACGAACTGCTGGACGAGAAGCTGCTGCAGTACGACCTGAACCGCCTGGGTTCGGCTCTGAAGGCCGAGCGCGACGAGAAGTTCGATTACCTGGGCCTGCAGACCCTGTACGACCGCTACTTCCTGCACGTGCGCAAGAACCGCATCGAGCTACCGCAGGCTTTCTTCATGCGCGTGGCCATGGGCCTGGCGCTGAACGAGATCGACCGTGAAGCCCGCGCCATCGAGTTCTACGAGGTGCTGTCGTCGTTCGACTTCATGTCGTCCACGCCCACACTGTTCAACAGCGGCACGCTGCGCTCGCAGCTGTCCTCCTGCTACCTGACCACCGTGCCCGACGACCTGGACGGCATCTACGAGTCGATCAAGGAGAACGCGCTGCTGTCCAAGTTCGCCGGCGGCCTGGGCAACGACTGGACGCGCGTGCGTGCGCTGGGCAGCCACATCAAGGGCACGAACGGCGAATCGCAGGGCGTGGTGCCCTTCCTCAAGGTGGTCAATGACACGGCCGTGGCCGTGAACCAGGGCGGCAAGCGCAAGGGTGCGGTCTGCACCTACCTGGAGAGCTGGCACCTGGACATCGAGGAGTTCCTCGAGCTGCGCAAGAACACCGGCGACGACCGCCGCCGCACGCACGACATGAACACGGCCAACTGGATTCCGGACCTGTTCATGCGCCGCGTGATGGAAAAGGGCAACTGGACGCTGTTCTCGCCCTCCTCCGTGCCCGACCTGCACGACCTGTTCGGCGCCGAGTTCGAGCGCGCCTACGTGGCCTATGAAGAGAAGGCCGCGCGCGGCGAGATCAGGCCCAGCAAGACGGTCCCGGCGACCGACCTGTGGCGCAAGATGCTCTCGATGCTGTTCGAGACCGGCCACCCCTGGATCACGTTCAAGGATGCCTGCAACGTGCGCTCGCCGCAGCAGCACGTGGGCGTGGTGCACTCGTCCAACCTGTGCACCGAGATCACGCTGAACACCAGCGACACCGAAACCGCCGTCTGCAACCTGGGTTCGGTGAACCTGCTGCAGCACCTGAAGGACGGTGCCGTCGACCACGCCAAGCTGAAGAGGACCATCAGCACGGCGATGCGCATGCTCGACAACGTGATCGACATCAACTACTACGCGGTCAAGAAGGCGCGTGACTCCAACCTGCGCCACCGCCCCGTGGGCCTGGGCGTGATGGGCTTCCAGGACGCGCTGTACGAACTGCGCATCCCCTACGCCAGCGACGCCGCCGTGCAGTTCGCCGACAACTCGATGGAAGCCGTGTGCTACTACGCCTACTGGGCCTCCACCGAACTGGCGGCCGAGCGCGGCCGCTACAGCAGCTTCAAGGGCTCGCTGTGGGACAAGGGCATCCTGCCGATGGACTCGCTGAACCTGCTCGAGCAGGCCCGCGGCGGCTACGTGGAGGTGGACCGGTCGGCCACGCTGGACTGGGATGCCCTGCGCGCCAAGATCAAGCAGGACGGCATGCGCAACTCCAACTGCGTTGCCATCGCGCCGACCGCGACCATTTCCAACATCATCGGCGTCGACGCTTCGATCGAACCGTGCTTCGGCAACCTGTCGGTCAAGTCCAACCTGTCGGGGGAGTTCACGGTCATCAACCACTACCTGGTGGCCGACCTCAAGCGCCTGAACCTGTGGGACGACGTGATGGTCATGGACCTCAAGCACTTTGACGGTTCGCTCGAGCCCATCGACCGCGTGCCGCAGGACATCAAGGCGCTGTACGCCACGGCCTTCGAGGTCGCGCCGCAGTGGCTGGTCGAGGCCGCGGCACGCCGCCAGAAGTGGATCGACCAGGCCCAGTCGCTGAACATCTACATGGCCGGCGCCTCGGGCAAGAAGCTGGACGACACCTACAAGCTGGCCTGGACGCGCGGCTTGAAGACCACCTACTACCTGCGCACGCGCAGCGCCACGCACGCCGAGAAATCGACGGTGGCACCGGGCCGTCTGAATGCGGTGTCGTCGGGCGCCCATACCGCACCGGCGATGAGCGCACTCGATGCCGCGGCAGCGAAGGCACGTGCCCAGATGGAAGCGCAGATGAACGCGCCGCTGGCCGCATCGGCCGCGACCGATGTGAAGTTCTGCGGTGTGGACGACCCCACCTGCGAAGCCTGCCAATGAGCCTGCAGACACGGCCGCGATGAAGCGCTGAAGCGCAGCCCCGTCGCATCGCATGCGCAGCGCCGTTTTTGCGATGCACGGGAGCAACAAACATGCGCGGTGCCTGGGCGAAGCCTTTGCTTTTCAGGGCACCGCTTTCATAATCTCGGCACTGGAAAATCTATGCTTACCTGGGACGACGAAGTCAAGCCCTCCTCGCCATCGACGCAACACAGCGGGTCCACGGGACACCGCGAGGCAGCGGTCTCTCCCAATTCCGTGAATCCCCTTCCCGCCGCCGCAACGGCCGCGGTCCAAGCCCACAGCTTCAACGCACCCACCGCATCGCGCCTGCCCGATGTGGCGCTGCCGCCGGTGGCTGCGCCGCGCGCAGCCATTGGCGCGAGCGCGCGCCGCGTGAACGCGGCCGACAAGCGCATCATCAACGGCCAAACCGACGTCAACCAGCTGGTGCCGTTCAAGTACAAGTGGGCCTGGGAGAAGTACCTCGCCACCTGCGCCAACCACTGGATGCCGCAGGAAGTGAACATGAACCGCGACATCGCGCTCTGGAAGGACCCGAACGGCCTGACCGAGGACGAGCGCCGCATCGTCAAGCGCAACCTCGGCTTCTTCGTCACTGCCGACTCGCTGGCCGCCAACAACATCGTGCTGGGCACCTACCGCCACATCACGGCGCCCGAGTGCCGCCAGTTCCTGCTGCGCCAGGCCTTCGAAGAGGCCATCCACACGCACGCCTACCAATACATCGTCGAGTCGCTGGGACTCGATGAGTCGGAGATCTTCAACGCCTACAACGAGGTGCAGTCGATCCGCGACAAGGACGAGTTCCTGATCCCCTTCATCGAGGCGATCATGGACCCGGACTTCAAGACCGGCACGCCCGACAACGACCAGACCCTGCTCAAGAGCCTGATCGTGTTCGCCTGCCTCATGGAAGGCCTGTTCTTCTACGTCGGCTTCACGCAGATCCTGGCACTCGGCCGGCAGAACAAGATGACGGGTGCGGCCGAGCAGTACCAGTACATCCTGCGCGACGAGTCCATGCACTGCAATTTCGGCATCGACCTGATCAACCAGCTCAAGCTCGAGAACCCGCACCTGTGGACGCCCGAGTTCAAGGCCGAGATCCGCGCGCTGTTCGAGAAGGCCGTCGCGCTCGAGTACCGCTATGCCGAGGACACCATGCCGCGCGGCGTGCTGGGCATGAACGCGTCGATGTTCAAGGGCTACCTGCGCTACATCGCCAACCGGCGTGCCACGCAGATCGGTCTGGAGCCGCTGTTCCCGAACGAGGAGAACCCGTTCCCCTGGATGAGCGAGATGATCGACCTCAAGAAGGAACGCAACTTCTTCGAGACCCGCGTCATCGAGTACCAATCCGGCGGCGCGCTGTCCTGGGACTGAGAACGACACAGGACAACACCATGTTCCACCGCACGTCACGCCCCCCGAGTAGCACCGACAGAGTGCAGGCGTGCACGTGTCCTGAATCCATGGCGCTGGGGCTTTTGGCCCCAACGCCATGCATCGCTTGTGGCGTACCAACGCGCCGCAAGTGCTCTTTGTAATCCGATCAAGGAGAACACCATGGCAACTGCGAAGAAACCGGCCGCGAAGAAGGCCGCCCCGGCAAAGAAGGCCGCCGCTCCGGCGAAGAAGGCCGCTCCGGCCAAGAAGGCTGCTCCGGCGAAGAAGGCCGCTGCACCGGCGAAGAAGGCCGCTCCGGCCAAGAAGGCTGCGCCCGCCAAGAAGGCCGCTCCGGCCAAGAAGGCTGCACCCGCCAAGAAGGCCGCTCCGGCCAAGAAGGCTGCACCCGCCAAGAAGGCCGCTCCGGCCAAGAAGGCTGCGCCCGCCAAGAAGGCCGCTCCGGCCAAGAAGGCTGCGCCCGCCAAGAAGGCTGCCGCTCCGGCCAAGAAGGCTGCGCCCGCCAAGAAGGCCGCAGCTCCGGCCAAGAAGGCTGCTGCCAAGAAGGCCGCTCCGGCCAAGAAGGCGACCGCCAAGGCCGCCCCTGCCAAGAAGGCCGCTGCCAAGAAACCTGCGAAGAAAGCGGCCCCTGCGCCCGCTGCCGCTGCCCCTGCCGCCGCGTCCACGCAGACCACGCTGAATCCGCAGGCCGCCTGGCCCTTCCCGACGGCCAGCAAGCCCTGAGCCGTGCGTCGCAAGACGCATCCAGCCCGGAGCCGCAAGGCCCCGGGCTTTTTCATTTCAAGAGGGGCTCACAGTCCCCAGGCCGCGCGGTCCACGCGGTAGTTCTGCGGCCCACGCTGGGCAATCTTGAGGGCACCGATGCGGTTGCCCAGCTCCGCGCAACGCGCCAGCGGCCAGCCACGCTCCAGCCCGTACAGCAGCGCACCGCGGTAGGCGTCGCCGCAGCCCGTGGGATCGACCAGTTCGGTGGCCTGCACCGGCGCGATGGCCTGGCGCTCGCCGTCAATCCAGACCTCGCTGCCTTCGCCACCGAGCGTCACGACCAAGCCTTGCACCTGGCGCGACAGTTCGGCGAAGCCAAGCCCGGTGCGCTCGCTGAGCATCTTGCCCTCGTAGTCGTTGACCGTGACCCAGCTGGCCAGCGACACGAAGTGCCGCAGCGCGGCACCGTCGAACATCGGCAGGCCCTGGCCCGGGTCGAAGACAAAGGGGATGCCGGCGGCCGCGAACTGCTCGGCATGCTCCAGCATCGCGTCGCGCCCGTCGGGCGAGACGATGCCCAGCGTCACATCGCTGCGCGCCGTGATGCGCGTCTGGTGCGCCTGCATCATGGCACCGGGATGAAAGGCCGTGATCTGGTTGTTGGCCTGGTCCGTCATGATCATGGCCTGGGCCGTGTAGCTGCCCTCCACCACGCGCACATAGTCGGTGGCGATGCCATGGTCCTTCAGATGCTGGAGGTAGTCGGCGCCATCGGTGCCCAGCGTGGCCATCGGCAGCGGCTCGCCGCCCAGTTGCCGCAGCGCGTAGGCGATGTTGCCCGCACAGCCTCCGAAGTCGCGGCGCAGGGACGGCACCAGGAAGGACACGTTCAGGTTGTGGATCTGGTCGGGCAGGATCTGGTCGGAGAACTTGCCCTCAAACCGCATGATGGTGTCGAACGCGAGCGAACCGCAGATGATGCTGGCCATGGAGACTCCTGGGAGGTGGAAGGTCAGGGATAGAAGGGGTCGAGCCGGTAGCCCACGACGCGCGCGCGGCCCGCGTTTTCGGCGATCTGCAGTTCGGCACTGGCCGTCCACTCGCCGTGCGCATCCAGCGCCGCGGGGGGACTGCCGAGCTCTTGCGGCATCAGCACGCGCCGCAGCACGGGCTGCTCGGCGATGTCGGTCAGCGTCAGCGCGATGGCTGGCAGCGCCACCGCATGTGCGGCCCGGTTGCGCAGCGTCAGGCTGAGCCGGAAGCTGCCATCGCCCAGGGCCTGGAACGCCGAGCCGTCGATGACGATGGCGTCGATGCGGCGCAGCGGTTGGACACTGCACGACAGCGGCGCGCACAACACGCCCAGCAGCGGCCGCAGACCAGGCGCCGTGGCAGCCAGGCGGTCGCGCTCGTGCACGGCCCACTGCCACAGCAGCAGCACTGCGGCCAAGCCGGCCGCCAGGGACCAGAGCAGGCGTGTGCGCTGCGCGGTGGCGGGCAGCGCCACCGGCGGCACCGGCGCGGCATCGCGCAGGAACGAGAGATCGGCATGCGCAGGATCCGGCGGAACGGGCCGCACCATGGGCGGCGCGGCCACCACGCGCGGCGGCAGCGGTGCGGGCCGCGGCGCGTCTTCGGCGGCCGCGCGCAGCGGCAAGGGCAATGCGTGGTCTGCCTGGGCGCTGCGCGGCGGCGGTGGTGCCGAACCGGCGGCCAGCGATACCACGAGGCGGCCAGGCTGCTCGGCCGGCGCGGGCGCCTGCTCATGCTCGACGCTCGCGCGCTGCAACCCGGTCACGACGGTTGCTGCGGGAGGGAAGGACACCGGCTCCGCGGCCGGCGCCGCGGCTTGCGCCTGCACGTAGTCGGCCAGGTCCTGCTCCAGCGATGCGACGGAATCGGTCACCGGGATCTCGGCGGGCGCATGGGGCAGCCAGGGCGGGACATCGTCGTCGGCGACGGGCGGCGGCGCCTGGCGCGCATCCGCCACCAGATCGGCGGCTTCGGCAGGCTGCGGCGCCGGCTCGGGCACGGGCTCGGCCGCCGCCAGCGCCGCCGGGGTGGCCTCGTCCGGTGCACCCAGGTGTCGGGCGGCGTCGAAGACCTCGGCGCAGTGGCCGCACCGCACCCAGCCTTCGGAGATGCGCAGCTGATCGGGCACGACCCTGAAGCGGGTTCCGCATGCAGGGCAGCGCGTGATCAACTGGGCCATGGGCGCGCTCAGCCCGGTGCGCCGCGCGTGGCTGTCATCAAGATCCAGCCGTCTTCCTCGTCGGCCACCTGCAGCGCCAGGTAGGGTGCATAGGCGGCCTTGAGCTCGTCGGCCTGGCGCGCGAGGATGCCGGCCAGCACCAGGGCACCGCCCGGCGCCACATGGGCGCTGAGCAGGGGCGCCAGCATCTTGAGGGGTGTCGCCAGGATATTGGCCAGCACCACCTGGTAGGCGCCGCTGGCCGCATCGGGCAGGCCGGCGCGCAGCTGCACGCCATTGGCGCGGGCGTTGTCGCCGGTGGCCTGCACAGCCGCCTCGTCGATGTCGACGGCATCGACCTCGGTGGCGCCGTGCTTGGCGGCCGCGATGGCCAGGATGCCGGAGCCGCAGCCATAGTCGAGCACGCGGCCCCAGTCGCCGCCAGTGCCGCGGCCGGCGATCCAGCGCAGACACATGCGCGTGGTCGGATGCGTGCCGGTGCCGAAGGCCAGACCCGGGTCCAGCCGCAGCACGTGCTGCGCCGCGGCCGGCGGCTCGTGCCAGGTCGGAACGATCCAGAAAGCCGGCGTGATCTCGACCGGCGCGAACTGCGATTGCGTGAGTCGCACCCAGTCCTCGTCGGGAACGGCACTTACGCCCTGCAGCGTGCAACCGGCGAAGAAGTCCTGCGCCTGCAGCAGCAGAGCCGCCTCGTCGGCCAGCGCCTCGGTGGCGAACAAGGCCACGAGGCGCGAGCGCTGCCAGCCCTCGGCCGGCGGCGGCATGCCCGGCTCGCCGAACAGTGCCTGCTCGGCTGCGGTGTCGCCGTCGGCGTCCTCGACGCTGACGGACAGCGCGTCCAGCGCCTCCAGCGCATCGCTCAGGGTCTCGACCCGGTCCTCCGGGCACAGCAGGCGCAGTTCGAACATCGCGCTCACCGCTTGTGCTGCGCCAGCCACTCTTCCAGGTAGTGGATGTTGGTGCCGCCGGCCATGAACTTGGCGTCCACCATCAGCTCGCGGTGCAGCGGGATGTTGGTGTTGATGCCCTCGATGACGGTCTCGGCCAGCGCCGTGCGCATGCGCGCCATGGCCTGCTCGCGCGTGTCGCCGTGCACGATGATCTTGCCGATCATGGAGTCGTAGTTGGGCGGCACGAAGTAGTTGGCATAGGCGTGCGAATCCACGCGCACACCGGGACCGCCCGGCGGGTGCCAGGTCGTGATGCGTCCCGGCGAAGGCGTGAACTTGTACGGGTCTTCGGCGTTCACGCGGCACTCGATAGCGTGGCCGCGGATCTCGATCTGGCGCTGCGTGAACGGCAGCTTCTCGCCGAAGGCCACCATGATCTGCGTGCGCACGACGTCCACGCCGGTGATGAGTTCCGTCACCGGATGCTCGACCTGCACGCGCGTGTTCATCTCGATGAAATAGAACTCGCCGTTCTCATACAGGAACTCGAAGGTGCCGGCGCCGCGGTAGCCGATGCGCTTGCAGGCCGTCACGCAGCGTTCGCCGATGCGCTCGATCAGCTTGCGCGGGATCCCCGGTGCGGGCGCTTCCTCGATGACCTTCTGGTGGCGGCGCTGCATGGAGCAGTCGCGCTCGCCCAGGTACACGGCGTTCTTGTGCTTGTCCGCCAGCACCTGGATTTCCACGTGCCGCGGGTTCTGCAGGAATTTTTCCATGTAGACGGCCGGGTTGCCGAAGGCCACGCCGGCCTCGGCCTTGGTCATCTGCACCGCATTGACCAGCGCCGCCTCGGTGTGCACCACGCGCATGCCGCGCCCGCCGCCGCCGCCGGCGGCCTTGATGATGACCGGGTAGCCGATGGTCTTGGCGATGCGGCGCATCTGCACCGGATCGTCGGGCAGTTCGCCCTCCGAGCCCGGCACGCAGGGCACACCGGCCTTGATCATGGCCTGCTTGGCCGAGACCTTGTCGCCCATCATGCGGATGTTCTCGGGCGTCGGGCCGATGAACTGGAAGCCGCTCTTCTCCACCCGCTCGGCGAAATCGGCGTTCTCGCTCAGGAAGCCGTAGCCTGGGTGGATGGCTTCGGCATCGGTGACCTCGGCGGCCGAGATGATGGCCGGCATGTTGAGGTAGCTCTGGGCCGAGGGCGCAGGACCGATGCAGACCGCCTCGTCGGCCAAGCGCACGTACTTGGCGTCGCGGTCGGCCTCGGAATAGACCATCACAGCCTTGACGCCGAGTTCGCGGCAGGCGCGCTGAATCCGGAGAGCAATCTCTCCCCGGTTCGCGACCAGGATCTTCTTGAACATGAGGTGGCTTATTCGATGACGAACAGCGGCTGGCCGTACTCGACGGCTTGGCCGTTCTCGCACAGGATCTGCGTGACCGTGCCGGCCTTGTCGGCCTCGATCTCGTTGAGGATCTTCATGGCTTCGATGATGCAGACCGTCTCGCCTTCCTTGACCGTGCTGCCGACCTCGACGAAGGCCTTGGCGCCGGGGCTAGGGGAACGGTAGAAGGTGCCGACCATGGGCGACTTGGCCACGTGGCCCTTGATGGCCGGCGCTGCGGGCGCGGGCGCCGGAGCGGCTGCAGCCGCGGGTGCGGCGGCGGGCTCGGCCGCAGGCTGGGCGGCTTGCACGGGTGCTGCCACATAGGCCACAGGGCCCGGCGGGACGCCCTTGACGATGCGGACCTTGCCCTCGGCTTCGGTGATTTCCAGTTCGGAGACGTTCGAGTCCGAGACCAGGTCGATCAAGGTCTTGAGTTTGCGTAAATCCATGAAGGCTCCTGTCGCCCAGACGAAAACGCTGGAATCTAACTCAAATCCAGCAAACTTTCGCCTATTGCAGGCAATTTTGACGTTCTTCGCCGATCAACGACGAAGTGAATTGCAGCGGCGAGGTCAGGAAGCGCGGATTTGCGCTGCCCACCGTTGCAAATCTTGGGGGGTGATTTGCCCTATTTTACGTTCGACCACATGTCCGGCTGCGTCCAGCACCAAGGTGAAGGGCAAGCCGCCGGCCTGGTTGCCGAGTTCCTTGACCACCGACAGGCCCGCCAGGCCCAGGATGCCCACCGGAAAACCGACCGGCGTCTTGTCCAGGAATTTCTGCACCGCTGCAGGTTTATCGACGGCGAGACCGACGACTTGCCAGCCGTTGGGGCCATGTTGACGGAAGAAGGCGTCGATCATGGGGAGTTCCTCGACGCACGGCGGGCACCAGGGGGCCCAGAAGTTGACCAGCAGAGCACGCCCGCGGAAGTCGCCCATGGGCAGCGTGCCACCGTCCGGGCGCTCGCTCCGCAACGACCACAAGCTGGCGCTTTCGGGCGGAACCGCAGCACCGAGACGGCGCGACCACCATGCCGCGCCAGCGCCCGCCACCAGCGCACAGGCACCGGCGGCCAGCAGCACGCCGCGCCGGGCCGCAGAGAAGGTCCGATCCCTCATGCCGCAGCCTCCTCGACCACGAGCTTGCGCACGGCCTGGAGGCTGCCGCGTGGCGTGCGGCCACGCGCATCGGGCTTCAAGGCACCGCGCAGGTCGCCCAGGTCGTGCACCAGCAGGTGCACGCCGATGGTTTCGCCGAGTTCGGGGCAGGGACTGTGCAGGCTCAGGGCATCGACCGGGTCGCCCCGGAAGCCGGGCACGGTGCTGGGCTCGTAGCGCACCCCGCGGTCGATCAGCAGGATCTCGGCCGACTTGGAGTCGTCGCAGAACAGCTGCAGGTAGATGTCGGAGCGGCGCGTGGCCGTGCCGTACCACACGGCGCCGGCCAGGTGCGGGCGAAAAGTCTCCAGCCGCTCCATCCATGTCAGGGCCAGCCGGCGCAGCGCCGCCAGTTCCTGGGGCTGCGTGTCGGCGCAGAAGATGGCGATGTGCTCGCGCACCGCGTCCTCCAGTTCGTCGTTGCCGGGCAGCCGCGCGCGCGGGCCCAGGCCAAGCTGCTGGACGGCACGGCGCTTCGCAGCGCCCCACTCCAGCCCGTCGTCGACCACCATGCGCGCTGCGACGGCCGCGATCTCTGCACTTGCGTTGTCCATGGGCTGATTGTGCGCCCCGTCCGAACAGCCCTGCGCCACTCCTAGAATCCCGCGATGCACATCCATATCCTGGGCATCTGCGGCACCTTCATGGGCGGCCTGGCGGCGCTCGCGCGCAGCGCCGGCCACCGCGTGACCGGCTGCGATGCCGGCGTCTACCCCCCCATGAGCGACCAGCTCCGTGCGCTCGGCATCGAACTGATCGAAGGCTTCGGCGCGGACCAGATGGCGCTGAAGCCCGACGTCTTCGTGGTCGGCAACGTGGTGTCCCGCGCACGCCTGCCCGACGGCACGCCCAAGTTCCCGCTCATGGAGGCCATCCTCGACGCGGGGGCCACCTACACCAGCGGCCCGCAGTGGCTGGCCGAGCAGCTGCTGCAGCGTCGGCATGTGCTGGCCGTCGCCGGCACGCACGGCAAGACCACCACGACCTCGATGCTGGCCTGGGTGCTGGAATGCGCGGGCCTGAATCCGGGCTTCCTGGTCGGCGGCGTGCCATTGAATTTCGGCATCTCGGCCCGCCTCGGCGCGCCCGGTGGCTGCTTCGTGATCGAGGCCGACGAGTACGACACGGCCTTCTTCGACAAGCGCAGCAAGTTCGTGCACTACCGGCCGCGCACCGCCGTGCTGAACAACCTGGAGTTCGACCACGCCGACATCTTCGACGACCTGGCCGCCATCGAGCGCCAGTTCCACCACCTCGTGCGCACCGTGCCGGGCCGGGGCCGCGTGGTCGTCAATGCCGAGGAAGACGCTCTCTCCCGCGTGCTGGCCCAGGGCTGCTGGAGCGAGACCGTGGGCTTCGGCGCGGGCGGGCGCTTCACGGCCGAAGGCACGGCCGAGCACTTCGACGTGCTCGACCAGGGGCGGCCCGTTGCCCAGGTGCACTGGTCGCTCTCGGGCCTGCACAACCGCATGAACGCACTGGCCGCCATCGCCGCGGCCGAGCACCTGGGCGTGGCGCCGGGCGTGGCGGCCGAGGCGCTGCAGCGCTTCGAGAACGTGCGCCGGCGCATGGAGCTGCGCGGCGAGGTCGCGGCCGCTGGCGGCACGGTGCGGGTCTACGACGATTTCGCCCACCACCCGACCGCGATCCGGACCACGGTGGATGGCCTGCGCGCGCAGATCGGTCCGGCCGGCGGCCGCATCCTGGCCATCTTCGAGCCGCGCAGCAACACCATGAAGCTGGGCAGCATGAGCGCGAGGCTGCCCTGGAGCCTGGAATCGGCCGACCTGGCCTTCTGTCACGCGGCCGGCCTGGGCTGGAGCCCGCGCGAGGCCCTGGCCGCCATGGGCGAAAGCCTGCAGGTGGCCGACAGCATCGACCAGCTGATCGCCCAGGTGCTGGCCGCCGTCCAGCCGGGCGACCACCTGCTGTGCATGAGCAACGGCGGCTTCGGCGGCATCCACACCCGTTTGCTCGACGCACTGAAGGCACGTTTCGCTCAGTAGCTGACGGTCAGCTGCTCCAGGTCAAGCCGCACGACCGGCTTGGCCAGCGCCGCGCTCGCGGCGCGCGCAAAACTCGCGAACCACTGCGGATCGGCCAGCAATTCGGGGCCGGCGGCGCGCGCGATGGCAATCAGCTTGTCGGCCAGCAAGACCTTGCCGGTGGCGCGCAGCGGCTCGCACTCCAGTTGCACGAACTGCGTGTCCAGCCAACCGCGCGCCTGCTCCTGCAACATGGGCGGCGCATCTTCGAGGTCAAACCGCAACTCCTGGCCACCGGCCAGCCGCACCGACATTTCACTGCGCATGGTTGCTCCCTGCAAAGCGCGCAGCATCGCCGCGGCACCAGGCCACGGCAATCGACGCAAACCCGACTTCAGGCCGCGGCACGGCGCTTCGCCACGGCCTGGGCCAGCGTCTGCAGCACGTCGACCGAAGGCTCCCAGCCCAGGCAGGCGTCCGTGATGCTCTTGCCGTAGGCCAGCGCGTGGACGTCGTCCTTGCCCGGCGTGAACTTCTGGGCGCCGGCCACGAGGTGGCTTTCCACCATCACGCCGAACACCTGGCGTGAACCGCCCGCGATCTGGGCCGCGATGTCGCCGGCCACCTCGGTCTGCTTTTCGTGCTGCTTGCTGCTGTTGGCATGGCTGCAATCCACCATCAGGGTGGGCTGCATGCCGGCCGCCGCCAGTTCCTTGCAGGCCGCCGCCACGCTGGCAGCGTCGTAGTTCGGGGCCTTGCCGCCACGCAGGATCACGTGGCAGTCCCTGTTGCCGTTGGTCTGCACGATGGCGACCTGACCGTTCTTGTGCACCGACAGGAAATGGTGGCCGCGCGCGGCCGCCTGGATCGCATCGGTCGCGATGCGGATGTTGCCGTCCGTGCCGTTCTTGAAGCCGATCGGCGCCGACAGGCCCGATGCCAGCTCGCGGTGGACCTGGCTTTCGGTCGTCCGCGCGCCGATCGCGCCCCAGGCGATCAGGTCGCCGATGTACTGCGGCGAGATCACATCCAGAAACTCGCTGCCGGCCGGCAGGCCCAGGCGGTTGATGTCGATCAACAGCTGGCGAGCGATGCGCAGGCCTTCGTCGATGCGGTAGCTTTCGTCCAGGTAGGGATCGTTGATCAAACCCTTCCAGCCCACGGTGGTGCGCGGCTTCTCGAAGTAGACCCGCATGACGATCTCCAGATCGTCGGCGTACTTGTCGCGCAGCGGCTTCAGACGGCGCGCGTACTCCAGCGCGGCGGCCGGATCGTGGATCGAACAGGGGCCGATGACGACCAGCAGCCGGTCGTCCTTGCCGGCCATGATGTCGTGGATGCGGCCCCGCGTTCGGCCGATCAGCGCCTCGACCGGCGTGCCGCGGATCGGGAAGAAGCGGATCAGGTGTTCGGGAGGCGGGAGCACGTTGATGTCCTTGATGCGTTCGTCGTCGGTCTGGCTGGTTTTCTCGACGTTCGCGTACCAGGCGTCGGGGGTCTGTTGCGTGCTCATGGTCTCTTCCGTTGGTTGCAATCGATGGGGCCAAAAAAAACCGCCGGTCCTTGCGGTACCGGCGGTTTTTGGAGGTTCTTTGCTAGCTGCTGTTTACGCGCGCGCCTCTCGTCCGCCGGATTCCGGGAACCAAAAGTAGGCAAAGTAAAAAGCGCGGGAGGCAGACATCGGGCGCGACTCTAGCACATCCAAACGCGTCAAGCCGTACCGCCGACCGTGAGGCCGTCGATGCGCAGCGTGGGCTGGCCCACGCCGACCGGCACGCTCTGGCCTTCCTTGCCGCAGGTGCCCACGCCCGAGTCGAGCTTCATGTCGTTGCCGATCATGGACACGCGGGTCAGCGCGTCCGGGCCGTTGCCGACCAGCGTCGCGCCCTTGACCGGGTACTGGATCTTTCCGTTCTCGACCCAGAAGGCCTCGCTCGCGGAGAACACGAACTTGCCCGAGGTGATGTCGACCTGGCCGCCGCCGAAGTTGCTCGCGTACAAGCCCTTCTTGATGCTGGCGATGATCTCGGCCGGCTCCTTGTCACCGCCCAGCATGTAGGTGTTGGTCATGCGCGGCATCGGGATGTGGGCATAGCTTTCGCGCCGGCCGTTGCCGGTGGGCTTGACCCGCATGAGGCGCGCGTTCATCGCGTCCTGGATGTAGCCCTTCAAGATGCCGTCCTCGATCAGCACGTTGCGCTGGCTGGCATTGCCCTCGTCGTCCACGTTGAGCGAGCCGCGGCGGTCGGCGATCGTGCCGTCGTCCAGCACGGTCACGCCCTTGGCCGCCACGCGCTGGCCGATGCGGCCGCTGAAGGCGCTCGATCCCTTGCGGTTGAAGTCGCCCTCCAGCCCGTGGCCGATGGCCTCGTGCAGCAGGATGCCGGGCCAGCCCGCCCCCAGCACCACGGTCATCTCGCCGGCCGGCGCGGGGCGCGCATCCAGGTTGGTCAACGCGGCCTGGACGGCCTGGTCCACGTACTCGTCGATGCGCGCGGAGTCGAAGTAGGCCAGGCCGAAGCGACCGCCGCCGCCGCTGGAGCCGACCTCGCGGCGGGTCTGGCCGGCCACCTGGGCCTCAGCGATGACGGTCACCGACAGGCGCACGAGCGGCCGCACGTCGGCCGCCAGCGTGCCGTCGGCGCGCGCCACCAGCACCACGTCGTACTCGCTGGCGAGGCCCGCCATGACCTGCACCACGCGCGGGTCTTTGGCACGGGCACGTTGCTCCACCTGCTCGAGCAGCTGGACCTTGGCCGTGCTGTCCAGCGTGGCGATGGGGTCCAGACCGTCGTACAGGGAACGGCTGCCCGCAATCTTCTGCGCCGGCACCTTGGCACGCCGGCTCTGCGCAGCGGAGGAGATCGCGCGCACGGTGCGCGCGGCGTCCAGCAGCGAGGCCTCGGAAATGTCGTCGGAATAGGCGAACGCGGTCTTCTCGCCGCTGACCGCGCGCACGCCCACGCCCTGGTCGATGCTGAAGGAGCCCGTCTTGACGATCCCCTCCTCCAGGCTCCAGCCCTCGCTGCGCGTGTACTGGAAGTACAGGTCGGCATCGTCGACCTTGTGCGCCTGGATTTCGGCCAACGCGCGTTGCAGGTGCGCGGGCGTGAGGCCGAAGGGATCGAGCAGCAGTTGCTGGGCGGTGGCGATGCGGGCCAGGGTGGGTTCGCGGGAAATCATCGAAGCATTCTAGAAGTCCGCATACAACCCCGCTTGCCGCAGGCGCGAGAACGTTCGCGATGCTGCCGCCCCTGCCGCGGGCCGCCGCGGAACTGGCTCTGCCATGCCGCTGGCGGCGCCCCCTGCAAGGGGGTTGGCGGAGCGCGTAGCGCGCAGACTGGGGGTGGGTCGACTACGTCTGCAGCAGGCGTTTGGATTTCGCGATGGACATCAGGATGCCCAGCCCGGAGCCCAGCGTGACCATGGCCGTGCCGCCGTAGCTCACGAACGGCAGCGGCACGCCCACCACGGGCAGCATGCCGCTGACCATGCCCATGTTGACGAAGGCGTAGGTGAAGAAGATCAGCGTTACGGCCCCGGCCAGAAGCCGCGAGAACAGCGTGGGCGCCTCCAGTGCGATGACCAGTCCGCGCAGGATCAGGAACACGAAGGCCAGGATCAGGAAGCCGTTGCCAAGCAGGCCGAACTCCTCGGAATAGGCGGCGAAGATGAAGTCGGTGGTGCGCTCGGGGATGAACTCCAGGTGCGTCTGCGTGCCCTGCATGAAGCCCTTGCCGAACACGCCGCCCGAGCCGATCGCGATCATGCCCTGCAGGATGTGGAAGCCCTTGCCCAGCGGGTCGCGGGTGGGGTCCATCAGCGTGCAGATGCGCTGCTGCTGGTATTCGCGCAGCACCACCCAGCGCACGCCGTCCTGGCACAGGTCGGAGGAGAACCAGACCAGCAGGCCGATGCCGATGGCGCCCAGCAGCACCGGCGGCACGATCAGCCGCCAGGGCAGGCCGGCGAAGAAAATCACCGACATGCCGGCCGCCGCCACCAGGATGGACGTGCCCAGGTCGGGCTGGTGCATGATGAGCAGCACCGGCACGGCCAGCAGCGCAAACGCCACGACGAAGTCGAACGGCTGGCGGTGCCCCTCGCGCCGCTGGAACCACCAGGCCAGCATCAGCGGCGTGGCGATCTTAAGGATTTCACTGGGCTGGATCACCACGCCCACGTTGATCCAGCGCTGTGCCCCCTTCTTGGTGATGCCGAAGAACTCCACGCCCAGCAGCAGCACCACGCCCACCACGTAGACCGGCACGGCGAACTTCATGAGCTGCTGCGGCGGCACCTGGGCCACCACGAACAGGATGGCGCCAGCCAGCAGCATGTTGCGGCCATGGTCGACGAAGCGCGTGCCGTGGTCGTAGCCCGAGGAATACATGGCCAGCAGGCCGGCCGCGCACAGCAGCAGCACGGCGAAGGCCAGCAGCGCGTCGAAGCCGCGGAACAGCGGCATCGCACGGCGCCACAGCGGAGGATTGTCGAGAACGGCGGCCATGGGAGAGAAAAAATCCGAGCGCGGATTATCCGGCGCGCGCGGCCGGCGGCGCGCACGGCGGCGCGATCACCCGCCCAAGACGCGGTTCTTGCCGGTCCGCTTGGCCAGGTACATGGCAGCGTCGGCGCGCTTGAGCGCGTCGGCCACGGCTTCCTCCTCGCCCAACTGGGCGACGCCGGCGCTGAAGGTGATCAACACCTTGTCCTTGCCGTTGAGGAAGTAGCGCGTGGTCAGTTCGCGCTGCAGTCGTGTGAGGATGCCGATGGCTTCGGCCAGCACGGTGTCGGGCAGCACGATCACGAACTCCTCGCCGCCATAGCGTGCGAGCGAATCCTGCGGCCGGATCGCCGCGCGCGCGACCTCGGTCAGGTGCAGCAGGGCGTTATCGCCCGCGTCATGGCCGAGCTGGTCGTTCAGGCGCTTGAAGTTGTCCACGTCCAGCAGCGACACGCACAGCGCATGGCTCTTGCGCCGCGCCGTGGCCACCTCGCGCTGCAGCGTCTCGTCCAGGCCCCGGCGGTTGAGCACCCCGGTCAGCGCGTCGTGGCGCGCCAGCGCGCTCACGCGGTCCAGCTCCACATGCAGCTTGGTGATTTCCGCCTCGGCCTCCTGGGTCTTGGCCCGCATGGCCTGCAGCTCGTCGCGCGAATGCACGGTGTCGCGCGCCATCGCGCGCGTGGCAGCGATGGCTTCCTGCAGCACGGGGCCCAGCTCCTCGAACGAGGTCGCCTGTTCGATCTGCCGCGCGCAGTGTTCGATCTTGCTGTGGTAGGTGCTGCTGCTCTCGGTCATGAGCGACAGGCGGTCGACGAAGGTCGCCAGCAGCTGGCGCATCTGCAGCTGTGCCTCGTAGGCGCGGCCCTTGGCCTCGGTCTGCTTGAAGATGACGTCCTTGAGCCGGCGTTCCACGTCGTCCAGCCGGCGCAGGTTCAGTGGCGGCGTGGCTGCGTTGCGCAGCGCATCGATCTGGCCGCGCATCCAGCGGTCGTCCACGCACAGTTCGCCGATGTTCTCGAACACCAGATTCAGCAGGCTCAGCAGACCGTTGCGGATCTCGGCCTGGTCCTCGGCCGCGAAAGACAGCCGCAGCGCGTAGTTGCCCAGCACCGAGCGCGCGTCGCGCAGCTGCAGCTGCGGCCGGCGCAGCAGCTGCAGCACCTCGGCCGTCTGCTCGGCGAAACGGTCGTCTTCCCTGCCCAAAGCCGGCTGGGCGCACTCGATCAGCCGCGCCACCTGCTCCATCACCAGCGCGGCGGCGGCATCCGGTTCCGGGCCTGCGGCCACGGGCTCCAGTGCAGCGAAGGAAGAAGGCCCGGCGGCGAAGCCGCCATAGGCCACCAGCGCGGCCTCGACCTTGTCCCAACTGCGCTGCCCGATGGCCGACTCCAGCAGGCCCAGCTGCTTCTCCTGGCCAGGATTGCGCGCCGGCATGGCGGCGGCGATCTGGCGCAAGGACTCGGACGGGAAGTAGGCCGGAGGCAGCGTGCCGGCCACCTCGTGGTAGAGCGTCTGGTAGTTCTCCGGTGTAGGGGGCAGGCGCTTTTCTGCCAGCCGCTTGAAGGCTTCTCTGGCGATTTCGCTGGGCGATCGGTCGAGCATGGGGCGGCGGGCAGACAAAGTCGAAAGCGTGACGGAGGTCCACGGAGGTCCGCGATCCTACCGAATTCGGCTGCTGGCATCCAATTTGTGTGTACAAACAACGCCCCAGGGTACCGGGCGGCGGCCACGCCGCCGCGGCCGAGTGCAGGCGCGCGCGCCGCTGCTAGCGGATGGCAATCGGATTCACGATGGCCTGCACGCCGCCGGTCATGCGGCTGGCACCCAGCACGAACATGAACTCCCAGGCCTTGTCTTTCACGAGTTCTGCCGTGTCCACGTTCTCCAGGATGTAGATGCCGTTCTTGGGGATCAGGATCTGGTGGATCTCGAAGATGCCCACGCCCTGCTCGAACGGAATCGCCTCCACGCCCCAGGTGTCTGCGCCCACCGCCACCACCTGCTTGCTGGCCAGGTACTCCGCACCCTCCTTGCCGACGCCGGGCTCGCCGCCGATGTAGCGCTTGTCGTCCTTGCCCACCAGGCTCAACCAGCCGCTGTAGAACAGCACCACGTCGCCTTTGCGGATCTCCACGCCCTGGCGCGCAGCCTGCTCGTCGATCTCCTTGCGGTTGTAGGCAGTGCCTTCGGGCACGGGGTTCTTGCCGTAGTAGGCCGTCATGTCCAGCACCACGCCGCGCGTGACGATGGCCGGCACCTTCTCGATGCCCAGCTTGGTCAGGCCGTTGGCCTGCACGAACTCGCTGTTCTTGTTGCAGTTGTAGTAGACGTTGTCCACGCCGATGTGGCCCATGCCGTCGATCTGCGTGCCGGTGCCCACGTAACCCATATAGATGTCGTCGTTGTAGTTGGTCTTGGTGTGGCCCAGGCCGATGCCGCCGACCTGGCCAGGCTGGTTGATGACCAGCGCCCAGCTGCGCGGGCCGAAGGCCGGCGTCTTGGCATTGGTCTCCACGCCCAGGCGGTAGGTCTTGCCGGTCCTGACGAGCTTGGAGGCGGCCAGCGCCAGCTCCGCGGTCAGCAGGTTGCCGGCGCCGATCTCGTCGGCCGCACCCCATCTGGACTTGCACCAGTCCGGCTGTTGCGGCTGCTGCGCGCAGGCCGGCAGCACCGCCAGGCTGGCCGCTGCCAGCAGCAGCGGGATGAAACCTCCTTGGATTCCCATGTCGTCTCCTCCTTGGCGAGGGCCGGCAGATGGCTGAATGTCGATCGCTCCCGCGGGTCTCCTCGCGAACATGCCGGCGCACGGGGGCGGCGCATCATCGCCAGAAATCCCGGCGCTGGGAACGCTGCAAGATGCAAGCGGGCGTAACGCGGAGCACGCCGGCGGTGGCGCTGCTGCGTACCATCGCGTGCCAACCCACACCCGCCATGCCCCTGACCCACCTGCTCTACCTGCACGGTTTTCGCTCCTCGCCGCAGTCCACCAAGGCCCGCCTCATGGCCGCACGTGTGCAGGCACAGCATCCTGGGCTCACCTGGTGGTGCCCGCAGCTGCCGCCTTCGCCGCGCCAGGCCATGGCCGAAGTGCTGGCGGGCATCGCTAGCTGGCCGCGCGCCACCATGGCCGTGGTCGGCTCCTCGCTGGGCGGTTTCTACGCCACCTGCGTGGCGGCACACACCGGCTGCCGCGCCGTGCTGCTCAATCCCGCCGTGCACCCGGCGCGCGACCTGTCGCGCCACATCGGCGAGCACAGCGGCTGGCACGACCCGGCGCAGCGCTTCGTCTTCACGGCCGAGCATGTGGCCGAGCTGCGGGTGCTCGAGCAGGCCGCCGCCGCAGCCGACACCGCGCGCATGTTCGCCGTCGTGGCCAAAGGGGACGAAGTGCTGGACTGGCGCGAGATGGTCGCGCGGTATCCGCAGGCCCGCCTGCGACTGCTCGAAGGCAGCGACCACGCCATCAGCGGGTTCCCCGAGCACATCGACGAAGTCTTCGAATTCCTGCTGGCCGGCTGAGCCGGCATCCGCCTCGGGGACAATACGGCCCATGTACGCATTGTTCGAAGAAGCCGGCAAGTTCATGACCGGCCGGGTGCTGTCCGAGGCCGAGGCCTCGGCCCAGGTGGAGCTGGACAGCGGCAAGCGGGTCAAGGTCAAGGCCGCCAACCTGCTGCTCAAGTTCGACAAGCCCACGCCGCAGCAGCTGCTGGCCGAGGCCCGTTCGCAGGCCGAGTCCATCGAGCTCGAGCTGGCCTGGGAGTTCGCCAGCGAGGACGAGTTCGGTTTCGCCGACCTGGCCCGGGTGTATTTCAGCGACGACGCCACGCTGGCCCAGCAGGTCGGCGCGCTGCTGCGCCTGTTCGAGGCACCGCACTACTTCCGCCGCGCCGGCAAGGGGCGCTTTCGCAAGGCGCCGGCCGAACAGATCCAGCAGGCCCTGGCCGCCATCGAGAAAAAGCGCCTGCTGCAGCTGCAGATCGACGACTGGGCCCAGGAGCTGGCCGAGGGCCGCTGCCCCGCGCCCATCCGCGACCAGCTCTACCGCATCCTGTTCAAGCCCGACAAGAACGGCCCCGAGTACAAGGCCGTGGTCGAGGCCGCGCGCGCCACCCAACGCGCCCCGCTGGACCTGCTGCAGCGCGCCGGCGCGATCGACTCCCCCTACCAGTTCCACTGGCGCCGCTTCCTGTTCGAGCACTTCCCCAAGGGCACAGGCTTCGCGGCCCTGCAGGCGCCGGCCATCACCGACGAGCTGCCGCTGGCCCCGGTGCGCGCCTACTCCATCGACGACTCGATGACCACCGAGATCGACGATGCGCTCTCGGTGCAGGGCCTGGGCACGGACGAGGTCACGGTGGGCATCCACATCGCCGCGCCGGGCCTGGCCATCGCGCCGGGCACTGCCATCGACCAGGTGGCGCGCGCCCGCCTGTCCACCGTCTACATGCCCGGCCACAAGCTGACCATGCTGCCGGACGAGGTGGTGCAGCGCTACACGCTGCAGGAAGGACGCGACTGCCCGGCCGTCTCGCTGTACGCGCGCTTCGATGCGCAGACGCTGGAGTTGCGCGGCACCGAGACGCGCCTGGAGCGCGTGCCGATCGCCGCGAACCTGCGCCACGACCAGCTCGACACGCTGATCACCGAGGCATGGCTGGCGCAGGAGACGCCGCCGGCCCTGCCCGATCTGCCTGCCGGCGTGCAGCCGGCCGAGCTGGCCTTCCTGTACCGCCTGGCGCGCCACCTCAAGGCCCAGCGCGAAGTGGTGCGCGGCAAACCCGAGACCTTCAACCGGCCCGACTACAACTTCCGCCTGGTCGAGAGCCCCGAGGCCCCGCTGGGCGACGAGCCGGCCGGCCGCGAGCGCGTGGAGATCAGCGTGCGCCAACGCGGCGCGCCGCTGGACCTGATCGTGGCGGAGGCCATGATCCTGGCCAACAGCAGCTGGGGCCAGTGGCTCGCGGCCTGCGGCGTGCCCGGCATCTACCGCAGCCAGGCCAGCCTGGCGCCCGGCGTCAAGGTGCGCATGGGCACCAAGGCCCTGCCGCATGCCGGCATCGGCGTGCCGGCCTACGCCTGGAGCACCTCCCCGCTGCGCCGCTACACCGACCTCGTGAACCAGTGGCAGATCATCGCCTGCGCGCGCCACGGCAAGACGGCCGCGCTGGCCGCGCCGTTCAAGCCCAAGGACGCCGACCTGTTCTCCATCATCTCCAGCTTCGACGCGGCCTACAGCGCCTACAACGGCTTCCAGGGCGGCATGGAGCGCTTCTGGACGCTGATGTACCTGCAGCAGAACGGCATCACCGAGATCGACGGCCAGGTCATCAAGGACGGCCTGGTGCGCGCCGACAGCCTGCCGCTGGTGCTGGGCGTGATGGGTGCGCAGGGCCTGCCGCGCGCCGCCCACGTGCGCGTGAAGCTGGGCGCCATCGACCTCATCACGCTGGACGTCGCCGGCACCGTGACCGAGCGGCTGGACCCGCTGGACGCACCCACGGCCCCTGAGGAAGAGGCGGACGAAGAAGAAGCCGCGGCCGGCCCCATCGCCATCGCCGTGGACATGGACGCGCCGGCCACCACCGAGGACGCGCCCACGCCATGAAGGCGCCGGCCTGGCTGCGCCGACTCAGCACGCTGCAGGTGGCGTTGCTGTTCTCGGTCGCCGCACACGCCGCGCTGCTGGCCGTGCGCTTCGCCGATCCGGCCGCGTTCGACCGGCTGTTTCAGGACACGCCGCTGGAGGTGATCCTCGTCAACGCCAAGTCCGACGAGCGGCCCGACAAGGCCCAGGCCATCGCCCAGGCCTCCCTGGCTGGCGGCGGCGATGCCGCGGCCGGGCGCGCCACCTCGCCGCTGCCGCCCTCGCCACGCGCCGACATCGGCGATGCCGTGGAAGAGGCGCAGCGCCAGATCGAGGCCATGCACCAGCAGCAGACCCTGCTGCTGGCCCAGGTCACGCGCATGCTGGCCGCGCTGCCACCGCCCGACCCGCGCAACATCAGCGATTCGGCCGAGGCGCGCGAGCAGGACGAGCGCCGGCGCCAGCTGCTGCAGCACCTCGCCGAGATCGAGCGCCGCATCGAGATCGAGAACGCGCGCCCCAAGCGCCGCGTGGTCAGCCCCTCCACGCGCGAGGAGGTCTATGCCGTCTACTACGACACGCTGCGCCGCAAGGTCGAGGAGCGCGGCACGCAGAACTTTCCCGAACACAACGGCCGCAAGCTCTACGGCGAGCTCGTCATGATCATCACGGTGGACCACCGGGGCCAGGTGCTGTCCACCGAGGTGGCCGAAAGCTCGGGCAACCGCCTGCTGGACCAGCGCGCCCAGGCCATCGCGCGCGCGGCCGGCCCCTACGGCGGCTTCACGCCGGCCATGCGCATGCAGGCCGACCAGATCCTCGTGGTCTCGCGCTTTCGCTTTGCGCGCGACGCCACGCTGCAAACCAATGTCAGCACACCCCCATGAGCTTTGATTACTGCGTGATGGGCAATCCCGTGGCCCACAGCCGCTCGCCCTGGATCCACGCCCGCTTTGCCGCGCTGACCGGCCAAGCCATGGCCTACGACCGGCTGCATGTGGAACTGGACGGCTTCACGGCGGCCGTGCAGGCCTTCCGCGCGCGCGGTGGCAAAGGCTGCAACGTGACCGTGCCGTTCAAGCTCGAAGCCGCGGCCCTGGCCACGGCGCATTCCGGCCGCGCCCGGCTGGCCCAGGCCTGCAACACGCTCCACTTCACGCCCGAGGGCATCTACGGCGACAACACCGACGGCGCCGGCCTGGTGCAGGACATCACGCAGCACGCGGGCCAGGCCATCGCCGGCCGTGACCTGCTGCTGGTCGGCGCCGGCGGCGCTTCGGCCGGGGTGCTGGGTCCGCTGATCGAGGCCGGTGCCCGGCGCACCACGGTAGCCAACCGCACGGTCGCCAAGGCCCAGGCGCTGGTCGAGCGACATGCCGCACTGGCGCGCCAGCACGGGTGCGCGCTGCAGGCCTGCGGACTCGACGCCGTGGACGGCCGCTTCGACATCGTCGTCAACGCCAGCGCAAGCAGCCTGGCCGGTGCTGGTGTTCCCGTGGCCGCCAGCGTGCTGGCCGACGGCGCGCTGGCCGTAGACATGATGTACGGTCCCGCGGCCGCGCCCTTCCTGGCCTGGGCAAGCGCCCACGGCGCGCGTGCGCGCGATGGCCTGGGCATGCTGGTCGAGCAGGCGGCCGAGTCCTTCGCGCTGTGGCGCGGCGTGCGCCCGCCCTCGGCCCAGGTGCTGGCGGAGCTGCGCGCCATCGTGGACGCCTGAATGCGCCAGATCGCCCGCTGGCTGCTGCTGCTCGCCGTCGCCGCGCTCGCGCTGCAGCTGTACTTCGTGGGCCGCATCGCGGCGATGGCCGTTCTCGCGCCGCAGTCCACCGCGTTCCAGCGCTCCGAAGCCTGGCGTCTGGCGACCGCTGGAGGCAGCTTCCACTGGCGCCAGCAATGGGTGGACGCGGACCGCATCGCCGACAACCTCAAGCGCGCCGTGATCGCCTCCGAGGATTCCGGCTTTCCCGACCACGACGGCGTGGACTGGCAGGCCATGGAGAAGGCCTGGGAGAAGAACGAGCAGGCGGCAGCCCGCGCCGCGACGCGCCCCAACGCCAGGCCGGCCAAGATCGTGGGCGGCTCCACCATCACGCAGCAACTGGCCAAGAACCTGTTCCTGTCGGGCGAGCGCACCTTCTGGCGCAAGGGGCAGGAGCTTGTGCTCACGCTCATGCTCGAAACCCTGCTGGACAAGCGCCGCATCCTCGAGATCTACCTCAACAGCGTGGAATGGGGCGAAGGCGTGTTCGGCGCCGAGGCCGCTGCACGCCATTACTTCCGCAAGAGCGCGGCACAACTGACGGCCTACGAGGCCGCGCGCCTGGCCGTGATGCTGCCGAGGCCGCGCTATTTCGAGAAGCTGCCGAACTCGGGCTACCTCGCCAGCCGCGCCCGCACCATCGTCGCGCGCATGGGCGACGTCGAGCTGCCATGAGCACCGGCACGCGCGCCAAGATCGTCGGCTGGCTGCTGCTGGGCCTGGTGCGCCTGCTCACCGGCGCGCAGGCGCGCTGGTGGGGCTGCCCGCCCAAGGCCGAGCAGCGCATCTACTTCGCCAACCACCAGAGCCATGCCGACCTGGTCATGATCTGGGCCGCGCTGCCGGCCGAGCTGCGCGGCATCACGCGGCCCATCGCGGCCAAGGACTACTGGACCAAGACGCCGCTGCGCCAGTGGATCACCACGGCCGTGTTCAACGCCGTCTACGTGGACCGCGAGCGCACCGAGGGCCAGGACCCGCTCGCGCCGCTGGTGCAGGCGCTGGACGCGGGCGACTCCATCATCCTGTTCCCCGAAGGCACACGCGGCCATGCCGAGGAGCCGCAGGCCTTCAAGGCGGGGCTGTACAACCTGGCGCTGCGCTTTCCGCAGGTGGTGCTGGTGCCGGCCTGGATCCACAACGTACAGCGCGTGATGCCCAAGGGCGAGGTCGTGCCCGTGCCCATCCTGTGCTCGGTGACCTTCGGGGCGCCGATGCAGCTGGCCCCGGACGAGCCGCGCGCCGACTTCCTGGCCCGGGCACGCGCTGCCGTCATCGCCTTGAGGGATGTATGAGCACGTGGCTGCGTAGTCTCACCCCCAGCGGACAAGTCGGCGCGCTGTTCGTGCTGGTGTTCGGCCTGCTGATCCTCGTGACGGGTGCGCTGGTCACACTGTCGGTGCGCAGCCGCCACGAAGCCGACGAGACGCGCGCGGCGTTCCATGCCGACTGGTGGGCGCTGCTCAAGACCAGCTGGTTCATGGTCAGCGTGTTCTGGGTCGGCTGGGTGCTGGGCGAGACCGCCGCCACCGTGCTGTTCGCGCTCGTGGCCTTCCTGGCGCTGCGCGAGTTCATCACCTTGTCGCCCACGCGGCGCGGCGACCACCGCAGCCTGGTGCTGGCCTTCTTCGTGGTGCTGCCGGTGCAGTTCTGGCTCGTGGGCAGCAAGCACTTCGACCTGTTCACGGTGTTCATCCCGGTCTACGTGTTCCTGGCCATCCCCGTGGTCAGTGCGCTGGCCGACGATCCGCAACGCTTCCTCGAGCGCAACGCCAAGCTGCAATGGGGCATCATGGTCTGCGTCTACGGCATGAGCCATGTGCCGGCCCTGCTGCTGCTGAGCCTGCGCCACTACGAAGGCCGCGGCGCCTTCCTCGTGTTCTTCCTCGTGTTCGTGGTGCAGACCTGCATGTTGATCCAGCACCTCGCGGCGCGGCATTTCCCGCGCCCGCCGGCCGCGCCCCACGTCAGCCGCAGCTTCAACTGGACCAGCTGGGGCGTCGCCGTGGGGGCCGCCAGCAGCCTCGGGGTGGTGCTCTACGCGATCACGCCGTTCCGCCCGCTCGAAGCGCTGGCCATGGGCGCCATCGCCTGCGTGGCGGGCAGCATGGGCCATCTGGTCATGAAGGCGCTCAAGCGCGACCGTGGTGTCACCAACTGGGGCCTGCAAGGCCGTTCGGTCACTGGCGCCAATGGCCTGCTCGACCGCGTGGACGCGCTGTGCTTCGCGGCGCCGGTGTTCTTCCACTCCGCGCGCTGGTATTTCGGGGCATAGGCGGCGCATGAGGATTCTGGGCATCGACCCCGGCCTGCAATGCACCGGCTTCGGCGTGATCGACGCCGAAGGCGCGCAGCTGCACTACGTCGCCAGCGGCACGATCAAGACCATGGCCAGTGCCGACATGGGCGACTTGCCGGCCCGGCTCAAGGTCCTGTTCGACGGGATCGGCGAAATCAACGCACGCTATGCGCCGCAGACCGCCGCCGTGGAGATCGTGTTCGTGAACGTGAACCCGCAATCGACGCTGCTGCTGGGTCAGGCGCGGGGCGCCTGCGTCACCGCGCTCGTGGCGCGCGACCTGCCGGTGGCCGAGTACACCGCACTGCAGATGAAGAAGGCCGTGGTCGGCAGCGGGCGTGCCGACAAGAGCCAGGTTCAGGAGATGGTCAAGCGCCTCCTGCAGTTGCCCGGCGTGCCCGGCAAGGACGCGGCCGATGCGCTGGGCATCGCGATCACGCACGCGCACGTGGGGCAGGCCATGGCGCGCATCGCGCTGGCGGCGCCGCTGAAGCGCGCGACGACGGGGATGTACCGGGGCGGGCGGGCGCGCTGAGCCGCAGATATGTACAATTAAACGTACATAAGGAGTGCCACCCATGGACGCCATCACCTATTCCTCCGCCCGCGCGAACCTGGCGCGTACGATGGACCGTGTCTGCGAAGACCACGAGGCCCTGATCATCACGCGCAATGGGGAGCAGTCGGTCGTGATGCTGTCGCTGGAGGACTACCAGGCGCTGGAAGAAACGGCCTACCTGCTGCGCAACCCGAGCAATGCCAAGCGGTTGCTGGCGGCGACGGCCCAGTTGGCTGCGGGCAAGGGTGTGGAGCGCAGGCTGACCAAATGAAGCTCGTCTTCGCCGACGAAGCCTGGGAAGACTACCTGTACTGGCAAAAGCAGGACCGCAAGATGGTCGAGCGCATCAACAAGCTGATCGCCGAAGTGCAGCGCGAGCCGTTCTCCGGTGTCGGCAAACCAGAACCCTTGAAGCATGCACTGTCGGACTACTGGTCCCGTCGCATCAACGACGAACACCGCATGGTCTACCGGGCGGAAGACGGCGCGCTGCTGCTGGCACAGCTGCGCTACCACTACTAGGCGATGCGTTCGAGGATCAGCACCACGAAAAAGCCCAGCGCCGCGAGGATGGTCCACTTGAGCGTGAGCAGCCCCCAGCGCCGGTAGTGCGGCCGCCCGGTGCCGGCGTAGAACGCGAACATCACGCCCGCGGCCAGCAGCAGGAAGAAGATCGCCCAGCGGAACAGCAGCATCGGCCCGGCGGCTTACCAGGCCCGCAGCGGCTGCGCAAAGCCCTTGGGCGCCTTGCGCTCGTCGTCGAAGCTGACGATCTCGTAGCACTCGGGATGGGCCAGCAATTCGCGCAGCAGCTTGTTGTTCATGGCATGGCCAGAGCGGAAGGCGCTGTAGGCCGCCAGCAGGGGCTTGCCGACGATGTAGAGGTCGCCCATGGCGTCCAGGATCTTGTGCTTGACGAACTCGTCGTCGTAGCGCAGCCCGTCGCTGTTGAGCACCTTGTAGTCGTCCATCACGATGGCGTTGTCGAGACCGCCGCCCAGGGCCAGGCCGTTGGCGCGCATCATCTCCACGTCCTTGGTGAAGCCGAAGGTGCGCGCCCGCGCGATGTCGCGCGCATAGGAATCGGACGACATGTCGAACTCCACGCGCTGGCCCGTGCTGTCCACGGCCGGATGGTGGAACTCGATCTCGAAGCTGAGCTTGAAGCCGTGGTAGGGTTCGAGCCGCGCCCACTTGAGGTTGGCGCCCTCGCCTTCGCGCACTTCCACCGGCTGCATCACGCGGATGAAGCGGCGCGGCGCGCGCTGCAATTCGATGCCCGCGCTTTGCAGCAGGAACACGAAGGACGCGGCCGAACCGTCGAGGATGGGCACCTCTTCGGCGCTGATGTCCACGTACAGGTTGTCGATGCCCAGCCCGGCGCACGCCGACATCAGATGCTCGACGGTGTGCACCTTGGCGCCGCCATTCGCGATCGTGGACGCCATGCGCGTGTCGCTGACCGACTCCGCCGTCACCGGGATGTCCACGGGCTCGGGCAGGTCAACGCGGCGGAACACGATGCCCGTGTCGGGCTGGGCCGGGCGCAGCGTCAACTCCACGCGCTGGCCACTGTGCAGGCCCACGCCCACGGCCGTGGTGATGGATTTGAGGGTGCGTTGCGCAAGCATGGGCTGGATTTTAAATGGCATGGTGCTTGCCTTCGCCCGGAAGGGCCATCGTTACAACGATCACCCCGATCATCAGAATCAATGCGCCGGCACAACGTGCCGCGGGGCCGATGACGGCCCCGCGAACAATGTGGGATGGCGCGCCGGCCGCGCCATCGGAATGCGGCTGTGCCGCTCAATCCGCCTGCTTGCGCAGGAAGGCCGGGATCTCGTAGTCATCCATGCCGCCCGAGGACAGCGCGTCCACACGCGCCGTAGCCTGGGTGCGGTTCGGCGTGCGCCAGACCGCCGGGCCGCGCAGCGACTCGTAGTCGGGCTGCACATTACCGATGCCGGCCATACCGCTGGCGGCGGTCAGCGTGGGGATGGCGAAGCCCTGGTTGTCGGTGCCGGTGCGCTGCACCACCTGCAGCGGGGGCGCGGCGCGGCGCTGGTTGCGCGCGAGGCCCGTGGCCACCACGGTCACGCGGATCTGGTCGCCCAGGCTTTCGTCGTAGGCGGTGCCGTAGATCACATGCGCTTCGGCCGAAGCGTAGGCGCGGATGGTATTCATGGCCAGACGCGACTCGGACAGCTTGAGCGAACCCTTGGCCGCCGTGATCAGCACCAGCACGCCCTTGGCGCCGGACAGGTCGATGCCTTCCAGCAGCGGGCAGGCCACGGCCTGCTCGGCGGCGATGCGCGCACGGTCCGGGCCGGCGGCCAGGGCCGTACCCATCATGGCCTTGCCGGGCTCGCCCATCACGGTGCGCACGTCTTCGAAGTCGACGTTCACATGGCCGGGCACGTTGATGATTTCGGCGATACCGCCGACAGCGTTCTTGAGCACGTCGTTGGCATGGGCGAAGGCTTCGTCCTGCGTGGCGTCATCACCCATCACCTCGAGCAGCTTCTCGTTCAGCACCACGATCAGCGAGTCGACGTTGGCTTCCAGTTCGGCCAGGCCGGCGTCGGCGTTGGACATGCGCTTGGGACCTTCGAAGTCGAAGGGCTTGGTGATGACACCCACGGTCAGGATGCCCATCTCCTTGGCCACGCGCGCGATCACGGGCGCGGCGCCCGTGCCCGTGCCGCCGCCCATGCCCGCCGTGATGAACAGCATGTGCGCGCCGCTGATGGCCTGGCGGATGTCGTCGATGGCGGCCTCGGCCGACTCGCGGCCCTTCTCGGGCTTGCTGCCGGCGCCCAGGCCCGTGGTGCCGAGCTGGATGGTCTTGTGCGCGGCCGTGCGCGTGAGGGCCTGGGCATCGGTGTTGGCGCTGATGAACTCCACGCCTTGCACTCCGCAGCCGATCATGTGCTCGACCGCATTGCCGCCGCCGCCGCCGACGCCGATGACCTTGATTTGGGTGCCGAGGTTGAACTCTTCGACTTCGATCATTTCGATGGGCATGTTCTTTTCCTTCAATCTCAAAAAATGTTGCAGTTGCCTTGGGTGTTCGGAACGTTTACTTGCTCTTGTGTCGGGGGTGCGGAGGTGGATGCGGGCTTCGCCATCGACCGCCATCCCCGGCATGCCAGGGGCCGGCGCGGGCCAGCCGGGCAGGCCAGTTCAGCTGGAGTGAGCGGTGCGACATGGCCGGGCCTCAGAAGTTTCCGATGAACCAATCTTTGACACGGCCCATGGCGGTCTTCATCGAGCCCGCCTTCTGTGCCACCTTGTAGCCGCGCATGCGTGCCACGCGGCCTTCCTCGAGCAGGCCCATGACGGTGGCCGCCCGCGGCTGCGCCACCATGTCGGCCAGCGCGCTCGAGTATTTCGGCACGCCGCGCCGCACGGGCTTCAAGAAGATGTCCTCGCCGAGCTCGACCATGCCCGGCATGACCACGCTGCCGCCCGTCAGCACGATGCCCGAGGAGAGCACCTCTTCGAAGCCCGACTCGCGGATGACCTGCTGCACGAGTGAGAAGATCTCTTCCACGCGCGGCTCGATCACACCGGCCAGCGCCTGGCGGCTCAGCATGCGCGGGCCGCGGTCGCCCAGGCCCGGCACCTCGACCTGGGTGTCCGGGTCGGCCAGCAGCTGCTTGGCGCAGCCGTTCTCGACCTTGATGTCCTCGGCGTCCTTGGTCGGCGTGCGCAGCGCCATGGCGATGTCGCTGGTGATCAGGTCGCCCGCGATCGGGATCACGGCCGTGTGGCGGATCGCGCCGCCCGTGAAGATGGCCACGTCCGTGGTGCCCGCGCCGATGTCCACCAGCGCCACGCCGAGCTCGCGCTCGTCCTCGGTCAGCACCGACAGGCTGGAGGCCAGCGGGTTCAGCATGAGCTGGTCCACGTCCAGGCCGCAGCGGCGCACGCACTTGATGATGTTCTCGGCCGCGCTCTGCGCGCCCGTCACGATGTGGACCTTGGCCTCCAGCCGGATGCCGCTCATGCCGATCGGCTCCTTGACGTCCTGGCCGTCGATCACGAATTCCTGCGGCTCCACCAGCAACAGACGCTGGTCGGTCGAGATGTTGATGGCCTTGGCTGTCTCGACCACGCGCGCCACGTCGGCCTGCGTGACCTCGCGGTCCTTCACGGCCACCATGCCCGAGGAGTTGATGCCGCGGATGTGGCTGCCCGTGATGCCGGTGTAGACGTGGGCGATCTTGCAGTCGGCCATGAGCTCGGCCTCCTTCAAGGCCTGCTGGATGCTTTGCACCGTGGCGTCGATGTTGACGACCACGCCGCGCTTCAGGCCATTGCTGGGCGCCACGCCGAAGCCGGCCAGCTTGAGGTCGCCGCCGGGCATGACCTCGGCCACCACGGCCATCACCTTGGCCGTGCCGATGTCCAGCCCCACCACCAGATCTTTGTATTCCTTCGCCATGTCGGTTCCTGTTGTTGGCGTCTATTTGCGTTTGGGCACGGCCGTCGTGACCGTGGTCACGCCGCGCAGCTTGAGGGCGAACCCGGTCGGGTAGCGCAGGTCGGCCGACTCCAGCGCATCCGCGCCGCGGCCGTACTGCTGTGCCACCGTGGGCAGGGTCTTCACGAAACGTTGGATGCGCTCGGTGATTTCCTCGGGCGTGCCGCGCCCCAGTTCCACGGTCGCGCCCGAGCCGAGCTGCACGCGCCAGCTGCCGCGGCCCGTAAGTTCCAGCTGCGCCACCTCGGCATCGAGCGGATCGAACAACGGCGCCAGCGTGCGGTACATGCCCAGGATCTGGTCCGACTCGCCATCGGGGCCGAGCAGGCGCGGCAGGTCGCTGCGGTGCACCTCGTCCACGTTGGCCTCGAACACTTCGCCGAAGCTGTTGAGCAGCTGCGAGCCGCTCTCCGGGCCCCAGTAGGCGGCGGCCTGGTGCTCCTGCAGCGTCACGCCCAGCCGGTTCGGGAATTCGCGGCGCACGGTGGCGCGGCGCACCCAGGGCACGGCCTCGAAGGCGCTGCGCGTTTCATCCAGGTCCACGGTGAAGAAGGTGCCGCGCAGGTGCGGCGCCACGTTGGCCTTGAGCGTGAGCACGTTGTTGTGCGTGACCTCGCCGCGCACCTCGATGCCGCCCAGCGCGAACACCGGCTGGCGCAGCACCCACAGGCACAGCGCGCCCAGCGACAGGGCGGCGAAGATCAGGAACAGCACCGAGGCGGTGATGTTCATGAGCTTGACGTCCATCGGCGCTGGCAGCGTGGCGTTCATGCGGCGGCAGCTCCCGGGGAATCGAGTGCGGCCGCAGCCAACACGCGCAGGCACAGCGCGGGGTAGTCGATGCCGGCCGCGCGCGCGGCCATGGGCACCAGCGAGTGGCCCGTCATGCCCGGCGAGGTGTTCATTTCCAGCAGGAAGGGCTTGCGGTCGCTGGCGCGGACCATCAGATCGGCCCGGCCCCAGCCGCGGCAGCCCAGCGCGCGGTACGAGGCCAGCACGATGCGCCGGATCTCCATTTCCTCGTCCTCGGGCAGACCGCTCGGGCACAGGTAGCGGACCTCGTCGGTGAAGTACTTGTTCTGGTAGTCGTAAGCACCCTCGGGCGCCTGGATGCGGATCACGGGCAGGGCCTGGGCATCCGCGCCGGTGCCCAGCACGGCGCAGGTGACTTCTTCGCCCGCAATGAACTCCTCGCACAGCACGTCGGGGTCGTACTTGGCCGACAGGCGCACCGCGTCCAGCATCTGCGCGTCGCCCTGTACCTTGGTGACACCGATGGACGAGCCCTCGCGCGGCGGCTTGACGATCAGCGGCAAGCCCAGCGTGGCGGGCACCAGGCGCACGTCGGCCAGTTCCTGGCTGCCGGGCTGCAGCACCACGTGGCGCGGCGTGGGCAGGCCGCAGGCCTCCCAGATGCGCTTGGTCATGACCTTGTCCATGGCAATGCTGGAGGCCATGACGCCGGAACCGGTGTAGGGAATGCCCAGCAGTTCCAACGCGCCCTGCACGGTGCCGTCCTCGCCGTGGCGGCCGTGCAGCGCGATGAAGCAGCGGGCGAAGCCGTCGGTCTTGAGTTCATGCAGGCCATGCTCGGCCGGGTCGAAGGCGTGGGCGTCCACGCCGACCTGGCGCAGCGCGTCCAGCACGCCGTGGCCCGACAGCAGCGAAATTTCGCGCTCCGCGGACGTGCCGCCCATCAGGACCGCGACCTTGCCCATGCTGGCTGCCAAGCCCGTGCTCATGCCTTCACCCCCACCAGTTCCACGACCTTGGCCGGCACCCCGCCGATGGAGCCCGCGCCCATGCATAGCACCACGTCGCCATCGCGCGCGTTGGCACGGATGGCTGCCGGCATCGCGCCGATCTCGTCCACGAACACCGGCTCGACCTTGCCGGCCACGCGCAGCGCGCGCGCCAGTGCACGGCCGTCGGCCGCGACGATGGGCGTCTCGCCGGCCGCGTAGACCTCGGCCAGCAGCACCGCATCGGCGTCGCCGATGACCTTGACGAAGTCCTCAAAGCAATCGCGCGTGCGCGTGTAGCGGTGCGGCTGGAAGGCCAGTACCAGACGGCGGCCCGGGTAGGCGCCGCGCGCGGCAGCCAGCGTCACGGCCATCTCCACCGGATGGTGGCCGTAGTCCTCGATCACGGTGTAGTGGCCGCCGCCCTCGGCCGGCAGTTCACCGTAGCTCTGGAAGCGCCGGCCCACGCCGCGGAACTCCGCCAAAGCCTTGAGCACGGCGGCGTCCGGGATGTTGAGCTCGACCGCCACGGCGATGGCCGACAGCGCGTTCAGCACGTTGTGGCGGCCGGCCAGGTTCAGCACCACCTGCAGATCGGGCAGCGTCACACCGTTGCGGCGCTGCACCGTGAAGTGCATCTGCGTGCCCACGGCCCGCACGTCCACGGCGCGCACCTGGGCCTCCTCGCCGAAGCCGTAGCTCGTGATCGGGCAGGTCACCTGGGGCACGATCTCGCGCACGGCGGCGTCGTCCGTGCACAGGATGGCCGTGCCGTAGAAGGGCATGCGGTGCAGGAAGTCGACGAAGGCGCCCTTGAGCCGGCCGAAGTCGTGGCCGTAGGTTTCCATGTGGTCGGCGTCGATGTTGGTCACGACGGCCATGACCGGCAGCAGGTTCAGGAACGAGGCATCGGACTCGTCGGCCTCGACCACGATGTAATCGCCGCCGCCCAGCTTGGCGTTGGCCCCCGCGCTGTTGAGCTTGCCGCCGATCACGAAGGTCGGGTCCAGGCCGGCCTCGGCCAGCACGCTGGCCACCAGGCTGGTGGTGGTGGTCTTGCCATGCGTGCCGGCGATGGCGATGCCCTGCTTCAGGCGCATGAGTTCGGCCAGCATCAGCGCGCGCGGCACCACGGGGATGCGCCTGGCGCGGGCCTGCTGCACCTCGGGGTTGTCGGCCTGCACGGCGGTCGAGGTGACGACCGCGTCGGCGCCCGCCACGTGGGCCGCGTCGTGGCCGACGAAGGTCTGGATGCCCAGGTCGGCTAGGCGGCGCAGCGTGGCGCTGTCGGACATGTCCGAGCCCGAGATCTGGTAGCCCAGGTTGCGCAGGACCTCGGCGATGCCGCTCATGCCGGCGCCGCCCACGCCTACGAAATGGATATGACGGATGGCGTGCTTCATGCGCGGGCCAATGCTTCGATCTGGTCGGCGACACGTGCGGCCGCCTGGGGTTTCGCCAATGCGCGCGCCTTGGCCGCCATGGCCTGCAGTGCGTCGCGCGAGAGTCCGGCCAGCAGCTGCGCCAGCCGGCCCGGGTTGAGTTCGGCCTGGGGCAGGTGCATGCCAGCCCCCTGCCCGGCCAGCCACTGTGCGTTGTCGCGCTGGTGCGCCGTGGTGCTCACGACCAGCGGCACCAGCACGGCCGCGACGCCTGCCGCGCAAAGTTCGCTGACGGTGACCGCGCCAGCGCGGCAGACCACCACGTCGCAATCGGCCAGGGCCTGGGCCATGTCCTGGATGAAGGGCACGGCCTGGGCCGCCACGCCGGCAGCCGCATAGGCCTGGGCCACGGCCGCATCGTTGTCCTGGCCGCACTGGTGCAGCACCTGGGGCCGCTGGGCGGGGTCCATCGCGGCCAGCGCCTGCGGAAGGCATTCGTTGAGCACGCGCGCGCCCAGGCTGCCGCCGACCACCAGCACGCGCAGCGGGCCGCTGCGACCGGCGAAGCGCTCAGCCGGCGCCGGCAGCGCCTCGATCTCGCGCCGCACCGGGTTGCCCGTGACCTGCGACTTCTTGACGCGCGCCACGTCCGGGCCGTCGAAACCGAAGGCGACGAAGTCCGCCACGGGCAGCAGCGCCTTGTTGCTCATGAGCAGGGCCGCGTCGGCATTGACCAGGGCCAGCGGCTTGCCCAGCGCGGCCGCCATCAGTCCGCCCGGGAAGCAGACGTAGCCGCCCATGCCCAGCACCACGTCGGCGCGGCGCCGGCGCAGGATCTGCAGGCAGGACCAGAACGCACCCAGCATGCGCATGCCACCGGTCAGCGTGTGCACGAGACCCTTGCCACGCAGGCCCGAGAAGCCGATCGCGTCCAGCGCGATGCCCGAGGGCGGCACGAGGCGGTTCTCCATCCCCGTGCGCGTGCCCAGCCAGCTGACGGTCCAGCCGCGCGCCTGCAGCTCGCGCGCCACCGCCAGGCCCGGCATCACGTGCCCGCCCGTTCCTGCCGCCATGACCACCAGATGCGTCACAGGCCGCGGCCTCCATGCATGAGTTGCCGGCTTTCGTAGTCGACCCGCAGCACCACCGCGATGGCCACCACGTTGAGCAGGATGGCCGAGCCGCCGAAGCTCATGAGCGGCAGCGTGAGCCCCTTGGTCGGCAGCGCGCCCAGGTTCACGCCCATGTTGATGAAGGCCTGAAAGCCCATCCACACGCCGATGCCCTGGGCCACGAGGCCGGAGAACACGCGGTCCAGCGCGATGGCCTGGCGGCCGATGTGCATGATGCGGCGGATCAGCCAGTAGAACAGCACGATCACGCAGACCACGCCGACCAGGCCGAACTCCTCGCCGATCACCGCGAGCAGGAAGTCGGTGTGGGCCTCGGGCAGCCAGTGCAGCTTCTCGACGCTGCCGCCCAGCCCCACGCCGAAGACCTCGCCGCGGCCGATGGCGATCAGCGAGTGCGACAGCTGGTAGCCCTTGCCCAGCGCGTGCTTCTCATCCCAGGGGTTGAGGTAGGCGAAGATGCGCTCGCGCCGCCATTCGGAGGTCAGGATCATGAGGCTGAAGGCGGTCAGCAGCACGGCCGCGATCAGGAAGAACATGCGCGCGTTGACGCCGCCCAGGAACAGGATGCCCATGGCGACGATGGCGATCACCATGAAGGCGCCCATGTCGGGCTCCAGCAGCAGCAGCACACCGACCAGCGCGATGGCCACGCCCATGGGCAGCACGGCGCGCCAGAAGTTCTCCTTCACTTCCATCTTGCGGACCATGTAGGCCGAGGCATAGAACACCACCGCGAGCTTGGCCAGCTCGGAGGGCTGGAAGTTCATGATGCCGATGGAGATCCAGCGCCGCGCACCGTTGACGCCCTTGCCGATGAACGGCACCAGCACCAGCACCAGCAGCGCGACCGAGAACACGAACAGCCAGCCCGAGTACTTCTCCCAGGTCTGCATCGGCACCTGGAAGGCCAGCAGCGCGAAGACGAAGGCCACGGCGATGGCGATCGCGTGGCGCACCAGGAAATGGGTCTGGGTGTAATTCTTGAAGCGCGGGTTGTCCGGCATCGCGATGGAGGCCGAATACACCATGACCAGCCCCCAGGCCAGCAGTGCCACGCAGACCCACAGCAGCGTCTGGTCGAAGCCCAGCACGCGCACGGGCGTGGCGCGCGTCTGCGCATAGCCGCCCAGACCCAGGCGCACGGGCAGCGCGTCGGCGGCGGCCTGCGGCAGGCCGCGGAACCAGTTGGGCAGGCGCAGGAATGGCAGATTCACAGGGAGCCCTCCATGCCGACACCGGCGGCATCGGCCAGCACGCCCACCGCGGCGCGGAAGACCTCGGCGCGGTGCTCGTAGTTGCGGAACATGTCGAAGCTGGCGCAGGCCGGCGACATCAGCACGGCATCCCCGGGCTGGGCCCGCTCGGTGGCCATGCGCACGGCGTCTTCCATGCTGGCGGCATCGACCAAGGCGACGCCCGCCTCGGCCAGCGCGGCGCGGATCAAGGGCGCGTCGCGGCCGATCAGCACCACGGCGCGCGCGAACGCGGACACGGGTGGCGCCAGCGGCGCGAAGTCCTGGCCCTTGCCGTCGCCGCCCAGGATCGCGACGACGCGGCGCTCGGCGCCCAGGCCGTTCAGCGCGGCGACGGTGGCGCCCACGTTGGTGCCCTTGCTGTCGTCGAAGTACTCGATGTCCTCGATGAGGGCGATCGGCTCCACGCGGTGCGGCTCGCCGCGGTACTCGCGCAGGCCGTAGAGCATGGGCGCCAGCGCGCAACCGGCGGACTGGGCCAGCGCCAGCGCCGCCAGCGCGTTGACGGCGTTGTGGCGGCCGCGGATGCGCAGCGCATCGGCCGGCATCAGGCGCTGCAGGCTCAGCTCCTCGGGCGCCTCGGAGCGCTTTCGCTTCAAGCCATCGCTCTCGCGCGCGCGCACCAGCCAGGCGATGCCGTTGACGACTTCCAGGCCCCAGTCGCCCGGGCGCTGCGGCAGTTCGGCGCCGAAGCTCTGGTAGTCGCGCGGTACGGGCTTGGCCTTGGAGCCCTTGGGCACCACCGGCTTGGGCAGCATGGCCATGACCTCGGGGTCGTCGCGGTTGAGCAGCATCAGCGTGCGTGCGCCGAAGATGCGCGCCTTGGCCTGGGCATAGGCGGCCATGCTGCCGTGCCAGTCCAGGTGGTCCTGCGTGAGGTTGAGCACCGTCGCGGCCGTGGGCTCGAACCGGTTGCACGCGTCGAGCTGGAAGCTGGACAGCTCCAGCACCCAGACCTCGGGCAGGTCGTCGGCGGCGATGCGTGCGGCCAGTGTGTCCAGCAGCGTCGGGCCGATGTTGCCGGCGACGGCCACACGCTTGCCGGCGCGCTCGACGAGCTGGCCGGTCAGCGAGGTCACCGTGGTCTTGCCGTTGGTGCCGGTGATGGCCAGCACGGCGGGGCGGTAGCCGGTCTCCACCGGCGGCGGCGCGATGGGCGGCAGGCTGCCGTCGTCGTCATCGGCCAGTGCGGGCGCGGCCGGCGGCGGGGACGACTCGGACGGTGCGGTGTCGTCGGACGGCTCGGCGTGGATGGGTTCTTCGGCCTGCTCCAGCTCCTGCGCTTCCTGTTCCGGGGCGTCTTCTGCCTCGGCGGGCACGTCCGCGTCGCGCAAGTCCTCGATCGCCTGCGCGAACAGGTCGAGTTCGCCACCGACAACGAGGCCGATGGCGCGCGCGGCGTCCAGCACCGGCGCCAGCTGCGCAGGCGACAGGCCGGGCGAGCGGTAGACGGCGCGCACGTCCTGGCCCTCGACCAGTGCGGCGCTGAACGGGCCCGCGACGAAACGCACCTGCGGCAGCTCGGCCTGCAGCGTGGCCAGCTGCGGCGGCGCCTCGCGCGTGTCGGCCACCGTCACGCGCGCACCATGGGCGGCGCACCAGCGCGCCATCGCCAGGCCGGAAGCGCCCAGGCCCAGGATCAGCACGGAGAGGTCTTGAAGATGTTTCATGTCAGTGCCGCCCGGCCGCCCGAAGGCACTGACGCGCCCCCTCGGGGGGCAGCGATACGCGAAGCGATGAGCGTGGGGGCTTCAGTCATCGCAGCTTCAAGGTGGACAGGCCAACGAGGCACAAGAGCATGGTCACGATCCAGAAGCGCACAACCACCTGCGTCTCCTTCCAGCCGCTCTTCTCGAAGTGGTGGTGCAGCGGCGCCATCTTGAGGATGCGCCGGCCCACGCCATACTTCTTGCGTGTGTACTTGAACCAGCTGACCTGGATGATCACGGACAGCGCCTCGACCACGAAGATGCCGCCCATGATCGCCAGCACGATCTCCTGGCGCACGATCACCGCGATGGTGCCGAGTGCGCCGCCGAGCGCCAGCGCGCCCACGTCGCCCATGAAGACCTGGGCCGGATGCGCGTTGAACCACAGGAAAGCCAGACCCGCCCCCGACATCGCGGCGCAGAAGATCATGAGCTCGCCCGCACCCGCGATGTTGGGCAGCAGCAGGTACCGGGCGAACACCGCGTTGCCGGTGACATAGCAAAACAGGCCCAGCGCCGCGCCGACCAGGATCACGGGCATGATGGCCAGGCCGTCCAGCCCATCGGTCAGATTCACGGCGTTGGACGCACCGACGATCACCAGGTAGGTCATGACCACGAAGCCCAGCACGCCGAGCGGGTAGCTGACCTCCTTGAAGAACGGCACCTGCAGGCCGGCCTTGGGCGGCAGGCTCAGATCGAAGCCGGACTGCACCCAGGCCATGAACAGCTCGAACACGCGCTGGTTGGAGTTCTCGGAGATCGAGAACACCAGGTAGACCGCGGCCACCAGCCCGATCAGCGACTGCCACAGGTACTTCTCGCGCGAGCGCATGCCCTCGGGGTCCTTGCGCACGACCTTGCGCCAGTCGTCGACCCAGCCGATCGCGCCGAAACCGAAGGTGACCAGCATCACGATCCAGACGAAGCGGTTGGACAGGTCGAACCAGAGCAGCGTGGACAGCGCGATCGACAGCAGGATCAGCACCCCGCCCATGGTGGGCGTGCCGCTCTTGGCCAGATGCGCCTCGATGCCGTAGCCGCGGATGGGCTGGCCGATCTTGAGCGCGCGCAGCTTGCGGATCACGAACGGTCCCATGCCGATGCCGATGACCAGCGCCGTCATCGCGGCCATGACGGCGCGGAAGGTGATGTACTGGAACACGCGCAGGAAGCTCAGTTCCGGCGACAGCGTCTGCAGCCATTGGGCCAGGCTAAGCAGCATGGGCGCCCTCCTGCTGCAGCGCGTCGACCACGCGCTCCATCTTCATGAAACGCGAACCCTTGACCAGCACGCTGGCCACCTGGGGCGCGAGCGCGCGGGCGGCTTCGATCAGCGCCTGTGCGTCGTCGAAATGCCGGGCACCGGCCCCGAAGGCGGCCACGCTACCTGCGCTCTGCACGCCCAGCGCAAGCAGGTGCTCGATGCCGGCCGCGCGCGCCTGTTCGCCGGCCTCGGCGTGAAAGCGCGGGCCGGCGTCGCCGACCTCGCCCATGTCGCCCAGCACCAGGAGGCGCGGGCCCGGCAGCGCGGCCAGGACGGCGATGGCAGCGGCCACGGAATCGGGGTTGGCGTTGTAACTGTCGTCCACCAGCGTGCGGCCTTTGGGCAGTGCCAGCGCGCGCGAGCGTCCCTTGACCGGCTCGAAGGCCGCCAGGCCGGCGGCGATGGAGGCGATCGGCACGCCGGCCGCCAGCGCACAGGCCGTGGCGGCCAGCGCGTTCTGCACGTTGTGGCGGCCTGCAATGCGCAGGCGCAGCGCGAAGCCGCCCTGCGGCGTATGCACGCGCACCTGCCAGGCGCCATCGGACCAGCGCGGCGCGTCGGCACGGATTTCGGCGTTTGCCGCGTCCAGGCCGAAGGTGATCACGCGGCGCTGGCCGGCCATCTCGCGCCACAGCGGCAGGTAGGTGTCGCCGGCCGGCAGCACCACGGTGCCGCTGGGCGGCAGCGCGGCGATCACGCTGCCGTTCTCGCGCGCCACGGCCTCGATGGTGGCCATGAATTCCATGTGCTCGCGCTGCGCGTTGTTCACCACGGCCACCGTGGGCTGCGCAATGGCGGCCAGCTGGGCGATCTCGCCCGGGTGGTTCATGCCCAGCTCGACCACGCCCAGGCGGTGGCCGGCGCGCAGGCGCAGCAGCGTGAGCGGCAGGCCGATGTCGTTGTTGAGGTTGCCCTGGGTGGCGAAAGCGGCCTCGCCGGCCGCCGCGCGCAGGATGGCCGCGACCATCTGCGTGACGGTGGTCTTGCCGTTGCTCCCCGTCACGGCCACCAGCGGCAGCGTGAACTGGGCGCGCCAGCCGCGGGCCAGCTGGCCCAGCGCGGCGATGGTGTCGTCGACCTCGATGCAGGGCAGGCCGTGCACCGCAAAGCCACCGCTGGCGCCGCGCAGGCACAGCGCGGCCGTGGCGCCGGCGGCTTTGGCCTCGCCGAGCATGCCGTTGGCGTCGAAGCGCTCCCCGCGGATGGCGACGAACAGATCGCCAGGGGCCAGGGTGCGCGTGTCGCTGTGCACGCGTGCGCAGCGCACGGCGCCGTCGCCGTGCAGTTCGCCGCCGGGAATCCAGGCCTGCGCCTGGCGCAGGCTCAGCATGCGGCACCTCCGGCGGTCTGGGAGGAACGTGCGGCCAGCGCGGCCTCGGCCTGTTCGCGGTCGGAGAAGGGCAGCTTGGCGCCGGCGATCTCCTGGGTGGTTTCGTGGCCCTTGCCGGCCAGCAGCACCACGTCGTGGGCGGCTGCCTGGGCCAGGGTTTCGGCGATGGCGCGCGCGCGGTCGGCCTGCACCCGCGCCGTGGCGCGGTGGGCAAGGCCCGCAAGAATCTGCTCGATGATGCTCTCCGGGGTTTCCTGCCGGGGGTTGTCGCTGGTCACGACCACGCGGTCGGCGGCGCGCTCGGCCACGGCACCCATCAGCGGGCGCTTGCCGGCATCGCGGTTGCCACCGCAGCCGAACACGCACCAGAGCTGGCCGCCGCGGGCCTCGGCCAGCGGGCGCAGGGCCAGCAACGCCTGTTCGAGCGCGTCCGGCGTGTGGGCGTAGTCGATGGCCACCAGGGGCTGGCCGTCCAGCGCGATGCGCTCCATGCGGCCCGGCACGGGCAGCAGCGCGGCGCAGGCCGCGACGGCATCGGCCAGCGCGAAGCCCAGCGCGCGCAGGGCGGCGATGACGCCCAGCAGGTTGTTGACGTTGTACTGGCCGATCAGGGGCGTGGCCAGTCGCAGGTGGCGATCGCCCTCACGCACCGTGAAGGCCAGGCCGCCGGCCTCGTAACCGATGTCGGTGGCGACCAGGCGCGCGGCGCCCTGGGCCGAGACCGTCCACAGGTCCAGCACAGTGCCGGGCGGCTGGCCGGCCAGCCGGTCGGCGAGGCCGCGGCCGTAGGGGTCGTCCACGTTGACGACGGCAGCCTCGAGGCCCGGCCAGGCGAACAGTTCGGCCTTGGCCTCCCAGTACGCGGCCATGGAGCCGTGGTAGTCCAGGTGGTCCTGCGTAAAGTTCGTGAAGATGGCCAGGCGGATGCGCGTGCCATCCAGCCTGCGCTCGGCGATGCCGATGGACGAGGCTTCGATGGCGCAGGCGGCAAGCCCGGTGTCGACGAATTCACGCAGGCGGGCCTGCAGCAGCACCGGGTCAGGGGTGGTCATGCCCGTGGACACCAGGGCCGGCGGCACACCCGTGCCCAGCGTACCGACCACAGCGCAGCCGCTGGGTTCCATGGCCGCGGCGTGCTGCGCGTGGCCCAGCGCCTGGGCCAGCCACCAGGCGGTGGAGGTCTTGCCGTTGGTGCCGGTCACGGCCAGCAGGTCCAACGCCTGCGAGGGGTGTTCGTAATAGGCCGCGGCAATCGGGCCGGAGCCGGCCTTCAGGCCTGCGAAGGTGGCCACGGCCTCGCCCGCAAAGCCGAAGGCCTCGCTGCCCTCGCGCTCGACCAGGCAGGCCGCCGCACCTTGCGCGAGCGCCTGCGGCACGAAGCGCCGGCCGTCCGTGGCCGCGCCGGGCCAGGCGATGAAGCCGTCGCCCGGGCCGACCTGGCGGCTGTCGGTGTGCAGCACGCCCGTGACGCGGCCGCGCAGCCAGGCTGCGCAGTCGGCGACGGTGGCGATGCTGCCCGGCGCTGGCATCAGAACGACTCCTCCACCGTGGTCGCGACCACCTGGGGCTTGACGGCCATGTCGGGCTGCACGCCCATCATGCGCAGGGTCTGCTGCACGACCTCGCTGAACACCGGGGCGGCCACGGTGCCGCCGTAGAAGGTGCCGTTGCTGGGCTCGTCGACCATCACGCCGACGATGATGCGCGGCTTGTCGATGGGCGCCATGCCCGTGAACCACGCGCGGTACTTGCCCACGGCGTAGCCCTTGCCGGCCTGCTTGCGCGCCGTACCCGACTTGCCGCCGACCGAGTAGCCCACGGTCTGCGCCAGCTGGCCCGTGCCGCCGGGGCCGGCCGCCATCTGCAGCATGTGGCGCACGGCGGCCGCGTTCTTGGCCGAGAACACCTGCGTGCCGACGGCCGGCTCGCTGTGCTTGAGCATGGTGACGGGGATGATGGAGCCGTCGTGCGCGAAGGCCGTGTACGACTGCACCATCTGGAACAGCGAGGCCGACAGGCCGTAGCCGTAGGCCATGGTGGCCTGCTCGACGGGCTTCCAGCTCTTCCAGGGGCGCAGCCGGCCCGTGACGGCACCGGGGAACTGCACCTGCGGCTTCTGGCCGTAGCCCAGTGCCGTGAAGGTGTCCCACATCTCGTGCGGCGTCATCTTCTGGGCGATCTTGAGCGCACCGACGTTGGAGGACTTCTGGATCACGCCCTCCACGGTCAGCGTGCCGTAGTTGTGCGTGTCGCTGATCGTGAAGCCACCGAGCTGGAAGCGGCCCGGCCCGGTCTCGATGGTGGTTTGCGGCGTGACACGGCCGGCCTCCAGCGCCATCGCGACCGTGATGGGCTTCATGGTCGAGCCGGGCTCGAACGTGTCGGTGATGGCGCGGTTGCGCAGCTGCTCGCCGGTCAGGTTGCGGCGCTGGTCGGGCACGTAGCTCGGGTAGTTGGCCAGCGCCAGCACCTCACCCGTGATGGCGTCCAGCACCACCACGCTGCCGGCCTTGGCCTTGTGCTGGGCCACGGCGTCGCGCAGCTTCTGGTAAGCGAAGAACTGCACCTTGCTGTCGATCGAGAGCTGGATGTCGCGCCCGTCCACGGGCGGCACCTCGTCGCCGATGTCCTCGACCACGCGGCCGAGCCGGTCCTTGATTACGCGGCGCGACCCGGCCTTGCCCAGCAGCTCGTGCTGGAAGGCCAGTTCCACGCCTTCCTGGCCCTGGTCTTCGACGTTGGTGAAGCCGACCACGTGGGCGGCGGATTCGCCCTCGGGATAGTGGCGCTTGTACTCGGGGCGCTCGTGGATGCCCTTGATCTTGAGCGCCATGATCTGCTGGGCGATCGGTGCGTCGACCTGGCGGCGCAGCCAGACGAAGGTCTTGTCCTCGTCTTCCAGCCGCTTGTTGAGGTCGGCGATGGGCATGTCCAGCAGCTTGGCCAGCTGGCGCAGCTTGGCCGGATCGCGGTCCACCTCCTCGGGGATGGCCCAGATGCTAGCCGCCACCACGCTGCCGGCGAGCAGCAGGCCGTTGCGGTCCAGCACGCGGCCGCGGCTGGCCGGCAGCTCCAGCGTGCGCATGAAGCGCACCTTGCCCTGGCGCTGGAAAAAGTCGTTCTCGATGACCTGGATGTAGGCCGCGCGCGCGGTCAGCCCGACGAAGCCCAGGGCCAGCGCGGCCACGACGAACTTGCTGCGCCACACCGGCGTCTTGCCCGCGAGCAGCGGACTGGAGGTGTAGCGCACGCTACGGCTGTTGCGGCTCATCGCCGGGCTCCCGGACGTTGTGGCGCCGAGGCCGCCGAGGCCGCAGGAGCCACGGGCAGCGGGATCAGGGCGCCGGTGCTGGCACTGACGTATTGCGTGATGGCCGGCGTGGTGGTGCGCATCTGCAGTTGTTCCTTGGCCAGCTTTTCCACGCGCAGCGGCGTGGCCTGGCCCCGGCGTTCGACCTGCAGGCGGTCGAACTCCACGTCAAGCCGGCGCGCGAGCCGCGTCTCGCGGTCCAGTTGCACCGTGAGATTGCGCGACTCGTACTGCGTGCGCACGAGATACATGGCGCTGGCCAGGACCGCCAGCAGCAGAACCAGGTTCAAGCGCGTCATGCAGCAGTCCTCTCGGCCACGCGCATGACCGCGCTGCGCGCACGCGGGTTGGCGGCGATCTCGGCGGCCGAGGGCATCACACGGCCCAGCGACTTGAGCGGCATGGCCGTGCCCTTGCCCAGCATCCAGTCGGGCGAGCGGCGGTCCACCGTCTCCTTGGCGTGGCGCGCGATGAACTGCTTGACGATGCGGTCCTCCAGCGAGTGGAAGCTGATCACCGCCAACCTGCCGCCTGGCGCCAGCACGCGCAGCGCGCCATTCAGCGCCTGTTGCAGCTCTTCAAGCTCGGCGTTGATGTGAATCCGAAGAGCCTGAAATGTGCGCGTTGCAGGGTCCTTGCCCGGCTCGCGGGTTTTGACCGCGCCAGCCACGAGTTGGGCCAGCTCGGCGGTGGTTGAAACAGGGCCCCGTTCCTGTCGGCGAGCAACAATCGCCTTTGCAATCGGAACAGCAAACCGTTCTTCGCCATAGTCACGAATCACCTCCGCGATGGTTGTGGTGTCGGCCGTGGCAAGCCACTCGGCCACGCTAGCGCCGCGCGTCGTGTCCATGCGCATGTCCAGCGGTCCATCGGCACGGAAGCTGAAGCCCCGCGCCGGGTCGTCGATCTGGGGCGAGCTGACCCCGATGTCCATCAGCACGCCGGCCACGCTGGCCTCGGGCAACTCGCCCAGAGCGTGGAAGGCCTCGTGCCGGATGGAAAAGCGCGGATCGGTGATCTGCGCAGCAGCAGCAACGGCCTCGGGGTCGCGGTCGAATGCGACCAGCCGGTCGTTGGGCCCCAGCCGCGACAACAGCAAGCGGCTGTGACCGCCGCGGCCGAACGTCGCGTCCACGAAGGTGCGTGCCGCATCCGGTGATGGATGCGCCTGCTTGTTGAAAAGAGCGTCGATGGCTTCGTTCAACAAGACGGTGGTGTGAATCCATGAGGTTTCCACCGCCGGCCCTTAGAAGTTGATGCCCTTGAACGCTTCGGGCGGCGGCGCCTTCAGTGCCTCGGCTTCCTTGGCCTGGTAGGTCGCCTTGTCCCACAGCTCCAGGTGGTTGCCCATGCCGAGCAGCACCGTGTCCTTGGTGATCCCGACCGCCTCGCGCAACTCGGGCGCGATGAGCACACGGCCGCTGGCGTCCATGTCGACGTCCATGGCGTTGCCCAGAAACAGGCGCTTCCACCAGTGGGCCTCGGCCGGCAAGGCCACGATCTGGGCGCGGAACAGTTCCCACTCGGGCCGCGGGTAGACCATCAGACAGCCGTGCGGATGGCGGGTGATCGTCAATGCACCCCGGCCCCCGGCCTCCGATTCGAGCGCAGGCCGATACCGGGTCGGCATGGATAGCCGACCCTTTGCATCGAGACTGAGCGACGAAGGCCCTTGAAACACCGCGCACCACCTTGGGTTCGTGCCGGGGAAATTTGGGCTGAAATAGCCCCTCCACCCCACAAAACTGCACCTTTTCCCACTGTAGCACCAAACGCACGGGCCACCCGATGGGTGGCCCGTCTTTTTGTAATCAAATCAATGACTTAGCTAGCAGAATCGCAGCGCTATAAAAGGGTAAAAATCGTTAAAAAAGAAGTACTTAGCACCAATACTCAATGTACGTGTTGAGCTTCCCGACTTCGACCCACTGGCTGCATACACAGGTGCGCCCTGGTACGCGGTTCACAGAATATAGCGCGACAGATCTTCGTCGCGGCTCAGCGCATCGAGGCGTGCATTGACGTAAGCGGCATCGACGACGACCGTCTGTCCGCCCAGTTTGGCGGCCTCGAAGCTCACCTCGTCCAGCAGCCGCTCGAGCACCGTGGACAGGCGGCGCGCGCCGATGTTCTCGGTCCGCTCGTTGACCTCGTAGGCGATGTGGGCCAGCCGCGTGACACCCTCGGGCGTGAACTCCAGCGTGACGTTCTCGGTCGCCAGCAGCGCCTGGTACTGGCGCACCAGTGAGGCGTGGGTCTGCGTGAGGATGGCCTCGAAGTCCTGGACCGACAGCGACTGCAGTTCCACACGGATCGGAAAGCGCCCCTGCAGTTCAGGGATCAGATCGCTGGGCTTGGACAGGTGGAAGGCGCCCGAGGCGATGAACAGGATGTGGTCGGTGCGCACCACGCCGTACTTGGTGGTCACGGCCGTGCCCTCGACCAGCGGCAGCAGGTCGCGCTGCACGCCCTGGCGCGAGACCTCGCCGGCCTGCCCTTCGCTGCGCGAGGTGACCTTGTCGATCTCGTCGATGAAGACGATGCCGTTCTGCTCGGCGTTGTGCACGGCCTCGAGCTTGATCTCTTCCTCGTTGACGAGCTTGGCGGCTTCTTCCTCGGTCAAGAGCTTCATGGCCTCGCCGATGCGCAGCTTGCGCGTCTTGCGCTTGTGCTGGCCCATCTGGCTGAACATGCCGCGCAGCTGCTCGGTCATTTCCTCCATGCCGGGCGGGCCCATGATCTCCAGGGCCTGCTTGGCGTCGGCCACGTCGATCTCGATCTCCTTGTCGTCCAGCTGGTGCTCGCGCAGCTTCTTGCGGAAGGCCTGGCGCGCGGTGCTGTCGGCCGGCCTCTCGCCCGGGCTGCTGGCGGAAGAGCCGAAGGAAGTCTCGGTGGCCGGCACGCGCGCAGGCGGCAACAGCACGTCGAGAACGCGCTCCTCGGCCGCGTCCTCGGCGCGCGTGCGCACCTTGCGCATGGCCTGCTCGCGCGTCTGCTTGACGGCCGAATCGACCAGGTCGCGGACGATGGAGTCCACGTCCTTGCCGACATAGCCGACCTCGGTGAACTTGGTCGCCTCGACCTTGATGAAGGGCGCGTCGGCCAGCTTGGCCAGGCGCCGCGCGATCTCGGTCTTGCCCACGCCCGTGGGGCCGATCATGAGGATGTTCTTGGGCGTGATCTCCACGCGCAGCTTCTCCTCGACCTGCTGGCGGCGCCAGCGGTTGCGCAGCGCGATGGCCACGGCGCGCTTGGCATCCTTCTGGCCGACGATGTGGCGGTCGAGTTCGGAGACGATCTCCTGGGGGGTCATGGAGGACATGGGCTTACAGAACCTCGACCGTGTGGTGCATGTTGGTGTAGATGCAGACTTCGCCGGCGATCGCGAGCGACTTGCGCACGATGTCCTCGGCCGAGAGCTCGGTGTTGTGCAGCAGCGCGATGGCGGCGGACTGCGCGTAGGCCCCGCCCGAGCCGATGGCCACAATGCCGTGCTCGGGCTCGAGCACGTCGCCGTTGCCGGTGATGATCAGCGAGGCGGTGTGGTCGGCCACGGCCAGCATGGCTTCGAGCCGGCGCAGCACGCGGTCGGTGCGCCAGTCCTTGGTGAGTTCGATTGCGGCGCGCGTCAGCTGGCCCTGGTGCTTCTCGAGCTTGGCCTCGAAGCGCTCGAACAGCGTGAAAGCGTCGGCCGTGGCGCCGGCGAAGCCCGCAAGCACTTTGCCCTGGTGCAGCTTGCGCACCTTGCGGGCAGAGCCCTTGACGACGATGTTGCCCAGCGTGACCTGGCCGTCCCCGCCGATGGCGACCTGGACGCCCTGGGGGGTGGACCGGCGCACGCTGACGATGGTGGTACCGTGAAATTGCTCCATCGTGTGGACCTGGGGTTGGAACGGTGAAAAACAAGCGGCCGGCGCGCAGCGCGGGCCGGCACGGCCGCTGTCAGTGGCTGCGCGGCACGAGGGTGGCGTGGTCGGCCAGGCCGATCACATAGAAGAAGATGGCCACGAGCCGGTGCAGCCCGCGGAACTCCAGCCGCTGGCCGGCGGCCTGCTGGGCAGCGGCCCAGTTCAGCACCGAGCCGGCGGCGGCGAAGTCGATGCGCACGAGATCCGCGCAATCGACGACCAGCGGCAAACCGGCGCCGGACGGCACGGCCACGGTCGCCAGCGCGCTGTGCGCATCGCCGCTCACCACCCCGGCGAGCCGCGCGGCGGGCGACATGGCCTGGCCGGCCGGTGCGGTGCCCGGCCCGCTGTCCTGTGGTCCGACCAGACTGCACTGTGCATCCTCCCAGGCCGGCGGTGCCACTTCGTAGGTGATGCAATAGTCGAGCGCGACGAGGTCGAACTCCTCGGGCCGCTGTGTCAGCCGCAACCAGGCCAAGCGCAGGCGCCACCAGGCCACAGGCTGGGCGCGTTGCCCCGACACGGTGTGGTGGCGCAGCAGCTGTTCCAGGCGCAGGTTGCCGCGGACCGACACGCGCAGCGGTCGGTCCGCCAGCTGCGACAGCAGGTCGGCCAGCGGGCCGAGCGCGGGCGGCTGCACGGCGTCGAGGGCGCCCCAGTCCAGTTGCACGGTGTCGCCGCGAAAGCCGGCGACCTGCACCGCCAGCGCCGTGACCTGCGCCGCATCGAGCAACGCCGGCGCCGCCCAGGCGAGCGGGGCGTCGCTGCTCGAACCCGCGCGGCCCGGCCCGCCAATCGCACTCCAGGCCGGGGCCTGGCGCTGGTGGCGCACCTGGAAATCGACGGCCATGGCCTCGAAGCGACCTTGCTGCGCGGTGGCGCGGTACAGATCGAACAAGGCCGCCCAGGCGCGCAGCGCCAGGGGCACCGGCGTCTGCGCCTGGGCCAAAGCCAGCAAGGCCGCCTCGCAACCGGCATCGTCGCCGTTGGCAAAGCGGATCGCCGCCTCCTCCAGCCCCGGGTCGGCCACGAAGTCGCCCCCCTGTGCGGAGGCGCCCAGCGACCAGTCCACATCCGGCAACATGTCTTCGGGCGCTGCGTCGGCCAGCAGCGCCTCGCGCGGTTGGACGTCCGTGGCGGCGAAATCCGTGACGCGGGCTTCAACCGGCTGCGGCTCGGCGTTGACGGTGGGCGAGAACTGCGGCGCGGGGGCCGCATCGCGTGGCGGCTGCCACTGCGGATGCGCCATCTGCGCCTCGATCTCGTCGATCTTCTTGAGCGTGCCCTCGCGCTGGCCGGCGCTGGCGGGCTGGCTGCTGTCGAAGAAGCCTGAATCGTCGAGCGCCAAGGGCGTGAGGGAGGCGCCGGCGGTGCCACGCTGGCGCAGCTTGCGCAGCTGATCGAACTCACGCTTGCGCACGAAGTCGTTCGCGCGCTTGCGCTCGATCATCTCCTTCAGCACATGCTTGTTGTACTGGCTGTCGCGTTCGTCAAGCTGGTCCAGCTCGGACCAGTTGACCGTCGGGTTGCGAACGAACTTGACGACCTTGGACAGCAGTCCGCCGGGCGGAGGCGTGTCTTGGGCCATGGGCGTGGCGGAAAAATACCGGACGGAACCTCAGTCGCCGAACATCTTCTGCTTGAGCTCGCGGCGCTGCTGCGCTTCGAGCGACAACGTGGCCGTGGGCCGGGCCAGCAGGCGGCCGACGCCGATGGGCTCGCCGGTCTCGTCGCAGTAGCCGTAGTCGCCGGCGTCGATGCGGGCGATGGACTGCTCGATCTTCTTGAGCAGCTTGCGCTCGCGGTCGCGCGTGCGCAATTCCAGCGCATGCTCTTCTTCGATGGTGGCACGGTCAGCCGGGTCGGGCACGACCACGGTGTCCTCGCGCAAATGCTCGGTGGTCTCACCGGCGTTGTTGAGCATGTCCTGCTTGAGCGCGACCAGCTTCAAGCGGAAGAAGGCCTGCTGCTTCTCGTTCATGTATTCCGAGTCGGGCATGGACAGGACTTCGGCGTCGGTCAGCTCCTCGGCCGACTTGGTCTTCCAGTTGTTGGCCAGCTTGGGGTCCTTCTTGGACACGGCGGAGGGCGGCGGAGCGATCATGGGGGAAGACATCTCTTGCAGAAAACTGGCTTTGGCAGCGGTGGAGGCCACTGCGGGGGCCATGGATGGTACGGTGATTTGCGAGAGCCGCGAAGCCCTGCCGGCGCGGGCGGGCATGGGGGCCGCGGCGGGCTGCGCAGCGGATGCGGGCGCCTTGGCCGCCTTCTTTGCGGCGGCTGCCGGTGCGGGCGCCTCCTGGGGCTTGGCCGCAGCCTTGGTCTTGGCGGATGGTTCTTTCACGCGGCGCCTCCTTGCGGGTTGGCGAACCCCGGCGCCAGCGATTCCGGCACCAGGCGGGTCCGACCACCGCCCGCAACGTCGGCACGGTTTATACCCGCAATAGGAGGCTTTTCCGCGCCGGCGCCAAACTTTGTGCCCTGCGCCTCAAACCAGGCACTGCTCCAGGCCCTGCAAGAAGATGTCCTTGGGCAGGTCGATGCCGATGAACACCATCTTGCTGGCGCGTGCCTCGCCCTCGGCCCAGGCCGGGCCCAGGTCGCTGCCCATGAGCTGGTGCACGCCCTGGAAGATGACCTTGCGCTCGGTGCCCTGCATGTGCAGCACGCCCTTGTAGCGCAGCATGCGCGCGCCGTAGATGTTCACCACGGCGCCCAGGAAATCCTCGAGCTTGGCCGGGTCGAATGGGCGGTCGGCGCGGAACACGAAGCTCTTGACGTCGTCGTCCGTGTGGTGGTGGTGCCCGTGGCCGTGCTCATGGGCATGCGAGGGGTGGTCGCAGTGCTCGCCATGCGCGTGGTCATGGTGGTGGTGGTCGTGGTCGTCTTCCTTGAGGAAGTCGGGGTCGATGTCCAGCTTGGCGTTGAGGTTGAAGCCGCGCAGGTCGAACACCTCGGACAGGGCCACCTCGCCGAAGTGCACGGCCTTGTGCGGCGCGCGCGGGTTCATGTGCTTGAGCCGGTGGATCAGCGCGTCGACCTCGTCCTTGGCCACGAGGTCGGTCTTGCTGATGAAGATCTGGTCGGCGAAACCGACCTGGCGGCGCGCCTCCTGGCGCTCGTTGAGCTGCTCGGCGGCGTGCTTGGCGTCCACCAGCGTCAGGATGGAGTCCAGCAAATAGCTCTCGGCGATCTCGTCGTCCATGAAGAAGGTCTGGGCCACGGGGCCGGGATCGGCCAGGCCGGTGGTCTCGATGACCACGCGCTCGAAGTCGAGCTCGCCCTTGCGCTTCTTCTCGGCCAGCATGGACAGCGTGGAGCGCAGGTCCTCGCGGATCGAGCAGCACACGCAGCCGTTGTTGAGCTGGATGATCTGCTCGCCGGGCTCCGAGACGAGGATGTCGTTGTCAATGTTCTCCTCGCCGAACTCGTTCTCCACGACGGCGATCTTCTGGCCATGGGCCTCCGTCAGCACGCGCTTGAGCAGCGTGGTCTTGCCCGAGCCGAGGAAGCCGGTGAGGATGGTGGCGGGAATGAGGGCCATTGGGGGTCTCGCTAACGACGAAAGGGCGCAAGTTTAAAGAGCTTGCGATGACCCTGTTCAGCGCCGCATGACCACCAGGCCCTTGAGGTATTCGCCTTCGGGAAAGTTGATCGTCATGGGATGGTCGGGCGCGCCGCCCATGCGCTGCGGGATGTAACCATCCACGCCCGCGTCGATGCCCGCCCCCGCCACGATCTTGTGGAACAGGTCGGCCGGGATGCCGCCTGAGCAGGAGTAGGTGAACAGCACGCCGCCGGGCTCCAGCAGGGCCAGTGCGAGCCGGTTGATGTCCTTGTAAGCGCGCGCGGCGCGCTCGGCGTGGGCGGCGGTGGGGGCGAACTTGGGCGGGTCGAGCACGATGGCGTCGAAACGCCGGCCCTCGGCACCGAAGCGCCGCAGCGAGGCATTGACGTCGGCATCCAGGCATTCGGACCGGTCGGCTGCGAAGCCATTCAGCGCCACGTGGGCCTGCACGCGCGCGAGCGCCGGACCCGAGGAGTCGATCGATGTCACGTGCCCGGCCACACCCGCCGCGCGCATGCCGGCCAGCGCCGCGACCGTGAAGCCGCCCGTGTAGCAGTAGCAGTTGAGCACGCGCTGGCTGCCGAGCCGCGCCACGGTGTCGGCGAACAGCTTGCGGCTGTCGCGCTGGTCCAGGTAGAAGCCGGTCTTGTGGCCAGTGGCGATGTCCAGCGTCAGCTTCCAGTCGTGCTCGGCGATGGTCAGTTCGGTCGCGCCCTCCCCGCGCAGCCAGCCCGTGGCCTCGGGCAGGCCCTCCAGGCCCCGCACGCTGGCGTCCGAGCGCTCGTACAGGCGCGCAAGGCCGGTCAACCCGCACAGCGCGTCGGCCAGCGGCTTCTTCCAGCGCTCGGCGCCGGCGGCGCCGAACTGCGCCACCAGCGTGTCGCCATAGCGGTCCACCACCAGGCCCGGCAGGCCGTCGGCCTCGCCATGCACCAGGCGGACCCCATCGCTGCGGATGTCGAAGCGGGCACGCGCCGCGATGGCCTGGGCCAGGCGTTCGCGCAGAAAGGCCGCGTCGATGCGCTGGCCTTCGTCGAAGCTCCAGGCGCGCGCCCGGATGCGCGAGGCCGGGCTGAACGCGGCCCAGGCCAGGAAGCGGCCGTCGGCCGCCTCCACGCGCACGGTCTCGCCGGCATCGGCGCCACCCCGCGCGATCGCGGACTCGAAGACCCAGGGATGGCGGCGCAGCAGGGACTTTTCCTTGCCCTCGCGGAGACGGATGACTTTCATGGCCGGGATTGTCGACCAAGGCCGGCGGCGGCCGGCCCGATACTCCCCGCATGACCACCATCCAATTCCGGCGCCAGCTGATCGTGATCCTGTTGCTGTGCGTGGCCGCGATCGCCGCCGTGGTCCGGCACTTCGCAGCACCCGACTCCACCGTGCGCCATGTCAGCACCGTGATGATGCTGCTGTGGCTGCCCGTCATCGGCAGCATCGTCGGCTGGTGCTACGGCAAGCTGCGGCGCCCGCCCGCGCCTGACACGCCACCGGACTTCGCGCCGGCGCAGGCCTTCCAGCCGCATGCGCTCGTCGAGATCACGCTGCGCGAGAGCTCGGTCCCGGCGGAGAACGTTCCCAAGCAGGCCGGCGAGCACCGCTGCGTGCTCGTGGTCGGCAGCCAGGGTTTCCAGATGCGCTGGCAGCTGCCGCCGGGCGAGCTGCTGCGCCAGGGCGAGACGCGCCAGGTGCCGATGGAGTTCCTGTCGCCGCAGATGGCGCTTGCGCTCTGCCCCCCGGGCACCGCCTTCCGCATGCTGGTCGGCGATACCTTCGTCGGCGACGGCCGCATCGTGCGGGTGCCGGTCTGATCCCTATCCGAGGTAAACCGCGCCATCGGAGAGGGCCAGCGCCACATCGCGCAGCCAGGAGCGGAACCTCATAAAACACCACATCGCCATCGACCGCCCCGGCGCCTGCAGCGCGTCGGTAGGCGGCCTCTCAGCCGCTTTTGCGGCGCGCGCGCGGATGGGCCGCGTCATAGGCCTTGGCCAGGTGCTGGAAGTCCAGCCGCGTGTAGACCTGGGTGGTGCTGATGTTGGCGTGGCCGAGCAGCTCCTGCACGGCGCGCAGGTCGCCGCTGGACTGCAGCACGTGGCTGGCGAAAGAATGCCGCAGCATGTGCGGGTGCACCGGCGTGGCCAGGCCGGCCTGCAGGCTGCGCCGACGCAGGCGCTGCCAGATCGATTGCGAGGTCAGCCGCGTGCCGTGGCGGCCCACGAACAGGGCCGGGTTCAGCATGGCGCCATCGCCGCGCAGGGCCAGCCAGGCCCGGAGCGCCTGCGCCGCCTGGGCGCCGATGGGCACGCTGCGCCGCTTGCTGCCCTTGCCCAGCACGTGGGCCTCGCCGGCGTCCAGGTCGACCCATCCGCGCGCCTGTACGCTGGCCCGCACGTCCAGCCCGGTCAGTTCGGCCACACGCAGGCCGGCGCCATAGAGCAGCTCGACCATGGCGGCATCGCGCGCCTCCAGCCAGGGATCGTCGGCCTCGCTGCTGAACTCGGCGAGCTGCACGGCCTCGTCCACGCCCAGGGCCTTGGGCAACGGCTTGCCGGACCTGGGCGCGCGCACGTCCTGCACCGGGTTGGCGGCGACCAGGCCCTCGCGGCCCAGCCAGGCATAGAAGCCGCGCCAGCCCGACAGGATCAGCGCGATGCCGCGCCCGCTGCGGCCGCCGCCGTGCATCTGGGCGACCCAGCGGCGGATGTGGGCGTTGTGCACGGCCAGCAGGCCGATCTGGGCGGCCTCGGCATGCGCGCGCAGCTTGGCCAGATCGGCCTGGTACAGCGCCAGCGTGCGCGCGGCCAGGCGGCGCTCGACGCGCTGGTGTTCGAGGTAGCGCTCGACCAGCGCGGCATCGTCCATGGCGGGCGTCGCGGCCTTACTGCAGGCGCGACAGCGCGGCGCTGGCCAGTTCGGCGATGCGCTCGAGGAAGTCCGTGCCCATGCCGGATTCGAAGCGCTGCGGATCGGGCGAGGCCAGCACCAGCATGCCGAAGGCCGGCTCGGTGCTGTTGAGTTCGCCCACGCGCAGCGGCATCAGCACCACCGACATGGCCTGGGCCGGCTCGGGCAGCCACTGCACGGCGTCGAAGCCGGGGTTCACGCCGCAGAACGGCGCCGTCAGCGAGGACGCGAAGCTCTTGGCGTCGTCGCTGACGCCCTGGGCGAAACCGTGGCCCGCATAGTCACCGGACACGCCCCAGACCTTGAGCGCAGCCTGCGGCACGCCGAACTGGCTCTGCACCTCGGCTACGATGCGCTGCGGCAGTTCGGCCGGTGCGCGCGTGCGCAGCAGGCTGCGCGCCCAGCGCTGCAGCTTGTCGGCGATCAGCACGTTCTCGTTGCCGTGCCGCACCATGTCCATGATGCGGTGCTCCAGGCCCTTGATCTTCTCGCGCAGCATCTCGGCCTGGCGTTCCTGCAGGCTCACGGCGCGGTTGCCGTGCGGGCTGGTCATCTGCACGGCCGTCAGCACCTCGGCATGGCGCTCGAAGAAGGCAGGCGTGTGGATCAGGAAGTTGGCGATGTCGTCTTCGGTGATGGGGTTGTTGGCATGCATGCTTGTGCTTTTCCGCAGAGGGGTGCGATCAGAGTGCAGTACCGTGCAGCTGCGACACGCGGGCAGCGGTACCGAAGGCCGCGGAGCAGGCCATGCCAGCGACATCCGCGGGACTGGCTCTGCCAGACCGCTGGATGTGCCCCCTCGAGGGGGTTGGCGAAGCGCGCAGCGCGGAGACTGGGGGTGTTCTCATGCTGGGATGTCGATTTCGCCTTCGAAGACGGTCTGGGCCGGGCCGGTCATGCGCACGGGCTGGCCGGGGCCGTCCCAGGCGATGGTCAGCAGGCCGCCGCGCGTCTGCACGTCGACGGGGCTGTCGAGCCAGCCCTGCTGGATGCCGCCGACCACGGCCGCACAGGCGCCCGTGCCGCAGGCCAGCGTCTCGCCGGCGCCGCGCTCGTGGACGCGCAGCTTCACATGGCGACGGTCCAGCACCTGCAGAAAACCGGCGTTCACGCGGTTCGGAAAACGCGGGTGGTGTTCGATGAGCGGGCCCTGCGCAGCCACGGGCGCGCTGTCCACGTCGTCCACGCGCTGCACCGCATGCGGGTTGCCCATGGACAGCACGGCCAGCTCCACGGTGGGGCTGTCGGCTTCGGTGCCGAGCGCCAGCTTCCAGGGTCCGACCAGGCTTTCGCCCTGCGGCGACAGGCCGGCGGCGTCGAAGGGCACACGCGCGGACTCGAACACCGGCGCACCCATGTCCACGGTCACGCGGCCATCGGGCTCCATGGCCGGCGCGATCACGCCGGCGGCCGTGTGCACGCGCAGGGCCGCCTTGTCCGTCAGGCCATGTTCGCGCACGTACTGGAAGAAGCAGCGCGCACCGTTGCCGCACTGCTCGACTTCGCCGCCGTCGGCGTTGTGGATCACGTACTCGAAATCCACGCCGGGGCCGGTGGAGGGCCGCACCGTCAGGATCTGGTCGGCGCCCACGCCGAAGTGCCGGTCCGCGAGAAAGCGGTACTGGTCCGCGCGCAACCCGAGCCGGCCACGCGTCTCGTCCAGCACCACGAAGTCGTTGCCGGCCCCGTGCATCTTGGTGAATCGGATTCGCATGGGCGCGGATTATCGCGGGCGGGCGGTGGCCTTGTAGCCTGCGGGACAGTCGCCCAAGCACCAAACCGGGGCAGCCGGCAGAATCCGCGCATGAATACGCCCCCACGCTCATCGCTTCGCGTATCGCTGCCCCCCGAGGGGGCGCGTCAGAGCCTTCGGGCGGCCGGGCGGCACTGACATGCCACGCTCCAGCCAACTGCTCCACCCGCAGCGCGACCCGGTCGTGCCGCGCCCTGCTGCCACCGTGCTGCTGCTGCGCGACACACCGGCCGGCATCGAGGTGCTCATGACGCGGCGCGCGCTGACGGCCAGCTTCGCACCCGGCGCCTTCGTGTTCCCGGGCGGCGCCGTCGACGCGGCCGACCACGCGGCCCATGCCCAGGCCAGCCGGCGGCCGGGGCAGGACGACACGCGGCTCACGCAGGCCATCGCGGCCGTGCGCGAGAGCTTCGAGGAACTGGGCGTGCTGCTGGCCCGCCGCGCCGACGGCCGCTCGGCCGATGCCGAAGACGCAGCCCGGCTCGACCGCCACGCCCCGCTGCTGCCTCAGTGCGCGGCCCAGGGGTTGACCCTCGCGGCGGACCAGGTCTTCGTGCTGGCCCACTGGACCACCGACCGCGACCTGCCCAAGCGCTTCGACGTGCCCTTCCTCGTCGCGCGCATGCCGGCGGCCCAGGAACCCGTGGCCGACGAGGCCGAGCAGTTCGAACCGTGCTGGGTGCGCCCGGCCGACGCGCTGGCGCGCCATGCGGCCGGGCAATTCGAGATCATCTTCCCGACCATCCGCACGCTGGAACGGCTGCAGGCCTACGCCACGGTCGATGCCGTGCTGGCCGCCTGCGCCGGCGAGAAGCCGCTGTGGACCTCCTGCCCGCGCGCCGGCTGGCTGAATGGCGCCGAGGCCCGCTACATGGAGCACGAGACCGCCTTCGGCGAGCTGGCCATGGTCTGCCCCGACGGCCAGCTGCTGCACGCGCTGGACTGGCGCCACGATCAACCCACCGCCCTGCTGCGCAACGTGCAGCGCCTGACCTGCGGCAACCCGGGGGTGATGACCGGCCCGGGCACCAACAGCTATCTGGTCGGCGATGCGGTCAGCGGCTACATCGCGATCGATCCCGGCCCGCTGGACGAGGCGCATCTGGACCGGCTCTTCGCAGCCGCTGGCGGCGACATCCGCAGCATCGTCTGCACGCATTCGCACGCCGACCATTCGCCCGGCGCCCAGCCGCTGGCCGACCGGGTGGAACGCGCCGGCCGCCCGCGCCCGCCCGTGCTGGGCCTGGCCTCGCGGCCGACCGCGCGGCCGGCCAGCCAGTTCACGCCCGACCGCGAGATGGTCGACGGCGAACGGCTGGTGCTGCAGGGCCAGGGCGTGACCCACACGCTCCAGGCCGTGTTCACGCCCGGCCATGCGGCCAACCACGTCTGCCTGGTGCTGGAGGAAGACGCCCTGCTCTTCAGCGGCGACCATGTGCTGAACGGCAGCACCACCGTGGTGGATCCGCCGGACGGCGACATGGGCCACTACCTCGCGTCGCTGGACAAGCTGGCCGCGGCCTGCGCCGAATGCGGCATCGCCTTCATCCTGCCGGCCCACGGCTACGTGCTGGGCGACGCGCCCGGCGCCATCGCCAAACTCAAGGCGCACCGGCTGGCGCGCGAGGCCAAGGTGCTCAAGGCCATGCGCGCGATACCGGCCGGCAGCATGCGCGACTGGGTGGCCATCGCCTACGACGACGTGCCGCAGAAGATGTGGCCGGTGGCCGAGCGGTCGATGCTGGCGCACGTGGAGCACATCCGGTCGGCTGGAATGGTGTGAGACTCGGGCGCCCAAAGACACCCTTGGCAGAATCCCACCGCATGACCACCGACGCGACGACCACGCAGGCTGCCATTCGGGCGCTGTCCGAGGCTGCGCCACCGGACACGCAGATCCTGCTGTTCGGCTCGCAAGCCAACGGGACGGCGCACGCGGACTCGGACCTGGACTTCCTGGTGATCGAGCCCGAGGTCGAGGACCGTGCCCAGGAAATGGTGCGCCTGCGTCGGTCGTTGCGTCCGCTGCGTGTCGCGGCGGACATCCTGGTCTATTCCAGGGATGAAGTGGCGCGCTGGGGCAGCCAGCCAGGCACGGCCCTGTACTGGGCGCTGAAGGAAGGCCGCCTGGTCCATGGCTGAGCCGGCGCCATCGGGCGACGTGGCGCAGCTTCTGCTCGCAGCGGCGGAGCAGGATTTGGCCGCCTGCGAGGCACTGGCCCAGGCGCCGGGCATCGGCGATGCCATCGTGGGTTTCCATGCGCAGCAGGCGGTCGAGAAAGCCATCAAGGCCGTCCTGAGCCGGCATGGCGTGGAGTTCCGCCGCACGCACGACCTGGCGCTGCTGCTGGACCTGCTGCACGACAGGCAACTGCCGGCACCACCCGGCGCGGACTGGCTCGACGAGCTCAATCCCTACGCTGTCGAGGCCCGCTACGGCGTGCCCGGCATCGCGGGCCTGGACCGGCCCAAGGTGCTCGCGGCGCTGCGCGCACTGTTGCAGTGGACGCGCGCGCAGCTTCGCGGCAGCGCTTGAATCACTCCCCCAGGTAGGCCCGCATCAGCGCCCCGTCGGCCTGCAGTTCCGCCGCACTGCCCTGCGCCACGATGCGGCCCGACTCCAGCACATAGGCGTGGTCGGCCAGCGAGAGTGCCAGGCCGGCCATCTGGTCCACCAGCAGCAGCGTCATGCGCTCATCGCGCAGCCGCGAGAGCGCCGCGAACAGGTCCTCGATGACCTTGGGCGCCAGGCCCAGCGAAGGTTCGTCGAGCAGCAGCACACGGGGCTGGGCCATGAGGCCGCGCGCGATCGCCAGCATCTGCTGCTCGCCGCCCGACAGCAGGCCGGCGCGCTGGTGCAGGCGTTCGCGCAGGCGCGGGAACCGCTGCAGCATGTCCTGCACGCGCGCGTCGCGGCCCTCGGGCTTGAGGAAGGCGCCCAAGCGCAGGTTGTCCAGCACGCTGAGTTCGGGGAACACCTGCCGGCCTTCGGGCACCAGCACCAGGCCCAGCGCGGCGATCTGCTCGGCCCCGAGGCCGGCCAGTTCGCGGCCGTCCAGGTGGATGCCGCCCGCCACCGGCCGGTGCAGCCCGGCCAGCGAACGCATCAGCGTGGACTTGCCTGCGCCGTTGGCGCCCAGCAGCGCCGCCATCTGGCCGGAGCGCACGCTGAGGGCCACGTTGTGCAGGACGGGCTCGGCGCCGTAGCCGGTTTGCAGCGCGCCGATGCCCAACACCTCTTCGCTGGGCGGGGGCGCAGGGCGCGCCGCCACGGCGCCCTGCAGCCCCGCTTCGCCCAGGTAGGCGCGCCGCACGGCCGGATCGGCCCGCACCGCGGCGGGCGTGCCATCGGCCAGGCGCTGGCCGGCGTCGAGCACGACGATGCGGTCCGACAGGTCCATCACGAGCGCCATGTCGTGCTCCACGATCACCACGCCGATGCCGCTGTCGGCGATCGCGCGCAGCAGCGTGGCGAGCCGCGCCTTGTCCTCGCGCGAGAGGCCCGCGGCCGGCTCGTCGAGCAGCAGCACCTGCGGGTCGGTGGCCAGCGCGCGGGCGATCTCCACAAGGCGCTTGTCCACATGCGCGAGATCGGCCGCCGGCGCGTTGGCCGGACCGGCGTAACCGCATTGCGCGAGCAGCGCACGTGCCTTCTCCCGCAGCGCTGGCGCATGAAAACGCCGCGCCGCCAGCGGCGAGCCCAGGCGGCCACGGCACATGGCCAGCGCCACGTTGTCTTCCACGCTGAGGCTGCCGAACAGCTGCGAGGTCTGGTAGCTGCGCGCGATGCCGGCCCGCGCCAGCTGGTGTGCCGCGCGGCCTTGCAGATCCTGCCCATGCAGGCTGAAGCTGCCCGCACTGGGTTGGTAGAAGCCGCTCAGCATGTTCAGCACCGTGGTCTTGCCAGCGCCGTTGGGGCCGATCAGGCTGGTCACGCCGCCGCCCACGGTTTCGAACGCGAGGTCGTGCACGGCACGCACGCCACCGAACTGCCGGCCCAGACCCTGCACGCGCAGCACGCCGCGCGCGGGCCTACGTGGCAGCGGCTGCGCAGCCAACGGAATCGCGGCACCAACCGGCTTGCGCCCCCAGCGCGCGAACAGCCCCGCCACACCCAGCGGCGCGGCCCAGAGCACGACCAGCAGCAGCGCGCCGAAGAACAGCAGCCGCCAGTCCTCCATGCCCGCCAGCAGTTCGGGCAGCAGGCCCACGATGAGCGCGCCGATCAGCGGCCCGGCCACGGCACCGGCCCCGCCCACCATGACCACCAGCACGAACAGGATGGACTGCAGCATGCCGAAGGTCTGCGGCGTGACGAAGCCCGACAGCGGCGCGAACAGGCCGCCCGCCAGGCCCGCCAGCGCGGCCGACAGCGCGAAGGCCACGGCCTTCACGCGCACCGGCGCAATCGCGATGGATTCGCTCGCCACCTCGCTGTCGCGGACCGCGCGCAGCGCCGCGCCCCAGGCGCTGCGGTCCAGCCAGGCGTAGAGCAGCACGAGCACGGCGCAGGCCAGCACCGCCAGCGCGGCCACGGCGCGCTCACCCGCCAGGCCGAACAGGGCCGGCGCAGCGATGCCCATGATCCCGTTCTGCCCGCCCGTGAGCCCGCGCCACTCCACGGCGCCATGCTCGACGATGAAGCCGAAGGCGATGGTCACCATGGCCAGGTACGGGCCCTTCACGCGCAGCGCAGGCACCGCCAGCAGCAGGCCGACGGCGCCAGCCAGCAGCACGCCGATGGGCCAGGCCAGCCAGAACGACAACCCGGCCTTGGTCGTCAGCACCGCCACCGCATAGGCGCCGAGCGCATAGAAGCCCACATGGCCGAACGACACCTGGCCCGCCAGCCCCAGCAGCACGTTCATGCCGATGCCCACGATCGCCAGCAGCGCCACGTTGGCCAGCACGTAGACGTAGTAGCCATTGAGCGTGGCGGCCAGCGCCAGCGCGCCGGCCAGCAGCAGCACCCACGCGGCCCAGCCCGTGGGTGAGACGACAGACTTCATACCTTCTTCACCTCGGCGCGGCCGAACAGGCCATCGGGCCGCAGCGCCAGCGCCACGATCACCAGCGAAAACATCATGATCTGGGTGTAGCCCGAGCCCAGTGTGGCCGTGACCAGCGCCTCGCCGGCGCCGAACACCAGTCCGGCCAGCATCACGCCCCAGGCGCTGCCGATGCCGCCCAGGATGGCGACCGCGAAGGCCTTGAGCCCGAACAGCGTGCCCATGTCGGCGTGCACGCTGAACAGCGGAGCCACGAGCGCGCCGGCCACGCCCGCCAGCAGCGTCGACAGCGCGAAGGCCAGCAGCACCACATGCTTGACCGGGATGCCCATGAGCCGCGCGGCATCGCGGTTCTGCTGCACGGCCAGCACGGCCACGCCCCAGCGCGTGCGGCGCGCGACGAAGTGCAGCACGCCGGCCAGCGCCAGGCCCACCACCGGAATCACGAGCTGCAGGGGGTACACGCCCAGCGCGGTGTCGCCCAGCGCCATCGGCGTCTGCGCCCAGGGCGATGGCAGGCTGCGCGGCTCCTTGCCGAAGCCGTGCATGACCAGGTTGTCCAGCACGATGCCCAAGGCCACGGTGGACATCAGCCAGGCATTGGAGCCGCGCCGCGCGAAGGGCCGCACGGCCACGAACTCCACCAGCATGCCGTAGACCGCGCAGGCGGCCAGCGCGGCTGCCAGGGCCAGCGGCATGGGCCACCCCATGGACTGCGAGAACACCCAGGTCAGCACCGCGCCCAGCATCATCGAGCTGCCCTGCGCGAAGTTGACCGTTCCCGACACGGCGTAGGTGATGTGGAATCCCAGCGCGATCAGCCCGTACATGGCGCCCAGGCCCAGGCCGCTGACCAGTGCGGAAATCAGCAGCATGGCGCGCCCTCCCTGCAACTGCCCGTCACTGCGCGACCGGCAGAATCTTGTTGTCGATGAACTGCGCCCAGACGTAGTCGTTCTCGCTCACCGCGTCGTGCACCTCGGCCGTGAAGGGCTTGTCATAGGTCTTGATCAGGCCCTCGTAGCGGCCGATCTTGTAGAAGCCCTGGCGGACGGCGTCGCCTTGGGTGCTGCCGGCCTGGGCGATGGCCAGTGCACTGAGCTGCATGGCGTCGTAGGCATTGGCCACGCCCACGGCGGGCGTCACGTCGTCGGGGCCCTTGATGTCCGGGTACTTCGCCTTGAGTGCCGCCAGCACCTTCTCGCCCACCGGCGTCTGCTTGCCGAAGAAGCTGTAGGTCTGCACGAAGTGCACGCTCTTGGCATTGGGGCCGGCCAGCTCGGTAAAGCGCCCGCCCGCCGGGCCCCAGTGCGAGACCAACGGTACTTTCCAGCCCATGCGGTCCAGCGACTTGACGACCTGGGCCGAGGGCCCCACGTTGCCGACCAGGAACAGCGTGTCGGCGCCAGCGGCCTTGAGCTTGGCCAGCTGCGGCACCACGTCGACCGCGTTGCCGTCGAACTTCTCGATGCCCGCGGCCTTCATGTTCTTGGCGGCCAGCGCGGCCACCAGGCCCTTCTCGTTGGACTCGCCCCAGGGGTTGTCGACGAGGATCATGGCCGGCTTGGCCGACTGGAAGGTCTTCTGCGCGTACTGCAGCATGGCCTTGTTGACGATCTCATCCACGGCCGACACGCGGAATGCGAAGTTGGGGTTGGCGCCGTTCTTGGTGATGGGTGTGCCCGCCGCCCAGGGCCCCATGAAAGGCACCTTCTCCTGGTTGGCGATCGGCACGATGGCCATGGACACCGGCGTGTCCAGCCCGCCGAACAGCACGGCCACCTTTTCCTTGTAGATCAGCTCGCGCGCCGCCACCACACCCTTGGCCGGGTTGCCCTCGTCGTCGCGGCGCACGAGCTCGAGCTTGCGTCCGTTCAGCAGGCCGCCCTTGGCGTTGATCTCGTCGATGGCCACGCTCATGCCACGCGTGATGGCCTCGCCGGCGCGCGCCGACTGGCCCGACAGTGCGGTCACAAGGCCGATCTTGATGGTCTCCTGGGCGAAGGCCTGGGAGCCGGACAGGGTGGCCAGCGCGGCGGCCAATGAGAGCAGGGAGCGGCGAAGGGGCATGGGTTTCTCCGTCAGATGAACAAGGACGGCCACCATTCGCAAGCTCTATGCCATTTCTGTCGGCAAGCCGCCAAACTCTTTGACGCCAAAGACAAAACCATATTGTCGACAATTCGACGCAAAGATAGGCACCATAATTGCTCGGTCCCGGACGGCGCAGCAGAATGCGCCACGCACCATGTCCTTGCACCAAAAGCATTCCTTCTCGCACCTCGACAGTGCAGGCCCGCTGGCCGAACGCGCCCTGCCGCACCACGGCCTGTTCGACTACCGGCCCATCACGCAGCGCATCGACTACCACTGGCCCGGCGGCCGGCGCCTGGCCTGCTACATCGGCTTCAACCTCGAGCACTTCGCGTTCGGCGATGGCCTGGGCGCCTGCCTGGGGCCGGCCACGCCGCATCCCGACGTACTGAACTACGCCTGGCGCGAGTACGGCAACCGCGTGGGCGCCTGGCGCTGCCTGGAACTGTTCGACCGGCTGGGCCTGGCGACAGGCGCCATCCTCAACACCGCGCTGTACGACCACTGTCCCGAACTGGTGGCGGCCTGCGCCGCGCGCGGCGACGAACTCATCGCCCATGGCCACACCAATGCCGAACGCCAGGGCGCCATGGACGCGGCCGCCGAGCGCCGGCTGTTGGCCGACTGCCGCGCCCGCATCGCACGCGAGAGCGGCGTGGCGCCGCAGGGCTGGCTGTCGCCCTGGATCTCCGAAAGCCCGGCCACGCCGCACCTGCTGGCCGCCACGGGCTACGCCTACACGCTGAACTGGTGCCACGACGACCAGCCCGTGCGCATGGCCACGCAGGACGGGCCGCTGTGGTCCGTGCCCTACCCGCAGGAGCTCAACGACATCCCGATGATCATGGCGCGCCAGATGGACGCCAAGGACTTCGCGCAGATGGTGATCGACAACTTCGACGAGATGCTGGAACAGTCGCGCGCGCAGCCGCTCGTGATGGGCATCGCGCTGCACCCCTACATCGTCGGCCAGCCCTACCGGCTGCGGCATCTGCGCCGCGCGCTGGAGCACATCGCGCTGGCGCGCGACGCGGGCGACATCTGGTGGACCACGCCCGGCGCCATCGCCGCCCACATGCAGGAGCACCATCCCCATGGCCACGCGTAGCCGGGCCGCCGCCGCGTCGGCGCCCTCCCCCACGCCTGTCACCGGCCTCAACGAGGCCGAGAGCCGCATCTACCACCAGGTGTTCGAGAGCGTCATGAGCCAGCGCCTGGCGCCCGGCACCAAGCTGCCCGAGCAAGGCCTGTCCGACCTGTTCGGCGTACACCGCGCCGTGGTGCGCAAGGTGCTGCAGCGCCTCGCGCACGACCGCATCGTCGACCTGCGGCCCAACCGCGGCGCCGTGGTGGCCGAGCCCACGGTGCAGGAGACGCGCCAGATCTTCGAGGCGCGCCGGCTGCTGGAGGCTGCCATCCTGCCGCTGGCCGCCGCGCGCATCACCAAGGCCGAACTGGCCGCACTGCGCCGCCAGCTGCGCGAGGAGCACGCCACGCTGCACCAGCAGAACCAGCCGGCCTGGGCCCGGCTGGCCAGCGCCTTCCACATGCGTCTCGCCGAAATCGCCGGCAACGAGGTGCTGCAGCGTTACCTGCACGAGCTGATCTCGCGCTGCTCGCTGATCGTGGCGCTCTACGAGCCGCCCGGCAACGCCGCCTGCGAGCACGACGAGCACGCACGCATCGTCGACCACATCGAGAAGGGCGAGGTCGCCAAAGCGATCAAGCTCATGGACGAGCACCTGCTCGACCTGGAACAGCGGCTGCACCTGGACCGGCCGCAGTCCGAAAAGTCACTCGGGCAGATGCTCGGATTGGGATAGCCATGGACATCGATTTCTCCGCCATCACCGAATACCAGCGCTACAAGCTCATGGCCAGCCTGATCGTGCCGCGGCCGATCGCGCTGATCACGTCGCTCAATGCCCAGGGCGTGGTCAACGCCGCGCCGTTCAGCATGTTCAACATGCTGGGCGAGGAGCCGCCCATCGTGATGGTCAGCATCAACCGGCTGCAGGACGGCGCGCTCAAGCACACAGCGCAGAACATCGTCGCCAGCAAGGAGTTCGTGGTGCACATCAGCGACGAGGCCATGGCCCAGCAGATGCACCGTTGCGGCGAGAACTTCGCGGCCGACGTGAGCGAGCTGGCGGCCGTGGGGTTGACGGCCGCGCCCTGCAAGCTGGTGAAGCCGCCCCGCATCGCCGAGGCTCCTGTGGCCTTTGAATGCACGCTGCACGAGCTGCTGGAGACGGCCAGCCGGCAGATCTTCATCGGCCAGGTGCGCTGGCTGCATGCGCGCGAGGGACTGATCGACACCGACACCTGGCGCGTACGGTTGCAAGACTACTTTCCCGTCGCGCGCTTCGGTGCGAGCTTCTACGTGAACACGCGCGAGCGCTTCTCGCTGGAAGGCAGCGCTAGTGCGCCGACCACGGCGACCGCCATCGATGAAATGTGAACCGATCCAGCGCTCTCCGAAGTACGACAATTGGCAACTTTCAGCCGACCCGAGAGCGTCATGGCGGACGTTTCCAACCTGTCCGATCGCAGCGTCGTCATTCCCGCAGCCTTCCTCGCCGAGTTCGACTGGCGCGATGGCGACCGCAGGAATTGACCTAAGTGCCGCCGCACCGCGCAAGACGGGCTAGTCGCCCAAGGCACTTGCAGCCAGCAGACCGACAATGTCCAGACCTTAAGTCCCCTGCATCCATGAACCTCCCCGTCCCCGAGGACGACGGCAGCGAACGCCTGTCCAAGCGCGTGGCCGCGCAAGGCGGCTGGTCGCGCCGCGACGCAGAAGTGCTGATCGACAACGGCGTGGTGCGCGTCGACGGCACCGTCGCCGTGCTGCCGCAGATGCGGGTGCGGCCCGGGCAACGCGTGGAGATCGAGAAGGACGCCCGGCCGCTGCCGGTGCCGCCCGTCACGCTGCTGCTGCACAAGCCGGCCGGCGTGGAGCTCGACCTGGCCGCGCCGCTGGCCGGCGCCCAGCGCAGCGCGGCCGACCGCTCGGGCCTGCGGCCGCTGCCCAGGCACCTCGTGGACCAGCACTGCGTGGCACCCCTCGGCCCGCGCGACAGCGGGCTCGTGGTGTTCACGCAGGTGCACGGCATCGAGCGCAAGCTGACCGAGGATGCGGCCCTGCTGGAGCACGAACTGCAGGTCGAGGTCGAAGGGGAGGCCACGCCCGAAGCGCTGCAGGCCATGCGCCCGGCGCGCGTGAGCATCGGTTCGCAGCGCGAGGGCCGCACCGTGCTGCGCTTTGCCATCAAGGGGCCGCAGCCAGGCCAGGTCAGCAATCTGTGCGCGCGCGCCGGCCTGCAGGTGCTGGGGGTGCGCCGCCTGCGCCTGGGCCGGGTGGCGCTGGCCGGGCTCGCGCCGGGCGAGTGGCGCTACCTGCGCAGCGACGAGAAGTTCTGACGCACCGCCGCGGCAGCGCCTTGCATTGAAAAGTGTGAAGCCCGCCGATACGCCGGATTCTGTGCACCGGGGTCGCCCCCGGTGTGACCGCCATTCCTCTGGGCCGCTTGTCACCAAGCGGCTCGGTGCTACCTACCCGCCAGCTCCGCGGAGCCACATCATCACTGGCCTATTTGGTATTGCTGCGCGTAGAGATTGCCCGTTTCACCCCCGGTGGTCTACCTTGCGGCACTCCCCCGGGACTCGTCTCTGTTGCTCTGATCCTCACCTCGCGGTGGAGAGCCGTTAGCTCCTACGCTGCCCTGTGCAGTCCGGACGTTCCTCCAGTGCGGCCTTTCGGCCCGACGCATGCGTCGTCTTTTCAGATGGCACCAGCGGCGGCCTGGCGGGCTTCACGGCGCGCATTATCGCAGTGCGCCAGAATGCCCTTTTTGCCCACCCAACGGGAGACGCCATGAAAGCTGCCAACGTCCTGCACACCATCGGCAACACGCCGCACATCCGCATCAACCGCCTGTTCGGCGACCAGGCCCAGGTCTGGGTCAAATCCGAGCGCAGCAACCCCGGCGGCTCGATCAAGGACCGCATCGCCCTCGCCATGGTCGAGGACGCCGAGAAGTCCGGCCAGTTGCAGCCCGGCGGCACCATCGTCGAGCCGACCTCGGGCAACACCGGTGTGGGCCTGGCCATGGTGGCGGCCGTCAAGGGCTACAAGCTGATCCTGGTGATGCCCGATTCCATGTCGGTGGAACGCCGCCGCCTGATGCTGGCCTATGGCGCCAGCTTCGAGCTCACGCCGCGCGAAAAGGGCATGAAGGGCTCGATCGCGCGCGCCCAGGAGATCGTGGCCAGCACGCCAGGCGCCTGGATGCCGCAGCAGTTCGAGAACCCGGCCAACGTGGACGTGCACGTGCGCACCACGGCGCAGGAGATCCTGGCCGACTTCCCCGACGGCCTCGACGTGCTGATCACGGGCGTCGGCACGGGCGGCCACCTGTCGGGCAGCGCGCGCGTGCTCAAGGAAAAGTGGCCGCAATTGAAGGTCTTCGCGGTCGAGCCCCAGGCCTCGCCCGTGATCTCGGGCGGCGCCCCCTCGCCGCACCCGATCCAGGGCATCGGCGCCGGCTTCATCCCCAAGAACCTGGACACCGCCCTGCTGGACGGCGTGATCCAGGTCGACGCCGAGCCCGCGCGCGAGATGGCGCGCCGCTGCGCACGCGAAGAGGGCCTGCTGGTCGGCATCTCGTCGGGCGCCACGCTGGCCGCCATCGCGCAGAAGCTGCCGGAGCTGTCGGCCGGCAGCCGCGTGCTGGGCTTCAACTACGACACGGGCGAGCGCTACCTGTCGATCGAAGGCTTCCTGCCCGCGTGAGCGACGTCGCCCTCACGGCCGACCGCGGCCAGCCGCCACAGCTGGCCGAGTTCCACCGCCTGACCGACGTCATCGCCGCCCAGCGCGCCGTGCTGCAGCGCTGGCAGCAGGCCAGCCAGGACTTCCAGCAGCAGCAGGCCCAGGCGCTCGCGCCGCTGCTGGCCAGCCAGCGCGCGATCGACCTGGAGCTGCTGCGCCTGCTGGACCAGGCCGCCCATGCCGGCGACCTGGGCCGCAACGACTTGCGGATCCTGCATGCGCTGGTGCGCGACCTCGCGACCAGCCTGCTGCGCCAGGGCGAGGAGCCCGAGCTGCGCGCGGTCTTCGCGCGCCACCAGGACAGCGCGGATGACGACGCGCCCGAGGAAGCACCCGAAGCTGCGGCGCCAGCCCCCGCCGCCGCCCCGGCCGACGACGACTTGATGGCCCAGTGGGAGCGCATGGAAGCCGCCCAATCCGATGCGGCCCAGCAGCGCGCGCGCCAGCGCGACCAGCACAAGGCTGCCAGCCGGCGCCGACGCGCGGCGGCGCCCGAACCCGAGGACGCCAGCCAGACCATCCGCACGGTGTTCCGCAAACTCGCCAGCGCGCTGCACCCGGACCGCGAACCCGATCCGCAGGAACGAGAACGCAAGACTGCGCTGATGCAGCGCGTGAATGTGGCCTACGCCGCGCGCAAGCTGCTGGACCTGCTGCAGCTGCAACTGGAGATCGAGCAGATCGACATGCGCAGCATCGCTTCCATGGGTGAGGCGGAACTGGCCCGCCACAACCGCGTGCTGGCCGAACAGCTGGACGAGCTGCGCCAGGAGACGGCCGACACCGAGCGCGGCTTTCGCACGCTGCTGGGCCTGGGCCACGGCGCCGAGCCCACGCCCGTGCGCATCGCGCGAGCCATCCGCGAGCACAGCCGCGCGCTGCAGCAGAACCTGGCTTACTACCGCTGGGAACTGGACGAGCTGCGAGACCCGCGCTTCTTCAAGCAATGGCTGCGCGAGCAGCGCGACTGAGCCGCCGCCCGTATCATCGGCCGCCTCCCTTGCCCCGCCCGATCACCACGGGCCGTGCCGCCATGATCCGCCTTTCCGAAATCAAGCTGCCGCTGGACCACGCCACGCAGGCCCTGCCCGCCGCCATCGCCGCCAAACTGGGCCTGCCGCCAGGCGCCATCGCCAGCCACACCGTCCATAAACGCAGCTTCGACGCGCGCAAGGCCGAGTTGCTGCGCGTGTACATCGTCGACGTGGCGCTCGCCGACGGCCAGGACGAGGCCGCCGTGCTGGCCCGGCTGGCCGGCGATCCACATGTGGCGTCCACGCCCGACATGGCCTGGCGCCCGCCCGTGCAGCGCGCGCAGCCGCCCGCCTTGCGCCCCGTGGTGGTGGGCTTCGGCCCCTGCGGCATCTTCGTCGCGCTGGCGCTGGCCCAGATGGGCCTGGCGCCCATCGTGCTGGAGCGCGGCAAGGCCGTGCGCGAGCGCACGCAGGACACCTGGGACCTCTGGCGCCGGCGCGAGCTGCATCCGGAGTCCAACGTACAGTTCGGCGAAGGCGGCGCCGGCACCTTCTCCGACGGCAAGCTCTACAGCCAGATCAAGGACCCGCGCTTCCTGGGCCGCAAGGTGCTCGAGGAGTTCGTCAAGGCTGGCGCCCCCGAGGAGATCCTGTGGGAAGCCCATCCGCACATCGGCACCTTCCGGCTCGTGAAGATGGTGGAGAACATGCGGGCCGACATCCTCGCGCTGGGCGGCGAGATCCGCTTTCAGCACAAGGTGGAGGACATCGTGGTCGAGAACGGCCGGCTGCGCGGCCTGGTGGTGCTGAACCAGGCCAGCGGCGCCACCTACGAACAGCGCGCCGACCAGGTGGTCATGGCGCTGGGCCACAGCGCGCGCGACAGCTTCGAGATGCTGCACCGGCGCGGCGCACCCATGGAGGCCAAGCCCTTCTCGATCGGCTTTCGCGCCGAACACCCGCAGAGCCTGGTCGACCGCGCGCGCTGGGGCCGCCATGCGGGCCATCCGGACCTGGGCGCGGCCGAGTACCGGCTCGTGCACCACGCCAGCAACGGCCGCTCGGTCTACAGCTTCTGCATGTGCCCGGGCGGCACCGTGGTCGCCGCGACGAGCGAGCCGGGCCGCGTGGTCACCAACGGCATGAGCCAGTACTCGCGCGCCGAGCGCAATGCCAATTCGGGCATCGTGGTGGGCATCACGCCGGCGGACTTCCCGACGGAGTACCGGCATCTGGACGTGCCAGCCTCGGCCCAGGGCAAGGCGCATCCGCTGGCCGGCGTCGAGCTGCAACGCCGACTGGAGACCGCCGCCTTCGTGCTGGGTGGCGGCGACTACAGCGCGCCCGGCCAGCTCATGGGCGACTTCCTGGCAGGCCGGACTTCGACGCAATTCGGCGCGGTGCAGCCCAGCTACAAACCTGGCGTGCACCTGACGGACCTGTCCGGCGTGCTGCCCGACTACGCCATCGCCGCGATGCGCGAGGCCTTTCCGGCCTTCGCGCGCAAGATCCCCGGCTACGACCTGCCCGATGCCGTGCTGACCGGTGTGGAGACGCGCACCTCGGCGCCCGTGCGCATCGCGCGCGACCCCGACACACTGCAGTGCGAGGGCCTGGCAGGCCTGTACCCCGCCGGCGAGGGCGCGGGCTACGCGGGCGGCATCCTGTCGGCCGGCGTCGACGGGCTCAAGGTCGCCGAAGCCGTGGCCAAGGCGATGGCGTGAGCGCAGCGCCGGGCCGCCCCAAGCAAACGCGCGCCCCCGTGGTGGGCCAGGCCGCGGGCCGAAAGGGGCAGCAGTGACCGGCGCGCCGCGCGGCGCCGACGGCCGGTTCCGCAACACCGAAGCCTTCGAGCCCCGCGGCCTGGCCGACGTGCTGCGCTGGCAATGGCAGGCCCGGCGCGAACGGCAGCCCGCAGCACAGCCCACGCCGACCCAGCCTGCCGACCTCGACTTCCTTGCGCGCAACCGCGGCGGCGCGATCGGCCCGGCCGTGACCTGGCTGGGCCACGCCAGCGTGCTGGCCCAGTTTGGCGGCGTGAACCTGCTGACCGACCCGCATTGCAGCCACCGTGCCTCGCCGTTCTCGTTCACCGGGCCGCAGCGCGCGCAGCCTGCCGCCATCGCGCCGCAGGACATGCCGCCCATCGACCTCGTGCTGGTCTCGCACAACCACTACGACCACCTCGACGTCGCCACCGTGCAGGCGCTCGCGCGCCAGCCCGGCGGGCCGCCGCTGTTCGTCGTGCCGCTGGGCCTGAAGACCTGGTTCGCGCGCCGCGGCATCGCCGAAGTCATGGAATTGGACTGGTGGCAGACCGCGATACTGCGCGGTGTCGAAGTCACGCTCACGCCCGTGCGGCACTGGTCCTCGCGCACGCTCGGCGACCGCATGGCCTCGCTGTGGGGTGGCTTCGCCGTGCTGGCGCCCGACATGCACCTGTACTTCGGCGGCGACACGGGCTATTCGCCGACCAATTTCATCGACACGCGCGCGCACTTCGCCGGGCGCCAGAGTGCGGCGCACGGCGGCGGCTTCGACCTCGCACTGCTGCCCATCGGCGCGTACGAGCCGCGCTGGTTCATGGCGCCCCAGCATGTGAACCCCGAGGAATCGGTGCGCATCCACCAGGAGCTCGGCGCCAAGCGCTCGCTGGGCATCCACTGGGGCACCTTCAAGCTGACCAACGAGCCGCTGGACGAACCGCCGCGCAAGCTGGCCGAGATCCTCCGCGCCGCAGGCCTCACGGCGCAGGACTTCTGCGTGACGGCCATCGGCGAAACCCTGCGGCTCGCGCCGCGCACTCCCCTGCCTGCACCATGATCCACGACGACCTGCACTCCTACGAACCGCGCTCGGGCCATGGCCTGCCCCACGACCCGTTCAATGCCATCGTCGGGCCGCGGCCGATCGGCTGGGTGTCCACGCGCAGCGCGGCGGGCCTCGTGAACCTGGCGCCCTACAGCTTTTTCAACGCCTTCAACTACGTGCCGCCCATCGTGGGCTTCGCGAGCATCGGCCGCAAGGATTCGCTGGCCAACGTGGAGCAGACCGGCGAGTTCGTCTGGAACCTGGCCACGCGCCCGCTGGCCGAGGCCATGAACGCGAGCTGCGCGGCCGTGCCGCCCGACGTCAACGAGTTCGAGCTGGCCGGGCTCACGCCCGTGGCCTCGCAGCGTGTGGCACCGCCGCGCGTGGGCGAAAGCCCCGTGGCCTTCGAGTGCAAGCTGTCGCAGCTGATCCGCCTGCAGGGCGCCGACGGCCAGGCCGTGGACACCTGGCTGGTGCTGGGCGAGGTGGTGCAGGTGCACATCGCGCGCACGCTGCTCCAGGACGGCATCTACGACACGGCCGCCGGCCAGCCCATCCTGCGCGGTGGCGGCCCGGCCGACTACTTCGGGCTGGGCGAGAAGTTCCTGATGCGCAGGCCGCGCTGAAATGCAAAGAGCCGCCCGAAGGCGGCTCCTTGCATGGGAGATGCGAAGTTCAGACTTCGCCGCCCACTTGCTGGCCATGGCGCACGGCGTACACCGCTTCGGCGCGCACGGCGTCGCGGGAAAGCGTGCTCATGGCGGTGGCGACGGCACCGGTGTCGGCGCCTTCGCCGTACTCGGGCAGCGTGCCGTTGCGCTCGGCCTGCAGGTACTCGGTACGCACGGCGTCGCGGGACAGGCCGCTCACGGTGCTGGAAACTTGCGGCACGTAGCCGACTTCACCGCTGATGTTGTCGCTCGCGAAGCTGGGGGCGGCAACGAAACCGGCGGCGACGATCAGGGCGGAGGCGAGGAGCTTGTTCATGATGGATTCCTTTCAACGGTGGACGGGACTTCTCAGTCGGCGGGGCTGGACACCATGTCTGCCCCGTCTCGATGAGTCGTCTTGCATGCGTCTCATCGATGGGTTGAATTGTGGAAGTCGCAGCACAAAAGAAAAACCGGCCTTCGCGCAATGGATCGTTTCCTTTGCAGAAACAAAAGAGCCGCCCGAAGGCGGCTCCTTGGCTGGGGACGAGGCGGCTTATTGCGCGTTCTGCAGCGCGGCAATGCGCTGTTCGATCGGCGGGTGCGTCGAGAACAGCTGGCCGATGCCACCGGCGATGCCGAAGGCCGCCACGCTCTTGGGCAGCTCGCCCGTGTGCAGGCCGCCCAGGCGGGCCAGCGCGTTGATCATGGGCTGCTTGCGGCCCATGAGCTGGGCGGCACCCGCGTCGGCACGGAACTCGCGCTGGCGCGAGAACCAGGCCACGATGATGGCGGCCAGGAAGCCGAGCACGATGTCCAGCACGATGGTGGTGACCCAGTAGCCGATGCCGGGGCCCGAGTTCTCGTTGTCGCCGCGGCGCAGGAAGCTGTCCACCGCGTAGCCGATCACGCGCGAGAGGAACACGACGAAGGTGTTCATCACGCCCTGGATCAGCGTCATGGTGACCATGTCGCCGTTGGCGATGTGCGCGACCTCGTGGCCGATCACGGCCTCGACCTCCTCGCGCGTCATGTTCTGCAGGAGGCCGGTGGAGACCGCGACCAGCGCTGAGTTCTTGAACGCGCCGGTGGCGAAGGCGTTCGGGTCACCGGGGAAGATGCCGACCTCGGGCATGCCGATACCGGCCTTGTCGGCGAACTTGCGCACGGTCTCGACAATCCAGCGCTCGTCGGCCGAGCCCGTGCCGTCGATCACCTGCACGCCCGAGCTCCACTTGGCCACGGGCTTGCTGATCAGCAGCGAGATGATGGCGCCGCCGAAGCCCATGATCAGCGCGAAACCGAGCAGCGCGCCGAGGTTCAGACCATTGGCAGTGAGGTAGCGGTTGACGCCGAGCAGGCTGGCGACGACGCCCAGCACCACCACGACGGCGAGGTTGGTCAGGACAAACAGGACGATGCGTTTCATGGGTTCTCCGGGGGCGCCCTTCAATCAAAGTGGGGGGACGGTTGCACACATGGGGGCAGTGTGCACAACCTCAAGCCGCGCCTGGCAATGTCCTTTGTTCTCGTACGTCTGAACGCGGGGCGCGGCGAAAGACAAACGGGTCATCATAGAAGGATTCGTGTGCGTTCCCTGCGCACCACCCTGGTACGCCGAGCACCGGCAGCGGCGCGAAGGGCTTGGCCTCCCACGCGTCAGCAGCGATGGACGCGGCCAGCCAGCGGTCGATGTCCGCTATCGAATCAAGAGCTTGCGGAGCCGCCAGCACATGGGCGGTGAGTGGCTTGCGCGGGTGCTGCAGCTGCTCCAGCAAGCCATGGCCGAAGACCAGCAGGCGCGCATCGGACCACAGCGCGCGGCGCGTGACGAAGAGGCCGCGCCAGTCGCGCGCGCGCAGCGCATCCCACATACCGCGTGGGGCCAACAGCAGCGCGCCGTTCTCGTCGAACAGCGTCAGTGCGTCGCGCAGGGGGCCGCGCCGCGGGCCAGCGCCGCGCCGGGCGATCTCGGCCGCGTGCAGCGCGTTGAAGCGCCACTTGGTGCGCGGAAAGTGCAACCACGACAGGCCATTGAGCAGGTCGTGCAGGTTCTCGCGCGTGGGGCACAGGCGCTGCGCGTGCAGCAACGCCTCGTAGCCCTGGCCCGCGGGCAATCGCTGCTGCGGCACGAAGCGGGGCTGGTCCGCGCTGGCGAGGGCATTCAGTGCGGCGTACAGCGGCAGGCCGGCGCGCATGGCCTGCTCCAGCGCGCGGCCCTGGACGGCATAGGGCTGCAGCCAGGGCCGGGACCAATCCGGGTTCACGCCGGGCCGGGTGCCCAGCGCAGCTTGCGCGGCTGGGCCTGTGGCGTCAGTTCCACGCCGGGCACATGCTTCTTGAGGAACTTGGACATCACGGCCTGGCGGCCCAGCAGCTTGGCCTCGCGCAGGCGCTTGGCGACCTCGCCGAAGTCGACCTCCTGGCCCTCGGCCACGCCCGGCAGTTCGCGCAGCAGAGCCTGCACGCGCTCGCTGAGCTCGGCCTCCTTGGCGGCGGCCGCAGCCGCGCGTGCCGAAATGGGGGCCGGCTCGGGGGCCGGTGCCGGCGTCGGTGCGGGGGCTGGCGCCGGTGCAGGCGCCGTCACGACCACGGCCTTGGCGGCCGTCTTGCGCGCCGGCGTCTTCCTCGCGGCAGTCTTGCGCGCCGGCGCGGGCGCCTCGGCCGGTGCGGCGACCGCCACGACGCTGGCCGCCGCGCTGCGACGCGCGCCGAGCAGCACCACCTCGTCGTAAAAGCCGTGCACCTCTGGCGACATCTTGTTGGCCTGCGAGAAGCAGACCGTGCGCACGCCGCGCTCGCGCAGGCGCAGCACCAGCGGCGCGAAGTCGGCGTCGCCCGTGCCGATGGCCAGCACGCCCGGGTGGTACTGGGCGCACAGGTCCATCGCGTCCACGGCCAGCGCCATGTCGGTGGTGTTCTTGGCCAGCGGCAGGTTCACGCAAAGGTGGAAGGCGTACTCGCGCAGCACGCCGGTCAGGCCCTTGAGGTTTTCGGCGCTGCCATAGGCGCGGCGGACCGCCACCGGCCCGGCCAGTTGCGTCAAGTGCCGCACGGCCTGGGCCACCATCTCGGGTGCCGACAGGTTGTCGGCATCGATGAGCAGGACGACCGGGCCCGCAGGCACCCCCGTGCTCATGCGACGACCCGCCATGGCAGCACCTCGCCTGCGCGCAGCGGCTTGAGATTGGCCTCGCCATAGACGTAGCTGTCGGGCACCGTCCATTCCTCGCGCCGCAAGGTCACGGTACCCTGGTTGCGCGGCAGACCGTAGAAATCGGCCCCGTGGAAGCTCATGAAGCCTTCCAGCTTGTCCAGCGCGCCGGCCTTGTCGAAGGCCTCGGCGTACATCTCCAGCGCCGCATGGGCGGTGTAGCAGCCCGCGCAACCTGTGGCGTGCTCCTTGAGGTGCGCGGCGTGCGGCGCGCTGTCGGTGCCCGCGAAGAACTTGGGGCTGCCGCTGGTGGCGGCCTCGACCAGTGCCACGCGGTGCGTCTCGCGCTTGAGCACGGGCAGGCAGTAGTAGTGCGGGCGGATGCCGCCCGTGAAGATCGCGTTGCGGTTGTAGAGCAGGTGGTGCGCCGTGATGGTGGCGGCGGTGTTGGCGTCGGCGCTGCCCACGTACTGCGCGGCCTCGCGCGTCGTGATGTGCTCCATCACGATCTTCAGTTCCGGGAAGTCGCGGCGCAGCGGGATCAGCTGCTGGTCGATGAAGGCGGCCTCGCGGTCGAACAGGTCCACGCTCTGGTCCGTCACCTCGCCGTGCACGAGCAGCAGCATGCCTTCGCGCTGCATGGCTTCGAGCACGGGGTAGACCGTGCGCAGGCCGGTCACCCCCGCATCGCTGTTGGTGGTGGCGCCAGCCGGATACAGCTTGGCCGCCACGACACCGGCCGCACGCGCACGGCCGATCTCCTCGGGCGCGATCTGGTCCGTGAGGTACAGCGTCATGAGCGGCTCGAAGGCCGCGCCTTGCGGCAGGGCCGCCAGGATGCGCCCGCGGTAGGCCACGGCCTGCTCGGTCGTGGTGACGGGCGGGCGCAGGTTGGGCATGACGATGGCGCGCGCGAACTGCGCGGCGCTGTGCGGAACCAGCGTGCGCAGCACTTCGCCGTCGCGCAGGTGCAGGTGCCAATCGTCGGGACGGGTCAGCGTGAGGGTGTCGGTGGTGGCTTGCATGGGGCGGATTCTCCCATCGCACCTGCGCGCGGTAGCAGGCCTTCATAGAATCGAACATCGATATTCACAACAACGCAATCGCACGCACCGCGTTGGATCACCGATGCAATCCGGTGGTGCTTTCAGATCCAATGGCCACACGCAAGCCAGCCGCGGCGCCCGCGCCGCAGGTCGACGAGGGCAAGCCCGCCGATCCCCTGTTCAACCAGTCGCTGGAAAAGGGACTGGCGGTGCTGCGCGCCTTCGACGCCTCGCACCGCACGCTGACGCTCGCAGAACTCGCCGAGCTGACCGGCATGACCAAGGGCTCGGCCCAGCGCACCGTGCACACGCTGCAAGTGCTGGGCTACGTGGGCAAGCACCCGCGCACGCGGCGCTTCCAACTGCTGCCGCGCGCCATGGAGATCGGCGCCAACTACCTCGTGGGCCATCCGCTGGTGCAGGTGTCGCACCCCTACCTGGCGCAGCTGACCCATGCCAGCGGCGAAACCGCCAATGTGACGGAACCGGTGGGCACCGACATGCTGTACCTCGCGCAGCTCACGACCTCCAAGCACATTCCGGTGTTCACGCCCGTGGGCATGCGCATCCCCATGTACTGCAGCAGTTGCGGCCGGGCCTGGCTCAGCACGCTGCCGGACGAGCAGGTGCGCCGGATCCTGGAGGCCTCGCCGCGCGCCGCCCGCACGCAGCACACGCTGACCGACGTGGATGCCATCCTCGAACAGGTGCGCCAGTGCCGCCAGGTCGGCTACGCCACCAACAGCGAGGAACTGTTCCTGGGCGACATGGGCCTGGCCGCGCCACTGGTGGACCGCCAGGGCCAGCCCGTCGGCGCGCTGCACCTGTCGCCGCCGACCAGCCGCTGGACCATGGAAGAAGCGCGCCAAAAGCTCGCGCCCATGCTGATCGAAAGCGCGCGGGCGATCTCGAGCACGATCGCGTTCTGACGCTCAGACCACCGAGCCACCGGCCAGGTCGGTCGGCACCGAAGCACGCGGGTCGCGCGGCGGCGCCGTGACGATGGAGGTCAGCGCCGGTTCGGGCATGCGCAGCCGTGCGATGTCCGGCCGCGGGCGGCGCAGCCGCGGGTCGGCCGCAAAGGCCTGCTCCAGCGCCTGGGCCGCGTCCAGCAGCCGCAGGTCGCCGCGGAAGTGGCCGACCACCTGCAGCCCGAACGGCATGCCGCGCGCGTCCACGCCGCAGGGCAGGGTGATCGCCGGGTTGGTGGCCAGCGTGACCACATAGGTCAGTGCCAGCCAGCGGTAGTAGTTCTCCTGGGGCTTGCCGTCGACTTCGGCGGCGTAGAGCTGCGTCCAGGGAAAGGGCGAGACCGGCGTGGTCGGCGACAGCACCAGGTCGTAGCCCGCGAAGACCTGCTGGAAGCGCTGGATGATGCGCGTCTGCTCGGTCTGCGCCCAGGCCGCGTCGAGCAGGCTCATGCGCACGCCCATCTCGTAGTTGGCGCGCGGGTTGGGCCCCAGGCTGTCCGGGTCGCGTTCGTAGGTCGCGCGCATGCTGGCGACGAAGGCCTCGGCACGCAGCACGTCGAAGCAGCGGTGCACCTCGCCGAGGTCGAAGCGCACCTCGTCGCAGGCCGCGAACCGGGAGCGCATGGCGGCCATGCGCTCTCGCATGGCGCTGCGCACCAGCGGGTCCACGTCGCAGGCGTCGAAGTCCTCGGTCCAGGCCACGCGCAGGCGCGACAGGTCCAGCGGCGCGGCATGCTGGAAGGCCAGCGGGTCCAGCGGATGGCTCAACGGATCGCCCGGGTGCGGGCCGGCCGTGGCGGCCAGCTGCAGCCGGCAGTCGGCCACGTCCCGGCCCATGGGCCCGACCACCGAGATCGGCGACCAACCCAGCGGCTTGCGCACGCTGGGCACCACGCCGGGCGAGGGCCGCAGGCCCACCACGCCGCACTTGGCGGCCGGAATGCGCAGCGAGCCGCCCGTGTCCGAGCCGGTGCAGACCGGCAGCATGTCCAGCGCCAGCGCGGCCGCCGAGCCGCCCGAGGAGCCGCCCGCATTGAGGTTGGGATCGAAGGGGTTGCCGGTCGCGCCCCAGACCGGGTTGCGGCTGTTGGCACCTGCGCCCAGCTCGGGCACGTTGGTCTTGCCCACCACGATGGCACCGGCCGCGCGCAGGCGGCGCACCAACTCCACGTCCTGCGCCGGCACATGGTCGCGCAGGCTGGGCGTGCCCGAGGTGGACAACAGTCCTTGCGTGGGCTCCAGGTCCTTCACGCCCAGCGGCAGGCCGTGCAGCAGGCCCAGCGGCTCGCCGCGCAGCACGGCCTGCTCGGCCGCACGGGCCTCGGCACGGGCACGCGCGTAGCAGGTGGCCGTGACGGCGTTGACGAAGGGGTTGAGCTGCTCGATGCGCGCGATGCAGGCTTCCAGCAGTTCGACGGGAGAGAGTTGGCGGGCGCCGATCAGGCGGCGCAGTTCGACGGCGGATTGTTCGACCAGCATGGGATCAATCGGCCTTGATGTCGGCACGTTGGGCCACGGCGCGCATCTGCGGCAGCTCCTTCTCGATCAGCGCAGCCGATGCGGCCGAGCCCGAGAACAGCGGCTCGGCGCCGTTGGCACGCAGCTGCGCCGCGACGGCCGGCGTGGCGACGCTGCGGGCCAGCACGCTCTCCAGCTTCTGGCGCACGGCGGCCGGGATGCCCTTGGGCGCAACGACCATGATCCAGGTGTCGGCATCGATGTCGGGGTAGCCCGATTCCGCGAAGGTGGGCACGTCGGGCAGCTGCGAGGAGCGCTTGGCCGTGGTCACGGCGATGGCCTTGACCTTGCCGGCCTTGAGCTGCGGCAAGGCGGCCGTGACCGTGTCCACCGAGAACGGCACCTGGCCGCCGATCAGGTCGGTCATGGCCGGTGCGCTGCCCTTGTACGGCACGTGCAGCACCTTGGCGCCGATGGCGCGCAGCACGATCTCGCCCGTGAAGTGCGAGGTCGAACCCGAACCGAACGAGGCATAGGCGTATTTGTCGGGCGTGGCGCGCAGCGCCGCCACGAACTCCTTGACGTTGTGCACGGGCACGTTGTTGTTGGCCAGCACGATGAGCGGGATGCGCGCAACCACGGCGATGGGGTCGAAGCTCTTGACCGCGTCGTAGGGCAGGTTCGTGCGGATCGCCGGGTTGGCCGTGAAGGTGGAGCCCGAGCTGATCAGCAGCGTGTGCCCGTCGGCTGGCGCCTTGGCCACCAGGCCCGCGGCGATGGCCGTGCCGGCGCCGGGCCGGTTGTCGATCACGACGGGCTGGCCCAGCGCCTCGGACAGCTGCTGGCCCATGAGCCGGCCCACCGTGTCGGCGCTGCCGCCCGGCGGGAACGGCACGACCAGCGTGATGGGCTTGCTCGGGTAGGCGCCCTGGGCCAGCGCGGGCGCGGCGGCCAGCGCAGCGGCCAAGCCGGCAAGGGTCAGGGCGGCGCGGCGGGAGAAGGAAGCAAGGGGCATGGGACGGGACCGGGTTGCGACGGGATGGCTGCATCGTAGGAACGCGTCTGCCGTGCAGCAAGCACAATGCAGTCAAACCTTCGTTGCCCATGTCGCAACGCAACCCGAGCCCTTCGCCATGCCGCCCAACACCACCCGCCGCCCACGTGCACGCCGCGGCCTGAACCAGCGCGTGCTGCAGGAGGTGGCGCTGCGCCACTTCCTGGAGGTCGCGCGCGCCGGCTCGGTCACCGAGGCCGCGGCGCGGCTGGAGGTGGCGCCCTCGGCTGTGAGCCGCCAGATCGGCCGGCTCGAACAGGAGCTGGACACGCTGCTGTTCGAGCGCCGCGCACGCGGCATGGTGCTCAACAGCGCCGGCGAGCTGCTGGCCGCGCACGCGCGCCGGGCCTGGCTGGACATCGAGCGCGTGGCCGACGACATCCTCGGCCTGCGTGGCCTGCGCCAGGGCGAGGTGCGCGTCGTCGCCACCGAGGGCTTCGCCTACGACTTCCTGCCGCGCCTGGTGGCCGGGTTCCAGCAGCGCAACCCGGGCATCCGCTTCACGCTGGACATGGCGGTGCAAAGCGAGGTCAGCCGGCGCGTGCGCGAAGGCCAGGCCGACCTGGGCGTCACGGTGTCGCTGCGGTCGGAGCGCGGCATCGACGTGGTGCTGCGTCACCCGGCGCCCATCCTGGCCGTGGTGGCCGCCGGCCATGCGCTGGCGGCGCGGCGCCATGTGGGACTGGCGCAGCTGGTCGCGCATCCGCTGGCGCTGCCCGCGGCCAGTTCCACGCTGCGCCAGCTGCTGGACATCAGCGCCAGCCGCCAGGGCCTGGCGCTGGAGGCGGCGATGACCAGCGACCACCTGTACCCGCTGATCCAGTACGTGGCCCACACCCAGGCCGTGACCTTCTGCGGCGAACTGGCGCTGCGCCAGCAGCTGCACAGCGGCAGCATCGCCGCCGTGCCGCTGCGCGACCGCGAGATGAACGAGCGCCACTTCGAGGTGCAGGCCATGGCCGGGAGGCACCTGCCCGAGGCCGCACGCGCCTTCGTCGCCCACCTGCGCGAGGCGCTGGAGCGCGACGCATGACGGCCACCGCGAGCATGCGTTGCGCCAGTGGCAACGCAGGCTTGCCCGTTCCAACATTGGCGCAGGGCACGGCAGGCGACACAATGGACCAGCACTTGCCGCAACTCCGTCCCGCACCACCGATGTCGAAGCCGCCTGCCCTGCCCTTCTCCACGACCCGCTGCAGCAACGGGCTGCGCCCCCTGTCCGGCGGGCGGTCGGCATGAGCGCGACCGTGCTGGTCCTGGGTGCAGGCATGGTCGGCACCTGCACCGCCATCCACCTGGCGATGCGCGGCCACAGCGTGGTGCTGGCCGACCGGCGCGCGCCCGGCGAGGAAACGTCCTACGGCAATGCCGGCCTGATCCAGCAGGAGGCCGTCGAGCCCTACGCCTTTCCGCGCGAAGCCGCAAAGCTGCTGCGCGTGGCCTTCAAGCGCGGCATCGACGTGAACTACCACGCCGCCGCGCTGCCCGGCCTGGCCGGCCCGCTGGCGCGCTACTGGCAGGCCTCCGGGCCGGCGCATTACCCGGCCATCGCCCAGGCCTATGCGCGCTTCATCGCGCAGGCCATCCCCGAGCACGCGCCTCTGATCGCCGCGGCCGGTGCCGACGACCTCGTGCAGCGCACGGGCTACCGCTGGGTGTTCCGAGAACAAGCCACCATGGACGAGGCCCTGGCCCGCGCAGAGCGCCTGCACCGCGACTACGGCGTTCAGCACCTGGCCATGGACGCCGGTGCACTGGCGGCGGCTGAACCGGCCCTCAAGCTCCGGCTGGCCGGCGCCATCCATTGGCCGCAACCCTGGGCCGTCGCCGACCCTGGTGCCCTCGTGGCCCGCTATGCCGCGCATTTCGCGCGGCTGGGCGGGCGCATCGTGCAGGCCGACGCCACCACGCTGCGCGCCCAAGGCTCCGGCTGGGCCGTGCAGACGTCCGACGGCCAGCTCGATGCCGAGCACGCGGTGGTGGCCCTGGGGCCCTGGGCGGACACGCTGCTGCGCCCGCTGGGCTACCGGCTGCCGCTGTTCGTCAAGCGCGGCTACCACCGCCACTACCAGGGCGGCCCGGTGCCCACCATGCCCTGGCTGGATGCCGACCGCGGCTTGGTGGTCGCGCCCATGCAACGCGGCGTGCGCGTGACCACGGGCGCCGAGTTCGCGCCGCGCGACGCGGCCGCCACGCCCAGGCAGATGGCCGGCGCCGAGGCTGCGGCGCGCGAGCTGCTGGACCTGCCGCAGCCCGTGGAAGCCGAGCCCTGGCGCGGCGCGCGCCCCTGCACGCCGGACATGCTGCCCGTGGTCGGCCCCGCCCCGCGCCACCGCGGCCTGTGGTTCAACTTCGGCCATGCGCACCAGGGCTTCACGCTGGGGCCGGCGAGCGGGCGACTGCTGGCCGAACTCATCGCCGGCGAGGCGCCGCTGGTCGATCCGGCGCCGTATGCGCCGGCGCGTTTCGACGCCTGAGCCACGCAGTCGACCGCCGTTGATTGCTGCGCCCATGGCAGGGCGTTGGCAGGACAAATGCAAAATGCATATCATGGGCGATATGCAATCGAAGCCGCGCCTCGTACTGGACACGAATGTTCTGGTCGCAGCATCGCGCAGCAGCCGGGGTGCGGCCTTTGCGCTCGTTCAATCCGTGCGCGCTGGTCAAGCCCGCATGTGCTGCAGCCCTGCCCTGTTCCTGGAGTACGAGGAAGTGCTCAAGCGGACAGAGCAGCTGGCTGCATCGGGCTGGTCGATGGACGATGTGGATGCCGTGCTGGCGGAGCTGGCCGGGGTCGTTGAGCCCGTCAGCACACATTACCGTTGGCGCCCACAGCTGCGCGACCCTGCAGACGAGATGGTGCTGGAGGCCGCAGTCAACACCTCGGCCAGCGCCATCGTCAGCTTCAACCTGCGCGACTTCGGCCCGGCAGCGCGCTTCGGCCTGCCGGTGTTGCTGCCGCGGCAAGTCTTCGAGCGCTTCGACCTGTCCCGTTCAACCAGGAGATCACCATGAGCCACTACGCACTGCGGCTGCCGGAGTCCCTCAAGGAAGCTGCGCGTCGCCTGGCGGCCGCGGACGGCACGACCATGAACCAGCTGTTCACGACCGCCATCGCCGAAAAGATCAGCGCACTGGAAACCGCCGCCTTCTTCGAGAAGCGCGCGGCACAGGCCGACACTGCGCGGGCGCAGGCGGCCTGGGACAAGGTCGGCGCGGCCGAACCGCAGCCGGAAGACCGCTGGCAGGACGGCTGACGCGTCAGCCTGCGCGCTCAGCCCGCCCGCTCCAGCATCGCCAGCAGCAGCACGTTGGCCCCGGCCTCGATGTGCTCGGGCAGCGCGTCCTCGATCTCGTTGTGGCTGATGCCGTCCTTGCAGGGGACGAAGACCATGCCGGTGGGTGCGACCTGGGCCACGTAGACGGCGTCGTGGCCTGCGCCGCTGACCACATCCATGTGCGGCAGGCCGAGCAGCTCGGCGGCGCGGCGCACGCTGGCCACGCAGGCTGCGTCGAAGTGGCAGGCGTCGAACTGCACGACCTGGCGCAGTTCGACAGCGACGCGCGTGGCGCCGGCGATCTGCACCAGCTGTGTGCGCAGCGCGGTCTCCATGCGGTCCAGGCCCTCGTCCGTGAGGTTGCGCAGATCGACCGAGAAGCGCACCTCGCCGGGGATCACGTTGCGTGAGTTAGGCAGCACCTGCAGGTGGCCCACCGTGCCGCGGCCGTGCGGCGCCTCGGCCAGCGCGATGCGGTGCACGGCCTCGACCATGCGTGCGGCGCCCAGCATGGCGTCGCGCCGCAAGGCCATGGGTGTGGGGCCGGCGTGCGCGTCCATGCCGGTCACGGTCACGTCGAACCAGCGCTGGCCCAGCGCACCGCTGACCACGCCGATCGGCAGGCCGGCGTCTTCCAGCACCGGACCCTGCTCGATGTGGGCCTCGAAGTAGGCGGCATAGCCACCGCCCGGCACCTCGCCGCAGGCGTGCTCGCCCAGATAGCCGATGCGGCGCAGTTCGTCGCCGACCGCCAGCCCCGCCCCATCGACCTGCGCGCGCACGAAATCGGGCAGGAACACGCCTGCGAACGCACCGGAACCCATCATGACCGGCGTGAAGCGCGTGCCCTCCTCGTTGGTCCAGACGACGACCTCGAGCGGCGCGCGCGTGGCGATGCCATGGTCGTTCAGCGTGCGCATGACCTCCAGGCCCGCCAGCACGCCGAAGTTGCCATCGAACTTGCCGCCCGAAGGCTGGGTGTCGATGTGGCTGCCCGTGGCCACGGCACGGGCCTGCGGATCCGTGCCGGCGCGGCGCGCGAACATGTTGCCGACCTCGTCCACGCGCACGTCCAGGCCGGCCTCGCGGCACCAGCGCGCCACCTGGTCGCGGCCGGCGCGGTCCTCGTCGGTCAGCGCGATGCGGCACACACCGCCCTTGGGCGTGGCGCCGATGCGGGCCAGGTCCATCAGCGAACGCCACAGCCGTGCGCCATCGATGCGCAGGCGCTCGGCAGCCGAGCGGCCGGCAGGTGCGGCGGAAGGGGTGAGGACAGACGAATCCATGCTGCGTGCTCCAAAGTGGGGAATGGGCGCCCGGAAAAGCGCGAAGTGGTGAACCGTCCTGGCGAAGCAATAAACGGACCGCCGAGCGATCCAATCAATATAAGACGTCTGTTTATCAATAGCAAACGTCTCTTCGACAGTACTACAGAATCGATAACCGATATCCGACGCATTGGCTGGCACACCGCTTGCTAAACGGATCCGGACTGCCATCCGTTCATCCACCGCCCCTTCCCCCCAGGAGATCCCCGTGAACCTTGCACGCCCCCACCCCGCCCTGAAGTCCGTGGCCGCTGGCGCGGCACTGTGCCTGCTGACGCTGGCCGCCCAGGCGCAGGAGAAGACGCTGCGCATCGCCATGACCGCGGCCGACATCCCGCGCACGCTGGGCCAGCCCGACCAGGGCTTCGAAGGCAACCGCTTCACCGGCATTCCGATGTACGACGCGCTCACGCAGTGGGACCTGTCCAAGGCCGACGGCCCCAGCGTGCTGATCCCGGGGCTGGCGACCGAATGGGCCGTGGACGCCAAGGACAAGACCAAATGGGTCTTCAAGCTGCGCCCAGGCGTCAAGTTCCACGACGGCTCGGCCTTCAACGCCGATGCCGTGGTCTGGAACGTGCGCAAGGTGCTCGACAAGAGCGCCCCGCACTTCGACGCCAGCCAGGTCGGTGTGACGGCCTCGCGCATGCCCACGCTGGTCTCGGCCCGCAAGATCGACGACCTCACGGTGGAGTTGACGACCAGCGAGCCCGATTCCTTCCTGCCACTGAACCTGACCAACCTGTTCATGGCCTCGCCCGCGCACTGGGAAGCCAAGCTCAAGGCCGTGCCGGCCAGCGTCGCCGACCCGGCCGAGCGCGCCAAGCAGGCCTGGACGACCTTCGCCTCCGACGCCTCCGGCACCGGCCCGTTCAAGATGACGCGCTTCGTCGCGCGCGAGCGCCTGGAAGTGGCGGCCAACAAGGCCTACTGGGACCCCAAGCGCACGCCCAAGATCGACAAGGTCGTGATGCTGCCCATGCCCGAGGCCAACGCGCGCACGGCCGCGCTGCTGGGCAACCAGGTCGACTGGATCGAGGCGCCCGCACCCGACGCCATGCCGCAGATCACGCAGCGCGGCTACAAGATCTATTCCAACGCCCAACCGCACGTGTGGCCCTGGCAGCTCTCGTTCGCCGAAGGCTCGCCCTGGCTGGACAAGCGCGTGCGCCAGGCCGCCAACCTGTGTGTGGACCGCGCGGGGTTGAAGCAGTTCCTGGGCGGCATGATGGCCGAGCCCAAGGGCACGGTGCCGCCCGGCCACCCCTGGTGGGGCAACCCGAAGTTCGACATCAAGTACGACGTGAAGGCGGCCCAGGCGCTCATGACGCAGGCCGGCCACACGGCGGCCAAGCCGCTCAAGGTCAAGGTGCAGATCTCGGCCTCGGGCTCCGGCCAGATGCAGCCACTGCCCATGAACGAGTTCGTGCAGCAGTCGCTCAAGCAATGCTTCTTCGACGTCCAGTTCGACGTGATCGAGTGGAACACGCTGTTCACGAACTGGCGCCGCGGCGTCAAGGACGCGACCGCCAACGGCACCAACGCGATCAATGTGAGCTTCGCGGCCATGGACCCGTTCTTCGCCATGGTGCGCTTCGCCTCGACCAAGACCTTTCCGCCGGTCTCCAACAACTGGGGCTACTACGGCAACGCCGAGGTCGACAAGCTGATCAGCGATGCGCGCACGACCTTCGACGACAAGGGCCGCGACGCCGCGCTGGCCAAGCTGCACGCCCATCTGGTCGATGACGCGGCCTTCATCTGGATCGCCCATGACGTGGGCCCGCGCGCCATGTCGGCCAAGGTCAAGAACGTGGTGCAGCCGCAGAGCTGGTTCATCGACATCGCGACGATGACGATGGACTGATGCTCCGCCGCCCGGCCGCGCACCCTGCGGCCGGGCATTCCCTTCGCCAGCTTCCAGCCAGCCCCGCCATGCTTGCCTACATCCTGCGCCGCATCGTCTACGCCATTCCCATCATGCTGGGCGTGACCCTGGTCTGCTTCGCGCTGGTGCACCTCGCGCCGGGCGACCCGCTCGTCTCCATCCTGCCGCCCGACGCCTCGGCCGAGTTGCAGGCCCAGTTGCGCGAGCTGTACGGCTTCAACCGCAGCCTGCCCGAGCAGTTCGCCAGCTGGGTCTGGCGCGCACTGCAGGGCGACCTGGGCACCTCTATCGCCACCAGCCGCCCGGTCGCGGGCGAGGTGATCAAGGCGGTGGGCAACACGCTGCGCCTGGCGGTGGTCGCCACCCTCATCGGCTTCGTCTTCGGCTGCCTGTTCGGCTTCGTGGCCGGCTACTTCCGTGGCTCCTGGGTCGACCGCGCCGCCTCGGTCATCTCGGTGCTGGGCGTGTCGGTGCCGCACTACTGGCTGGGCATGGTCATGGTGATCGTGTTCTCCTCGCTGCTGGGCTGGCTGCCAGCCACCGGCGCGGGGCCCAGCGGCTCCGACCAGTGGCATTGGAACTGGGAGCAGCTGCAGTTCCTGATCCTGCCGGCCATCACCATGTCGGTGATCCCCATGGGCATCATCGCGCGGACGGTGCGCGCGCTGGTGGCCGACATCCTCGAGCAGGAGTTCGTGCTGGGCCTGCGCGCCAAGGGGCTCACGCACTTCGGCGTGTTCTGCCACATCGTCAAGAACACGGCACCCACCGCGCTCGCGGTCATGGGCCTGCAGCTGGGCTACCTCCTGGGCGGCTCGATCCTGATCGAGACCGTGTTCTCCTGGCCCGGCACCGGCTTTCTGCTGAACTCGGCCATCTTCCAGCGCGACCTGCCGCTGCTGCAGGGCTCCATCCTGGTGCTGGCCATGTTCTTCGTGGTGCTCAACCTCGTCGTGGACATCGTGCAGACGCTGCTCGACCCACGCATCGCGCGCGGCTGAAAGAAGGAGAAGAACCATGTCCGCCGTCCTCTCCCCCTCCGCCGTGGCCGCCCTGCCGCTGCCGGCCCAGCGCTCGCGCGGCTACTGGGCCTCGGTCTTGATGCGTTTCCGCCGCGACCCGGTGGCCGTGGGCGCCGCCTGCGTCGTGCTGCTGCTGATCGCGGTGGGCCTGTTCGGCGCCTGGCTCGCGCCGGCCGACCCGTACCAGGCCTCGATGCTGAACCGGCTCAAGCCGATCGGCACCGCCAACTACCCGCTCGGCAGCGACGAGCTCGGCCGCGACATGTTGTCGCGCCTGATCGTGGGCGCGCGGCTGTCGCTCTTCATCGGCATCACACCGGTTCTGTGCGCCTTCGTGGTCGGCTCGGTCATCGGCATCGTGGCCGGCTACGCCGGCGGCGCCGTCAACAGCGTGATCATGCGCACCATCGACGTGTTCTACGCCTTCCCTTCGGTGCTGCTGGCCATCGCGCTGTCGGGCGCCTTGGGTGCCGGCATCCTGAACTCGCTGATCTCGCTGACCATCGTGTTCATCCCGCAGATCGCGCGGGTGGCCGAGGCCGTCACCACCCAGGTGCGCGGGCGCGACTACGTGGAGGCCGCCCGCGCCTCGGGCGCCAGCGCCTTCACCATCGTGCGCGTGCACGTGCTGGGCAATGTGCTGGGGCCGATCTTCGTGTACGCCACCAGCCTGATCGCGGTCTCCATGATCCTGGCCTCGGGCCTGTCCTTCCTGGGGCTGGGCGTGAAGCCGCCGGAACCCGAGTGGGGCCTGATGCTCAACACGCTGCGCACGGCCATCTACGTGCAGCCTTGGATCGCCGCGCTGCCGGGCGTGATGATCTTCATCACCTCGATCTCGTTCAACCTGCTCTCGGACGGCCTGCGCACGGCCATGGACAACAAGGGGTGAGCACGATGACCACAGAACTGCTGGCCGCCGCCGCCACGCTGGAGCATGCCGACGAGATCGGCGGCCCGGCCCAGCCGCTGTTGACCATCCGCGGCCTGACCAAGCACTTCGCGCTCAAGGGCGGCGTGCTGCCGGGCGCGCCGCGCAAAGTGGTGCGCGCCGTGGACGGTGTGGACTTCGAGGTCTTGAAGGGCGAAACGCTGGGCGTGGTCGGCGAGTCTGGCTGCGGCAAGTCCACCACCGCGCGGCTGCTCATGCAGCTGATCGCCCCGAGCGCGGGCGAGGTGGTGTTCGACGGCCGCACCGTGGGCAGCCGCGAACTGCCGCTCAAGGACTTCCGGCGCCAGGTGCAGATGGTGTTCCAGGACAGCTACGCCTCGCTGAACCCGCGCCTGACCATCGAGGACTCCATCGCCTTCGGCCCGCAGGTGCACGGCGTCTCCACTCGCGAGGCCGTGGCACGCGCCCGCGACCTGCTGGCCCGCGTGGGGCTGGAGCCCGGTCGCTTCGCCGAGCGCTATCCGCACGAACTGTCGGGCGGCCAGCGCCAGCGCGTGAACATCGCCCGCGCACTGGCGCTGCAGCCGCGCATGGTGATCCTGGACGAGGCCGTCTCGGCGCTGGACAAGTCGGTCGAGGCCCAGGTGCTGAACCTGCTCATGGACCTCAAGGCCGAGTTCGGCCTGACCTATGTCTTCATCAGCCACGACCTCAACGTGGTGCGTTTCATCAGCGACCGCGTGATGGTGATGTACCTGGGCCGCGTGGCCGAGGTCGGCCCTGCGGACGCGTTGTTCGACGACCCGGCCCACCCCTACACGCGCGCATTGCTCTCGTCCATGCCGTCCATGGACCCGGACCACCGCACCGAGGAGGTGCCGCTGGCCGGCGACCCGCCCAACCCGATCGACCCGCCCTCGGGCTGCCGCTTCCATCCGCGCTGCCCGCAGGCCGCTGCGGTGTGCAACCGCACCGAACCCCAGCGCGTCGTGCGCGCGCAGCAGTCCGTCGCCTGCCTGATCCACCAGGCCGGCAGCGGCCATCCCCTCGCGAGCCTGGCATGAGCACCTCCACCGAACCCTTCGTCCGCCTGCGCGACCTGCACGTCACGTTCACGGGTGGCCGCAAGCCCGTGCAGTCGGTCAACGGCGTGAACCTGGACCTGCGCCAGGGCGAGGTCGTGGCGCTGATCGGCGAGTCCGGCTCGGGCAAGAGCGTGACCATGCGCACGCTGCTGCGCCTGCACCCGCCGCGGCGCAGCCAGGTCACGGGCGAGGTGCGCGTGGCCGGACGCGACGTGCTGGCCATGTCGGAGCGCGAACTCGCCGACTACCGCGGCAAGATGGTCTCCATGATCTTCCAGGAGCCGCTGCTGGCGCTGGACCCGGTCTACCCCGTGGGCGCGCAGATCGTCGAGGCGATCCGCCGGCACGAGCCCGTGTCCAGGGCCGAGGCGCAAAAGCGCGCGCTGGAGCTCTTCGAGCGCGTGCGCATCCCCAGCCCCGAACGCCGGCTACAGGCCTACCCGCACGAGATGTCGGGCGGCATGCGCCAGCGCGCCATGATCGCGCTGGCCCTGGCCTGCAAGCCCCAGGTGCTGCTGGCCGATGAGCCCACGACCGCGCTGGACGCCACCGTGCAGATCCAGATCCTGCTGCTGCTGCGCGAACTGCAGCGCGACCTGAACCTGTCGGTGCTGTTCGTCACGCACGACATCGGCGCCGCCGTCGAAGTGGCCGACCGCATCGCCGTGATGTATGCCGGCCGCATCGTCGAGGAAGGCACGGCGCGCGAGCTGATCCGCGCGCCACGCCACCCCTACACCGTGGCCCTGCTCAAGAGCCGCGCCCACGGCGCGCTGGCCAAGGGCGCGCGGCTGGAGACCATTGGCGGCGCGCCGCCCGACCTGGCCGCGCTGCCGCCCGGCTGCGCCTTCGCCGCGCGCTGCAGCCTGGCCGAGGCCGCATGCCTGCAGACCCGCCCCGATCCCGTCACACTCGCACCGGGCCACCGCGCCCGCTGCCTGCGCACCGATGCCGTGGCCGCGCTCGCGCCCGTGGCGGTCGGTTGAACCCACCCGGAGATTCCCACGATGCCCATGCACGATCCCGCCCACGCCTTCGTTCCCTACCCCGACGTGCCGGTCCCCGCGGCGCCCACCGGCCCGTTGACGGGCCTCAGCTTCGCGGTCAAGGACCTCTACGACGTGGCGGGCTACCCCACCGGCGGCGGCAGCCCCTTCGTGCTGGCCATGTCCGGCATCAAGACGCGCAATGCGCCCGTGGTGCAGCAGCTGCTGGACGCCGGCGCGCGTTTCGTCGGCAAGACCGTGACCGACGAGCTGGCCTTCTCGATGAACGGCAACAACGCGCACTTCGGCGCGCCGATCAACGGCGCGGCGCCGGAGCGCATCACGGGCGGCTCGTCCTCGGGCTCGGCCTCGGCCGTGTCGTCGAAGCTGTGCGACTTCGCGCTGGGCAGCGACACGGGCGGCTCGGTGCGCGCGCCAGCCAACCACTGCAGGCTCTACGGCATCCGGCCCACGCACGGCCGCATCAGCCTGGAGGCCACGCTGGACCTCGCACCCAGCCTGGACACCTGCGGCTGGTTCGCCCGCGACGTGCAGACCTTCGCGCGCGTGGGCGCCGTGCTGCTGGGCGACGATCCGGCGCCGCTGCCGGCCAAAGTCCGGCTGCTGCGCCCCAGCGACGTCTGGGCGCTGGTCGAGGCGCCCGTGGCCGACGCGCTGGCCGAGGCCGTGGCCCGTGCCGAGCAGGCCTTCGGCAAGGCGGCCGACTGCCGCGTGGCGCTGGAGTCCTGGGACGCGATGTACTGGAACTTCCGCTACATCCAGGCGCGCGAGGCCTGGCTGACCGACGGCCCGCTGATCGAGCGCTTCGCGCCGCCGCTGGGGCCGGGCGTGGCCGAGCGTTTCGCCTGGTCGCGCGACGTGACCGACGCGCAGGTGCAGGCCGCACGCGCCTTCCGCGAGAAGTTCCGCGGCCTGCTGGCCACGCTGCTCGGCGAGGACGGCGTGCTGCTCATGCCCACCATGCCCGACATCGCGCCGCTGCGCAGCGAGGGCGAGGCGGGCCTGGAGACCTACCGCAACCGCGCGATCCAGATGCTGTGCATCGCCGGGCTGTCGGGCTTTCCGCAGATCTCGCTGCCGCTCGCGCAACGCGAGGGCGCGCCGCTGGGACTGTCGCTGCTGGGCCCGGCGGGCGCGGACCGCTCGCTGATCGCGCTGGCCGAGCGGCTGGGCTAAGCCGCCACCAGATCCTGCAGCGTCTCGCGGAAGCGCCGCGCCGCGGGCTTCTCGCGCTCCGCGCGCCAGGCCAGCGCCAGGCCGATCTCCACATCGGCGCCCGGCCCCTGCAGTGGCCGGAACACGATGTGGCGCGTGACATGGCGCGCCGCCACAGAGGGCACGAGCGCCACGCCCAGGCCGCTCTCGACCAGGCTCACCACGGTCTGCACCTGCACGGCCTCCTGCTGCACGCGCGGCACGAAGCCGGCCTGCTGGCAGGCCAGCAGCGCCATGGCGTGCAGACCGGGCACGGCCTCGGCACCGAACAGCACGAACGGCTCGCCCTGCAGGTCGGCCAGCGCCACACGGCGGCGCCGCGCGAGCCGGTGCGTGGCGGGCAGCGCCGCGACGAAGCGGTCGCGCTCGATCGGCAGGATCTGCAGCGCCAGCGCGCGCACCACCGGAAAGCGCAGCAGCGCGGCGTCCACATCGCCCTGCTGCACGTCGTCGATCAGGCGGCGCGTGGTCGACTCGGTCAGCGCCAACTGCACCTCGGGATAGCGCGCGCGGAACACCGGCATGACCTGCGGCATCAGCGCGTAGGTGGCAGATCCCACGAAGCCGATGCGCAGGCTGCCGGCCTCGCCGCGCGCGGTGGCGGCGGCGACACGCCCGAACTGCTCGGTGTGGAACAGCGCACGCCGCGCGTCCTCCAGCGCCGCGGCACCGGCCGCCGTCAGCGCGGTGCCGCGGCGCGTGCGCTCGAACAGCTGCACGCCGAGCTGCTCCTCGAGCCGGCGGATCGAGGCCGACAGCGGCGGCTGCGACATGTGCAGCTGCTCGGCGGCGCGGTGGAAGTTCAGTGTGTCGGCCACGGCGACGAAGTGGCGCAGTTGTCGGGAGTCCATTGATACGGCTGGGCTATCACAGGCGGAAAAAGAAATATTAGACGCGACGCAGCGGCCGCCGAACAATCCGCGCCCATTCCCATCCCCATGGAGACAAGACGATGGCGCCGCTCAAGGGCCTGCGCGTGCTGGACCTGTCCAGCGTGATCTTCGGCCCGCTGGCCAGCCAGCTGCTGGCCGACTACGGCGCCGAGGTCGTGAAGATCGAGCCGCCCGAGGGCGACTCCACGCGCCACACCGGACCCACGCGCGAGGACGGCATGGCCGCCATGTTCCTGGGCGCCAACCGCAGCAAGCAGAGCGTGGTGCTGGACCTCAAGCAGCCCGCCGCGCAGGAGGCCCTGCAGGCGCTGCTGGCCACGGCCGACGTGTTCATGCACAGCATGCGGCCGCAGAAGCTCGCGGCCCTGGGCATCGATCCCGCGACGCTGCGCACGCGCTTCCCGCGCCTGGTCTACGCCAGCCTGCTCGGCTTCCTGCCCGGGCCTTACGCGGGCCGCCCGGCCTACGACGACGTGGTCCAGGGCATGTCGGGCCTGGCCGACCTCATGGCACGCCAGGGCAGCGACACCCGCTACCTGCCGACCATCGCGGCCGACAAGACCTGCGCCCACGTGGCGGCCCATGCCATCCTCGCCGCGCTGTGGCAGCGCGAACGCACGGGCGAAGGCGCGCACGTGGAGGTGCCGATGTTCGAGTCCATGGTGGGCTTCAACCTCGTCGAGCACTTCTACGGCCAGCACTTCGAGCCGCCGCTGTCCGGCGCCGGCTACCCGCGCGTGCTGGCCCCCTGGCGCCGGCCCTACCGTACGGCAGACGGGCACGTGGCCATGATGCCCTACACCGACCAGCACTGGCAGCGCTTCTTCGCCGAGGTCGGCGCACCGCAGCATGCGGCCGATGCGCGCTTCGTCGGCATCGCGAACCGCACCCGCCACATCGCCGAACTGCTGGAACTGGCTTCGACCTACGTGGTGCGCGAGAGCACGGCCCACTGGCTCGCCACCTGCGAGCGGCTGGAGATCCCGGCCGCGCCGATCGCGCGCCTGGACGCCCTGCCGCAGGACCCGCACCTGGCGGCCACCGGCTTCTTCGAGACCGTCACCGACAGCGCGATGGGCCAACTCCGCTTCCCTGGCACGCCCGTGCGCTTCGACGGCGCGCGCCAGCCGGTGGCCGTGCCGCCGCGGCTGGGCCAGCACACGCGCGCGCAGTTGGCCGCGGCCGGCCTCGCGCCCCCACAGATCCAGGCCCTGATCGACCAGGGCGCCGCCCGCAGCCATCCCACCGGAGACACCGTATGAACAGCCCCGCCGCCATTGACCGCAGCCTGCCCCGCCTGGGCCAGGGCTTCGTCTGGCAGGACCTCACGGTCGGCCAGCGCCTGCGCACGTTTGCGCGCACCGTGACCGAGACCGACCTCGTCAACTTCATCGGCGTGACCGGCATGCTGGAGGCCATCTTCATCGAGGAAGGCTACGAGGGCGCGGCCATGGCCGGCCGGCCCGTGCCGGGCGCGCTGACCTATACGCTGATCGAGGGCTTCATCCTGCAGACCATGATTCAGGGCACGGGCCTGGCCATGCTGGAACTGCACCAGAAAATCCTCGCGCCCGTGCTCGTGGGCGACACCATCGAGGCGCAGATCGAGGTCACCGGCATCAGGCCCACCTCCAGAAGCGGCCGCGCCGTCGTCGATTCGCGCATCGACGTGTTCAACCAGCGCGGCGTGCTGGTCATGACCTACACCGCCACGCGGCTGCTGGCCGGGCGCGCCTGAGACCACAAACCACCATCGAAGGAGACACCATGAACCTGCCATCCACCCGCCGCGCGGCGCTCGCGCTCGCCCTTGCCGCCACGCTGGCGCCCTGGGGTACCGCCCAGGCCCAGGCAGGCTACCCGGCCAGGCCCATCACCATGGTCGTGCCCTTCCCGCCGGGCGGGCCGACCGACCTGGTGGCGCGCGTGCTCGCGCAGAAGCTGTCCGAACAGATGGGCCAGCCCATCGTGGTCGACAACCGGGCCGGCGCCAACGGCAACATCGGCGCGGTGGCGGTCGCCAAGGCCGCGGCCGACGGCTACACGCTGCTCTACAACACCTCGTCGATCACGCTGAGCCCCTCGCTGTACAAGAGCCTGGCCTACGACCTGCAACGCGATCTCGCGCCCGTGGCGCTCACGGCCGTGGTGCCGCTGGCGCTGGTGGTGAACCCCAGCGTCCCGGCCAACACCGTGGCCGAGTTCGTCGCCTACGCCAAGGCCAACCCCGACAAGCTGTCCTACGGCTCGGCCGGCAACGGCAACGTGACGCACCTGGCGGCCTACCAGTTCGTGCGCGCCCAGGGCATCGTCGCCACGCACGTGCCCTACAAGGGCAGCGCGCCGGCCGACGTGGACCTCGCGGCCGGGCAGATCCAGTTCATGACCGATACGATCAACTCGGTCATGCCCTTCGTCAAGGACAAGCGCATCAAGCTGCTGGCCGTGACCTCGGCCAAGCGCATGGCGCTGTTCCCCGCCGTTCCCACATTGGCCGAAACCGTGATGCCGGGCTTCGAGGCAGGTGCCTGGCAGGGCCTAATGGTGCCGGCCGGCACGCCCGCGGCCGTGGTGCAGCGGCTCAACGCCGAGGTCGCCAAGGCGCTCAAGAATCCGGACCTGCGCGAGAAGCTGGCCGTGCAGGGCGCCGAGCCGCTGGGATCCACGCCCGAGGAGTACGGTACCTACCTGCGCAAGGAAACGGAGCGCTGGGCCGGCGTCGTGAAGGCCACGGGCGTCACGCTGGAATGACGACGCAGATGCCCTGGTCCCAGCGCACCACGTCGCAGTCCACGGCTTGAGCGGCCCGCTCGACGACCACGAAGTCGCCAGCATCCACGGCCAGCAGCGCGTGGTGCCAGGTGCCCGGTGCGAGCACCACGCCCTGCGCGCCATCGGTCATGAATGCGGCCAGCGCGCCGAGCTCCGGCTTGGACGCCGCGGGCGCCACGACCAGGACGAAACGCCGCTGGCCCAGCGGCACGAAGGTCTGGCTGCCCAGCGCATGGCGCTCCAGTTCGTTCACGGCATGCGGGAAGCGGCGCGCCTCAGCGCGGAACAGCGCGAGCATCGGACGGCCGCCCTCGGCGGTGAGTGCCATGTCGGCCAGCAGATCGAAGCGTTGCGAGGTGCCGCCATTGATGGAACGGCCCGCCGCGCCACGGGGAACTTCGACGACGGTGCCAAAGGGCGCGAAGGCGGCCGCGGTGAGCGGCTGGACGGACAAGGTGTTGTGCATGTGCCCATCCTAAGGAAAGTCCCCATGCGGCAGCGCAACACGGGCACCTATGATCCGCGCCGATGCCGCCGGGCCTCGTGGCCGGCGGCTTTTGTTTTTCGCTCTTCCTTCGCTCCATGCCTCCTGAGAACGACCCGGGCCTGCCCGACGCTCCGGCCCCCGCTGACGAACCGACCCGCGTACCCCTGAAGATCGAGGACTGGCTGACGGTGCTGATCATGGCCGCGCTGGCGCTGATCACCTTCGCCAACGTCCTGGTGCGCTACTTCACCGACAGCTCCTTCGCCTGGACCGAGGAGTTCTCCGTCTTCCTCATGATCCTGCTGGCGATGGTGGCCGGCTCGGCCGCCGTGGCGCGCGACCGCCACATCCGCATCGAGTACTTCAGCGAGGCCGGCTCGATGGCGCGTCGCAAGCGCCTGGCACAGTTCGGCGCGCTGATGGTGGCCTTGCTGTTCTTCCTGATCGCCGCGCTCTCGCTGCGCGTGGTCTGGGACGACTTCCGCTTCGAGGAAACCTCGCCGGGCATCGGCGTGCCGCAGTGGTGGTATTCGGTCTGGCTGCCCATCGTCTGCACGGCCATCGGCCTGCGTGCGGTGGGCCTGTTCGTCCGGCGCGGGCGCGTCGCGGCCGCGACGGACGGAGGCGGCGCGTGATCGCCGCCCTGCTCTTCACCGGCTTCGTCCTCATGATGCTCGCGGGCGTGCCCATCGGGGCTGCCCTGGGCCTGGCCGGCGCGGCCTGCATCGCGCTCGCCAATGCCGACGCGCAGTGGTTCGGCCTCCTGGCCGTGCCGCAGAACTTCTACGCGGGCCTGGGCAAGTACCCGCTGCTCGCGATCCCGATGTTCGTGCTGGTCGGCTCCATCTTCGACCGCTCGGGCGTGGCGTTGCGGCTCGTGAACTTCGCCATCGCCATCGTCGGCCGCGGGCCCGGCATGCTGCCGCTGGTGGCCATCGTCGTGGCGATGTTCCTCGGCGGCATCTCGGGCTCGGGGCCGGCCAACGCGGCGGCCGTGGGCGCCGTGATGATCGCGGCCATGTCGCGCGCCGGCTACCCGGCCGCCTATTCCGCGAGCGTGGTCGGCGCGGCCGCGGCCACCGACATCCTGATCCCGCCGTCGGTCGCCTTCATCGTCTACTCGGTGCTGGTGCCCGGCGCCTCGGTGCCGGCGCTGTTCGCGGCGGGCATGGTCCCGGGCGTGCTGGCCGGCATCGCACTGATCGTGCCGGCGGTCTGGATGGCACGGCGCCACAACATGGGCCAGCTCGAATCCAGCCTGCCGCGCCCGCCCTTCTGGCAGAGTTTCCGCGAAGCCATCTGGGGCCTGGCCGCCCCCGTGCTGATCCTGGGCGGCATGCGCATGGGCTGGTTCACGCCGACCGAGGCGGCCGTGGTGGCGGTGTTCTATGGCCTCTTCGTGGGCATGGTGGTGCACCGCACGATCAGCGTGCGCGACCTGTTCCCCATCCTGCGCGAGTCGGGCGAGCTCTCGGCCGTGATCCTGCTGGTGGTCTCGCTGGCCGGCATCTTCGCCTACTCGCTGTCCACGCTGGGCGTGATCGATCCGGTGGCCCAAGCCATCGTCAACTCCGGCCTGGGCGAGTACGGCGTGCTGTCCCTGCTGATCCTGCTGCTGATCACCGTGGGCATGTTCCTGGACGGCGTCTCGATCTTCCTGATCTTCGTGCCGCTGCTGTGGCCCATCGTGCAGCACTACAACTGGGACCCGGTGTGGTTCGGCGTGATCCTCACGCTCAAGGTCGCGCTGGGCCAGTTCACGCCGCCGCTGGCGGTCAACCTCATGGTGTCCTGCCGCATCGCCAACGTGCGCATGGAGGAAACCGTGCGCTGGGTCGGCTGGATGCTGTTCGCGATGTTCCTGGTCATGGTGGCGGTGATCGCCTGGCCGCAACTCGCGCTGTGGCTGCCGGCCAAACTCGGCTATTGATGATCCCAACCCTAGGAGACCTGTCCATGAATTTCCGCCGCTCCCTGCTCGCGCTGGCCGCCCTTGCCACGGCGATGGGCAGCTTCTCGGCGCCGGCCGCCGCCCAGAACTACAAGGCCGAGTACAAACTCTCGCTGGTGCTGGGCCCGCCCACGCCCTGGGGCATGGCCGGCAAGCTCTGGGCCGACATGGTCAAGGAGCGCACCCAGGGCCGCATCAACATCAAGCTGTACCCCGGCGTCTCGCTGATCCAGGGCGACCAGACCCGCGAGTTCAGTGCGCTGCGCCAGGGCGTGATCGACATGGCCGTGGGCTCCACGATCAACTGGTCGCCGCAGGTCAAGGAGTTGAACCTGTTCTCGCTGCCCTTCCTGATGCCCGACTACGCGGCCGTGGACGCGCTCACCCAGGGCGAGGTCGGCAAGGACCTGTTCGCGCGGCTCGAGAAGGCCGGCGTGGTGCCGCTGGCCTGGGGCGAAAACGGCTACCGCGAGATCACCAACTCCAAGCGGCCGATCAAGTCGCCGGAGGACTTGAAGGGCATGAAGCTGCGCGTGGTCGGCTCGCCGCTGTTCGCCGACACCTTCACGGCGCTGGGCGCCAACCCCACGCAGATGAGCTGGGCCGACGCCCAGCCCGCGCTGGCCAGCGGCGCCGTGGACGGCCAAGAGAATCCGCTGTTCATGTTCCCCGTGCTCAAGCTGCACAACATGGGCCAGAAGTTCGTGACCACCTGGGGCTACATGGCCGACCCGCTGATCTTCGTGGTCAACAAGGAGATCTGGGAGTCCTGGACGCCGGCCGACCGCGAGATCGTGCGCAAGGCCGCGTTGGACGCGGGCAAGGAAGAGGTCGCACTGGCGCGCAAGGGCCTGGTCGAGGCCGAAAAGCCCTTGCTCAAGGACATCGCCGGCTTCGGTGTGACGGTGACCCAGCTGAGCGCCGCGGAGCGCGACGCCTTCGTGAAGGCCACGCGGCCGGTCTACACCAAGTGGAAGGCGCAGATCGGCAGCGGCCTCGTCGACAAGGCAGAGAAAGCCATCGCCGCGCGGCCCAGATGAGCGAGCGTCCGGCGGCGCGCGCCGCGCTGCCGCCGGACCTGCGCACTCACTTGCCGTGCTTGGTCCGGCCGACCGGATCGGAGGCCATGCTGCTGGCCATCACCTTGTCGTAGGCCGACTTGGTGAGGTTCACCGCGCAGTACTGGTCGAGTTCGGGTTTGATCTTCTCGACAGCCACTTCGTCGAAGACCACTTCCTTTCGACCGTTCTGGGCGTGGCCCACAGCGTAGTAAATGAACTTCGGCTTCACGGTTTCCTGGAGGCCCACATAGTCGGCACAGGTGGTCTGCACGATCGGCTTGGCCGGCGCGGTTGCTGCGGGCGCCTGGGCAAAGGCCCCCGAGGCTGCGATGGCGGCGATGGCACTGAGGGAGAGGCGGGTGAGAGCGTTCATGGTCGTCTTGCGGTGGTGCGGTGAATGTTGTCCTGACCGGCCGCCGCCGTCGTGGGCGCCGGCTGCCGGAGGCTTCGTCCTGCGTGTTCTGTTGAACGTCTGCAGGCATGGTCATCCTAAGAACCCGCCCTTAGACGGGGCTTAACCGCTTTGGCCGTGCGACCTGCATGAACGACAACGCCGGGCGAACCCGGCGTTGCAACGAGGCATGGACCTGCTCAGTGCTGCAGGATCTTGTTCAGGAAGTCCTTGGTGCGCGGCTGGCGCGCCTCGGGATTGCCGAAGAACTCTTCCTTGGAGCAGTCTTCCAGGATGCGGCCGCCCACGTCGATGAAGATCACGCGGCTGGCGACCTTGCGCGCAAAGCCCATCTCGTGGGTCACGCACATCATGGTCATGCCTTCCTTGGCCAGGCTCACCATCACGTCCAGCACCTCGCCGACCATCTCGGGGTCCAGCGCCGAGGTGGGCTCGTCGAACAGCATCACGATCGGGTCCATGGACAGCGCACGTGCAATCGCGACGCGCTGCTGCTGGCCACCGGACAGCTGGCCCGGGAACTTGTCCTTGTGCGCCATCAGGCCCACGCGGTCCAGCATCTTGAGGCCGCGCGTCTTGGCTTCGTCGGCACTGCGGCCCAGCACCTTGATCTGCGCGATCGTGAGGTTCTCGGTGACCGACAGGTGCGGGAACAGCTCGAAGTGCTGGAACACCATGCCGACCTTGGAGCGCAGCTTGGGCAGGTCGGTCTTGGGATCGCTGACCTTGACGCCGTTGACGATGATCTCGCCCTTCTGGATCGGCTCCAGCGCGTTGACGGTCTTGATCAGCGTGGACTTGCCCGAGCCTGAGGGACCGCAGACCACGACCACGTCGCCCTTGTTGATGCTGACGTTGCAGTTGTTCAGTACCTGCACCGGGCCGTACCACTTGGACACGTCCTTGATTTGGATCATTTGTTCAGCCATTGGGTTTTCTCCAGACGAGGCTTGTGTTCAGCGGATGATGGCGATCTTCTTGTGCAGGCGCTTGACCAGGTAGGACAGCGCATAGCACAGCACGAAGTAGACGACCGCGGCGAGCAGGTAGGACTCGATCGGTCGGCCGAAATTCTTGCCTGCCGTCTCGAAGCCCTTGAGCATGTCGTAGGCGCCGATGGCGTAGACCAGCGAGGTGTCCTGGAACAGGATGATGGTCTGCGTCAGCAGCACAGGCAGCATGTTGCGGAAGGCCTGCGGCAGGATCACGAGCGTCATGTTCTGCTTGTAGGTCATGCCCATGGCCTGGCCGGCAAAGACCTGGCCGCGCGGGATCGACTGGATGCCCGCGCGCATGATCTCCGAGAAGTAGGCGGCCTCGAACGCGATGAAGGTGATGATGGCGGAAAGCTCCGCGCCGATGGGCCGTCCGATGATGAAGGGCACGATCAGGAAGAACCACAAGATCACCATCACCAGCGGGATGCTGCGCATGCCGTTGACGTAGATGGCTGCAGGAGCGTCGAGCCACTTCTTGCCGGACAGGCGCATCAGCGCCAGCAGCGTGCCGAAAAAGATGCCGCCCAGCGTGGCCACCACGGTGAGAAACACGCTGAAGTAAAAGCCCTTCAGCACGAAGTCGGTGATGACGCTCCAGTTGTAGAAGCCGAAGTCGAGATTCATCTCAATGACCCCCCGTTCCGCCGGCTGCCACGAAGCCCGGCACGCGCGCGCGCTTTTCGATGAAGGCCATCAAGCGGTTGATCACCATGGCAGAGATGATGTAGAGGATCGTCACGCCCAGGTACATCTCGATAGGGCGGGCAGTTTCCTCGCCCGCCTGCATGGCGAACTGCGTGAGTTCAGGGATCGACACGGCGAACGCGACCGAGGAGTTCTTGAAGATGTTCATGGACTCGCTGGTCAGCGGCGGCAGGATCATGCGGTAGGCCATGGGCAGAATCACGTAGCGGTAGTACTGCCAGGTGGTGAATCCCATGGCCATGCCGGCGTAGCGTTGCCCGCGTGGCAACGCCTGGATGCCGGCCCGCAGTTGCTCGGCGATCCGCGCCGAGGTGAAGAAGCCCAGCGCCAGCACCACGAGCACGAAGGGCGGCACGTCGCGTGCGGCCGTGAAGATCGCTGGCACCACGTGGTACCACAAGAAGATCTGCACCAGCAGCGGAATGTTGCGGAAGAGTTCCACCCAGGCGTTGCCGAAACGCACCCAGCCAGGGCTGTTCGGCAAGGTGCGCAGAATGCCGATCAGCGAGCCCACGACCAGCGCCACCAGCAGCGCCGACAGGGCGACGGAGATGGTCCAGCCCCAGGCAGATAGCATCCATTGCAAGTAGGTCGGGTCCTTGCCGCCCGGATCCTGCAGGTAGACCTGCCAATCCCAATTTCCCATCGGGAACTCCTCTGTTGTCGTCGTCTTTGGATTTCGGTCCCGGCACAAAAAACGCCCGCTCGAATCGGCGGGCGTTCAGTGCCTCACCCAGCGCAGATTACTTGGCTGCGTAATCTTCCATGGGCTTGTCATTCGGATGCGCCCAGGCTTCCTTGGTCGCCTCGGACATCGGCAGGCCGATCTTGGTGTTGGTCGGCGGGATGGGCTGCATGAACCACTTGTCGTACAGCTTGGCCAGCGAACCGTCGGCGATCTGGCGCTTGATGCTGTCGTCCACGGCCTTCTTGAAGGCCGGGTCGTCCTTGCGCAGCATGCACGCAATCGGCTCGACCGACAGCACTTCGCCAACGATCTTGAAGTCGGCCGGGTTGCGCGACTTGGAGGCGTTGGCCGCCAGGATGGAGCCGTCCATGACAAAAGCGTCGGCACGGCCCGACTCGAGCAGCAGGAAGCTGTCGGCGTGGTCTTTGCCCATGACTTCCCTGAAGTCGATGCCTTCGGCGCGCTTGTTCTTGCGCAGGGTCTGCACCGAGGTGGTGCCGGTGGTCGTGGCCACCGTCTTGCCCTTGAGGTCGGCGATGCCGTTGATGCCCGAGTTGGCCTTGGTCAGGATGCGCACCTCCTCCACATAGGTCGTCACGGCGAAGGACACGTCCTTGGCACGCGTGGCGTTGTTGGTGGTGGAGCCGCACTCCAGGTCGACCGTGCCGTTCTGCACCAGCGGGATGCGGTTCTGCGAGGTGACGGGCGTGTACTGGATCTTCAGTTCCTTGCCGGCGGCCTTGGACAGGTCGGCGATGATGCGTTCGCCCATTTCAGTGTGGAAACCGACGTACTTGCCATTGCCCAGGGTATAGGACAGGGCGGAGGAGTCGCGCACGCCGAGGCTGATGCTGCCACTGGCCTTGATCTTCGCCAGCGTGTCGTTGCTTTGCGCGAAAGCGCCGCCCGCGGCCAATGCCGTGCACACGATGGCGAGGATGTGCTTCTTCATTCAATCTCTCCTAAGAAAACGGAAGGGAAATAAGACCTTAAACCAGGATCACGGCGTCAGCGGAGATACCCGCATGCCTCTCGCCAACACGAAAACTCCGTGAAAACTGTGGCAATGTGCTTGTCTCTCATTGCGGTCGTGCTGCCGCTGCAATCTTTGAAAAAGGTCTGGGTCGCTGCATGGGCAGGAGCGCAAGCAGCTTGCATGCCAGACTCCGCTGTCCACACCGGGCGCCGCGGACTGTAAGGTCCTCGGCGGTATTCAAGCCAATGCCGATTGGATGCGGCCGGATGCAAGAAACGAATAATCTCACGCCGCGCCCGATGCCTCGGAGCCGCGCGGTCCGGCGGTTTCGACCAGGTAGGTCCACAGCGCCTGGGCCGAGCGCTTGGGCACGGCATGCGTCCCCGGCTTTTCGCGGTAGGCCCGGACGTCCAGGGTCATCTCCATGCCCGGCATGCCGGCCGGCGCGGCGCTGACGAGACGGCGCGCGCGCAGCTCCTTCTTGACCGCGCTGTAGGGCAGGAACGCGATGCCGTGGCCTTCCAGCGCCATGGCCTTGAGGCCTTCGGACATGTCGGTCTCGTACACCCGGTCCAGGTGGATGGGCGTGGGCGACTGCTTGAGCAGCATGTCCACCATCTGCCCCATGTAGGCGCCCGGCGCATAGCCCAGGTAGGGCAGCAACTGGCCGGGCCGGCCTGGCAACTGGTACATCGGCGCCCCGTCGGCGTCGGCCTTCACGTACGGCGCCATGACCTCACGTCCCAGGCTCACCATTTCGTAACGGTTGGCGGCCAGCTGGAATGGCTGCGAGCTGTGGTGGTAGGCGATCAGCAGGTCGCAGCTGCCCTCGACCAGGCGCATCACGGCGTCGTGCACGTTCAGCGCGATGAGCCGGCTCTTGAGCGGGCCGAACTTCTCACGCAAGCTCGTGACCCAGGCCGGAAAGAAGGTGAAGGCCAGTGTGTGCGGCACGGCGAACTCGATTACGTCCTGCCCCGCGGAGTTGTGGCCGCGCAGCATGGCGCGCGTGCTCTGCAACGCCTGCAGCATCTCCAGCGACTGGGTGTAGAGCGTCTCACCGGCCGGCGTGAGCCGCGTCGGATAGGAGCTGCGGTCCACAAGGTCGGTGCCGGCCCAGGCCTCCAGGGCCTGGATGCGGCGCGAGAACGCAGGTTGCGTCACATGGCGCAGCTGGGCCGAGCGGCTGAAACTGCGCGTCTCGGCCAAGCTCACGAAATCTTCGAGCCACTTGGTCTCCATCACCGCATTATGGAACGACGGCGATGCCGGGGACGCGTGGCATCCGGCGTCTCACCCCGCGGCAGACAACGCCAGCAGGACGACCAGCAGCACCGCGTACGGAAACGCCACCGTGGGCCGGACGGCGGCCGCGAGGTATTGCGCAACCAGCCCCATGGTGCCTGGCCGCATCGCCTGCCAGTCCGAATACAGCTGGCAGGGCGCGCGCGGCGAGGCCATGGGGTCGCGCAGCAGGCCCTCCAGGTAGAGCAGGCGATCGACCAGGCGGGCCTGGCCGGTGCGCACGATGGCCTCCTGCAGCCACAGCACACCGACCAGAACGATGGTCAGCACGGCGTCGAAGCTCAGGGCCACGGCCGTGGCGGTCAGGGCCACCGCTCCCAGCTTGATCCACAAGGCACTGCGCTCGCTGGCTTCGCAGTCGCCATGCAGCGCCGTCCATTCGCGCCCGAGCAGGGCGGCTTCACTCGTTTCCATGCGGGCGAGCATAGCCGCCCGCCACAGCGCCTCAACGCCTCAACGCCGGCGCTTGTCGATGAAGGCCTGCACACCGTCCAGCGCGCAGGCGTCCATCATGTTGCAGGCCATGGTCTGGCCCGCGTCCTGGTAGGCGGCCGCCATGCCGACTTCGAGCTGGCGGTAGAACAGGGCCTTGCCCATCGCCAGTGCCACGGGCGGCTTCGCCACGATGCTGGCCGCCAGTGCGGCCACGGCCTCGGCCAATGCCTCGGGCGCGGCCACCCGGTTGACGAGGCCCTTGGCGCGGGCCTCCTCGGCACCGATGAAGTCGCCGGTGACTAGCATCTCGAACGCGGCCTTGCGCGGCAGGTTGCGCGACAGCGCCACGCTGGGCGTGGCGCAGAACAGGCCCAGGTTCACGCCGCTGACGGCGAAGCGCGCATCGCTGGCGGCCACAGCCAGGTCGCACATGGCCACGAGCTGGCAACCGGCCGCCGTCGCGATGCCCTGGACCTGCGCGATCACCGGCGCGGGCAGCTTCTGGATCGCCAGCATCACCTTCGTGCACTGGGCGAACAGGCGCTGGTAGTAAGCCAGCGAAGGCTCGGCCCGCATTTCCTTCAAATCATGGCCGGCACAGAAGGCGCGGCCAGCAGCGGCAATCACCAGCACGCGCATCGACGCATCAGCTGCCGCAGCATCCAGCTCGGCCAGCAATGCCTTCAGCATGGCCTCGCTGAGCGCGTTGAAGGCATCGGGGCGGTTCAGGGTCAGGGTGCGGACGCCGGCGGCGTCCTGGCTGCGCAGCACCAGCGGCGCGGTGGGTTCTGTCATGCGTGTCTCCAGCGAAGCTTCGCAGTCTGCCACCACAATGCGGCCATGCCTGCACCGCCCAAGGCCTTGCCCGCGATCGCGCCGCAGCGCTGCACCGGCTGCGGCCGCTGCGTCGGCGCCTGCCCGCCGCATGTGCTCTCGCTGCAGGTGCCCGGTGGCCAGCGCTGGGGCCGCAAGAACGCGGTGCTGCACGACAGCGCCGGCTGCACGGGCTGCGCGCTGTGCTTCGTCGTCTGCCCCTTCGATGCGATCCGCATGGAGCGGACCGCCGCCGGCTAGCCTTTGGCCCGCTGGCGCAGCTCGAACTTCTGGATCTTGCCCGTCGACGTCTTGGGAATCGGCTCGAAGCGCACGTCGCGCGGCACCTTGTAGCCGGCCAAATGCGCCTTGCAGTGGGCCACCAGGTCCTCGGCCGTGACCTGGGCGCCCGGCTTGGTCTCCACATAGGCCACGGGCGTCTCGCCCCATTTGGCATCGGGCCGGGCCACCACTGCGCAGGCCAGCACGGCCGGGTGGCGGTACAGCACATCCTCGACCTCGATCGAGCTGATGTTCTCGCCGCCGCTGATGATGATGTCCTTGCTGCGGTCCTTGATCCGCGCGTAGCGGTCGGGTTCCAGCACCGCCAGGTCGCCGGTGTGAAACCAGCCACCCTCGAAGGCCTTGGCCGTCGCGGCCGGATTTTTGAGGTAACCCTTCATGACGATGTTGCCGCGGAACATGATCTCGCCCATGGTCTCGCCATCGGCGGGCACCTCGGTCAGCGTGGCGGGGTCCAGCACGGTCATGCCGTCCTGCAGCGCGTAGCGCACGCCCTGGCGGCCATTCAGGCGCGCCTGCTCGGCGATGTCGGCCTGCGCCCAGGTGGCCCGCTTGGCCGCCACGCCGGCCGGCCCGTAGACCTCGGTCAGGCCATACACATGCGTGATGTCGAAGCCGATCTTCGCCATGCCCTCGATCATGGCGGCCGGCGGCGAGGCGCCCGCGACCATGCCGCGCACGCCGGTCACGCCCTCGCGCAGGGCCGGGTCGGCGTTGATGATGAGGCTGTGCACGATGGGTGCGGCGCAGTAGTGCGTGACACCGTGCTCGCGCATGGCCGCCAGGATGGCCGGCGCCTCCACGCGGCGCAGGCACACATGCACGCCCGCCTGCAGCGCCACCGTCCACGGGAAGCACCAGCCGTTGCAGTGGAACATGGGCAATGTCCACAGGTAGCGCGGAAACTGCGGCATGGTCCAGGTCACCACGTTGCCGACCGCGTTGAGGTAGGCGCCGCGGTGGTGCGTGACCACACCCTTGGGATCGCCTGTGGTGCCGCTCGTGTAGCTGATGGCGATGGCGTCCCACTCGTCCTGCGGGCCGTCCAGCCGCGGCAGCGGCGTGTGGGCGGCGAGCCAGGCCTCGTATTCGTGTTCGCCCAGGCGGCGGTGCTCGCCCGCGTACTCGCTGTCGGCCACGTCGATGACGAGCGGTTGGCGGCCGTGCTGGCTCTTGAGCAGCGCCAGCGCCTTGGCCATGACGGGTGCGAACTCGGTGTCGGTGATCAGCACGCTGGCCTCGCAATGGTGCATCTGCCAGGCCAACAGCTCGGCATCGAGCCGGGTGTTGAGCGTGTTGAGCACGGCGTTGAGGGCCGGCACGGCGTAATGCGCCTCGACCATCTCCGGCGTGTTGGGCAGCATCACGCTGACCGTGCTGCCGCGGCCCACGCCGGCCGCGCGCAGCGCCGCCGCCAGCCGGCGCGAGCGCTCGTGCACCTGCGCCCAGGTGTAGCGGCGCTGGCCGTGGATCACGGCCGGGAGGTCGCCGAACACCTCGGCCGTCCGCTCCACGAAGCCCATGGGCGACAGGGCCACGTGGTTGGCGGGGTTCTGGGCGAGGTCTTGTTCGTAGATGTTCATGCGCTGTCTCCTCGGGCGAAGGGCGCATTCTGAAGCCGCGGCCCTCCACGGATTGCGACGAATGTTTTCAAGCCGTGGCCGCCAGCGCCTGGTCCAGATCCCACAGGATGTCGTCGATGTGCTCCAGCCCCACGGACAGCCGCACCATGTCGGGCAGCACGCCGGCCGCGATCTGCTGGTCCGGCTCGAGCTGGCGGTGCGTCGTGCTGGCCGGATGGATGATCAGCGTGCGCGTATCGCCGATGTTGGCCAGGTGGCTCATGAACTGGGCCGATTCGATGAAGCGCACGCCGGCTTCCATGCCGCCCTGCACGCCGAAGGCCAGCAGCCCCGACGCGCCACGCATCTGCCGCTGCACCAGCGCATGCTGCGGATGCTCCGGCAGGCCGGGGTAGCTGACCCAGCTGACGCGCGGGTGGTCCTTCAGGAACTGCGCCACCTTCAAGGCGTTGCCGCAATGGCGCTCCATGCGCAGCGGCAGCGTCTCCACGCCTTGCAGGATCTGCCAGGCCGACATGGGCGACAGCGCCGCGCCGTACACGCGCAGCGTCTCCATGCGCGCACGCATCGTGAACGCGAAGTCGCCGAAGGTCTCGTGGAACTTCACGCCGTGGTAGCCCGGCGAGGGCTCGGTCATGCCCGGAAACTTGCCGTTGTTCCAGGCGAAGTGGCCGTGCGGCTTGCCGCTCTCCACGATCACGCCGCCCAGTGTGGTGCCGTGGCCGGCCAGGTACTTGGTGGCCGAATGCACGACGATGTCGGCACCGAGCGCGAGCGGCTGGCACAGGTAGGGGCTGGGCACGGTGTTGTCCACCACCAGCGGCACGCCGTGCGCATGGGCGACCTCGGCCACGGCCGCGATGTCCAGCACCGTGAGGCTGGGGTTGCCCAGGGTCTCGGCGAAGACGGCCCGCGTGTTGGGCCGCATCGCGGCCGCGAAGGCCTGCGGATCGGTGGCGTCCACGAAGCTCGTGTCGATGCCGAACTTCCGGAGGTTCACCGCCAGCATGGTGACTGTGCCGCCGTACAGCGCGCCGGCCGCCACCACATGGTCGCCGGCTTGCAGGATGGTCATGAGCGCCATGGCTTCGGCCGCCATGCCCGAGGCGCTGGCCACGGCCGCGCGGCCCCCTTCGAGCGCGGCCACGCGCTCTTCCAGCGCCGCCACCGTCGGGTTGGACAGGCGCGAATAGACGTTGCCGAAGGTCTGCAGATTGAACAGCGCAGCCGCATGCTCGGCGCTGTCGAACACGAAGCTCGTGGTCTGGTAGATCGGCAGCGCACGGGCACCCGTGGCCGCGTCGGGAATCTGGCCGGCATGGATGGCCAGCGTCTCGGGCCGGAACTGGCGGTCCATGTCAGGACACCACGGGCCGCTTGGCCGAGATCACGCGCGTGTTCACGCCCGCCCAGTGCAGGCCGCCGAACAGCCGCGCATGCTCGATCTTCACGCAGCGGTCCATCACGCTGTCCAGCCCGGCCGCACGCGCCAGAGCGTCGGCCTCGGCATTGACCACGCCGATCTGCTGCCACAGGCACCTGGCGCCGATGGCGATCGCCTGTTGCGCGATCGGCAGCACATCCTCGGTGCGGCGGAACACGTCGACCATGTCCACGGGCTCGGCCAGGTCCGCGAGGCTGGCCACGCAGGGCCGGCCCAGCACCTCGCCGCCGGCATAGCGCGGGTTCACGGGGAAGATGGTGTAGCCATGCTGCTGCATGTACCTGGCCGCGAAGTAACTCGGCCGGTGCCACTCGGCCGACAGGCCGACCACGGCGATGCGCCGGTGGGCGTGCAGGATGCGGCGCAGGGTGCTGATGTCGTCCGCCATGGGCGCGGGTCTCCTTGAATGCGACCGCGCGACTGTAGCCTTGCCCTACTTCACGTAGCCCGACACCACCTTCCAGCGGCCGTCCTGGATCTGCGACAGGCGCGATTCGTCGGTGCCCAGGCGCTTGGTTGCGGTGTAGCTGGACGGCGCGGCGCCGAACATGTCCGTCGGATAGCTCATGGTGTCCATGGTCTTCACGAAGCTGTCGGTCGTGAGGTTGGGTCCGACCTTCTGCAGGGCCTGGATCAACTGGTCGAGAATGGTGTAGCCGTAGACCGAGAGCACGGTCGGGTCTTCGTTGAAGCGCGTCTTGTACTTGTTGGCCCAGAAGCGGATCGGCTGCGAGGCCTCGTCCAGGTAGGGGTGCTGCGCCCCCATCGCGGCGTACAGGCCGTCCATGTTCTTGCCGCCGAGCTTGTGGATCAGGTCGGTGTAGGCGCCGCTGGAGGCGAAGAAGGTCGGCGAGAAGCCGGTCTTGCGTGCCTCCGCGATGGTGCCGATGGTCTCGCGGATGATGGTGCCCAGCACGACGAAGTCGCAGTTGGCCGCCTTCAGCCGCGCCACCTGCGAGGAGAAATCGGTGGCGCCACGCTTGAAGCTGGTCTTCTCTCCAAGTTCCATGTTCATGGTCTTGAGTCCGGCCTCGGCGCCGCGCAGCACCTCCAGGCCGAAATCGTCGTCCTGGTAGATGATGCAGACCTTCTTCGCGCTCTTCTCCTTGGCCAGCGTTGGCAGCATGGAGCGGATCTGGTCGTAGTAGGTGGCCGCGAACGAATACTTGAGCCGGTGCAGCGGCTCGTACATCTCGCGCGCCGCCGTGATCGGCTGGAAGTTGACGATGCTCTTCTCGAACTGCACGGGCATGGCCGCCATGTTCTGCGCTGTGCCCAGGTGGCCGGCGACGATGAAGACCTTCTCCTGGTTCACGAGCTTTTGCGCAGCGAGCACGGCGCGCTTGGGGTCGTAGCCGCTGTCCTCCACCAGCAGCTTGATCTTGCGGCCGTGGACGCCGCCCTGCTCGTTCGCCTCGTCCACGCGCAGCAGCATGCCGTTGCGCGCCTGCTTGCCGTAGCCCGCCAAGGGGCCCGACAGATCCTGGATGGTGCCGATCAGGATCTCGGTCTTGCTGACACCCTGCTGCTGGCTCCAGGCCAGCGGCGAGGCCGACACAACGATGGCGGCCAGCGCCGCGGAAACCGTGCGAAGAAGCATGTGAACCCTCCTGGGACCGCAGACCGTGCGGTCGATGACACGAACACACACGGGCCGCAGGCGCTGGAGCACGCCCGGACCCTCCCCATCACTGCACATAGTCCGACACCACCTTCCAACGGCCGTCCTGGATCTGTGACATGCGCGACATGCTGTTGCCCAGCCGCTTGGTCGCGCTGTAGCTGCTGGGCGCGCTGCCGAACATGTCGGGCTCGAAGCGCATGGTGTCCATGGCGGCGACGAAGCTGTCGGTGGTGAGGTTGGGCCCGGCCTTCTGCGCGGCCTGGATGAACTGGTCGATGATGCTGTAGCCATAGACCGAGAACACTGTCGGGTCCTCGTTGAAGCGCGTCTTGTACTTGTTGGCCCAAAAGCGCACCGGCTGCGAGGCCTCGTCCAGGTAGGGGTGCAGCACCGTCATGGTGGCGTACAGGCCGTCCACGGCCTTGCCGCCCAGCTTGTGGATCAGGTCCGAATAGGCTGCGCTGGACGCGAAGAAGGTCGGCGAAAAGCCGGTCTTGCGCGCCTCGCCAATCGTGCCGATGGTCTCGCGGATGATGGTGCCCAGCACCACGAGGTCGCAGTTGGCGGCTTTGAGCCGCGCCACCTGCGAGGAAAAGTCCGTCGCGCCGCGCTTGAAGCTGGTCTTTTCGGCCAGCTCCATGTTCATGGCCTTGAGCGCGGCCTCGGCGCCGCGCTGCACCTCCAGGCCGAAATCATCGTCCTGGTAGATGGTGCAGATCTTCTTGGCGCCCTTCTCCTTGGCAAGCACCGGCAGCGTGATCCGGATCTGGTCGTAGTAGGTCGCGGCGAACGAGTACTTGAGCTTGTGGAAGGGCTCGTACATCTCGCGCGCGGCCGTGATCGGCATGAAGTTGACGATATTCTTGTCGAACTGCACCGGCATGGACGCCATGTTCTGTGCCGTGCCCAGGTGGCCGGCGACGATGAAGACCTTGTCCTGGTTCACGAGCTTTTGCGCCGCCAGCACCGCCTTCTTCGGGTCGTAACCGTCGTCCTCGGCGATGAGCTTGAGCTTGCGGCCATGCACGCTGCCCTGCTCGTTGAGCTCCTCCACGCGCAGCAGCATGCCGTTGCGCGCCTGCTTGCCGTAGCCCGCCAGGGGGCCGGACATGTCCTGGATCGTGCCGATCAGGATCTCGGTCTTGCCCACGCCCTGCTGCTGGCCCCAGGCGGCGGGCAGCGCCAGTGCGGCGGCAAGAAGCAATGGGATGCGTGCGTGCATGGCGTGTCTCCAGCTTGTTGTCGAAAGGGAACTAGCGGTACATGGCCTCGATGCGCTCGGCGTACTTCTTCTCGATCAGCTTGCGCTTGAGCTTCATGGTGGGCGTGAGCTCCTCGTCCTCGGCGCTGAGCTGCGTCTCGAGCAGGAAGAACTTCTTGATCTGCTCCACGCGCGCGAACTTGGCGTTGACGCGGTCGAACTCGCGCTGGATCAGCGCCAGCACCTCGGGCGCGCGCGTGAGGCTGGCGTAGTTGCTGAACGGCACGTCGGCGTCCTGGGCGAACTTCTCCACGTTCTCCTGGTCGATCATGACGATGGCGGTGAGGTAGGGCCGGCGGTCGCCGATCACCACCGCGTCGGTGATGTACGGCGAGAACTTGAGCTCGTTCTCCAGTTCGCTGGGCGTGATGTTCTTGCCGCCGGCCGTGATGATCACGTCCTTCATGCGGTCGGTGATGCGGAAGTAGCCGTCTTCGTCCACCGTGCCCACGTCGCCCGTGTGCAGCCAGCCGTCGGCGTCGATGGCCTCGGCCGTCTTCTCAGGCAGGTTCAGGTAGCCCATGAACACATTGGTGCCACGCACCAGCAGTTCGCCCGTGGCCGGGTCCAGCCGCACTTCGTTGAACGCCGCGGCCGGGCCGATCGTACCGGGCTTGATGCGCGAGGCCGGCACGCCGGTGGCGGCGCCGCAGGTCTCGGTCATGCCCCAGACCTCCAGCATGGGCACGCCCAGCGCGAGGTACCAGCGCACGAGTTCGGGCGAGATCGGCGCCGCCCCCGTCACGAGGTAGCGCGCACGGTGGATGCCGATGAGCTTGCGCACGTTGTCCAGCGCCAGCCAGCGCGCGATGCGAAAGCGCAGCTTGTCCAGCGCGGCCACGGGCCGGCCGGCCAGCACGGCGTCGGCGATGCGCTGGCCCACGCCGATGCTCCAGCCGTAGGCGGCCTGCTGCAGCCTGCTGGCGTCCTTGAGCGCGATCATCACGCCCGAATAGAACTTCTCCCAGACCCGCGGTACGGCCGTGACCACCGTGGGCGCGATCTCGCGCACGTTCTCGGGCACGGTCTCGGGGTTCTCGACGAAATTGAGCTTGGCGCCCGTGTAGAGCGCCGTGTACTCGCCGCCCAGGCGCTCGGCGATGTGGCACAGCGGCAAAAAGCACATGCGCTCGTCCGTGGCGTCCTGTGCCGCAAGCAGGTTGTAGCCGCGCGCGGCATAGACCAGCGCGCGGTGGTTGTGCATGGCCCCCTTGGGCTTGCCCGTGGTGCCCGAGGTGTAGACCAGGATCGCCAGGTCCTCGGGCCGGCAGGCCGCTGCACATTGCTCCAGCATGCCGGGGTGCCGGGCGGCATGCGCACGTCCGCGCTCGCGCAGCGCGGCCAGGCTCAGCACGTCCGGGTCGTCCAGGCCGCGCAGGCCCTCCATGTCGAAGACCACGATCTTGCGCAGCAGCGGCAGCTCCGCGCGCACCTGCAAGGCCTTGTCCAGCTGTTCGTCGTCCTCCACAAACAGCACGCGCGTGCGCGAGTCCTCGCACAGGTAGTGCACCTGGCTGGCCGCGTCGGTCGGGTAGATGCCGTTGGACACGCCGCCCGTGCTGAGCACTGCGAGGTCGACCAGCACCCAGTCGATGACGGTGTTGGCCAGGATGGAGGCCGTGTCGCCCGGCGCACAACCCAGGTCCAGCAGGCCGTGGCCGATCTCGCGCACGCCCTGCGCCACCTCGGCCCAGCTGTGGCTGCGCCAGATGCCGAGCTCCTTCTGGCGCAGCCAGGTGGCGTCGCCACGCTGGGCGACGGCGGCCCAGAACATCGCGGAGATGGTCTCGCCCGGCACCATGGTGTCGGTGCGGGGCTGGATGTGCGACAGGTCCCAGAGGTGCATCTCAGTCTTCCACGGCGTTGGCGCGCCGCCCGCAGGGTACAAAACCGGCCCGCAAGCCGCGGTGCAGAAGGCCGCGGAGCAGGCCATGCAAGCGCAGCCGCGGAACGGGCTCTGCCCGGCCGCCGGGTGCGCCCCTTGAGCAACTGTGTTGAAAGTCAAGCTTTTGCATGGGCGCTTTCG
>NZ_VEDO01000169.1 GCF_007677875.1 Variovorax boronicumulans | reverse complement strand
CGTGTGGAGAGGGATGTGGTAAGGAGGGAAGAAAGAGGGTGGCCAAGTTAGGTGAGGGGGAGGAAGGAGAAGGGAGAGGGGAGGAATGAGGGGGGAAAAGGTTGGGAGTTGTGGGGGGTGTTGGGTGTGGGAAAAAGGAAGGGGAAGGAGGGGGGGAGCGATGAAGATGGGAAGGTGGAGGTTGTGGAGGGGTGGGTTTTGGCAAGGGGTGGAATTGGGTAAG
>NZ_VEDO01000168.1 GCF_007677875.1 Variovorax boronicumulans | reverse complement strand
CCCCCTCCTCCTGAGCCCCCATCCCTAGCCCCCTGGATCAACCCGCCTCCCCCATCCATACCACTCTCCCCTCAAGGATTCACGCCCCCCTACCTAACCTTCCCCCCCCATCCCCACTCACTGACCAACCACTCTCCACTTTTCCACACCCCACTCCACACAACACAACAATCAACCAATACACCTTCATCCTCCCCCCACTCAACCACTCCCTCACCAACTCC
>NZ_VEDO01000167.1 GCF_007677875.1 Variovorax boronicumulans | reverse complement strand
AGCCTCCCTTTTTGATGAAAAACAGCTAGCTCGTGCCCAGGTGAAAAATTGGGGGTTTTCTCTTCTGCAAGACAGCGGCAAATGATAAATTTTTCAGTTTCAGTTTCTGTAATCATTTCACCATTCAAATTAGGCATAAATGTTGCCACATGGCGATCACCTTGCCCCATTAGAAATTGACTCATTTGATATAGTTCATTTAACTCGTCTTGTTCCATTTGCTT
>NZ_VEDO01000166.1 GCF_007677875.1 Variovorax boronicumulans | reverse complement strand
AGGAGCTGTGGAGGTTGGGGCGGCGGTGGGGGTGGCTGTTGGGGCGGTTGATGTCGGGGAGGGGGAGGGTGTTCTGGAAGAGGAGGGGGTTGTTGATGAGTTTGAGGAGGTGGGGGGAGGGGTTGGGGTTGTGGGGGAGGGTGGGGGGTGGTAGTAGGTGGAGGGGAGGGAGTGGTGGATGGAAGGGGAAGGGGGTGGTGGAATGGGGGGGAAGGGAGTGGGAGG
>NZ_VEDO01000165.1 GCF_007677875.1 Variovorax boronicumulans | reverse complement strand
GAGCTGGGCAAAGCGGAACAGCAAGGAGGACTGGCGGGCTTGGGTGAAGCTGGCGGTGTTGTGGGGGTGGCGTTGGGGGAAGAGCGGGTGGGGGGTGTGGGTGTGGGTGTGCGGGGCGTAGCTGCGGTGGCTGGAGGGGATGGGGAGGGTGAGGAGGAGGGGGAGGTTGTTGGGGGGGAGGTGGTGCGGGGTGAGGGCATGGAGGTTGTTGGAGGGCAGGAGGATG
>NZ_VEDO01000164.1 GCF_007677875.1 Variovorax boronicumulans | reverse complement strand
ACCACAACAACCAACACCCCTACCTCCTCCCCAACTCCCTCTCCTTCTCCCCCACCAACAACACCCACCACCACCCCCCCATCTCCCACACCACCACCCTCCCCCCCGTCCCCAACCCCCTCCCCCATCCCACCCCACTCCCTCCCCTCCATCCATCCCCTCTTCCCCCACCCCCAAAACTCACCTCCACTCCCCATCTATCCCCCCACCTTCCCCCCATCCTCCC
>NZ_VEDO01000163.1 GCF_007677875.1 Variovorax boronicumulans | reverse complement strand
CGAGGCGCACGGTCAGGAGCGCATGCTGGTGAACTGCGCTGGCATTGTGGAAGGGGAGAAGGGGGGGGGGGGCGATGGGGAGGATGGGGGGGGTGATGTGGGTGGGGAGGTTGGTGTTGTGGTGGATGAGTTGGGTTGGGGTGTGGGGGAAGTGGGGGTTGGTGGGGAGGAGGGTGGTGAGGGTTTGGTGGGGGGTGTGGGGGTCGGCGGGGTTGGTTGGCGGGAGT
>NZ_VEDO01000162.1 GCF_007677875.1 Variovorax boronicumulans | reverse complement strand
CAACCTCCTCTACCTGACCCCCAACTTCACCAACCCCCATCCCCCCATCCTCACCCCCTTCACCATCCGCCCCTTCCCCAACCACTACCCCTCCAACACCTTCACCCCCATCGAAGCCGTGACGCTCACCCTCCCCCACCCCATCACCAACAACAACATCCTCTCCTTCATCTACTTCCCACCCCCCCTGCTCATCACCGCCTTCATCCTCCCCCCCCTCTCGCCCAT
>NZ_VEDO01000161.1 GCF_007677875.1 Variovorax boronicumulans | reverse complement strand
AAGGATCTTCATGGCCATGCGAGCTGAAACACCGAACTGTTGCACTTGGCCTTTGAAGCCGCCCTTACTTTCTCTTGGCGAAGCAAGAGAAAGTAAGTCGGGGTGTGGGGGTGAAGCCCCCAGCTCCTCACTCCGATCAACCGTACTGTTCGTACAGGCAGCAGGGGCCGGGATATGCCCCCGGCAGTGCAGTCACTTTCTTTCGTTTCGCCGAAAGAAAGTAACCAA
>NZ_VEDO01000160.1 GCF_007677875.1 Variovorax boronicumulans | reverse complement strand
CCTTCACCCCATCCCCCTCCCACCCCTCACCAACCTTCTCCCCCAATCCCCCGTATTCCAACTTCTTCCCTCACACCTTCACCCCCACCCTCATCAACACCCCTTCACCCTCCCACTCCCCCTTCTCTCCCACCCCCCCCTTCAACACCCACTCCCTCACCTCATCCATCCCTGCCCTCTTCTCCATCCCCGCAACCAATTCACCCCCACAAATCGTCCCCATGACACG
>NZ_VEDO01000015.1 GCF_007677875.1 Variovorax boronicumulans | reverse complement strand
CTTGAGCAGCGCGCTCATGAGCGACAGGTTGTCCGGCGTGTCGTCCACCACCAGCACGGTGGGCTTGGTCAGCCCTTGGGAAGCAGCATCCATGGATTGTCCAGAAAGCGCCTGCAGGGCCTACAGAACCAGCAAGGCGCGGAAATCGTTGACATTGGTGTGCGTGGGCCCGGTCACCACCAGATCGCCCAGCGCGTCGAAGTAGCCATAGGCATCGTTGCGATCCAGGTAGGCCGCGACCTGCAGGCCGGCCGCTTCGGCACGCGCCAGCGTGTCCGGCTGCACGCATGCGCCAGCGTTGTCCTCCACGCCGTCGATGCCGTCGGTGTCGGCCGCCAGCGCGTAGACACCGGGCTGGCCTTGCAAGGCCTGGGCCAGGCCCAGGCAGAACTCGCCGGCGCGCCCGCCGCGGCCGCGCGGTGTGCCCTCGGGCTGCCGCCGCACCGTGACCGTGGTCTCGCCGCCTGACAGGATCACGCAGGGCCGCGCGAAAGGCTGGCCGCGCCGTGCCACGGCGCGCGCCAGCGCCGCATGGACCTTGCCGACCTCGCGCGACTCGCCCTCGATCTCGTCGGACAGGATATGCGCCGTGATGCCTGCCGCGCGCGCCGCGGCGGCGGCAGCCTCCAGCGACTGCTGCGGCGTGGCGATCATGCGCACGGCATGGCCCTCCAAGCGCACATCGCCGGGCTTGGGCGTTTCCAGCGCACCGGAGCGCAGCGCCGCCTCGATGGCGGCCGGCACGGCGATGCCGTAGCGCGCGAGGATGGCGAGCGCATCGGCGCAGGTGGTCGCGTCGGGCACGGTCGGGCCGCTGCCGATCACGGAGGGGTCGTCGCCCGGCACGTCGCTGATGGTCAGCGTCAGCACGCGGGCCGGCGCACAGGCGGCGGCGAGTCGGCCGCCCTTGATGCGCGAGAGGTGCTTGCGCACGCAATTCATCTCATGGATGCCGGCACCCGAGGCCAGCAGTTCGCGGTTGATGCGCTGCTTGTCCTCCAGCGTCAAGCCATCGGCCGGCAGCGTCAGCAGCGCCGAGGCACCGCCCGACATCAGGCACAGCACGAGGTCGTCGGCCGTGAGACCCTGGGTCAATGCAAGCATGCGCTGCGCGGCCGCGAGACCGGCCGCATCCGGCACAGGGTGCGCGGCCTCCAGAACCTCGATGCGCCGGGCCAGGCCCGCGGGTCGCGGCGGAATGTGGTGGTAGCGCGTGACGACCAGGCCTTCGAGCGGCGCCTCGGCCGGCCACAGCGCTTCCAGCGCCTGGGCCATGGCGCCCCCGGCCTTGCCGGCGCCCAGCACCAGCGTGCGCCCACGCGGCGGCGCGGGCAGGTGGGCGGCCATGTTGTGCAGCGGCAGCGCGCGCTCCACTGCGGCCCGGTACAGGTGCAACAGGAAGTCGCGCGGCGCCTGCGCAGGGTCGGGGGCGAAATCTGGGGTGGCGGTCATCGAAGGGGTCTCCGCCGTACATTGTGCCGCCCCGGCCAGCTGGCTCTGGACGCGCCGGGCAGCGGCGCACTCCAGTGTGGAACCCCTTGGCTCTGCCGCCCACCCTGCGCGGGGCGCGATCGGCAGCCACTGGCAGAACGCCCGCACAGTGCTCCCGCACGCGCCAACCATTCCGGGGCGCCACTGCGCCGTCTGCGTCGGCAGGTCGTTGGCGGTCAGGAGCGCGCAGCGCTGGCGCTCGATGCCGGCCGTGGCTGGGCGTCGCTGCGCCCATCACAGCCTGCGCTGTGTGCGCGATCTCCGCGCCTGGTCAGACCTGTCCCAGAAAGTCGCGCTTGCCCAGCGCCACGCCCTGGTGGCGCAGGATCGCGTAAGCCGTGGTCACGTGGAAGAAGAAGTTCGGCAGCACGAAGCCGAGCAGGTAGGGCTGGCCCTCGAAGCGCATCTCGCGCCCGCCCACCTTGAGCACGATGGACTTGCCCTCGCTGCCGTCGATCTGCGCGGGCTGCAGCGAGGACAGGAAGTCCAGCGTCCTGGCGATGCGCGCCTGCAGTTCCTCGAAGCTGGTCTCGTTGTCCTCGAAACGCGGCGGCACGATGCCAGCAAGCCGCGCGGCGCCGAACTTGGCCGCGTCGCTGGCGCTTTGCACCTGGCCCGCCAGCGGGTACATGTCGGGTGCCAGCCGCGCCTGCACCAGCGTGGCCGGTTCCAGACCCTGGGCCTGCGCATGGGCCAGGCCCTTGTGCAGCAGTTGCGACAACACGCCGAGCTGGCGCTGGAACACGGGCACCGAGGCCTGGTACATCGAAAGAGGCATGGGACGTCTCGCTCCGCAAGATGGGGAGCGGACGATACGCCAAAGCCCGCCGGCCTGCTGGCGCCGTCAGCGGGTCTTGGCGCCTTCCTGGAACCAACGGCCGATCAGCGCGCGGTCGGCCTCGGTCATGCCGGTGGCATTGCCCATGGGCATGATCTTGGTCACCGTGACCTGCTGGTAGATCGCCTGGGCGTTCTTGGCGATCAGTTCCGGCGAGTCCAGCCGCACGTTCTTCATCTGCACCTGCGCACCGTGGCAGGCCAGGCAGTGCTGCTGCACCAGCGGCTGCACCTGCGCGAAGCTCACGGCCGGCGCGGCGGCCGAAGCCTCCACCGGCGCGGCGGGCTGCGGCTTGAGCAGCACGATGACGCCGACCAGGATGGCCACACCGACCAGCGCATACGGCAGCGGATGCGAAGCGCGGCCCAGCTTCCAGTGGTGGCGCACGACGAAGAACTGCCGGATCAGCGCACCACCCAGCATGATGGCCACCAGCACCAGCCAGTTGTGGGGATGGGTGTAGGTGAAGCTGTAGTGGCCGCTCAGCATGGCGAACAGCACGGGCAGCGTGAAGTAGGTGTTGTGCACGCTGCGCTGCTTGCCGCGGATGCCGTGAATGGGATCGACCGGCTGGCCGGCACGCAGAGCCGCCACGTTCTTGCGCTGGCCCGGGATGATCCAGAAGAACACGTTGGCGCTCATCGTGGTGGCCAGCATGGCGCCGACCAGCAGGAAGGCGGCACGGCCCGCGAACCAGTGGCAGGCCAGCCAGGACGCGAAGCAGATGAACAGGAACAGCAGGAAGCCGACGATGCCGTCACCGTTCTTGCGCTTGCCGAACACCTGGCAGATGGTGTCGTAGACCATCCAGAACACGACGAAGAAGGCCAGTGCCACGCCGATGGCCGCGCCCGGCGACCAGTCCATCTTGGACTTGTCGATCAGGTAGGTGCTGGCGTTCCAGAGATAGGAGACCGAGAACAGCGCGAAGCCGCTGAGCCAGGTGGAATAGCTCTCCCAATACGACCAGTGCAGGTGGTCGGGCAGCTTCTTGGGCGAGACCGCGTACTTCTGGGCGTTGTAGAAACCGCCGCCGTGCACGGCCCATTGCTCACCGCCCACACCCTTGTCCAGCGATTCCTGGTCCTTGGGTTTTTCGAGGCTGCTGTCCAGCATCACGAAGTAGAACGATGCGCCGATCCAGGCGATCGCGGTGATGACGTGCAGCCAACGCAGCAGCAGGTTGGCCCAGTCCAGGTAGTAGCTTTCCATCTCTCAGACCTCGGGGTGCGCGATGGCACCGTGGGGAAAGCTGCTCACCACTGCGGGCGCTCTGAGCAAGCGGGGGGCCGCGCTGAGGTGCCCGGAAAACAGGCACCGCGCCGCTGCGACCGGGCGGGATTTTAGGCAGAAAAATTTGAACATGCCATGGCTTTCTTGTGGTTGTGGTCGCGTGGCCACGCGCCCGGAACAGGACCGCGACGACGCCATGTGGCGGCCGTGCGCAGCCCCTTCTGTAGACTCCGCCGCTGTTTGCAGCTTCGTGAGCCCGTATGCCCTTGTCCACCCTCCAGCGCCGTTTGTGGACGAGCGCCCTCGTTGGCGGATCGACCGCCCTGTTGATCGGTTGCGCGCCCCTGGGTCAGCCGCCTGCCGCATCGCCCTCGGCGGCCGCCCAGCCCGGCGCGCCCGAAGGCAGCGGGCGTCCCGGCGCGTCGGGCGGCGCCCCTGGCCCAGCCAGCCGGCCCGCCGCACCGCGCGTCTCCAGCGCAGGCACACCGCGCGACTACCGGCACGATGCGGCCACCCACCTGTACGCGGCCAATGCCGAACGCGTCTATCCGGGCCGCCTTCCTCCCAACCTGTACGCCATCGGTGTGCTGGAGGTCGAGCTGGACCGCCAGGGCCAGGTGCAGCGCCTGCACTGGATGCGCGCGCCCAGCCACGCGCCCGAGGTGGTGCGTGAGATCGAGCGCACCGTGCGCGCCGCCGCGCCGTTCCCGCAACCCGCCCGGCTCGGCCGCGTCCGGTATGTCGACACCTGGCTGTGGGACCGCAGCGGCCGCTTCCAGCTCGACACCTTGTCCGAAGGGCAGGATTGACCGCCGCGTTCTTACAAATGAAACAGTCCTGTATACGAATACGAATGCAGCTATGATTGCTGCATGGACAACACCGGCACCAACACCACCACCATCGTCGACGCGCTGACCAAGGCCATCGTCGAGCACCGACTGCATCCCGGCACCAAGCTGGCGGAGCAGAAATTGGCGGACCACTTCGGCGTCTCGCGCACGCTGGTGCGTCAGGCGCTGTTCCAGCTCTCGCAGAACCGGTTGATCCGGCTGGAGCCCGCGCGCGGGGCCTTCGTGGCCGCTCCCTCGGTGAACGAGGCGCGCCAGGTCTTCGCGGTGCGCCGCATGCTGGAGGCCGAGATGACGCGCGCCTTCGTGCGCGAAGCCACGCCATCCCGCATCAAGTCGCTGCGCGAGCACCTGGCCCGGCAGAAAGCCGTGATCAAGGACAGCAAGGACGCGGCCCAGCGCATCGAGCTGGCCGGCGACTTCCATTTGCAGATGGCGCGCCTGCTCGACAACGAGGTGCTGGTGCAGATGATGGTGGAGCTGCTCTCGCGCTGCTCGCTGATCACGCTCATGTACCAGAAGGACACCGGCCCGGAGTTCGCCGACGACGAACACGAAGCCCTGCTCGACGCGATTTCCGCGCGCGCCGAGGAGCGTGCCGTGCAGCTCATGGAGCAACACCTGCAGCGGCTGGAGTCTTCGCTGACCTTCGACCGCAAGATCCCCAGCAACGACATCTCGATGGCGCTGGCCTGAGCGCCAGGCGGGCTCTGTCCGCAGCCGCCCATGCCGCGGGCGCTGGTCCTCGCGCATGGGCTGTCCTTCAGGCAGGCAGGGCGGCGCCCGCCGTCTCCACCCGCTCCACGAGCCGGTCGTCGCCCAGCACGATCAGCGCGAACAGCAGCTCTTCCAGGTTGTCGGCCAGCGCCGTCTTGCGCGCCAGCAGCGGCGTGGCACCGGGGTTGAGCACCACGAAGTCCGCCTCGGTGCCCGGCTGCAGCGTGCCCACCACGCCCTGCAGCCCCAGCGCCTGTGCCGCGCCGCCGGTGTGGTTCCACCACAGCCGCGAGGGCGCCAGGCTCAGGCCAGGCTTGGTCTGGCCCTCGCGTCCCACATAGTAGGCCGCCAGCATGGTGTGGAAGGGGCTGAAGCTGGTGCCACCGCCCACATCGCTGGCCAGGCCATGGCGCATGCCGATGCGCTCGGCGCCCTGGTAGTCGAAAAAGCCGCTGCCCAGGAACAGGTTGCTCGTCGGGCTCACGGCAGCGGCCGTTTTCGTCTCGCGCATCAGCGCACGGTCGGCGTCGTCGAAATGGATGCAGTGCGCATAGACGGCGCGCTCGCGCATCAGCCCGAAGCCGGTGTAGACATCCAGGTAGGAGCGCGCCCGGGGAAACAGCTCGCGCGCCCACTGCACCTCGTCCTTGTTCTCGGCGACGTGCGAGTGGATCCAGGTGTCGGGGTAGCGGGCCGCGAGTTCGCCGGCACCGCGCAACTGGGCATCGGTGCTCGTCGGCGCGAAGCGCGGCGTGATCGCGTAACCGAGGCGGCCCCGGTTGTGCCACTTTCGGATCAGCGCCTCGGTGTCCAGCAGGCTCTGCTCGGTCTCGTCGCGCACACCGTCGGGCGAATGGCGGTCCTGCAACACCTTGCCGCCCATCATGCGCAGGCCGCGGCGCTCGGCCTCGCCGAAGAACGCATCGACCGAGGCGGGATGGGAGGTGCAGAAGGTCAGCGCCGTGGTCACGCCATTGCGCTGCAACTCGTCGAAGAAGAAGGCCGCGACCTCGCCGGCATGCGCAGCTTCGGCAAAGCGCGTTTCGGCCGGGAAGGTGTAGTTCTCCAGCCAGGGCAACAGCCCCTCGGCCGGCGCACCGATGATGTCGGTCTGCGGGAAGTGCACATGCATGTCCAGAAAGCCCGGAGCGATGATGCGGTCGGGCCAGTAGGTGATCGGGAGCTGCGCGTGACGTTCGATCAGTTCGCGGTAGGGGCCCGCCTCCCGCACGCGCTGCACGCCATCGGCGTCCGTGCCGACGACCAGCAGGCCGTCCTCTTCGAACAGGGCCTCGCCCTCGCGAGAGAAACGCAGCAGGCGCGCGCGGTAGGCTTTCGTGGACGCAGTCATGTGGCTCAGTGGCCTCCGATGTAGATGAACTTGAACAGGAACACGGCACCGATGATCCAGACCATCCAGTGCACTTCGCGCACCTTGCCTGTGAACAGCTTGAGCGCCGCGTAGGTGATGAAACCGAAGGCCAGGCCGTTGGCGATGGAATAGGTGAAGGGCATGGTCAGCGCGGTCACTGCGGCCGGGATCACCTCGGTGGTGTCGTCCCAGTCCAGCTCGGTCAGCTCGCGCAACATCAGGCAGGCGACGAAGAACAGCGCCGGCGCCGTGGCATAGGCAGGCACCACGCCGGCCAGCGGCGCGATGAACAGGCAGGCCAGGAACAGCACAGCCACCGTCAGCGCTGTGAGGCCGGTGCGGCCGCCGGCCTGCACGCCGGCCGCGCTCTCCACGTAGGCCGTGGTGCTGGAGGTGCCCAGCAGCGAGCCCGCGAAGATGGCGCCGCTGTCGGCCAGCAGCGACTTGTTGAGCCGGTCCATCTTGCCCGGCACCAAGAGGCCGGCGCGCTTGGCCACGCCCATCAGCGTGCCGGTGGCGTCGAACAGCTCCACCAGGAAGAACACCATCACCACATTGAGCAGGCCACCCGTGAGCGCACCCTTGATGTCCAGCTGCAGGAAGGTCGGCGCGATCGAGGGCGGCGCCGAGAAGATGCCGCGAAACTGGTTGCCGCCGAAGAAGAACGAAGCGATGGTCACGGCCACGATGCCGATCAGGATGGCGCCGGGCACGCGCAGCTTGTCCAGCACCACGATCAGCACGAAGCCCAGCACGGCCAGCACCACCGGCGCCGTGTGCAGATCACCCAGCGTCACGAAGGTGGCCGGCGAAGCCGCGACGATGCCCGCGCTCTTGAGCGCGATGAGTGCCAGGAACAGGCCGATGCCCACCGTGATCGCATAGCGCAGCGACAGCGGAATGCCGCGGATGATGAGCCCGCGCAGCCCGAACAGCGTCACCAGCAGGAACAGGCAGCCCGAGACGAAGACCGCGCCCAGCGCAGCCTGCCAGGTGAAGCCCATCTTCAGCACGACCACGTAGGCGAAGTAGGCGTTCAGCCCCATGCCCGGCGCCAGCGCGATCGGGTAGTTGGCGTACAGGCCCATGATGGTGGTGCCCAGCGCCGCGATCAGGCAGGTGGCCACGAAGACCGCATCCTTGGGCATGCCGGCATCGCCCAGGATCGAGGGATTGACGAAGATGATGTAGGCCATCGTCAAAAAGGTGGTGAGGCCGGCCGTCAGCTCGGTGCGCACCGTGGTCTCGTGTTCCTGCAGCTTGAACACGCGCTCTGTCCAGTTCATGGGGTCTCCGTCCGTTGGAAATGTTGTGTGTGTTGGTGATTCAGCAGTCCGCGGACGTGCGCAGCGCGGCGGCCACGTCCTTGGTGCGCGCACGCAGCCAGCGCGCGGCGATCGAGCTGTGGCTGCGTGCGTGCCAGAGCTGGTAGTACATGAGCCGCGGCAGGCTGGCCGGGCAGTCGAGGATGACCAATGGCAGGCGCGCAGCCACGCGCTCGCAGTACTGGCGGCCCGTGGTCAGCACCAGCAGGCTGTTGGCCACCATGTCGGGAATCAGCCCGAAGTAGGCGCAGCGCGCCACCACATTGCGGCGGTGGCCTTTTGCGTCCAGCATCTGGTCGATGATGCCGCGCGCGCCCGGGTGCAGCGGCATGGGCGCGATGTGCTCGGCGGCCAGCCAGGTGTCCAGGTCCCAGCCGCGCCGCACGGCCGGATGGTCGCGGCTGACCAGGGACACCACTTCGTCGCCGAACAGCCGGGCCATGTGCAGGTCCTCCGGCGGCTCCATCCAGTTGCCGATCACCAGGTCGACGTGGCCTTGCGCCAGGTGCGCCTGGTAGTCCGAATCCGGCGACAGCGTGTGAATCTCCAGCTGCACGCCAGGCGCCTGGCGCTTGATATCGGCCAGCAGCGTGGGCAGGAACAGCGGGTCCAGGTAGTCGCTCGCGGCGATGCGAAAGGTGTCGGTGGCGGTCTGCGGGTCGAAGCTGCGCGCGTCTGCAAACAGCATCTCGGCCGCACGCAGGATGCTGGCCGCCGGCTCCACCATGCGCAGCGCGGCGTCGGTGGGCACCATGCGCCCACCGGTGCGCACCAGCAGGGGGTCGCCGGACAGCACGCGCAGGCGCTTGAGCGCGGCCGACACGGCGGGCTGGTGCATGCCCAGCCGGATCGCCGCGCGCGACACGCTGCGCTCGGTCAGCACCACGTGCAGCACGCGGATCAGGTGCAGGTCGATGCGGTCGAACAGCGCCTGGCCCGAAGCGGCCGCGCTCCTGGCCGCGGCTGCAGACCCACCGGCCTTCTGGATGGGAACGACATGGGCCATGGCCGGCTCCGGTCGCGCGTGTCTCAGCCGGCCTGCACGGCGCTGAGCGCGCGCAGGATGGATTCGCCGGTCGCAGGTGCGCTCAGGGGCGGATCCACGCGGTGGCCGCCCGCGGCCGAGACCGCGTCGCGGATCGCGAAGAACACCGAGAAGGGCAGCAGCAGCGGCGGCTCACCCACGGCCTTGCTGCGGTGGATGGAGTCTTCCACGTTCTCGCGGTCGAACAGCCGCACGTTGAACACCGGCGGGCAGTCGTTGGCCGTGGGGATCTTGTAGGTGCTGGGCGCGTGCGTGGTCAGCTTGCCGGTCTCGGGATGCCAGACCAGTTCCTCGGTGGTGAGCCAGCCCATGCCCTGGATGAAGGCGCCCTCGACCTGGCCGATGTCCACGGCCGGGTTCAGCGATTTGCCGGCGTCGTGCAGGATGTCGGCGCGCAGCAGCTTCCACTCGCCCGTCAGCGTGTCGATGACGACCTCGCTGACGGCCGCGCCGTAGGCGAAGTAGTAGAACGGCCGGCCGGTCATGGTCTCGCGGTCCCAGGACAGTCCGGGCGTGGCGTAGAAGCCGTCGGACCACAGCTGCACGCGGTCGAGATACGCCTCGCCCACCAGCACGTCGAAGCCGAGTTCGCGGCCGTTGACGAAGACCTTGTCATTGGCAAACCGCACCGCATCGGCCGTGCCGCCGTGGCGCGCCGCCGCGCAGGCCGCCAGCCGCTCGCGGATCTGGCGCGCCGCGTCCTGCGCGGCCTTGCCGTTCAGGTCGGCACCGGTCGAAGCGGCCGTGGCCGAGGTGTTGGCCACCTTGGTGGTGTCGGTGGCCGTGGCGCGCACGCGCTCGAAGGCCACGCCCAGCTCGTGCGCCACGACCTGGCAGACCTTGGTGTTCAGGCCCTGGCCCATCTCGGTGCCGCCATGGTTCACGAGGATCGAGCCGTCGGTGTAGACATGGACCAGCGCGCCGGCCTGGTTGAAGTGCTTGACGTTGAAGCTGATGCCGAACTTGAGCGGCGTGAGCGCCAGCCCGCGCTTGAGCACCGGGCTGGCGGCGTTGAAGGCGGCCACTGCAGCGCGCCGCGCGGCGTAGTCGCTGCGGGCCTCCAGTTCGCCGACCAGGGGCTCGAGGATGTTGTCCTGCACGGTCTGCTGGTAGGGCGTGACGTTGCGCTCGCCGACGCCATAGAAGTTGGCCCGGCGCACGGCCAGCGCATCGCGGCCGAGCCGGCGCGCGATGCTGTCCAGGATGTTCTCGACCGCAATGGCGCCCTGCGGCCCGCCGAAGCCGCGGAAGGCGGTGTTGCTCTGCGTGTTGGTGCGGCCCGAGAAACCGTGCATGGCCACCTCGGGCAGCCAGTAGGCGTTGTCGAAGTGGCACAGCGCGCGCGTCATCACGGGCGCCGAAAGGTCCGCCGAGTGCCCGGCACGCGAGACCATGCTGATCTCCGCGGCCAGGATGCGGCCTTCGTCGTCGTAGCCGATGTCGTACTCGTACCAGAAGCAGTGGCGTCGGCCCGTGACCATGAAGTCGTCGTCGCGGTCCAGCCGCAGCTTGACCGGCCTGCGCAGCGCGCGCGCCGCCACCGCCGCCACGCAGGCGAACAAGGCCGACTGCGACTCCTTGCCGCCGAAGCCGCCGCCCATGCGCCGGCACTCCACGTGCACGGCATGGGCGGGCAGGTGCAGCGCATGCGCGACCAGGTGCTGCATCTCGCTCGGGTGCTGGGTGGAGCAGTGCACGTGCACCGCCCCGCCCTCCTTCGGGATCGCGTAGCTGATCTGGCCTTCCAGGTAGAACTGCTCCTGGCCGCCCACGTCCAGGCTGTCCGTGAGGCGGTGCGGCGCGGCCGCGATGGCGGCGCGGATACCGTCGGCGTCGCGGCCGCTCGTGCTGCGCACAAGGTGCATGGGCGGCACCACGTAGTGGCCGCCGGCATGGGCGTCGCGCGGGGTCAGCACGGGCTTGGCCGGTTCGACCCGCAGCACCTTCCCGGCCAACGCGGCGGCGCGCCGCGCCGCGTCGCGCGTGCTGGCGACCACGGCAAACACGGGCTGGCCCAGGTAGCGGATCTCGCCATCGCACAGGATCGGGTCGTCGTGCACGATCGAACCGCAGTCGTTCGTTCCGGGGATGTCGGCCGCCACCAGCACGCGCACCACGCCGGGCATGGCCTGCACGGCAGCCAGGTCGATGCCCAGCAGCCGCCCGGCCGCCACGGGCGACAGACCCAGCGCGCAATGCAGCGTGCCGGCCAATTCGGGGATGTCGTCGATGTAGGTGGCGGCGCCCGCCACATGCAGCGCGGCCGATTCGTGCGCGCGGCTGATGCCCACGCGGGCGCCGGCGTCCTGCGCGCGCGCCTCGGCCTGCGGGTCGATGCGCGCGGCGGTGTTGTCCTGGTAGCTGGCGAAGGCCGTGGCCGGTACCAGCAGATGCTCGGCAATGGGTTTGTTCATCGTGGACTCCTGTTCGCGCTCAAGCCGTGGCGTGCGGCAGCACGCTGAACACGCTGGTGGCACTGGCCGGCAGCGGATCGCTGGGCCGGGTCTCCAGCCACAGCCGCTGCAGCAGGTTCTGGGCGACCTGCAGGCGGAAGGCCGCGCTGGCGCGCATGTCCGACAGCGGCTTGAAGTCCAGCGCCAGCGCGGCTTGCGCGGCACGCACCGTGGCCTGGGTCCAGGGCTTGCCGAGCAGCGCGGCCTCGGCCTGCGCGGCGCGCTTCACGGTGGCGGCCATGCCGCCGTAGGCCAGGCGCACGCTGGCCACCTTCTCGCCATCCAGCGCGATGGCGAGGCCCGCGCACAGGGCAGAGATGTCGCAGTCGAAGCGCTTGCTGATCTTGTAGCCGCGTACCTGGCGGGCAAAGGCGGACAGCGGCACCGCCAGGCCCTGCACGAACTCGCCGGGCTCCAGCGCGTTCTTCATGTAGTCGAGGTAGAAGTCAGTAAGCGGCATGCGGCGCACGCGGCTGCCGCGGCGCAGCTCGATCTCGGCGTCCAGCGCCATCAGGATGGGCGGTGCGTCGCCGATCGGCGAGCCGTTGGCCACGTTGCCGCCCATGGTGCCGGCATGGCGGATCGGCGGCGAGGCGAAGCGCAGCCAGACATCGGCCAGGGTCGGCGCACGCTGCACGATGGCGCGCCAGGCGTCTTCGAGCGAGGCCCCGGCGCCGATGTAAAGCGCATCGCCGCGCTGCTCCACGCAACGCAGCTCGGCAACGTTGCCCAGGTAGATCAGTTCGCCGACATCGCGGAACTGCTTGTTGACCCACAGGCCGATATCGGTGGAGCCGGCCAGGAGGCGTGCCTGCGGCTTGGCCTCGCGCAGCGCGGCCAATGCGTCCAGTGTGGTGGGAGCGTGGAACCAGTCCAGCCGCTGGCCCTCGGGCAGCGCCTGGGGCGCGGCGTAGGCGAATCCCTGGCCGCGGCGCAGGCCCTGCAGCGCCTGCACCACGGCGGCGCGGTCCAGCCGCACGGTGGGCAGGTCGAACATGCGCTGGCCAGCGTCCAGGATCGGGCGATACCCCGTGCACCGGCACAGGTTGCCGGAGAGATCGTCGGCCAGCTGCTGGCGCGAAGGCCGCGTGCCGGCCTGCTGGTGCGCCTCGTAGCTGGACCACAGCGACATCACGAAGCCCGGGGTGCAAAAGCCGCATTGCGAGCCGTGGCACTCGACCATGGCCTGCTGCACCGGGTGCAGCGGTTCGTCCTCGCCATGAACCGGCGCGGCGCAGGCGCCGGCGCACTGCGGCTGCAGGTCTTCCACCGTGAACAGCGCCTTGCCGTCCAGCGTGGGCAGGAACTGGATGCAGGCGTTGACACTGTGCAGCTGCAGTGCGCCCTCGGCGTCCAGTTCGCCGAGCACCACGGTGCAGGCCCCGCAGTCGCCCTCGTTGCACCCTTCCTTGGTGCCTGTACAGTGCGCGTCCTCGCGCAGCCAGTCGAGCACCGAGCGCGTGGTCCGCACGCCCTCGACCGCGACGACCTCGCCGCGGTGGTAGAAGCGGATCGGCTGGCTGGTGGCTTCCTGCGCGTTGTGGGGGCTGTTCATGTGCTTGCTCGTGGGGTGGTTTCGGCGATCCTCGCTGGTCTCGCCAGGGACAGGATGGTCACGGTTCATACGCGTTGTGGCATACCAACATCACCATAGTGCATATGCGCAGTGCGTTATGAATGCCCCGGGTAAACCCGCAAGCTGGCGCTGCAACACCCGTGCCACCGCCCCGTGGGAAGCGGCTCCCCTCTCTTCACGACCATGCAAGCACTTTTAGACGCCATCGCCACCATGGCGCCCTGCACCGATGTCCAGCGCATCTTCCACGGCCGCGGCGCCCGCCAGCCGGGCTGCGAGCACCTGGTGCTCGACGCCTTCCCACCCGTGCTGCTGCTGACGAGCTTCGCCCCTCTGGCAGAGCCCGAGGTGGCTGCCATCGGCGAGGCACTGGCACGGCGCTGGCAGGCCATCGCGCCCGGCCAGCCCTTGCGCTGGGTGCTGCAGGTCCGGCCGTCCCACGGACAGGCCCAGACGCGGCTGATGGCCGGCAGCGTGCCCGATCCCCACGTGGTGACCGAGCAAGGCGCGCGCTACCTCGTGCACCTGCTGCGCGGGCAGAACCACGGCCTGTTCCCCGACATGGCGGCGGGCCGCGCCTGGGTGCGCCGCACCGTCGCGGCCCATGCCGAGCCGCAGCGCATGCGCGTGCTCAACCTGTTCGCCTACACCTGCGCGTTCTCGGTCGTGGCGCGCCTGGCCGGCGCCGGCCACGTGCTCAACATGGACATGAGCCGCGCCGCGCTGGCCACGGGTCAGCAGAACCACCAGCTCAACGGCGTGGGGGTCGGCGCCAGCTTCGCGGCCCACGATGTGTTCAGCAGCTGGGGCAAGATCAAGCGCGGCGGCGCGTACGACCTCATCGTGGTCGACCCGCCCAGCTACCAGAAGGGCAGCTTCGTCGCGACCAAGGACTACGCGCGCGTGATGCGCCGCTTGCCCGAGCTGCTGATGCCGGGCGGACATGCGCTGCTGTGCCTGAACGCACCGGAACTGGGCGTGGACTTCCTCACTGGGCACATGGCCGAGCAGGCGCCCGATCTGCAGTTCGTGGAGCGTGTCGCCAACCCGCCGGCCTTCGCCGATGCCGACGAAGAGCGCAGCCTCAAGGTGCTGGCCTACCGCGCGCCGGCCGCCTGAAGCGAGGCGACCGCGGTCGTCGCCTGCGGCGGTGCCAGCTGCAGCAGCTGCGCTGCCACCGCCACGGCGATCACCTCGGGCTGCTTGCCAGCGATGCCGGGCACGCCGATCGGGCAGGTGATGCGCGCAATCTCAGATGGCGTGAAGCCGCGCGCCTCGAGCCGGTGACGGAAGGTGGCCCACTTGGTCTGGCTGCCGATCAGGCCCACGAACGGCAGGTCGTCGCGCGTGCGCAGGCGCTGCAGGCAGGCGATCACGACATCCAGGTCCTCGGCGTGGCTGAAGCTCATGATGAGCACGCGCGCGCCGGCCGGCAACGCGGCGACGGCGTCCTGCACGGGCTCGCTGTGCTCGGCCTCCACCTGGGTGGGCAAGTGCGGCGGGAAGACGCCATCGCGGCTGTCGATCCAGCGCACCGCGTACGGCAGGCCTGCCAGCAGGCGCACGATCGCAGCCCCGACGTGGCCACCGCCGAACAAGGCCACCGGCGCCAGCCGCTCGGTCAGCGCACTGCGCAGCGCCGGCGCGTCGGCCGCACCGATGCGCCGGTAGCGCAGGAACACCACGCCGCCGCAGCACTGGCCCAGTGTGGGGCCGAGCGGATAACGCACCACGGCGTTCTGCGCCACGGCGCCGGCCTCGCCTTGCAGCAGCGCACGGGCCGCCGCGATGGCCTGGTACTCGAGCTGGCCGCCACCGATGGTGCCCGTCAGCGCAGCGCGCCAGACCGCCATCCAGGTGCCGGCCTCGCGCGGGGCCGAGCCCTGCGTGGCCTCGACCTGCACCAGCACCCCGTCCTCGCGGGCGAGGCGGTCCAGGCAGTCGTCGAGCGGGTACAGGCTGGTCATGCGGGCATTCTGCGCCCGCTGCGCCCGCGCAGCATCATCGATCTCGTATAGAGGCAACTGGTAATTCCCTATAACGCCGCGCCTGGAGCAGCGCGCGCATGGGGTAGGCTAAGCCCCCGCGCAGCGGCAGGACACCGGGCCCGCCGCTGCCGGGCAGCGTTACATACCGAGGAGTTCCCAGTGAGCAAAGAACTGTCCCCTGCAGAGCAGGCCCTGCGCGACGCCGCGCGCGACTACCACCGTTTCCCGAGCAAGGGCAAGATCTCGGTCACGCCCACCAAGCCGCTGCTGAACCAGCGCGACCTGTCACTGGCCTACTCGCCCGGCGTGGCCTACCCCTGCCTGGACATCGAGGCCGACCCCAGCCTGGCGGCCGAATACACCTCGCGCGGCAACCTGGTCGGCGTGATCACCAACGGCACGGCCGTGCTGGGGCTGGGGGACATCGGCCCGCTGGCCTCCAAGCCCGTCATGGAGGGCAAGGGCTGCCTGTTCAAGAAGTTCGCCGGCGTCGACGTGTTCGACATCGAACTGGCCGAGCGCGACCCCGACAAGATCGTCGAGATCGTCGCCGCGCTGGAGCCCACGCTGGGCGGCGTGAACCTGGAAGACATCAAGGCGCCCGAGTGCTTCTACATCGAGAAGAAGCTGCGCGAGCGCATGAACATTCCCGTGTTCCACGACGACCAGCACGGCACGGCCATCATCTCGGCCGCCGCGCTCATCAACGGCCTGGAGCTGGTGGGCAAGGACATCGGCAAGGTCAAGATCGCCGTCTCGGGCGCGGGTGCTGCCGCCATCGCCTGCCTGGACGTGATGGTCGGCCTGGGCGTCAAGCGCGAGAACGTCTACGCGGTCGACTCCAAGGGCGTGATCTACCACGGCCGCCCCGGCGGCTTCGATGCCTCTAAGGCCGTCTACGCGCAGGACACCTCGGCCCGCACGCTGGCCGACGTGGTGAAGGACGCCGACGTGTTCCTGGGCTGCTCGGCCGCCGGCGTGCTGACGCAGGAGATGGTCAAGACCATGGCCGACAAGCCCATCATCCTGGCGCTGGCCAACCCCGAGCCCGAGATCCGGCCCGAGCTGGCCAAGGCCGTGCGGCCCGACGTGATCATCGCCACCGGCCGTTCGGACTATCCGAACCAGGTCAACAACGTGCTGTGCTTCCCCTACATCTTCCGCGGCGCGCTCGACTGCGGCGCGACCAAGATCACCGAGGAGATGAAGCTGGCCTGCGTGCGCGAGATCGCCGAACTCGCCAAGGCCGACATCAGCGAGGAAGTGGCCACGGCCTATGCCGGCAAGGAGCTGTCGTTCGGCCCGGACTACATCATCCCCACGCCCTTCGATTCGCGCCTGATCCTGCGCATCGCACCGGCCGTGGCCAAGGCCGCGGCTGCCTCCGGCGTGGCCACGCGCCCCATCGAAGACCTGGAAGCCTACGCCCAGCACCTGCAGCGCTTCGTCTACCACACGGGCATGTTCATGCGCCCGGTGTTCACGGCCGCCAAGCTGGCCACGAAGAAGCGCGTGGCCTATGCCGAGGGCGAGGACGACCGCGTGCTGCGCGCGGCCCAGCTGGCCGTGGACGAAGGCCTGGCCAAGCCCATTTTGATCGGCCGCCCCGACATCATCGCCGCGCGCGTCAAGAAGGCCGGCCTGCACCTGCGCCCCGGCATCGACGCCGAGGTGGTCGACCCCGAGAACGACCCGCGCTTCCGCCAGTACTGGGAGGCCTACCACGCGCTGATGGGCCGGCGCGGCATAACGCCCGAGGCCGCCAAGGCCATGGTGCGCCGCTCCAACACCACCATCGCCGCGCTCATGGTCCACCTGGGCGATGCCGATGCCATGCTGTGCGGCCTGGTCGGCCGCTTCGACAGCCACCTCAAGATCCTCGACCAGCTGCTCGGCACGCAGAAGGGCGGCCCGGGCTTTGCCACCGTCAACGCGCTCACGCTGGACAAGTACACCCTTTTCGTGGCGGACACCAGCGTGCACGACGACCCCACGGCCGAGCAACTGGCCCACATCGCGCTGATGGCCGCCGAAGAGGTGCGCCGCTTCGGCCTGCCGCCCAAGGTGGCCTTCCTGTCGCACTCGAACTTCGGCACCTCCGAGCGCGCCTCGGCCCGCAAGATGCGCGAGGCACGTGAGCTCTTCGCGCAGCTGGCCCCCGACATCGAGTCCGAGGGCGAGATGCACGGCGACTCGGCCCTGTCCGAGGACGTGCGCCGCAGCACGCTGCCCACGAGCACCATGACGGGCGAGGCCAACCTACTGATCTGCCCCAACCTGGACGCGGCCAACATCCTGTTCAACGTGCTCAAGATGACGGGCGCCAACGGCGTGACGGTGGGCCCGATCCTGCTGGGCGCGGCCAAGCCCGCCCATGTGCTGACGCCGTCGGCGACCGTGCGCCGCGTCGTCAACATGACCGCCCTGGCGGTGGCAGACGCCAACATCGCCAAGTAACGCACCATCCCGGCACGCCACGCCCCACCATGGGACCCCATGGTGGGGCGTTTTCTTTTGTGTCGTCGGGGCTGGCACCAATGGCGTGCAGGCACCCTACTTGCTTAAATCGCGCACTTTCGACTTCGAGACACCGATGAACAAGCGCCACCTGCTCCAGAGCTTCCTTGCCGCCTCCGCCCTCGCCTTGGGCCTGCCGGCCGCCCAGGCCCAGACCACGCCAATCAAGTTCCAGCTCGACTGGCGTTTCGAAGGCCCTGCTGCGCTGTTCCTGCAGCCGGCCGCCAAGGGCTACTTCAAGGCGGCAGGCCTGGACGTGAGCATCGACGCGGGCAACGGCTCGGGCGGCACCGTCACGCGCGTGGCCTCGGGCGCTTACGACATGGGTTTCGCCGACCTGGCCGCGCTCATGGAGTTCCACGCCAACAACCCCGACGCGCCGAACAAGCCCGTCGCGGTCATGATGGTCTACAACGACACGCCGGCATCGGTCATGGCGCTCAAGAAGAGCGGCATCAAGACTCCGGCCGACCTGACCGGCAAGAAGCTCGGCGCGCCCGTGTTCGACGCCGGCCGCCGCGCCTTCCCGATCTTCGCCAAGGCTAACAACGTGGGCAACGTGCAGTGGACCGCGATGGACCCGCCGCTGCGCGAGACCATGCTGGTGCGCGGCGACATCGACGCCATCACGGGTTTCACCTTCACCTCGCTCTTGAACCTGGAGGCGCGCGGTGCCAAGGTCGAGGATGTGGTGGTGCTCCCCTACCCGCAATACGGGGTGAAGCTGTATGGCAATGTCATCATCGCCTCGCCCAAGATGGTCAAAGAGAACCCGGCCGCGGTGAAGGCCTTCCTGGTCGCCTTCGCCAAGGGCGCCAAGGAGGTCATGGCCAACCCGCCGGCGGCCATCGAGTACGTCAAGGCCCGCGATGGCATCGTCAACGTGCCGTTGGAAACGCGCCGGCTCCAACTGGCCATCGACACCGTGATCGCCAGCCCGAACGCGCGCGCCGAGGGCTTCGGCCAGGTCAACCCCGGCCGGCTGTCGCTGATGGCCTCGCAGGTGTCCGACGCCTTCGGCACCAAGACGCGCGTGAACCCCGAGGCGGTCTGGAACGCCAGCTTCCTGCCCAGCGCGGCCGAGCTCAACGTGTTGCCGCCGGCCAAGAAGTGATGGCGGAGGACACCCCGTTCGTCGACTTTCGCGATGTCTGGCTCGCCTACAACGAGCAGTTGCTGCGCGAGAACCACTTCGCCGTCGAAGCCATCGACCTGAAGGTCCGCAAGGGCGAGTTCATCGCAATCGTCGGGCCCTCGGGCTGCGGCAAGTCGACCTTCATGAAGCTGACCACGGGCCTGCGGATGCCCTCCATGGGCAAGATCTTCATCGACGGCCAGCCCGTCACGGGCCCGCTCAAGATCTCGGGCATGGCCTTCCAGGCCTCCTCGCTGCTGCCCTGGCGCACCACCGTGGACAACGTGCTGCTGCCGCTGGAGATCGTCGAGCCCTACCGCTCCACGTTCAAGCAAAAGCGAAAGGAGTACGAGGACCGCGCCCGCCGGCTGCTGCAGAAGGTGGGCCTGGCCGGCTACGAAGACAAGTTCCCCTGGCAACTGTCGGGCGGCATGCAGCAGCGCGCCAGCATCTGCCGCGCGCTGATCCACGAGCCCAAGATGCTGCTGCTCGACGAGCCCTTCGGCGCGCTCGACGCGTTCACGCGCGAGGAGCTCTGGTGCATCCTGCGCGACCTCTGGACCGAGCAGCAGTTCAACGTGATCCTCGTCACGCACGACCTGCGCGAATCGGTGTTCCTGGCAGACACGGTCTACGTGATGAGCAAGAGCCCGGGCCGCTTCGTGGTCAAGCGCGAGATCGAGCTGCCGCGCCCGCGCGAACTCGAGATCACCTACACCAAGGAGTTCACCGACATCGTGCTCGAGCTGCGCAGCCACATCGGCGCGATCCGCAGCGGCGCAGCCAAACCTTCCGAGAACGCACTGCCGCAATGAACAAGAAAGTCGTCGAAGCCTGGTCGCCCTGGCTGCTGCTGTTCGTCGTCGTCGCGCTGTGGCAGATCCTGTGCGCGGCCTTCAACGTGTCGGAGTTCATCTTCCCGAGCCCGCTGCGGATCTGGGAGCAGTTCTGGGAGTTCAAGACCATCATCGCGGGCCATGCCTGGCGCACCTTCTGGGTCACGATGGCGGGCTTCGGTCTCGCCATCGTGGTCGGGGTGCTGCTGGGCTTCGTGATCGGTTCCTCGCGGCTGGCCTATGCCGCGGTCTATCCGCTCATGACGGCCTTCAATGCCCTGCCCAAAGCCGCCTTCGTGCCCATCCTTGTGGTGTGGTTCGGCATCGGCATCGGGCCGGCCATCCTGACGGCCTTCCTGATCAGCTTCTTTCCCATCATGGTCAACATCGCCACGGGCCTGGCCACGCTGGAGCCGGAGCTCGAAGACGTGCTGCGCGTGCTGGGCGCCAAGCGCTGGGACGTGCTGGTCAAGGTCGGCCTGCCGCGCTCGCTGCCCTACTTCTACGGCTCGCTCAAGGTGGCGATCACACTGGCCTTCGTGGGCACCACGGTGTCGGAGATGACGGCGGCCAACGAGGGCATCGGCTACCTGCTGATCTCGGCGGGCTCCTCCATGCAGATGGGCCTGGCCTTCGCCGGCCTGCTCGTGGTCGGCGCGATGGCCATGCTGATGTACGAATTGTTCAGCTATGTCGAGAAGCACACGACGGGCTGGGCGCACCGCGGCAGCCAGAACGCATGAGCCCGGAGCAGACGATCCGCGCGTTGCGCCGCGCCGACCAGGTCGCGCGGCGCGCCATGGCCATGGGCCGGCATCCCTTCGGCGCGCTGCTCGTCGCGCCCGACGGCGAGACCGTGCTGGCCGAGCAGGGCAACATCGACACCGTCAACCACGCCGAGTCCACGCTCGCGCGCCACGCGGCGGCCAACTACCCCGGCGCCTACCTGGCGCAGTGCACGCTGGTCACCACCTTCGAGCCCTGCGCCATGTGCGCTGGCACCATCTACTGGGCCGGCATCGGCCGCGTGGTCTACGGTGCCGAGGAGACCGCCCTGTTTGCGCTGACCGGCGACCATCCCGAGAACCCCACGCTGTCCTTGCCCTGCCGCGAGGTCTTCGCGCGCGGGCAGCGCGCGGTGGCCGTGGTCGGCCCCGTCCTCGCGGTGGAAGCGGAGATGGTCGCCACGCACACAGGCTTCTGGCAGACGCGCTGAGCCGGCGCGCATTGGCCCACCCGCAACAAGGCCGTTACACAAAAATTCACGTCCAGCGATCCGGCCGCCCGCACAATCGGCTGACAACGCGCTGACGGAGGAACCCATGCCGCTGGACTATCTCGCCCGGCTCGAAAGGGCCCGTTTTCCTTTGCTGGTTCGCAAGGCCAGCGATGTCGACAAGGTGCGCGTGCTCAAGGCCGCCGAGTACATCACCGCCTCGGTCCCGCTGGGGCCGCTGAACACCGCCTTCGGCGAAGAGGGCGAGGCTGTGATCTTCGGCCTCACCGAGCGTGGCGAATCGGCCTTGCGCAGTGCGGTACCGCCACCAGAAGCCCCGCTGCAGCGCGGCCGGCGCGACAGCCTGGAAGACTGATCGCGCCACCGCTTCGCCACGACTGCACGCCGCCCTGGCGCGGGGTGTGTAGGCGCAGGCCGCAGCGCCGCGTGGCCCAATCGCCCATCTGACGCAGGCCCTTCGGACCGGGCGTGCGGCTCCGGTACATTCGGCGCGATGTTGCACCGCAGAACCCTTCTCACCGCCGGCGGCACCACCGCCGCGCTGGCCGTGCTGGGGCTATCGCCGCAGGCGATGGCCCAGGCCGGCCTGAAGCTCGGCCCGGCCGCGCCGTTCTCGTTCGAACAATTGGTCACGCGCGCACGCGCGCTGGCGGCCAAGCCCCACGCACCACCGCCACCGCTGCCAGCCGATGTGCTCGAGCGCATCGACTACGACGCGCACGGCAAGCTCAAGTTCAAGACAGACTTCGCGCTGTTCAAGGATGGGCCCGGCCCCTTCCCGGTGACCTTCTTCCACATGGGCCGCTACTTCCAGACGCCCGTGCACATGCACGTGCTGGACACGGCCGGCAGCGGCGCGCGCGGCCGCGAGATCCTCTACGACCCGGCCTACTTCGAGATGCCGGCGGACAGCCCGGCCAAGGCCCTGCCCCCCGGCGCGGGCTTCGCGGGCTTTCGCTTCCAGGAGAGCAGGCTGGGCGACCAGGCCAAGCTGCCCTGGCAGGGCAACGACTGGGTCGCCTTCCTGGGCGCCTCGTACTTCCGCGCCATCGGCGGCCTGTACCAGTACGGCCTGTCGGCGCGCGGCGTGGCCCTGGACGTGGCGGTGAACGGCAAGAACGAAGAGTTCCCGGCCTTCACGCGGGTCTGGTTCGAGCCGCCCGCCGAGGGCAGCAACACGGTGGTGGTCTACGCCCTGCTCGAAGGCCCCAGCATCGCGGGTGCCTACCGCTTCCAGATGCGGCGCGACCAGGCCGTGACCATGGACATCGATTGCAAGCTGTTCCTGCGGCAGGACGTGGCGCGCCTGGGCCTGGTGCCGCTGACGTCGATGTACTGGTACTCGGACAAGCTCAAGCCCACTGGCATCGACTGGCGTCCCGAGGTGCACGACTCCGACGGCCTGGCGCTGTGGACCGGTGGCGGTGAGCGCATCTGGCGCCCGCTCAACAACCCCGCGTTCACGGGCATCTCGGCCTTCGGCGACAAATCTCCCAAGGGCTTCGGCCTGATGCAGCGTGACCGCAACTTCGACCACTACCTGGACGGCGTGAACTACGACAAGCGCCCCAGCCTGTGGGTGGAGCCGCTGTCTGACTTCGGCGAAGGCGCGGTCGAGCTCGTCGAGATTCCGACGGACGACGAGATCCACGACAACATCGGCGCCTTCTGGGTGCCCAAGGCGCCGGCCAAGGCAGGCGCCAGCTACGACCTGCGCTACCGCCTGCACTGGGTTGCGGATGAACCTTTCCCCTCGCCGCTGGCGCGCTGTGTGGCCACGCGCATCGGCCGCGGCGGTGTGCCGGGCCAGCCGCGGCCGCAGGGCGTGCGCAAGTTCATGGTCGAGTTCCTGGGCGGACCGCTGGCCAACGTGCCGTTCGGCGTCAAGCCCGAGGCCGTGCTGAGCGCCCCGCGCGGCAGCTTCTCCTACGTCTTCACCGAGGCCGTGCCGAACAACGTGGCCGGCCACTGGCGCGCCCAGTTCGACTACACGCCCGAGGGCAACGGGCCGGTGGACCTGCGGCTGTTCCTCAAGCTGGGCGACCAGACGCTCTCCGAGACCTGGCTGTACCAACTGCTGCCCTGAAACCATGGCCTGGCATGCCAGCCTGGCGCTGGACTACCGCTTGGAAGCCGGCCGCAGCGTTGCGCGCCACCGCCATCAGGGCCCGCTGCGCGTGCTGCAAAGCCTTTATCCGGAGCGCGAGAGCATCTGCCACAACGTGCTCGTGCATCCGCCGGGCGGCCTCGTGGGAGGCGACGTGCTGGACATCGACATCGGCGTGGGCGAAGGCGCGCATGGCCTGGTGACCACCCCGGGCGCGGCGCGCTTTTACCGCAGCGCGGGCGAGACCGCCGCACAGCGCACGGAGCTCAAGCTGGCCCCCGGCGCGCGCTTCGAATGGCTGCCGGCCGAGACGCTGTGCTACGACGAGTGCTTGGCCGAGAACCGGCTCCGCCTGCAGCTCGCGCCGGGCGCCGAACTCATCGGCTGGGACATCACCGCGCTGGGCCTGCCGCATGCCGGCAAGCCCTTCACCCAAGGCCAGCTGCGCCAGCACCTGGAACTCCCCGGCGTCTGGCTCGAGCGCGCGCGCATCGCGGCCGACGACGCCCTGCTGCTCGATAGCCCGCTCGGCCTGGCCGGCCAGCGCTGCATCGCCACGCTGTTCTTCGCCAGTGGCGACAAGCTCGCGCGCGGCCGGCGCGAGCAGATACTGGACGCTGCGCGCGCCGTGATCGACGCCCACGCGCTGCGCGCCACGGCCGGCGCCACCAGCCCGAACGCGCAGGTGATCGTGGTGCGTGCGCTGGCGCCCGTGGTCGAGCCGGCCATGGGCCTCATGAAGCAGATCTGGGCCGCTTGGCGCGGCGCCTGCTGGCAGCTGCCGGCCACGCCGCCACGCATCTGGGCCATGTAGCCGCGCCGCCATGACCTGCCAGGTCATGGCCTGCACGCGGGCCGCGCCCTACTCTTGCGCCATGGCGTTCCACGGTGGAACGCCGCAACGCAGGAGACCCTGTCCATGAACACCGCCCTCGACTACCAGGCCATCGCCCAGCAGTACATCGCCGCCTGGAACGCCACCGGCGCCGCGCGCGCCGCGGCGATCGCGCAGGCCTTCGCGCCCGACGCGCGCTACACCGACCCGCTCATGCAGGCCCAGGGCCACGCGGCACTGGACCAGATGATCGGCGCGGCGCAGCAGCAGTTCGGCGGCCTGCGCTTTCACCTCGATGGCGCGGCCGACGGCCATGGCGAGCGCCTGCGCTTTCGCTGGACGCTGGGCCCCGATGCAGCCACCGCCGTGGCCAAGGGCACGGACTTCGCGCTGCTTGCGGGCGACGGCCGGCTGGCCGAGGTCAGCGGCTTCCTGGACCTGGTGCCGCAGGCGGGTTGAACGCTGGCTGAAAACCCGGAGGGCATGCGCGGCCGGGCCATCCCACAATGGCCCGCACCGACACAACGACAGGAGATCGCATGCCCCTCTTCATCCGCACCCTCCCCGCCTTGGCCATCGCTGCCCTCGCCACGGGCGCCCAGGCCCAGGGCGTGGTCAATGCGCTGTGCAGTACCGACGCGCCCTGGTGCGAGGCCGCCGCCGCCGCGTTCACGCGCCAGACCGGCATCAAGGTCAACCAGGCGCACAAGGGCACGGGCGAGATCGGGGCCCAGCTGCGCGCTGAAGCGCAGAATCCCAAGACCGACATCTGGTGGGGCGGCACCGGCGACCCTTTCCTGCAGGCCGCCGAGGTGGGCCTGCTCGATGCCTACCGCCCCGCCTACATCAACGACCTGCACGAATGGTCCGTGCGCCAGTACGCCATGAGCGGCAACCAGGTCGGGGGCTTTTACACCAGCACCATCGGCTTCGGCTACAACACCGAGCTGCTCAAGAAGAAGGGCCTGCCCGAGCCCAAGTGCTGGGCCGACCTGATCAAGCCCGAATACAAGGGCGAGATCGAGATCTCTCACCCGGCCTCCAGCGGCACGGCCTACACCGTCATCGCCGGCCTGGTGCAGCAGATGGGCGAGGACGCCGCCTTCGACTACCTCAAGAAACTGCACCGCAACGTGACCCAGTACACGCGCAGCGGCCAGGCCCAGGCGCCCAACGTGGCCAAGGGCGAGGTGGCGATCGGCGTGACCTTCGCCTTCAACTTCGAGAAGTGGAAGCTCGACAAGTACCCCGTGAAGACCGCCGCGCCCTGCGAGGGCACGAGCTATGAGATCGGCGGCATCGCGCTCGTGAAGGGTGCGCGCAACAAGGCCAACGCGCAGAAGTACTATGACTGGCTCATGGGCCCGGCCGGCCAGGCCATCGGTGCCACGGTCGGCAGCTACCAGACGCCGGCCAACCGCACCTTCAAGCCCGACCCGCGCATTCCCGCCATCGACAGCGTCAAGCTCATCAAGTACGACTTCGAGAAGTACGGCAAGTCGGCCGAGCGCAAGCGGCTGATCGACCGCTGGACCCGGGAGGTGGAGGCCTTGCCGAAGTGAGCGGCCCTGCCGGGCGCCGCCCGCGCCGCGCCCGCGCGGCGGCGTGCCCGGCCCACGTGGACGCGGCAGGCCGCGGGCGCGCGGCGCTGCCGGGCCTGCGCTGCGCTCAGCCGGCCCCGACCAGCAACTGCACGAACATCTGGATCTTGGCGTTGGTCTCCACGCCGATGTGCGTGAACTCCAGGCCGGCCAGCAGCCGGCCCTCCTCGCGCTTGACCTTGGTCACGCGGGCGCGCACGTCGTTCACCTGGTAGTCCACCAGCGTCAGGTCGAAGGCCAGCGCCACTTCATCCTGAACGGACAGCGGGCGCTCCAGTTCGAGCAGCAGGCCGTGGTAGCCCACGTCGCGGATCAGCGCACGCTGGGGCTCGCCCACGGGCTGTCCGTTGTCGAGACGGCGCATGCTGCAGGGCACGCGCACTTCCACGCGGTGGCTGCGGCGAAACTCCTGGCGCGGCACCTTCAGGCGCCGCGAGGCGATGGCGATCAACTCGCGCACCTTGACCGGCAAGCTCTTGCCGGCCACGAAGACTTCCTTGGGCTCGGTGGCCGAGGCAACGCCGTTGCAGCGCGCGTAGGTGTTCTCGCTGATCAGCACCTGGCCGCGCAGGCTGAACGACTCGATACGCGAAGCCAGGCTGACTTCGTTGCCGATCACGGCGTATTCCGAGTACGCCTGGCTGCCGAAGCGCCCGGCCATCACCACGCCCGTGTTCACGCCGATTCCCAGGTGCAGCTCGGGCATCTGGCGTCGCAGGTAGTGGTTGTTCAGGTCGCGCATGGCCAGCTGCATTTCCACGGCGCAGCACAGCGCGCGCAGCACGTCGTCTTCGCGCGCGGCGGGTGCGCCGAACAGCACGGTCAGCGAGTCGCCGTTGAACTTGTCGATCACGCCCTCGTAGCGGAACACCACCTCCGAGAGCCGCGACAGGCACAGGTTCAGCATGGTCACGATGGTGCCGGCCGGCTGCGTGGCCGTCAGCGCCGTGAAGCCGCGCAGGTCGGCCACGAGGATGGTGACTTCGCGCTGGTCCACCGCCAGTTCGGCCGGCACGCCGTGGCGCCCAGCGAGGATGCTGGCGATCTCCGCCTGCACCGCGGGCGCCACGGGCGTCTGCGTTTCGCGCGCCAGCACCGCCAGCACGGCGGCCAGCGCGGGGTGTTGTTCTGCTGTGGTCATGGCGGCAGTCCTTGCAATGGGCAATGGGGCGGCGGCGCAGTATAGAGTGCGCCTCGCAAGCGGCCGCGCCGCAGTCGGCCAGCTGCCCCGCTGCTTTCCGACAGCGGCATAGGACTGGTCCTACAGGAAGGCGGGATGTCGATTTCTAGAATCTCCTACCTCATGCCCATGTTTGCCGCATCCGCCCCCCGCCACGCCATGCGCGCCCCGTGCGGCCGCCCCCGGCAACGGCCGTGAACACGCTCCCCCCCTCCTCCACGGGCCGCACGCGTTCGCGCTGGCCCCTGCCGCTGGCCAGCTTGGCGGGCTTCAGTGTCGCGATCCTCGCAGTGGCCGCCATCGCCTGGTTCTCATTCCAGGCCATGGAAACCCGGGCCCGCACGGCCGACCGGGTGACCCAGGCCACGCGCGTGATCGAGCAGATCAACGCGCTGCTCTCGCACATGAAGGACGCGGAAACCGGCCAGCGCGGCTTCCTCATCACCGGGCAGGAGCCCTACCTGCGCCCCTACACCGACGCGCGGGTGAACCTGGCCGCCACCTTCGAGCAGCTGCAGAGACTGCTGGCCGACAACCCCCAGCAGCTCGACCGCGTGCAGCGGCTGCTGCGCTATGCCGATCTGAAGCTGGAGGAGCTCGCGCAGACCATTGCGCTGCGCCGCGCTGGCGACGGGCCGGGCGCGCTGGCCATCGTGGTCAGCGACCGCGGCAAGGACGCCATGGACGGCCTGCGCGCGCTGGCCGACGAAGCCCTGCGCGAGGAAGTGGCGCGTCGCGCCGAACGCCAGGCCGACTGGCAGCAGGCGGTGGACTACTCCTCGCGCGTGCAGGGCGGCGGTGCAGCCACGCTGCTGGTGCTGATCCTGGTCTCCGCCGGCATCGCGGTGCGCGAGCACCGCCTGCGCGAGGACATGGTCTGGCTGCGCGCCGGCCAGGCGGGCCTCGCCGAGCGCGTGCAGGGCGAACACCGGCTCGAGACGCTGGGTGAGAACGTGCTCAGTTACCTGGCCGGCTATCTGAATGCGCAGGTCGGCGCGCTGTACCTGGCCGAGCGCGACGGCAGCTTCCGCCGGCTCGCTGCCTTCGCCGCAGCGGCCGGCAGCGCCCAGGTGCGGCCGGGCGACGGCCTGCTGGGCCAGGCCGCCAAAGAAAGGCGCACGCTGCGCGTGACCGACGTGCCGGCCGGCTACCTGCCGATCAACTCCACGCTGGGCAGCGCCGACCCGCGCGAGCTGCTGGTGGCACCGGCCCAGGTCGACGGGCGCGTGCGCGCCGTGCTCGAGCTGGGCTTCACGCGCAAGCTGGAGCCGGTCGACGAGCAGTTGCTCGAGCGCATGTCCGAGACGCTCGCGATCGCCGTGCGCACCTCGCACGACCGCAGCCGGCTCGAGGAGCTGCTGGAGGAAACCCAGCGCCAGGCCGAGGAACTGCAGGCGCAGCAGGAAGAACTGCGCGTGTCCAACGAGGAGCTCGAGGAACAGGGCCGGGCGCTGCGCGAGTCGCAGGCCCAGCTGGAAGTGCAGCAGAGCGAGCTGGAACAGAGCAACGCGCAACTGGAGGAACAGGCGCAGCAGCTGCAGGTGCAGAAGGACGAGCTGCAGCGTTCGCAAGAAGTGCTGAGCACCAAGGCGGCCGAGTTGGAGCGCTCCAACCAGTACAAGAGCGAGTTTCTGGCCAACATGAGCCACGAGCTGCGCACTCCGCTCAATTCCACACTGATCCTGGCCAAGCTGCTGGCCGACAACAAGGGCGGCAACCTCACGGACGAGCAGGTCAAGTACGCACAGACCATCTCCTCGGCCGGCAATGACCTGCTGACGCTGATCAACGACATCCTGGACCTGTCCAAGATCGAGGCCGGCAAGGTCGAGGTGCACGCCGAGACCGTGCGCCTGTCCGGCCTGCTCGAAGGCCTGGCCAAGAGCCTGCAGCCGGCTGCGGGGCAAAAGGGCCTGCGCCTGTCCGTCGACATCGCACCCGACGCGCCGCGCCAGATCGTGACCGACGCACAGCGCCTGGGCCAGATCCTCAAGAACCTGCTGTCCAACGCCATCAAGTTCACGCCCAGCGGCACAGTGGAGCTGCTGCTGGCCGCCGGTCCCGATGGCGGCGCGCAGCTGGCGGTGCGCGACACCGGCATCGGCATCGCGCCCGAGCAGCACGAACTCATCTTCGAGGCCTTCCGCCAGGCCGACGGCAGCACGCACCGGCGCTACGGCGGGACGGGGCTGGGCCTGTCGATCTCGCGCGATCTGGCGCACCTGCTGGGTGGCACGCTCACGGTGCAGAGCCAGGCGGGTGCCGGCAGCACCTTCACGCTGACACTGCCGGCGCGCCATGTGCCGCGTCAGCCCGAGCAGCCCCCCGCCCTGCCTGCTCGCGTGCCGGCCGTGGCCCCGCAGCGCGTGCTGCGCAGCATCGCACCCGCGCCCGTGTCGGCGGCGCCCCCGGCCGCCAGCCCCGCCCCGCAGGTGCTGCAGGACGACCGCGATGCGCTGCGCCCCGGTGCGCGGCTGATCCTCGTGATCGAGGACGACCAGCGCTTCGCCGCCATCCTGCGCGACCTTGCCCACGAGATGCAGTTCCAGTGCGTGCTTGCGCACAGTGCGGCCGACGGCCTGGCCGCCGCGCTGCAGTACCGCCCCAGTGCCGTGCTGCTGGACATGAACCTGCCCGACCACTCAGGCCTGGGTGTGCTGGACCAGCTCAAGCACGACGCGCGCACGCGCCACATCCCGGTGCACGTGGTTTCGGTGGCCGACTACACGCAGGAGGCGCTCGAGCGCGGTGCCGTGGGCTACGACCTCAAGCCCGTCAAACGCACCCAGCTCGTGGAGGCGCTGCAGCGGCTGGAGGCCAAGATCTCGCAAGGCATCCGGCGCGTGCTGGTGGTCGAGGACGATGCGCGCCAGCGCGAGAGCATCGGCCAGCTGCTCGCCGGCCCGGACGTGGAGATCCGCGCGGTCGCCGACGCTGCGGCGGCACTGCGCGCGCTGTCGGAGCAGACCTTCGACTGCATGATCATGGACCTGAACCTGCCCGACCTGTCCGGCTACGAGCTGCTGGAGCAGATGGCGGCGCAGGAGGGCACGGCCTTTCCGCCCGTGATCGTCTACACCGGCCGCTCCCTCACGCATGCCGAGGAGCAGCAGCTGCGCCGCTTCTCCAAGTCCATCATCATCAAGGACGCCCGCTCGCCCGAGCGGCTGCTCGACGAGGTCACCTTGTTCCTGCACCAGGTGGAGGCGCAGCTGCCGGCCGAGGCCCAGCGGCTGCTGCGCCTGGCGCGCGACCGCGACGCCACGCTGGAGGGCCGGCGCATCCTCGTGGTCGAGGACGACGTGCGCAACATCTTCGCGCTGACCAGCGTGCTGGAGCCCAAGGGCGCGCAGATCACGCTGGCGCGCAACGGCCTGGAAGCCCTGGCGGCGCTCGAACGCACGCGCACCGGCGAGGCCGATGCCGAGGCCCGCATCGATCTCGTGCTGATGGACATCATGATGCCGGAGATGGACGGGCTGACCGCCATGCGCGAGATCCGCAAGCGCCCCGAATGGAAGAAGCTTCCCATCATCGCGCTGACCGCCAAGGCCATGCGCGACGACCAGGAGAAGTGCCTGGCCGCCGGCGCCAACGACTACATCGCCAAGCCGCTGGACGTGGAGCGCCTGCTCTCCCTGCTCCGCGTCTGGATGCCGAAGTGAACCATGTCCGACCGCACCTTCGACATCGAGATGGGCCTGCTCGTGGACGCCATCTACCTGCGCTGGCACTTCGACTTCCGCGGCTATGCGCAGGCCTCGCTGCGGCGCCGGCTCAAGGCCGCGATGGGGCGTTTCTCCTGCACGTCCCTGTCGCAACTGCAGGACAAGGTGCTGCACCAGGCAGACTTCTTCCCGGCCCTGCTGGATTACCTCACGGTGCAGGTCAGCGAGATGTTCCGCGACCCCGCGTACTTTCTCGCGCTGCGCCGCGAGGTGGTGCCGCTGCTGCGCACGTACCCCTCGCTCAAGGTCTGGGTGGCGGGCTGCAGCACCGGCGAGGAGGTCTATTCGCTGGCCATCCTGCTGCGCGAGGAAGGCCTGCTGGAGCGCACGTTGATCTACGCCACCGACATCAACCCGCAGGCGCTGCAGCGGGCCGAGGCCGGCGTCTACGAGCTGGACCGCATCGCCGGCTTCACGCTCAACCACCAGCGTGCGGGGGGCAAGAGCTCGCTGTCGGACTACTACACGGCCGCCTACGGCCGTGCGGTGTTCGACAAGAGCCTGCGGCGCAACGTGGTGTTTTCCGACCACAGCCTGGCCACCGATTCGGTGTTCGCCGAGATGCAGCTGGTCTCCTGCCGCAACGTGCTGATCTATTTCGACCGGCCGCTGCAGGACCGCGCGCTCGGCTTATTCCGCGACGCGCTGTGCCGCAAGGGCTTTCTCGGGCTGGGCAGCAAGGAATCGCTGCGCTTTTCGTCCTGCGCAGCTGCCTTCTCCGAGTTCGTGCGCGAAGAGCGCATCTACCAGAAGAACGTATGACAGCGGCCCCATCGCTCGCAGGCCGCGTGGACGCGGTCGTGATCGGCGCCTCGGCTGGAGGCATCGAGGCCTTGTCGCAGCTGCTGCCGGCGCTGCCGGCCGGCCTGCGGGCCCCCGTGTTCGTGGTGCAGCACCTGCCGCGCGACCGTGCCAGCCTGCTCGTGGAGATCTTCGCGCCGCGCTGCGCCGTGCCGCTGCGCGAGGCCCATGACAAGCAACCCATCGAGCCCGGCCATGTCTATTTCGCGCCGCCGGACTACCACCTGCTGCTGGACACCGGTCCGCAGCTGGCGCTCTCGGTGGATGCCCCGGTGCACTATTCGCGCCCGGCCATCGACGTGCTGTTCCAGTCCGCCGCTGACCTCTACGGCCCCCGCCTGCTGGGCATGGTGCTGACCGGCGGCAACCAGGACGGTGCCGAAGGCCTGGCCAGTGTGCGCGCCGCCGGCGGCCTCACGGCCGTGCAGGACCCGGCCGATGCGCAGATGCCGCTGATGCCGGAGTGCGCTCTGGCCATGGGGCCGGCCGATTTCGTGCTGCCGCTGCGTGCGCTGGTCGCGCTGCTGGGCACACTGGACGCGGCCTCGCAGGCCAGGGAGATGGCATGACCCCTCCACGCCCCTTCGCAGCAGGCGGCGCCGTCGGCGCCGGCCCCGCCGAGCGGCCCGAGCCGATCAAGTGCCTGATCGTCGACGACCTCGACGAGAACCTTCTTGCGCTCGCCGCGCTGCTGCAGAGCGAAGAGGTCCAGGTGCTGCAGGCCCGTTCGGGCACCGAAGCGCTGGAGCTGCTGCTGCGTCACGAGGTGGCGCTGGCGCTGGTGGACGTGCAGATGCCCGAGATGGACGGCTTCGAGCTGGCCGAGATGATGCGCGGCATGGAGCGCACGCGCCACGTGCCCATCATCTTCGTGACCGCCGGCACGCGCGATGCGCAGCGCATGTTCCGCGGCTACGAGGCCGGCGCGGTGGATTTCCTCTACAAGCCTGTCGAGCCGCACGTGCTGTGCGGCAAGGCCGGCGTGTTCTTCCAGCTGTACCGGCAAAAGCAGCAGCTGGCGCGCAACCTGCAGGAGCGCACCGAGACACTGTGCCTGCACGAGCTGTTCACCGCCGTGCTGGGCCACGACCTGCGCGGCCCGCTGTCGGCGATCACCACGGCGGCCGAGCTGCTGCTGCGCCGTCCCGACGAGACCACGCGCACCGTGGCCCAGCGCCTGCTGCGCAGCGGCCAGTGGATGGGCCGCATGATCGAGGACATGCTGGACCTGGCCCGCACGCGCCAGGGCGGCGGCATGCCCATGGTCAGCGAACGCTTCGACCTCGGCGTGCTGGCCGAGCGCGTGGTGCAGGAGCGCCAGAGCACGCGCCCCGACAAACAGGTGCGGCTGGACCTGCACGGCAACCTGCAGGGGGACTGGGACGAAGACCGGCTCACGCAGGTGCTGTCCAACCTGATCGGCAACGCTTTGCGGCATGGCGACGGCGAGACCGTCGAGGTGGCGCTGGACGGCAGCCACGCCACCAGCGTGCGCTTGTCGGTGCGCAACGGCGGCGAGATTCCGGCCGAGTTGCTGCCGCACATCTTCGACCCCTTCCGCAGCGGCCGCGCCCGTGCCGAAGAGGCCCCGTCGCGGCGCGCCAGCACGCGCAACGAAGGCCTGGGCCTGGGTCTGTACATCGTGCGCGAGATCGTGCGCGCACACGGTGGCCAGCTGCAAGTCGTATCGGCAGAGGGCAGGACCTGCTTCAGCGTGGTGCTGCCGCGCGCAGCGCAGGCGGTGGCCAGCGCACCGGGCGTGGGCTTGCTGCCCTAGCCGTGCGGGACGGGCCGTCAGGCCCCGGCGTGGACGTCCTACAACACGCCGCGCCCACGGTGCGCAGCATGGGCTGCTTCCAATCCTTTGGGAGACCCAACATGCCTTCGATCCAGCTGCGCCACGGTCTGCACGCCGTCGGCGCCCTCGCCATCGCCACCTTGCTGGGCGCCTGCCAGCGCAACGAAGCGCCCACGCCGGGCGTCTCCGGCAGCACTGCCAACGCGCCCGCCACCGCGTCCAGCGCGCCGGCGACCACACCGACGGCGCCCGAGAGCATGGGCAGCGGCGGCGGCACCGGCAAGAGCCCCGGCACAGAAACCCCGCAGGGCAGCAGCGGCGCGGGCAGTGCTGCACCGCCCCCCACGCCGGAACCGGCGAACAACCCGGCGTCCGCCCTGCCAGCGGCACCGCCGGCTTCCGCCCCAGGCGGCTGAGACCGGGTCGGCGCCGTCCTACCGGAGCTTGGCGCCGATCCCGGCCCGCGGCCCGCGGCGCGCGCCGCAACCTGCCATTCACAGCGCGGCAGCCGCACATGGCACTGCCGATTCCACAACCGCAATGCACAGGAGCGAAGCACGATGGCACAACGCGATCAACGCCACGACCAGCAGGACGCGTGGCACGAAAACAACCGCAACCAGATGGGACAGTACGCCGACCAGCAGCGCCAGCACGGAGGCGAGCGCTATGAAGACAGCCGGCGTGACGCGCGCAATTGGGGCGCACGCCAGGAAGGCAGCGACCTGCACCGCCACGACCCGGCCCAGGCCAGCTACGGCCGCGCCAGCGCACCCGATGTGCACGGCGGCCCGAGCGGCGGCTATCAGCGGGACTGGCAGGCCGATCCCGGCTACAACCGGCCGGGCTACATGCGCAACCCGGGCTACCAGGGCTACGGCAGCCGCGACGAGCGCCGCAGCGGCGAATACGGCGGCGCGGATGCTCATTACCGCAACCAGAGCTACCGCCAGGGCGGCTACGGCTACGACGAAGGCCGCGACTGGAACCGCGCCTACGGCAGCGACGAGGACCGCTACGGCCACGAGCGCTACCAGGGCGGCTCCGGCGGCTACCGTTCCAACACCGGCCCCTACGCCGGCAGCCAGACCTATGGCGGCTACGGCGACCAGCTGGGTTATGGCTCCTACCAGGGCGGCCGCCAGCAGCAGCACCACCACGATCCCGACTACCAGCAATGGCGCGAACAGCAGATGCGCAACCTGGACGAGGACTACCAGTCGTGGCGCGGCGAGCGCTACAAGAAGTTCTCCGACGAGTTCGACACCTGGCGCAAGAACCGCCAGAGCGGCGAGCAGAAGAACGACCTGCCGGGCAGCGCGGCAAATGCCGGGAAGGACGCCAGCGGCCAGAAGTAAGGCAGCAAGTGCCGTCAGGGAAAGGGGCGCCGCGCGGCGCCCTTTTTTCTTCTACAGCGCGAGCGTGGCCGAGAGCCCGACCAACCAGTTGCGGCCCGGTGCGGGTTCGAAGAAGCGGCTGTTGCCCTCGTTGACGATGACCGAGCCGGCATAGCGCTTGTCCAGCAGGTTGTCGGCGCGTACGAAGCCCTCCAGCTGCCAGCTTCCCAGGCGCGCGGCGTAACCCGTGTACAGACCCAGCACGCCATATCCGGATGCTGCGTCGCTGTTGGCGTCGTTGACGTAGACCTTGCTCAGCAAACGCCATTCGGCACCGGCGCGCCAGCCCTGCGGAGGGACCCAGCCGGCGCTGGCATACAGGCTGCTCTTGGCCAGGCCCGGCATGTGCGCGCCCGCGTTGGCGCCCTCGCGGTAGCGCGCATCGAGCCAGGTGAGGGCCACCTGCGTGCGCAGGTGCTGCAGGTGGCGCTGCTCCCAGGCCAGTTCGAGGCCGTTGCGGCGCGTCTTGCCGGCATTCTGCGCGGTGGAGCGCCCGTTGACGGTGCTGGTCACGATCTCATCCTCGGTGCCGGTGCGGAACACTGCGGCGGTCCATTCGCCCAAGGCGGCACTGCGGTGCTTCAGACCGGCTTCCACGCTCTTGCTGCGGGCCGGGTTCAGCGCGAAGTTCAGGCCGGGTTGCTGGTCGGGACGGTAGGAAATCTCGTTGAGCGTGGGCGTCTCGAAGCCCTTGCCGGCCGAGGCGTAGACCCGCAGGCTCTCGGTGATCGCAAAGCTCGCGCCCAGCACGGGCAAGGTGGCGCTGTAGCGCGCCGCACCGCTGTCGTCGGGATTGGCGGCCGTGATGTAGCGGTCCTGTGAATCGAACCGGATGCGGCTGTGCCGCAGACCCGCGTTCAGCGTCCAGCGCTCGGTCACGCGCCAGTCCGCCTGCAGGTATTGGTCGATGTTGTTGACGCGGTTGCGTTCGTCGCGGCGCAGCGCGCCCTGCACACCCGGCGTGGTGCCGACGAAGTTGGCATAACCCCGTCGGTCCTCGCGCAGGCCATCGTAGGCCAGCCCCGCCACCATGGTCAGCGGGGCGTCGGCCAACTGCGTCCGCCAGGTCCATCGCAGATCGGCGCCGGCATAGTCGCGGTCCAGGTCGATCACGCCGCCGGGGTGGCGCGGGTTGTTCTGCGGCGCCACCGGGATCGACTGGAACTGCGTCGTGCCGCGCTGCCCGCCGTACAGCGTGGCCTGCAGCGCGTGGGCTTCGCTGACGTAGTGCTCGTAGACCAGTCCGGCCTGCGTCTGGTCCATGTTCTTGCGGGTGTCGAAGCTCAGCGCCGCCGGATCGACGCCGCGCGGATTGGCCTGCCACTGCGCGCGCGTCAGCCCCAGCGGATCGTCGGCCTTGGGCAGCACCACGCGGTTCGCCACCAGCGTGAGCTTGCCATCCTCGTGCGGTCGGAGTGTGAGCTTGGCATTGGCCAGGGTGCGCCGCGCCGCGCTGTGCTCACGGTACCCGTCGGTGGCGAAGCGGCTGGCCGAAAGCACGTAGCCCACGCCGCTGTCGTTCGGCCCCGTGTTGCCGCTGAGCTTGGTGCCGAACCGCAGCAGGCCGTCGCTGCCGGCGGCCGTGTCCAGCCGCAGCCTGGGCGCGCCGCGGCCTTCCTCGGTGAACACCTGCAGCACGCCGCCGGAAGAGTTGCCGTACAGGGCCGAAAACGGCCCGCGCAGCACCTCGATGCGCTCGGCCGATGCCAGGTCGACATGCGAGAGCTGGCCCTGGCCATCGGGCTGCGTGGCCGGGATGCCATCCACGTACAGGCGCAGGCCACGGATGCCGAAGGTGGCGCGCGTGCCGAAGCCGCGCATGGAGATCTGCACGTCCTGGGCGTAGTTCTGGCGCTCGCGCGCCTGCAGGCCCGGCACGCTGCCCAGGGCCTCGGAGATGTTGACCTGGGCACGGCCCTGGCGCAGATCGTCCCCGGCGACGCTGCCGATCGAGGCCGGCACGTCCTGCGGATCGGCTTCGGTGCGCGTCGCGGTGACCACCGTGGCTGCCAGCGCAGGGACATCGGTCTGGGCTTGTCCGGGCAACGGCAGGGCGATGGTCGAGCAGGCCAGCAAAGGTATCCAACGCAAGGAGTGGTTCATGCCGCAGGTCCAAGACACGGTGGGGCGCCATTCTCGCCATTCCTGGAGCGGGCCTGTAGGACTGCACCCCGACCCTTGTTCGCCGGGCGGCGGACCGTTGCGCAAACCGCGAATTCGGTGGTGCAGGCGTGTATAACCGCCGGCAAGGTCGATGGACCACCCAGCCCAACCAACGCACGGAGCAACACGTGGCCGACCTGCTTTCCTCTTCTGCCGAACCCATCGAAGCCATGGCGCAGATCGGCGTGCCGGGCTTGGACGACGTGCTGGGCGGCGGCCTCACGCTCAACCGGCTGTACCTGCTGGAAGGCGCGCCCGGCGCGGGCAAGACCACGATCGCGATGCAGTTCCTGCTCGAGGGCGCGCGGCGCGGCGAATCGGTGCTGTACGTGACGCTGTCGGAAACCGCGAAAGAACTGGCCGGCGTGGCCCGTTCGCACGGGTGGGACCTGCAAGGTGTGCACGTGCGCGAGATGCTGCCCAACAACGACGCTCTCGAGCCGGAGGAGCAATACACCATGTTCCACCCGTCCGAGGTGGAACTCAGCGAGACCACACTCAAGATCCTGGCCGACGTGGAACTGCTGCGCCCGCAGCGCGTGGTGTTCGATTCGCTGTCGGAGCTGCGCCTGCTGGCCGGCAACTCGCTGCGCTACCGCCGCCAGATCCTGGCACTCAAGCAGTTTTTTGCCGGGCGCAACTGCACCGTGCTGCTGTTGGACGACATGACAGCGATGGAGCACGACCTGCAGGTACAGAGCATCTCGCATGCAGTGATCCGGCTCGACCAGCACAACGCGGATTTCGGCTCGACGCGAAGGCGCCTGCTCGTCACCAAGTACCGTGGCCGGCAATACCGCACCGGTTACCACGACTACACCATCGGCCGGGGCGGCCTTCTGGTGTATCCGCGCCTGGTCGCGGCCGAACACCACAAGCCACTGGAACAGGTGCGCATGTCCAGCGGCCTGCCGGCGCTGGATGCACTGCTGGGCGGCGGCATCGAACGCGGCACCAGCACCCTGTTCGTCGGGGCGCCCGGCACCGGCAAGTCCACGTTGGGCGTGCAATTCGCGCTGGCGGCAGCGCGCCGCGGCGAGTGCTCGGCGCTGTTCATCTTCGACGAAAGCATCAATACGCTGCGCACCCGCAGCGCCGGCATGGACATGGAGCTCGGCCCCTTCATCGACCAGGGCTTGATCCGCGTGCGCCAGGTCGATCCGGCGGAACTTTCGCCGGGCGAGTTCGTGCATCTGGTGCGCGAGGCCGTCATCCGGCACCAGGCCAAGGTGCTGCTGATCGACAGCCTGAACGGCTACCTGAACGCCATGCCGGACGAGCACTTCCTCATCGTGCAGCTGCACGAGCTGCTGACCTACCTCGGCCAGAACGGTGTGGCCACCCTGATGGTCGGCGCACACCATGGCCTGGTCGGCGGCAACATGACCGCGGCGGTGGACGCCAGCTACTTGGCCGATGCAGTGGTGCTGCTGCGCTACTTCGAACTGGCCGGCGAGGTGCGCCAGGCGATCTCGGTCGTCAAGAAGCGCGGTGGCCATCACGAGCGCACCATCCGCGATTTTTCGCTCACGGAAACCGGCATCCACATCGGCGAGCCCTTGCGCGACTTCCGCGGCATCCTGACTGGCGTGCCCGTCCCGGTCGATGCGCCGGCCAGCGACCCTTCATGAGCGACGCTGCCGACGCGCTCGAACGCCGGGTTCTGATGCGTGCTGCGACAGCGAGGGACGCGCTGATGACACGGGCGGTGCTCGAGCGCGCCGGCGTGCAGGTGCAGAACTGCACCACACTGGCCGCGTTGGCGGACGAACTGGCACACGGCGCTGGTGCGTTGGTGCTGGCCGAGGAGGCGCTCGCTGAGCCGGCTGCCACAGGGCTTACGCAGGCCCTGCAGCGACAGCCACCGTGGTCCGATCTGCCGGTGCTGGTGCTGGCGCGTCAGGGCGCCGATTCGCGCGTCGTGGCCGAGGCCATGGACAGTGTGGCCAACGTCACGGTGATCGAGCGGCCGATGCGGGTAGCGGCGTTCGTGAGTTCGGTGCGGTCGGCACTGCGCGCGCGCAACCGGCAATACGACTTGCGCGCAACGCTGGAAGGCTTGCGGCTGGCCGACCAGCGCAAGACAGAGTTTCTGGCCACGCTGGCGCACGAGTTGCGCAACCCGCTGGCGCCGCTGCAGACCGCGCTCACGCTGCTCAAGCGCAAGCGCCCGGGCCCGGACGAGGCCGAGCGCCACTACGACATGATGCGGCGCCAGGTCGACCACATGGTGCGGCTGGTCAACGACCTCATGGAGATCTCGCGCATCACGCGGGGCCGGATCGAACTGGACACCGCCGCCATCGATCTGCAGCAGGTGCTGCGCGACGCGGTGGAACTGAGCCGCCCGCTGATCGACGCCGCGGGCCATCGCCTCCAACTGCAGCTGCCCGATGCCCCCTTGCCCATGCACGGCGACGGCGTGCGCCTGACCCAGGTCTTCGCCAACCTGCTCAACAACGCCGCCCGCTACACGCCGCCCGGGGGCCACCTCGTGCTGGCCGCGCAGGCCACGGGCGGCGAGGCCGTGGTCAGTGTGCGCGATGACGGGATCGGCATCGCGCCCGAGATGCTGGACACCGTGTTCGACATGTTCGTGCAGGCCAGCGGCGCGTCCAAGGCGGCACAGGGCGGCCTGGGCATCGGGCTCACGCTGGCGCGCAGCCTGGTCGAACTGCAGGGCGGCCGCATCGCGGCACACAGCGCCGGGCTGGGCCAAGGCAGCGAGTTCACGGTGCGGCTGCCGCTGCAGGCCACGCCGGCCGCCGCGGTACTGGCCGACGCACCCGCGCCGACGGCATCCCGGCGCACCGTTCTGGTGGTCGACGACAACCGCGATGCGGCCGACAGCCTGGCGGAGTTCCTGGACGCTGCCGGCATGGCCACCGCGGTCGCCTACAGCGGTGCCGAGGCGCTGGAGCTGCTGCCGGGACTGCGGCCCGAACTGGCCATCCTGGACATCGGCATGCCCGGCATGGACGGCTACGAGCTGGCGCGCCGCCTGCGCCAGCACCCGGCGGGCCGCGACCTGCTGCTGGTGGCGCTGACGGGTTGGGGACAGCAGCGTGACCGCGAAGCCACGGCCGCGGCCGGCTTCGACCACCACCTGGTCAAGCCGCTCGACCCCGACGCACTGCTGGGTTTCCTCGACAAGATCAGTCGCTGAGCAACTCGCCCACCGGCTGCAGGTCTTCCACGTGGTCGCAGATGGCCTTGATGACCATCATGATCGGGATGCCCAGCAGCAGGCCCGGCACGCCCCAGAGCCAGCCCCAGAAGATCACGCCCACGAACACCGCCACCGGGTTCATGCGGCTGGTGCGGCTGGTGAGCCAGGGCACCAGCAGCTGGCCGACCAGGGTGTGGATGGCCAGCGAGCTGCCGGCGATCAGCAGCGCCATGTGGTAGCTGTCGAACTGCAGCAGCGCGAGCAGTCCGGCGCCCACCATGACCAGCAGCGAACCCAGGTAGGGAATCAGGTTGGTGACGCCGGCCACGATGCCCCAGACCGCGGCATTCTCCAGCCCGAAGGCCCAGAACACGATGCCGGTGGCCAGGCCGACGATGGCGCTGGTGAGGATCTGCACCAGCAGGTAACGCTCCACGTGGCCGACGATGTCGTCCAGCACCTGCACGGTGATCTTCTTCCGGCTGAAGCTGGCCCCGCTGATGCGCACGAGCTTGCGCCGGAACATCGTGCCCGATGCCAGCGCGAAATAGGTCATGAAGGTCACCAGCGTGAGCTGCAGCGCCATGCTGATCAGGCCCATGGTGCCGGTCCACAGGTAGTCGCGTACGTTGAACCGCGGCCGCTCGATGGTCACGCGCTGGACGCCGCGGCGCGGCGGCTCGGCTGCGCCCTCGGTCGCCTGCTCCAGGTGGGCCGCGGCCTTTTGCACGGTGCTCAGCGCACTCACGTCGCCGGGCCGTTGGCTGGCCTGGATGTGCAGGCGCAGCTTCTGGGCGGCCACGGGCAGTGCGTCGAGCAGCGCACCGGCGCTGCCGGCCAGCCGGTAACCCGTGAAGCCGATGGCACCCAGCAACGCGAGCAGCACCACAGCGGCGCCGATCCAGCGCGAGACGTGCCAGCGCGCCAGCCGCTCCACCGCCGGCGACAGCGCGTAGGTGAGCAGCAGGCTCATCATGAGGGGAATGAACACCTGCGCCGCCCAGCGCAACGCGAACACGCAGGCCAGCACCGCCAGCACGGCCAGCGCAGCATTGCGCATGTCGACCGCCGCATCGGGCAGCGCATGCCCACCCTCCGGCGCGGGCGCGGCGGCAACGGGCTCCGGGGCCTCCTCCTGTCGTGCATCCATGGACGCTTCCTTTGTTGTCGTGGGGCCCGGCGCAGGCGCATGGGCGGACCGATGCTGGTGCCCGTGCGCGGCCGGCCCTGAGGGTGGCCACGCTCCCTGTTTGCAGGACAACGCCGCGACTTGCATGCTCCGCCAGCGGAACCCTTGTCGCGACTCCTAAAATTTATGTGGCAAAAAACACCGGTGCGGTGCGCCCGCAACCGGTCCGACAAGACCTGCCCGAGGATCCCCATGGCTTCCCATGCCCAGACCCTGATCGCGCTGTTGCGCGACGAGCGTGCCACCCTGCTCCAGGCGTGGACCACCGCCACGCATGGCGCTAGTGCCAGCGCTGCCACCCGCGAAGAGGCCGAAGGTGTGTTCGATGCGCTGCTGCAGGCCCTGCAGGGCGATGCGCCCGACGACCTGCATGGTGCCGGCTGGTCCGGCGCACGCCGCCTGCTCGAGGCCCTTTCGGCCGCGCGGGCCGCGCAGGGTCAGAGTGCGGGCGACACCAGCGCTTTCGTGCTGGCGCTCAAGCTGCCGATCTTCGCCGCACTGCAGCAGCGCCTGGGCCAGGACAGCCAGACCCTGCTGCAGGCCGTCGTCAGCGTCACCACCAAACTCGACGCCATGGCGCAATGGACGGCGACGGCCTTCCAGCGCACGCGTGAAGAACTGATTGCGCGCCAGCAGGAAGAACTGCTGGAACTGTCCACGCCGGTGATCAAGCTGTGGGAAGGCGTGCTGGCCGTGCCCATGATCGGCACGCTGGACTCCAGCCGCACGCAGATGGTCATGGAGGCGCTTCTGCAGAAGATCGTCGAGACCGAATCGGAGCTGGCCATCATCGACATCACCGGCGTGCCGACCGTGGACACGCTGGTCGCGCAGCACCTGATCAAGACCGTGACGGCGATCCGCCTGATGGGCGCGGACTGCATCATCAGTGGCGTGCGCCCGCAGATCGCACAGACCATCGTGCACCTGGGCGTGGACCTGCAGGGCGTGACCACCAAGGCCAGCCTGGCAGCGGCACTGGCCCTGGCGCTCAAGCGCAGCGGCTGGACCGTCGCGCGCACGGCCTGAGTCCACGGCCATGTACCGCATCCCCATCCTGCAGATGGGCAGCGCGCTGCTCGTCACCATCCAGGTCGACATGGAGGACCAGACGGCCGTGCAGTTGCAGGACGACCTGGCCACCAGGATCGAGACCACCGGCGCCACCGGCGTGCTGATCGACATCTCGGCGCTGGAAATCGTCGACTCCTTCGTCGGGCGCATGCTGGCGTCGATTTCCGGCATCGCGCGCGTGCTGGATGCCACCACGGTGGTAGTCGGCATGCAGCCGGCCGTGGCGATCACGCTGGTGGAGCTGGGCCTGTCGCTGCAGGGCGTGAAGACGGCGCTCAACGTCAAGCGCGGCATGCAGCTGCTCGAGCAGGGCCAGCTCGGAGAGTCTCTTGAACGCGACTGAGCCCAGCGGCCAGCTGCCGCTGCGCGGCGAGCCCGACATCGTGGCCAGCCGCCAGCTGGTGCGCAAGCTCACGCAGCAGCTGGGCTTCTCGCTGGTCGACCAGACCAAGATGATCACGGCCGCGAGCGAGCTCTCGCGAAACACCGTGACCTACGGCGGTGGCGGCGAGATGTGCTGGGACGTCGTCGAGCAGGGCGTGCGGCGCGGCCTGCGCCTGCGCTTTCGGGACCAGGGCCCCGGCATCCCCGACATCGCCCAGGCGCTGACCGACGGCTGGACCTCTGGCAAGGGCATGGGCCTGGGCCTGTCGGGCAGCCGCCGGCTGGTGCACGAGTTCGACATCCAGTCCACCGTCGGCCAGGGCACCTGTGTGAGCGTCACGCGATGGAAGTGATCCAGCCCGGCACGCCGCACGTGCTGTTTCCCATGGGAGATGCCAGCCGGGTGGGCGAAGCGCGCCGCCATGCAGCCCAGCTGGCCACGCAGCTCGCGCTCGACGCGACCACGGCCGGCCGGCTCGCGCTGGTCGTCACCGAGCTGGGCAACAACCTCGTGCGCCACGCCCGTGGCGGCCGGCTGCTGATCGCCCAGCGCCAGCTGGGGCAACCCGAGGTGGAGGTACTCGCGCTGGACGACGGCCCCGGCATCGCCGACACGGCGCGCGCGCTGGCCGATGGCTTTTCCACCGGCGGCACGCCGGGCACGGGGCTGGGGGCGGTGCGCCGGCTGGCCAGTGACTTCGACCTGCACTCCGAACTCGGGGTGGGCACGGTGCTGCTGGCGCGCGTGCGCCCCGAGACACACAAGCGCGCGCCTGCGGCCTGGCGCTGGGGCGCGGTGATGGTTCGCGCGCCGGGAGAACAGGCCTGCGGCGATGCCTGGGCGCTGGCGCTGGACGGTGCGCGCGCGGCCGTGCTGGTGGCCGACGGTCTGGGCCATGGCCCGCACGCGGCCGAGGCTTCGCAAGCCGCAGTGGCGCAGTTCGTGCGGGCACCGTTCGCGCCGCTGACGGAACAGCTGGAACGGATGCACGGGGCACTGCGCATCACGCGCGGCGCCGCCGGCTCGCTCGCCCTGCTGGACGCGTCACGCGTGCAGCTGGCCGGGGCCGGCAACATCGCCGCACGGCTGGTCTCCGGCACGCAGAGCAGGAGCCTGGCTCCCCAGCATGGCACGCTGGGCGTGCAGGCCCGGCGCTTTGAGCCGGTGCACACCGAGTGGCCGCCCCATGCGGTGGCCGTGCTGCACAGCGACGGGTTGCAGAGCCGCTGGCGCGCCGAGCCGCTGGCGCCCCTGGTGGCACGCGACCCCACTCTGCTGGCCGCCTGGTTGCTGCAGGGGCATCTGCGCGGCCGCGACGATGCCACCGTGCTCGTGCTGCAAAGGAACGCCCATGGATGAAGCCGCACTGGCCCGGCAGCTCGCCGCCGCGCAGGCGCAGGTGGCGCAGCTGTCCGAGGAGCTCGAGGAGACCAACCGCGGCGTGCTGGCGCTGTACGCCGAGCTGGACACGCAGGCCGCCGAATTGCGCCATGCCAACGAGCTCAAGAGCCGCTTCCTGGCCTACATGAGCCACGAATTCCGCACGCCCCTGGGCGCGATCCAGAGCATGACCCGGCTGCTGCTGGACCGGCTGGACGGCCCGCTGACGGCCGAGCAGGAGCGCCAGGTACAGTTCATCCACCAGAACGCGCTGGAGTTCTCCGAGATCGTCAACGACCTGCTGGACCTGGCCAAGGTGGAGGCCGGCCGCATCGACGTGTCACCCGGCTGGTTCGACATGGTGGACCTGTTTGCAGCGCTGCGCGGCATGTTCAAGCCGGTGCTGACCAACCCCGCCGTCTCGCTGATCTTCGAGGACCCGGTGGACGTGCCCCAGATCTTCAGCGACGACCGCAAGCTCGCGCAGATCCTGCGCAACTACATCAGCAATGCGCTGAAGTTCACGCAGCAGGGCGAGGTGCGCGTGTCGGCCCAGCGCGTGTCCGAGGACGGGCAGGAGTGGATCCGGTTCGCCGTGGCCGACACCGGCATCGGCATCGCGAGCGAGTACCACGGCGCGATCTTCCAGGACTTCTCGCAGGTCGACTCGCCGATCCAGAAAAGCCTGCGCGGCACCGGGCTGGGCCTGTCGCTGTCCAAGCGGCTGGCCGAGCTGCTGGGCGGCAGCGTGGGCATGGACAGCGTTCCGGACCAGGGCTCCACCTTCCATGTGCGCATTCCGCTGCGCGCTGCGCCGGCGAACGGCCAGCCCTCCGCCTGAAGGACCGCGCCACCATGCACAAGGTCAGCATCACCATCGACCGCTCCCAGCACCAGGTGCTGGTGGTCGACGACAACCCCGCCACCCGCTATTCAACCTGCCGCATCCTGCGCGCGGCGGGCTTCCAGACCGTGGAGGCGACCAGCGGCGCAACGGGCCTGGACCGCGCCCGTGCCGGCGGCATCTCCGCCGTGGTGCTGGACGTGCACCTGCCCGACATGGACGGCTTCGCGGTATGCCGCATGATGCGCGAGCTGCCGGAGACCGTGGTGCTGCCGGTGCTGCACCTGTCGGCGACCTTCATCGAGAGTTCGGACAAGGTGGCCGGCCTGAACTCGGGCGCCGACGCTTACCTGGAGCACCCGGTCGAGCCGGCCGTCCTGGTGGCCACGGTGCAGGCGCTGATCCGCGCACGCATCGCCGAGGACCAGTTGCGCGAGACGGAGCAGCGCTACAAGCAGCTGCTGCTGGAACGCGAGCAGGCCGCGCGCGCCAACGCCGAGCGCAACAGCCGCACCAAGGACGACTTCGTCGCCGTGCTGTCGCACGAGCTGCGCAACCCGCTCAACGCCATCCTCATGAACGTGCACGTGCTGCTGCGCAAGCCGCAGCCGCCGGACATCGCCAAGGGGCTGGATGCGATCCGGCGCAACGCGCAGACGCAGGCGCGCATCATCTCGGACATCCTGGACGTCTCGCGCATCAACTCGGGCAAGCTGGCACTGCAGCGCGAGCTGGCCGACCCGGTGGCGCTGGTGCAGTCGTCCATCGACGCGATGCGCCAGCAGCTGGGCAGCCGGGCTCTGCACCTGGATCTGCAACTGCAGGCCACGGGTCCCGTGCTGCTCGACCCGGCGCGCTTTCAGCAGATTTTCTGGAACATCTTCAACAACGCGATCAAGTTCTCGCACCCGGGCGGCAGCGTGCGCGTGGCGCTGACGCGCACGGCCGATCGGCTGGAACTCACGGTGACGGACCAGGGCAAGGGCATCGCCCCGGCCTTCCTCGACCGCGTCTTCGAGAAGTTCTCGCAGAGCGAGGCACCCGGCAAGCGGGCCAGCGGCGGCCTGGGGCTGGGGCTGTCCATCGTCAAGCACCTGGCCGAGCTGCACGGCGGCGGCGTGGCGCTGAGCAGCCCCGGCCTGGACGCCGGCACCACCGCCCATGTCTGGCTGCCGCTGCAGCCGACCACGGCCGACGGCAGCCCGGCCCCCGAGTCGCAGCCGGGCGTGCTCGACGATGCCGCGCTGGCGGGCCTGAGCGGGCGCAAGGTGGTGATCGTGGAGGACGACCGCGACGCGGCCGACATGCTGGGCCACATCCTGGAGGACCGCGGTGCGCAGGTGAGCATCGCGGGCGACCACGACGGTGGCCTGGCTGCGCTGCAGGCGTGCCGCCCCGACCTGCTGCTCAGCGACATCGGCCTGCCCGGCAAGGACGGCTATGCGCTGATCCGCCACTGGCGCACGCTGGAGGCGCGGGCGGGCCTGCCGCGGCTGCCGGCCATCGCGCTGACCGCCTTCGGCCGGCCGGACGACCGCGCCATGGCGCTGGATGCCGGCTTCGACGCGCACGTGGCCAAGCCCTTCGAGCCGCAACTGCTGCTCAACACGATCCGGCGCCTGCTGGGTTGAACCGCCTTCCGCGCGGACTACAAGGCGCGGGCCTGCACGCCGGCAAAGCGGGCGTGCGGCCTGTGCCAAGCTGCTGACCATCCCATCTTTCCGACAGGAGTCGTCCCCATGCCACCGCCGCAGCTGCGCCCTGCCCTGCCCGCCCTCTGTGCCATCGCCGCCCTGGCCCTGCTCGCCGGCTGCGGCGAGACCTCGCGCCTGCCCGAGACCGGCGTGGCCGGCTCGGCACCGCAGCTGCCCGCGCCCAGCACCAGCCTGATCCCCACCGTCAAGGTGGCGCCTGCCGAGGGATGGCCCGCGGACGCCATGCCCCGGCCTGCGCCCGGCATGGCCGTCACGCCCTTCGCGCGCGGCCTGGACCACCCGCGCTGGATCACCGTGCTGCCCAACGGCGATGTGCTGGTGGCCGAGAGCAACAAGCCGGCCAATGCGGGCGAAGGCAAGAAGCCCTCGCTGCGCGGCTGGGTGCAGGGCCTGTTCATGAAGCGCGCCGGTGCCGGCGTGCCCAGCGCCGACCGCATCACGCTGCTGCGCGATGCGGACGGCGACGGCGTGGCCGAGCTGCGCACCGTGCTGCTGCAGGGCCTGACCTCGCCCTTCGGCATGGCGCTGGTGGGCGACACCCTGTTCATCGCCAACGCCGACGCCGTCGTGCAGCTGCCCTACCAGGCGGGCCAGACCCAGGTCACGGCGCAGCCGACCAAGCTCGTGGACCTGCCGTCGAAGATCAACCACCACTGGACCAAGAACCTGATCGCCAGTGCCGACGGCAGCAAGCTCTACGTCACCGTGGGCTCGAACAGCAACATCGGCGAGAACGGCATGGAGAACGAGGAAGGCCGCGCCGCGATCTGGGAGGTGGATGCGAAGACCGGCCAGCACCGCGTGTATGCCTCGGGCCTGCGCAACCCCAACGGCCTGGCCTGGCACGACGGCCGGCTGTGGACCGTGGTCAACGAGCGCGACGAACTCGGCAACGACCTCGTGCCCGATTACCTCACGGCCGTGGAGGAAGGCGCCTTCTACGGCTGGCCCTGGAGCTACTTCGGCCAGCACGTGGACGAGCGCGTGCAGCCCCCGCGGCCCGACATGGTGGCCAAGGCCCGCGTACCCGATTACGCGCTGGGCGCGCACGTGGCGCCGCTGGGACTGGCGATCGGCGATGCCCAGGCGCTGGGCGGCAAGTTCGGTGCCGGCGCCTACATCGGCAACCACGGCTCGTGGAACCGCAAGCCGCCGAGCGGCTACAAGGTGGTCTTCGTATCCTTCGTGGACGGCAAGCCGCAGGGGCTGCCGCGCGACGTGCTGACGGGTTTCCTGAGCGATGACGGCAAGGCGCTGGGGCGGCCCGTGGGGGTGGCGCTGGACCAGCGGGGGGGGCTGCTGGTGGCCGACGACGTGGGGAACGCGGTGTGGCGCGTGGGCGTCACGCCGGGCGGGTGAACGCCGCCCGGCAGGGCCGCGTCAGAAGTCGACCGAGGCCGACAGCATCAGCGTGCGCGGCGCGCCCACGGTCACGTAGGTGCTGGTGATCCAGTACGCGCGGTCGAACACGTTCTCCAGGTTGGCGCGCAGCGTGACAGGCTTGCCGGAGATCTTGGTGGCGTACCGCGCGCCGATGTCCATGCGGGTCCAGCTGGGCATGTTCAGCGTGTTGTTGAGGTTGTAGTAGACGCTGGAGGTGTGGATCACGCGGCCGTTCAAGCTCAGGCCGGGCACCCAGGGCGTGTCCCAGTCCAGGCCGACGTTGAAGGTACGGTGGGGAACGCCAGCGAGGTTGTTGCCCACGTTGACGCCGCCCGTGGCGCGCGTCAGCTTGGCATCGTTGAACGCCGCGCTGGCCATGGCGCGCAGGCCCTTCGTCACTTCGCCGTAGGCCGTGAGTTCCAGCCCGCGGTTGCGCTGCTCGCCGCCGAAGCTGTAGACGAACTGCTCGGGATCGCCGCCCACCGAGGTGCGCAGCGTGGCGGGGCGACGGATCTCGTAGACCGCGACCTGCGTCATCAGCTTGCCCCAGTCCGCCTTGACGCCCACCTCGTACTGCTTGGACTTCTGCGGCGGGAAGATCTCGCCGCGGTTGACGTACTCGTCGGTATCTGGCGCCGTGCCACCGCGGATCAGGCCCGCCGTGTAGTTGGCGTAGACCGAGACGTTCTTGGTCGGCTTGAACACCAGGCCCGCCATGGGCGAGACAGCGCTCTTCTTATACGTCGAGACGCCCTGAGCGTTCTTCTGGTCGATGGTCTGGTCACGCAGGCCCACGGTCAGCAGCAGTTGGTCGCTGAAGAAACCCATCGTATCCACCAGCGCCACGCTGTGTTGCGCCAGCTCGCCGGACTTGGCAGGCTGCAGACGCGGCGCGGTGACAGCCGGCAGCGCCACCGGGTTGTAGATGCTGGACTCAACAGAAGCGGCAGCCGGGTTGGCCGTGTAGTAGTTGCCGGTCTCCTGGCGCAGCAGGTTCACTCCCAGCGCCAGCGTGTGCTTGACGCTGCCCGTGTTGAAGCGGGTGCGCACGCCCGCATCCGCAGCCGTCGTCTTGCCGTAGTAGTCGTAATAGTTGTTGCTCAGGCTGAAGCTGCCGTCCTGGCGAACGGTCCCGCGCGGGAAGGTCTGCATGTAGTCCACGTCGGAATACCCCACCCTGCCCCAGACGGTGGTGCGGTCGTTGATGTCGACCTCCAGACGCGTCGACACCATGTCCGCGTTGTCCTTCAGGTCGGTTCCTGGATACAGGTTGCCGCGCGACGACGGCGGCTTCAACGGCTGCGTGACGGTCGAGGCAAAGCTGATCTGCGGGCGGAAATTGACCGTGTGGCCCCGGCTGGACAGGGCGTCGAGCGACCAGCGCACGCCTTCGCCCGCGTAGTCCAGACCCAGCGACGCCAGGCCCAGGCGCTGGCGGCCATTGTCGACATTGCCTTCGCCGTTGCGCCAGACGCCATTGAGGCGAACGCCCCACTGGTTGTCGGCACCGAAGCGGCGGCCCACATCCAGGTGCGTGCCGAACTGGGCCTGGCCCATGTAGGTACCGGTCAGGCGCGTCAGCGGAACGTCGCTGGCGTGCTTGGCCACCGCGTTGATGCTGCCGCCGATGCTTGCGGTGGGGGACATGCCGTTGGCGAACGAAGCCGGGCCCTTCAGCACCTCGACGCGCTCGATCATTTCCAACGGCACGCGCGTGGTGGGCATCAGGCCGAACAGGCCGTTGAAGCCGCTGTCCGCATTCGGCACGGTGAAACCGCGGATCTGGAAGTCATCGCCGAAGCCGCCACGCGCCGTCAGCGGTCGAACGGACGCGTCGTTCATCACCACATCGGCCAGCGTCAGCGCCTGCTGGTTCTGGATCAGTTCCGAGGTGTAGTTGGTGGTGCTGAACGGCACGTTCATGAGGTCAGTCGTTCCCAGGATGCCCAGGCTGCCGCCACGCGCGAGTTGGCCACCCGAGTAGGTCTTCTGCAGGTTGCCGATCGCCTCGGCCTGCTCAGACACCGTCACTTCCTTGAGCTGCGCAGTGCCGGTCGCGGTCTGCGCCGTCGCGCCGACGGCGGCAAGGGCAAGGCTTGCCCCGATGCACCGTGCAAGCGGGGTCGGCGTGCATCGGTTCGAAGCGCGGGGAGATCGGTCAGATGAAGACATGAAGACGGTGGCGGTGAAGAGGACAAAGGGAAGCTGGGCTGCGAGCGCAGTTCCGGGACGCAGGACGCACGGGCGGAAAATCCATGGGCCGTGCCAGCGGACATACAAATGCGAACTATTCACATTTGCAAAAATTCTAGCGAAAGTCAGATGGCATTCGCTCTTTGTCTATCGCAGAACGGTCAAGCCGTTGCACAGGCGAGACATGGCGGCTTGCAGGACCGGTGGCCAAACGATCGCGGGAATCGGCGTCGCCACCCGCGGCGCCGCGCTGCGGCAGATCCCGCTGGCAGAGACGCGGCGGGCACGCCGCACAGGCAGCGCGCGCTCTGGCGTCACCCTGCTCAGCCCGAGCGCCGCGGCGGCCAGCGCCACCAGGCCCACGCCACGGCCAGGCCGAACAGCGTGTAGGCCAGCGTGAAGACCCAGGCCGGCGCGTCCCAGTACAGCAGCCGGTGCAGCCAGTGCTGCAGGAAACCGCCGGCATGGGCGGGCTGCCCGGCCGCCAGGCGCAGCGCCATCTCCCAGGTCGTCAGGGGGCAGGTGATGCCCAGCCAGGCCTCGGCCACCACGAAGCCGATGGTGGCGAGGTGCAGCAGGCGCAGCCACCAGTGGTTGACCCAGCGCCAGCCGGCCAGGTTGCCACCGACCACGAGCAGCAGCCCGCCGACCACGAAGAGCACGATGGCCACGTGCAGCACCAACACGGCATCGGCCAGCATGGCCGCACTCATGCGGTCCCCCTCATGGATGCATCTCGTCCACGGCCGCCGGCGCGCGGTGCGCCGAGATGCACGACAGCACGGCACTGGTCACCAGCGCCATCGCCAGCCATTCCAGGGCCGTGGGCCAGCGCGACTCCCACAGGAAGCCGTAGAGCAACGCGAACAGCGTCTCGAAAACCACCATCTGGCCGACCAGCGTGAGCGGCAGCAGCCGGCTGGCCTGGTTCCACAGCGCATTGCCCAGCACCGAGGCCAGCAGGGCAACGCCGGCCGAGACACCGGCAAAGCGCCACCAGGCGCTGGCCGGCTGCAGTGCGTGCTCGGCCAGCACGAAGGCCGGCACCGCCAGCAACAGCGCCTGCGCACCCGTGACCACGCCCGTGAGCAGGCTCCAGTCGTGCGCCGAGATGCCGCGCAGCCGGGCCAGCTGCCGGCTGTTGCCCACCGCATAGCTGGACCAGGAGACCAGCGCGCCGACCGCGCAGGCGAAGCCCAGCCAGCGCTGGGCCGGCGGCTGCGCCGACGTACCGGCGAGCGATTCCCAGGCGATGCAGGCCACGCCGGCCAGGCCCAGCACCAGCGAGGGCGCCAACCGGCGCAGCGGCACCGCATCGGCGCCGCGGCTGCCCACCCAGGTCACGGCCACGGGCAGGAAGCCGATCACGAGCGAGGTCATGGCCATGCCACCGATCTGCACGCTGCTTGCCAGCAGCACGTAGTACAGGCTGTTGCCGAGCAGGCTGAGCCAGAACAGCGCGCGCCAGGCGCTTGCGCCCACATGCCGGCGCACGGCCGGCCAGCGCGGCAGCAGCAGCGCCGCAGCGATGAAGCCGTAGGCCAGGTAGCGCGCGGCCGACAACTGCAGCGGGCTGAATTCGGGCGCCAGCTCTGGCGCGAGGAACACCAGGCCCCAGGCTGCGCCTGCGGCCATGCCGCAGGCCACGCCGAGCCAGGTGCCCTTGGGGGCAGACATGCACGTGTCTCCATGGATGAAAAGGCCGGCAAGCTTAGCCGCATGTAGTCGCCGTCCGACAGCCGGTCCCGCCCGGCGCTGCCGCGCGGACGCTGCCGGGACCGCCGCAGCCGCTGCGGGCGCAGGGCTAGGCTGCACGCATGCGCGCTTTCTCTCCTGGTCGCGGCACGAAGATCGTGCTGGCCCTGCTCGGTGCACTCATCGTGTTCCTGCTGCTGTTCGATTGGGACTGGCTGCGCGGCCCGCTCAACCGCACCATCAGCGAGAAGACGCAGCGCCGCTTCGACAGTTCGCACCTGGCCGTCCAGCTGGGCTGGAACCCCGTGATCCGGCTGAAGGACGTGTACTTCGCCAACGCCGACTGGGCCGACAGCACGGGCGACAAGCCCATGGCCCGCATCGGCACGCTGGAGTTCTCGGTCTCGCTGCGCGATCTGTGGAACGGCAAGGTTTTCGTGCCGCGCGTGGCGATGGACCAGGCCGAGCTCAACTTCGAAAAGGCCAAGGACGAGCGCCGCAATTGGGTCTTGGGCGAGCCGTCTGAGACCAAGGAGCCGAGCAAGTTGCTGATCTCCAGCCTGTCGGTGCGCCAGGGCAAGCTGCGCTATGTGGACCGGACCACGCCGTTCGACATCGGCGTCGATGTCGAGACCTTCGATCCGGCGGCGGCGGCGAAGGCCGACGACGCCAAGGCCCGCGCCGAGAACGCGCGCTACACCACGCGCTACCGGTTCGCCGGCACCTACCACGACGCCAAGTTCAGCGGCCAGGCGCAGACCGGCGACGTGCTGAGCTTCCAGGGTTCGGACATCCCCTTTCCGATCCAGGGCCGGCTCGTGGCCGGCACCACGCGGCTCGACGTGGAGGGCACCGTGGCCGACGCCGCCAACATCAGCGGCATCGACGTGCGTTTGAACATCGCGGGCAGCACGCTGGCCAACCTCTACCCCTTCCTGCTGCTGCCACTGCCGGCCTCACCGCCCTACCGCCTGTCCGGGCACCTGAAGCTCGACGGCAACCGCTATTCCATGCAGGACATCCAGGGCCGCATCGGCAAGACCGATGTGGCCGGCGAAGCCGCCTACGTGCAGCGCGAGCCCCGCCCGCTGCTCACGACCACGCTGCACAGCAAGCTGCTGAACCTGCCCGACCTGGGGCCGCTGGTCGGCTTCACGACCAAGGACACCGCCGACGCCCGCCCGCTCACGCAGGCCGAGACGCAGACGCGCGAACGGGCCCAGACCCGCGAGAAGCAGACCAGCGGCGACCGCGCTTTGCCGACGGGCACGGTGCAGGGCGAGCGGCTGCTGCCCACCGGCAAGTTCGAGGGCGGGCGCTTCAAGGCCATCGACGCCGAGGCCGACCTGCGCGTGGACCGCATCGACGCGCCGGACTTCATCGCGCTGCAGAACCTGCGTGTCAAGCTGGACCTCAAGGACGCGGTGCTGCGCCTGGACCCCTTCGACGTGGACTTGGCCGATGGCGAGATCCGTTCCGTGGTGCGGCTCGACGCGCAGCAGCCCACTCTGCGCGCCGACGTGGACATCACGGCGCGCCGGCTCAAGCTCGCGCGGCTGGTGCCGCCCTCGCCCCGGCTTGCGCCGTCCAGCGGCGCCATGGGTGCGCGCGCCAAGCTCAGTGCCAGCGGCAACTCCATCGCCGACCTGGCCGCCAAGGCCGACGGCCAGGTGCAGGCCGCGCTGTCGCGGGGCCAGGTGTCCAACCTGCTCGACGCCGTGTCGGGCCTCAACGGCGGCAAGATCCTCACGCTGCTCATGGGCGGCGACAAGCCCATCCCGATCAACTGCGGCGCCGTCTCCTTCGACGTGAAGGACGGCCAGGGCACATCGCAGCTGTTCGTCATCGATACCGAGGACACGCGCATCGAGGGCGAGGGCGGCTTCGACCTCGACCACGAGCGTTTCGACCTGACCATCGCCCCCAAACCCAAGAAGGCCGGAATCCTGTCGCTGCGCACGCCGGTGCGCGTGTACGGCAGTCTCCGCTCGCCCGACTTCGAACTCGACAAGGCCGGCCTGGCCCTGCGTGGCGGCGGTGCGGTGGCGCTGGCCCTCGTCAATCCCCTCGCCGCCCTGCTACCCTTGATCGAGACCGGTCCCGGCGAAGACACCAACTGCCAGCAGTTGATGGCCAGTGCCGGGCCGGCCGCCAAGGCCGCCGCCCCGACCACGCGAACCAGACCATGAGTACCGTCGTCCCCTCCTCCGCCGCTGCACCGCAGCGCTCGCCCGACCGTCCCATACCGCCGACCTTCAAGCAGTGGCTCGCACTGTGCAAGCAGGCCGTGCAGTCCTGGTCGGACGACTACGCGCCCAGCATGGGTGCGGCGCTTTCCTACTACAGCGTGTTCTCGATGGCGCCGCTGCTGCTGATCGTGATCTCCGTCGCCGGCCTGGTGTTCGGCGAGGAGGCCGCGCGCGGCGAGCTGTTCGGCCAGCTCGCCGGCCTGATGGGCGCGGACGCAGCCAAAACGCTGGAGACGCTGCTGGCCAGCGTCAACAAGCCGGCCCAGGGCATCGTGTCCACGCTGATCGGCCTGGGGGTGCTGCTGATCGGCGCCACCACCGTGTTCGGCGAACTGCAGAACGCGCTGGACCGCATCTGGCGCGCGCCCGCACGCAACACCTCGGGCGGGCTGTGGAACCTGCTGCACACGCGGCTGCTGTCCTTCGGCATGGTCCTGGGCATCGCGTTCCTGCTCATGGTTTCGCTGGTGCTGGGCGCGGTGGTCTCGGCCCTGGGCAAGTGGTGGGGCGATGCCTTCGTCGGCTGGGAGATCGTCGCCCAGCTCATCAACATTGTGCTGGGCTTCGCGCTGACGACCGGCGTGTTCGCAATGATCTACAAGATCATGCCGCGCGTGCACGTGCGCTGGTACGACGTGTGGATCGGCGCGGCCGTCACGGCCTTGCTGTTCACGCTGGGCCGCTTCCTGATCGGGCTGTACATCGGCAAGAGCGGCGTGGCATCGAGCTTCGGCGCGGCCGGCTCGCTGATCGTGATCTTCGTCTGGGTCTACTACTCGGCCCAGGTGTTCCTCATGGGCGCCGAGTTCACGTGGCTCTATGCCAAGCAGTACGGCTCCATGCGCCACCTGCCGGGCTCGGCCACCGAGCCGGCCCCGACTTCGGTCAAAGACTAGGCTGCCGGCGCGACCGCCGCGCCCTGGATGCCATGGCGCGCGAGCGCCTGGGCCACGAAGCCGCTGGCCTTCATCTCCTCCACGAAAGCCGCCAGCGCTGCCTGGGCGTCGGCCCCGCGGCTCGCTGGCAGGCCCATGGCCTGCTGGATCACCATGAAGCAACCCGGCAGCAGGCGCAGACCGCCCAGGCGCGCGGCGTCGGCCTTGAGCTGCTGCTTGACGCCGGCCGCCACGTCGGCGTTCTCGTCCAGGAAGCTCTGCACCACGGCGGGCGAGCTTAGCGCGCGCAGGATGGTGGCCGCCTTCAGCTCGCGCGTGAGGAACAGATCGTAGGCGCTGCCCTTGCCGACCATGACCGTGCGGCCGGCCGCATCGACCTCGGCGTTGTGCTTGAGCGGCGAGCCGTCGCGCACCAGGTAGCAGCCCTCGATCAGCACGTAGGGCGCCGTGAAGCGGATGCCCTCGCCACGCAGCGGGTCGATGGCGAAGAAGCCGATGTCGGCCTGCTCGGCCTTGACGGCGTCGACCGACTTGCCGGCCGTGTCGAAGACCACGAGCTCGAGTGCGACGCCGAGCCGCTCGGCGAAGGCACGTGCGAGGTCGACCGACACGCCCTTGGCCTGGCCCGCAGCGTCGCGGCCGGCCAGGATGGGGTTCCCCAGGTTGATGGAGGCGCGCAGGCGGCCGGTGGGTGTGAAGGCCTGGACGAGATCGGGAGCGATGCGGGTCATGCGAAAAGTCCTTTGCTGGTGACGCACAGGCACAAGCATGCCAGCACATGAAGAGAATCGGGCCATGCGCCCTGCCCATCAGACTCCCAGCGTTCTCTTCATCTGCACCGGCAACATCTGCCGCTCGCCAACGGCCCACGCGCTGCTCGTGCACAAGGCGCGCGCAGCCGGGCTGCAGATCGCCGTCGACAGCGCCGCGGTCTCCGACGAGGAACGCGGCAACCCGTTCGACCGGCGCGCAGCGGCCGAACTCCGACGCCGCGGCGTGCCTGCCCATGACCACTGCGCGCGCCAGGTGCGGCGCGAGGACTTCGCGCGCTTCGACTGGATCGTCGGCATGACACAGGCGCACTGCGCAGCACTGCGGCGGCAAGCGCCTGCCGGCGCCCGTGCGCAGATCGCGCTGATGCTGGACTTCGCGCCCGGCCATGCGGGCCAGGACGTGCCCGACCCCTGGTACGGCAGCACGCGGGACTTCGTCCACGCCTTCGACCTGATCGACCGCGGCGTGGACGGGCTGCTGGCCAGGATCAGCCGACCGAGCCCGTGACGGGCAGCACGATGCCGCTGATGTAGCTGGAGCAGCAGGGCGCAGCCAGGAACACGAAGGCCGGCGAGATCTCCTCCGGCTGGGCCGGGCGGCCCATGTCGGTGCCGGCGCCGAACTGCGCGATCTCGTCGGCCGGCTTGTCGGCCGGGTTCAGCGGCGTCCACACCGGGCCCGGCGCCACGGCGTTGACGCGGATGCCCTTGTCCATGAGGTTGGCCGCCAGCGACATCGTGAACGCATGGATCGCACCCTTGGTCGCCGAGTAATCCAGCAGATGCTTGCTGCCCTTCAGGCCGGTGACCGAGCCGCAGTTGACGATGCTGGCGCCGCGCCGCAGGTGCGGCACCGCCGCCTTGGCCATGTGGAAGTAGCCGTAAACGTTGGTGCGCAGTGTCTCGTCGAAACGCTCCTCGGTGAGGTCCTCGATGGCCTGGGCGTGCTCCTGGAAGGCCGCGTTGTTGACCAGTACGTCGAGCTTTCCGAACGCCTTCACGGCCTTGGCCACGGCCTCGCGGCAGAACGCCGGATCCTTCACATCGCCCGGGATCAGCAGGCAGCGCCCGCCTTCGGCCTCGACGAGTTCGCGGGTCCGTTCGGCATCCTCGTGCTCGTTCAGGTAAACGATGGCCACATCGGCGCCCTCGCGCGCATAGAGCACGGACACGGCGCGGCCGATGCCCGAGTCACCGCCCGTCACGAGCGTGGCGAAGCCTGCGAGCTTGCCGCTGCCCTGGTAGTGCGGCGCGGCAAACCGAGGCTTCTGCGCCATCTCGGCCTCCAGCCCGGGCTTGGCCAGGTGCTGGCGCGACATGGGCGGCGCCGGCTCTTCGCGGTGCGGGCCGGGGGCGGCCTTCTTGCCCTCGTTGGCGTCGTCCGGCTGGCCCTTGGCCTGGGCGCGGGCCTCGGCGTCGCGGTGGTCCTGTTCGCGCTGGATGCGCTGCTGCTTGCGGACGGTTTCCTGGGCATCGGGTGTCTGCTTGTCGCGGGACATGGGAACTCCTTGAGAAAGATGGTTGCCGCCATGCTCCGGCGCTGGGGCGGCGCGTGGTTTCGGACGGCGGCGCGGGCCCTTGTCAGCCGCTGCGCCGCCCCCGGATGCTGCGCAGCTCCTACGCCTGCCGACGTGGCGGCCTACAGCGCCGCGCCACCAGGCGCACTAGGCTGATGCCAGGATCCAACCAAGGAGAAAGACACATGGCACGCAGCAGCATCATGGGCGGTGAGACGCCCGCCACCCGGCCCGAAGGCAGCGACATGGACCTGCTGGGGCCCAGCGACACCTCGGACAGCGGCAGCGATGTGCAGGGCGAGCGCCGCATGGCCACCGCGCCCGACAACGCCGCCGAATGGGGCGCCGTGGTGACCGACCACGACTCCGACAGCGACGCCTCCGGCACGGGCGAACGCGGCTCGGCCGTGGGCGACGACGGCCGCGCCAATGCCGACATCCTGCCCGACCGCATCGTCACCCCGGGCGTGGGCGCTGGGCAGGACGTGCTGGACGAGGTCCCGGGCCTGGCCGGCGAAGACGGCGAGAGCGAGGACGACCCGATCGAAGGCACCGGCGACGACGACCGCGTCTGATCAAGCCGCGCGCGGCTCGCGCAGCGCGCGCTTGAGTACCTTGCCGTAGCTGTTCTTGGGCAGCGCGTCGACGAACACGTAGCGCTTGGGCCGCTTGAAGCGTGCGATGTGCGCGAGGCAATGCGCGTCGAGCGCGGCTGCATCGACCGCCGCGCCAGGCGCGGCGACGACATGGGCGACGACCACCTCGCCCCACTCGGCATCCGGGGCGCCGACCACGCAGACCTCGGCCACACCCGGGTGCGTGAGCAGCACCTCCTCCACCTCCCTCGGGTAGATGTTCGATCCGCCGCTGATCACCACGTCCTTGGATCGGTCGCGCAGCGTGAGGCAGCCCGCTTCGTCGAACACCCCGATGTCGCCGGTCCACAGCCAGCCGCCGCGCAGCGCCTGCGCCGAGGCTTCGGCGTTGCGCCAGTAGCCGGCCATCACGGTGGCGCCGCGCACCGCGATCTCGCCCGGCTGGCCGGCCGGCAGCGGACGGCCCCGCGCATCGAGCACCGCGACCTCGGTGCCGCTGCGCGGCCAGCCGACCGAGGCCAGCTCGCCGGCCTCGCCGCGCGCGTGGTCTGCCCGCGTGAGCCCTGTGATGGTCATGGGCGTCTCGCCCTGGCCATAGATCTGGGCGAACACCGGGCCGAAGGCGTCCATGGACCTGCGCAAATCCTCCAGGTACATCGGCCCGCCGCCATAGACGATGCAGCGCAGTTGCCGCGGCCGCTGGCCGCCGTGCGCGGCCAGCGCCTCGCGCAGGCGCTGCACCATGGTGGGCGCGAGGAAGGCACCGCTGCCCGGATGCGCATCGCACAGCGCGAGGAATTCCGCGGGGTCGAAGCCCTGGGACACCGGCACGACCTGGCGCGCACCGCGCGCCAGCGAAGGCAACAGGTACAGGCCCGAGCCATGCGACATGGGTGCGCCGTGCAACTGGCTGCACTGGGGGCCGAGCTCGGGCTCGATGTCGGCGAGGTGGGCCACGGCCATGGCCATGAGGTTGCCGTGCGTGAGCATGGCGCCCTTGGAGCGGCCCGTGGTGCCGCTGGTGTAGAACAGCCAAGCCAGCGCATCGGCCCCCACGGGCGCGATGTGCAGCGCGGCCGGCGCCAGCAGCTCCGCATAGGCCGGGCCGTCCAGCGCGATGCAGGGGCACGGCAGGTCCTGCAGCGCCGGCGCCAGGCCCGGCGAGGCGACCAGCAGTGCGGCCTGCGCGTCCTCGACGATCTGCCCCACCTCGCGCGCATGCAGCTTGTAGTTGACCGGCACGGCCACCAGGCCGGCGGCCCAGATGCCGAACAGCAGCTCCACATACTCGGGCCGGTTCTCCGAAACCAGCGCGACCCGCGTGCCGGGCGCACAGCGCGCGTGCAGCGCCGCGGAGATGGCCGCGACGCGTTCGCGCAGCTGCGCGAAGGTCCAGAGCGTCTCGTGGCCCAGGCACACGGCAGGAAGGCCGGGATGGCGGATGGCGGACTGGTCGAGCAGGACGGCAAGGTTCATGGGCATGGAGTCTCCGCCCGGGAGCATAGGCGCAAGCGCGTTCCGGCCAACCGCGCACCGTCACACAGCTGACACACGCGGGGCCCAGCATGCGCGGTTGCCCGACGCCATGGACAGCGACCTCCCGATCGAACCCACCCGCTATGGCGCGGATGCGCATGGCCTGGTCTGCGGCTACCGCTTCGAGGCGGCGACGGCGGCCTGCCCGATCGGCTCCGACGAGGCCGCGCAGTGGCTGGCCGGTCCTGGCGAGGGCAGCGGCTTCGTCTGGCTGCACTTCAACCTCTCGCATGCCGGTGCCGAGCGCTGGCTGCAGCGCCATGCGCAGCTGCCCGAATCCTTCTTCGAGACGCTGCACGACGACCACCGCTCCACGCGGCTGGAACGCGACGAGGCCGCGCTGATCGCCGTCATCAACGACGTGCAGTTCGACTTCGCTTTCGAATCGTCCGACATCGCCACGCTGTGGATCGGCGTGGACCGGCGGCTGGTGGTCACGGCGCGACAGTCACCGCTACGCTCGGTCGACCGGCTGCGCACCGCGATCCGGCGCGGCGAGCCGCTGCGCTCGACCACCGAGCTGCTGGAGTGGCTGCTGCGCGCGCAGGCCGATGTGCTGGTCGACGTGGTGCGCGGCGTCACGCGGCGCATCGACGCGGTGGAGGATGCGCTGCTGGCCGGCCGCCTGCAGCACAAGCGCACGCGGCTGGGCGTGCTGCGCCGGCTGCTGGTGCGGCTGCAGCGCCTGCTCGCGCCCGAACCGGCCGCGCTGTTCCGGCTGCTGCAGCATCCGCCGGCCTGGATGGTGGAGCGCGACGTGGACGAACTGCGCCAGGCCACCGAGGAGTTCTCGGTGGCGCTGCGCGACATGGCTGCGCTGCAGGAACGCATCAAGCTGCTGCAGGAAGAAATCGCGGCGGCCGTCAACGAGCGCACCAGCCGCAGCCTGTTCGTGCTGACGGTGGTCACCGTGCTGGCCCTGCCCATCAACATCCTGGCCGGCCTGTTCGGCATGAACGTGGGCGGCGTGCCGCTGGCCGGCAACGACCACGGCTTCTGGATCCTCGTGGCCGTGGTGATGGCCTTCACCGCGGTGGCCGGCTGGCTGGCCTTTCGGGGCCACGACGACCGCTAGCATCACCCCATGTTCTCCTCCATGACCGAGATCGAATTCAAGTTCGACATCCCACGGGCCGCACTGCCCGCGCTGGAGGCCGCGCTGCGCGGCCCCGGCAGCCAGCGCACGCACCTGCAGGCGCGCTACTTCGACACCCCGCAGGGCGACCTGGCCGCGCACGGCGTGGCGCTGCGCCTGCGCAAGGAGGGCCCGCGCTGGGTGCAGACCGCCAAGGCCCTGGGCGACGGCCCGGTGCAACGGCTGGAGCACAACGTGGACCTGGGGCCGGCGCGCGCATCGAAAGCACAGCAGGCACTGCAGGCCGACCCGGCCCGGCACGCCGATACACCGGTCGGCCGCCGCCTGGACCATGTGCTGCGCCGCGCCGGCACGCCGCTGGTGGAGGTCTATGGCACCGACATCTGGCGCGCGACGCTGCAGCTGCAGGTCGGCGCCAGCCGCATCGAGCTGGCCCTGGACCAGGGCCGTGTGCTGGCGCCCGCGCCCGACGGCGGCCTGCCGCGCACTGCCGTGGTCTGCGAGCTCGAGCTCGAATTGCTCGAAGGCGATGTGCGCGACCTCACCGCCGTGGCCACCGAATGGGTCGCGCGCCATGGACTCACCTTGAGCACGGTGACCAAGTCCGAACGCGGCCTGCGTCTGGCGCACAGCCAGTCCACGCGCCCGGCGGTCAAGGCCAGCGCGCCGCAGTGGCCGGCGGGCAAGGACTTCCCGGACGGCGCCACGGTGCAGCGCGCCGTGGTCGGCGCCTGTCTCGCGCAGATCCTGCCGAACGCGAGCGAGATCGCCGCCGGCAGCGAGGACGCCGAGCAGATCCACCAGCTGCGCGTCGGCCTGCGCCGGCTGCGCACGGCGCTGCGCGAACTGGCACCGCTGGGCCCGGGGCTGGAGCCGGCCTGGGAGGCACCCCTGGTGCAGGCCTTCCGCGTGCTCGGTGCGCGGCGTGACCGCCAGCAGTTGCAGGCGCTCATGCAGCCCCGGCTGCTGGCCGCGGGCGGCCCGGTCATCGTGCTGCCCCCCGAGGACGACGACGCGCCCACGCCGGCACAGGCACTGCACGATCCAGCCCTGCAGGCCGCTCTGGTGGGACTGGTCGGCTTTGCGGCCGAAGCGCGGAGCACGGGTCTGTCGCCGCACGACACACAGCGCCACCTGCGCAAGCGGCTGGACCGGCTGCACCGCCGCGTGGCCAAGGAGAGCGAAGGTTTCGAGAAGCTCGCACCCGAAGCGCGCCACAGCCTGCGCAAGCGCCTCAAGCGGCTGCGCTACCTGGCCGAGTTCGTGGGGGCCTGCTTCGCGCCGCGCCGTGCCGCGCAGTTCACGCGCGCGCTCGAGCCCGCCCAGGATGCCCTGGGCGCGTACTACGACGAGGTGGTGGCACTGCAGCGCTACCGCGCGGCGACGGAGCAGGAGCCGAGCGCCTGGTTCGCGGTGGGCTGGCTGCAGGCCCGGGCGCCGCACAGCGCGCACCAGGCCGCTCTCGCGCTCGCGGAAATGGCCGGGGCAACCCGGCCGTTCTGGCGCAAGAAGAAGGACTGACTCAGGACGGGCTGTTCGTCGGCGCGTCGGCCGCGATGCTGCCGGCCTGCTGCGGATGCGGCGTGTTGCCCTGCTGCTGCACTGCCGCCGCCTGTTGCTCGGGCTGGTTCAACGCGCTGGCCTGCATGGCGAAGTCGTACAGCTTGGCCTTGCCCGCGTAGTACCGGTCCAGACGCCATTCCTTGATGATCTGCACGGCCAGGTCGAAGTCGCTGAGTTGCAGCGCATACAGCCGTTCCAGCTGGAAGGGCTCATGGGATTCGAGGGACAGGACCAGGTCCGCGAGGGTCTTGGCGGAAGGCTTGAAGGGGTCCTTGGCGATGAGTTTCTTGGCTTCTTTGATGGCGTTCAACGGAGTTTTCCTGGCGCTTGGGACTAGCGCAAACCCTGATTGGACACCGGCCACCCCACAAAAATTGTGTCAATCCAATGACCAATTCGTGACGGCATTGTCACGCAGCCAGTTGCAGATCGCCTGAGGATGGCGCTTGTTGAACCAATTTCGCCATCAAATCAGCCACTTCGAAGACAGCTCTGTTCCGCAGCAGGGCAACCCGTGCGCGGTAGGCGGGCATCTGATCGCACAGCGCGCGGACAGCTGGCGCCACGCTGGCAAAGCCCGGCAGCACCATGCCCAGTCCCTGCTCTTCGAGCCACTGTGTGTTGTAGCGCTCCTGGGGCATCGTGAAGGCGTTGCGTGTGGTCAGCACGGGCAAACCCATCAGCAGGGCTTCGCTCAGGCTGGCGGGCCCGGGCTTGCCGATGAAGAAATCGGCCAGGGCGAGATAGTGCCGCACGTCGCGCGTGAAGCCCTGCACCACGCGGGGGGCCGGCGCCGCCAGCGCACGCAGGCGCGCGGCGAGCCGGCCATGGTGGCCGCACAGCAGGATCAGCGGGGTGTCGGGCAGCAGGCGGGCAATGCGCTCCATCACCAGGGAGCCGGCGCCGCCGAACATCACGGCACCGACAGGCGTCTCGGGCAGGCCGAGCGCCCGCCGCTCCGCGGCGCGGTCCAATGCCATCGGGGCGTAGAAGTCAGGGTGCAACGGCATGCCGGAGACCAAGTGCAGCCGGCGCGCATCGTGGTCCGCCGCGAGGGCCTGGGCCAGCGCGTGCGGCGTGCCGCAGACCAGGTGCTGGTCCACGCCCTCGGCGCGCCAGAAATGCGGTGGGTGGTCGGCCATGTCGGTCATCACCGTCATGAACGGTACGCCGGGCCGGGCCTGGGCCACGCTCTCACCCAGGGCGCGGTTGAAGTTGGGGATCAGCGAGACCACGAGGTCCGGCCGGCTCGCGCGCCAGTGCGCGGCCAGCCGCCGGCACAGCGGGCCGTGGGCCAGGCGGATCAGGCCCTGCAGCAGCCTAAGCTCCTGCGCCAACCCCAGCGTCCAGCCGCGCGCGAGCCGCGCGTTGTACAGATCCTCGGGCGCCATGCCGGTGCAGCGCTGGAACCGCTGCTGCGGATCCAGCAGGTCCACCAGGTGGATGGCCTCGACCTGCCAGGGCCGACGCTGCTGCGCGCAGACCGCCATCAGCGCCTGGGCCGCGGCGCGGTGGCCGCCGCCCGCATCGAGGTAGACCAGCTGGACCCTCACGGCAGGCCAGCCACGGCGTGGGCGTCCAGGCCCGCGCGCTGCCCACCGCCGACCTGGCGCACGAGCGTGTCGAAGGCCGCTTCGACCTCGGCCACGACCTGCGGCCAGGCCAGCGCCAGCGCCGCCGGACGCGCCTGCCGGCGCAGCCGCTGCACCAGCGCCGGGTCGCGTGCCAGCTGCTCGGCCCGGGCGATGAACTGCGCAGGCTGCTCCAGCGGCGCCAACAGGCCGTTGTCGCCGTCGGCAATCAGCCTGGCGGCGGCGGCATAGCCGTAGGCCAGCACCGCCAGGCCGCTGGCCATGGCCTCGGGCGTGACGTTGCCGAAGGTCTCGGTCACGCTCGGGAAGAGGAAGATGTCGCCGCTGGCGTAGTGGGCGGCCAGGTCGTCGCCCTGGCGCGCGCCAGCGAAGACCACGCCCTGGCCGGCCCAGCGCTGTGCCAGCTCCGCGCGCAGCGGCCCGTCGCCGACCAGGACGAGCAGCACGCGTGTGTCGATGCGGCGCATGGCCTGGACCGCCTGCAGCAGCAGGCCGAGGTTCTTCTCGGGCGCCAGGCGGCCCACGTGGAGCACGACGGGCGTCTGCTCGTCCGCGCCCCAGACGGCGCGCAGCGCCGCGCTGCGGTGCACGGGGTCGAAGCGCTGCGCGTCCACGCCGCGCGCCACCACGCGCAGGCGCTGCAGGCCCTGCCCGGCCAGGTGCAGGGCCAGCGCCTCGGTGGGCACCATGGTCAGGTCGCACCGGTTGTGGAAACGGCGCAGGTAGGCCGTGAGCGGCCGGCGCAGCCAGCCCAGGCCGTAATGCTGGCCGTAGGCCTGGAAATTGGTGCGGAAGTCCGAACTGAGCGGCAGGCCGAGGCGGCGCGCCGCCTGCAGTGCCGACCAGCCCAGCGGCCCTTCGGTCACGATGTGCACGAGATCGGGCCGGGCCTCGGTCCACAGCCGCACCAGCGTGCGCGTGGCCGGCAGGCCCATCGTGAGGTGCGGGTAGCGCGGAATCGGCAGGCCGCGCAGCAGCACCTGCGCGTCGTGCGGCATCCCCCGGCCGGGGCCGTGGCCGGACCGGGACTGCCCATCCGGCGCACCACGGTCGACCGCCTCCTGCCGGGGCCGGACCAGCTGCACCTGGTGGCCGCGGGCGCGCAGGCCGTGCACCACGCAGGCGATGGTGGCGGCCACGCCGTTCACCTCGGGTGGCCAGGTTTCGGTGACGACGGCCAGGCGCAGCGCGCGGCGGGCCGGTGCGGCGGCATCCGCGGGCGGGCATGGGGGCTGGGCTGGCGGCATGGGCGCATGCTGCGGGTCCGGCAAGTCAGCGGCATGACGCCGGTGTGGCAGGCCGGTGACGGTGCCGCGGGCCCGGGGGCCGGCCCCGGTGCCCACGGCATCGCGTCAAAGCACCGGGCGCAGATCGCGCACCGCGCTCACGCTCTCCAGCAGCGATGCCGCCTGCAGGATGGTGGACTCCGCGTACCAGCGGCCGACCAGCTGGACATTGATCGGCATGCCGCTGCTGCTGGTGCCGAAGCGCATCGAAATGCCCGGCAGCCCGGTCACGTTCAACGGCACGGTGGCGCCCTGCAGGTAGGTCGCGTCCACCGTCTGCCCGTCGATCACGAAGCGGTCTGCGCCGTGCGGATGCGCGGGAATCGGCAGGACCTGCGTGAGCAGCACGTCGTACCGCTCGAAGTAGCCGGCGAACCCGTCGCGCAGCCGTTCGGCCGCCTGCTCCGCGGCGAGGTAGTCCTGCATCGAGGTGTCGGGCAGGCCGAGCATCGTCTTCGCCATGGTGTAGATCTCCTGCGGGCTGCGGCCGGCCGTGGCCTGGGCGAACACGGGCTTCATCTCCATCACGTGCAGTCGGTTGAAGACGTCCAGCGCGAAGTCCCGCTCCAGCGCCGGGATGCCGACGGCTTCCACGTGCTGACCCAATCCCCTGAATGCGTCGGCCGCGGCGGCCACGGTGGCCCGCACCTCGGGGTCGACCGGGCCGAAGCCGGGCCCAGTCATCCAGCCGATGCGCAGCGGACGGTCCAGGCTGCGGCCGGCACCCGGTGCGGGCGGCGGCGCCATCGACGCGAATGCGTCCTGGCCGTCCGGCCCGGCCAGCTGCGCGAACGCCAGCGACAGATCGCGGATGCTGCGGGCCATCGGCCCGACGTGCCAGAACCGGCGCGGCGCGCGGGGCCAGACACCGGTCATCGGCACGCGGCCGTGCGTGGCCTTCAGCGAGACGATGCCGGTTTGCGCGGCCGGGCCGCGCACGGAAATCGCGAGGTCGGTGCCCAGGCCCAGGGGTGACATGCCCGCCGCGATGGCCGCCGATTCACCGCCACTGGAGCCCCCCGGGGTACGCGCCAGATCCCATGGGTTGTTCGACCGGCCGCTCAGCAGGTTGTCGCTCTCGATCCAGTACGAGAACTCCGGCAGATTGGTCTTGGCCAGCAGGATGCCACCGGCCTGGCGCAGCCGCGCGACGCTCACCGCATCGTCGGACGGCACGCGGCCCCGGAAGATCGGCGAACCGCGCTGCGTGGCCACGCCGGCGGTGTCGATGGAGTCCTTCGCGGTGAACGGCACGCCGTGCAACGGCCCGGTCGGCTCGCCGCGGGCCAGCGCGGCGTCGGCCGCTACGGCCTGCGCGAGCGCGCCCTCGGCGATGGTGACGATGGCGTGGACCCGATCGTCGGTCGCGGCGATGCGGTCGAGGTGCGCCCGCACGACTTCGACAGACGACACGTCGCGCTGACGGATGAGTTCGGACAGCCGGGTGGCGTCGAGGTGGATGAGATCGCTGTGCATGGAAGACCTTTCAACAATTTACCAACCAGTTGGTAGGTCCAATGTAACGTTCTAGAATGGCGTCCGTCAACACCCCTGTCAAAAAGGCGATCCAGTGCGAGCGAAATCAACGGGTTCCAGTGCAGGCGCGGGTTCGCGCGAGGCCATCCTGGACGCTGCCCGCAAGGCGGCGCAGGCACACGGCTATGCCGGGCTCAACTTCCGGGCGATCGGTGACGAGGTCGGCATCAAGCACGCGAGCCTGTACCACCACTTCGGGACCAAGGCCGACCTGGCGGCGGCGGTGGCGCGGCGCTACTGGGAAACCAGCGCAGACGACCTCGACCGGTTGCTCACCGAGACGGGATCGCCGGCGGCCGCGCTGCAGGCCTACCCTGGCGTCTTCCGCAGGTCCCTGGCCGACCAGAACCGCATGTGCCTGGCCAGTTTTCTCGCGGCCGAGCACGACGACCTGCCGGACGAGGTACGCGCCGAGGTGCAGGTCTTCGCCGACGTGCATGTGGCGTGGCTCGCGAAGACGTTGCGGGCCGCCGGCGTGAACGACGGAAACAGCACGGAGCGCGCCGAGGCGATCTACGCCGCGGTCGTCGGCGCGCAGCTGCTGGCCCGCAGCCGCGCGGACATCGGCCTGTACGACCGACTCATGGACACTTACCGCCGGATCGGGCCGCTGCGCCTGTAGCGGCAAGGCCACCGCACCGGCCAGGACGCGCCCGCGGCCCGTCCACCACACGCAAGCCGCCCGTGCCGCCCCACCTGCCCGGCACGCGACCGCGCTCGCCGCCGGCGTCGCCCTGCAGAGGCTTCAGTGGCCCGCCCGTGCCGCAGGCGCCGTGGGCAGCCTGCGCGTCCCGACCGCCGCCACCAGCGCCAGGCCCAGCAGCAGCGCGCCGTAGCCCAGCGCAGTGGCATGCAAGCCGAACCATCCGGTCGCCAGGCCCGCCAGGATGGCCGGGATGCTGAACGCGAGGTAACTGCACACGAAGAAGCTGGCCATCAGGCCGGCGCGCTGCTGCGGCGCCGCCAGTGGCGCCAGCGTGCGCAGCGTGCCGCTGAAGCTGCAGCCCATGCTGAAGCCGGCCACCAGCGCGCCGCCGAAAAAGGCCAGCGGCGCATGCCAATGGACGCCCGCCAGCGCCAGCACCATGCCCAGGGCCAGCCCGTTCGCGCCGAGGACCAGCGCCAGCGTCGATGGCCGGTGCTGCATGGCCACGCTGGCCAGCGCCCCCGGCAGCACCATGGCCGCGATCAGCGCTCCGCCGGTGAGCGGCGCGGTATTGCCGGTCACCTGCCGCGCGAGCGTCGGCCCCAGCGACAGGAAGAAACCCATCAGCGCCCAGCCCACTGTGTTGGCCGGCAACAGGCGTTGCAAGGCACCCCGTGCCGCGGGCGGCACGGCCATCTGCGGCCGCAACGAGGCCCAGGCACCGGCACGGCGCGGCACCGTGTCGGGCAGCCGCAGCGCCACCGCCACCTGCACGGCCAACATCACCAGCAGCACTTCGTAGACCAGCCGCGTGGGCGCGGGCGCGAACTGCACCAGCGCTGCCGTGCCCAGTGCGCCCAGCGCCATGCCGACCATGGGCGCGACGCCGTTCATCACCGAGGCGCGCAGCGGGTTCAGGTCCAGCAGCATGGAGCTCAGCGCGCTCGTGGCGATGCCCGTGGCCACGCCCTGCACGATGCGCGCGGCCAGCAGCCAGGCGACCGACTCGGCCTGCCAGAACAGCACGACGGAGACAAATTCCAGCACCAGCGCGCCGACGATCACGCGCCGACGGCCCAGGTGGTCCGACAGCCTGCCGCACACCAGCAGGGCCGCCAGCAGCGCGAACGCGTAGCTGCCGAACACCCAGGTCAACGTGAGGGCCGAGAAGCCCCAGGCCTCGCGGTATAGCGCGTACAGCGGCGATGGTGCGGCGGACGCGGCCAGGAAGGTGACGATCATCGCGGCCGTCCACCACAGCGCAGCGCGGGGCGCCAGGGGTTGGCGCGGCGGGGGCGTCGTGGCGGGATGCGGGATGGACATGCGGACTTTCCAAACGCAAAGAAATAGCGTTTATGCCATTGTGCAGGCGACCGTCCCATAAAGCAAACCCTTTGCGTTAAGATCGTTCCATGCCTCCACGCCCCACTCTCCGGCCCGGCGGGCGCAGCGCGCGCGTGCAGGCCGCCGTCCACCAGGCCACGCGCGAACTCATCGAGCAGCACGGACGCGAAGCGCTGACCGTGCCGCTGATCGCGGCACGCGCAGGCGTCACGCCGTCCACCATCTACCGGCGCTGGGGCGACCTGGCGGAGCTGATGGCCGATGTCTCGGTCGCGCGCATGCGCCCCGAGGGCGAGCCGGCGGACACGGGCAGCTTCCGCGGCGACCTGCTGGCGTGGGCCGAGCAGTTCCACGAGGAGATGTCCTCCGAGGTCGGCCAGGCCATGCTGCGCGACGTGGTGGCCTCGGCCGGGCGCGGCGAGGCCGCCGGCAGCTGCCAATGCGCGCAGTTCACGGCCGGCGTGGTCTCGGTGCTGGTCCAGCGCGGTGCCGACCGCGGCGAGGCCGTGCCCACGGTGGAGGACGTGATGGACCGTCTCGTCGCGCCCATCATCTACCGCCTGCTGTTCGGCATGCTCCCGGCCAGCGCGCAGCAGGTCGCGCAGTGGGCCGGCGCCTGCGCCGACGCGGCCGGCGCCGAACGGCGTTCGCGCAGCCGCTGAGCGCAGCCCCCTGTCATCAGTGCTTCATGCGCGATCGTCACGATCGCGCCACATGACAACGGGGGTGCCCATGCACGACTTCTTCCGGACGGTCCAGGTCCAGCGCGACGACGACCACCGCTACTACCACCACAGCCGCATCAACCAGAGCCTGCACCTGCTGTCGGCCTGCACCTTCGTGTGCAGCTACGTGCTGCTGTTCGTCGATCCGGCCGCGGCCGCCCTGCTGGCCTGGACCGTGGCCATGACCAGCCGCCAGGCGGGCCACTTCTTCTTCGAGCCCAAGGGCTACGACCATGTGAACCAGGCCACGCACGCCTACAAGGAAGAGATCAAGGTCGGCTACAACCTGCGCCGCAAGGTGGTGCTGATGCTGCTGTGGGTGGCCGTGCCGCTGCTGCTCTGGCTGCAGCCCGACTTGTTCGGACTGGTCGAGCCGGCCGCCGGGACCGAAGGCTGGCTGCGCCATGTCGGCCTGGCCTGGCTGGCGCTGGGCGTGGCCGCCGTGCTGATGCGCACCGTGCACCTGTTCTTCCTGCAAGGCGTGGTGGCCGGCCTGGCCTGGGCCACGAAGATCCTGACCGACCCCTTCCACGACATCAAGCTGTACTGGAAGAGCCCGTTCGCGCTGATGCGCGGCGAGCTGATCGATCCCATGCACGACGTGGCCCGCTGAGCAGGCCCCCGCAGTTCAGCGCCCCAACATCTCCCGCAGGATGCGGCGTTGGATCGCCTTCTTCGTCAAACCCGCGTCCTGCCACCACCAGCCGTCGGCCTGCATGGCCTGGCAACCGGCCACGAAGCGGCGCGCCACCTCGGCGAACTCGGCGCCGCCGTAATTCAGGCTGAAGATCATGCGGCCCGTGCCGACCCAGCTCAGCGCCAGGCCCTGCGCACGCAGGTAGTAGGGCAGCATCCAGTGGTAGCGCGAGGCCTGCGTGAAGCCCACGGCCCAGACCGTGGACATGGCGCCCACGCGCACCGGCAGGCCCGCGTCTTCGAGCAAGCCGTTGAGCTGCGCGGCGCGGCCTTCCCAGGTGGCGTCCAGGTGCTCGTACAGGGCCCGCACCGCGGGCGTTTGCAAACGCTCCAGGAACACCTGCATGGCGCCCATCACGTAGGGGTGGGCATTGAAGGTGCCGCGTGCGAAGCAGATGTCGGCCGGCTTGTCCTCGCGCCAGCGTTGCATGAGCCGGTGCGGGCCGCAGACCACGCCGACCGGCAGGCCGCCGCCCAGGGTCTTGCCGTAGCTGACCATGTCGGCCTGCACGCCGAAGTACTCCTGCGCGCCGCCCGGCGCCAGGCGAAAGCCCAGGAACACCTCGTCGAAGATCAGCACGATGCCGCGCGCGGTGCAGACTTCGCGCAGCTGCTGCAGCCACGCGGTGTAGGCCGCGCGGTCGAAGGCGGGCGCGGCGCGGCCGGCGACCAGGGCCGAGTCCGACGGCGCGTTGGCGTTGGGGTGCAGGGCCTGCAGTGGGTTGACGAGCACGCAGGCGATGTCGCGCCGGCTGGCCAACACGCGCAGCGTGCGCGCGTCCATGTCGCGCAGCGTGTAGGTGCGCTCGGCCGGGATCGGGTTGCCGATGCCGGGCTGCACGTCGTCCCACCAGCCGTGGTAGGCGCCGCAGAAGCGCACGATGTGTGTGCGCCGCGTGTGGTAGCGCGCCAGCCGCACCGCCTGCATCACGGCCTCGGTGCCGGACATGTGGAAGGACACCTCCTCCTTGCCCGAGATGCGGCGCAGCGCGCGCACATTGTCCAGCACGGCCGGGTGGTAGCTGCCCAGGACCGGGCCCAGGTTCTGCACGCGCGCACTGCCTTCGGCGATGCAGGACTTGTAGAAGTCCTGGCCGAACAGGTTCACGCCGTAGGAGCCGGCCAGGTCGTAGAAGATGTTGCCGTCCAGGTCGGTGATCTGCACACCCTGGCTGGATTGCACGAAGGCGCCCATCTGGAGGCTCTCGCGCAGCACGCGGCTGTACTGGAAGGGCACGCGGTAGCGGCTCGTGAACTGCAGGTCGGCGACGCCCTCGCGCGCAGCCTCGGTCATGGCCAGCGTCTTCGGAAAGCGCTGGGCGAACAGGGCCGCGAGCCGGGCCATGCCGGCCTCGCGCTGCGCGGCGACGGCGGCCGGTGCGCCGTCCGAGGCGAAGAAGCGCTCGGGCCCGAAATCGTAGAACGGCAGCCGGCGCGCGACGCGACGCGCCAGCTTGGAATGGCCTGCCAGCGAGCGGTGCTTGGCGCGCGACAGGGCCAGGCGCTGCCCTGCTGCCGGCAGCAGCGCCAGCACGGCTGCGGCGCCGAAGCCGCCGAGAAAAGTGAGTTCGTTCATGGGGTCGTGGAAATGGCGATCCCCCATTGGTAACCCCTTCATTTGTCAACACCATGACGCAGACCACCGCCACCCCATCCGCCCTCGCCCGCCTGCGCGACCGCCTGCTGCTGCAGGAGGACCTCAACTTCCTGCTGACCAACCGCGTGCCGCGGCTCGCGCTCACGCGCTTCATGGGCTGGTTCAGCCAGATCGAGAACCCGGTGGTGCGCGCCGCCTCGATCGCGGTGTGGCGCGCCTGCACCGAGATCGACCTGTCGGACGCGCAAGAGCAGCACTTCACGAGCCTGCACGCCATGTTCACGCGCGCCTTGAAGCCTGGTGCGCGCCCCGTGGCCATGGACCCCGATGTGCTGGCCAGCCCCTGCGACGGCATCGTCGGCGCCTGCGGCACGGTGGACGGCACGCGCTTGTTCCAGGCCAAGGGCTTCCCGTACGAGATCGGCGAGCTGTTCGGCGACGCGGAGGCGGCTCGTCCCTGGCACGGCGGCCAGTACGTGACGCTGCGGCTGACCTCGGCCATGTACCACCGCTTCCATGCACCGTACGCGGGGACGGTGGAACGCTTGACCTACCTCTCTGGCGACACCTGGAACGTCAACCCGATCGCGCTCCAGCGCGTCGAGCGGCTGTTTTGCCGCAACGAGCGCGCCGTGCTGCAGATGCGGCTGGCCAGCGGCCATCCGATCGCACTGGTCCCCGTGGCGGCCATCCTCGTGGCCAGCATCCGGCTGCACTTCATGGACACGCTCCTGCATCTGCGCACGCTGGGCAGCCAGCCGCTGGACTGCGCAGAGCAGTTCGCCAAGGGACAGGAGATGGGCTGGTTCGAGCATGGCTCGACCATCCTCGTGTTTGCGCCCAGGGGCTTTGGGTTGGCCGAGGGCATTGCCAGCGGGGCACGGGTGCGCATGGGGCAGGCGCTGCTGCGCTTGCCGCCGCCGCGACCACGGCATGCGGCCTGAATGCGTCCGTTTGTCGGCCTGCGCACGGCGCCCGTCGCACGGCGCACCAGCACACGAACATCGCTCATCTTCGGTTTGCATACTTTCGCTTCTTGGAACGACAGGAGCGACCGATGCGCAGCAATCTTCCGGTGACGCAAAAGGAATACATCTTTCCGGACGACGCCACCCTGTTGTCCACCACCGATCTGCAGAGCTACGTCACCTATGCCAATGCCGCGTTCGTGCAGGCCAGCGGGTTCGAGCAGGACGAGTTGATCGGCCAGCCGCACAACCTGGTCCGGCATCCGGACATGCCGCCGCAAGCTTTTGCTGACCTGTGGGCCACGCTCAAGTCGGGCCGCTCCTGGTCGGCCCTGGTCAAGAACCGGCGCAAGGACGGCGACCACTACTGGGTGCGCGCCAACGTGACGCCGGTGGTGCGCAACGGTCAGACCATGGGCTACATGTCGGTGCGTACCAAGCCAGGGCGCGAAGAGGTGGCCCAGGCCGAGGCGCTGTACGCGCGCTTCCGTTCGGGCCAGGCCAGGGGCTGGACCTTCCACCAGGGCCTGGTGCTGCGCACCGGATGGCTGCGCTGGCTCTCGCTGCCGCAGACCATGCCCGTGCGCTGGCGGCTGCGCGCGGCCTTGCTGTCCGTCCTGGTGGTGTCGGTGGGCGGCGCCGAACTGCTGCCCCGCCTGGGAATGGGACCGGAGGCCGTCGCGGCGGCCGTGGCCCTGGCCTGCGCCCTCGCCACGGTGTGGCTGGAGGCACGCATCGCCCGGCCGCTGCAGCGGGTGCTGCAACAGGCCCAGTGCGTGGCCTCGGGCAGCCCGGGCGAGAACGTGCAGCTGGACCGCGTCGACGAGATCGGCATGGTGCTGCGCGCCGTCAACCAGGCCGGATTGAACCTGCGCTCGCTGGTGGACGACGTGGGCCAGCAGGTGGCGGGCGTGGAAGAGGCCAGCCAGGGCATCTCGCGCGACAACCAGGACCTGAGCGCGCGCACCGAACAGGCGGCCTCCAGCCTGCAGCAGACCGCGGCCTCGATGGAGCAGATGACGGCCACGGTGAAGGCCAGCGCCAGCGCCGCGGCGCAGGCCGTGGGCCTGGCTGGCACTGCGAGCGCGGCCGCGCGCCAGGGCGGCGCGGTGATCGGGCAAGTGGTGCAGACCATGGACGCCATCACGGCGGCGAGCAGCAAGATCCGCGACATCATCGGCGTGATCGACGGCATCGCGTTCCAGACCAACATCCTCGCGCTCAATGCGGCGGTGGAGGCGGCACGCGCGGGCGAACAGGGCCGCGGCTTCGCGGTCGTGGCGGCCGAGGTGCGGGCACTGGCTCAGCGCAGCGCGCAGGCGGCCAAGGAGGTCGGCAAGCTCATCCACAACAGCAGCGAACAGGTGGACAGCGGCAACCAGCAGGTGCGCGACGCGGGCGCGGCCATGCAGGACATCGTGCAACAGGTCGGTAAGGTGGCCGATTTGATCCAGGAAATCGGCGCCTCGGCCCGCGAGCAGTCGCAGGGCATCGACCAGGTCAACGTGGCGGTGACGGAGCTCGACCGGATGACCCAGCAGAACGCCGCGATGGTGGGCCATGCGCGCGAGGCCGCAAGCGGCCTACGGGCCCAGGCGCGCCAGCTGCTCGATGCGATCGGCGTGTTCCAGGCCAGTGCGCCCGCGGCGCCCCTGCAGCCAGCCAGTGCCGCACCGCGGCGAAGCACGGCGCCCGCGCTGCCAGGGGCCGCCGCCCTGCCCGCTTAGTCCAGCGCGCGCACCATGTAGGCCGCACCGGGGCCGTAGCCCGCGAGCTTGGACTGCGCTGTGCCCAGATCGCGCACCTGGTAGCCCAACCGCTGCCAGTAGCCTGCCGCACCACCCACGGCCACCAGCGCGCCCTGGAACAGGCCTTGCGCGCGCGCCTGCGACAAAGCCCGGGCGTACAGCACAGCCGCCAAGCCCTGGCCATGGGCACGCGAGGCCACGGCACAGTCGTGCAGATACCAGCAGCTGGCGGCCGCCGGCACAGTGCCGAGCGCGCTGTGCAGAGCTGGCGGCGCAGCCTCGAGCCAGGGGTGTGACAACAGATAGCCGAGCACGGCACCCGCCGCATCGCAGCCCACCAGGCACAGGCCGGGCGCCAGCGCCATGCGGTCACGGAAGACGGCGGCTTGCTCGGGTGCGAAGTCGGCGGCGGCATAGGCCTCGGCCTGGATGGCCATCACACAGGAAAGGTCGGCGGCCGACATGGGGCGCACATGCCAGCGCGAACGGACAGAAGCGGAACAGGTCAAAACGGACGGAACACAGCGGCCATGCCGCAACGGGGCGGGGCCGGCATTCTCGCCGAAGCCGATGTCAGACCGGGGCCGATTGCGCCGCGGCTGGGGTCCGCACCGGGTGCTGGTGCGCGCCATGCCACTGCACGAGCTCGAGCCGGCCGTCGTGGTGTTCCACGAGCGCGGTGAGGCTCTCAACCCAGTCGCCGTCGTTGCAGTACAGCGTGCCGTCGATCTCGCGCATCTCGGCGCGGTGGATGTGGCCGCAGACCACCCCGTGGTAGCCGCGCTTGCGCGCCTCGGTCGCCACGGCCTGCTCGAAGGCCGTGACGTAGTTGAGCGCCTTCTTGACCTTGTGCTTGAGGTAGGCCGACAGCGACCAGTACGGCAGCCCCATGCGCGCGCGCAGGCTGTTCAAGTGGCGGTTCAGCCGCAGCGTGAGCTCGTAGGCGTTGTCGCCCAGGTAGGCCAGCCACTTGGCGCACTGGATCACGGCGTCGAAGTGGTCGCCGTGCACGACCCACAGCCGTCTGCCGTCGGCCGTGGTGTGCACGGCCTCCTCGCGCACCTCGATGCCGCCGAAGTGGTGGCCCGCGAAGCCGCGCGCGAATTCGTCGTGGTTGCCGGGCACGAACACCACCTTGCAGCCCTTGCGCGCGCGGCGCAGCAGCTTTTGCACCACGTCGTTGTGGGCCTGCGGCCAGAACCAGCGCCGGCGCAGCTGCCAGCCGTCGACGATGTCGCCGACCAGGTACAGGGTCTGGCTCGGGTGGGCCTTGAGGAATTCGAGCAGCGCGCCGGCCTGGCAGCCGGGCGTGCCCAGGTGCAGGTCGGAGACGAAGACGGCGCGGTAGCGCGGCGGGCCACTGTCCTCGGCCTCCAGGTTGGCATGCGGGTCCACTGGGGCGTACATGCCCTGCCAGAAGCCGGCGGCGTCGAAGGCGGCACGCATCAGCGGCTCCCGGTGAAGTGCCGGCTGTAGCGCGCGGGCATGTCGTGCAGGCGCATCAGCAACGGCAGGTCGGCGGTGTTGAAGTCCGGATCCCAGGCCGGCGGCCCGAGCAGCTTGGCGCCCAGGCGCAGATAGCCCTTGATCAGAGGCGGTGCATCGACCTGCAGGCTGTCGTCCAGCCGCTCCACGGGCAGAGGCAGGCGCGGCAGCACATGTTCGGTGATGGGGGCGAGGTGGTCGGCCCGCAGCCGGCGCCACAGGCTGGCGGCCACGGCCGGATTGAACACGCCCTGCTGGCGCAGCGGCACGCTGGCACTGCCGATCACGAGGTCCAGGCCGTTGCGCTGCATGAAGCCGGCCAACGCCGACCACAGGCCCATGATGACCCCGCCCTGGCGGTGGTCCGGACGCACGCAGCTGCGGCCCAGTTCCATCATGCGCGGGCGCAGCTGGCGCAGCCGGGTCAGGTCGAATTCGGTGTCGGCGTAGAAACTGCCGACGCGGCGCGCCTGCACGGGCGTGAGCACGCGGTAGGTGCCGACGACCTCGCCGCTGGCAGCCTCCCGCACCAGCAGGTGCTCGCAGTAGTCGTCGAACAGGTCGATGTCGTAACCGGGCAGCGGCGTGGCCAGCTGCGCACCCATTTCGCCGGCGAACACGGTGTAGCGCAGGCGCTGGGCAGCACGTACCTCGTCCTGGTGCTGGGCCCATTGCGCCACCATGCCACTTTCCGCGGGCGATGCCGGCGGCGCAGGACGCGGCCCCAGCGACAGCGGGTAGGCCGGGGACGGCAACTCTCTCATGGTCTGGCTCCTGCGACACGGGCGCCCCACCGGGGAGCGCACAGGAGCCAGTGTGCGAAGCCGCCGTGACCGGCGCATGTCCCGCCGATGGCAGCTGCGTGACGCTCAGCGCAGCGTGGCGGCGATGCGCTCGGCGCAGCGGCGGGCCTGGAGCGCGTCGCGTGCCTCGACCATCACGCGCAGCACGGGCTCGGTGCCGCTGGCGCGGATCAGCACGCGGCCGTCGTCGCCGAGCTCGCGCTCGACCTCGGCCTGGGCCTGGGCCATGGCCTGGTTCGACTTCCAGTCCTGACCCACGGCCAGCCGCACGTTGACCATGGACTGCGGGAACAGCGTGAGTTCGCCCAATGCCTGGGCCAGGCTCTGGCCGTTGCGCACGCAGATCTGCAGAACCTGCAGCGCGCTGATGAGGCCATCGCCCGTGGTGTGCTTGTCCAGTGCCAGCAGGTGGCCGGAACCCTCGCCGCCCAGCAACCAGCCGCGCTTGTCGAGCTCCTCGAGCACGTAGCGGTCGCCGACCTTGGCGCGCACCAGCTCCACGCCCTTGGCGCGCAGCGCGACCTCGACGGCCTTGTTGGTCATCAAGGTGCCGACCACGCCCTCGACAGCCTCGCCGGCGCGCTTGCTGCGCTGCGCCCCGCCGCGCGACAGGCGCTCGTTGACCATGATGTAGAGCAGCTCGTCGCCGTTGAACATGCGGCCGTCGCGGTCGACCATCTGCAGGCGGTCGGCGTCGCCATCCAGCGCCACGCCGAAATCGGCCCGGTGCGCGCGCACGGCCTCGACCATGGCCTCGGGATGGGTCGCCCCAACCTTTTCGTTGATGTTGAGGCCGTCGGGCGTGCAGCCGATGCGCACGACTTCCGCACCGAGCTCATGGAACACCATGGGCGCGATCTGGTAGGCCGCGCCATTGGCGCCATCGACCACGATGCGCAAGCCCTTGAGTGTGAGCGCGCTCGGGAAGGTGCTCTTGCAGAACTCGATGTAGCGGCCGGCCGCGTCTTCCAACCGCGTGGTCTTGCCCAGGCTGGCGGAATCCACCCACTGCGGCGGCAGCTCGAGGGCCGCCTCGACCGCGATCTCCCAGTCGTCGGGCAATTTGGTGCCCTGGGCGCTGAAGAACTTGATGCCGTTGTCGGCGAAGGGATTGTGGCTCGCGCTGATGACCACGCCCAGGCTGGCGCGCTGGGCGCGCGTGAGGTAGGCCACGCCCGGCGTGGGCAGCGGGCCCAGCAGCACCACGTCGACACCGGCGGAGTTGAAGCCCGATTCCAGTGCGCTTTCCAGCATGTAGCCCGAGATGCGCGTGTCCTTGCCGATCAGCACCGTCGGCCGCGCCTCGGTCTTGCGCAGCACGCGGCCCACGGCATGGGCCAGGCGCAGCACGAAGTCGGGTGTGATCGGTGCCTGGCCCACGGTGCCGCGGATGCCATCGGTGCCGAAGTAGCGACGGGTCATGGAGGGGTTCCTTCTTATGGTGTGTCGTCGAAAGTGGAGGGCGTGGCGGCGCGCCATACCCGCAAGGCCGCCACAGTGTCGCGCACGTCGTGCACCCGCAAGATGCGCGCACCGCGCTCGACCGCCAGCAGGGCCGCAGCCACGCTGGGCACCAGGCGTTCGCTGGCCGGGCGGTCGGCGCCACCGGCCACTGCGGCCAGCGAGGACTTGCGCGACCAGCCCACCAGCAGCGCATGGCCCAAGGCCAGCAGATCGGCCTGGTGCGCCAGCAGCGCGAAGTTCTGCGCCACGGTCTTGCCGAAGCCCACACCAGGGTCGAGCACGATGCGCTCGGCGGCCACGCCGCGCGCGCGCAGTTGCAGCGTGGCCTCGGCGAGGAAACTGCGCACCTGGGCCGGCGCATCGCCGTCCATGGGCGCGCGCTGCATGGTGGCGGGCTCGCCATGCATGTGCATGAGGCATACGCCGCAGTTCGGATGTGCCGCCACCACGGCCTGGCCCGCGCCCGGCGCCTCGCCGGCTTCGTGCCAGCGCAGCGCCCAGATGTCGTTGACGATGTCGGCGCCCAGGTCCAGCGCAGCCTGCATCACGCGCGGCTTGTAGGTGTCGACGGAGACGGGCACGCCCAGCCGCACGGCATCGCGCAGCACCGGCAGCAGGCGTGCCAGCTCTTCATCGGCCGGCAGCACGGCCGCGCCGGGGCGCGAGGACTCCGCGCCCAGGTCGAGGATGTCGGCGCCCTCGGCCAGCAGCTGCTCGCAATGCCGCAAGGCCGCGCCCGGCCCGGCATGGTCGCCGCCATCGGAGAACGAATCGGGCGTCAGGTTCACGATGCCCATGACGCGGGGCTGGCGCAGATCGATCAGGTGGCGGGAGGTCTGCCAGAACATGGGGCGAGCGGAAAAACAAACGGGGCCGCGAGGGCCCCGTATTGTGGTTCAGACCGAGCGCATCAAGCCGCGGACGGCGATGGCTCCGGATTCACGGCCGGCGCACCGCCGCTGCCGCCGCCGTTGCCACCCGTGGGCGTGCGCGGCGTGAAGTCCTTGGGCGGACGCGGTTCGCGGCCGGCCATGATGTCGTCGATCTGCTCGGTGTCGATGGTCTCCCACTCGAGCAGCGCCTTGGCCATGGCGTGCATCTTGTCGCTGTTCTCTTCGATCAGGCGGCGGGCCAGGCTGTACTGCTCGTCGATGATGCGGCGCACCTCGCCATCGACCTTCTGCATGGTCTGCTCGCTCATGTTGGTGGTCTTGGTGACCGATCGGCCCAGGAACACCTCACCCTCGTTCTCCGCGTAGACCATGGGGCCCAGCGCATCGGTCATGCCGTAGCGCGTGACCATGTCGCGGGCGATCGAGGTTGCGCGCTCGAAGTCGTTGGAAGCGCCGGTGGTCATCTGGTTCATGAACACCTCTTCGGCGATGCGGCCACCGAACAGCATGCTGATCTGGCTCAGCATGTATTCCTTGTCGTAGCTGTAGCGGTCTTGCGAGGGCAGGCTCATGGTCACGCCCAGCGCACGGCCGCGCGGGATCACGGTGACCTTGTGCACCGGGTCGCACTTGGGCAGCAGCTTGCCGATCAGGGCGTGGCCGGCCTCGTGGTAGGCGGTGTTGCGCCGCTCTTCCTCGGGCATGACCATGCTCTTGCGCTCGGGGCCCATGATGATCTTGTCCTTGGCCTTCTCGAAGTCCTGCATTTCGACCACACGCGCATTGCGGCGGGCGGCCATCAGCGCGGCCTCGTTGCACAGGTTGGCCAGGTCGGCACCGGACATGCCCGGCGTGCCGCGCGCGATGATGCTGGGGCTCACGTCCTGGCCGATCGGCACCTTGCGCATGTGCACATTGAGGATCTGCTCGCGGCCGCGGATGTCGGGCAGCGTGACGTAGACCTGGCGGTCGAAACGGCCCGGGCGCAGCAGTGCGGCGTCCAGGATGTCCGGGCGGTTGGTCGCGGCGACCACGATCACGCCCAGGTTGGTCTCGAAGCCATCCATCTCCACGAGCATCTGGTTCAGCGTCTGCTCGCGCTCGTCGTTGCCGCCGCCCAGGCCAGCACCACGCTGGCGGCCGACGGCGTCGATTTCGTCGATGAAGATGATGCAGGGGGCGTTCTTCTTGGCGTTCTCGAACATGTCGCGCACGCGGGCCGCGCCGACGCCGACGAACATTTCGACGAAGTCGGAGCCCGAGATGCTGAAGAACGGCACCTTGGCCTCGCCGGCGATGGACTTGGCCAGCAGCGTCTTGCCCGTGCCCGGGGGGCCGACCAGCAGCAGGCCGCGCGGGATGCGGCCGCCCAGCTTCTGGAACTTCTGCGGATCCTTCAGGAAGTCGACGACCTCCTTGACCTCTTCCTTGGCCTCGTCGCAGCCGGCGACATCGGCGAAGGTGACGGTGTTGTTGTTCTCGTCGAGCATGCGCGCCTTGCTCTTGCCGAAGCTGAACGCGCCGCCCTTGCCGCCGCCCTGCATCTGGCGCATGAAATAGACCCAGACGCCGATCAGCAGCAGCATCGGGCCCCAGCTGACCAGGAGGGTCATGAGCAGCGAACCCTCTTCGCGCGGCTTGACGTCGAACTTGACGTTGTTGGCGATCAGGTCGCCGACCAGGCCCCGGTCCAGATAGGTTGCGGTGGTGCGCACGCGGCGGTCGTCGGTGGTGATCGCGACGATCTCGGTGCCGCCCTGCCCTTCCTGGATGGTGGCAGTCTTGATGCGCTTGTTGCGGACCTCTTCGAGGAAGTCCGAATAGCCCACGAAGCCTGCGCCTGCCGTGGCACGGGTGTCGAACTGCTTGAACACCGTGAACAGCACCATGGCGATCACGAGCCAGACAGCAACTTTGGAAAACCAGGGATTCTTCAAGCGGGGACTCCGGTAAGCCGTACGAAACGCAACGGCGTTGGGGCGTACGTGCGAACCATTTTAGGCGTTTCAAGTTCTTGACATGGGTGGTTAACCCGTGTCAGCCATGGCTATCGCAAGGATTTAGGCGGCCTATTGGCTGGCAGGAACCGCTTTGAGCCCGATGCCAACCAGGAAGGTCTCGGACGACTTGTCGCGTGAGGCCTTGGGCTTGAGCGCCTTGACGACCCGGAACTCGCTCTTGAACAGCTTGACCAGCTGGTCGTAGCCGCTGCCGTGGAACACCTTGGTCACCAGCGCGCCTTCGGGCTTGAGATGGCTTTTGGCGAAATCCACCGCCAGTTCGACCAGATGGGCGATGCGGGCGGCGTCGGCCGACTCGATGCCCGACAGGTTGGGCGCCATGTCGGACACCACGGCGTCGGCCTTGCGTCCGCCCATGGCGGCCTGCAGCTGCTCCAGCACCTCGGCTTCGCGGAAATCGCCCTGCAGGAACTGAACGCCCTCGATCGGCTCCATGGGCAGGATGTCCAGCGCGATGATGGCGCCGTTGAGTTCACCCACGGCCGCGCCCTGGGGCGACAGGCGCCGCCGCACGTACTGGCTCCAGGCGCCGGGCGTGGAGCCCAGGTCCACCACCAGATGGCCGGGCTGCAGCAGCTTGAGGCTTTCGTCGATTTCCTTGAGCTTGTAGGCCGCGCGCGCGCGGTAGCCCTCTTTGCCGGCGAGCTTGACGTAAGGATCGTTGACATGGTCGTTCAACCACGCCTTGTTGACCTTTTTCGATTTGGTCTTGACTTTCATGCAACCGGGATAATACGGGGATGCCCCAAATTCAACTCACCCCCGCGCAACGCAAGGTCCACCGCGCCGAGGCCCACCATCTGGACCCCGTGGTCATGGTCGGCGGCGACGGTCTGACCCCCGCGGTGGTGCGCGAGACCGATCTCGCGCTCAGCGCGCATGGCCTGATCAAGGTCCGTGTGCTGTCCGACGACCGCGTCGGGCGCGAAGCCATCTACCAGCAACTGGCCGACCAGCTCAATGCCGCGCCGATCCAGCACATCGGCAAGCTGCTGGTGCTGTGGCGGCCCAAGCCCGAGGTGGAGCGCGAACGCACGGAAGACGAGGACCGCATGCCCGGCCCGCGCGACGTCAAGGTGCTCAAGTTCAGCAAGCGCGGCGGGCAGCGCCCCGAGGTCAAGACCCTGCGCGTGCTGGGCAATCAGCGCCTGACGGCCGGCGGCAAGGTCAAGCGCGCCAAGCCCAAGCCGCCGACCAGCGTCAAGAAGCGCAGCCAGACCTAGGAGCGCGGGCGGCAGAAATCCGGCCCCGCGCCGGGGCGAGTGGCGGTGCCAACCGAGGCGCCGGCGAGGCCGTGTGGCCTGCCACACAACGAGGCGGCAACGAAGGATGGCGCTGCCAATCGCCCCGGCCCGAAGGGTGCGGCCTGCAAGGGGGCGCATGCGTCGTTGCCGTCCTCGCGCAGGCGGCCAGCCAGCGCTTCGTCCGGCGCCTAGCCTGCGCCCCCTTGCAGACCGCACGCGGGGCCGGATTTCTGCCTCCCGCGCTCCTAGATCACAACACCTTGTCCAGCGCCGTCGCCAGGTGGCCCACGGTGCGGTCCACGTGCTGCCACTTCTCCAGGCCGAACAGGCCGATGCGGAAGGTGCGGAAGTCCGGGCGCTCGTCGCACTGCAGCGGCACACCCGAGGCGGTCTGCAGGCCGGCGGCCAGAAACTTCTTGCCGTTCTGGATTTCCGGATCGGTGGTGTAGCTCACGACCACCCCCGGCGCCTTGAAGCCCTCGGCAGCCACGCTGGGCAGGCCGCGCGATTCCAGCAGCGCCCGCACCTTGCTGCCGAGTTCGATCTGCACGCTGCGGACCTTGTCGAAGCCGATCTCACGCGTCTCCAGCATCACGTCGCGCAGCCGCACCAGTGCGTCGGTCGGCATGGTCGTGTGGTAGGCGTGCTGGCCCTTCTCGTAGCCCTCGGCGATCTGCATCCACTTCTTCAGATCGCAGGAAAAGCTGCTGCTGGTCGTGCTCTCGATGGCCTCGCGGGCCCGCGCGCTCAGCATGACCATGGCACAGCACGGCGAGCTGCTCCAGCCTTTTTGCGGCGCGGAGATCAGCACATCGACGCCGGTGGCCTGCATGTCCACCCACATCGCGCCGGAGGCCACGCAGTCCAGCACGAACAGCGCACCGACCTCGTGCGCTGCGGCGCTGATGGCGACCAGGTAGTCGTCCGGCAGCAGGATGCCGCTGGCGGTTTCCACGTGGGGCGCGAAGACCACCTTGGGCCTCTCAGCGCGGATCGCAGCCGCGACTTCGTCGGCGGGTGCCGGCTGCCAGGGCGCTTGCGGGCCATCGCCCACGCGGCGCGCCTTGCAGACCACGGCGCCGCCACCCAGGCCGCCCGCGTCGAAGATCTGGCTCCAGCGGTAGCTGAACCAGCCGTTGCGCACGATCAGCACCTTCTCGCGGTTGGCGAACTGCCGGGCTACGGCCTCCATGCCGAAGGTGCCGCTGCCCGGCACCAGCACGGCCGTGTGGGCGTTGTAGACCTGCTTGAGCGTGGACAGGATGTCCTGCATGACGCCCGTGAAGCGCTTGGACATGTGGTTGAGCGCGCGGTCGGTGTAGACCACCGAGAATTCCAGCAGGCCGTCCGGGTCGACATCGGGCAAGAGTCCGGGCATGGTCAGTCTCCTTGTTGGGATGGGGGCGCAGGGCGCGCCAGTTGCCACAGCGTGATGCTCGCACAGAGCCATTGCACCAGCAGCATGCCGCTGCCCAGGTTGTGCCAGAGCTTGAGATTCTCACGCACCACGATGCGCGGCGCGACCGCGAACTCGACCAGCAAGGCCAGCAGCAGCCCGCCCAGCACCCAAGGCAGCACGGGCCGAGCCCAGGGGGCCATGCGGTCGGCATCGCGTGGCCGCGAAGCCATCAGCAGCAGCAGGCAGCAGGCCAGCGTGGCCCAGGTCTGGGCGCTGAACAGCCGGGCCGCAGCACCACCGGCCAGGGCCGGACTGGGCAGCTGCAGGAACAGCAGCGGCACGATCCAGAACAGCGCCGTGAGGCTGCCCCACCACAGGGCCGCCGCTAGCAGCGGCACGCGCGCGCGCATCGGTCCGCGCCGTCAGATGTACCGGACGCCGACGACCTCGTAGTGCTTGATGCCGCCGGGCGTCTGCACCTCGGCGCTGTCGCCCTCGCTCTTGCCGATCAGCGCGCGCGCGATCGGGCTGGAGATGTTGATGCGGCCCAGCTTGAGATCGGCCTCGTCCTCGCCCACGATCTGGTAGGTCACGGCCTGGCCGCTGTCTTCGTCTTCGAGGTCCACGGTGGCACCGAACACCACCTTGCCGCCGGCATTGAGCTCGGCCGGATCAATGACCTGGGCCACGGACAGCTTGCCCTCGATCTCCTGGATGCGGCCTTCGATGAAGCCCTGGCGGTCCTTGGCCGCGTCGTAGTCGGCGTTCTCGGACAGGTCGCCCTGCGCGCGCGCCTCGGCGATCGCATTGATGATGAAAGGGCGGTCCACGGTCTTCAGGCGGTGCAGCTCGTTCTTGAGCGCTTCGGCACCGCGCTTGGTCACGGGAAAGGTTGCGGACATTGTTCGGGTCTCCAAAAAACAAACCGCCGAGCGTTGCCGTTCGGCGGTGTGAGGTGAGCGGGAATCAGACGAGGGTTCGTCCTGTCAGCCGGCTCAGGATGGCCAGCGGACTCGCGGCCGGATTGTATTGGCTCGCCGCCGGCAGATGCAGTGTCTGCTCAGCCATGAACTGGCCCGACATCACGGCGTGCGATGTCTGGTCGGAAAAGCACACCCACACAGATCCCGGCGGGAACGGCACGGTTTCCTGCGCCGCGCTTTGCTGGTAGCCCAAATCGGACTTCATCGCGTCGTGCAGCTGCAGCATCAGGTGGTCGTACTCGCTGCGCAGCGACTTGGTCACGCGCAGGGCCCGCAAGGCCTTGGCTTGCCAACGGGAATACGGCTTGAGCCGCGGCAGAAAGCGCTGGGCCACAGCCTCGAAGGGCTCGCCCACGCGCCAGACGCGCGGTGCACCGTCCGGATTCAGGTTGGTGAAGACGCGCAGGATGCGCTCGCCGTAGTTGGGCCGCGACGGGAAGGCGTCGACATGCAAGCGCTTGTCGTCGGCCCGCCAGGATTGCGTGCGGGTTTCGACCTGCGCCGGCCGGAAACTCGTGGGCGCCATGCGCAAAGCCGGACCGTAGGCTGGCAGCAGCCCGTCCACGAGCTGGCGGGCCTGGCTGCGAAAGCGCGCGACCATGGCAGCCGTGGCCTCCTGCGTGGCGGCATCGCCAGCCGCGCCCTTGAGCCGGCCCGCGGCGTCCAGGCTGATGTTGCGCGAGCCTTCGGCCAGCAGCGCAGGATCGAGCAGGCGCCGCTCGGCGGGCAGCAGCTCGAAGCGCAGGCGCGGGAAGAACAGCACCTTGCCCGCCTCCAGCGCGGCGATCCACTCGTCGTTGGAGCGGGCCCCGGCCCAGTCGGCCAGGTCCAGCTCCACCAGTTGCGACGTCATCGGCCGGCCCTCACCCGGTCAGGCCAACTGCGCGTGCATCTCCTGCACCGAGATGACGTCCAGCTGGTCGAGGTAACGCATGCCCTCGACCGCAGCCTCGGCGCCGGCGATGGTCGTGAACGTGGTCACGCGCGCCAGCAGCGAGGAGGTGCGGATCGCACGGCTGTCGGCGATGGCGTTGCGACGTTCTTCCACCGTGTTGACCACGAGCACGATCTCGTTGTTCTTGATCATGTCGACCACGTGCGGCCGGCCTTCGGTAACCTTGTTGACGGTCTTGACCGCAATGCCCGCGGCTGCGATGGCGGCGGCCGTGCCCTTGGTCGCGACCACGCTGAAGCCCAGCGCCACCAGCGCACGCGCCACTTCCACGGCGCGCGGCTTGTCGCTGTTTTTGACCGTCAGGAAGGCCGTGCCCGCCCTTGGCAGCTTGGTTCCGGCGCCCAGCTGACTCTTCACGAAGGCCTCGCCGAAGGTCTTGCCCACGCCCATGACCTCGCCCGTGGACTTCATCTCGGGGCCCAGGATGGTGTCCACGCCCGGGAACTTCACGAACGGGAACACGGCCTCCTTGACGCTGAAGTAAGGCGGTGTGACTTCCGCGCCGATGCCTTGGGCGTCCAGCGACTGGCCCGCCATGCAGCGCGCGGCGACCTTGGCCAGCTGGATGCCGGTGGCCTTGGACACGAAGGGCACGGTGCGGCTGGCGCGCGGGTTGACCTCCAGCACATAGATCACGTCCTGGCCATCTTTCTCCTGGATCGCGAACTGCACGTTCATGAGGCCGACCACGCTCAGGCCTTCGGCCATCGCCGCAGTCTGGCGCTTGAGCTCGTCCACCGTTTCCTTGCGCAGGTAGTACGGCGGCAGCGAGCAGGCGGAGTCACCGCTGTGCACGCCGGCCTGCTCGATGTGCTCCATCACGCCACCGATGAACACGCGGCCCGTCGCATCGCGAATAGCGTCCACGTCGCACTCGATGGCGTCGTTCAGGAAGCGGTCCAGCAGCACCGGGGAGTCGTTGCTGACCTTGACGGCCTCGCGCATGTAGCGCTCCAAGTCGCGCTGCTCGTGCACGATTTCCATCGCGCGGCCGCCCAGCACGTAGCTCGGACGCACCACCAGCGGGTAACCCAGGGCCTGCGCCTTCTCCAGCGCCTCGGGCTCGGCCCGGGCCGTGGCGTTCGGCGGCTGGCGCAGGTTGAGGTCGTGCAGCAGCTTCTGGAAGCGCTCGCGGTCCTCGGCCGCGTCGATCATGTCGGGCGAGGTGCCGATGATGGGCACGCCGGCCGCTTCCAGTCCCAGCGCGAGCTTGAGCGGGGTCTGGCCGCCGTACTGCACGATCACGCCGACCGGCTTTTCCTTCTCGACGATCTCGAGCACGTCTTCCAGCGTCAGCGGCTCGAAGTACAGGCGGTCCGAGGTGTCGTAGTCGGTCGACACGGTCTCGGGGTTGCAGTTGACCATGATGGTCTCGTAGCCGTCCTCGCGCATCGCCAGCGCCGCATGCACGCAGCAATAGTCGAACTCGATGCCCTGGCCGATGCGGTTCGGGCCGCCGCCCAGCACCATGATCTTCTTCTTGGTCGTAGGCTCGGCCTCGCACTCTTCCTCGTAGGTCGAGTACATGTAAGCGGTGTCGGTCGCGAATTCGGCCGCGCAGGTGTCCACGCGCTTGTAGACGGGGCGCACGCCCTGCGCATGGCGCGCGGCACGCACGGCCTTCTCGTCGGTCTTGAGCAGCTTGGCCAGGCGGCGGTCGGAGAAGCCCTTCTTCTTGAGCAGGCGCAGTTCGTCGGCCGTGAGCCTGGACAGCGCGGCGGCGCCGTGTTCCTCGGTGTGCTTGTCCAGGTCGAGTTCGATCTTGATGATCTCCTCGATCTGCACGAGGAACCACTTGTCGATCTTGGTCAGCGCATGCACCTCGTCCAGCGACCAGCCGGACGCGAAGGCATCGCCCACGTACCAGATGCGCTCGGGACCGGGCTCGCCCAGTTCTTCCTCGAGCACCTCGCGGTCCTGCGTCTTCTGATTCATGCCGTCGACACCGACTTCCAGGCCACGCAGTGCCTTCTGGAAGCTCTCCTGGAAAGTGCGGCCCATGGCCATGACCTCGCCCACGCTCTTCATCTGCGTGGTCAGGTGGCTGTCGGCGGTGGGGAACTTCTCGAACGCGAAACGCGGGATCTTGGTCACCACGTAATCGATGCTGGGCTCGAAGCTCGCGGGCGTGGCGCCGCTCGTGATCTCGTTGCGCAGCTCGTCCAGCGTGTAGCCGATGGCCAGCTTGGCAGCGACCTTGGCGATCGGGAAACCGGTGGCCTTGGAGGCCAGCGCAGAGGAACGCGACACGCGCGGGTTCATCTCGATCACGATCATGCGGCCATCCAGCGGGTTGACCGAGAACTGCACGTTGGAGCCGCCCGTGTCCACCCCGATCTCGCGCAGCACCGCCAAGGAGGCGTTGCGCATGATCTGGTATTCCTTGTCGGTCAGCGTCTGCGCCGGCGCCACCGTGATGGAGTCGCCCGTGTGCACGCCCATCGGGTCCAGGTTCTCGATCGAGCAGACGATGATGCAGTTGTCGGCCTTGTCGCGCACGACCTCCATCTCGTACTCTTTCCAGCCGAGCAGCGATTCCTCGATCAGCAACTCGTTGGTCGGCGAGGCTTCCAGGCCGCGCTTGCAGATGGTCTCGAATTCCTCGGCGTTGTAGGCGATGCCGCCGCCCGTGCCGCCCAGCGTGAAGCTGGGGCGGATCACGGTCGGGAAGCCCACGTTCTTCTGCACCGCCCAGGCCTCGTCCATCGAATGGGCAATGCCCGAGCGCGCCGAGCCCAGGCCGATCTTGGTCATCGCGTCCTTGAACTTCAGGCGGTCTTCGGCCTTGTCGATGGCTTCAGGCGTGGCACCGATCAGCTCGACCTTGTACTTGTCCAGCACGCCGTTGCGCCACAGGTCCAGCGCGCAGTTCAATGCGGTCTGGCCACCCATGGTCGGCAGGATCGCGTCGGGCTTTTCCTTGGCGATGATCTTCTCGACCGTCTGCCAGGTGATGGGCTCGATGTAGGTGACGTCGGCCGTGGCCGGGTCGGTCATGATCGTCGCGGGGTTGCTGTTGATCAGGATGACCTTGTAGCCCTCCTCGCGCAGCGCCTTGCAGGCCTGCACGCCGGAGTAGTCGAATTCGCAGGCCTGGCCGATGACGATGGGGCCGGCGCCGATGATGAGGATGCTCTTGAGGTCTGTGCGCTTAGGCATTCTTCGCCTCCGCCTTGAATTTTTCCATCGACGCGGTGAAGCGGTCGAAGAGGTAGCCGATGTCGTGCGGGCCGGGCGAGGCTTCCGGGTGGCCCTGGAAGCAGAAGGCCGGCTTGTCGGTGCGGACCAGGCCCTGCAGCGTGCCGTCGAACAGGCTCACGTGCGTGGCACGCAGGTTGGCCGGCAGCGTCTTCTCGTCCACCGCGAAGCCGTGGTTCTGGCTCGTGATCGACACGCGGCCGTTGTCCAGGTCCTTGACCGGGTGGTTGGCTCCGTGGTGGCCGAACTTCATCTTGAAGGTCCTGGCGCCCGAGGCCAGGGCCAGGATCTGGTGGCCCAGGCAGATGCCGAAGGTCGGGATGCCGGTCTCGACCAGTTGGCGCGTGGCCTCGATCGCGTAGTCGCAGGGCTCCGGGTCGCCCGGGCCGTTGGACAGGAAGATGCCATCGGGCTTGAGCTTGAGCACGTCGGCCGCAGGCGTCTGCGCCGGCACCACGGTGATGCGCGCGCCGCGCTGGGCCAGCATGCGCAGAATGTTCTTCTTGACGCCGTAGTCGAACGCGACGACGTGGAACTTGGGCGTGATCTGCACGCCGTAGCCCGCGCCCAGCTTCCACTCGGTCTCGGTCCATTCGTAGGTCTCGCGCACCGAGACGACCTTGGCCAGGTCCAGGCCCGACATGGCCGGCGCGGCCTTGGCCTGGGCGACGGCCGCATCGATGTCCTTCTGCGTGACCGTGGCACCGGCGGCCAGCGCCACGATGGCACCGTTCTGCGCGCCATGGGTGCGCAGGTGCCGCGTGAGCTTGCGCGTATCGATGTTGGCGATCGCCACCGTCTTGCCGGCCACCAGGTACTGGCTCAGGCTGGCGTTGCTGCGGAAGTTCGATGCCAGCAGCGGCAGGTCCTTGATGATCAGGCCGGCGGCGTGGATCATGTCGGCCTCGATGTCTTCGGCGTTGGTGCCGTAGTTGCCGATGTGCGGATAGGTGAGCGTGACGATCTGCTGGCAGTAGCTCGGATCGGTCAGGATTTCCTGGTAGCCGGTGAGCGAGGTGTTGAACACGACCTCGCCGACGGTTGCGCCAAGGGCGCCGATCGAGTTGCCGAGAAAGACCGTGCCGTCAGCTAGCGCCAGGATCGCGGGCGGGAAGGATCCCTGGAGGGATGAAAGCACTGGGTTCTCCGGATGGTGACGGTCGCCCGGCGCCCTCGACAAGCACCTGCGGTGCTTCCCTGGACTGCTGCTTTAGGGGGATGTGGCGGTGGATGCGGCCGGCGACGCGATTGCGAAAAAGCCCACGATTGTAGCGCGGGGCGCCGCCTCGCCTGGCGGAACCTCCCCTGAACCGGAGTGCAAATCTGGGATTTACCCTAGGTTCGCACGGAGCCGTCGCGTTTCAAAGCCGAGGCGCGCTCGCGTGCAGGCAAATGGCGGCGGCGGCTGCCACATTGAGCGACTCTTCCCCACCCGGCTGGGCGATGCGGATGTGCAACTGGGCCCGCGCCTGCAGTGCCGGCGACACACCCTGCCCTTCATGGCCCATCAGCCAGGCGCAGGGATACGGTGGCGCGGCAACATGCAGCCATTCGCCCTGGTGCGAACTGGTGGCCACCAGCGGCACCTGCAGCGCGGCGACGGCGTCGTCATCTGCCGCCTCGATCAGGCGCAGGCCGAAGTGGGCGCCCATGCCGGCGCGCAGCACCTTGGGCGACCACAGTGCGGCCGTGCCGGCAAGTGCCAGCACCTGGCCAAAGCCAAAGGCGCCGGCGCTGCGCAGAATGGAACCGACATTGCCTGCGTCCTGCAGCCGGTCCAGCACCACGGTGGCGGCCAGCGGGTCGAGTGCCGGCGCGGCCGGCAGCGCCAACACGCAGGCGAAGCCGGCCGGCGAGCCCAGCGCGCTGAGCTGGCTCCAAAGCGCATCGGCCAGCAGCAGGCGCGGTACGTTCGCGTCCAGGCCCAGTGATGCAGCCATGGCCTCTCCCTGCGCGGACATCACCAGCTGCGCGGGCTGCCAGCCGCGCGCCAGCGCGGCACGGCACAGGTGCTCGCCCTCGATCCAGATGCGGCCCTGGCGCCGGTAGGCGCCGTTCTCCTGCGCCAGCCGGCGCAGTTCCTTGAATTGCGGATTCTCGCGCGAGCGGATTTCCAGGACGCTCATGGCCCGACCAGCATCGCGGTGCGCGCACCGGCTTCGCGCACCGGTGCGAAGGACTGGCGGTGCCAGGCGCAGGCGCCGTGAAGGCGCAGTGCTTCGAGATGTGCAGCCGTTCCGTAGCCCTTGTGGGCGTCGAAGCCGTACTGCGGAAACTCCGCGTGGATCTCCTGGCACCAGCGGTCGCGGTGCACCTTGGCCAGGATGGAGGCCGCCGAGATGGCGGGCACCAGCGCATCGCCCTTGACCACGGCCTCGGCCAGCACCTCCAGCACCGGCAACTGGTTGCCATCCACGAGCACGCGCACGGGCTTGAGCCGCAGCCCTTGCACCGCACGCTGCATGGCCAACAGCGTGGCCTTGAGGATGTTGAGCCTGTCGATCTCCTCGACCGAGGCCTCGCCGATCGCGCAGCACAGCGCCTTGGCGCGGATCTCGTCGTACAGGCGCTCGCGGCGCAGCGCCGTCAGGGTCTTGGAATCGGCCAGGCCGGCGATGGGCTGGCGCTCGTCCAAGATCACGGCGGCGGCCACCACGGGGCCCGCCAGCGGCCCGCGGCCGGCCTCGTCCACGCCCGCCATCAGTCCCGGTGCGGCCCAGCCCAGCACCTGCTGCTCAGCCCGCAAGAAGTTTTTCGATCGCATCGCTCGCCAACCGTGCCGTATCGCGCCGCAGTTCCAGATGCAGCGCCGTGAAGCGTTGTTCCAAGGCCGTAATTGTCTCCGGTGCCGCATCCCGCGCGCGTACCCAACGTTCCAGTGCCGCAGCCAGCGCCTCCGGTGTGGCGGCATCCTGGATCAGCTCGGGCACCACGGTGTCGCGACACAAGATGTTGGGCAGGCCGATCCAGGGCATGAGGTTGCGCCCGCGCATGAGCCAGTACGACAGCCGGTTCATGTGGTAGGCGATGACCATGGGCCGCTTGTACAAGGCCGTCTCCAGCGTGGCAGTGCCGCTGGCCACGAGTGCCACATCGCAGGCCGCCAGCACGGTGTGCGACTGGCCGCTAACGACCTGCAGGCGCGCGCCCAGGCCTGCGGCATCGGCCAGGCGGCGGATCGCGGCCTCTTGCGACGGCACAGCCGGCACCACGAATTGCAGGGCCGGCCGGGTGCGCAGCAGGGTGCGCGCCGCGGCGAAGAAGCGCGCAGCCATCTGCTGGATTTCGGAACCCCGGCTGCCCGGCAGCACCGCGACCACGCAGGAGTCCGACGCCAAGCCGAGTTGCCGGCGCGCGGCCTGTCGGTCCGGTTCCAGCGGAATCACGCTGGCCAGTGGATGGCCAACGTAGGTGGCGGGCACGCCGTGCGCGGCCAGCAGGTCCGGCTCGAATGGGAAGATGCACAGCACATGGTCGGCGCTGCGCTTGAGGGTCTCGACCTTCTTCGCACGCCAGGCCCAGAACGAGGGACTCACGAAGTGGACCGTGGGAATGCCGGCGGCGCGCAGCCGCGCCTCCAGGCCGAAGTTGAAGTCTGGCGCGTCGATACCGATGAAGATGTCGGGCCGCTCGCGCAGCAGCCGGTCGCCCAGTTCGCGTCGGATCGCGAGCAGCCGGCGCAGGTGCGGAAGCACCTCCAGATACCCGCGCACGGCCAAGGTTTCGCTGGGCCACCAGGCCTCGAAACCACGTGCCTGCATCTGGTGGCCGCCGATCCCCATGGACTGCAGGGCCGGCAAACGTGCCTGCAGGGCATCCAGCAACAGCCCCGCGAGCAGATCACCCGAGGCCTCACCGGCCACCATCGCGCAACGCCGCGCCGCAGCCCCGGCCATGGCTCAGCGCGCGATGCCGACGGTCGAGCTGCGCAGAAAGCCCAGCATGGCCGCCACCTCGCCGGCGGCCTCGGGGTGCGTGGCGGTCAGCGCCTCGATGCCGGCGATGGCCTCGTCCAGCGTCTTGCCCTGGCGGTAGAGCAGCTTGTGCATCTCGCGCACGGCGGTCTGCCGTTCGACGGAGAAATCGCGCCGGCGCAGGCCGACGAGGTTCACGCCGCGCACCTGCAGGGGATTGCCATCGACGACCATGAACGGCGGCACATCCTTGTTCACGTGGCTCGCGAAACCGATCATGGCGTGGTCGCCGATGCGCATGCGCTGCAGGATGCCGGTCAGGCCGCCCACGGTCACGTGGTCGCCCACTTGCACGTGGCCGGCCAGCGTGGCGTTGTTGGCCATGGTGGCGTGGTTGCCGATCTGGCAGTCGTGCGCGATGTGCACGTAGGCCATGATCCAGTTGTCGCTGCCGATGCGCGTGACGCCGGCGTCCTGCACGGTGCCCAGGTTGAAGGTGCAGAACTCGCGGACCACGTTGCGGTCGCCGATCACGAGTTCGGTCGGCTCGCCCGCGTACTTCTTGTCCTGCGGCACGGCGCCCAGCGAGGCGAACTGGAAGATCCTGTTGTCGCGCCCGATCGTGGTGTGGCCCTCGATCACGCAGTGCGGGGCCACCTCGGTGCCGGCGCCGATGCGCACATGCGGGCCGATCAGGCTGAACGCACCCACGCGCACCGAGTCGTCGAGCTCGGCCGCCGGATCGACGATGGCACTGGGGTGGACATGGGCCATGTGGCAGGCTCCCCGCTCAGGCCACCTTGCGCATGGTGCACATCAGCTCGGCCTCGCAGGCGATGCTCTCGCCCACGCTGGCCGTGCCCTTGAACTTGTAGATGCCGGCCTTCTGGCGCAGCAGTTCCACGTCCAGCACCAACTGGTCACCGGGCTCCACCGGCCGCTTGAAGCGGGCCGCATCGATGCCGGCGAAGTAGTAGACCGTGTTGTCGTCCAGGTCCTGGCCGCTGCTCGCGAACGACAGCAGCGCCGCGGCCTGGGCCATGGCTTCCAGCATCAGCACGCCCGGCATCACCGGACGGTTCGGGAAATGGCCGACGAAATAGGGCTCGTTGATCGAGACGTTCTTGAGCGCCTTGATGCGCACGCCCTTCTCAATGGCCAGCACGCGGTCCACCAGAAGAATGGGGTAGCGGTGCGGCAGTTTCTTGAGGATCTGGTGGATGTCCATCATGTCTTGGTCTCTTCTTTTCCGTCGCGGGCGAGGTGGCGCTCCAGCGCGCGCAGCCGTTCGCGCAGTGCCGGCAACTGGCGCAGCGTGGCGGCGGACTTCTCCCATTTCCCGAACTCGTCCAGCGGGTAGACACCGCCATAGGCACCCGCCTTGCGGATGCTGCCCGTGACCGAAGCACCACCGCCGATGTGCACGTGGTCGACGATGGTGGCGTGGCCGGTGATTTTGGCCGCACCGCCGATGGTGCAGTGTTCGCCGACCGTGGTACTGCCCGCAATCGCGGCGCTGCCAGCGATGGCCGAGTGCCTGCCGATGCGCACGTTGTGCGCGATCTGGATCAGATTGTCGAGTTTGACGCCGTCTTCGATCACGGTGTCGCCCATGGCGCCACGGTCGATGCAGGTGTTGGCGCCGATGTCGACCTCATCGCCGATGCGCACCGCGCCGAGCTGCTCGATCTTTTCCCAGCGCCCTTCGTTCGGCGCGAAGCCGAAGCCGTCGGCACCGATGACCGCACCGGGTTGGACGGTACAGCGCGCGCCGATGCTGCAGCGCTCACCCACAGTGACGCGCGAGGTCAGCACGGTCTCCGCGCCGATGCGCGCACCGCGCTCGACCACGCAGAGCGGGCCGATCCAGGCCGTCGGATCGACCTCGGCCTCGGGATCGACGAAGGCGCTGGGGTGCACACCAGCGGGGCGCACCGGCATCTGTGTGCGCTTCCACAGCTGCGTCAGCCGTGCGTAGTAAAGGTAGGGATCGTCGGCGACGATGCAGGCACCGCGGGCCAGTGCCTGATCGCGCAGGGCCGGGCCCACGATCACGCAGGCCGCCGGACTGGGCGCAAGCTGGGCAACCAGCTTGGCGTTGCTCAGGAAGGTGATCTGCCCGGGACCGGCCGAGGCCAAAGGTGCCAGGCCTGCGATGCCCGTGGAGCGTTCGCCGTGCAGTTCCCCACCCAGCGCATCGACGATCGCGCCAAGGTCCAGCGCCACGTCAGGTCCGCACGTCCCGCTCACTTGACGGGATTGGCCGCGTTCAAAGCCTTGATGACCTTGTCGGTGATGTCGTGCTTGGGATTGATGTACGCGGCCTCCTGCAGGATGGCGTCGTACTTCTCGGTCTCGGCGACCTGCTTGATGATGCGGTTGGCCTTGTCGATGACCTGCTGCAGCTCTTCGTTCTTGCGCAGGTTCAGGTCTTCCTGGAATTCACGGCGCTTGCGCTGGAAGTCGCGGTCCTGCTCGGTCAGCTGGCGCTGGCGTGCCGTGCGCTGGCTCTCCGCCAGGGTCGGCGCTTCGCGTTCGAATTTCTCCGAGGCGGCTTTGAGCACATTGCCGGCTTCCATGAGGTCCTTCTCGCGCTTGGAGAACTCGGCCTCTAGCTTGCTCTGCCCGACCTTGGCCGGATTCGCTTCGCGCAGCAGGCGGTCGATGTTGACGAACCCGATCCGGAAGTCTTCAGCCTGCGCTTGGGCTGCCAGTGCAGCCAGTCCCAGCACCAGGGAGGCTGCGAATGGGCGCATAAAAGTCTTCATCAAAACGACGTACCTATCTGGAATTGCAGTTTTTGGATTCTATCGCCCGCGAATTTGCGCACCGGATTGGCAATGGCCAAGCGCAGCGGACCGACAGGGGAAATCCAGCTGACACCCACGCCCACGGAGGCGCGCATGTCGCTGAGCTCGAACTTGTCGTCCTCGCCATAGACGTTGCCGACGTCGACGAAGCCGTACATGCGCAGCGTGCGGTCGTTGCCGGCGCCCGGGAAAGGCGTCAGGATTTCCGCATTCAGCGTGACCTTCTTGGTGCCGCCAATCACGGAGCCCGTCACGTCGCGCGGACCCAGCGTGCCCTGCTCGAAGCCGCGCACCGATCCGAGGCCACCCGAATAGAAGTTCTTGAACACCGGGAACGGCCGGCCCGACAGGCCCTTGCCGTAGCCCAACTCGCCGTTGAAAGCCAGCGTGTACTGCTTGTTCAAGGGGATGAACTGCTGGTACTGGTAGCTGCTGCGCACATAGCGCGTGTCGCCGAACAGACCGATCTCGGCATTGACCTTGTTCAAGGTGCCGTTGGTCGGCACCAGCGTGCTGTCCCGGCTGTCGCGCTGCCAACCGACCGACAACGGGAACGAATAACTGGTGTAGCCGAACTTGTCGGCATAGGCCAGGTAGGCGGCCGGGATGTTGGTGCCGGGCTTGATGGTCGTGCGTTCCAGCGTTCCGCCGAAGTAGACCGTATCGACCTCGCTGAACGGCACGCCGAAGCGCACGCCAGCACCCGTGGTCTCGAGCTGGTAATTGCCGCCCTGGTCGTTGTAAGGCCGCGAATTGCGGTGGAACAAATCCAGCGACAGCGACACGCCATCGGTCGTGAAATACGGGTCGACCGTGTTCAGCACGATGGCGCGGTTGTACTTGCTGGTGTTGATGTCCAGGCCCAGGTAGTTGCCCGAACCGAATGCGTTCTCCTGCTTGATGCCGAAGGACAGCGCGAGCTTTTCGGCACTGGAGAAGCCGGCGCCCATGGTCAGGCTGCCCGTGGGCTTTTCGGCCACGGTGACCTGCAGGTCGACCTGGTCCGGCACGCCCGGCACCTCCAGGGTCTCCATGTTGACCTCGGTGAAGTAGCCGAGGCGGTCGACGCGGTCGCGCGACAGGCGGATCTTGTTGCCGTCGTACCAAGACGATTCGAACTGGCGGAACTCGCGGCGGATCACTTCATCGCGCGTGCGCGTGTTGCCCACCACGTTGACGCGGCGCACGTAGGCGCGGCGCGAGGGCTCCGCCGTCAGCAGCAGGGCCACGCTGTTGTTGCTGCGGTCGATGTCGGGCCGCGCTTCCACATTGGCGAAGGCGAAGCCGTAGTTGCCGAAGTTGTCTCGGAAGGCCTTGGTGGTCTCAGCCACGCGGTCGGCGTTGTACGCCTCGCCGGGGCGGATCGTGATCAGCGACTTGAATTCGTCGTCGCGGCCCAGGTAGTTGCCCTCCAGCTTGACGCTGGACACCACGTAGCGCTCGCCCTCGGTGATGTTGAGCACGATGGCGATGTCTTCCTTGTCGGGCGAGATCGCCACCTGCGTCGAGTCGACCTGGAACTCCAGGTAGCCGCGCGAGAGATAGTACGAGCGCAGCGTTTCGATGTCGGCGTTGAGCTTGGCCCGCGAGTAGCGGTCGGATTTGGTGTACCAGCTGAGCCACCCGCCCGTGTCCAGTTCGAACAGGTCGCGCAGCGTGCCTTCACTGAAGGCCTTGTTGCCGACGATTCGGATTTCCTTGATCTTGGCCGGATCGCCTTCGGTCACGGTGAAGGTCAGATTCACGCGGTTGCGCTCGATCGGCGTGACCGTGGTGACGACCTGGGCACCGTACAGGCTGCGGTTGATGTACTGGCGCTTGAGCTCCTGCTCGGCACGGTCGGCCAGCGCCTTGTCGAAGGGGCGGCCTTCGGTCAGGCCGATGTCGCGCAGGGCCTTCTTCAACGCGTCCTGCTCAAACTCCTTGGTGCCGGCGAAGGTGACGTCGGCCACCGTGGGACGCTCTTCGACCACCACCACGAGCACGTCACCGCTGACCTCGATGCGCACATCGGTGAACAGGCCCAGACCGAACAGGGCTCGGATCGCCGAGGCCCCCATCTCGTCGGAATAGGTGTCGCCCACGCGCAATGGCAGCGAGGCGAACACGGTGCCGGGCTCCACGCGTTGCAGGCCTTCGATGCGGATGTCACGCACCTTGAACGGGTCGACCGCCCAGGCCTGGTGGGCCACCAACAACAGCCCCAGGGCCGTGGTCAGCGCGCGCGTGCGAAAGCGATGCATGGAATGTTTCATGGATAAGAAAGAGGGCCGACGGCGTGGGCCGGGCTGGTGGGCTGACGCGGCGTCAGCCGAAGATTCGTGTCACGTCGTTGAACAGGGCGATGGACATCATCACGAGCAGCAAGGCGACCCCGGTGCGCTGCATGCGTTCCATCCATGCATCCGACACGCCTTTGCCGGTCACGGCCTCCCAAAGATAATACATCAGGTGCCCCCCGTCCAAGACCGGGAGCGGCAGCAGGTTCAGCACCCCCAGGCTCACGCTGATGAGGGCCAGGAACACCAAGTATTGGGTCAATCCCAGGCTGGCGGACTTGCCCGCGTAGTCGGCGATCGTGAGCGGCCCGCTGAGGTTCTTGAGCGAGGCTTCGCCGATGACCATGCGTCCCATCATGCGCAGCGTGAGGGCCGACACCTCCCAGGTCCGCACCACCCCGTTCCACAGGCCGTCCAGCGGGCCATGCCGCACCGTGACCATGGCCGGCGGCGCGCCGACCATCGCGCCGATGCGGCCAATCCAGGCCTCACCCTCGCGCAGGGCCTGCGGCGTGACCTCGATCTCCTGGCGCTGCCCGGCGCGCTCGATGCGCCAGCGCTGCGTGAGTGGCTCCTCGCCGCGTACCGAGCCGCGGATGGTCTCGCGCAGTTGCGGCCCGTCGACGATGGGCGTGCTGCCGATGGCCAGCACCACGTCTCCGGGTTGCAGGCCGGCCTTGGCGGCTGCGCCATCGGCAACCACGTCGCCGATGACGGGCCGGGTCCAGGGCGAGACGATGCCAATGCGCCGGAACAACTGGGCATCGGCCTCGCGCACGCCCATCTGCGCCAGCGGCAGCACGAGCTCGCGCGTCGCACCCTGCGCGTCCAGTTCGAGCCGCACGTCGTGCCCGTCGAGCGCGCCGCGTGTCAGCAGCCAGCGCAGTTCCTCGAACGAGCGCATCGGCTGCAGCGTGTCGCCGTCCCAGGCGCCGCGCAGCACTTGCTCGCCGCCGCGCACGCCGGCCTGCTCGGCGATGGACGCAGGCACCGGGCTGGCCAGCACGGCCCGCGGTTCCTGCACGCCGCTCCAGTTGACCAGCGCGTACAGCAACACGGCCAGCAGCAGGTTGGCGGCCGGGCCGGCAGCGACGATGGCTGCGCGCTTGCCCACGGTCTGGGTGTTGAAAGCGCGGTGGCGTTCGGCGGGATCGACCGGGCCTTCACGCTCGTCCAGCATCTTGACGTAGCCGCCCAGCGGGAAGGCACCGATCACGAACTCCGTGGGCGAGCCCTTGGGCTGCCAGCGCAACAACACCTTGCCAAAGCCGATGGAAAAGCGCTCGACCTTGACGCCGCAGGCCACCGCCACGCGGTAGTGGCCGTACTCGTGGACCGCGATCAGCAGGCCCAGTGCAACGATGAAGGCCACGACGGTCAGCATGGAGATCCTTTCAAAGCCGGGCGATGTGCCCGTGCGCGTGTTCGCGCGCCAGCGCATCGAGCGCCAGCAGGTCTGCCAGCGACGCCGGCTTGGAGGGCGCCAGCCCCTCCAAAGTTGCATGGTTGAGCTGGTGGATCTGGTCGAAGCGGATGCGGCGGTCCAGGAAGGCCGCGACCGCCACTTCGTTGGCCGCGTTCAGGACCGCACAGGTGCCAGACGGTGCGCGAAGGGCCTCCCAGGCCAGGGCCAGGCAAGGAAAGCGCGCGAGGTCGGGCATCTCGAAGGTCATGGCCGCCATCCGCGCGAAGTCCAGCCGCGGCGTACCGCTCTCGATGCGTTCGGGCCAAGACAGACCGTAGGCGATGGGCACACGCATGTCGGGTGTGCCCAATTGGGCCATGACCGAGGCGTCGTGGAACTGCACCATCGAGTGGATGATCTGCTGCGGGTGGATCACAACCTCGATCTGCTCGGGCGTCACGCCGAACAGGTACTTGGCCTCGATGACCTCGAGCCCCTTGTTCATCATGGTGGCCGAATCGACCGAGATCTTGCGGCCCATGGCGAAGTTCGGGTGCGCACAGGCCTGCTCGGGCGTGACCTCGCGCAGCGTGGCCGGGTCGCGCGTGCGGAACGGACCGCCCGAGGAGGTCAGCATGATCTTCTCGATGCGTTGGCTCCAGGTGGCGGGATCCTCGGGCAGCGACTGGAACACGGCCGAATGCTCGCTGTCGATCGGCAGCAGCAGCGCGCTGCCGGCATGCACGGCGTCCAGGAACACCTGCCCGCCGACGACCAGCGCCTCCTTGTTGGCCAGCAGCAGGCGCTTGCCGGCGCGCGCCGCCGACAGGCAGGGCGCCAGGCCCGCCGCACCGACGATGGCGGCCATCACCGCATGCACGTCGGGATGCGCGGCAACCTCCGCGATCGCTTCGGCGCCAGCCATGACCTCAACCGGCAAGCGCTCCGCATGCACGCGCTCATGCAGGCGCCGCGCCGCCCCGGCATCGGCCATCACGGCAAAACGCGGACGGAACTGGGCGCATTGCCGCAGCATGGTCTCGACCTGGGTGGCCGCCGTCAGCGCCAGCACCTCGAAACGCTCCGGATGCCGGGCGACCACGTCCAGCGTGTTGGCGCCAACGGAACCCGTGGAGCCCAGAATGCTCAGCCGCTGCTTCATGCCACCACGCAGTACAACATCATTGCCAGGGGAAGCGTCGGCAGCAGCGCATCGACGCGGTCCAGCACACCGCCGTGGCCTGGCAGCAGAGCGCTGCTGTCCTTGACTCCAGCGCTGCGCTTGATCAGTGACTCGACCAAGTCGCCCACCACGCTCATGGCGCACAGGAACAGCACGGCCAGCGGCATCAGCCACGGCATGCCCGCCCAAAGCCGGCTGAACAGGTTGTTGCCCGACGGGCCGTCGACCAGCACCCACCCCGCCGCCAACAGCAGCACGCCGACGGCACCGCCATAGACGCCCTCCCAGCTCTTGCCCGGGCTGATTGCGGGCGCCAGCTTGCGGCGTCCAAAACTGCGGCCCGCGGCGTAGGCACCGATGTCGGCCATCCAGACCAGCGTCAGCACCGAGAGCAGGAAACCGATGCCGATCACGCGCGCCTGCACCACGGCCAGCCAGGCCAGACACAGCGCCAGCAGGCCGCCGACGACGCGCAGGGGGCGTGGAATCGGCGCCCAGCCCGGCACGCCGCCGCGGATCAGCAGCACCGCCGCGAGCACCCAGGCGCCGCCGGCCAAGGTCCAGAGCGTGAGCGATGGGCGGACCAGCCAGCCGGCCTGCCACATCGCAGCGCACAGAACGGCGGCGACCAGCGCCAGCGCGCAGGCACCGGGCTGGCCCATCTGGTTGAGGCGGCCCCACTCCCAGGCTGCGGCGGTGATCATCACGAGCGCGACGATGCCGAAGGGCGTGGGATCGTTATGGAACAGGGCTGGCAGCAGAACGGCCAGCAGGACCAGGGCGGTGATGATGCGCGTGCGCAGCATGGCGCAGGCCTCAGGCCGCCTGGTTGGCGACGACTTGCTCGGAGGTCTTCCCGAAACGGCGCTCGCGCCGCCCGTAGGCCGCGATGGCATCGTCCAGTGCCGCGGGGTCGAACTCGGGCCACAGCTTGTCGCTGAACACGAACTCCGAATAGGCCGATTGCCAGAGCAGGAAGTTGCTGATGCGGAACTCGCCGCCCGTGCGGATCACGAGGTCCGGGTCCGGCACATGGGCCAGCGCCATGGCCCGGCCCAGGCTGGCCTCGGTGATGGCCTCGCCGGCCGCGGCCAGGCGTTGCGCGGCCTGGGCGATGTCCCAGCGCCCGCCGTAGTTGAAGCAGATGTTGAGCACCAGGCGCTGGTTGCCGGCCGTCTCCCGCTCGGCCTGCTCCAGCCCGGCGCGCACCTTGTCCGACAGCGCATGCAGCGCGCCGACGAAGCGCAGTTGCACGCCGTTGGCCTTGAGCGGCTTCACTTCCTTGGCCAGCACACTGACCATCAGCGACATCAGGCCGGAGACCTCGTCTTGCGGGCGGTCCCAGTTTTCGGACGAGAACGCGAACACCGTCAGCACGCGCACGTCGCGGTCCAGGCAGGCCTGCACGCAGCGGCGCAGCGCCTCGACGCCCTGCCGGTGGCCGGCCACGCGCGGCAGGAAGCGGCGCGTGGCCCAGCGGCCATTGCCGTCCATGACGATGGCGATGTGGTGCGGCACACCACTCATGCGCGCGTCCCCCGCTGACGGCCAGGCAGCTTGCGCATCAAACCGCCAGCAGGTCCTGTTCCTTGGCCGCCACGATGTGGTCGACCTCGGCGATGTGTTTGTCGGTGACCTTCTGGATGTCGGCCTCGGCACGCTTTTGCTCGTCCTCGGACGCCAGCTTGTCCTTGACCAACTTCTTGACCGCCTCGTTGGCGTCGCGGCGCAGGTTGCGGATCGCGACCTTGGCGTTCTCGCCTTCGCTGCGCACGACCTTGGTCAGCTCCTTGCGACGCTCCTCGGTCATCATCGGCATGGGCACGCGGATCAGCTCGCCCATGGACGCGGGGTTCAGGCCCAGGTCGCTCTCGCGGATGGCCTTCTCGATCTTGGCCCCCATGCCCTTCTCCCAGGGCTGCACGCTGATCGTGCGGGCGTCCAGCAGCGACACGTTGGCCACCTGGCTGATCGGCACCATGGAGCCGTAGTAATCGACCTGCACCACGTCCAGCAGCGCCGGGTTGGCGCGGCCCGTGCGCACGCGCGCAAGGGCGTTCTTCAGCGACGCCAGGGACTGGTCCATGCGGCTGTCCGCCGCGCTCTTGATGTCTGCAATCGTCATGCTCTCTCCGGCTTCTTGTGGGCCTGGCCGGCGGCACATCGCCGCCCTGCCAGCCTCAGGCGTAGACCAGGGTGCCCTCGTCCTCGCCCAGCACCACGCGCTTGAGCGCACCGTGCTTGAAGATCGAGAACACCTTGATCGGCAGCTTCTGGTCGCGGCACAGCGCGAACGCGGTGGCATCCATGATGCCCAGATTCTGCGAGATCGCCTCGTCGAACGAAATCCTGCTGTAGCGTGTGGCCGAAGGGTCCTTTTTGGGATCCGCGGTGTACACACCATCCACCTTGGTCGCCTTGAGTACCAGTTCGGCGCCGATCTCGGCGCCGCGCAGCGCCGCAGCGGTATCGGTGGTGAAGAACGGGTTTCCGGTGCCGGCGGCGAAGATCACGACCTTGCCCTCTTCAAGGTACTGCAAGGCCTTGGGGCGCACATAGGGCTCCACCACCTGCTCGATGGCAATCGCCGACATAACGCGTGCAACCAGGCCGGCCTTGTCCATCGTGTCGGCCAGGGCCAACGAATTCATCACCGTTGCCAGCATGCCCATGTAATCGGCCGTGGCGCGGTCCATGCCGACCGAGCCACCCGCCACACCGCGGAAGATGTTGCCGCCGCCGATGACCACAGCCACCTGGACGCCCAGGCGCGTGATCTCGGCCACCTCTTCGACCATGCGCACGATCGTGGCACGGTTGATGCCGAAGGCATCGTCACCCATGAGGGCCTCTCCCGACAGCTTCAACAAGATGCGCTTGTGGGCTGGCGCGAGTTCGTGCATGGGCAATTCCTTCAGGTGCTGCAAATGGTGGGCAATGGTAGCGCGGGCCGACGACAGTTCAGACGCCGGACCCGCATGGCGCGATCAGGCGCCGGACTTGGCTGCAGCGACCTGGGCCGCCACTTCCGCCGCGAAGTCGTCGACCTTCTTCTCGATGCCTTCGCCGACCACGTACAGCGTGAACGACTTGACCTGCGTGTCCGCGGCCTTGAGCATCTGCTCGACGGTCTGCTTGTCGTTCTTCACGAAGGGCTGGTTGTACAGCGAGACTTCCTTGAGGAACTTCTGCACGCCGCCTTCGATGCGCTTGGCCACGATATCGGCCGACTGCACGGGCTTGCCGGCGGCCTCGGCGGCCTTCTTGTCTTCCTCGGCCTTGGCCGCGGCAACAGAACGCTCCTTATCGACCAGCTCGGACGGCACTTCGGCCGACGACAGCGCCACCGGCTTCATGGCCGCCACGTGCATGGCGACGTCCTTGGCGGCCGTCTCGTTGCCTTCGTACTCCACCAGTACGCCGATGCGCGTGCCGTGCAGATAGCCGGCCAGCTTGCCGCCGTCGGCGTAGCGCTTGAAGCGGCGGAAGCTCATGTTCTCGCCGATCTTGCCGATCAGACCCTTGCGCACGTCTTCCAGCGTGGGGCCGAAACCGTCCTGCTCGTAAGCCAGTGCGCCCAGGGCTGCGATGTCGGCGGGGTTGTGCTGCACGATCAGGTTGGCGGCCGCCTGGGCCAGCGCCAGGAAGCTGTCGTTCTTGGTGACGAAGTCGGTTTCGCAGTTCACTTCGATCAGAGCACCGACATTGCCGTTCAAGGCGCTGGCGACCACGCCTTCGGCCGTCACGCGCGAGGCGGCCTTGCCGGCCTTGCTGCCCAGCTTGACGCGCAGCAGTTCTTCGGCCTTGACCATGTCGCCACCGGCTTCGGTCAGCGCCTTCTTGCATTCCATCATCGGTGCGTCGGTCTTGCCACGCAGTTCAGCAACCATGCTTGCGGTGATAGCAGCCATGTTCAGATCTCCATCTCGAATTCAAGAAACTAAAAAAAAGGGGGCCATGCAGCCCCACTTTGATCGCGCGGGATGTCGCGCGTGAGTCGGGCTCAGGCGGCCTCGTTGACCTCGACGAACTCGTCGTCGCTCTCGCCGGCCACGGCCTTGACAACTTCGGCGCCGGCAGCGTTTCGGCCTTCGATGATCGCATCGGCGATGCCACGGGCGTACAGCGCCACGGCCTTCGCAGAGTCATCGTTGCCGGGAATCACGTAATCGATGCCCTGGGGCGAGTGGTTGGAATCGACCACACCGATCAGCGGAATGCCCAGCTTCTTGGCCTCGGCGACGGCGATCTTGTGGAAGCCCACGTCGATCACGAAGATCGCGTCGGGCAGGGCACCCATTTCCTGGATGCCGCCGATGTCCTTTTCCAGCTTGGCCATCTCGCGGGCAAACATGAGCTGCTCCTTCTTGCTCATGCTGTCCAGACCGGCTTCCTGCTGGGCCTTCATGTCCTTCAGGCGCTTGAGCGAGGTCTTGACCGTCTTGAAGTTGGTCAGCATGCCGCCCAGCCAGCGCTGGTCGACGAAGGGCACGCCGGCGCGGCGGGCTTCCTCGGCCACGATTTCGCGGGCCTGGCGCTTGGTGGCGACCATCAGGATGGTGCCGCCGTTGGCGGTCAGCTGCTTGGCGAACTTGGCCGCCTCCTGGAACATCGGCAGCGACTTTTCCAGGTTGATGATGTGGATCTTGTTGCGGTGACCGAAGATGAACGGGGCCATCTTGGGGTTCCAGAAGCGGGTCTGGTGGCCGAAATGGACACCGGCTTCCAGCATTTCGCGCATGGTGACGGACATTGAAGTAACTCCGAAGGTTGGGTCTAAAATCCCGCCCGTTTTGCGCCATGCTGACCCGTGCTGAACGGGCGGCTGAACTAGGCACAACACCTTGAGTGGGCAGGTTTGCGATTTGTCTTGCGATGATCAAGCGGAGCGCCATGCCCGCTTCGCAAAACCCAAAGAGTCTAGCACATCACGGGCCCGCCAGATCGGCGCCCCTTCCCCATGCACATTGCCATCATCGGTGCCGGCGTCGTCGGCATCACCACGGCCTACGAGCTGGCCGCGGACGGCCACCAGGTCACGGTCTTCGAGCGCCACACGGCGGCCGCAGCGGAAACCAGCTTCGCCAATGCGGGCGTGGTGGCCCCGGGCTATGTGACACCCTGGGCCGCACCCGGCATGCCCTCCAAGGTGCTGCGCTACCTGGTCAAGCGCCATGCACCGATCACGCTGGGCTGGCCGCTGGGAGTACGCGATCTGGCCTGGATGGCGCGCTGGCTGCGCGCCTGCCGGCTCGACACCTACCTGACCAACCGGGCCCGCATGCAGCGGCTGGCCTTTTACAGCCGCGAGCGGCTGCATCAGCTGACCCAGCACCTACGCCTCGCGTACGACCGGAGCGACGGCTACATGGTGCTGCTGCGTTCCGAACAGGATGCCCGCCTGGTCGAGCCGGGGCTGCAGGTGCTGCAGGACGCCGGCGTGCGCTTCGCGCGGCTGGATGCGGCGGCGGCGCGCCTGGTCGAGCCCGCGCTGAGTCCGGACATGGACTTTTATGGCGCGATCCAGTTGCCCGACGACGAGGTCGGCAACTGCCGGCAGTTCTGCATGCTGCTCAAGACCGAGGCGCAGGGCCTGGGCGTCGACTTCCAGTTCGGCAGCCGCATCACGCGTATCGAGGCCGGGCCGCCTGTCACGCTGCGCCTGGCAGACGGCTCGGCGCGCAGCTTCGACGCCGTGGTCTGCTGCGCGGGCCTGCACTCCGCGCAGCTGCTGCGCCCGCTGGGCCTGCGCCTTCCGCTGGTGGCGGTCTATGGCTACTCGATCACGGCCACCATCCGCGAAGCGCTGAACGCCCCGCGCAGTGCCGTCATGGACGAGCGCTACAAGGTCGCCATCTCCCGGCTTGGCCTGCGCGTGCGCGTGGCCGGTAGCGCCGAAATTGGCGGCGACCCCGACCGACACCGCGAGGCCTCGGTGCAGACGCTCTACAAGGTGCTGCACGACTGGTTTCCGGGCGCGGCCAGCATGCAGGCCGGCGTGCAGGTCTGGAAGGGTGCGCGGCCCATGCTGCCCGACGGCCCCCCGGTGCTGGGCCACAGCGGCGTTCCGGGCATCTGGCTGAACCTGGGCCACGGCTCCAGCGGCTGGGCGCTCAGTTGCGGTAGCGCGCGCGTGCTGGCCGACCAGATTGCGGGCCGCACGCCAGCCGTCGACACCGAGGGCCTGGGCATCGAACGCCTGCGTCCCTGAACACGTGGCGCGCCGCACAATCGGCGCCATGCACCCCATCACCCCCGACCGCGCCTGGGCCTTGCACGGTAGCGCTGCCACGCGGCAACTCGAAGCCCGCGCCATCGCGGCGGCCGGGCCCCACGTGCTGATGCAACGCGCAGGTCTTGCAACGGCCCGGCTCGCGCTGGCGCTCGCGCCGCATGCGCGGCAGGTCTGGATCGCCAGCGGCCCTGGCAACAACGGCGGCGACGGGCTGGAGGCAGCCATGCACCTGCAGCGCTGGGGCAAGCGGCCGCATGTGCGCTGGCTCGGCGACGAGGCGCGGCTTGCGCCCGACGCCGCGGCATCACTGGCGCGTGCACGCGCGGCCGGCGTGCTGTTCACCGACGCCATACCGGAACTGCAACCCCAGGACCTCGCCATCGATGCACTGCTGGGTCTGGGCAACACGCGCCCGGCGACCGGCGATCTGGCCGCCTGCATCGCAGCGCTCAACGCGAGCGCCGCTCCGGTGCTGGCCATCGACCTGCCGACCGGCCTGGTCGCGGACACAGGCCAGGCTTGTGGCCCCGCCGTTCGGGCGCGGCACACCCTGAGCCTGCTGACGCTCAAGCCCGGCCTCTTCACGGGCGTGGGCCGCGACTTCGCAGGCCAGGTCTGGTTCGATGCCTTGGAGGACGGCGACACCGCACCGGCCGATGCGACGTTGGCCGGGCCGCCGCCCGCACGTGCGCGCGCGCACGCGAGCCACAAGGGCAGCTACGGTGATGTGGCGGTGCTGGGTGGCGCACCCGGCATGCGCGGCGCGGCCGTGCTGGCCGCCTGCGCCGCACTGCATACCGGCGCGGGACGCGTCTACATCGCTGCGCTGGATGCCGGCACGACCGGTCTGGTCTGCGATGCCCCCGAGCTCATGTGGCGCACGCCACACGAACTGTCACTGGCCCGGCTGGCCCTCGCCTGCGGTTGCGGCGGCGGCCCGCAGGTCGCGGCCTGGCTGCCACGGGTGCTGGCCGAAGCGGCCCAACTCGTCCTCGATGCCGATGCCCTCAATGCGGTGGCGGCCGACACGGGTCTGCAGGACGCTTTGCGCCGGCGCGCGCAGCCCACCGTGCTGACGCCGCACCCCCTCGAGGCCGCCCGGCTGCTCGGCAGCACCACCGCCGCCGTGCAGGCCGACCGCCTGGCGGCCGCGCAGGCGCTGGCCGAACGCTTCGGCGCCGTCGTGGTGCTCAAGGGCTCGGGCACGGTGGTTGCGGCGCTAGGCCGCACGCCGGCCATCAATCCCACGGGCAATGCCCGCCTCGCCACCGCAGGCACGGGCGACGTGCTGGCAGGCTTCGTCGCGGCGCATCTGGCCGCCGGCAGCACGGCCTGGGAGTCCGCCTGCCACGCCGTCCACCGGCACGGCGCGCTGGCAGATGGCTGGCCCGCGGGCCAAGCCCTCACGGCATCGGCGCTGGCCCGCGCCGCGGCCTGAAACTCAGCCGCGGCCGACGAACGGCATCTTGGTGGCCATGACGGTGTGGAACAGCACGTTGGCCTCGAGCGGCAGGTTGGCCATGTAGAGCACGGATTGGCCGACGATGTTGACATCCATCAGCGGCTCGACCGCGATCTCGCCATTGGCCTGCGGCACGCCCTTGGCCATGCGCATGGCCATTTCGGTGGCGGCATTGCCCACATCGACCTGCCCGACCGCGATGTCGTACTTACGCCCGTCCAGCGAGGCCGACTTGGTCAGGCCCTGGACGGCATGCTTGGTCGAGGTGTAGGCGATCGAATTCGGCCTCGGCGCGGTGGCCGAGATCGAGCCGTTGTTGATGATGCGGCCACCGCGCGGCGTCTGCGACTTCATGACGCGGAAGGCCTGCTGGATGCACAGGAACATTCCGGTCAAATTGATGTCGACCACGTTCTTCCACTGCTCCAGCGTGAGATCTTCGAGCGGGACGCCGGGCGCGTTGACGCCGGCGTTGTTGAACAGCAGATCCACGCGGCCATGGGCCTTGACCGCGGCGTCGAACAATGCCTCCACCGAGGCCGCGTCGGCCACATCCGTCGGCACGACCAGTGCGCTCTGGCCCGCGGCGGCCTTCACCTCTTCCAGCGGCTCGGGCCGGCGCCCGGCCAGCACCACGCGCCAGCCACCGGCCGCCAGCGCCAGCGCCGCGGCCTTGCCGATGCCGGTACCCGCACCGGTCACGATGGCCACTCTGTCATTCGAACCCATGGAGATCTCCTTGTTTTTGCATTGATCGTTGTGACTGTCTGGCTCAGCGGCGGCTGCGTGACTTGTTCTTGGCCGCGGCCTTCTTGCCCGCGGTCTTGAGCGTCCTGGCCAAGCCCCCGCTCTTGTCCTCGCGCCGCTTGAGGCCGTCCCTGCGCGCATCGCCCGCGGCTTCGCGCGCTGCCGCCTTCTCCCGCATGGTACGGGGCCCAAGCTCCTCGCCTTCGCGAATCAAGCGGAAATCGATCTTGCGGCCATCCAGGTCGACGCGGCTGACCTGCACCTGCACCCGCGTGCCCACGGCATAGCGGATGCCGGTGCGCTCGCCGCGCAGCTCCTGGCGCGCCTCGTCGAACTTGAAGTACTCACCGCCCAGTTCAGTGATATGCACCAGGCCCTCGACGTACATCGCGTCCAGCGTGACGAAGATGCCGAAGCTCGTGGCGGCCGTGACGACGCCGCTGTACTCCTCGCCCAGGTGCTCGCGCATGTACTTGCACTTGAGCCAAGCCTCGACGTCGCGGCTGGCCTCGTCGGCGCGGCGCTCGTTGGCGCTGCAATGCAGACCCGCGGCCTCCCAGCCCTGCATCTCGGCGTTGGTCTTGCGCGGCCGCTGTTCGGGCTCTGCCACCTTGTCGCCCAGGCGCGCGGCCTGGTTCTTCTGCAGCCGCTTGGCCAGCTTGGCATGGGCCTCGCCAGGCGTCGGCAGCGCCGGCAGCTGGTAGCGGCTGCGCGCAAGGATGGACTTGATCACGCGGTGAACCAACAGGTCCGGATAGCGCCGGATCGGGCTCGTGAAGTGCGTGTAGGCCTCGTACGCCAGGCCAAAGTGGCCGCTGTTGATCGGCGTGTAGATCGCTTGCTGCATGGAGCGCAACAGCATGGTGTGGATCTGCTGCGCGTCCGGCCGGTCCTTGGTCGCCTCGGCGATGGCCTGGAACTCCGAGGGCGTGGGGTCGTCGCTGATGCTGAGACCGACACCGACAGCCTTGAGGTAGTTGCGCAGCGTCTCCTTCTTCTCTGGAGTGGGGCCCTCGTGCACGCGGTACAGGCCCGGACGCTTGTTCTGCGCGATGAAGTCGGCGCTGCAGACATTGGCCGCCAGCATCGCCTCCTCGATGAGCCGGTGCGCGTCATTGCGCGTGCGCGGCACGATGCGCTCGATGCGGCCGTTCTCGTCGCAGACGATCTGCGTCTCCACAGTGTCGAAGTCCACCGCGCCGCGCTTGCCGCGCGCGGCCAGCAGCGCGCGGTAGACATCGTGCAGGTGCTCCAGCTGCGGCACCAGCGCCTTGCGGCGCACGGCCTCGGGGCCGCGCGTGTTGGCCAGGATCGCCGCCACCTCGGTGTAGGTGAAGCGGGCATGGCTGAACATCACGGCGGGGTAGAACTGGTAGGCATGCACCTCGCCCTTGGAGGTGACGAGCATGTCGCAGACCATGCACAGCCGCTCGACTTCCGGATTCAGCGAGCACAGACCGTTCGACAGCTTCTCGGGCAGCATGGGAATCACGCGGCGCGGGAAGTACACGCTGGTGGCGCGCTCGTAGGCGTCCACGTCGATGGCCGAGCCGGTCTCCACGTAGTGGCTCACGTCGGCAATCGCAACGAGCAGACGCCAGCCCTTGCTGCGGCCGACCTTGGTCGGCTCGCAATAGACGGCATCGTCGAAGTCGCGCGCGTCCTCACCGTCGATGGTGACCAGCGGCACGTCGGTCAGGTCGATGCGCTGGCGCTTGTCCTGCGGCCGTACCTTGTCGGGCAGCGTGCGCGCCAGCGCAATGCAGGCATCCGAAAACACATGCGGCACGTCGTACTTGCGCACCGCGATCTCGATTTCCATGCCGGGGTCGTCGACCTCGCCCAGCACTTCCTTCACGCGGCCGACGGGCTGGCCATACAGCGCCGGCGGCTCCGTCAGCTCGACGACGACGACCTGGCCGGGCTTGGCCGTACCGGTTGCGCCCTTGGGAATCAGGATGTCCTGGCCGTAGCGCTTGTCCTCGGGCGCGACGAGCCAGACGCCGCTTTCCTGCAGCAACCGGCCGATGATGGGCTGTGGCGGCCGCTCGACGATCTCGACGACGCGGCCCTCGGGCCGCCCCTTGCGGTCGTAGCGCACGACGCGGGCCTTGACGCGGTCCTTGTGCAGCACCGCGCGCATCTCGTTGGAAGGCAGATAGATGTCCGACTGGCCATCGTCGCGCTGCACGAAACCGTGACCATCGCGGTGTCCCTGGACCGTGCCTTCCACTTCTTCGAGAAGGCTTGTTGTGTAGCTTGAATTTTTGATGATATGATCGCTTTCTTTCCTGAAATGCCCAGGTGGCGGAATTGGTAGACGCACTAGTTTCAGGTACTAGCGAGTAACATCGTGGGGGTTCGAGTCCCTTCCTGGGCACCAATCATCGATTGGAACACATTAAAGGAATCGCAACGAAGCCGCTGAGTCATCAGCGGCTTTTTTGTTGCCCACACGACAACGGTGGTGTACGCGGAAGCTTTGCGCATGGCGTACATGAAGTGCGCGCCCGCAACGGTCGCAGCGGCCTTGACCGAGATTCGTTGGCCAAGGCAGAACGAAACAGAATACTGGCGAGAAAAGCTTGCTATAATCGCAGGCTTCCTGAGATGCCCAGGTGGCGGAATTGGTAGACGCACTAGTTTCAGGTACTAGCGAGTAACATCGTGGGGGTTCGAGTCCCTTCCTGGGCACCAACCGCCGGTTGGAACACATCAGAAGATACGCAACAAAGCCGCTGAGTGATCAGCGGCTTTTTTGTTCTCTGCCCACCTCTAGACGACAAGCCTCCCCCGCGGAGAGAGGCCACTTTCACCACCAGCCTCAAACCGGCACCGCCACGAGATCGTGGCCCTGCGTGCCGACGATGCGGGCGCGCGTGAACTCGCCGACCTTGAGCGTCTTGCTGATCTTCTCGGGCGGCAGCAGGTGCACCGCGCCGTCGATCTCAGGCGCATCGGCGTAGCTACGGCCCTTGCCTCCCTTGCGGCCCAGGCCAGGTGCCGAATCCACGAGCACCTGCATGTTGGCGCCGACGCGCCGGCGAAGGCGTTCTGCGGACACTTCCTCGGCAACCGCCATGAAACGCGCGCGGCGCTCCTCGCGCAGTTCGAGCGGCAGCATCGGTGCGATGGTATTGGCCGTCGCGCCCTCGACCGGGCTGTAGGCGAAGCAGCCGGCGCGGTCGATCTGCGCCTCGCGCATGAAGTCGAGCAGGTGCGCGAACTCCTCCTCCGTCTCGCCCGGGAAGCCGGCGATGAAGGTGCTGCGGATCACGAGCTCAGGACAGATCTCGCGCCAGCGCTGGATGCGCTCCAGGTTCTTCTCGCCACTGGCCGGCCGCTTCATGCGGCGCAGCACGTCGGGGTGGCTGTGCTGCAGAGGCACATCGAGGTAGGGCAGCACGCGGCCTGCGGCCATCAGCGGCAGGATGTCATCCACGCTGGGATAGGGATAGACGTAGTGCAGCCGCACCCAGGCGCCGTGCGGCTCGGCCAGCTCGCCGAGCGCCTGCACGAGCTCGAGCATGCGCGTCTTGACGGGCTTGCCGTCCCAGAAGCCGGTACGGTACTTGAGGTCCACGCCGTAGGCCGAGGTGTCCTGGCTGATGACCAGAAGCTCTTTCACACCACCCTCGAACAGCGCGCGCGCCTCCTTGAGCACGTCGCCCACCGGCCGCGAGACCAGGTCGCCGCGCATGGACGGGATGATGCAGAAGGTGCAGCGGTGGTTGCAGCCTTCGCTGATCTTCAGGTAGGCGTAGTGCTTGGGCGTGAGCTTGATGCCCTGCGCCGGCACCAGGTCCACGAAGGGATCGTGCGGTTTGGGCAGGTTGGCATGGACAGCGTCCATCACTTCCTGCGTGGCATGCGGCCCGGTCACGGCCAGCACACTGGGGTGCATCTCGCGCACCATGTTGCCGCCGCCATGCCCGGTCTTGGCGCCCAGGCAGCCGGTCACGATCACGCGGCCGTTGTCGGCCAACGCCTCGCCGATGGTGTCCAGGCTTTCCTTGACGGCATCGTCGATGAAGCCGCAGGTGTTGACGATCACCAGGTCGGCGCCTTCGAAGGTCTTGCTGGTCTGGTAGCCCTCGGCGCTCAACTGCGTGAGGATGAGTTCGGAGTCCGTCAAGGCCTTGGGACATCCCAGGCTGACGAAGCCGATCTTCGGGGCTTTCGTGGGAGCTTCTGCAACGGTCATCGGGCTATTGTCGCCGCGATGCGGGCAGCGGCCTCAGCGCTTGACGCCCAGGGTGCCGAGCAACTGCTCGGTCTGTTTCTGCATCTGCTCCTGCATCTGCACGAACACGTTCTTGGACTGCTCGACGTAGCTGCCCATCATGCCCTGCATGAGGGGCGACTGCATGCTCAGGAACTGCGCCCACAGCTCAGGCGACATGCTCTTGGACTGCTCGGTCAGCTTGGCCTGCATGTCGACGAAGGCCTGCATGTTCTTCTCGAGGTAGGGCCCGATGAAGCTCTGCATGGTGTTGCCGTAGAAGCGGATGATGTTCGCCAGCGCCTGCTCGGTGAACAACGGAGCGCCGCCGGCCTCTTCTTCCAGGATGATCTGCAGCAGGATGGAACGCGTGAGGTCTTCGCCCGTCTTGGCGTCGCGCACGACCAGAGACTCGTTGCCCATCACCAGCTTCTTGACCTCCGCCAGCGTGATGTAGGTCGAAGTGTCCGTGTCGTAGAGCCGGCGGTTCGGATACTTCTTGATCACGCGCTGGGCCGGCTTCTCGGCGCTGGGCTTCTTGGTCTGCACTGCGTTCCTTGGGTTGGTGCTCGTTGCACTGCAGCAGATTCTAGAGAGCCACCCTGCAGCGGGCGCCCAAGGATTACCCTGACCGAGAGCACGGGGCTCGGCATGGGGACCGACAGCGGCTTGTCCGCGCGCTCCTACACAGCCTTGCAGCGGACGTCCTTACGCTGCACGGTCATGCCCCACCCGAACCCATCAGACATGGAACAGCCTGGCGCGCGCAGCATGCGTGATGGCCGCCACGCTGGGGTGGCTGATGCGCCGCTCCACGGAGATGGCAAAGAACTCCTCGACCAGCTCATCGCTGCGACCCAGCACGCCGACGCGGTATTGCGCAGCGATCTGCGCCTCCAGCACGGTCGGTCCCATGAACACGCCGCGGCCTTCGCGGCCGAAAGCGTTCATCAGCGCCGTGTCGTCGAACTCGCCGACGATGCGCGGCCGCAAGCGGTGCCGCACCAGCCAGGGATCGAGCTGGCGTCGCACCGAGGCCGTCGGCCCCTGCACCAGCATGGGCGCGTTGTCCAGGCACTGCGGGAAGGTCCCGGCCAGCCGTTCTCGCAGGCCGTCGGCGCAGAAAAAGCTCATGGGACTGCGCCCGAGCAGGTGGTTGAAGGCACGCACGCTGACCTTGGGCGAGACGCGCTCGTCTGCGATCAGCAAGTCCAGCCGGTGCAGCGCCAGCTGGGCCAGCAGATCCTCGTACTTGCCTTCGTGGCAGATGAGGCGCACGGGCTCGGCCCCATTCAGGGCAGGCTCCAGCAGCTGGTACACCACCGACTTGGCCACCGCATCGGCCACGCCCACGCGAAAGTCCAGCGAGCGGCGCTCCCCGCGCCTGTGCCGTACCGAGGTCTCCAGTTCGGCACCCAGCGCGAAGATCTCCTCGGCATAGTCCAGCGCGACGCGGCCCTGCTCGGTCAGTTCAAGCCGGCGGCCAACCTTGCGGAACAGCTTGTGCCCGATCCAGTCCTCGAACAGCTTGATCTGGCCCGACAGCGTCTGCGGCGTGGTGTGCAGCTGCTCACCGGCGCGCATCACGCCCCCCGCTTTCGCCACGACCCAGAAGTAGCGCAAATGCTTGAAGTTCATGGAACCTCCAGCCGAAAGCTGGGTCAACCGTTCAGAAGGTTCCATCGCTTTTCTCGAAGTGTTTTTGTCTCAAATACGAATATACGCGAAGTGTTCGAACCTTTAGAGTTGCCTCTTTCCGCCCACAGTCCGCTACAACAAGGAGCCCAGCCATGCGATTGACCACCAAGAGCCGTTTCGCCGTGAACGCGATGATCGACGTCGCACTGCGTGAACATCTGGGTCCCGTGACGCTGTCGGCCATCGGCGCGCGGCAGAAGATCTCGCTGTCGTACCTGGAGCAGATGTTCAGCCGCCTGCGCCGCTCCGGCCTGGTCGAAAGCGCCCGCGGCCCCGGCGGTGGTTACACACTGGCCCGCAAGGCCAGCGCCATCAGCGTGGCCGACATCATCCTTGCGGTGGACGACCAGGCCGCGCAGGATGCGCAAGGCGCCGTGGCGCAAGGTGATCCGGACGCCAAGATGGCCGGTGACCTCTGGGACAGCCTGTCCGCCTGCATGCTCGACTACATGCAGGGCATCTCGCTGCGCCAGCTCGCTGACGAGCAGCGCGCCAAGGGTGTCGAGATCGAGGCAGCGCCCAGCCGCCGCCGCGCGGCCGTGCTGCCGCGGCCGCGCCAGGCCACCGTGCGCGCACCGAACTCCGTGTTCGCCTACGGCCAATACCTGCAGCTCAAGGGCTAACGCCAGGCCCTGCAAGGCCCGTGCTCACGGGCCTTGCGGTGGTGCGTTTCCCCGGGGCATCCTGCGCGGATCGCCCCCAGTTCCCGAAGTTCGCCAGGCGCCGCATCCGATGTGCCCGCCTCGTCCTTCAGCTGGTTGGCAAAAGCGCCAAGCGCGTGGACCGCATGAGCATGCTGCGCAGACCGAGGGCATCCGATCAGGTGAGCCCCGCGGCCACCGTCGGGTAGTGGAGCGCCAGCCGCAGCTCGCGCTTGAGGCGCTGGTTCAGCAACCGGCGCGATTCGGACATGAAACTCAGCACCAGCAGCGGCAGTTGTCCGCGCGCCTCTTCGGCCGCCACACGCGGCGGCCGCGGCAGGCCGTACAAATCGGCCGCCAGGTCGAAGTAGTCGCCCATCTTGAGCGCGGTGTCGTCGCTCGCATTGACCACACGCTGCGCCCGGCCGCGCCACAGCGCAGCGATGCAGGCGCGCGCCAGGTCGTCGGCGTGGATGTGGTTGGTGTAGACGTCGTCCTCGGCCCGCAGCACCGGCGTGCCCCTGGCCAGCCGCTCGCGCGGCGTGCCGCCGGCGCGGTCGGGCGCGTAGATGCCCGGAATGCGCAGCACGCTGGCGCGCACACCGCCGGCCCGGCCGAGGAAGCGCACGGCCGCCTCGGCATCGAGCCGGCGCAGGGCGCGCTCCGTGCGTGGCGCGGGCGCCCGCGTCTCGGCCACCCAGTCGCCGCCGCAGTCGCCGTAGACGCCACTGGTCGAGCCATAGACCACGGCCCGCGGCCGCGTCCGCCGCAGCAGGGCCTGGCCCAGCGCCCGCGTGCGTCCATCGCGGGCGCCTTCCCCCGGCGGCGGTGCCAGGTGCAGGACGCGGTCGGCCAGGCCGGCCAGCCGGCGCACCGAGCGCGCGTCGTCCAGGTCACCACGCAGCGGCAGCAGGCCTTGCGCGCGCAGTCCAGCCAAGCGCTCGTTTGATGAGGTCAGTGCCAGCACCCGCACGCCGGCCGGCAGCCGGGCCGCCACGCGTTGCCCTACGTCGCCGCAGCCAACGATCAGCACGCGCGTGCGGCGAAAGCGCGCGGGCAGCGCGCCGAGCGGAAACTGGTTTGAAGGCAAAATCCTGGGTTCACTGAAGCGGCGAGAAGCCCACGAGGATACCCAAAGATGACCCTGACGCCGGCCGCCGCGCCCACCTTCAAGATCACCGTGCAGCCCAGCGGCCGTTCGTTCGAAGCCGGCACGGGCGAGGCCATCCTGGCCGCCGGCATCCGACAGGGCATCGGCCTGCCCTACGGCTGCAAGGACGGCGCCTGCGGCTCGTGCAAGTGCAAGATGCTGGAAGGCCGCGTCGAGCACGGCCCGCACCAGAGCAAGGCGCTGTCGGCCGAGGAAGAGGCCGCCGGCCTGATCCTCACCTGCTGCGGCGTGCCGCTCAGCGACGTGGTGCTCGAATCGCGCCAGGTCACCGACGAGAGCGCCTTCCCGATCAAGCGCATGCCTGCGCGCGTGGCCAGCCTGACCAAGGTCTCGCACGACGTGATGGTGATCCGGCTGCAATTGCCGGCCAACGACACCATGCGTTACCACGCCGGCCAGTACGTGGAATTCCTGCTGCGCGACGGCGCGCGCCGCAGCTACTCCATGGCCAACGCGCCGCACACCGCGGGCGGCCAGCCCGGCGCCGTGCCGCCCGTGGGTCCGAGCGTGGAACTGCACATCCGCCACATGCCCGGCGGCAAGTTCACCGACCACGTGTTCGGCACCATGAAGGAAAAGGAGATCCTGCGCATCGAAGGCCCCTACGGCAGCTTCTTCCTGCGCGAGGACTCCGACAAGCCCATCGTGCTGCTGGCCTCGGGCACGGGCTTCGCGCCGATCAAGGCCGTCATCGAGCAGCTGCAGTTCAAGGCCAGCCAGCGTCCGGCCACGGTCTACTGGGGCGGGCGCCGGCCGGCCGACCTGTACATGGACGCCTGGCTGCGCGAGAAGCTCGCCGAGATGCCCAACCTGCGCTATGTGCCGGTCATCTCCAATGCGCTACCCGAAGACAACTGGACCGGCCGTACCGGCTTCGTGCACCGCGCCGTGCTGGAAGACCTGCCCGACCTCTCGGGCCACCAGGTCTACGCCTGCGGCGCACCCATCGTGGTCGACTCGGCCCGCGCCGACTACGCCGCCGAAGCCGGCCTGCCGCCCGAGGAATTCTTCGCCGACGCCTTCACCACCGAAGCCGACAAAGCTCCAGCATGACCCGCATCAACGCCCTGCGCCGCGCCGCGCTGTTCTCCGCCCTGGCCCTGGCCGCCGTGCCCGCGCTGGCCCAGAACAAGCCGATCCGGCTGATCGTGCCCTACGCCGCCGGCGGCCCGATCGACGTCACGGCCCGCGTGCTGGCCGAGCGCGTGAAAGACCAGCTCGGCACCGTGATCATCGAGAACAGGCCCGGTGCCGGCGGCAACATCGGTGCCGACGCCGTGGCCAAGGCGCCGCACGACGGCCTGACCATCGGCATCGCGGCCACCGCCACCCACGCCGTGAACCCCTGGCTGTACCGCAGGATGCCGTTCGACGCCGCGCGCGACTTCGCGCCCATCACGCAGATGGTGCGCGTGCCCAACGTGCTGGTCATGAACGCCGAGACTGCGCAGCGGCTGAAGATCGCCACCGTGGCCGATCTCATCGCCTACGCCAAGGCCAACCCGGCCAAGCTCAACTACGGCTCGGGCGGCAATGGCAGCGCCGGCCACCTGGCCGGCGAGATGTTCAAGGCCCAGGCCGGCATCTTCGCGCTGCACATCCCCTACAACGGCGGCAACCCGGCCCAGCTTGCGTTGCTGTCGGGTCAGGTCGATTTCAACTTCGACAACCTGGCCACGGCCGCGCCCGGCATCCGCTCGGGCAAGCTCAAGGCCCTGGCCGTCACCACGGCGCAGCGCTCGCCGGCCCTGCCCGAGGTGCCGCCCGTCGCCGACACGCTCAAGGGCTTCGCCATTGACACCTGGTGGGGCCTGGTCGCGCCCGCCGGCACGCCCGCAGATGTGGTGGAACGCCTGAACCACGCCTTCGTCGCGGCATTGCAATCGGAAGAGACGCGGCAGCGCTTTGCCAACCTGCTGGCCGAGCCCGTGCCCAGTACCCCAGCCCAGTTCGGCGCCTTCATGCAGGCCGAACTGACCAAGTACCATAAGCTTGTGAAGGCGTCGGGCGCGCAGGTGGATTGACGTTCGCGGGCGCCGCATCCCGGCCCTGTCCGACAGCGCGGTGCCGCTCCTGCGACGAACCTCGATCGTGGGGCTGTGCAACCCGCGCAGCGATCGATCCGGGAGGTAGCCATGTTGGGCACATTGTTGGCCGTCACCATCGTCACCTGTGTTTGCTGCTTCTGCCACCGCGTGCCTTGAGCACCGGCGAGAAAAAGGGCTGCCCGAGGGCAGCCCAATCGATGCATCCGCTTCCCAGAAAGCACCTTGTCTGGATGCACCGAGACCCCATCATCCAGCGGCCGTCCCGCTGCGCCTGTAGGAAATCAGGCCCTCGGCCAGAGAGTCAAGCGCTCAGCGCCTTGCACACCAACTCGGCGCCGGCCTCGAAATCGTAGCCGGCCGCCGCCAGCCGCAAGGCCTCGAAGGCTTCTGTGCCGAGCACGACTTCGAGCACGGCCGCCTCGCCGGTGATCAGGTCCTGCGCCTCGGCATCGTTGTCTGCCAGCAGTGCGGACAGCCGCTGGAGCAGTTCCGTCGACTGGGCCGGCGTCACTGTGGCGGCGCGCGGTACGGGCACGGCGTCCTGCAACTGGCTTTCGATCGCCTGCACCAGCGTTTGCAAGGGCGTGGCCACCGCGTCCAGCAGCGACTCCAACCGATTGGCCGATGCCCCGTTCCGCAAGCCCTCCTCCAGCTCCGCGGCCAGGCCCTGCAGCTGCAGGGCCCCGATGTTCCCCGCCACGCCTTTGAGCGTGTGGGCCAGCCGCTCGGCCGTCGCCCGGTCGCCTGCAGCCAAGGCCTGGCGCACCGCAGCCGCGGCGTCGCGCTGGCCCTGCACGAACTTGCCCAGCAGCGCCAGGTACAGCGACCGCTTGCCCAGCACGCGGCGCAGGCCCTTGGCCACGTCCAGGCCCGGTACGGGTCGGGCCAGCACCGGTGCATCGTCGTGGGCCTGCGCCGTCGGCAGCGCCACCGGCAGGCCGCCCAGGCCCTCGCGCGGGCGGATCCACTGGGCCAGGGCGCGCCACAGCGCGTCGGGCTCGATCGGCTTGGCGACGAAGTCCTGCATGCCGGCTTCCAGGCAACGCTGGCGGTCCGCAGCCATGGCGTTGGCCGTCATGGCCAGGATCGGCAAGCCGGCGTGGCGCGCGTCCTGCCGCAGCAGGCGCGTGGCGCCCACGCCGTCCAGCACCGGCATCTGCATGTCCATCAGCACCAGGTCGTAGGGCATGGCGCCAGCCGCCGTCGTGGCGGCGATGCGGTCGATCGCCTGCTGGCCGTCCCCCGCCACATCCACCGCGAAACCGGCGGCCTGCAGCAACTCGCTGGCCACCTGCTGGTTCAGCTCGTTGTCTTCCACAAGCAGGATGCGCGCGCCACGCAGCGGTTCCAGCGCGTGCAGGGCTGGTGTGCGGCGCTCCTGCCCGGCGGCATCGCCCGCCTCCTCGCTGGCAGCCTCGCCCAGCACGCGCATCATGGTGTCGAACAGTACGGAGGCGCTGACCGGCTTGAGCATCAAATGGTCGATGCCGGCCTCCTGCGCGCTGCGGATCACCTCCTCGCGGCCATAGGCCGTGACGATCACCATGCGCGGCAGCGGTGTCATGCCCAGTGCACGGATGCGCGCCGCAGTCTGCAGCCCGTCCATGCCGGGCATCTGCCAGTCCAGCATCACGGTGTCGAAGGGCGTGCCGGCCTCGCAGGCTTCGCGCACCTGGACCACGGCCTCGGCGCCGCTCAGCACCGCGCGCACCTCGAAGGACTGCGCTGCCAGCAGCTCGGACAGCACCTGCGCGGCGTGCGCGTTGTCGTCCACCACCAGCACACGGCGCCCGCGCAGGTCGATCTGGGGCAGCACCGGCCGGCCGCGCCGCTCGCCCAGGCCGAGCCGCGCCGTGAACCAGAACGTGGAGCCCTGGCCCGGCACGCTCTCCACGCCCACGTCGCCGCCCATCAGGCCGGCCAGCCGCTTGCTGATGGCCAGGCCCAGCCCGGTGCCGCCGTACTGGCGTGTGATCGAGCTGTCGGCCTGCTCGAAGCTGCGGAACAGCCGCTGCTGCTGTTCTTCGGTGAGTCCGATGCCGGTGTCGCGCACCTCGAAGCGCAGCAGCACCTGCGGCCCACCCTCGCCGCCATCACTGCCGTCGGGGCCGAATTCCAGCACGCGCACACGGATGTCGACTTCGCCCGCCTCGGTGAACTTGATCGCGTTGCTGGCGTAGTTGATGAGGATCTGGCCCAGCCGCAGCGGGTCGCCACGCAGCTGCTGCGGCACGTCGGCCGCCACGTCGCAGACCAGCTCCAGCCGCTTGGCGTTGGCACGGTCGGCGATGACGCCGGCCACCGTGTCGATCACGCGGTCGAGTTCGAACGGGATGTGCTCCACCTCCAGCTTGCCGGCCTCCACCTTGGAGAAATCCAGGATGTCGTTGAGGATGCCCATCAGATGCTGGCCCGACTGCTGGATCTTGTTCAGGTAGTCGCGCTGCTGCGGCGTGAGCTGCGTGCGCAGCGCCAGATGCGACATGCCGATCACCGCATTCATCGGCGTGCGGATCTCGTGGCTCATGTTGGCGAGGAAATCGCTCTTGGCCTGGTTGGCCGCGCCAGCGGCGTCGCGCGCCTGCGCCAGCGCGGTGATGTCGATGGCCACGCCGATCACGCGGCATGCCCGGCCCGCCTCGTCACGCAGCACGCGGCCCGCGCTCTGCACCGAGCGGATGCGGCCGTCGGGCAGCGGAACGCGGAACTCGTGCTGGAAATCGCGGACCTGCGGGTCCGCGATCGCCGCGCGGAACGACTCGGCGGCGCGCTCGCGGTCCTCCACGTGCACGTGCCGCTCCCAGAACTGCGGGGTGCCGTCGTAGCTGCCCGGTGGCAGACCGTACAGGCTTTCGAGCTGCGGCGCCCAATAGCCGCGCCCGCTGCGCATGTCCAGGTCGTAGACACCGATGCCCCCGGCGTCCTGGGCCACCTGCAGCCGCTCATTGGCATCGTGCAGCTGCTGCTGCGCGTCCTTGAGCGGCGTCACGTCCACGATCACCCCCACCAGGCCGGCGCTGCTGTCGTCGGCCATGCGGATGGCGCTCACCGAAAACAGCGTGGTGTGCACGCGCCCGTCGGCGAAGCCGAACTGCGCCTCGCGGCTCAGCATGCCGCCGCTGCGCACCAGCGCCAACTGCTCGGCGTGCGCGGCCTCGCCCTGCGGCACGTAGGGCAGGTCCAGCACGGTCTTGCCGATCAGCTCGGCGGGCTGCAGGCCGAACGCCTGACCATAGGCCTTGTTGCAGCCCAGAAAGCGGCCCTCGTCGTCCTTGTAGAAGATCGGATTCGGGATGCGGTCCATCAGCGCCTGCAGGAAGGCCGCATGCTCGGCCGCCAGCCGCAGCTCCTCACGCCGGTGCAGCACCATCCTGCCGGCGACGCGGCTGCCCAGCAGCACCAACAAAAGGCCGAACGCCGCCACCAGACCGGCGACGGCGGCGTGCCGCTGGCGCATGGGGGCCAGCCCGTCCAGCGATGTCAGGGTGAGCAGTCGGTACTGCGGATCGGACAGCGGCTGGCGCCGCAGCAGGTAGGGTCGGCCTTCGATGAGCCAGTGGTCGGTATGCAGCGCATCGGCCGGCGCCCGCACGTCCAGCGGCTCGCCCAGGCCCTCGCTCGCCTCGGTCGGGGGCGCTGTACTTCCGGGCAGCAGCGCAGCCAGGTTGCGCAGCATGAAGCGCTCCGTCGACGCGGTGATGACGCGCCCCTGTGGATTCACGATGACTGCGATGTGCCGCCCCGACAGGTAGGGCGCCATGTCCGGCGCATCGAATTTGACGGTGACCGAGCCCTGCGGAACGCCGCCCGGGCCATCGATGCGGCTGGCCACGAAGTAGGCCGGGATTTTGTTGAGCCGGCTGATGCCGAATTGTTTGCCCACCCCGTCGCGCAGCGCATCGATCAGGTAGGTGCGCCCGCCATAGATCTGGCCCACGATGCTGTCGTCCTGGTCCCAGTTGCTGGCGGACACCGTGTCGTCCGACAGGTTGTTCATGTAGATGCGCGCATAGCCCAGGTCGCTCGCTACCGCCTTCATGTAATCGCCCACTTCGCGCACCTGCGGATCGCGCGTGAACTGCGCGGCGCGCTGCTGGCGGGTCAGACGCGCGGCGCCGGGCGCATCGAGGCGGTAGCGCGTGGCGACCTGGATCACCAGGCCCTGGCGCGCCACCATGTTGGACACGCTGACCATCTCGGTGAAGAGCCGGTTCACGATGCGCGCGGTGGCCTCGGCATCGTGGTCGGCGCCGGCGCCCAGGCTGTCCACCTGGGCGGCCAGGAGCCGCTGCGAGCCCCACCAGCCCAGGCCCGCCACGAGCGCAAGCCAGACAAGCGCCAGCGCCGCGGCCGCATGGCGCACCAGGGGCGGCACCACAGCCGCCGTCCGGCCCCGTGGGGCGAGGCGGGCGAAGCCCTGGGCGGGCGCGACGGATGCTGCGTCCGCTGGAGCACCTTGGGCCGCAGCGCTGCTCACGCTGCCTCCGCCCAGGACGCGAGGGCCGGCAGGGCGCGCAACAGCGCCGGCGCATCCTCCAAGCCGTCGCGCCCCACCAGGTGCACCACTTGTTGAAGCTGCGCCGGCGGCACCCGCTGCTGCAGCCAGGGCCGCACGGCATGGAGTTGCATTCCGGTGTCGCCGTTCATGGATCCCAGCATCTCACAAGCGTGCCAGCCCGCTGCGCGCCTGGGCGTCGGTCAGCGCAGCCAGGTTGCCGCCTGTCCAGCCGGCCGCCGCGCCTCCCCGGCGCCGCTGGCCCCCATTCGCGCCTGGCGCCCCCGGCGCCAGGGCGGGCCCTGCGTGACTGGTGCGGCCGCGGCAGGCAGCGCCAGCGCAGCAGACACAAGCCGCCTTCAGGCCGCCTGCGGCAGCACCAGCATCTTGGAGCTGTGCCCGTCGAGCTGGAAGACGCCGACGATCTGTGCCTGCTTGTGGGCCTCGCTGCGCAGCGACGATGCGGCGGCGGCCGCCTGTTCCACCAGCGCGGCATTTTGCTGCGTGGTGGTGTCCATCTCGGTAATCGCAGTGTTGATCTGCTCCAGCCCGCTGATCTGCTCGGCGCTTGCCGCGCTGATCTCGGCCATGATGCCGGTGATGCGCTCCACGCTCTGGACCACCTCGTCCATGGTGCTGCCTGCGCGGACCACCAGCGTGCTGCCGGCCTCCACCTGCTGCACCGAGTCGTTGATCAGCGCCTTGATCTCCTTGGCCGCCTCGGCCGAGCGCTGCGCGAGGCTGCGCACCTCGGAGGCCACCACCGCGAAGCCGCGGCCTTGTTCACCAGCGCGCGCGGCCTCCACGGCCGCGTTCAGCGCCAGGATGTTGGTCTGGAATGCGATGCCATCGATCACCGCGATGATTTCCACCACCTTCCGGGACGCGGCGTTGATCGACTGCATGGTCTGCACCACCTCGCCCACCGCCTGGCCGCCGCGCTGGGCCACCTGGGCGGCGGCCTGCACCAGCTGATTGGCCTGGCGTGCGCTGTCGCTGTTCTGGCGCACCGTGCTGGTCAGTTGCTCCATGGCGGCCGCCGTCTGTTGCAGGGCGCTGGCCTGGCGCTCGGTGCGCATGGACAAATCGTCGTTGCCGCGCGCGATTTCGCTCGTGGCCGTGGCGATGTTGTCGGCGCCCGAGCGCACCTCGCCCACGATGCGCTGCAGGCTGGCGTTCATCTCCTGCAGCGCGCGCAGCAACTGGTCCGGCTCGTCCGGGTAGCGCACGTGGATGCGGCTGTTCAATACGCCCGAGGCCACCACCCGCGCCACCTTCACCGCATGACGCAGCGGCGCCGTGATGCTGCGCGCCACCAGCAGGGCCACGACCACCGCCGCCACCATGGCCAGCACCATGATGCCGAGCAGCAGCGCCGTGTCGCGCCGGATCAGCGCCCGCGCCGCACCCTCGTCGGTCTCCACGCGCTTGCTGGCCAGGGCGACCACTTTGTCGATGGCCGCGCGGTGCGTCTCGTAGGCGGCGTCCAGCCGCTGCATGATGGCGGCCAACTTCACGGTGTCGCCACCGCGGGCGGCCGGCACGAGCTCATCGAAGGCCAGCCGATAGAACTCCTGTGCAGGGCGGTAGGCGTCGTCCAGCAGCAACCGGCCCATCTCGGGCTCCAGCCCCTGCTTCTGCCAGAAGTCGTGGCGGTCGTCGAACTGCGCCTTCAGGCTGCGGATGCGCTCGGCCAGCGCCTGCTGCCGGCCGGCATCGCCCGCACGCGAGAGCTGTAGCGCCAGCAGGTAGGACTCGATGATGTACTCGGGCGGCGGAAGGATGTCGGCGATCAGGTCCTTGCCCTGGACGATGCGCTCGTAGATCGGCCCGTTGACCTTGAGCGTGTCCAGCGTCTTGAAGGCCCAGCCACCGGACAGCATGAAACCGATGGCAAAGATGGCAATCAGCACGCCGAGCCGTGCCGACAGCTTCAACTTTCTCAATACATGCATGCGCCGAACCTCCGCCGTGGTCAGTGTGAGCCAATGATTCATCACCGAACGGCAAATGTCCACGTGGTTGCCCACAAAAGTTGCCGAACACACTCCAAACAGACATCCGGACGTTTGTCTTTGATCAAAGGCAAAAAAACATGTGCACACACAGCAACAAAACGATATAAGCATGATCGACTGTTGCAGAATGCAGGACTAGTCCGACATGACCAGCATCCCAATCTTCCGCGGTGCCGGCGCCGCAGCCCCGCCCGATCTTCACAGCACAGGCTGAGGTGCTGGCCATGAACCCGCGCTTGCCAGATCCGCAAATCCTGGCGCTTGCCCTGCAGGCGACGGTGCTGGCACACGGGCAGCTGCGCGAGGCCGCCACGGCCTTCGCCAGCGAGTTGGCCAACGGCAGGGGCTGCGCGCGGGTCGGGGTCGGGTTCCTGCGCGGGCAGCAGATCGAGCTGGTGGCACTCTCGCATGGCAGCGGCGAGAACCTGCACCGCCAGGCCTTCAACCCACTGACCGCGGCCATGGACGAGGCGGCACAGCAAGGCACCAGCGTGCATTGGCCGGCCGAGGGTGCGCCCGCCATCCGCCACGCCCATCGGCTGCTGCTGGGCGAACGCGGCGGCGCAGTGGCCACCGTGCCCATCGTGCACCTGGGCCAGGCCGTCGGCGCCGTCACCTGCGAATGGACCACCGCTCCGCCCGATCTGCCCGCCCTGGTCGCCGAGCTGGAGAACAGCGTCAGCCTGGCCGGCCCGGTGCTCCACCTGATGGCCCAGCGCGAGCAGCCCTGGTACCGGAGGATGCGCATGGAGCAGGCGCCAGACGGCAGCAGCCGGCGCCGCACAGCCTGGCTGCTGGCTGGCGCCGCCGGCGTGCTTGCCGCCGCCCTGGCCCTGCCCGTCGAGTACCGCGTGGGCGGCCGGGCCCGTGTCGAGGGCCAGCAGACACGCGCCATCGTCGTGCCGGCCGACGGCTACCTGCAGGCCGTGCACGTGCGCCCGGGCGACCGCGTGGCGGCCGGCCAGCTGCTGCTGGAAATGTCCGACCAGGACCTGCAGCTGCAAAAGCGCAAGTGGAGCAGCGAGCTCGGCCAGTACGAGAACGCCTACGCCAGCGCGCTGGCGCGGGCCGACCGCGCCGCCATGGTCATCGCGCTGGCGCGCGTGGACGAAGCCCGGGCCCACCTGGGCCTGGTCGAATCCGAGCTGCAGCGCGCGCGCATCACCGCCCCGTTCGCCGGCATCGTGGTCGACGGCGACCTCACGCAGTCGCTCGGCGCGCCGCTGGAGCGCGGCAAGCCGCTGTTGCAGCTGGCGCCGCTGGACCGCTACCGCGTGATGTTGCAGGTCGACGAGCGCGACATCGGCCATGTCCGCGTCGGCCAGACCGGCCGGCTCTCGCTGTCGGCCTTGCCCTGGGATGCGCTGCCGATCCGCGCCGTGCGCATCACGCCCCTGGCGCGGCCGGTGGAGGGCCGCAACGTGTTCGAGGTGGAGACCGACGTGACTGCCGATGCCGAGCGCATCCGCCCCGGCCTGGAAGGGGTGGGCAAGCTCGACACGGGCCGCGCGGCGCTGGGCTGGGTCTGGTTCCACGGCGTGGCCGACTGGCTGCGCCTGGTGCTGTGGTCCTGGGTGGCGTGACATGAGACCCCCCCCGTTTGCACTTCTCACTTCGTGGAGAAGTTCCCTCCCTCCTCAAGAGGGCGCACGCAGCGGTCCGGCGGAGCCGGCCCCGCGGGTGCACGCGCATGGCCCGCTCCGCGGCCGTTCGAGCAGCGGCTTGCGAACCGGTTTCGTGCCCTGCGGGTGGCGCGCTGGCGCCGTGGAAAGCTGACATGCGCTGGCTCCGCTCCGCCAAGGCAGCTGCGCAGCACACCGACGCGCAGGCGGCGCAGGAGTCGCTGTTCAACCCGCGCTGGCACCGCGTCGCCGGCCTGCGCCCGCAGCTGCGGCCCCATGCCGAACTGCGGCTGCAGGTGCAGCGCGGCAAGCCCTTCCATGTGCTGCGCGACCTCACCAACGACAACGCGCTGCGCCTGAACGACGCGGCCTACGCCTTCGTGGGCCGCTGCGACGGCCAGGCCAGCGTGCAGCAGATCTGGAACGCCATGCTCGCGGCGCACCCGGAGCAGGCTGTCACGCAGACCGAGATCATCGAGCTGCTGGTCGGCCTGCACGGACGCAACCTGCTGCAGTTCGACGTCACGCCGGACGTGGAGAACCTGTTCCACGCGCAGGACCGGCGCCGGCGCCGGCGCCGCGTCGGCGGCGTCAACCCGCTGGCCTTCCGGCTGCCGCTGGGCGACCCCTCGCGCCTGCTGGCGCCGCTGCGCCCGCTCGGCCCCTGGCTGTTCTCGCGCGCCGGCCTCGTGCTCTGGCTGGCCGCCGTGCTGCCCGCGCTGCTGGCGGCGGCGATGCACTGGGACGCGCTGGCGCGCGACACCGGCAAGGTGCTCGCCTCGCCCGGCTACGTGCTGCTGGCCTGGCTGTGCTATCCCCTCATCAAGGGCCTGCACGAGGCGGCCCACGCGCTGGCCCTGCAGCGCTACGGCGGTGAGGTGCACCAGGCCGGCGTGACGCTGATCGCGCTGAGCCCCGTGCCATTCGTCGACGCCTCGGCGGCCGACGGCCTGCGCCGGCGCGGGCAGCGTGCGCTGGTCAGCGCCGCCGGCATCCTGGCGGAACTGGCCATCGCCGCGCTGGCCATGGGCGTGTGGCTGGCCGTGCAGCCTGGCCTGGTGCGCGACCTGGCCTTCGTCATCATGCTCACCGGCGCGTTGTCCACCGTGCTGACCAACGGCAACCCGCTGCTGCGCTACGACGGCTACTTCGTGCTGTGCGACCTGCTGGACCTGCGCAACCTCGCCACGCGCAGCGGGCGCTGGTGGTCCGAGGCGATCGGGCAACGCCTGTTCGGCGTGCGCGTGCGCACGCCGGTCGAGCCTCTGCCCGGCGAGCGCATCTGGCTGCAGCTGTACGCACCGCTGTCATGGACCTACCGCATCGTGCTGTCCGTCGTCGTCGGTCTGTGGCTGGGCGGGTTCTCGGCCATGCTGGGCGTGGCCGCCCTGGTCGTGCTGCTGGCCGCCAACATCGCCGTGCCGTTCAAGAACATGCTGCAGATGCTGGGCCTGTCCAGCCGCGAGGACCCCGAGCGCCGGCGCGCCTGGCTGCGCGCCGGCGCGCTCGGCGCGGCGCTGGCCGCCTTGGCCACACTGGTGCCGCTGCCGCAATCCAGCGTCGCCGAGGGCGTGGTCTGGCTGCCCGAAAACGCCCAGCTGCGCGCCGGCACCGACGGCTTCATCGCCGAACTGGATGCCACCAACGGCCAGCAGGTGCATGCCGGCACGCGCATCGCGCTGCTGGACGATCCGGTGCTTCCGGCGCAGCGCGCCACGCTCGTGGGCGACGTGGCCGAGGCCAATGTGCGGCTGTTCTACGCCATCGACCGCGCCCCGCAGGACGCACCCGACCTGCGCCAGCGCCTGGCTTACCACGAGGCCGAACTCGCCCGCCTGGACGAGCGCCTGGCTGTGCGCGAGGTGGCGGCGCTGGCCGACGGCCTGCTCGTGCTGCCCCAGCACGACGAGCTGGTCGGCCAGTTCCGCCGCCGCGGCGAGACCATCGGCTACCTGCTGACCGCCGCGCCCACCACCGTGCGCGTGGCGCTGCCGCAGCAGCAGGCCGAGCTGGTGCGCGCCCGCACCAGCGGCGTCGCGGTGCGGCTGCTGGAAAGCCCTGCACAGCCCCACGCCGGCCGCATCGTGCTGCGCGTGCCAGGCACGCTGAACCAGCTGCCCAGCGCCGCGTTGGGCGAAGCCTCCGGCGGCCGCATCGCCACCGACCCGGCCGACCCGGACCGCCTGCGCACACGCCAGCCCGTGGTGGTCATGGACATCGAACTGCACGGCCGCGCGAGCCCGCGCTTCGGCAGCCGCGCGCTGGTGCGCTTCGACCACGGCACCGCGCCACTGGCACAACAGGCACTGCGCGGCCTGCAGCAGCTGCTGCTCGGCCACTTCAACCCAAGATCATGAAACTCCCCCAGTCTGCGCGCTGCGCGCTCCGCCAACCCCCTCAAGGGGGCGCCGCCAGCGGCCGGGCAGAGCCCGGGCCAAAGCGTCTGCTGGGGCGGCCTGCTCCGCGGCCATCAGACCAGCCGGGGTGCACAGCGCGCTGGACCAGCACGACGCCATGAATCCCGCAAGCGCCCTGCCCGTCCCCGGCATGCGCTGGGGCAGCTACCCCGAGCGGCCCGAGCCGCCCGGCGGGCGCAGCTGGCGCCGCGGTCTGCCGCTGCCCTTCACGCTGCGCTGGCCCGGCGCCTGGCGCCGGCGCGCGCAGGCCGTGTGGGACCGGCCGGCGCAGTGGCAGGCATTGGACGACCAGGCCTTCGCTGCGCTGCGCGAGGCGCTGCAGCAGCAACTGCTGCGCGAGGGTCTGGACGGTGCCGCCGCGGCCCGGGCCCTGGCCTATGTGGCCGAGGCCGCGCGCCGCACCCAGGGTCGCCAGGCCTACGTCACGCAGCTGATGGCCGCGCTGGCCCTGCTGCGCGGCCACCTGGCCGAGATGGCCACCGGCGAGGGCAAGTCGCTGGCCGCCGCGCTGACGGCCGGTGTCGCCGCGTTGGCCGGCATTCCCGTGCACGTGCTCACCGCCAACGACTACCTGGTGCAGCGCGACGCCGAGGCCTTCACGCCGCTGTACCGGCTGCTGCACCTGCGCTGCGCCTGGGTCGGCGCCCGCCACGACGAGGCCGAGCGCCGCCAGGCCTACGCCGCCGACGTGGTCTACGTGACCGCCCGCGAGGCCGCGTTCGACTACCTGCGCGACCGCATGCGCCATGGCACCGGCGATGCGCCGCTGCGCCAGCGCGCACGGGCGTTGGCCGACCACGACGCGGCGGGGCCGGTGCTGCGCGGCCTGTGCATGGCCGTGATCGACGAGGCCGACAGCATCCTCATCGACGAGGCGCAGATGCCGCTGGTGCTCTCGCGCGAGGTGGTCGACCCCGCTGCCCGCGCCTTCCTGTGGCAGGCCTGGGCACTGTCCGGCCGGCTCGTGATCGGGCACGACTTCGCCCTGCAAGGCCAGCCCGCGCGTGCAGTACTGTTGCCGGCAGGCCTCGACCGCCTGGCCCGGCTGGCCACCGGGCTGGGGCCGCTGTGGGTGAACGCCCAGCACCGGGCCGAGACCGTGGTCACCGCGCTCACTGCGCGCCACCTGCTGCAGCGCGACCGCGACTACGTGGTCGTTCCGGGCGATCCGGCCCAGCGCAGGCAGCCCGAGATCGCCATCGTCGACGGGCTCTCAGGCCGCATCGCCGAAGGCCGGCGCTGGTCGCGCGGGCTGCACGGCCTGGTCGCACTCAAAGAGGGCATCCCCCTGCCGCCCGAGTCCGAGACCATGCTGCAGATGACCTACCAGCGCTTCTTCCGCCGCTACCACCGGCTGTGCGGCATGAGCGGCACGCTCGCCGAGGGCCGCACAGAGCTGCGCCAGCTGTACGGCTGCACCATGCTGCGCGTGCCGCTGCGCCTGCCGGACCGCAGCAGCGCCTGGCCGCTGCGCTGCTATGCCGACGATGCGTCGCGCCAGCGCGCCGCCGTCGTGCGCATCCAGGCCCTGGCCGCCAGCGGCCGGCCGGTGCTGGTGGGCTGCGGTTCGGTCGCCGCCAGCGAGGCCATGGGCGCCGCCCTGGCCGCCGCCGGCGTGGCCCACCAGGTGCTGCACGCGCGGCTGGACGCGGCCGAAGCCGTCATCGTCGCCCGTGCCGGCGTGCACGGCCAAGTCACCGTGGCCACCAACATGGCCGGCCGCGGTACCGACATCCACCTGGACGCCCCCGCCCTGGCCGCCGGCGGCCTGCACGTGCTGAGCTGCCAGCACAACGCCTCGCGCCGGCACGACCGCCAGCTCTCCGGCCGCGCCGCGCGCCAGGGCCAGCCCGGCAGCCACGAAACCTGGCTGGTGCCGCGCCCGCCAGCGGCCACCGCATCGGACGAGGCCGGTGGCAACGGCGCCCGGCTGTCCGGCCTGCACCGACTGCTGCGGCTGCTGCCGGGCCGCGTGCGCACCGACGGGCGCGTGGCCCTGCCGCCAGCACTGCTCGCCTGGGCGCTGCGCCGCGAGCAGGCGCGCACCGAGCGGCTGCAGGCCCGGCGCCGGCAACAGCTGTTCCAGCACGACATCCGCTTCGACGCCAGCCTGTGCTTCACAGGCCAGCGCCGTTAACCGTCTTCATTCAGCCCATGCCGATGCACCACCATCCGCCTATGCCCCCGCCGCGACGCGGCCACCCCCTGCCCTGGCTGGGCCTGCTGCTCCCCCTGCTGGCCCCGGTCAGCCAGGCCCAGCCGGCACCGCAGGCGCTGGCCTGCCTGATCCAGCCGGCCCAGGTGGCCGAGGTGGGCAGCGCGGTCATCGGCGTGGTGCAGACGCTGCAGGCCGACCGCGGTGACCGCGTGCAGAAAGGCCAAGTGCTGGCCACCCTGCGCTCGGAGGTGGAGCGCGCCAACGCCGACGCCGCCGAGTCGCGCGCCAGAAGCCTCGGGGAGCTGCGCGGCGCCGTGGCCGCGCTCGATCTGGCCGAGTTGCGGCGCGACCGCGCCAGGGCGCTCAAGGACGAGAACTTCGTTTCGGCCCAGGCGCTGGAGCAGGCCGAGGCCGAATTCCGCGTCGCCAAGGAGCGCGTCGCCCAGGTGCGCGAGGCGCTGCGCACGGCCACGCGCGAAGCCAGTACGTCAGAGGCCCAGCTGGCCCAGCGCACGCTGCGCGCACCCTTCGACGGCGTGGTGGTGGAGCGCTATGCCAACCTGGGCGAGCGCTTCGAGGAGAAGGCCTTGTTCCGCATCGCTGCGGTCTCCACGCTGCGCGTGGAACTGGTGGCCCCGCTGCCGCTGTTCGGCCAGCTCAAGGTGGGTCAGAAGATCCAGGTGACGCCCGAGCTGCCCGGCGCCGCCGTGCGCACGGCCAGCATCGTGCAGATCGACCAGGTGCTGGACCCCGCCAGCAACACCTTCCGGCTGCGGCTGGACCTGCCCAACGCCGACGGCAGCCTGCCGGCGGGCCTGCGCTGCCGCGCCGACCTGGGCCTGGCCGCTGCCGCCAAGGCCCCGCCGGCCAACCAGATGAACGGCGCCGCAGCGCGCTGAACGCCATGCCCCTGCCGCCGCGCCAGCGCCCGCAGCTCGAGGACATCGAGCGGCGCATCCTGTATTCGGCCGACACCCCGGCCGGTGCGCTGGCCGCCACGCTGCCCAGGGCCGAGGTCCAGACCGAACAGGCCCAGGCCGCCGCGCCCGCACAGACGCAGCCGGTGGTGGAACTGGTGGTGCTGGACGAGCGCGTGCCCGACGCCGATGCGCTGCTGCAGGACATCGCGGCCCAGGTCGCCGAGGGCCGCAGCATCGAAGTCGTGCGCGTGGGTGCCGACGAGGACGGCGTGGCCGCCATCACGGCCGCGCTGGCCGGCCGCAGCGACGTGGCGGCGCTGCACATCGTGAGCCACGGCGGCGCCGGCGCGGTGCAACTGGGCCAGGAGGCGCTGGACAACGACACCCTGCTCGCGCGCGCGGCCGACATCGCCGGGTGGAGCAGTCACCTGGCCCGCGGCGCCGACATCCTGCTGTATGGCTGCGACGTGGCCAGCGACGACGCCGGCCGCGCCCTCGTGCAGGGCCTGGCCGACCTGACCGGCGCCGACGTGGCCGCTTCCACGGACGCCACCGGCACCGCCGCGCTGGGCGGCAACTGGACGCTTGAGATGCAGACCGGGCACATCGAGGCCCGGCTGGCCTTCGACCTGCAGACCCGGGCACAGTGGCAAGGCCTGCTCGCCACCTACACCGTCACCAGCACCGCCGACAGCGGTGCCGGCACGCTGCGCCAGGCCATCACCGACGCCAATGCCAACGCCGGCGCCGACACCATCGTCTTCAACATCCCCGGCGCCGGTCTGCAGACCATCAACCTCACGTCGGCGCTGCCCACCATCACGGGCGCCACCACCATCAACGGCACCACGCAGTCCGACGCCACGGCCAACAGCGCCAGCACGGGCAGCAACGCCGTGATCCGCATCGCGCTCAACGGCTCGGGCGCCGGGGCCGGCGCCAACGGCCTGAACTTCGGCGCCGGCAGCGAAGGCAGCAGCGTGCGTGGCCTGGCCATCGGCGGCTTCACGGGCGCGGGCATCCTGACCAGCGTGGGCGGGCTCACGGTGGCTGGCAACTTCATCGGCACCAACGCGGCGGGCACGGCCGCCAGCGCGAACGCCACCGGCATCTCGGTGGCGGGCACCGGCGCCACCACCATCGGCAGCGCGACGCTGGCAGACCGCAACCTGGTCGCGGGCAACACCAACAACATCGTCAGCAGCGCCACCGGCGCCGTGACCATCCAGGGCAACCTGGTCGGCACCGATGCGGGCGGCAGCACTACCCTTGGCACGCCGACGGCAGGCATCAGCCTGTCGGCCGGCACGGCCAACGCCGTGGGCGGCACCGGGGTCGGCGAAGGCAACGTGATCGCGGGCGGCGCGCGCGGCGTGGTCGTCACCAACACGGGCACGGTGGCGAGCATCATCGGCAACACCATTTCGCAGACCACCGCGCTGGGCATCGACCTGGCCAACGACGGGGTGACGGCCAATGACGCCGGCGACGCCGATGCCGGCCCCAATGCGCTGCAGAATTTCCCGACCCTCACCGGCACGCAGACCAGCGCCGCCGGCCATGTGGCCGTGCAGGGCACGCTCAACAGCGCGGCCAGCACGACCTACCGCATCGACTACTACGCCTCGCCCGCCGGCACCACCGTGCGCGAAGGCCGGGTGTACCTGGGCTACACCAACGTCACCACCGATGCCTCGGGCAACGTGACCTTCGCGGCGACGATGTCGGGCTCGGTTCCCGTCGGCGGCCTCATCACGGCCACGGCCACCCGCCTGAACGGCACGGTGCCGGCGGAAACCTCGGAGTTCGCGGCCTACCAGGCGACAACGGCCATGAACGTGCAGACCGTCACCAGCACGGCCGACAGCGGTGCCGGCTCGCTGCGCGACGCCGTCACGCAGGCCAACGCGGCATCGGGCCCTACACTGATCCGCTTCAACATCAGCGGCACCGGGCTGCACACCATCGTGCTGGCCACCAAGCTGCCCGCCATCACCAGGCAGGTGGTCATCGACGGCAGCACCGACGACAGCTTCGCCGCCAACGGCAACCAGCCCGCGATCCAGATCGACGGCAACAACAACGAGAGCGGTCTGGACCTGCGGGCCGGCGCCAGCGGCAGCACCATCCGCGGGCTGGCGATCACGAACTTCTACTACTCCGGCATCTACGTTTCGATCAATTCGCACTACAACGTGATCGCCGGCAACTACCTGGGCTCCATCGGCGCGGGCGGGCAGATGCTGGCCACCGGGCTGGGCCAGGCCGGGATCTGGGTCGACCGCTCCAACGGCACCCGCGTGGGCGGCCCCACCGCGGCGGACCGCAACGTCATCATCGGCGTGACGGGCGCGGCCATCGTGGTCGACGGCAACGGCGCCAACGCCATTGCCAACGTGGTCCAGGGCAACTACGTGGGTGTGATGCCGAACGGCCTGACGGCCGTGTCCAGCGCAGGCCAGGGCATCGCCGCGGCGAACGGGGCCCGGAACACGCTGATCCTGGACAACTGGATCGCCCGCACCGACTACAGCGGCATCTCGCTGGTGAGCAACGCCACGGGCAGCGTCGTGCAGGGCAACCGCATCGGCACCGACGCCGCGGGCACGGCCAACTGGGGCATCCGCCTGGCGGCCGGCATGTTCGTGAGCAGCGGCGCGGTCAACAACCTGGTGCAGAACAACGTCGTGGCCTTCAGCGGCGCCAATGGCGGGGTGTTCATGAGCAGCACCGCCGGCTCCGGCAACGCTTTGCTCGGCAACCAGATCTACAGCAACACCGGCCTGGGCATCGACCTGGCCGCCAGCGGCAGCGCGGGCGACGGGGTCACGGCCAATGACGCGGGCGACGCCGACACCGGTCCCAACAACCTGCAGAACTTCCCCGTGCTGACCCTGGCCCGCACCAACGGCGCAGGCAGCTTCGAGATCACGGGCAGCATCAACAGCACGGCCAACACCTACCTGCGCATCGAGCTGTTCGCCAACACGGCCAACGACGCCACCGGCTACGGCGAAGGCCAGACCTACCTCGGCTTCGTCAACGTGCTGACGAACGCCAGCGGCAACGCCAGCTTCTCGACCACCCTTTCCGCGACGGTGGCAGCAGGCGCCTTCATTTCGGCCACCGCCACACGGTCCAACAGCGGCTACACCACCTTCGCCGACACCTCGGAGTTCGCACGCAGCGTCGTCACCATCTCCACCACGCAGAACACCCTGGTGGTCGACACGGCGTCCGACACGGTGGACGGCGACACGACGAGCCTGTCCACGCTGCTGGCGACCAGGGGCACCGACGGCTTCATCAGCCTGCGCGAGGCCATCACCGCCATCAACAACACGCCTGCCGGCAGCCTGCCGACGCTGGTGAACTTCAACATCGCCGGCAACGGCGTGCACACCATCACGCTGTCCTCGCTGCTACCGTACATCACCAAGCCGGTGGTCATCGATGGCACGACCGACACGGGCAGCGTCACGGCCAACGGCGGGCGGCCGGCCATCGTGGTCAACATGAACGGCCTCGCAGGCGACGGGCTGCGGCTGGACACGGGCTCGGGCGGCTCCACCATCCGCGGTCTGAACATCCAAAACTACACCGCCAACAATGCCGCCTCGGCCATCCGTATCATGGCCGGCTCCAGTGGAAATACCATCGTCGGCAACTACCTGGGCTCTGTCGGCGCGAGCGGTGAACAGATCGCCCTGCCATCAGGCGACGACGGCATCTGGATCCAGAGCGACAACAACACCATCGGCGGCAGCACGGCGGCGGATCGCAACGTGATCGGCATGGATGGCACGGCCACGCCCTTCTACGCCATCCTGCTCGACCAAGGCAACGGCAACCAGATCCTGGGCAACTACATCGGCGTCAACGCCAGCGGCACCACGGGGTTCACGGGCATCCAGCCCGGCATCTGGCTCAACGGCACGCCGGCCAACACCATCATCCAGGGCAACCTGATCTCGAGCGCGGGCGATGTGGGCGTCGGCGTCAACACCACCGGCGGCGGCACGCAGGTGCTGGGCAACCGCGTGGGCATCAATGCGGCGGGCACGGCCCGCATCAGCACCACGGCGAGCGCCGGCATCATCATTTACAGCACCGGCAGCGGCGCGGTCATCAGCGGCAACTGGATCGGCGCCACCACGCTGGCGGGCATCTCGCTGCAGGCCGGCGTCAGCGGCGTCGTGGTGCAGGGCAACCGCATCGGCACCGACCTGACCGGTACGGCAAACTGGGGCGGCCAGCAGAGCGGCATCCGCATCGCGGGCAGCAACAACCTGATCGGCGGCACGACGGCCGGCCAGGGCAACGTGGTGGCCTTCTCCAACCAACAGGGCGCGTCGGCCGACGCCATCAGCGTGTCCTCCGGCACCGGCAACGCGATACTGGGCAACAGCATCTACGGCACCAACGGCAGCGCCGATTCCCTCAGCATCGATCTGGGCGCCAGCGGCGTGACCGCCAACGACACTGGTGACGCAGACACTGGCGCCAACAACCTGCAGAACTTCCCGGTGCTGACGCTGGCGCGCACCGATGGCACGAACTTCACCATCACCGGGACCATCAACAGCACGGCCAACAGCTACTTCCGCATCGAGATCTTCGCGAACACGGTCAATGGCGCATCAGGGCATGGCGAGGGACAGTCGTCGGTGCTGTTCGCCAACGTGGCGACCGACGCCAGCGGCAATGGCAGCTTCTCGGTGACCCTGCCCGTGGCGGTGGCAGTCGGCTCCTTCATCTCAGCCACAGCGACGAGGAGCAACGCGGCCTTCAATACGTTCACCGACACCTCCGAGTTCGCGCGCAGCATCGTTGCCATCTCCACGGTGCAGAACACGCTGGTGGTGGACACGGCTTCTGACACCGTGGACGGTGACACGACGAGTCTTTCCACGCTGCTGGCCACCAAGGGCGCGGACGGCTTCATCAGCCTGCGCGAGGCATTGCTGGCCATCAACGGGACACCCGCGGGCAGCCTGCCCACGCTGGTGAACTTCGCCATCGCCGGCAACGCGGTCCACACCATCACGCTGTCCTCGCTGCTGCCCGCCATCACCAGGCCGGTGGTCATCGACGGCACCACCGACACCGGCAGCGTGACGGCCAACGGCGGGCGGCCGGCCATCGTCGTCAACGTGAACGGCCTGGTGGGCAGCGGCCTGGTGCTGGACACGGGCTCCAGCGGCTCCGCCATCCGTGGGCTGGTGGTGCAGAACTACGGCAACTCGGGCTCCAGCGCGGCGATCCGCATCACCTCCGGCTCGAGCGGCAACACCGTGGCCGGCAACTACCTGGGTGCGGTGGGCGCCGACGGCGGGCAGGCGGCCGTGGCAGCGGGGGTTGCGGGCATCCGGATCAGCAGCGGCGGCAACACCATCGGCGGCAGCACGGCCGCGGACCGCAATCTGATCGGCCTGGACGCTACGTCCAGCAACCTCTACAGCGTGCTGGTGGATGCAGGCTCGGGCAACCAGATCCTGGGCAACTACATGGGTGTCGACGCGAGCGGCAGCACGGCCTTTGCGGGAACCCAGCCCGGCGTCGTCCTCAATGGCACGGCGACCAACACGCTCGTGCAGAACAACGTGGTGCTGGGCGCCGGCAGCGTCGGCATCGGCGTCAACACCAGCGGTGGCGGCACCCAGGTGCTGAACAACCGCATCGGCATCAACGCGGCCGGCACCGCGCGCTTCGGCACCACGGCGACGACCGGCATCGCGGTCAACGCGTCGGGGGCCGGCGCGGTGATCACGGGCAACTGGATCAGCGCCGCGACCACCGGCATCGGCATCGACCCCGGCACCAGCGGCGTCGTCGTGCAGGGCAACCGCATCGGTACCGACCTGGCTGGCACAGCCAACTGGGGCACGCAGTTGAGCAGCATCGTGCTGGCCGGCAACAACCACCTGGTGGGTGGCACGGCGGGCGGCCAGGGCAACGTGTTTGCTTTCTCCAACCAGAGCAACGGCGCCGCGGCCGACGCGGTCCGCGTGAACAGCGGCACCGGCAACGCCATCCTGGGCAACAGCATCTACGGCACCAACGGCAGCGCCGGTTCGCTGGGCATCGACCTGGCCAACGACGGCGTGACGGCCAACGACACGGGCGACGGTGACACCGGCGCCAACAACCTGCAGAACTTCCCGGTGCTGACCGTGGCACGGACCGACGGTACCGGCAACTTGCAGATCAGCGGCACGCTCAACAGCACGGCCAGCAGCTTCTACCGCATCGAGGTGTTCGCCAACACCGGCAACGCGGCCAGCGGCTACGGCGAAGGCCGCACCCTCCTGGGCTTCATCAACGTGGCGACCGATGCCTCGGGCAATGCCACGTTCTCCACCACGCTGTCGGCCACAGTGGCCGCGGGCGCCTACATTTCGGCCACGGCCACGCGGAGCAATGCGGCCTACAACAGCTTCGCCGACACCTCGGAGTTCGCGCGGAGCGTGGTGGCCATCTCCACAGTGCAGAACACGCTGGTGGTGGACACGGCGAGCGACACGCTGGACGGGGACACGACGAGTCTTTCCACCCTGCTGGCGAGCAAGGGCGCGGACGGCTTCATCAGCCTGCGCGAGGCACTGCTGGCCATCAACGGGACGCCCGCGGGCAGCCTGCCCACGCTGGTGAACTTCGCCATCGCCGGCACGGGTCTGCACACGATCACGCTGGCCACCGACCTTCCCCGGATCACCCGGCCGGTGGTCATCGACGCGACCACCGACGACAGCTTCGCCGCCAATGGCAGCCGGCCCGCGATCCAGATCGTGGGCTCGTCCGATCCCAACTTCAACGAAAGCGGCCTGATTCTGGCGAGCACCGCGAGCGGCAGCACCATCCGCGGCCTGGCCATCACGAACTTCCGGTACGCCGGCATCTACCTCGAGGTCGCCAGCAACAACAACGTCATCGCCGGCAACTACTTCGGCACCATCGGCGCGGGCGGGCAGATCCTGTCCACAGGGCTGGACAATGTCGGCGTGTGGGTGGACTCGGGCAGCAACAACCGCATCGGCGGCAGCACCGCCGCGGACCGCAACCTCTTCACCGGCGTGGCGGGCACACCCATCCTCGTGTTCGGCGATGGCGCCACCGCCAACGGCAACGTGGTGCAGGGCAACTGGATCGGCGTGACGCCCGATGGGCTGTCGTCCCTGAGCAGCCCAGGCCAGGGCATCGCGGTGGCGGGCGATGCCACCAACACGCAGGTGCTGGACAACTGGATCGCGCGCACCGACTACAGCGCCATCTCGATCACCACGGGCGCAAGCGGCAGCACGGTGCAGGGCAACCGCATCGGCACCGATGCGGCCGGCACCGCCAACTGGGGCGTACGCCTGGCCGCTGGCATGTACCTCAACAACGGTGCGGCGAACAACCTGATCCGGGGCAACGTGGTGGCCTTCAGCGGCGCCAACGGCGGCATCCTGCTGGACGCGGACACCGGCAGCGGCAACGCCATCCTGGGCAACCGGATCTACGGCAACGCCGGGCTGGGCATCGACCTGGGCTTCAACGGTGTCACCCTCAACGACGCGGGCGACGCCGACACCGGTGCCAACAACCTGCAGAACTTCCCGGTGCTGACGCTCGCGCGCACCGACGGCGCGGGCAATTTCACCATCAGCGGCACGGTCAACAGCACGGCGAACACCTACATCCGCGTGGAGCTGTTCTCCAACACGGCCAACGACGGATCGGGCTACGGCCAGGGCCACACCTACCTGGGCTTCGTCGACGTGCTGACCGATGCGTCGGGCAACGCCACGTTCTCCACCACGCTGTCGGCGACGGTGGCGGCCGGGGCCTTCATTTCGGCCACGGCCACGCGCTCCGTGGCGGGCTATGGCAGCTTCACGGACACCTCGGAATTCGCGCGCAGCGTCGTGGCCATCTCCACGGTGCAGAACACGCTGGTGGTGGACACCGCGGCCGACACGCTGGACGGCGACACCACCAGCATCTCCACGCTGCTGGCGAGCAAAGGCGCGGACGGATTCATCTCCCTGCGCGAGGCCATCACCGCCATCAACAACACGCCGGCAGGCAGCCTACCCACGCTGGTCAACTTCTCGATCAGCGGAACGGGCCTGCACACGATCGCGCTCGCGCAGGATCTGCCCCACATCGCGCGCCCCGTGGTCATCGATGCCACGACCGACGACAGCTTCGCTGCCGGCGGCGGCCAGCCGGCCATCCAGATCGTCGGCAACGCCGACCCGAGCAAGAACGAGAGCGGCCTGGTGCTGCAGTCCGGCGCCAGCGGCAGCACCATCCGGGGCCTGGCGATCACGAATTTCGACTACGCGGCCATCTACCTGGAGGTGGGTTCCGACAACAACGTCATCGCCGGCAACTACATCGGCCGCGTGGGTGCTGGTGCGCAGGTGCTGGGCACGACGGTGCCCAACGGCATCTATGTCGACCGGGGCAGCGGCAACCGCATCGGCGGCAGCAGCGCGGCGGACCGCAACGTGCTCGCAGGGACGACCAATGCGGCGATCTTCGTCGCCGGTGCGGCCGACACGGTGGTGCAGGGCAACTACATCGGCGTCATGCCGGACGGCCTGTCCGCGCTGGCCAGCACGGGCGCGGGCATCGTGGTGGCGGCGGGTGCCACGAACACGCAGGTCGGTGGCCTGGTTGCCGGCGAGGGCAACTGGGTCGCCCGCACCAACGGCAGTGCCGTGCTGCTGGACGACGCGACGGGCACGCGGGTCCAGGGCAATCGCATCGGCACGGACGGTGCCGGCACCGCCAACTGGGGCACGACGGGTTACGCGGGCATCTACCTCGACCACGGCACGGCAGGCTCGCTGGTGCAGGGCAACGTGGTGGCCTTCAGCGGCGCCGAGGGCGGCATCGTGCTGCTGGCCGCCGCAGGCGCGGGCAACACGCTGCTGGGCAACCAGATTTATGGCAACACCGGCCTGGGCATCGATCTGGGTCTGGACGGTGTCACGGCCAACGATGCGGGCGACACCGACACGGGGGCCAACAACCTGCAGAACTTCCCGGTGCTGGCCACGGTGAACTACGCCAGCAACCAGTTCACGGTGACCGGCAGCCTGAACAGCGAGGCGAACAAGACCTACCGCATCGAGTTCTTCGGTGTGCCCTACGGCAGCACGGACGGCTCTGGGCATGGCGAAGCCAATGCCTTCCTGGGCTTCGTGGAGGTGACGACCGACGCCAGTGGCAACGCCAGCATCGGCGCCACCCTGGCCGCGGCCGGACTCGGGTACGGTGCCTGGATCACCGCCACGGCCACCGAGAAGACCGGCGCCAGCAGCTACGGGTCGACTTCGGAGCTCGCCCTCAATGTGCAGGCCGCCAACACGGCACCGGTGATCACGGTGCCGACCAGCGCGTCGTACACCGAGAACGCCGCCGCGTTGGCCCTCGCGCCCGCAGCCACCGTGGTGGACACCGAGCTGGCCGCGGCCGGCAACTACGCTGGCGCCACGCTGACGCTGCAGCGCAACGGCGGCGCCAATGCCCAGGATCTGTTCGCGGCCACGGGCGGCGCTCTGTCGGCACTGACCGAAGGTGGCAGCCTGGTCTACGGCGGCACCACGGTGGGCACGGTGACCACCAACAGCGGCGGCCGGCTCGTGCTGAGCTTCAACGCCGATGCCACGCAGACGCTGGTCGACAACGTGCTGCGCGCCATCGGCTACGCCAACAGCAGCGACGCGCCGCCGGCCTCGGTGCAGCTGGATTGGTCGTTCAGCGACGGCAACACGGGCGCCCAGGGCGGTGGCGGCGCGTTGGTGGGCAGCGGCAGCACGACGGTCAACATCACGGCCGTGAACGACGCACCTGTGGTCACGACGACCGGCAGCACGCTCTCCTATACCGAGAACGCCGCGGCCACCGCGGTGGACCCGGGCGTGGCGGTCAACGACGCGGACAACACGACCCTGACCGGCGCCACCATCACGATCAGTGGCAACTACGCGAACGGCCAGGACGTCCTGGCCTTTGTGAACGCCAACGGCATCACGGGCAGCTGGGATTCGGCCACCGGGGTGTTGACGCTCACGGGCAGCGCCACGGTGGCCAACTACCAGGCCGCGCTGCGCAGCGTGACCTACGTCAACACCAGCGACAACCCGAGCACGGCCACGCGCACTGTGTCCTACGTGGTCAACGACGGCACCGCCAGCAGCGCGGCCGCCACACGCGATATCGCCGTCACGGCCGTCAACGACGCGCCGGTGATCACCAGCAACGGCGGCGGCGCCACGGCCTCCGTGTCGGTGCCCGAGAACAGCACGGCGGTGACCACGGTGGCCGCCACCGACCCCGACGGCACCACGCCCACCTATGCCATCGCGGGCGGTGCGGACGCGGCCTTGTTCAGCATCGACGCCACGACCGGCGCGCTGCGCTTCATCGGCGCGCCGGACCACGAGAACCCGCTGGACGCCAATGCCGACAACGTCTACGAGGTGATCGTGCGGGCCACCGATGGTGCGCTCTCGGACGACCAGGCGCTGAGCGTGACGGTGACGAACGTCAACGAGTCCGCCGTGGGCGCGGTGACCGACGTCGATCCCGCCGCCAACCAGGTGGCCGAGAACGCCGCCAATGGCACGGTGGTGGGCTTGACGGCCTTCGCGGACGACCCGGACACGCCGGACACGGTGAGCTACAGCCTCTCAGACAACGCAGGCGGGCGCTTCGCCATCGATGCCAGCACGGGCGTGGTGACGGTGGCCAACGGCAGCCTGCTCGACTACGAAACGTCCACCAACCACCAGATCACGGTGGTGGCCACCTCGTCCGATGGCTCCACCGCCAGCGCCAATTTCACGATCAACCTGACGGACGTGAACGAGGCGCCCGTGGGTGCCGTCACCGACGTGGACCTTGCCGCCAACACCGTGGCCGAGAACGCGGCCAACGGCACCGCCGTGGGCATCACGGCCCGGGCCACGGATCCGGACGGCACGGCCACGGTCACGTACAGCCTCTCGAACAGTGCCGGCGGGCGCTTCGCCATCGACGCCACCACGGGAGCCGTGACAGTCGCCAACGGCAGCCTGCTGGACTACGAGAGCGCGACGAGCCACCAGATCACGGTGCTGGCCACGTCTTCCGACGGCTCGACTTCCAGCGCCAGCTTCACGATCAACCTCAGCGACGTGAACGAAGCGCCGGTGGGCGCTGTGACCGATGCGAACCCAGCCGCCAACACCGTGCCAGAGAACGCTGCCAACGGCACGGCCGTGGGCATCACGGCGCAGGCCACCGATCCGGATGGCACGGCCACGGTGACCTACAGCCTCACGGACAACGCGGGTGGCCGCTTCACCATCGACGCCAACACGGGCGTCGTGACCGTGGCCAACGGATCACTCCTGGACTACGAGACGGCGACGAACCACCAGATCACTGTGTTGGCCACCTCGTCGGACGGATCCACCTCCAGCGCCAGCTTCACGATCAACCTGACGGATGTGAACGAGGCACCGGTGGGTGCCGTCAACGACGCAGACCCTGCTGCCAACGCGGTGGCCGAGAACGCCGCCAACGGCACGGCCGTGGGCATCACGGCCCAGGCCATCGATCCGGACGGTACGGCCACCGTGAGCTACAGCCTGTCGAACAACGCCGGCGGGCGTTTCTCCATCGACGCCACCACGGGCGTGGTGACCGTGGCCGACGCCTCGCTTCTCGACTACGAAAGTGCCGCCAGCCACCAGATCACGGTGCTGGCCACTTCGTCCGACGGCTCGACCTCGAGCGCCAACTTCACGATCAACCTGAGCGATGTGAACGAAGCGCCCGTGGGCGCCGTCACCGACGTGGACCCTGCCGCCAACACCGTGGCCGAGAACGCCGCCAACGGCACAGTCGTGGGCATCACGGCCCAGGCCATCGACCCGGACGGCACGGCCACGGTCACCTACAGCCTGTCGAACAACGCCGGCGGCCGCTTCACCATCGACGCCACGACGGGCGTCGTCACCGTGGCCAACGGCAGCCTGCTCGATTACGAGGCGGCCTCCAGCCACCAGATCACGGTGCTGGCCACCTCATCGGATGGCTCCACCTCCAGCGCCAACTTCACGGTCAACCTCACGGACGCGAACGAGGCGCCGGTGGGTGCCGTCACCGACGTGGACCCTGCCGCCAACACCGTGGCCGAGAACGCGGCCAACGGCAGTACCGTGGGCATCACCGCGCAGGCCACGGACCCGGACGGCACGGCCAGCGTCACGTACAGCCTGGTCGACAACGCGGGTGGCCGCTTCACCATCGATGCGAACACCGGTGTCGTGACGGTGGCCGATGGCAGCCTGCTCGACTACGAGACGGCCGCCAGCCACCAGATCACGGTACTTGCGACGTCCTCGGACGGCTCGACCTCCAGCGCCAACTTCACGATCAGCCTGACGGACGTCAACGAAGCGCCGGTAGGCGCCGTCACCGACGTGGACCCTGCCGCGAACACCGTGGCCGAGAACGCGGCCAACGGCACCGCCGTTGGCATCACGGCCCAGGCCCTCGACCCCGATGGCGCGGCCACGGTCACGTACAGCCTGACCGACAACGCCGGCGGCCGCTTCACCATCGACGCCAGCACGGGCGTGGTTACCGTGGCCGACGGATCGCTGCTGGACTACGAGGCGGCGGCGAGCCACCAGATCACGGTGCTGGCCACATCGTCGGACGGCTCCACGTCCAGTGCCAATTTCACGATCAGCCTCACGGACGTGAATGAAGCGCCGGTGGGTGCCGTCATCGACGTGGACGCTGCTGCCAACACCGTGCCCGAAAACGCAAGCAGCGGCGCCGTTGTCGGGATCATCGCTCAGGCCCTGGACCCCGACGGCACGGCCTCGGTGACGTACAGCCTGTCGAACAACGCCAGCGGGCGCTTCACCATCGACGCGGCCACGGGCGTGGTGACAGTGGCGAATGGCAGCCTGCTCGACTACGAGTCGGCCACCAGCCACCAGATCACGGTGCTGGCCACGTCTTCCGACGGCTCGACCTCCAGCGCCAACTTCACCATCGTGCTCAGCGATGTGAACGAAGCGCCGGTCGGCGCCGTGACCGACGTGGATGCCGCGGCCAACCAGGTGGCCGAGAACGCAGCCAACGGCACGGCGGTAGGCATCATCGCCCAGGCCATCGACCCAGACGGCACGGCCAGCGTCACCTACAGCCTGTCGAACAACGCTGGCGGGCGCTTCACCATCGACGCCAGCACCGGCGTCGTCACCGTGGCCGATGCATCGCTTCTCGACTACGAAAGCGCCGCCAGCCACCAGATCACGGTGGTGGCCACATCCTCCGACGGCTCCACCTCCAGCGCCAACTTCACCATCGCGCTCAGCGATGTGAACGAAGCGCCGGTCGGCGCCGTGACCGACGTTGACCCTGCTGCCAACTCCGTGCCAGAGAACGCAGCCAACGGCACCGTGGTGGGCATCACAGCCCAGGCCCTGGACCCCGACGGCACCGCCAGCGTCATCTATGGCCTCTCGAACAGTGCCGGTGGTCGCTTCACCATCGACGCCAGCACCGGCGTTGTGACCGTGGCCGATGGATCGCTGCTGAACTACGAGGCTGCGGCCAGCCACCAGATCACGGTGGTGGCCACGTCGTCCGACGGTTCCACCTCCAGTGCCAACTTCACGATCAACCTGACGGACATGAACGAAGCGCCTGTCGGTGTTGTCACCGACGTCGACGCTGCCGCCAACACCGTGTCCGAGAACGCCGCCAACGGAACCGTGGTGGGCATCACGGCCCAGGCGCTGGACCCCGACGGCACGGCCACAGTCGCCTATAGCCTTTCGAACAACGCCGGTGGCCGCTTCAGCATCGACGCCAGCACCGGCGTGGTGACCGTGGCCGATGGGTCGCTTCTGGACTACGAGGCTGCGACCAGCCACCAGATCACGGTGGTGGCCACGTCCTCGGATGGCTCGACTTCCAGCGCCAACTTCACGATCAGCCTCACGGATGTGAACGAGGCACCCATCGGCGCCGTGACAGACGTGGACCCCGCCGTCAACACCGTGGCCGAGAGCGCGACCAATGGCACGGTCGTGGGCATCACGGCGCAGGCCCTGGACCCGGACGGCACGGCCAGTGTGACCTACAGCCTCACGGACAACGCCGGCGGCCGCTTCACCATCGACGCCAGCACGGGCGTGGTGACGGTCGCGAACGGCAGCCTGCTCGACTACGAGACGACCAGCAGCCACCAGATCACGGTGCTGGCCACCTCGTCCGATGGTTCCACCTCCAGCGCCAACTTCACGATCAACCTCAGCGATGTGAACGAGGCACCGGTCGGCGCCGTCAGCGACGTGGACCCCGCAGCCAACACTGTGGCGGAGAACGCCGCCAGCGGCACCGTGGTGGGCATCACGGCCCAGGCCCTGGACCCCGACGGTACGGCCAGCGTGAGCTACAGCCTCACGGACAACGCCGGCGGCCGCTTCACCATCGACACCGCCACGGGCGTGGTGACCGTCGCGAATGGCAGCCTGCTCGACTACGAAACGGCCACCAGCCACCAGATCACGGTG
>NZ_VEDO01000159.1 GCF_007677875.1 Variovorax boronicumulans | reverse complement strand
GGAGCGTGGAGCGGCGGCGGTTGAGGGGGGGTGGGGTGCCGGGGCGGTTGGGGAGGTGGTGGAAGTAGTGGTAGTGGGTGGGGTGGGGGAAGGTGTGGGTGGCGGTCAAGCGCAAGAGGAGGCGGGGGGAGTTGGGGGGGGTGGAGGTGGATGGGAAGTTGGGGTGGGAGGGCATTTCGGTCAGGATGGTGAGGAAGTAGGTGGGGGAGGAGGGGATGATGGTGGAGAAG
>NZ_VEDO01000158.1 GCF_007677875.1 Variovorax boronicumulans | reverse complement strand
TCCCCATCCTATTCGCCCCCCTTCCCCCACCAATCCACCGCCCCCTCCCTGCCCCTCACCACCCCCACCCCCCCCTTCCGCAGCTCTCCCCCGCACCCCTCCCCCTTCTCCCCAAACACCTCCACCTCCCCCCACAATCCCCCCACCTTTCACTTCCACCAGCCATTTTTCTCAACATCAAAACTCACAAACACTTTTTCTCCGGGCTCATCTTCACCCTCGTCGCTCTC
>NZ_VEDO01000157.1 GCF_007677875.1 Variovorax boronicumulans | reverse complement strand
AACTCCACTCCCTCAACTCCCAATCCCTACTAACCCTCCATCACAATCTCACCCTCAATACCTTCCCCCCTCTTCTACACACCCCCCCTCACACCATCCCCACTCCCTCGATCCTTTCCCGCACCCCCCTCGCTCCCAACTCACTCCCACAACCCATCCCCCTTCCCCTTCCAACTCTGCCACCCACACCCACCCCCCTCTACCACCATCCCGCACCCCCCACCACGCACAT
>NZ_VEDO01000156.1 GCF_007677875.1 Variovorax boronicumulans | reverse complement strand
CCGGAGCGCCAGCGGAGGGACGGGGGCACCGGGGCCGCCTTCTCTTTGGTTACTTTCTCTTGGCGGAGCAAGAGAAAGTGACTGCGCTGCCGGGCGCATCTCCCGGCCTCTGGTGCCAGCCAATGACACCACGTCTTATCGGCGTGAGGAGGTGGGGGCTTCTCCCCCACACCCCGACCTACTTTTCTTGCTTCGCCAAGAAAAGTAGGCAAAAGAAGGCGACCCCGGTGCCCC
>NZ_VEDO01000155.1 GCF_007677875.1 Variovorax boronicumulans | reverse complement strand
TTTTAAAGACCCACGAGACAATCTTTCGATCAACTCGTCTGGCTCGCTGCGATCAGCGAAGCCTTGTAGTGTAGCACACTCGTCGAGCATGCTGCAACCGCTTTTTGCGTTTTTTTCGCACCTCGCACACAACGAGGTGAGAGGGGCGAAAAAAACGCCCAACCACGTGGTTGGGCGTTTTGGCTGTAAGAGCCTGACGATGACCTACTTTCACACGGGAACCCGCACTATCATC
>NZ_VEDO01000154.1 GCF_007677875.1 Variovorax boronicumulans | reverse complement strand
GCTGGTGGTGCTGGGAAGTGGTTGGGGGTGTGGAGGGGGGAAGAGGGGAGGGAGGGGGGGGGAAAGAGGGGAGTAAAGTGAAATGGAAAGGGATGAGGGGGATGGGAGGGGAGGGGGGAGGGGAAGGGGGAGAAGAGGTTGAAGGGGGGGGAGTAGGTGAGGGTGGGGGAGGTGGTGGGGGAGGTGGAAAAGGGCATGTGGGGGGGGGTGATGGTGTGCAGGGACATGGGGAACAC
>NZ_VEDO01000153.1 GCF_007677875.1 Variovorax boronicumulans | reverse complement strand
CCACCACCCCCCCCCCCACCCAAGTCTCCACCCCCTCCACCACACCCTTCAACTCCACCATCCCCCACAACCCCCACCTCCATCCGCCCTTCCCCAACCCCCCCCATCTCCCCCAACTCCCCCCCCCTCTCCGCTCCCTCCACATCACCATCTCCCCACACCATCTCCACCTCCCTCTCCACCCCATCCACCCCCTGCCCCACCACCACCACCTCTTCCACTACTTCCTCCTAAAC
>NZ_VEDO01000152.1 GCF_007677875.1 Variovorax boronicumulans | reverse complement strand
GGATGGATTGTATCGGGGGGTAGAAGGGGGGGAAGTCGTGGGGTGAGGGTGATGGAGTGGGGTGGGGGGAAGAGGAAGAAGGGCGTCAGGATGAAGAGGGAGGAGAAGGTGGGTGGGGTTGGGGGGGAGGATGGGGGGGTAATAGGAGGCGAGGGGAGCGGGGGGGAGGAGGGGGAGCTGGATGGGGGAGGGAAGGGAGGGGGTGGGGAGGGAGAGGAATGGTGGGGGGTATGGGG
>NZ_VEDO01000151.1 GCF_007677875.1 Variovorax boronicumulans | reverse complement strand
CCCCCCAACACCACCTTTCTCAACATCCTCACCCCTTACCTCAACCCCCACCCCCCCACCATCCACCTCCCAACCAACACTCTCACCCTCCGCCCCTTCACCCCCATCACCCCCCACACCACCCCACCCCACCTCCTCAACACCTCCCCACCCCCCTGCATGCCCTACTTCTCCAACCCCCCCACCACCATCCCCGTCCTCCCCACCGCCTCCAGCCCCTACCCCAACCACACCCCC
>NZ_VEDO01000150.1 GCF_007677875.1 Variovorax boronicumulans | reverse complement strand
TCCATCGCACCACTCCACTCCACCCCCTCCATGGATTCGACCACGCCTTCTCCCCTCTCCCCCCCCAGCCCCCTAACACCCTCACCTACCACCAAGCCAACCACATCCCCCTCCACAACAACCTCCCCCAAACCACCCCCCTCAACATTTACTTTCCCCACCCACATACCCCCTCCCACCCCCCCATCTCTGAAAACACAAACCCTCTGATCCCCCACTACTTCCCCAAGCCCACCCA
>NZ_VEDO01000014.1 GCF_007677875.1 Variovorax boronicumulans | reverse complement strand
TGGACGAGGTCGAGAAGGCGCACCAGCTGTACCTGCAGCACGGCCTGGGCGCGCGCGACGACGCCGTGGCCATGCAGTACCTGATCCCGAACTGGAAGTTCGACAACAAGCGGCCCTGCATGGTCCGCTGAACCTGGAGTATTTCGATGCAGAACCATGACAACCTGATCAACGGCGAATGGGTCGCTGGCAAGAACTACAGCCCCAACCTGAACCCCAGCAACCTGGCCGACGTGCTGGGCCAGTACGCCCAGGGCGACGCGGCCCAGGTGGATGCGGCAGTGGCTGCCGCCACCGCCGCCTTCCCGGCCTGGGCCACGGGCTCGGTGCAGGCGCGCAGCGACGCGCTGGACAAGATCGGCACCGAGATCCTGGCGCGCAGGGAAGAGCTGGGCACGCTGCTGGCCCGTGAAGAGGGCAAGACCCGCGCCGAAGGAATCGGCGAGGCCACGCGCGCCGGGCACATCTTCAAGTTCTTCGCGGGCGAATGCCTGCGCCTGGCTGGCGAGACGCTGCCCTCGGTGCGTCCCGGCATCGGCGTGGAGATCACGCGCGAACCGGTCGGCGTCGTGGGCCTCATCACGCCCTGGAACTTCCCGATCGCGATTCCGGCCTGGAAGATCGCCCCGGCCCTGGCCTTCGGCAACTGCGTGGTGCTCAAGCCCGCCGACCTGGTGCCGGGCTGCGCCTGGGCGCTGGCCGAGATCATCAGCCGCTCGGGCATTCCGGCCGGCGTGTTCAACCTGGTCATGGGCCGCGGCAGCGTGATCGGCAATGCGCTGGTCGGCCATGCCGGCATCCACGCGATCAGCTTCACCGGTTCGACCGGCGTGGGCCGCGCCATTGCGCTCGAATGCGTCAAGAGCGGCAAGAAGGTGCAGCTGGAGATGGGTGGCAAGAACCCGCAGGTCGTGCTGGACGATGCCAACCTGGACCAGGCCGTCGAACTGTCGGTGCAGAGCGCCTTCTATTCCACGGGCCAGCGTTGCACGGCTTCCAGCCGCCTGATCGTCACCGAAGGCATCTATCCGAAATTCATCGAGGCGATGAAGGCGCGCATGGCCAGGATCAAGGTCGGCGACGCGCTGGCGCAGGGCACGGACATCGGCCCCGTCTCCAGCCAGAGCCAGCTCGACCAGGATCTGGAATACGTGCAGATCGGCAAGGACGAGGGCGCCGTGCTGGCCGCCGGCGGCGAGCGCCTGAAGCTGTCCACCGACGGCTTCTACATGGCTCCGGCCCTGTTCAGCGAAAGCGCCAAGACCATGCGCATCAACAAGGAAGAGATCTTTGGCCCGGTGGCCAGCGTGATCCGCGTGAAGGATTATGAGGAGGCGCTGGCGACGGCCAACGACACCGAGTTCGGCCTGTCGGCCGGCATCGCCACCACGAGCCTGAAGTACGCCACGCACTTCAAGCGCCACAGCCAGGCGGGCATGGTGATGGTGAACCTGCCCACGGCCGGCGTGGACTACCACGTGCCCTTCGGCGGCCGCAAGGGTTCGAGCTACGGCCCGCGCGAGCAGGGCAAGTACGCGCAGGAATTCTTCACGACGGTGAAGACGGCCTACACGCTGGCCTGAAGCGCTGGCGGGGCACGGTCGGCGCGCCGCGCCTGCCGGGTGGCCCGGCCCGAGGGTCTGCCGGCCGGCCGGCGCCGCGCCCGCCCCGGCGCTACCGCGTGAAATCCCCGGCCGCTTCCGGCTGGTCGTGCACGCCGGTGATCTCCACCGCGTGCTGTGCGCCTCCGGGCACGTGCCATGTGGCGACATCGCCCACCCGCAGCCCCAGCAGGCTGCTGCCCACGGGCGACAGGACCGAGATGCAGCCCTCGGCCGGCGCCGCTTCACCCGGGTAGCAAAGGGTGAGCATCTGGCGCTGGCGGGTGCGCAGGTCCACCAGCTCCACGCGCGACCCCATGGTGACGAGGTCGGCAGGCGCCGCCTGCGGGCGGATCACCTCCGCGTCGGCGAGCCAGGCGGCGCAGGGCGCATGCCCGCGCTGCGCCAGCTTCAGCAGCCGGGCGTAATCCAGGTCGGTGAGCGTTCGCTCGCCGTCGTTGACTGATTGCATGGCAAAACTCCATCGGTGCAGACGCCCGCGGTGCGGACGTGCGCAAGCGCGCTCAAGCGGGGCCCGGCGGAGGTGGTGTGCGCTGAAAGGGTGGGGAGAAGGAAGCGACCGCCGGGTTCAGGAACGTGCAGGCGTCTGCCGGCGCCGCACCTTGCGCGCGGGCACGCGCGTACCAGCCGCGGCGACATGCGCCGTGGCCTGTGCAAGCAGGGGGCCGGGAAGGACCGTGGTCATGGCGCGAGTCTAGGCCGCCGCGCCCGTGCGACCGAATGCGCGCGCAAAGCCCACACATCTCTTGCCAGATTGCCGCACGCGGCCGCTGGCACTGTAGCCAGCGTCGTTCGACCGCCGGCCACGCGGCGCGCACCATCGCTGCGCGCGCACATTCAACGCGGCTGCCGAGCGCGGCGCAGTGCGTACTCGATCCATTCGAACACGGCCTCGCTGAGCAATGCGAGGCCGGCCGCCGGCACCGCACCGGCCAGCAGCAGCGCCTTGTCGTTCAGCGCCAGGCCCGTCACGATGCGCTCGCCGAAGCCGCCCGCACCGATGAAGGCGGCGATGGTGGCCGTTCCGATCGCGATGGTGGTGGCCGTGCGCACGCCGGCGATCAGCGTCGGCAGCGCCAGCGGAAACTGCACGAGCCGCAGGTTCTGGCCCGGCGTCATGCCCAGTGCGGTGCCGGCCTGCTTGAGTCCCTCGGACACGTCGGCCAGCCCGGTGACTGCATTGCGCATGATGGGCAACAGGGAGTAGAGCGTCAGCGCGATCAGCGCCGGCAGCGTGCCGATGGCGCCGATGGCCGAGATCAGCACGGCCAGCAACGCGAGCGAGGGCACGGTCTGCAGCAGGCCCGCCGCGCCGAGCACCACCGCGCGCAGGCGCAGGTGCGGAAACACCCAGACCGCCAGCGGCACGCCCAGCAATGTGGCCAGACCGACCGACACCGCCACCAGCATCAGGTGCTGGCGCGCCAGGCGTGCAAAGTCCGGCCCCAGCAGCCGTGCCATGAAGCCGCTGGCATGGTCCGGCGCGGCCGTGCCGCCGGCCAGGAAGTCGCGCGCGATGCGATCGAAGGCCTGGCCCTGCAGTTCCGCACGCGCGTTCATGGCGATCATGGCGCGCTCGTCGATGCGGCCCTCCAGCGTCCGCAGTGCGGCCCAGGCCTGCGGCAGCCGCTGCGGCACGTCCAGCCGGTACAGCACCACCGCGTCGTAGCGAGGGAAGTAGCCGCGGTCGTCCTCCAGCACGCGCAGGCCCAGGTGGTCGATTTTGGCGTCGGTGGTGTAGATGTCGATGACGTCCACCTGGCCGGCCGTCACGGCGTCGTAGGCCAGGCCATGGTCCAGGCCGGTCGGCGTCTGCGGCAGGCCGTAGCGTTGCGCCACGCCGCGCCAGCCGTCGGCCCGGCCGATGAATTCGTTCGACAGGCCGAACCGCAACCCGGGGTGCGCGGCCAGGTCGCTCAGGCGCCGGATGCCCAGCCGCTCGGCCTCGGTGGCGCGCATGGCGAAGGCGTAGCCGTCGTTGAAGCCCAACGGAATGGCCACGCCCAGCCCCAGCGGCGCGAGCTGCTGCTGCATGGCCTCGCGCGCGAGCGGCGTGGGGCTGCGCAGGATCTCGGCCGAGATCGTGCCGGTGTACTCGGCATAGAGGTCGATGGCGCCCGAGCGCAGCGCCTCGTACACGATGGCGGTGTTGCCCAGGCCCTGGCGCACGGTGGGCCGGCTGCGCAGCTGCGGCGCCGCCGTCTGGGCCAGGATCTCGGCCAGGATGTAGGACTCGGTGAAGCGCTTGGAGCCCACGCGCAGCGCGCCCTCGTCGGCGGCATGGGCACCGGCGCCGGCCGTGGCCAGCCACAGTGCACAGCAGGCCAGGGTCAGGAAGCGGAGCAGGGCAGGCATCGGCCCAGTGTAGTGGGCGCCTTGCGACCGGGCCCGCGCCGGGGCCCGGTGTCCATCCCGCGCGGGCTCAGTGCGGCTTGGCCGACCGGGCGGCCGCCACCTGCCGGGCGGCGACGGTGCCGGCGCTGTTGCCCCAGGCCGACCGCACGAAATCGGCCAGCGCGGCCACTTCTTCGTCGTTCAGCCGGTCGGCATAGCCCTGCATGACGAGGCGCATGGGCCGGCGGTCGGTGGAAGGCGTGGCGGTGCCGTGCAGGATGATGGACAGCAGCGGCCCCGGGTCCCGGCCCTGCACGAGCGCGTTGCCCTGCAGCGCCGGGAAGATCTCGGCCGCGCCCTTGCCGGTGACGAAGTGGCAGGCGGCGCAGTTGTCCAGGTACAGGCGTGCGCCCAGCGGCATGGTGGGCGAGGCGGCGGTCAGCAGCTTCGCGGTGGCCTGTCCGGCTTCGTCCGCCCCCAGCGCCGGCATGGCGCGCGGCCCCGGCGCGGCCACCCGGTCCGGCACGGCGCCGACCGGCTGGCCGTCCATGCCGCGCAGGAAGGATGCCATCGCGACGAGGTCCTGGTCGGTCAGGTGCTGCAGCGAATGCTCGACCGCCAGCGCCATCTCGTCGTTGGCCACCGCGTGGGCGTTGCGGCCGGTCGCGAGGTAGTCGGCCAGCTCTGCCACGGACCAGTGGCGGATGGGTGCGTCGGCACCGCGCAGCGCCGGCGCGGTCCAGCCGTCGAGCACGCCGCCCGTGAGGAAGGCCGCATCGCCCAGCCGCGTGCCGTTCTGCGCCATGTAGAAGGTGCGCGGGCTGTGGCAGGCGGCGCAGTGGCCGGGGCCTTCGACGAGGTATTGCCCGCGCGCGCGCTGCGCATCGTCGCTGGCCGGCTGCCAGCGCGGGTCGCCGCGCAGCGCAAGCCAGTTCCAGGCCCGGATGCCGAAGCGCAGGTTGAACGGGAACTGCAAGCGCGTGTCCTGCACCGCGTTGTGCACCGGCGGCACCTCGTGCATGAGGTAGGCATACAGCGCGCGGATGTCGCGCTCCTGCATGAAGCGGTAGTTCTCGTACGGCATGGCCGGGTACAGGTGCTGGCCGTGCGCATTCACGCCGTCGACCATGGCGGCGCGGAACTGGTCCAGCGTCCAGTTGCCGATGCCGGTCTCCTTGTCGGGCGTGATGTTGGAAGACCAGATCGTGCCCATGGGGCTGGCGATGCCGCGGCCGCCGGCCAGCGACGCGCCGCCGTCGGCTGTGTGGCATGCCACGCAGTCGCCGGCACGCATGACGTAGGCGCCGCGGCCGGGCTCGGGCTGCCAGTCGGCCGCGAGGGTTTCCTGCGGCGGCGTGGGGCGTACCGGCACGAAGGCCAGGGCCAGCGCCGCCAGGGCGCCCAGCACGACCAGCGCACCCAGGATGCGGAGGAGGGTTCTCATGGTGCGCGCTCCTTACACCAGCGGGCGCGGATCGCGCAGGTACTGCGTGCGGATCGCCTGCACGGTCCAGTAGGCCAGCGCGCCGACCAGGCCCGTGGGGTTGTACTGCGTGTTCTGCACGAAGTTGCCCGCGCCCATGGTGAACACGTTGTGCCGGTCCCAGCTCTGGCAGTAGCGGTTGACCACGCCTTCGCGCGGGTTGGCCGACATGATGTGCCCGCCCGTCGTGTGGGTGGTCTGGTAGGGCCGCACGTCGAACATGGCACCTTCGCCCTTGAAGCCCAGCTGGATCAGGTCGGGCTTCATCGCCTGGCCGACCTCGCCGGCCTTGACCTTCATGTACTGGTTCATCTTCAGGTCGTTGTCCTGCCAGTTGAAGGTCATGCGCATCAGCGGGCGGCCGTGCGGGTCCTTGTAGGTCGGGTCCAGGTCCAGGTGGTTGGCGCGGTAGGCCATGTGCGAGCCGTGCGTGCCGATGGACATGGAGCGGCCATACCACTGCTTGATCGACTTCTTCCACTCCGCGCCCCAGCCCGGCGTGCCGGGCGGCAGCGTCATCGAGCGGATGGGCTGGCCGTTGAAGGTGCCGGCCCGCCAGTAGGCGCCACCGATGAAGCCCAGCGCGCCGAAGTCGTTCTGGTTGACGCTGAAGTCGTCGATGCAGATGCCGTTGGCGCCGTGGCCGACGAAGGGGTTGAAGTTGGCGTCCTTGAAGAACATGGTCACGCCGCCGTTCATCTGGTAGGCGTAATTCTTGCCCGTCACGCCGCGGTCGGTGACGGGGTCGTAGACCTCGCCGATGCCCGAGACCAGCAGCAGGTGCACGTTGTTGAGCTGGAAGGCCGACAGGATCACGAGGTCCGCCGGCTGGAACACTTCTTCCTGCCGGATCGCGTCGAAGTAGGTGACGCCGGTGGCGGTCTTGCGGTCGGCCGAGCTCTCGATGCGCAGCACCTCCGCATGCGTGCGGTAGCTGAAGTTCGGCTTGCGCTTGAGCGCATCGAGGATGGCCGTCTGCGGCGACGACTTGGAGTACTGGTAGCAGCCGTAGCGTTCGCAGAAGCCGCAGAAGTTGCAGGGCGCCATCTGCATGCCGTAGGGGTTCACGTAGGCCGTGGACGCGATGCCGGCCGGCGCGGGGAAGGGGTGGTAGCCCATGGCCTCGCAGGTCTTGCCGAACAGGCTGGCGTCGTAGGTCGGCGGCAGCGGCGGCATGGGGTATTCGGTGGACCGCCAGCCCTCGAAGGGGTTGCCGCCCGGCTGGATTTGACCCTTGAGGTTGCCGGCCTTGCCCGAGATGCCGGCGACCTGGTCGAAGCGCGTGAAGTGCGGCTCGAGCTCGTCGTAGCTGACGGGGTAGTCCATCAGGTGCATGCCGGCCGGAATGATGGATTCGCCCCAGCGCTCCTTCACGTAGCTGCGCAGCTGGATCTCCTGCGGCTGCGGGCGCCACAGCAGCCCGTTCCAGTGCGTGCCGGCGCCGCCGACGCCGTTGGCAGGCAGAAAGGAACCCATGGACCGGTAGGGCAACGCGGTCTCGGCATCCGTGCGGCGGATGGTGACGGTCTGCTGCCGCGGGTGCTGCATGTTCTTGAGCCGCACACCCCAGGTCAGCTCGTCGATCTGGTTGGGGTACTTGAATTCGGGCACGGTGTTCTGGTCGCGACCGCGCTCGAGCGCCACGATCTCCAGGCCCTCGGCCGCCAGTTCGATGCCGGCGATGGCGCCGGTCCAGCCCAGGCCGACGATGACGACGTCCTTCTTCTTCTCGGTGCGTGCCATGGTCAGGCCCTTTCGCCGCGGATGGAGACCGGGCCCAGCGGGTACTTCACGTTGTGCTGGTCCACCCATTCGCGGTAGCTGGCGCGCGCGCCCGGAAAACCGATGTGCGTCCACGCCAGCATGCCATGGTTGCCGCCGTGCATGGGGTCGGCAAAGTAGCCCTCCTTGGTGTTGGCGAGCAGCGTGGAGAAGAAGATGCTGAGTTCCGGCGCCAGATGGGGCTCGCCTTTCTGCAGGGCGGTCAGGGCCTCGTCCTGCTGCGCGGGCGCCAGGGCCTGGAAGTTCTTGCTCCAGCGCAGCTGGCACCAGGCGTTGAAGGCTGCGATGCCCTGGCGGTACAGCTGGGCCGGGTTCAGCGGGGTCTGCCAGCCCCGGTCCGGCGCCGCGGTGGGGTCGTGCGGGCCGGCCATGTACCAGTCGGCCGCAGTGCCGTACTCGCCCTGGAGCTGGCGGTCGATGAACACCGGCACGCGGGCTTCCAGCGCGCCCGGGCCTTCGCCTTCGGACGGAATCAGCCTCGCCGTGGCGGCGATGACAAAGGCCCATTCGTCGGGCGTGAAGTAGGTGGGCTGGTACTGGTCGAGCGGCACCGGCGCGTCCTTGGCGCTGGCGTGGAAGGCGACGGGCACGCTCGTGAGTGCCACGCTGGCGCCGGAGGCCAGCAGGAAGCTGCGGCGGCTGGGCGCAGAGGGGTCGGACATGGAGATTCCTTCGTCGTGTGGAGTGTTGTGTTTACGGTTTTTTGTGTGCAGCCATCCCATTGCGGCGGACGGAATGCAATCTCCCCCAAAACATGGTAAGCCGCGGCGACCGCCCGGTCGGCCGCAGAACCGTGGACGCGCTTTTGTCCTACGAACGAACACGCGCGGAGGCCGATCGCATGGCGCGCTCCGCCCGCAGACCGCACCAATGCATGACCACACCATGCAACGAGCGCGCACGTGGCGCACAACGATGAGCACCAACGAGGACAGACAACGATGAGCAAGAAGGCAGCGCGTGCACCGCAGAAGACCAGGCCCAAGAAGCGCCACATGCCCAGCGTGGTCGGCGCGCACCACGGCACGGCGCAGCTGCCCACGCTCGAGATCGCGGGTTACAACCTGGAGGTCGCTGACGAGGAGGGCTTCATCGGCGACCGCGCCAGCCAGACGGCGTTCCGCAAACTGCTGGACGGCTGGCGCAAGCGCTGCCGCGACAAGGGCCGCACCGACCCGCTGGGCGATCTGCCCTCGGCCCAGCTCAGCAAGAAGGTGCTGGACCGTGCACTGCGCGGCAAGGCGGCGTCGGAAGCGGGCGACATCGTGCGCGGCGCGATCGAGGAGTTCGCCATCGAGCTCACCGACGTGATCGAGCGCTTCATGCGCCAGAAGGCCTGGCACGGCGTGCAGCGCATCGTGATCGGCGGCGGCTTCCCGGAGAGCGAGGTCGGCGAGTTGGCGATCCTGCAGGCCGCCGCGCTGTGCCAGGTGGCGGAGATTCCGGTGGAACTCGCGCGGCTGCGCCACGAGCCCGACGACGGCGGCCTGATCGGCTGGGTGCACCTGGCGCCGCCGCACTTCGTGGAGCATGCCGACGCGCTGCTGGCGCTGGACATCGGCGGCACCAACGTGCGTTGCGGCATCGTGAAGTTCCGCCGCGACAAGGCCAAGGACCTGTCGCGTGCCAAGGTGGTGCGGCGCAGCAAGTGGCGCCATGCCGACGACGAGCCCAGCCGCACCGCGCTGGTCGATGGCTTGGTGGCCATGCTGACGGACATGATCGCCTGGGCCAACCGGCGTGACATCCGACTGGCGCCTTTCATCGGTATTGCCTGCCCGGGCCTGATCCGCGAGGACGGCAGCATCGCGCGCGGCGCGCAGAACCTGCCCGGCAACTGGGCGGCCGACACCTTCCACCTGCCGACCGCGCTGCGCGAGAAGCTGCCCGTGGTCGGCCAGGAGGCGACCCAGGTGCTCATGCACAACGACGCCGTGGTGCAGGGGCTGTCGGAGCTGCCGTTCATGCGCGACGTCAAGCGCTGGGCCGTGCTGACCATCGGCACGGGCCTTGGCAACGCGAGCTACGTGAACAAGGGGCCGCGCAAGGCGGCAGCGGACTGAAGACGGACGAGGGTCGCGCTACGCGGCGGCCTGGCGCAGCGTATCGAGCGCGGCCTCGAAGTCGTAGTCGGCCACGGCCTGGGAGAGCGCGGCGTAGCGCGGGCCGAGGGCCACGCTGAGCGTGGCCTGGTGCTCGGCCAGCAGTTCGGCGGCTTCCGCGTCGTCCTGCTCGAGCAGCCGGGCCAGTCGCTGCAGCAAGGCCTTCTCGGACGGGCCGGCGGCTGGCGCCATCACGTGGGCGCCGCTGGCGGCAGCGGGCGCCAGGTGCGGGTGCAGCGCGTCCAGCAGCGCGTGCAGGCTCGCCGCGGCCGCGGCCAACGCGCCCTCGATGGCCGGGCGTGGACGGCGTTCGCGCAGCGCCTCCTCCAGCGCGGCGGCGTGCTGCTGCAGATCGTAGGCGCCGATGTTGCCAGCCACGCCCTTGAGCGTGTGGGCCACACGCTCGGCCGTGACCGGGTCGTCGCCCTGCAGCGCCTGCACGATGGCTTCGGGCGCCTGGGCCTGGCCGGCTACGAACTTCTCCAGCAGCTGGCGGTACAGCGCCTGCTTGCCCAACGCGCGGCCCAAGCCAGCGGCCGTGTCCAGCCCCGGCACCAGAGGCAGGCTGGCCGGCGGTGCCGCGGCCGCAGCGGCCACCGCTGCGGGAGCAGGAGGGCCGGCCTGCGCACCCAGGCCAGCGCGTGGCTGGAGCCAGCGCGCCAGCGCCTGCCACATCGCGTCAGGCTCGATCGGCTTGGCGATGAAGTCCTGCATGCCCGCTTGCAGGCAGCGTTCGCGGTCGGCCTGCATGGCATTGGCGGTCATGGCCAGGACCGGCATGGCCGCGTGCCGCGGATCCTCGCGCAGTAGGCGTGTGGCCGTCACGCCGTCCATGACCGGCATCTGCATGTCCATCAGCACCAGGTCGTAGGCGGGCGTACGGTCAGCCCGGGCCTGCACCATGTCGAGGGCCATGCGGCCGTTGTCCGCGATGTCGACGGCGAAGCCGGCGTCGCGCAGCAGCTCGCTGGCGACCTGCTGGTTGAGGTCGTTGTCTTCCACCAGCAGGATGCGGGCGCCGCGCAGGCCGCGCAATGCATCGAGCGCGCTGCTGCGGCCTGCGCCCGGCGCGGGCGCAGCGGTGGGCATGGCCGCGCCGTGGCTGGCGCGCATCATGGTGTCCAGCAGCACGGAGGCACTGACCGGCTTGAGCACCAGGTGCTGGATGCCGGCCTGCTGCGCGCCCTGGACGATCTCGTCGCGGCCATAGGCGGTCACGATCATGAACTCGGGCTGGCGCTGGAGCTGCAACGCGCGGATGGCTTCGGCGGTCTGCAGTCCGTCCATGCCCGGCATGCGCCAGTCCAGCATGGCGAAGTCGAACGGTTCGCCGGCATCGGCTGCGGCGCGGGTGGCGGCCACGGCCTGCTCGCCCGAGTGCACGGTCGTGACCTGGAGCGACATCTGCTCGAGCATTTCAGCGAGCACGCTGGCGGCATGGGCGTTGTCGTCCACCACCAGCGCGCGTTGGCCGCGCAGGTCGACGAGCGGCAGCGCGGCCGGCGCGCGGCGCTCGCCCAGGCCCAGCCTGGCCGTGAACCAGAACACCGAGCCCTTGCCGAGCTCGCTGCGCACGCCGACCTCGCCGCCCATCAGCGCGGCCAGCTGCTTGCTGATGGCCAGGCCCAGGCCAGTGCCGCCGTAGCGTCGCGTGGTCGAGGTGTCGGCCTGCTCGAAACTGCGGAACAGCCGGACCATCTGCTCTTCGGACAGACCGATCCCGGTGTCTCGCACCTCGAAGCGCAGCACGGCCTGCGGCCCGGTGTCCGGCTGCGCGCGGTGCAGGCTGTCGACCCGCACGACGATGCCGACTTCGCCCTGTTCGGTGAACTTGATGGCGTTGTTGACGTAGTTGATGAGGATCTGGCCCAGGCGCAGCGGGTCGCCGACCAGCTGCTGCGGCACGTCGGGCGCCACATCGAACACCAGCTCCAGGTTTTTGGCCGTGGCCTTCTCGGCCACCACGCCGGAGACGGTGGCCATCATGCCGTCCAGGTCGAAGGGCGTGGACTCTACGTCCAGCTTGCCGGCCTCGACCTTGGAGAAGTCCAGGATGTCGTTGAGGATGCCCAGCAGGTGCTGGCCCGACTGCTGGATCTTGGCGATGTAGTCGCGCTGGCGCGGCGTCAGCTCGGTCTTCAGCGCCAGGTGCGACATGCCGATGATGGCGTTCATGGGTGTGCGGATCTCGTGGCTCATGTTGGCCAGGAAGTCGCTCTTGGCGCGGCTGGCGGCCCCGGCCTCGTCGCGGGCGCGCACCAGCGCCGTCACGTCCATCTGGGCGCCGGTCATGCGGATGGCACGGCCCTGGGCGTCGCGCTCGATGCGGCTCAGCGTCTGCACCACGCGGATGCTGCCGTCCGGCAGCAGGATGCGGAACTCGTCGCGGTGCGTCGAGGCTTCAGGGTCGTTCAGCGCGCCGAAGAAGCTTTTGCCGGTGCGTTCCTGGTCCTCCTGGACGAGGCGTTTGTTCCAGGACCAATAGCTGCGGTCGTTCGTGCCTTCCAGCCCCCACAGGCGCTCGAGCTGCGGACTCCAGTAGTGCTCGTTGGTGACCAGGTCCAGGTCGAACAGGCCGATGCCTCCCGCATCCTGCGCCACGTTGAGCCGGGCGCTGGCCTTCTGCAGCGCTTCCTTGGTCTTGTTCTGGTCCATCATGTCGACCACCACGCCGACCATGCCGGCGGACGAACCATCCGGTCGCACGATCGCGCTGGCGGAGTAGAGCGCCGGATGCACCTGGCCATCGGCGAACTGGAAGGCCTCCTCGCGCTGGAAGGTGCCGCCGCCTTGCGCGAGGGCCCGCTGCTCCTGCTCCAGCCGGCGGGCGCGGTCGTCGGCCATGGCGCCCAGTGCCAGCGTGTCCTGGCCCAGCAGCTGCTGCGGGTCTGCGCCGAAGGCCTGCCGGAACGCGGTGTTGATGCCCAGGAAGCGCGCCTGCCCATCCTTGTAGAACATGGGGGTGGGCACGGCGTCGAGAACGGACTGCAGGAAGGCCGTGTGCTCGGCGTTGAGTTGCATCGCGGCATGGCGGTGGCGGGCCCGCTGGCTCAGCGAGCGGCTCGCCAGCAGGATCAGCAGCAGGCCGAGCGCGGCGACGATGCCGGTGACGGTGCGGTGCAGCTGGCGCATGGGCGCCACGGCGTCCAGCGCGCTGAGCGTGAGCAGCCGGTAGCCCGGCTCGGACAGGTCGGCGCGCTCCACCACATAGGGCAAGCCCTGGACCAGCCAGTGGTTGGCGTGCAACAGCTGCGCCGGCCGCTGCACGGGCAGCGTGGACGGCGCTGCTGCATCGGGCGGGGCGGCCGGCGGCCCGGCTGGCTCGCCGGCCAGCGCGCCGACGCGCTGCAGCACGAAGTCCGGCCGGGAGGAGGCCAGCACCATGCCGTCGCCGTCGACGATGACCGCGACGCGTTGCCCGGCCAGCATCTCGTTCATGGTCGCGGTGTCCAGCCGCACGACCACCGCGCCGAAGGTGCCGTCGTTCGCGTCGACGCGGCTGGCCACATAGAACCCCGGGTGGCGGCCATCGCTGCCCATGTCGAAGCGGCGTCCCACGCCTTCGACCAGCACCTGGTAGAAGTAGTCGCGGTCGCCGTAGCTGGCGCCCAGCAGGCCACCGGGATCGGCCCAGTCTCCGCTGGCGATCACGGTGCCGGAGCGGTTGACCACGAACATCTGGTCGTAGCTCAGGTCCTGGATCAGCCGGCGCAGGTAGTTGCCCACATTGCGCACGAGCGGGTCCTGCGACAGCGTGGCGGCCCGCGCGGCCCGCGTCTGCGCCGTCTCGACCGGGCTGTTGACGACGAAGCGCCGCGACGCCTCGATCACGTCGACCTGGTGCGCGGCCATGTTGGAGACGCTGCCGAGCTCCACGAACATGCGGTCGATCAGCCGCCCGGTGGCCAGGGCGTCGAGCCTGGCGCCATCGGCGAGGTTTTCGACCTGGGCGCCGACGATGCGGTTGGAAAGCAGGTGGCCGGCCAGCACGGTGGCCAGCAGCCAGACCACTGCCGCGGAGGCCGTCCACCAGTGGATGGGCCGCAGCGGGGCTGGGGCTTCGGCGGGCTGGGGCCCGGGCAGTGGCGGCATGCGTCGGCTCCAAAAGCAGGCGAGGAGTCTGGCGCGGTTGCGTGGACGCGATCCTGCCGGATGGCTTGTGCACACGACGACCGCGTTGCCTGCGGTTGGCACCGTTTGTAGCAGAGGACGGTAGCGGCCGGCCAGGTCGCCGTGCGCCAGCGCGCGCTGAAGCGCTGGACGGTCAGGCGGCGCCGAAGGTCTTGGGCAGGCCGGCGACGGCAACGGCGCCGCGCAGCTTTTCGCTGGGCAGCGATTCGGCCAGCAGGCGGCGGGCCGCGACCAGTTGCGGCAGATCGATGCCCGTGCGGTAGCCCATGGAGGCCAGCATGAACGCCAGGTCCTCGGTCACGATGTTGCCGGAAGCGCCCGGTGCGAACGGGCAGCCGCCCAGGCCGCCCAGGCAGCTGTCGAAGGCGCGGATGCCTTCGTCCAGGCCGGCCAGCGCGTTGGCCAGGCCGAGGCCCATGGTGTCGTGCAGGTGCAGCTTGGTCAGGCGCGCGCCGATGGCATCGCGTACGGCACGCACCGTGGCGCGCACCTGGGCCGGCTGGGCATAGCCGACGGTGTCGGCCAGCGCGATGGCGTCGGCACCCGTGGCGGCCAGGTCGGCCGCCACGTCCACCACGCGTTGCAGCGGCACGTGCCCTTCCATGGAGCAGCCGAACGCGGTGGCCGCGGCCACGTCGATGCGCATGGGGCGCGCCTGCGCGCGCACCCAGTCCACGGCCGCGCGCACCATGTCGATCTGCGCGTCCGTGCCCTTGTTCACGTTGGCGCGGCTGTGCGTGTCGCTGACCGAGATGGGGATCGCCACCACGTGGGCGCCGGCTTCGTGTGCTGCGACCACGCCGCGCAGGTTCCCCGCCAGCGCGCAGACCGTGAGACCTTCGATCTCCAGCGCGCCGCGCACCACGGCCGCGGTGTCGGCCATCTGCGGCACGAGCTTGGGCGAGACGAAGCTGCCGACCTCGATCTCGCGCAGGCCGGCCTGCGCGAGTTGGCGGATCCAGCGCAGCTTGATCTCGGTGGGCAGGATGTCGCGCGCCATCTGCAGCCCGTCGCGCGGGCCCACTTCGCAGATGGTCACGGCGGGGAGAGCGGCTTCGTTGGCCATGCTGTTCACTCCACCTTGATGTGCGCGCTCTGGATCACGGCGCGGTTCTTCTGGATGTCGGCCTTGATCATGGCGGCGAATTCCTCGGCGGCCATCGGCTGCGGCTCCAGTCCGTTGCCCTGCAGCGCACCGCGCACGTCGGGCATCGCGAGGATCTTGTTGAAGTCGGCGTTGAGGCGTTGCAGCAGCGGCTGCGGCAGGCCAGCCGGCGCGAAGATGCCGTAGTAGGTGACGAAGTCGGCATGCTGCAGGCCGGCCTCCGAGACGGTGGGCACATCTGGGACGGCGGCCACGCGCCTGGGCGAGGTGACGGCCAGCGCGCGCAACTTGCCGGACTTGAGCAGCGTGGTGGCCGAGGAGATCGAGGTGGCCGCCATCGCGAGGTGGCCACCCATCACGTCGGCCAGCGCCGGCGTGGAGCCCTTGTAGGGCACGTGCTGGGCCTTGAAGCCCGCGGCGCCCTGCAGCAGCTCCATGCTGATGTGGGCGCCGCCACCGGTGCCCGAGGTGCCGTAGCTGATGGTGCCCGGCGCCGCCTTGGCGGCCTGCACCAGGTCGTTCAGCGTCTTGTAGGGCGAATTCTCGGGCACGACCAGCACCATGGGCGTGGTCGCGACGAGGGCCACCGGCGTGAGGTCCCGGGTGGGGTCGTAGGCCACCTTGAGCAGCAGCGGGATCAACGAGACGTTGTCGGTTTGCCCGACCACGAGGTCGTAGCCCGCCGGACTGGCGCGTGCGGCCTCGGCCAGGCCCAGCGCGGTGCCGGCGCCGGGCTTGTTGTCCGGCACCACGGACCAGCCATTCATTTCGGCCAGCTTGGTGGAGAGCAGCCGGCCAATGAAGTCGGTGCCGCCGCCGGGTGTGGACGGGATGATCATGCGAATCGGCTTGCTCGGGTAGCCGGGCGTCTGCGCGAAAGCGGGCGCGGCGGCGCCCAGCATGGCAGCCAGTGCGAGCAGGTTCAGGGTGCGGCGTTGCATGGTTTGTCTCCTTTTGTCCTTGGCCGGGTGGTCGGGCTCAGCCGCGCACGGTGCCGGCGGCCAGCATGGCCTCGACCTGTGCCTCGTCGTAGCCGAGTGTGCGCAGCACGGCGCGCGTGTGCGCGCCGATGCCGGGCGGATCGTTGCGCTTGCCGGCCTTCATGCCGTCGAACTCGATCGGCAGGGCCGCGGCGTCGATGTGGCCGCCGTCGGGCAGATCGGTCGGCAGCAGTGCACCGCCTGCGCGCAGGTGCTGGTCATGGACCATGTCGTGCGGCTCGCGCACGGGGCCGAACGAGATCTGGGCTTCTTCGAGCGCGCGGCACAGGTCGGCCGTGTTCCAGTCCTTGAGCACCTCGGCAATGCCCGGCACGAGCCAGGCGCGTGCCGCCTCGCGGCCCACGGCCGTGGCCAGGCGCTGGTCCTCGCCCCAGTGCGGCGGCATGAAGCGGCGCGCGAAGGCGCGCCACTGCGCGTCGCTGACAGCGGCGACGAAGACACGCCCGTCGGTGGTGTCGAAGATGTCGTACACACCCCATGGCGGTTTGCGCTCGCCGCCCTGGGGCTGGGGCGCTTGGCCGGTCAGCTGGTACTGGGCCACGAACTGGGCCACCAGCAGCAGGTTGTTCTCGAACAGGCCCGAGCGGATGTGGCGGCCGCGGCCTGTGCGCGCCCGGTCGTGCAGCGCGGCCAGCGCGCCGACCACGCCGAAGGTGCCGCCCAGGATGTCGTTGGCCGAGGGCGCAACGCGGCGCGGCGCGCCCGGTGCGCCATTGATGTAGGCCAGGCCGCCCATCATCTGCACCACTTCGTCGAGCGCCGTGCGCTGCTTGTAGGGGCCGGACAAAAAGCCCTTGAGCGAGACGTAGATCAGGCCCGGGTTCTCGGCCGAGAGCGCGGCGTAGTCCAGCCCGTACTGGGCCAGCCCGCCGTCGCGGAAATTCTCCAGCAGCATGTCGGCCTGTAGCGCGAGGCGGCGCACCACGGCCTGGCCGTCGGCGGACTTCAGATCCACCGCCAGGCTCTGCTTGTTGCGGTTGAACACCGGGAAGTAGCCGATGCCCGAGCCCTTCAGGCGCCGTGTGTTGTCGCCCTCCAGCGGTTCGACCTTGATGACCTCAGCGCCCAGGTCGGCCAGCACCATGCCGGTGATGGGGCCCATGATCATGTGGGACAGCTCGAGCACCTTGATGCCGCGCAGCGGCAGCGTGTCGCTGTCCATGAATGCAGGAGAAGACATGGCTTGTTTCATTGGGAGGAACGTTGGCGCGCCGCCGCGAGAGCACCGCGCATGTGGTCGTGCATGAGCGCCGTCGCGCCCTCGGCGTCGCGCCGGCGCAGGGCTTGCAGCAGCGATCGGTGCTCGCGCAGCGAATCCTGGATGCGCCCCGCCATGCCGAGCGAGCCGACCAGGGCCAGCTGGATCAGTCTGCGCAGGTCATTGACGAGCTGGGTCTGCCAGGGGTTGCCGGTCAGGGCCAGCAGGCGGGCGTGGAACTGGACGTTGAGCGTGTAGAACGCCGGGCCGTCGTCCACCGCCTGTTCCAGCCTGGCGTTCAGCGCGTCGAGCTCGTCGAGTTCGGCCGGCGTGGCCAGGCGCGCGACGGCGGCCGCGGCATCGCCTTCCAGCAAGGCCAGCAGATGGAACAGCTTGTCCAGGTCGGCTGCGGGCACCTCGGTCACATAGGCACCGCGGCGCGGCTTCATCGTGACGAGGCCTTCGGCTGCGAGCACCTTGAGCGCCTCGCGCAGCGGCGTGCGGCTGATGCCGTACTGTTCGGCCAGCCGCAACTCGTCGATCCAGCTGCCCGGCGGCAGATCACCACCCAGGATGCGTTGGCGCAGCAGCTCGGCGGCGTCTTCGTACAGGGGGCGGGGCGAGAGGACAGCGGACATGGTTGGAAAGGGATTGGAATTCATTATTCTGAATTCATAATTATGAGAAACCCGCAGACCCGGCGGTGCTGCTGCAGTGCTGCGGAAGTGTTGGGCGCTTCAGCCGGCCGGTGCGTAAGGCGCGAAGCGCCGTGCGTTTGGGTCGATGCTGAGCGGCCGGCCCATGGCCGGGAAGGCGCGCTGCACGCAGTTCTCGCGGTCGCAGACCTTGCAGCCCGAGCCGATCGGCACGGCGCGCTCGGCCGCGTCCGCGGCCAGGCCGTCGCCGTAGACCAGGCGGCTGGCGTGGCGTGCGTCGCAGCCCAGGGCCACCGAGAAGATCCGATGCGGCGTGCCATAGCCGCCGCGCCGGTGTTCCACGGTGCGCGCGATCCACAGATAGGTGCGGCCGTCCGGCATGCGGGCGAGTTGCGTCAGGATCTTGCCGGGCTGCGAGAAAGCCTCGTACACGTTCCACAGCGGACAGGTGCCGCCCGTGCGCGAGAAGTGGAAGTCGGCCGAGGACTGGCGCTTGGACATGTTGCCGGCCCGGTCCACCCGCACGAAGAAGAACGGGATGCTCTGCGCATGCGGGTGGCGCATGGTGGACAGCCGGTGGCCCACGGTTTCGAAGCCCACGCCGAAGCGCTCGCTGAGCAGGTCGATGTCGTAGCGCAGTTCCTCGGCGCTCTCCTGGAAGATGCGGTTGGGCAGCACCAGTGCGCCGGCGAAGTGGTTGGCAAAGCCGATGCGTGCGAGCGCGCGCGCCTCCCCGGTGCTGAACTCGTTGGCCTGGATGAAGGCATCGATCATGCCCTCCATCTCAAAGAACGCGAGCTGCACGCCCAACTGGAAGGCCTGCTGGGCCGGACTCAAACCCGCGGCCAGCGTGATGGTGCGGCTGGCGGGGTCGAAGCTGCGCAGCGGCTGCTCGGCCACCGAGGTGCCCAGTTCGCAGCGCACGGCCACGCCGTGCAGGCGGCGCAGGCGCTGCTCGAGCGCGGCGAACAGGTTGGCGGCACTGGGTGCGCGCGGTGGCGCGAACGTGTCTTGCAACTGGGCGTAAACCTGCTCGGCGCGCTCGTCCAGCTGCGCCAGCGGCTCGTGGCGCGCGTAGAAGAACTCGCGCACTTCCTCGTAGGGTTGCAATGGCGTGCCGGCCGCGGCGCCCTCGCCGCCGCTGCTTTCGGCGATCAGCGCCAGCCGCTCTTCGGCCGAGCGCGCGCGCTTGTGCAGGGCCAGGATCGCCCTGGACACTGCCGGCAGTTGCTGCGCGAGCATCTGCGCCTCGGCCTGCGGCACCGTGCCGGCGTCCGGGCCCTCGGCCAGCACCGCGCGCAACTCGGCCAGCTGGCGCGTCTGCGCGTCTTCGGAAAACAGCTGCAGGTCGATGCCGAAGGCTGACTGCAGGCGCAGCAACACGTTGACCGTCAGCGGCCGCTGGTTGTTCTCGATCTGGTTGAGGTAGCTCGACGACACCTTGAGCGCCTGTGCCAGCGCGGCCTGCGTGAGACCGCGCTGCTCGCGCAGCGTCTTCAGGTGCACACCCATGAATGCTTTGGACATATTCGCAAAGTTTGCACCATTGCAAAGGCGGTTTGCAATGCTCGCACTTTCACTTGTTGCGGAGCTGCGGCTCTTTTGCGAACATTGCGAGGCTGCAATACGAGAGGACAAGCAACATGGCACTGGATCAGGGCGATCTGCAGAAGTGGGCACAGGCGGCCGCCAAATCCGCGCCGGGCGGCGATCTGGCTGCACTGAATTGGCTCACACCCGACGGCATCACCGTCAAGCCGCTCTACACCGCGGCCGACCTGCAGGGCCTGCAGTACACGGATACCTTGCCCGGCTTCGCGCCCTACATCCGCGGCCCGCAGGCCACCATGTACGCTGTGCGCCCCTGGACCATCCGCCAGTACGCGGGCTTTTCCACGGCCGAGGAATCCAATGCCTTCTACCGCAAGGCGCTGGCCGCTGGCGGGCAGGGCGTGTCGGTCGCCTTCGACCTGGCCACGCACCGTGGCTACGACAGCGACCACCCGCGCGTGACGGGCGACGTGGGCAAGGCCGGCGTGGCCATCGATTCGGTCGAGGACATGAAGATCCTGTTCGACCAGATCCCGCTGGACCGGGTCAGTGTCAGCATGACCATGAACGGCGCCGTGCTGCCGGTGCTGGCCGGCTACGTGGTGGCGGCGGAAGAGCAAGGCGTGGGCCAGGACAAGCTGTCGGGGACCATCCAGAACGACATCCTCAAGGAGTTCATGGTCCGCAACACCTACATCTACCCGCCCGAGCCGAGCATGCGGATCATCGGCGACATCATCGAGTACACGGCGAAGAACATGCCGAAGTTCAACTCGATCTCGATCTCGGGCTACCACATGCAGGAAGCCGGCGCCAACCAGGCGCTGGAGCTGGCCTTCACGCTGGCCGACGGCAAGGAGTACGTGAAGACCGCGCTGGCCAAGGGCCTGAACGTGGACGACTTCGCCGGGCGCCTGTCCTTCTTCTGGGCCATCGGCATGAACTTCTACCTGGAAGTGGCCAAGATGCGCGCGGCCCGCCTGCTGTGGCACCGCATCATGAGCGAGTTCGGCCCCAAGAACCCCAAGAGCCTGATGCTGCGCACCCACTGCCAGACCTCGGGCTGGAGCCTCACGGAGCAGGACCCCTACAACAACGTGGTGCGCACCACCATCGAGGCCATGGCGGCCGTGTTCGGCGGCACGCAGAGCCTGCACACCAACGCGCTGGACGAAGCCATCGCGCTGCCCACCGAGTTCAGCGCCCGCATCGCGCGCAACACGCAACTCATCATCCAGGAAGAGACCCACATCACGAACGTGATCGACCCCTGGGCCGGCAGCTACATGATGGAAAAGCTCACCCAGGACATGGCCGACAAGGCCTGGGCCATCATCGAGGAAGTCGAGGCCATGGGCGGCATGACGCGCGCCGTGGACTCGGGCTGGGCCAAGCTCAAGATCGAGGCCGCCGCGGCCGACAAGCAGGCGCGCATCGACTCGGGCAAGGACGTGATCGTCGGCGTCAACAAGTACAAGCTCAAGAACGAAGATCCGGTCGAGATCCTGTCCATCGACAACATGAAGGTGCGTGAGGGCCAGGTGGCGCGGCTCGCGAAGATCCGCGCCACGCGCGACGCCGCCAAGGTCGAGGCGGCGCTGGCCGCACTCACGCAGGCGGCCGAGAGCGGCGAGGGCAACCTGCTCGCGCTCACCATCGACGCCGTGCGCCTGCGCGCCACCGTCGGCGAGATCAGCGATGCGCTGGAGAAGATTTTTGGCCGCCACCGCGCCGACACGCAGAAGGTGACCGGCGTCTACGCCGCGGCCTACGACTCGGCCGAGGGCTGGGACAAGCTCAAGCAGGAGATCGACGCCTTCGCCGAGGACCAGGGCCGCCGCCCGCGCGTGATGATCTCCAAACTGGGCCAGGACGGACACGACCGCGGCGCCAAGGTCGTCGCCACGGCCTTCGCCGACCTGGGTTTCGACGTGGACATGGGCCCGCTGTTCCAGACGCCCGAGGAATGCGCGCGCCAGGCCATCGAGAACGACGTGCATGCGGTGGGCGTCTCCACGCTGGCGGCCGGCCACAAGACCCTGGTGCCGGCCATCATCGAAGAACTCAAGAGGCAGGGCGCGGACGACATCATCGTCTTCGTCGGCGGCGTGATCCCGCGCCAGGACTACGAGTTCCTGTACGAGGCCGGCGTGAAGGGCATCTACGGTCCCGGCACGCCGATCCCGGCCAGCGCCAAGGATGTGCTGGAGCAGATCCGCAAGGCGACCGCCAGCGTGGTGTAATTCGGTAATACCGTATTCTCCTGGAGTTGATCATGGCCGTTTCCGTTCGCATGGACCCATTGATGGAGAAAGAGCTTGAGCTTGCCGCCAAGCGCCAGGGCATCACCAAGTCGCAATTCATCATCGATGCGGTAGAGCGCGCGCTGGGGCGCAAGGATCCGGCGGCGCTGTACCACAAGGTGCGGGAGGAATCTGCGCGCTACCGCGTGGCCGAGGAAACGCTGGACGACGCGCTGTCGCCCATCAAGGCGGCGCTGCGCCAGAGCCTGCGCGCCCAGCATGCGCGGGAGCAGGACGACTACGCTGCCTACCTCGCTGCGCGCGATGCCAAGGGCGAAGGAAGCGCGGATTGAGGATTTGCCTGCTCGACACCGGTCCCATGGTGGCTCTGTTCCATTCGGGTGACCGCTTCCACGCACGCTTTCGGGAGCTGACGGTGGAAGCGCCAACTGCGGTCCAGATGCACACGACCTGGCCCTGCGTGGCCGAGGCCAGCCACCTGTTGGGTCCACGCCACCGGCTGGCCCTTTTGCAATGGATTGGCCACGGGGCGGTACAGGTCTACCCCTTCGACGCGCCGGACCTGCTGGAGATGTGCGCGTGGATGGAGCAGTACACGCAGCAGCCCCGCACGGAAATGGACCTGGCGGATGCATCCCTGTACTGGCTGGCCTGCGAGTCCGGGGTGTCGCAGATCCTGACCACCGACGTACGCGACTTCTCCCGCTACCGCCTGCCCGACGGCCGCGCCTTCGAGATCCTGTGAACATGCCATCCATCCCCTGGACCGAGCCGCTTCTGCGCGGCGAAGGCACTGCCCAGCGCCGCGCCATCGCCAAGGCCATCACGCTGCTGGAGTCCACGCGCACCGACCACCGCGCCCAGGCCGACGAGCTGCTGACGGCGCTGCTGCCGCACACGGGCCGGGCGTTCCGCCTGGGCATCTCGGGCGTGCCCGGTGTCGGCAAGAGCACCTTCATCGAATCCCTGGGCATGTACCTGATCGGCCAGGGCCACCGCGTCGCCGTGCTGACCATCGACCCGTCCTCCACCGTCTCGGGCGGCTCCATCCTGGGCGACAAGACGCGCATGGGGCAGCTGTCCGTGCACGAGCGCGCCTACATCCGGCCCAGCCCGTCCTCGGGCACGCTGGGCGGCGTGGCCGAGAAGACGCGCGAGGCCATGCTGGTCTGCGAGGCCGCGGGGTACGACGTGGTCATCGTCGAGACCGTGGGCGTGGGCCAGAGCGAGACGGCCGTGGCCGGCATGACCGACATGTTCGTGCTGCTGCAACTGCCCAATGCGGGCGACGAGCTGCAGGCCATCAAGAAGGGCGTGATGGAGATCGCCGACCTCGTCGTCATCAACAAGGCCGACATCGACCCCGACGCGGCGACGCGCGCGCAGGCGCAGATCACCTCGTCGCTGCGGCTGCTGGGCATGCACGGCAACGCCGGCCACGCGCACCACGACGAAAGCCTGTGGCATCCCCGCGCCATGCAGCTGAGCGCGCTGCGCAGCGAGGGTGTCGACCGCTTCTGGGAGAAGGTCGTGCAGTTCCGCACGCTGCAGACGGCCAACGGGCGCCTGCAGGCCCGGCGCCAGAAGCAGGCCCTGGCCTGGATGTGGGAACGCATCGAAACCGGGCTCAAGCAGGCCTTCCGCGCCCACCCCGCCGTGCGCGGACAGCTGCCCGACATGGTGACCGCCGTCACCGAAGGCCGCATCGCCGCATCGACCGCCGCGCGCCAGCTGCTGGCCAGCGCATCCGTACTGTCGAACTGAACAGAGACAACCGCTAGAGGAGTGACATGCAGGACATCCTGGAACAACTGGAAAAGAAGCGCGCGCTCGCGCACCTGGGGGGTGGGCAAAAGCGCATCGACGCCCAGCACAAGAAGGGCAAGCTGACCGCGCGGGAGCGGCTGGAGCTGCTGCTGGACGACGGCACCTTCGAGGAGTGGGACATGTTCGTCGAGCACCGCTCGGTGGACTTCGGCATGGCCGACAACAAGATTCCGGGCGACGGCGTGGTCACGGGCTACGGCATGATCAATGGCCGCCTGGTGTTCGTGTTCAGCCAGGACTTCACGGTGTTCGGCGGCGCGCTGTCCGAGGCCCACGCCGAGAAGATCTGCAAGGTCATGGACCAGGCCATGAAGGTCGGCGCCCCGGTGATCGGCCTCAACGACTCGGGCGGCGCGCGCATCCAGGAAGGCGTGGCCTCGCTGGGCGGCTATGCCGACGTGTTCCAGCGCAACGTGATGGCCTCGGGCGTGGTGCCGCAGATCAGCATGATCATGGGCCCATGCGCGGGCGGCGCCGTGTACTCGCCGGCCATGACCGACTTCATCTTCATGGTCAAGGACAGCTCGTACATGTTCGTGACCGGCCCCGAGGTCGTGAAGACCGTCACGCACGAGGAAGTCACGGCCGAGGAGCTGGGCGGCGGCATCACGCACACCACGCGCTCGGGCGTCGCGGACCTGGCCTTCGAGAACGACGTGGAGGCGCTCATGATGCTGCGCCGCCTGTACAACTATCTGCCGCTCAACAACCGCGAGAAGCCGCCCGTGCGGCCCAGCAACGACCCGGCCGACCGCCAGGACATGAGCCTCGATACGCTGGTGCCCGAGAACCCGAACAAGCCCTACGACATGAAGGAGCTGATCACGAAGACCGTCGACGACGGCGACTTCTTCGAGATCCAGCCCGAGTACGCCAAGAACATCGTGGTGGGCTTTGCGCGCATGGAAGGCCAGACGGTGGGCATCGTGGCCAACCAACCGCTGGTGCTGGCCGGCTGCCTGGACATCAAGAGTTCGATCAAGGCCGCGCGCTTCGTGCGCTTCTGCGATGCCTTCAACATCCCGGTCGTGACCTTCGTCGACGTGCCGGGCTTCATGCCGGGCACCAGCCAGGAGTACGGCGGCATCATCAAGCACGGCGCCAAGCTGCTGTACGCGTACGCGGAGTGCACGGTGCCCAAGATCACGGTGATCACGCGCAAGGCCTACGGCGGCGCCTACGACGTGATGAGCTCCAAGCACCTGCGCGGCGACGTGAACTTCGCCTGGCCCAATGCCGAGATCGCGGTGATGGGCGCCAAGGGCGCGGTGGAGATCATCTTCCGCGAGGACAAGAGCGACCCCGTGAAGCTCGCCGCGCGCGAGGCCGAGTACAAGGCGCGTTTCGCCAACCCCTTCGTGGCCGGTGCACGCGGCTTCATCGACGACGTGATCCTGCCGCACGAGACGAGGAAGCGCATCTGTCGCAGCCTCGTCATGCTCAAGGACAAGAAGCTCGACAACCCGTGGCGCAAGCACGGCAACATCCCCCTTTGAGACGGAGAACAGGAACATGTTCAAGAAGATCCTGATTGCCAACCGCGGCGAAAACGACCGCGCAGCGGGCGTTTCATCACATTGCATGGCACGCGCAGCGTGCGCAGGCGATTTCGCCGCGGAGACCAGCCATGTTTAAGAAGATCCTCATTGCCAACCGCGGAGAAATCGCCTGCCGGGTCATCAAGACCGCGAAGAAGATGGGCATCGCCACCGTCGCCGTCTACTCCGACGCCGACAAGGACGCGCGCCATGTGGAGCTGGCCGACGAGGCCGTGCGCCTGGGCCCGGCGCCCTCGCGCGAGAGCTACCTGCTGGCCGACAAGATCATCGAAGCCTGCAAGCAGACCGGCGCCGAGGCCGTGCACCCGGGCTACGGCTTCCTGTCGGAGAACGAGGCCTTCGCCAAGCGCGTGGAAGAAGAGGGCATCGCCTTCATCGGCCCCAAGCACTATTCGATCGCGGCCATGGGCGACAAGATCGCCTCCAAGAAGCTCGCCAACGAGGCCAAGGTCAACACCATCCCAGGCTGGAACGACGCCATCGAATCGGCCGAGCGCGCCGTGCAGATCGCCAGGGACATCGGCTACCCGGTCATGATCAAGGCCAGCGCGGGCGGCGGCGGCAAGGGCCTGCGTGTGGCCTTCAACGACAAGGAAGCGCTGGAGGGCTTCACGGCCTGCCAGAACGAGGCCCGCAACAGCTTCGGCGACGACCGCATCTTCATCGAGAAGTTCGTCGAGCAGCCGCGCCACATCGAGATCCAGGTACTGGGCGATGCCCATGGCAATGTGATCTACCTGAACGAGCGCGAATGCTCGATCCAGCGCCGCCACCAGAAGGTCATCGAAGAGGCGCCGTCGCCCTTCATCAGCGACGCCACGCGCAAGGCCATGGGCGAGCAGGCCGTGGCGCTGGCCAAGGCCGTCAAGTACCAGAGCGCGGGCACGGTTGAGTTCGTGGTCGGCAAGAACCAGGACTTCTACTTCCTGGAGATGAACACGCGCCTGCAGGTGGAGCATCCGGTGACCGAGTGCATCACGGGCCTGGACCTCGTGGAACTCATGATCCGCGTCGCGGCCGGCGAGAAGCTGCCGCTCACGCAGGCCGAGGTCAAGCGCGACGGCTGGGCCATCGAATGCCGCATCAATGCCGAGGATCCGTTCCGCAACTTCCTGCCGTCCACCGGGCGCCTGGTGCGCTTCGCACCGCCGCAGGAGACCATGTTCTCGGCCGACACCGAGCACCTGCAGGGCGTGCGCGTGGACACCGGCGTGCAGGACGGCGGCGAGATCCCGATGTACTACGACTCGATGATCGCCAAGCTCATCGTGCACGGGCGTGACCGCCACGAGGCGATCGCCAAGATGCGCGAGGCGCTGAACGGCTTCATCATCCGCGGCATCAGCAGCAACATCCCGTTCCAGGCCGCGCTGCTGGCACACCCCAAATTCGTCGCGGGCGATTTCAACACCGGCTTCATCGCCGAGCACTACGGGCAAGGTTTCCATGCCGAGGACGTGCCGCACGACGAGCCCGAGTTCCTGCTCGCGTTGGCCGCCTTCGCCAACCGGCGTTACCTGGGCCGCGCCAGCGGCATCAGCGGCCAGATGGCGGGCCACGGTGTCAAGGTCGGCCAGGATTTCGTGGTCGTGGCCCTGGGTGCGGACGGCCACCACAAGGCCACGCCCGTGCGCGTGACCAGCTACGAGGGCCAGACCGGCAGCAGCACCGTGCAGGTGGGCTCGCGCAGCTACGCGCTGGAAAGCAGCAGCCGGCTTGGCGCGATCCGCCTGGCCGGCACGAGCAACGGCGCCCCGTTCAGTGCCCAGGTCGAGCGCGGCACGCCCAGGAATCCGCTCGCCATCCGCGTGCAGCACAACGGCACGCAGCTCGACGCGCTGGTGCTGTCGCCGCGCGGCGCCGAGCTGTTCGAGCTGATGCCCTACAAGGCGCCCCCGGACATGAGCCGCTTCGTGCTCTCGCCCATGCCGGGCCTCCTGGTCGAGGTCTCGGTGCAGCCGGGCCAGAAGGTGCAGGCCGGCGAGCGCGTGGCCGTGATCGAGGCCATGAAGATGGAGAACGTGCTGTTCGCCGCGGCCGACGGCGTGGTCGGCAAGGTGTTGGCCAGCAAGGGCGAAAGCCTGGCGGTGGACCAGCCCATCGTCGAGTTCGCCTGAGGCCAGGCCGGTAGGCGCGCGCAAGTGCGCCCATCGTCCAACCGCCGCGCCCCTGGTTTCGAGGTGGTTCGCCGCATGTTCGCGGCAGAAGGATGCGGCGCCGGGGCGGTCGCATCCAAGTTCTGCGAACAAGGGCGCAACACCGTGGATCGTCGGCCATCGCTGCGGCGGAATTGGACGATGTTGGCGGCATGAACAACAGGCGGACTTTCTGCGCCGCGAGGCTTTTCAGACGCTGCACCGGCCTCCCACAATCGCCGCAGATCCCGCTGAAACCACGAAGGACGCGATGCCCCAAGAATCCCTGTCGACCCCCACCGATCCGGTCGCGCAAGAGCAGCCCGTGCGGTTCGTACCGCCCCGCCGGGCAACCGACTCAGTGCCGCAGCGCTGGCGCGTCGAGGACGTGCAGGCGCTGCTCGACCTGCCGTTCAACGAACTGCTGTTCCGCGCCCAGACCGTGCACCGCGCGCACTGGCCCGCGGGCGACATCGAGCTGGCCACGCTGCTGTCGGTCAAGACCGGCGGCTGTCCCGAGAACTGCGGCTACTGCCCGCAGTCGGCCGCGTTCGACACGGGCGTGCAGGCGCAGAAACTCATGTCCGTCGACGAGGTCCGCCACGCCGCCCAGGCCGCCAAGAACGCGGGCGCCACGCGCTTTTGCATGGGCGCGGCCTGGCGCGCGCCCAAGGACCGCGACATCGAGAAAGTGGCCGAGCTCGTGCGCACCGTGAAGGACCTCGGCCTGCAGTCTTGCGCCACGCTGGGCATGCTCGAGAAGCACCAGGCCGTGGCGCTGCGCGATGCGGGACTGGACTATTACAACCACAACCTCGATACCGCGCCCGAGCACTACGCCGACATCGTCGACACACGCAGCTACCAGGACCGGCTCGACACGCTGGCCCATGTGCGTGCGGCCGGCGTCAAAGTGTGCTGCGGCGGCATCGTGGGCATGGGTGAGGCACCCGTGCACCGCGCCGGCCTGATCGCGCAGCTGGCCAACCTCGACCCCTACCCCGAGTCGGTGCCCATCAACAGCCTGGTGCGCGTGCCCGGCACGCCGCTGGCCGACGCGCCGCCCATCGACCCGCTGGATTTCGTGCGCGTGATCGCGGTTGCGCGCATCACCATGCCGACCGCGCGCGTGCGCCTGTCGGCCGGCCGCCAGCAGCTGGGCGAACCGGTGCAGGCGCTGTGCTTCCTGGCCGGCGCCAATTCCATCTTCTACGGCGACAAGCTGCTCGTGACGGGCAACCCCGACGCAGACGCCGACCGCCGGCTGCTGGACAAGCTGGGCTACGCCACCCGCCCCATTTCCATCGAACAGGAGCAACACGCATGAGCACCAACCAACGTCCCTTCCGCGTGCTGGGCGTCCAGCAGATCGCCATCGGCGGCCCCGACAAGCAGCGCCTGCAAAAGCTCTGGGTCGAGATGCTGGGCCTCACGGTCACGGGCAACTTCCGCAGCGAGAGCGAGAACGTGGACGAAGACATCTGCGCCATCGGCAGCGGCCCGACCAAGGTCGAAGTCGACCTCATGCAGCCACTGGACCCCGAGAAGAAGCCGGCCGTGCACACCACACCGCTGAACCACGTGGGCCTGTGGATCGACGACCTGCCCAAGGCCGTGGAATGGCTCACGGCCCAGGGCGTGCGTTTCGCGCCGGGCGGCATCCGCAAGGGCGCGGCCGGCTACGACATCTGCTTCCTGCATCCCAAGGCCAACGAGGTCTTCCCGATCGCGGGCGAGGGCGTGCTGATCGAGCTGGTGCAGGCACCGCCCGAGGTGGCGGCAGCGCTGGCGTTGCCGGCTTAAAGCCGCACCGCCACAGGCAGCGCGTCGCGCAGTTGCTGCGCGGCACCGCCGAAGTCGAAGTCGCCGATGGCCTTCGCGATGGCGGCGTAGCGCTCGCCGAGGGCGGGGCGCAACGCGGCGGCATGGCGTTGGAACAGGTCGATGGCATCGGCGTCGTCCTGCTCGAGCAAAGCCTGCAGACGTTCGGCCAGCGGGCCCACGGCGGCCCAGTCCACCGTCTGGACAGTGGCCGGCATGCTGGCTGCTTCCTGGGCCGCCAGCGCCTGGCGCAGTGCCGCCACGAGCGGAACGCACAGCGCCTCGCACGCGGCCAGCAGGCGTTCTTCCTCGGCCGCGTCACGCGGCGGCTGGCTCAGCATGATTTCCGCCGCCTGCGCGGCCTGCGCCAGCGGGCCCGCACCGATGGTGGCCGCCGTGCCCTTCAGCGTGTGCAGCAGGCGCTGCGCCTGCGTGCGGTCGCCCGCGCCCAGCGCGGCGCGCGCGGTGGCAACGGCACCGGCCTGGCCGTCGACGAAGCGGCGCAGCAGGCCGTCGTAGGTGCTGCGCCGCTGCAGCACGCGGCGCAGGCCGGAGGCGGCGTCCAGGCCGGGGATGCGCAGCAGGGCGTCATCGGCCGGCAGGGCGTCCTGCGGCGGCTCGGCAGCGGCAACGGCTGGCGGCGGCGCCGCGCGCTCGCGCCGGGGCAGCCACTGGAGCAGCTGGGCGTAGAGCTCGTTCGGATTGATCGGCTTGGCGATGTGGCTGTTCATGCCGGCCTCCAGGCAACGCTGGCGGTCGATGGCCATGGCATTGGCCGTCATGGCCAGCACGGGCAGCTGCTGCCAGCGCGGGTCGCGCCGGATCGCGCGCGTGGCCTCCAGTCCGTCCATGACCGGCATCTGCATGTCCATCAGCACGAGTTCGTAGGGCTTGGCGGCCAGCCGGTCCAGGGCCTGCTGGCCGTCTTCGGCCACCTCGACCTGGATGCCCACGGCCTCCAGCAGTTCGGTGCCGATCTGGCGGTTCAGGTCGTTGTCGTCCACCAGCAGCACCAACGCGCCGCGCAGTGGCGCCAGATGGGGCGCGTCGGACTGCACGGGTGCGCGTGCCGGTGGCTCGGCGGTGGGCTGGGCCAGCGACAGCGCGCGCATTGCGGTCTCGAACAGCAGCGATGGGTTGACCGGCTTGACCAGCAGCAGCTCCACGCCCACACGCTGCGCGTCCTGGGCCACCTCCTCACGGCCGTGGGCCGTGACGATCACGGGCGCGGGCGGGGAGGGCAGCCGCGCCAGCTGCTCGGCCAGCGCAACGCCGTCCATGTCGGGCATGCGCCAGTCCAGGAAGGCGACTTCGAACGGCCGGCCGGCCTGCTGCGCCGCGCGCGCCAGCGCCAGCGCCTCGGCGCCGCCCGCGGCCTGTGCCACGCTGCAGTGCATCTGCTCGAGCATGGTGCCCAGGATCTCGCGCGCGGTCGGGCTGTCGTCCACCACCAGCACAGGGCGCCCGCGCAGGTCCGGAATCGACATCCGCGGCGTCTCGGCCTCCTGGCTGAACAGCAGCCGCGCGGTGAACCAGAAAGTACTGCCCTGGCCGGGGCGGCTTTCCACGCCGACCTCGCCGCCCATGAGTTCGGCCAGCTTTTTGGAGATCGCCAAGCCCAGGCCCGTCCCGCCGTGCTTGCGCGTGGTGGAGCTGTCGGCCTGCTGGAAGGACTGGAACAGCCGCGCGCGCTGCTCCTCGGTCATGCCGATGCCGGTGTCGCGCACCTCCGCGCGCAACAGCACGGCGCCATCGGCCAGCACCTGGTGACGCACCCGCACGACCACCTCGCCCTGTTCGGTGAACTTGATGGCATTGCTGGCGTAATTGATGAGGATCTGACCCAGGCGCAGCGGGTCGCCGCGCAGCCGGCGCGGCAGCACCGCGCCCTCGGTGTCGAACACCAGTTCCAGGCCCTTGGCCGTGGCCTTCTCGCCGACCAGGTCGGCCACGCCGTCCAGCACGTTCTGCAGGTCGAAGTCCACGCTCTCGACCTCGAGCTTGCCGGCTTCGATCTTGCTGAAATCGAGGATGTCGTTGATCAGGTCCAGCAGGTGCTGGCCCGAGCGCTGGGTCTTGCGCACATAGTCGCGCTGGCGAGCCGTGAGCTCGGTGCGCAGCATCAGGTGGCTCATGCCGATGACCGCGTTGAGGGGCGTGCGGATCTCATGGCTCATGTTGGCCAGGAAATCGGACTTCATCTGCGATGCCTGCTCTGCACGCGCCTGGGCCTGGCGCAGCGCACCCTCCTGGGCGCGCAGGGTTTCGTTGGCCGCCTCCAGCGCGGCGGTGCGTTCGTGCACGCGCGCCTCCAGCGCCTCTTCGCTGCGCTGGAGCGAGGCCACGAGCTCGCCCTGCGCCTTCAGCGCCTGCGCACTGGCGCGCTGGCGGGCGGCAAATTGGCGGGCCATCGCGGCGGCCAGCAGAAGCGTGAGCACGCACTGGAAGGCGGTCAGGACGCCGGTCTGCAGGGTCTGCGCCTGGACCTCGCGGTTGCGCTGGTCGGTCAGCTCGCCGGACGACTGCGTGGCAGCCAGAGACATGTCACGCACCGGCGCGCGGATCGCCTGGTACTGCTCGCGCAGCGCCTCCAGCGCTGTGCGCGCCGGGTTTGCCGGCGCGTTCGGGCCGAGCACCTGGTCGCCGTCTGCGATGAAGCGGCGCAGCGTGTCCATCCCCTGCTGGTAGGCCGGGTCGTCGCGCATGAGCTGAAAAGCGCTGCCGGTGTCAACCGCTCCGACGCGGCTGATGAACACGTCGTAGCGCAGCTGCAGCTGGCTGTGCGGCATGGCAGCCGCATCCAGCAGGTGCGCATTCAGTGCGTGATCGAAGCGCTCGTACTCGACGTTGAGCTGCGCGAAGGTCCACAGCGCATTGATGTCGCCGCGGCGCATCACATCGTCCAGCGCCCGGTACTGCCGGTACTGCAGCACGCCGATGGCGATGTAGACCAGCACCAGGCTGGCGATCAGCAGGCGCAGGAGACGTTGGCTGCGCGGCATGCGAAGGGAGCAGGGACCGGGGGGTGGGGCCCGGTCGTCGTTGGAGCGTTCGGCCGCGTCACTGCACCTGCAACTGGTGCAACTGCCAGGCCGAACGGTTGTAGAAGGTTTCGGCCTTGAGCTCGGCCTTGCTGTCGAACGGGTAGACGATGAACAGCGGCCCCTTCTCGCGCACCGGCATGGGCTTGTCGTTGAGCAGCGACGATCACGTCGTAGCGGGCCGCGTCGGTGAACGGAATGTCGGTCTTGTAGTCGTTCAGCGCCACAGCGACGAGCTTGCTGCCGTTGGCACCCGCGGCAGCCAGCACATCGCGCAGCAGCGGGCCAGTGAAGCGCGTGGGGCCGGCGTGCCAGGGCGTGTTGGTGGAAAAGCTGTGCTGGGGCAGCTTCTCCAGCATGGCCATGTCGAACACCGCGCGCCGGCCGGCATTGGGCTGGCCGACCTTGCCGCTGATGGTCAGCACCACCTCGCCCGCAGGTTGGTCCAGCGCGGCGGCCCAGCCTGGCGTCAGACAGGCCAGCAGGAGCACGGACAGGCGGAGCAGCTTGGCCAGGGTCAGGGTCATGGCAACCTCGTGCAGAAGAGTGGGTGCGGCAGCGCCCGGACGTTTCAAGGCGTTACTGCGCACAACTATAGCGAATACCCGGATGGATTGGCGCGCCAGACGTGCGTTTGCGCAGGCGCCAAGGGTGCGGGATTCACCGTAGGCCTGCCAAGCCCCCCACGCGTAGACTGGTCTGACCAGTGGGCTCCCGGCACCGCTGGACCCTAGGAGACAAAAGATTGCAGCCAACGCAAGTAGCCAGTCCGTCTTATTTCCACAAGGTCGTCGACTGCCAATGGGCCTGCCCCGCCCACACCCCCGTTCCCGAGTACATCCGCCTGATCGGCCAAGGCCGCTATGCCGACGCCTACATGGTCAACTGGGAGTCCAACGTGTTCCCCGGCATCCTGGGCCGCACCTGCGACCGGCCCTGCGAGCCGGCTTGCCGTCGCGGCCGCGTCGAGGAGGCCAGCCAGGCGCAGCCTGAACCGGTGGCGATCTGCCGGCTCAAGCGGGTGGCGGCCGACATGAAGGGCGAGGTGCGCGGGCGCATGCCCCAGCCGGCGCCGCGCAACGGCAAGCGCGTGGCCTGCATCGGCGCCGGCCCGGCCGCGCTGACCGTGGCGCGCGACCTGGCGCCGCTGGGCTACGCCGTGACGGTGTTCGACGGCGAGGCCAAGGCGGGCGGCTTCATCCGCACGCAGATCCCGCGCTTCCGGCTGCCCGAGGAGGTCATCGACGAGGAGACCGGCTACGTGCTGGACCTGGGCGTGGAATTCCGCGGCGGCGAGCGCGTCGACTCCATGGCCGGCCTGCTGGCGCAGGACTTCGATGCCGTCTTCGTCGGCTGCGGCGCGCCGCGCGGGCGCGACCTGGACCTGCCAGGCCGGCAGGAAGCCGCTGCCCACATCCACATCGGCATCGACTGGCTGGCCTCGGTCTCGTTCGGCCATGTCACGCAGACCGGCCGGCGCGTGCTGGTGCTGGGCGGCGGCAACACGGCCATGGACTGCTGCCGTTCGGCGCGGCGACTGGGCGGCGAGGACGTCAAGGTCGTGGTGCGCAGCGGCTTCGACGAGATGAAGGCCTCGCCCTGGGAGAAGGAGGATGCGCAGCACGAGGGCATCCCGATCCTGAACTACCACGTGCCCGTGGCCTTCGTGCACGAAGGCGGACGGCTGACCGGCATGCGTTTCCAGATCGTGCGCGCCGAGGTCGATGCGCGCGGCCGGCGCCAGCTCGTGCCGACCGGCGATGCCGAGGTGCTGCTGCCCTGCGACGAGGTGCTGATCGCGGTCGGCCAGGAGAACGCCTTCCCCTGGATCGAGCGCGGCTGTGGCATCGCCTTCCACGAGAACGGCCTGCCCGTGCTGGACGCTCAGACCTTCCAGTCCTCGCTGCCCCGGGTGTTCTTCGGCGGCGACGCGGCCTTCGGCCCCAAGAACATCATCACGGCCGTCGCCCATGGCCACGAGGCCGCCATCTCCATCGACCGCTTCCTGCAGGGCGAGCCGGTGCAGGCCCGGCCGGCGCCCACCAGCAACCTGGTGTCCACCAAGATGGGCATCCACGAGTGGAGCTACGACAACGCCGTGGCGCCCGATGCCCGCTTCAAGGTGCCGTGGGCGCAGGCCGAGGTCGCGCTGGCCAGCATCCGTGTGGAGGTGGAGCTGGGCTTCGACGCCGCCACTGCCTTCAAGGAGGCGCAGCGCTGCCTGAACTGCGACGTGCAGACCGTGTTCGCACAGGAGGCCTGCATCGAGTGCGATGCCTGCATGGACATCTGCCCGATGGACTGCATCAGCTTCACGGCGCCGGGCGAGGAGGCCGAGCTGCGTCAGCGCCTGAAGGCCCCGGCGCTGCATCCGGACCAGGACCTGTACGTCTCCGATCCGCTCAAGACTGGCCGCGTGATGGCCAAGGACGAGGACCTGTGTCTGCACTGCGGCCTGTGCGCCGAGCGCTGCCCGACCGGTGCCTGGGACATGCAGAAGTTCCTGTTCAAGACGGCGCAGGCGGGCGCGTGCCAGGGAGCCCACGCATGACCCCGATCAGCGCAGTCAACGACTTCGTCGTCAAGTTCGCCAACGTCAACGGATCCGGTTCGGCCTCGGCCAACGAACTGTTCGCCAAAGCCATCCTGCGCATGGGCGTGCCCGTGAGCCCGCGCAACATCTTCCCCAGCAACATCCAGGGCCTGCCGACCTGGTACGAGGTGCGCGTCAGCGAGGCCGGCCACCTGGGCCGGCGCGGCGGCATCGACATGATGGTGGCCATGAACCCGCAGACCTGGGCCGACGACCTGGCCGAGATCGAGCCGGGCGGCTATTTGTTCTACGACAGCACGCGGCCCGTGCCGCCCGCGCGCCTGCGCAGCGACATCACGGTGATCGGCATGCCGCTGACCGAGATCGCCAACGCGGTCTACAGCGACCCGCGCCAGCGCCAGCTGTTCAAGAACATCATCTACGTGGGCGCGGTGTCGGTGCTGCTGGACATCGAGGCCGAGGTCATCGTCGACCTGTTCGGCGAGCAGTACAAGGGCAAGGAGAAGCTCTTGGCCTCCAACGTGCGCGCGCTGCACCTGGGCCGCGACTTCGCGCAGGAGCACCTGCAGGCGCCGCTGCCGATCCGCGTGCGCCGGGCCGACAAGGTGGGCCAGCGCATCTTCGTGGACGGCAACAGCGCCGCAGCGCTGGGCTGCGTGTACGGCGGCGCCACGGTGGCGGCCTGGTACCCGATCACGCCCTCGTCCTCGGTGGCCGAGGCCTTCCAGTCCTATTGCACGAAGTTCCGCGAAGACAAGGAAACCGGCGAACGCCGCTACGCCATCGTGCAGGCCGAGGACGAAATCGCCTCCATCGGCATGGTGGTGGGTGCGGGCTGGAACGGCGCGCGCGCGTTCACGGCCACCTCGGGGCCCGGTGTCTCGCTGATGACCGAGTTCATCGGGCTGGCCTACTTTGCCGAGATCCCCGTGACCATCGTCAACGTGCAGCGCGGCGGCCCGTCCACGGGCATGCCCACGCGCACGCAGCAGGCCGACCTCCTGGCCTGCGCCTACGCCTCGCACGGCGACACCAAGCATGTGCTGCTGTTCCCCGAAGACCCGCGCGAATGCTTCGAGCATGCCGCCGCGGCACTGGACCTCGCAGACCGGCTTCAGACGCCCGTGTTCGTGATGACCGACCTGGACATCGGCATGAACCAGCGCCTGTGCGAACCCTTCCACTGGGAAGAGGGCCGCAGCTACGACCGCGGCAAGCTCATGACGGCCGAGATGCTGGAAGCCGGCCGCGACTTCGGCCGCTACAAGGACGTGGACGGCGACGGCATCCCCTGGCGCACGCTGCCCGGCACGCACGAAAGCAAAGGCGCCTACTTCACGCGCGGCACCACGCGCGACGCCTACGCGCGCTACTCCGAGCGCGGGCCGGACTACGTCTACAACGTCGAGCGGCTGCTGCGCAAGTTCGCCACCGCGGCCGACCTCGTGCCTGCGCCCGTGGAGCGCGCGGCCGCGCAGGCCACACCGCTCGGCGTGCTGTACTTCGGCTCCACGAGTCCGGCCATGGACGAGGCCTTGCAGCAACTGGCCGCAGCCGGCGTGCACGTGGACGCCATGCGCCTGCGCGCCTTCCCATTCCCGGCCTCGGTCCGCCGCTTCATCGCCGCGCACGAACGCGTTTTCGTGGTGGAGCAGAACCGCGACGCACAGATGCGCAGCCTGCTCGTCAACGAGCTCGACGCCGACCCGGCACGCCTCGTGCGCGTGCTGCATTTCGACGGCACGCCGATCACGGCGCGCTTCATCGCCGGCGCCATCACCCAAGCCCTGAACCGCCAGCCGGAGACCACTGCATGACCTACCTGGCCAGACCCACGGTCCACCACCCCTCGCTCGCGAAGAACCAGGTCGGCTACACGCGGCGCGACTACGAGGGCAAGATCTCCACGCTGTGCGCCGGCTGCGGCCACGACTCGATCTCGGCCGCGATCATCCAGGCCTGCTGGGAGCTGGACGTACAGCCGCACCGCGTGGCCAAGCTCTCGGGCATCGGCTGCAGCTCCAAGACGCCGGATTACTTCCTGGGCGCCTCGCACGGCTTCAACACCGTGCACGGCCGGATGCCCTCGGTGCTGACAGGCGCGCAGCTGGCCAACCGCGAACTGCTGTACCTGGGCGTGTCGGGCGACGGTGACTCGGCCTCGATCGGCCTGGGCCAGTTCGCGCATGCCATGCGGCGCGGCGTGAACATGGTCTACATCGTCGAGAACAACGGCGTCTACGGCCTGACCAAGGGCCAGTTCTCGGCCACGGCCGACCAGGGATCGAAGAGCAAGAAGGGCGCAGTCAACCACGACAGCCCGATCGACCTCGTGGGCCTGGCGCTGCAGCTGGGCGCGAGCTACGTGGCGCGCGGCTTCTCGGGCGACAAGGCGCAGCTGGTGCCCTTGATCCGCGGTGCCATCGGCCACCGTGGCGCGGCCTTCATCGACGTGGTGAGCCCCTGCGTGGCCTTCAACAACCATGCCGGCAGCACCAAGAGCTACGACTACGTGCGCAGCCACAACGAGGCCGTGAACCGCATCGACTTCATCCGCCTGGCCGACGAGATCCAGGCCGAGCCGGCGCCCGGCGAACTACTGACGCTGCCGCAGGCCGACGGTTCGGTGCTGCGACTGCGCAAGCTGCGCGAGGACCACGATCCGGGCGACCGGGCTGCGGCGCTGCAGCATGTGGTGGCACAGCAGGCGCGCGGCGAGTTGCTGACCGGCTTGCTCTACGTGGACCGCGAGGCGCAAGACCTGCACGCCATGCTGCAGACCACCCAGACGCCCTTGAACCGGCTCGACGCGCCCGAACTGTGCCCGGGCAGCAAAGCCCTCGACCGGATCAACGCGGCGCTGCGCTGAGCTGCGCGCGCCCCGCGGGCGTGATGTGGGCGACCCAGCGCCCGTCCAGCTGTTCCACGCGCGCCCAGCCCGGGCCGCGCACGCCGCCGATGGCGGCATCGCCCATCCCCGAAAGCTCGCGCATCAGCACGCTGGCGCCCAGTCCCAGGCGCTTGCCCAGGCGCGGCAGCGACAGGCCGCCCGCGGCGGGCGCTGTGGCCAGCTCCCGCAGGATGCGCAGGGCCAGCGGTGCGCCGTCGTCCATCACACGCCGGCCGGCTTGGCCGGCTGCACTGCGTCGGCAGGCGCACATCGCGTCAGCCGGACCGGGATGGCCTTGGAGGTCGGCGTGCCGGCCGAAATGGCCGTCGCCGACAGCGGCACCAGCGGGTTGGTCTCGGGGTAGTAGGCCGCGAGCGTGCCGCGCGGGATGTCGTAGGCCACCAGCTTGAACTGGTCGGCCCGGCGGACATGGTTGACTCCCACGCTCGGCACTTCGTGTCCTCGCTGCCCCCCGTGGGGGCGCTCGCCGGCTTGGGGCGGCCCGGCGCTCGGCTCGGGCGCGTCGTCCCAGACCGTGTGGATGTCGACCCAGTCGCCGTCCTTGAAGCCCAGCGCGCGGATGTCTTCTGCGTGGATGAAGAGCACGCGGCGCTGGCCGAAGACGCCGCGGTAGCGGTCGTCCATGCCGTAGATGGTGGTGTTGTACTGGTCGTGCGAGCGCGTGGTCAGCAGCGAGAAGACGATGGTGCCCTGTGCCTTTTCCCGCCGGCGGGCACGGTGCACGGGCGTGTCGCGCGGCACAGCATGCGCAAAGAACGTGGCCTTGCCCGTGGGTGTGTTCCAGACCCGCTCGCTGGCCGTGTTGCGCAGGCGGAAACCGCCCGGGTGCGCCACGCGCGCATTGAAGTCCTTGAAGTCGTCGAACACGGCCTCGATCTTGTCGCGGATGCGCGCGTAGTCGTCCACCAGCCAGAGCCAGGGCGTACGGCTGCGTCCGGCGAGCGTGGCGGCCGCCAGCCGCGCCACGATGGCCGGCTCGGACAGCAGATGCTCCGACGCCGGCGGGTTGATGCCCTTGGAGATGTGCACCATACCCATCGAATCCTCCACGGTCACGCCCTGCGGGCCGGCGGCCTGCATGTCGATCTCGGTACGGCCCAGGCAGGGCAGGATCAGCGCTTCCTGCCCGTGCACCACATGGCTGCGGTTGAGCTTGGTGGCCACGTGCACCGTGAGCGCGCATTGGCGCAGCGCGCGCCAGGTGGCGTGGGTGTCGGGCGCGGCCGCCGCGAAGTTGCCGCCCAGCGCGAAGAACACCTTGCCCTTGCCATCGAGCATGGCGTTGATGGCCTCCACCGTGTCGACCCCGTTGCGGCGCGGCGGTTCGAAACCGAACACCTGGCCCAGCCGGTCCAGCAGCGCAGCCGGCGGTTTCTCCCAGATGCCCATGGTGCGGTCGCCCTGCACGTTGCTGTGGCCGCGCACGGGGCAGAAACCGGCGCCGGGCCGGCCCACGTTGCCGCGCGCCAGGAGCAGGTTGCCCATCATCTGGATCGTGGCCACGGAGTGCTGGTGCTGGGTGATGCCCATGCCCCAGCAGAAGATCGCGTTCCGCGCCGCGATGTAGACGTCGGCGGCCTGGTGGATCTGCGCGAGCGTGAGGCCGGACTCCTGCACGATCGCGTCCCAGGATTCGGCCCGCACATCGGCGGCCAGGGCCTCGAAGCCGACGGTGTGCTCGGCGATGAAGCGCCGGTCCAGCAGCTCCTCGCCTGCATCCTGGCGCTCGATGAGCCGCTTGAGCATGCCCTTCACCGCTGCCAGGTCGCCGCCGCTTTGCAACTGGAAGTAGTGCGTGCTGATCGGCGTGGAGCCCAGCGTCGCCATCTCGATCTTGCTCTGCGGGTCCTGGAAGCGCTCCAGCCCCCGCTCGCGCAGCGGGTTGAAGCTCACGATGCGCGCGCCGCGCCTGGAAGCGGCGCGCAGCTCGCCCAGCATGCGCGGGTGGTTGGTGCCCGGGTTCTGGCCGAAGATGAAGATCGCGTCGGCCTGCTCGAAATCGTCCAGGGTGACCGTGCCCTTGCCCACCCCGATCTGCGGCTTCATGGCACTGCCGCTCGGCTCGTGGCACATGTTGGAGCAGTCGGGGAAGTTGTTGGTGCCGTACTCGCGCACGAACAGCTGGTACAGGAAGGCGGCCTCGTTGCTGGCCCGGCCCGAGGTGTAGAAGATGGCCTGGTCGGGGTCTGGCAGCGCGTTCAGATGGCGTGCGATCAGGGCGAAGGCCTCGTCCCAGGTGATGGGCCGGTACTTGTCGGTCGCAGTCTCGTAGACCATGGGGTGGGTGAGCCGGCCCTGGTCCTCCAGCCAGAAGTCGCTCTGCTGCAGCAGTTCGGCCACGGTGTGGCGCGCGAACAATTCGGGGCCGGCGCGCCGGGCCGTGGCCTCGGCGGCCACGGCCTTCACGCCGTTTTCGCAGAACTCGAAGGTTGAGGTGTGGTTGCGGTCCGGCCAGGCGCAGCCTGGGCAGTCGAAGCCGTCGGGTTGGTTGGCCGACAGCAGCGTCCTGGCACCCTTGATCGGAATGTCCTGGCGCAGCAGCGCGTTCTTCACGCTGTTGAGTGCACCCCAGCCGCCGGCGGGGCGGTCGTAGAGCGCGATCTTCTGTTCGCTCACGGTGTGTGTTTGGCCTCGATGGAAAGGACGCGGCAGGGCAGGGCGGTCCGTGCCGGTGCCATGGGCCGGACAATGCGGTGGGCCATGGTCACGGGCGCACATCCTCGCGCCGAGCGCCGCGCACGGCAATATGAGGCGCAACCGCCGGTGCATAGGAACTCCATCTCATAAAGGGCTAAGCAGGCATGAAGCAGGTTTCCATCGTTCCGGTCTGGACCATCCAGGATGCGCAGGGCGCGGCACTGCCTGCGCGCCTGATCGAGCTGCTGGTCCAGGTGTCGGAAACAGGCAGCCTGCAGAGCGCGGCGCGCGTGCTGGACCTGTCGTACCGCCATGCCTGGGCGCTGGTGCGCCAGGGCGAAGCGCTGTTCCAGACGCCGCTGATGCGGATGGAGCGCGGCAAGGGCTCGACCTTGACCGAGCTGGGCGCGCGCATCGCCTGGGCCGACCGGCGCATCCATGCGCGGCTGCGTCCGGTGCTGCAGACCCTGTCGTCCGAGTTGGCCGAGGAGTTGCGCAGCGTGCTGCAAGAGGTGCCGGCGGCGCTGCGCATCCATGCCAGCCACGGCTTTGCCATCGAGCGGCTGCGCGAGCGGCTGGCGGCGGACGGATCGCAGATCGCGTTCTCCTATGCCAGCAGTTCGGCCGCTGCCGCGGCGCTGCGCGATGGCGATTGCGACGTGGCGGGCCTGCACATTCCCATCGGGCCGGTGGAGCCCGCGGCGCTGGCGCATTACCTGCGCTGGCTGCGTGGGCTGGACCTGCAGCTGGTGGACATCGCCGTGCGCCGCCAGGGCCTCATGGTGCGGGCCGGCAACCCCAAGGAGTTGTTCGCGCTGGCCGACCTGGCGCGCCCGGGCGTGCGCTTCATCAACCGCCAGCCGGGCTCGGGCACGCGCTTTCTGCTGGAACAGTTGCTCGCGGCCCAGCATGTCGCCCCGACAGCCATCGCCGGCTTCGAGCAGGGCGAGTACACCCACGCCGCCGTCGCCGCGCATGTGGCCAGTGGCATGGCCGATGCGGGCTTCGGGCTGGAGCCGCCCGCGCGCCAGTTCAAGCTCGATTTCGTCCCAATCGCGACCGAGCGCTACTTTCTGCTGTGCCGCGCCGACGCGATGGCCACGCCCGCGCTGCAGGCGGTGTTGCAGGCGCTGCGCGATCCGGCGTTCCGGCAGGTGCTGGCGGCGTTGCCGGGCTACGACCCTGCGGCTGCGGGCCGGGTGACGCCGCTGGCCGGGGTCTATCCGCTGCTGCGCTGACCGACGAAGTGCGCCGGGTGCGCGACGGAAGCGCTGGCCTGCGAGTAAGGCCGTGCCGGTGTCCACATCGGCGGGGCCGCAGCGCAGCCGGCAGCGTGCTCCGCGGCTCCGCGCGGCCGGCCCGGCCGCCGGTGGCCGCGCGCCAGCTGCCCGCAGCCCGGGCGGACGCCACCGCGGCATCGGACTAAACCTGGTTCGCTTCGCTGGGCAGGCGGTGTGGCTCACGCAGGCGCCTCGTCTGCCGGACCTCGACGCGGCTGGCGCAGCACCACAAGGTACGGCGCTGGTCGCCTTCGTCCGCGAGCGCACACGCAAGCGCAAGTTGACGCAACGCAAGGCCGCCGCCGTGAAACGCTCTAAGGTGGCGATCACCAACGACCCGAGAGCCTTGCGATGCATGCACCCCGTACCATCCTTCTTCATCTGGACGCGACGGCGCGCACGGCGGAGCGTATCCGCTGTGCGCGCGTCCTGGCCGATGCCCTGGATGCCGACGTCACCTGCCGGCCATGCGCGATGTCCGAACTCATGCGCTATCCCTTCACGGTCGGCGCGGGGACACAGGCCGTGGAAGCCATGCGCCAGGCACAGGAAGCCAGCCGGGACCGCCTGTTCCGCTTGTTCAGCACCGAAAGCGCGGGGTCGCCGCGCCTACACTGGATCGAAGCGGACAATACGTCACCGTGGGATTTCTCTGCCTTCAGCTCACGCCGGTGCCCGGATCCTTTTGGATTTGGAGCGGCACTGCCTGGCTGCCCGAGAAGGCGCCCGCGGTGGTCAACGACCTAACCACCGGAGGCACTACCGCCGCCCTGTCCGCCGAGCAGGGCAAGGCTCTGCAGCTGGCCAAGGCCGACGTCACATCAACCGTCGCGGTTGCATCCAGCCACGCACTCGCAGCCACGGACGACGGCAAGACGCTGGAATGCACCGCGACCGCCACCCTCACCGTGCCGGCAACCCTGCCCGCTGGCTTTCGCTGCCAGGTCATCCCCTTTGACACCACCAGCGTCGCGTCGGCTGGCGGCGCGCTGCTTAACGGGGCCACCACCACGCTCACGCGCGCGGCCACAGCCAACCCACTGGTCACGATCGTGGCGCGCGCGTCGGCGGCCAACAGCTACGTGGTCACTGGCACCTAAACGTCGGTCTGACTGCCTTGATGCGGCAGCATCACGCAGTCGAAGCGGAGCGAGGCGACGCCGCGCGATTCTCGCGAGCTTGAACGATCAAGCCAGCGGCTCGTTGGAAGTTCTTCTCGAGCAAGGAGAAAGACAGCCAGGCGAGGGGAACAGTAATCGCGATGCTCGCTACAAGAACTAGGGCGAAATAGGCCTGCGTCGGCATGCTGCCTTGAGGGATCCAAACTGTCAGTTCCCTCTGGACGATGAAGTGCAACAGATAGGCAGAGAAGCTGATGCGTCCGAGAAATATCATCGGCTTATTGACGATGGCGGACCATTGAATCTGTGAAGCGGCGAGTCCGAAAAATAGGAAGCCAACAGATGCCCAGTGGTGGCGCTGAATGTGCGGGTACCAGCCGAACATGCTGATGGCGAACGCGAGTAACCCAGCGACGATGAGCCAGAAATTCACATGCCGGCGCTTGAGAACGGACAGCCAAGCAGGTTGTGCGCGGTACACATGGAACAGCAGGATGCCGACGGCAAAGGGGAACAGCTGGCTGGGTAGGCTGCGGTAGTAGTACATGTACGAGTAGCTCGCCCCAAAGCCATCAGCCCAATGCCCGATCAGCGCCTTCATGGCCGCGATCGATAAGGGGCCCAAAACTGCCGTGATTGCGCAGAACACAGCGGCGGCACCGGTGGTTTTGATCCAAGCAAAGAGCAAAGGCACGGTCAGGTAGAAGAGCACTTCACAGCTGATTGACCAGCCGCCCGGGACGACCGAGCTCATGGTCGCTGGGTGCAGCAGGTTGATGAGCAGGAAATGCAAGGGGAGATGCCACATTTCCGGACCTTCCAACCAGCCGCGCGAGCCGAGTCCATAAACGGCGCTGTAGAGCAGGATCCCCAGCCAGTAGACAGGCGCGATGCGCATCAGACGGCGAGTGAAGAAGTTGGCGTTGGGATACGTCTCCCGTTCGGTCGCTTTCTGATAGGTCAGAAAGATGGTGAAGGCGCTCACCATGAAGAAGAGTTGAACCCCATAGCCGCCGAAAGCGGCAAGCTTCCCCATCTTCCCGGACAGCTTGACAGCAGATGCGGCATGCGTAGCGATGACGCCCAGGATCGCCCAGCCCCGAAGGGCGTCGATAAATTCGAACCGGTCTTTGTTCACGCTGGACTCCGTGCGACGTTTGTGCTGCTCAGCAGCGGATCGTACCAACTCATGTTTCCAATTGTTGCGGCGCACAACACCCGTCATCATCTTTTTGGTTGATACCCCCCGGCAGCGCCTATGAGGCACCAACGGAAGCGTTACTTCACATGACCCAGACCACCACCCCAGACAGCGAGGCCCTAGCCGCTGCCGTCTTCGTCCGTACAGAAGTACGTGGCCGATGAAGTCGCGCGCGCCGTGGCGCCGCTGCTCGAGCAGGTGAAGGCGTTGCCGGCTGGTCCGCAGGGTGAGCCCGGCGCAGCAGGCAAGGATGGCCAGGACGGCGCGCCCGGGCGTGATGGCGTGGGTGGCAAGGACGGCGAGCGTGGTGCCAACGGCGCATCAGGCCTTGACGGGGCACCAGGCGCCGACGGCAAGGACGGGCAGCCCGGCCGCGATGGTATCGACGGCAAGGACGGCGCCGCTGGCATGGATGGCATGCCGGGCGCTCCTGGCGTTGATGGCCGGGACGGCGGGACGGTCGCGACGGTGAACTTGGCCGCGACGCCTCCGAGATCGACGTGCTCCCTTCCATCGATGAGCGCAAGAGCTATCGGCGCGGCACTTTCGCCAAGCACAAGGGTGGGCTCTGGCGCGCAGCCGACACCACTGACGGCATGGACGGTTGAGCGCACGGGCTCCGCGCGTTTGGGTCGCTTCTTGTCGGTGGCGCTCAGGGCGTCTCGCTCGTTGCTCAACAACGGCGAGAGGTCATCAATGCGCAGGCACGTTGACGCGCTGATCCTTGTCTGGCTGGTCACCTACAGCGCCCTGTGCTACGCCCAGTCCTCGCTTGCAGAGGATCTGGCAGGGTATGACTGGGTGTCGCTGCTTCTGGCATTTGCGGCCGGCCTGGTGGGCGGTGCCGCGCGCACCATCCTGACCCTTGTGTCCAGAGAGCAGCTGGTCGGCAATGTCCGGCTGGTGCTGATCAAAGACATGGTGGTCGCCCTGTTCGGCGGTGCTGCAACCTTCCTGCTAATCCAGGGCTACAACAGTTTCGTGAGCGGGTGGTCGGACTGGACGCTGCCGCTCATCACGCGGGACTTTCGTGTCCTGATCATCGTGGCCGCAGGGGCCAGCCGGGGCAGATGGCTCGGCATCTTGGACCGCTTCACCGCCGGCGCCATTGCAAACGCACGTCAGCGCCTTCGTGGTGCTGCGCCGCCTGAGCCGCCGGCATCCATGCACGCCACCTTCGGCGAGCGCTGATCCTGACCTAGTACGGCCGGTCTGGTGGTCACCAGGCCAGCCGCTGCATTGCCGAACGAAAGGCAAATCATGAAGACATCCGCATATGTACGCGAGCAGATCGCAAAGCACGAGGGCCTGCGTCTGGTGGCGTACCCCGACCCAGGGACCGGCGGCGAGCCGTGGACCATTGGCGTCGGTCATGCGGGCGGGGTCAAAAAGGGCGACAAGATCACCCACGAGCAAGCGATGCGGCTACTAGCCGATGATCTGGCAACTGCGGAGGCTGCAGTCTCTGGTGCCGTCCGCGTGGCACTCAACCAGAACCAACTCGATGCACTGGTAAGCCTGGTCTTCAACATTGGCGCTGACGCATTCCGCAGCTCAACGCTACTGCGCTTGTTGAACATGGGCGACTACCGCGGCGCAGCCGACCAGTTCCCACGCTGGACGCGCGCCAGTGGCGAGATCCTCCCAGGTCTCAAGAGGCGGCGCGACGAAGAGCGCGCTCTGTTTCTCTCGTGATCCTCGCCTGGTGGCGCGAGATCGCCATTGCCGCCGCCCTGGCTGCCGCTGGCCTGCAGACCGTCCGGCTTGCAAATGAACAGGCCGACCACTTCCGCACCAAGGCCGCGCACGCGGTACAGCTGCAGCGCATCGCCGATGGCACCAGCCAAGCCGCACAGGCCGCGCAGAAGGCCCAGCAAGCCACGCAGCTGGCCGTGGCCTCCATCGGCACCATACGGACTCAGGAGAAGACCGATGCAATCGCCGACAACAGCGCTCGCCGCGCTCGTGACCTTACTGGCTCTGGTGGGATGCGCATCCCCGCCGTCTGCTGACCGCCGCCACCGCCAGTGTGCCCAGCCCCTCCACCGCCCCCGGCGTGGACACTCCAGCCGCCGAGATCCCTGCAGCTTTTCGACAGGAGCTCTGGGATTTACGCGCCGCCCTGATCGCCGAGCGCGCCCAACTGTTGGCCTTACAAGACTACGCGCGCCAATGCAGCGCGCCGACTGGAGACAAGCCATGATCCGACTGCAGGTGATGCCGCAGGACACGAACAGCGCCCTCGTGCGGTTCTACGCCGATCCCAACTCGCCGCCGCTGGCCGACTACCTGATGGTCTGCCTGATCAGCTGGACCAACGAGAACCCAACGGAGGTGTGGATTCACGGCCTGGCAAAGACCGACGCCGGCCGCGCCTCGCTCATCAGTTCTCGACCGCTGTTCCTCGCCTTCCGAGACAAGATGCGCGAGCTTGGCTTTGAGACCATGCGCGCCACCAGAGCCGAAGGTCGCGTGCTGCCGCGCGCCCGCCCGCACCCAGACGGCAATGGTTTGGTGATCGCCATCGCTGACCTGTACCGCGAACCGCCAGATAGCAAGTTCGCGCTGCTAGATTAGTTTCGCAGGGGTGTCTCCTGCCGGTTCGCCAACATCACAGGCCCCGGGCGGGAAGGTCCGGGGCCTTTTCCTTTGGAGTAATGGGGAACGTCGCGCGGAACAGATGCGGAACGTGCTAGCGGCTGTGTAGCAAGAAAGCTATGGTGCCCGGGGCCGGAATCGAACCGGCACACCTTTCGGTGGGGGATTTTGAGTCCCCTGCGTCTACCAATTTCACCACCCGGGCATAGCCGCCATGGGCAGCCCGAAATTATGGCACAGTCCGGCCATGCAATACCCGACGATTGAAGACGCCATCGGCCGCACGCCGCTCGTGGCATTGCAGCGCATCGGCGCTGCGGACAACAAGGCCCGCGGCAATGTCGTCCTGGGCAAGCTCGAGGGCAACAACCCGGCCGGTTCGGTGAAGGACCGGCCTGCCGTGTCCATGATCCGGCGCGCCGAGGAGCGCGGCGACATCAAGCCGGGGGACACGTTGATCGAAGCCACCTCGGGCAACACCGGCATCGCGCTGGCCATGGCGGCCGCCATCAAGGGCTACCGCATGGTGCTGATCATGCCGGAGGACCTGTCGATTGAACGGGCCCAGACCATGAAGGCCTTCGGCGCCGAACTGCTGCTGACGCCCAAGAGCGGGGGCATGGAATACGCGCGCGACCTCGCCGAGCAGATGCAACGCGACGGCAAGGGCCGCGTGCTCGACCAGTTCGCCAATGCCGACAACCCGCGCATCCACTACGAAACCACCGGCCCTGAGCTCTGGGAGGCTACGCAGGGCCGCATCACGCATTTCGTGAGCGCCATGGGCACCACGGGCACGATCACGGGCGTGTCGCGCTTCCTCAAAGAGAAGAACCCGGCGATCCAGGTCATCGGCGCCCAGCCCAGCGAGGGCTCGCGCATCCCGGGCATCCGCAAGTGGCCGCAGGAATACCTGCCCAAGATCTACGACCCCGCGTGCGTCGACGAGACGGTCAACGTGGCCCAGGACGACGCGGAGGAGATGTGCCGGCGGCTCGCGCGCGAGGAAGGCATCTTCGCGGGCATCTCGGCCGCCGGCGCCTGCTGGGTCGCGCAGCAGATCGCGCAGCGCGAGCAGAACGCCACCATCGTCTTCGTGGTCTGCGACCGCGGCGACCGCTACCTGTCCACCGGCGTCTTCCCGGCCTGACCGCCGCCGAGCCGCCCGAAGGCGGTCGGCACCGTCGCGCAAAGCGCAAGGTATTCAAGGATCACCATGCAGCCCTTCAAGTTCTGCCCCCAGTGCGCCACGCCGCTGGAATGGATCACCTCGCTGGAGGACGGCGGCGCCAAGGAACGCCTGCGCTGCGTGTCCTGCGGCTACACGCACTGGAACAACCCGACGCCCGTGCTGGCCGCCATCATCGAGTACGAGGGCAAGGTGCTGCTGGCGCGCAATGCTGCGTGGCCCGGCAAGATGTACGCGCTGATCACGGGCTTCATGGAAGCCGGAGAATCGCCGGAGGAAGGCATCCGGCGCGAGATCCAGGAGGAGACGGCGCTCGAGGTCAGTGCGCTCGACCTCGTCGGCGTCTACGACTTCCAGCGCATGAACCAGGTCATCATTGCTTACCACGCCCAGGCCCATGGCGAGGTGCGCCTGTCGCCCGAGCTCGCGGACTACCGGCTCTATGCGCTGGAGGATGTGAAGTGCTGGCGCGCCGGCACTGGGCAGGCGCTGGCCAAGTGGTTGCTCTCGCGCGGTATCACGCCGCAGTACCTGGAGCGCTGACTAGAATCCGCCGCATCGCGAGGAGCCCCATGGACACCGACATCAGCATCGACAAGGAAATCGACACCCGCGGCCTGAACTGCCCGCTGCCCATCCTCAAGGCCAAGAAGGCGCTGAGCGACATGGACAGCGGCAAGCTGCTGCGCGTGGTGGCGACCGATCCCGGGTCCATGCGCGACTTTCAGGCCTTCGCCAAGCAGACGGGCAACGAACTGGTGCAGCAGAGCACCGTGGGCACCGAGTTCATCCACGTGCTGCGCCGGCGCTGAAGCCAGGCGCCCGGGCCGGGCGCCGGTATGCCGTTTTCAGATGGCGAGCGACTTCAGGTATTCGCGGAAGCCCTTGCTGACTTCCGGGTGCTGCAGCGCCAGTTCCACCGTGGCTTCCAGGAAGCCGTGCTTGCTGCCGCAGTCGAAGCGCTTGCCCTCGTACTCGAAGGCATGCACGATTTCGGTGTTCAGCAGGCCGGCGATGCCGTCGGTCAGCTGGATTTCGCCACCGGCGCCGCGCTCCTGGTTGCGGATGTGGCCGAACACGGCCGGCGTCAGGATGTAGCGGCCGGCCACGCCCATGCGCGAGGGTGCCGATTCGGGTGCCGGCTTCTCCACCATGTGGCTCACGCGCGTGAGGCGGCCCCCTTCGATGTTGGTGACCTTCTCGCCGGCCACAATGCCGTAGCGGCGCACCTGCTCCAGCGGGACTTCCTGCACAGCCAGAAGCGAGGTGCCCAGGCGGCTGAAGGCGTCCGTCATCTGCGCCAGCACCGGCTTGCCACCGGCCGGGCCGATCATGAGGTCGTCGGCCAGCAGCACGCCGAAGGGTTCGTTGCCGACCAGGTGCTCGGCGCACAGCACGGCATGGCCCAGGCCCAGCGAACGCGGCTGGCGCACGAAGGAGCAGTTCATGTCGTCGGGCGCCACGGAGCGCACCAGGGCCAGCAGTTCCTTCTTGCCCGCAGTCTCCAGTTCGCTCTCGAGCTCGTAGGCGGTGTCGAAGTGGTCTTCGATCGCGCGCTTGTTACGCCCGGTCACGAAAATCATCTGCCGGATGCCGGCCGCATAAGCCTCTTCGACCGCGTACTGGATGAGCGGCTTGTCCACCACAGGCAGCATCTCCTTGGGCTGGGCCTTGGTGGCAGGCAGGAAACGCGTGCCGAGACCGGCAACGGGGAAAACGGCTTTGGTGACGGTCTTCTGGTAGCTGGACATGGTGATGCAGATCGCTTTCTATTGGATTGGGAAGCACAAAAAACGCGGCAGCATACCGCCGGGCAAGCAATGCATATGCCATCCGGAGCGGAGCGCTGCTGTCAGCCCAATCGTACAAGTTGCGTTTGAAGCCTCTGTAACGTGGCGCCGAAGTCGGCCACGCGCTTTTTTTCCTGCTCGATGACGGCCGGCGGTGCCTTCGCGACGAAGGCCTCGTTGGACAGCTTGCCGTTGGCCTTGGCGATCTCGCCCTGGATGCGGGCCACTTCCTTGCCCAGACGCGCCTTCTCGGCCGCCACGTCGACCTCCACGTACAAGGCCAGACGCGCCTCGCCCACTACGGCCACGGGGGCCGACTGCGCAGCGGCCTGCCAGGCGGTCTCGTCGTCGAACACCTTGACCTCGGCCAGCTTGGCCAGGGCCTGCAGAACGGGCGCGGCACCGCGCATGAATTCGGCATCGCCGACCACGTAGAGCGGCAGCCGGGTGGCCGGCGACACGTTCATCTCGCCACGCAGGTTGCGGCAGGCATCGACCACGGCGCGCAGCCTGGCCATGTGCGCGATGGCGGCCTCGTCGATCTTGGCCGGCTGCGCCTGCGGATACTTCGCCACGGCGACCGAGGGGCCGGGCAGACCGGCCACCGGGGCCACCTTCTGCCACAGCGCTTCGGTGATGAACGGGATGATGGGGTGCGCCAGACGCAGGATGGCCTCCAGCGTGCGGATCAGCGTGCGCCGCGTGGCACGCTGCTCGGCCTCGCTGCCGGTCTGGATCTGCACCTTGGCGATTTCCAGGTACCAGTCGCAGAACTGGTTCCAGACGAAGTCGTAGAGCGCGTTGGCCACGTTGTCCAGCCGGTACTCGGCGAAGCCCTTGGCGATCTCGGCCTCGACCTGCTGCAGCACCGAGCTGATCCAGCGGTCGGCCTGGCTGAAACGCATGTAGCCGTGGAATTCACCGCCGGGCTGGCACTGCTCCTTGGTGTGCTCGGCCAAGCCGCAGTCGCGCCCTTCGCAGTGCATCAGCACGAAGCGCGTGGCGTTCCAGAGCTTGTTGCAGAAGTTGCGGTAGCCCTCGCAGCGCTTGCTGTCGAAGTTGATGCTGCGGCCCAGCGATGCGAGCGCCGCGAAGGTGAAGCGCAGCGCGTCCGCGCCGTAGGCCGGAATGCCCTCAGGGAACTCCTTCTCGGTGTTCTTGCGCACCTGGGGTGCGGTCTCGGGCTTGCGCAGGCCGGTGGTGCGCTTGTCCAGCAGCGGGGCCAGCGCGATGCCGTCGATGAGGTCCACCGGGTCGAGCACGTTGCCTTCGGACTTGCTCATCTTCTTGCCTTGTGCGTCGCGCACCAGGCCGTGGATGTAGACGTGCCTGAACGGCACGCGGCCCGTGAAGTGGGTCGTCATCATGATCATCCGGGCGACCCAGAAGAAGATGATGTCGTAGCCCGTCACGAGCACCGTGGAGGGCAGGTACAGGTTGTAGTCGTCGGTGGGCGCGTCGGTCTGATGCGGCCAGCCCATGGTGGAGAAGGGCACGAGCGCGGAGGAGTACCAGGTGTCGAGCACATCCTCGTCGCGCCTGAGCGTCTTGCCGGGGGCCTGCGCTTGCGCATCGGCCTCGCTGCGCGCCACGTAGACCTTGCCGTCCTCGTCGTACCAGGCCGGGATCTGGTGGCCCCACCAGAGCTGGCGGCTGATGCACCAGTCCTGGATGTTGCCCATCCACTGGTCATACGTGTTCACCCAGTTCTCGGGCACGAAGCGCACCTCGCCGCTCTTGACGGCGTCGATGGCCTTCTGCGCGATGCTCTTGCCGGTCGGATCCTGCTCCGAGACCTTGGTCATGGCGACGAACCACTGGTCGGTCAGCATGGGCTCGACCACCTCGCCCGTGCGCGTGCAGACCGGCACCGTGAGCTTGTGCTTCTTGGTCTCCACCAGCGCGCCGATGGCCTCCAGGTCGGCCACGATGGCCTTGCGCGCCACGAAGCGGTTCAGGCCGCGGTACTTCTCGGGCGCCTCGTCGTTGATGGTCGCCTGCAGCGTCAGCACGCAGATCATGGGCAGCTTGTGGCGCTGGCCCACGGCGTAGTCGTTCACGTCATGCGCGGGCGTGACCTTGACGACGCCCGTGCCGAAGGCCTTGTCGACGTAGTCGTCGGCGATGACCGGAATTTCGCGGCCCACCAGCGGCAGCACCACGGTCTTGCCGATCAAGTGGGTGTAGCGCTCGTCCTCGGGATGCACCATCACCGCCACGTCGCCCAGCATGGTCTCGGGCCGCGTCGTCGCCACGGTGAGGCTTCCCGAGCCATCGGCCAGCGGATAGGCGATGTGCCACAGCGAGCCGTCCTTCTCCTCGCTCTCGACCTCCAGATCGGACACGGCGGACTGCAGCTTTGGGTCCCAGTTCACGAGGCGCTTGCCGCGGTAGATCAGGCCCTGCTCGTAGAGCTTCACGAAGGTGTCGGTCACGACCCTGGACAGCTTGTCGTCCATCGTGAAGTACTCGCGGCTCCAGTCCACGCTGTCGCCCATGCGGCGCATCTGCGTGGTGATGGTGTTGCCCGATTGCTGCTTCCACTCCCAGACCTTGGCCGTGAACGCGGCGCGGCCCAGGTCGTGGCGGCTGATGCCCTGTTCCTGCAGCTGGCGCTCCACCACGATCTGCGTGGCGATGCCGGCGTGGTCGGTGCCGGGGACCCAGGCCGTGTTGAAGCCCGCCATGCGGTGGTAGCGTGTCAGCGCGTCCATGATGGTCTGGTTGAACGCATGGCCCATGTGCAGCGTGCCCGTAACGTTGGGCGGCGGCAGCTGGATCGCGAAGGAGGGCGCGTTCGCATCGGGCACGCCCGTGCCGCGCACGCCCGCGGCGCCGAGGCCGCGGCGCTCCCATTCGGGCCCCCAGTAAGCCTCGAGGGCGGCAGGTTCGAAGGACTTGGACAGTTCGGCCAGGCCGGGTTGTTCGGGGGTGTCGCTCATGGGAAATCCAGACGGGAGGCGGTGCCGCGCGGGCACGGCGGGGGCGGGAACGCGAAGGCGGCGATTTTAGGGGCTGTCCGCCGGCGGGCCCCGGCCGGTGCGGCCATCCACCGGACGCTCGATGCGGGCTCCCTCGGCGGCCGCGACGCCTGGGTACCATGCCGCCAGCCAGGCCGGGCGCTGGCGGTGCGGCGCATGCGGGCCGCGCGGCGCGCGCCTTGTCGGTCAGCGATCCCTCTTCAACGTAAGACCCGGAGATTTGACGATGAAACCACTGCTCATGGCCGCTGGCGCGCTGCTGGCCGCCGCGACCGCCTTCGCCGCCGAGACCACGGTGCCTCTGCGCATCGCCGACAAGCAGGGCCCAGGTGCCGACGTGGGCACGGTCCGCATCGTCGAGACCGCCTACGGCCTGGCCTTCTATCCCGCGCTCAAGGGCCTGCCGCCTGGCCTGCACGGCTTCCATGTGCACGAGAACCCGTCGTGCGCGCCCGGCGAGAGCGCGGGCAACGTCGTGCCGGCCGGCGGCGCCGGCGGCCACCTGGATCCCGCGGGCAGCAAGAAGCACGGCGAGCCCTGGGGCGACGGCCACCTGGGCGACCTGCCGCCGCTGTATGTCGCGGCCGACGGCAGCGCGACCGCGCCTGTGCTGGGGCCACGCTTGAAACTGGCCGACGTGCGCCAGCGTGCGCTGATGGTGCATGCCGGTGGCGACAACCATGCCGACCACCCTGCCCCGCTGGGCGGTGGCGGGGCGCGCATCGCCTGCGGCGTGATCGGCGGCTGAGTCGCAGCAGCGGCGGGCGTTCAGCGCTCGCCGCGCAGGTAGAACTTCTGCAGAAGCCGCTGCACGGTCGCGCGTTCGCGCTCCGTGAGCCGCCCCGCCAGTTCGTTCTCCAGTTCCACGACGACCTTCTCGGTCTCCTGCGCGAGCGCATGGCCGGCCTCGGTCAGGTGCAGGCCGACGGCGCGGCCGTCCCGCGGGTGCGGCCGGCGTTCGATGAGGCCGCGCCGGTCCAGCGCGGCGATCAGGTTCACAAAATTGGGCGGCAGGATGTCCAGCGTGGCGCAGAGTTGGCGCGAGGTCGCACCCGGGTTGTGCGCCAGCAGGGCCAGCACCGAGAAGTCGGCCTGCGTGAGTCCGTAAGGCGCCATGCGCTCGAAGAACACGCCGCCGATGGCGATGGCGGCGCGGCGGGCGTTGTAGCCGATCAGGCCTTCCAGCACGCTGGTGTCCAGCGGCTCGAAACTGGGTGCGGGGGCGGGCGGGGGAGTCTTGCGTGCGCGGGCCATGCGCCGATTGTGGCGGTCAGGCCGCGGCGCTCTGGGCCACAGCCTGTGCCGCCTGCTTGACCATGGTGAGCCGCATGTCGAATTCGGGCAGCACCCAGCGGCGGAACGCGGCGGCGGGCTGCGTCCAGCGCGCATCGCCCGCTGCGCTGGCCTCGATGCGCGCCCAGGCCCAGGCCAGCAGCGCCAGCGCCGTCACGCGCAGGAAGTCGTCGGCCACCTCGTAGGCCAGGCGCGGCTGGGCCTTGGCGGCCAGCGCCACGCTGGTGGCCAGGTAGCGCAGCTGGGCCAGGCGGCGCTGGGCATCGGCATCGGCCTCGCGCGCCGCGTCGAGTTCGTCGCGCAGTTCCAGCAGCATGGCGCTGAAGTCGGCGCCCGCATCGGGCAGCACCTTGCGCGCCAGCAGGTCGATCGCCTGGATCTCGTTCGTGCCCTCGTAAATCATGGCCACGCGCACGTCGCGCACATGCTGCTCGACGCCCCATTCGCGCACATAGCCGTGCCCGCCGAAGACCTGCAGACAGGCGCTGGCGCCTTCGAAGCCCTGCTGCGTGCAGGCCGCCTTGAGCACGGGCGTGGCCAGTGCGCACCAGCGCTGGGCCGCGGCACGGGTCTTGGGGTCTTCGGCATGGCGGGCAAGGTCCAAGCGCAGGCCGGTGCGCAAGGCCAGCAGGCGCGCACCGTCGATCCAGGCGCGCTGGGTGTCCAGGATGCGCGCGATGGCCGGGTGCTCGGCGATGGGGCTGGGTTCGGGGCCGGTGGCGCCCGGCGCGCGCATCTGGCGGCGCTCGGCTGCGTAGGCGCTGGCCTTTTGCCAGGCGGCGTCCAGGATGCCGATGCCCTGCAGCGCCACATGCAGCCGCGCGGCGTTCATCATCACGAACATGGCGGCCAGGCCGCGGCCGGGTTCGCCGATCAGCCAGCCCGTCGCCTCCTCGAAGCGCATCGCACAGGTGGGGCTGCCATGCAGGCCCATCTTCTCCTCGATGCGCTCGCAGAACACCGCGTTGCGGCCGCCGCCCGGCAGCAGCTTGGGGACGAGGACCAGCGACAGGCCCTTGGGGCCGGCTGGCGCATCCGGCAGCCGGCACAGCACGAGGTGCACGATGTTGTCGCTCAGGTCGTGCTCGCCGCCCGAAATGAAGATCTTGCTGCCGCTCACGCGCAGCGCGCCGTCGGCCTGCGGCACCGCGCGTGTGCGCACCAGGCCCAGGTCGCTGCCGGCATGGGCCTCGGTCAGGCACATGGTGGCCAGCCACTCGCCGGTGGCGAGCTTGGGCAGGTAGCGGTCTTTGAGTTCCGCGCTGCCGTGGTGCTTCAGGCACTCGTAGGCGCCATGCAGCAGTCCGGGCGCCATGGTGAAGCCCTGGTTGGCGGCCGACAGCCATTCGTAGAGAACCGCTTCCAGCACGGTGGGCAGGCCCTGCCCGCCGTGGGCCGGGTCGGCCGACAGCGCCGGCCATCCCGCCTGCCAGAACGCCTGGTAGGCCGCGCGGAAGCCGGGCGGCGCCGTCACGGCGCCGGCCTCGAAGCGACAGCCGGCTTCGTCGCCCGCGCGGTTCAGCGGCGCGATGGCCTCGGCCACGAACTTGCCGGCTTCCTCCAGCACCTGGTCCGCCAGCGCGTCGTCGACTTCGGCGAAGGCGGGCAGGGCGCGCCATTGCTTTCCCGCCTGCAGCACGTGGTGCAGCAGGAAACGGGCGTCGTCGGGGCGGGGCAGGTAGTCCATGGCGGTGCGGTACGGGGAAGGGTTTACTTGCAGCTGAAGCTGCTGGCGAGTTCCAAGCTGCCGCTGCCGTTGTAGCGTGCGACCTGGGGGTAGGGGCACAGCGGGCGCGTGCGGTCGGCGGCCCAGCTGGCGGGCACATCGGCGTTCACGCCACCGGCGTTGCCGACGCCGCGTGCGCTGGCGATCACCCGTTCAGGCGCCACGCCCTTTTCGACCCAGTTGACCAGCGCGTCGAGCATGTCGAACTGCTCGGTGGCCGGGCCGCCGCTGCAGTGGTTCATGCCGGGCACGAGGAACAGGCGGGCGAAGTCGGAGGCATCGCCGCCGTTGTCCCGCCGCAGGGCCTGGTACCAGTCCACCGTGTCGTCGCTCGAGAAGATCGGGTCGGCCGTGCCGTGGTAGACCATGAGCTTGGCGCCGCGGTTCCTGAGCGTGGGCAGCTGGCCGTAGTTGACGGGCAGCATGAACGACAGCGCGCTCTCCGTGTAGGTGGCGTTGGTGGCCTGCACCTTGGCCAGCATGCTGTCCAGGTTGCCCGTGAGCGCGAAGTTCGTGCCGTTGAAGCTGGCGCGGTCCTCCGGTGGCACCTGCCAGACGAAGCCCACGGCGCCGGTGTCCAGGGTCAGCGAGTTGCTGAACTTCCAGCCGGCCCAGCCGCTCGTCTGCAGCCCGTTGTCGTAGGGGAAGCTGGCGTAGATCTTGGTGCCGCTCTCCGTCGTCGCGCCTTTGAAGAGCGCGGCGATGCCCGCTTTCTGGTCCGCGCTCAGGCAGCTGCCGTCGCGTGCGCCATTGCAAGTGGGCACGTCGCGGGCCAGGTCGAAGGCGGCCTGGCAGGCGGTGGTGTCCTGCACCAGGCCGTCGCTGGCGCCGTCCAGCGCATCGCATTTGGCCAGCACGGCCTGGCTCACCAGCGTGCGTTCGGCCTGCGTGAAACCGGTGCCCAGGTTGCCCGGCGTCGTCGCGAGCGCGGCATAGGTCTTGGCGCCGGCGATGTTGGCGATCGCCGCGCGCGGCAACCGCGTACCGGGGTTGCCCGCGAGGATGCCGTCGTACTGCTCGGCGTAGCGCGAGGCCGCCACCATGGCGTGGCGGCCGCCGTTGGAGCAGCCGCCCAGGTAAGTGCGGTCGGGCGCCTTGCCGTAGGCGGTCTGGATGGCGCTCTTCGCCATGGGCGTGAGCTTGCCCACGGCCTGGTAGCCGTAGTCCAGCCGGGCCTGCGGGTCCAGGCCGAAGAAGGGCCCCAGGGATCCTGCGTGGCCGGCGTCCGAGCTCAGCACGGCGAAGCCCTTGTTCAACGCGTTGTCCAGCGGGCCGCCGCCACCGATGCCGCCCGAAGCCGTGCCCACGTTGCCGTCCAGGCCGCCATTGGCCTGGTAGAAGAACCGGCCATTCCAGTTGTTGGGCAGGCGCATCTCAAAACCGATGGCGTAGCTCTGGCCGTCCACGGCGCTCACGCGGTCGAACATGCGGCCGGTCACGCGGCAGTGTGCGGGCACGTCCTTGCCGGCGACCTTGAGCGTGCCGGCCGCGATGGCTTCGGCGGTCGTGATGGTGGTGTTTGCAAATGCGATCCGGCCCGCCAGGTCGGTACAGGACTGCAGCGCGGCGGGCGTGGCCGCAGCCAGCTGCGGCAGGTCGTCGTCGCCCGAGCCGCAGGCGGCCAGCAACAGGGCCGGCGCGAGCGCGGCGGCGAGGGTGAGTTTGCTCTGTGGCATCTGGTGTCTCCTCCGATGGTGGTGGTGGGTGGGGTCAGGACTCGGCCGTGAAGCCGATCTGCTTGACGAGCGGACCCCAGCGCTCGAACTCGGCTTTCTGGTCCGCCGCCATCTCCTGCGGCGTGCTGCCGTGGGCGACCAGGCCCACGATGGCCAGCGCGTCGACGACGGTCTTGTCGTGCAGTGCCGCGGTGATCGCTGCGTTGGCGGCGGCGATGGTGGCTGCCGGCGTCTTCGCCGGGGCGTAGAAGCCGAACCACTCTTCCGAGGTGACGTCGGGGTAGCCCAGCTCGGTGAAGGTCGGCACGTCCGGCAGGTAGGGCGAGCGCTTCTTGCCCGAGGTGGCCAGCACGCGCACGCGGCCGGTCTTCATGTATTGCAGGTAGTCGCCGCTGGGATTCATGGCCGCGGCGATCTGGCCGCCCACGAGGTCGGTGATGCTGGGCACGGTGCCGCGGTAGGGCACGTGCTTGAGCTCCACGCCCGCACGGATGCCCAGCAGCGCGCCCAGCAGGTGGGGCATGGAGCCTGCGCCCGGGGAGCCATAGCTGGCCTTGTCGGGGTTGGCCTTGGCCCAGGCCAGGAAGTCCTTGAGCGTCTTGACCTCGGCCGGCACGGCCGGCCCCACGGCCAGACCGTGGAACATGATGGCGCCGATGGAGACCTGCGTGACCTCTTCGGGCTTGTAGCTGAGCTTGGGGTAGATGTGGGGATAGACCGCCAGGGCCGACACCGGCGCCAGCGTCAGCACCGAGCCGTCGGCCGGCGCGGCCTTGAGCGATTCCACGGCGATGCGGCCGCCTGCGCCGGGCTTGTTCTCCACGTAGCCCGGGTTCTTGCTGTAAGGCGTGCCGCCCAGCTTCTCGGCCACGCGGCGGGCCACGCTGTCGCCCGCGCTGCCGGCGGGAAAGCCGTACATGATCTTGACCTGGTCCAGCGCCTGGGCGAGCGCGGACAAGGGAGACAGGCCGAGCGCGGCGGTGCCAGCCAGGGCCTGCAGGAAGTGTCGACGGTGGTGCATGAGGTTGTCTCCTCGGGTGGTGGATCGGCGGATGTGGCTCATCTCGGGGCCATGCGCAGCGCGCCATCCAGCCGGATGACCTCGCCGTTCAGGTGGCCGTTGGTGACGATGTGGCAGGCCAGCTCGGCGAACTCCGAAGGCTTGCCCAGGCGCGGCGGGAACGGAATGGATGCGGCCAGCGATTGCTGCACCGGCTCGGGCAGCTCCAGCAGCAGCGGCGTGGCGAAGATGCCGGGCGCCACGGTGCAGACCCGGATGCCGTGCTGCGCCAGGTCGCGCGCCATCGGCAGCGTCATGCCGACCAGGCCGCCCTTGGATGCGCTGTAAGCCTGCTGGCCGACCTGGCCGTCGAAGGCCGCGACCGAGGCCGTGAACACCATCACGCCGCGCTCGCCGCCGTCGAGTGGATCGAGCTTGGCGCAGCGCGCCGCGAACAGGCGGCTGATGTTGTAGGTGCCGAGCAGGTTGACGTGGATCACGCGGGCGAAGTCCTCCAGCGGCGCGGCCTGGCCGTCCTTGCCCACGATGCGTTTGGCCGAGCCGATGCCGGCCACGTTCATGAGGATGCGCGCCGGGCCGTGCGCCGCCGCGGCGGCGTCCAGCGCGGCCTCCACGCTCGCGGTGTCGGTGATGTCGCAGGCGTAAGCCGTGCCGCCAATCTCGGCCGCGACCTGCCGGGCGCGCTCGAGGTTGCGGTCCAGCACCGCGACTTTGGCGCCCAGGCGGGCGAGTTCGCGCGCCGTGGCCTCGCCCAGGCCGGATGCGCCGCCCGTGACGAGGGCGGCCTGTGCTTCGATCTTCATGGGTGGGTTCTCCTCAACGCGGGGTGATGGTGTGGGGCAGGGTGCCGCCGTGCAGCGCCTGCACGACGGCGTCGCGGTGCTTGAGCACGGCGCGCTGGTTGATCGAGCCCTTGTCGGTCACCTCGCCCTTGTCGATGGACGGCGGCTCAGCCACGAGCACAGCGCGCGCGATGCGGTTGGCGCTGCCCGTGGCGTCAAGCGCGAGCTTGTCGATCACGTGCTGGAAATGCGCCTGCACGGCGTGGTGGGCGAGCACCTCGGCCATCGGCGCGTCGGCCGGCAGCCGGGCCAGTTCGCGCACGGCCTGGGTCGGAAAGATCAGCGCACCGACTTCCTTCAGGTTCAGGCCCGTCAGCACCGCGTCCTGCACATAGGGCGCGCCGTAGGCCGTGATCTTGGCGCGCAGCGGACCCACGCTCACGAAAGTGCCCGTGGCGAGTTTGAAGTCCTCGGCGATGCGGCCGTCGAAGCGCAGGCCCAGGTGCGGGTTGGCGGGGTCGATCCACTCCACGGCGTCGCCCGTGCAGAAGAAGCCTTCCTCGTCGAAGGACTCGTGCGTGGCGTCGGGCATGCGCCAGTAGCCCGGCGTGACGTTGGGGCCGCGGTAGCGGATCTCGGTCTTGCCGTCGGTCGGCACGAGCTTGAGCTCCATGCCCGCCGCCGGCAGACCCAGGTCGCCCGTGGCCACCTGGGGCCGCGTGATGTACAGCGCGAAGGGGCCGGACTCGGTCATTCCGAGGCCTGTGCCCATCACCAGGCGCTCGCCGATCTCGGCCTCCTGGATGCGGTTGAGCTTGTCCCACAGCGCCTGCGGCAGCGCGGCGCCGGCGTAGAAGAACATGCGGGCGCGCGACAGCAGGTTCCTGCGCAGCACCGCGTCCGTCTCCATCGCGTCGGCGATCGCCTCGAAGCCCGTGGGCACGTTGAAGTAGACCGTGGGCGCGATCTCGCGCAGGTTGCGCAGCGTCTCGGCGATGCCGGCCGGCGTGGGCTTGCCCTCGTCGATGTAGAGCGTGCCGCCGTTGTCCAGCGCGATGCCGATGTTGTGGTTGCCGCCGAAGGTGTGGTTCCAGGGCAGCCAGTCCACGAGCACGGGTGGCTCCTCGCCCAGCGCCGGGATGGACTGGCGCATCTGCTGCTGGTTGGCGCACCACATGCGGTGCGTGTTGATGACGGCCTTGGGGTTCTTGGTCGAACCCGAGGTGAAGAGGAACTTGGTGATGGTGCCCGGGTGGATGCGGGCCATGGCCTCGTCCGCCGCGGCCGTGGGCACGGTGTCCAGCAACGCGGCCAGCGGCGTGCTGGCGCGGTCTTGCAGGGCACCTTCACCCAGCACCACCTCCACATCGGTCGGCACAGTGGCGGCGATGGCCGCGGCATAGCGTACATCGCTGGCGAACACGAGCCCCGGCGTCAAGGTGCCCATCACGTGGCGCAGCTTCTCGTAGTCCTTGCTGACCAGCGCGTAGGGCGGCGACACGGGGCAGTGCGGGATTCCCACGAGCAGGCAGCCGAACGCCACGAGTGCGTGGTCCAGGCTGTTCTCCGCGAGGATGGCCACGGGCCGCTCGGCCGACAGGCCGCGCGCCAGCACGGCTTGGCCAATGGCGCGGGCCTTGGCCAGCATGTCGCGGTAGGACAGATGCACCCAGTCGCCGCGGGTGCCGTCCGGCAACCGGGCGCGTTGCGCCATGAAGGTCCGGTCGGGCGCGGCCTCGGCCCAGTGCAGCAGCCGGTCCGTCATGCGGTGCGCATAGGGCGTGAGCGGTGTCTCGGCCTGCACGTAGCGCACGCCGCCTGCGGCCTCGCGGATGCTGGCGCGTGTCACGCCGAAGGCCAGCGGGCGGTATTTGGGCAAGGCTCCGCCCAGGCTGCCTGCGGCAGCCGCATCGTTCTGCGTCATGTCGTCCTCCGAAAAGGGGCGGGGTCAGTCTTTCGAGACCTTGGCGGCGCGGCCTTCCAGGAAGGCGCGCACGCGTTCCTTGGCAGCGGGCGCATCCTGTGCAATGCCGGCCATCAGCGCTTCGGTGAACAGGCCATGGTCGGCCGGTTGCTCGGCGATGCGGGGCAGGGCGTGCATGAGCGCGTAGTTGGTCAGCGGTGCATTGGTCGCGATGCGCTGGGCCAGCTCGATGGCCTTGGCCAGGGCCTGGCCCGGCGGCACGAGGTACTGCGCAAAGCCGGCGCGTTCGCCTTCGGCGGCCTTGTAGACGCGGCCCGTCATCATCATGTCGGTCATGCGCGACACGCCGATCAGCTTGGGGATGCGCACCGAGCCGCCGCCGCCCACGAAGATGCCGCGCGTGCCCTCGGGCAGTGCGTAGAAGGTCGTCTCGTCGGCCACGCGGATGTGGCAGGCGCTGGCCAGTTCCAGGCCGCCACCGACCACGGCGCCGTGCAGCGCAGCGATCACGGGCACGGTGCCGAACTGCACGCCATCGAGTGCCTGGTGCCACATGCGCGAGTGCAGCACGCCCTGGCCGGCGTCGCGCTCCTTGAGTTCCGACAGGTCCAGCCCGGCGCAGAAGTGCTCGCCGGCGCCGTCGACCACCACCGCGCGCACGCCTTCGGGCAGGTTCTGGAAGCAGTCGCGCAGCGCGAGGATCAGGCCGTCGTTGAGCGCATTGCGCTTGGCGGCGCGGTTCAGACGCACCATAGCGATGTCGCCCTGGCGTTCGAAGGAGAGGTCCGGGTGGGTCATGATTGCATCCTGAAGGTGGATCGATTATGGTTATGAAAAATAACCAAATCAAGGCGATCGCGCCTGCCAAATCCCTGGTACTTACCCCTAGAAGCGGAGACCCCCGTGGACTGCACCAACCTCATCGCCATCGACACGCACACGCATGCCGAGATCAGCTGCTGGAACCCTTTCGACAACTACGGCGAGGAGTACGACCGCGCGGCCGACAAGTACTTCCGCTCCAGCCGCCGCCCGACCATCCAGGAGAGCATCGATTACTACCGCGAGCGCAAGATCGGCTTCGTGATGTTCGGTGTGGACAGCGAGTCCAACCTGGGCCGCCGGCGCATCCCGAATGAGGAGATTGCCGAGGCCGCGCAGAAGAATCCGGACATCATGATCGCGTTCGCGAGCATCGACCCGCACAAGGGCAAGATGGGCGCCCGCGAGGCGCGCCGGCTCATCGAGGAGCATGGCGTGAAGGGCTTCAAGTTCCATCCCACGGTGCAGGGCTTCCATCCCTACGACAAGATGGCCTGGCCGATCTACGAGGTCATCGCCGAGCACAAGCTGCCCGCGATCTTCCACACCGGACACAGCGGCATCGGCTCCGGCATGCGCTGCGGCGGCGGCCTGCGGCTGGAGTACAGCAACCCCATGCACCTGGACGACGTGGCGATCGACTTCCCGGACATGCAGATCGTCATGGCGCACCCGAGCTTTCCGTGGCAGGACGAGGCGCTGTCGGTGGCCACGCACAAGCCCAACGTCTGGATCGACCTGTCGGGGTGGAGCCCCAAGTACTTTCCGAAGCAGCTGATCCAGTACGCGAACACCTTGCTCAAGGACCGCGTGCTGTTCGCGAGCGACTGGCCGCTGATCTCGCCGGAGCGCTGGCTCAAGGATTCGGAAGAAGCAGGGTTCAAACCCGAGGTGATGCCGGGCATCCTGAAGGGCAACGCGATGCGGCTGTTGGGCCTGGGCGGCTGAGGCGCCGCCCACCCGGGCAGGGCTGCACGCGGGGGGGATTCGGTGCGTGCCGGATAATTTCGGGCTGCACTTCTCCGCCACGCATGCTGTTCCTGCTGTCCCCCGCCAAGTCGCTCGACTATGAGAGCCCGGCCACGCCGGTCTCGCCCACCCAGCCGCTGTTCGCCGAGCAGACGGCCGAGCTCATCGCCGTGCTGCGCGGGAAGTCGCCGCAGCAGATCGCCGAGCTCATGGACCTCAGCGATGCGCTGGCCGCGCTCAACGTCGCGCGCTACCAGGCGCACAGCCCGCGCGCCACGGCGCGCAATTCCCGCCCGGCCGTGCTGGCGTTCGACGGCGACGTCTACGGCGGCCTGGATGCGCGCGCCATGCCGGCCGCGGACCTGCGCTGGGCGCAGAAGCATTTGCGCATCCTGTCGGGCCTGTACGGCGTGCTGCGCCCGCTGGACCGCATGCAGCCCTACCGCCTGGAGATGGGCACGGCGCTGGCCACCGAGCGCGGGAGCAACCTGTATCAGTTCTGGGGTTCCCGCCTGGCCGAATACCTGGACGCCGAACTGGCTGGCAGCAAGCACCCCGTGGTCGTGAACCTGGCCTCGCAGGAGTACTTCAAGGCCGTCGACCGCAAGGTCCTGCAGGCCCGCGTGGTCGAATGCGTGTTCGAGGAGTACAAGGGCGGCGGCTACAAGGTCGTCAGCTTCTTCGCCAAGCGCGCGCGCGGCCTCATGGCGCGCTACGCCATCACCCACCGCATCGCCACGCCGGCCAAGCTGCGCCAATTCGACCTGGAAGGCTATGGGTACGACGCCGATGTGTCCGAACCGAACCGGCTGGTGTTCCGGCGCCGCGCCGATTGAACCGAAGAGAAAGGAGCCGCATGTCCGCCAACGCACCGACCCAGGCCGTCACGCCGCAGCTGCGCCAGTGGATCGTGGAACAGGCCCAGGCCGGCCATGCGCCCGATGCGGTGCTCAAAGCCATGCGCGATGCCGGCTGGGACGAGGACGTGGCCATCGAGGCCCTGGAGAACACGCTGCGCGAGCACCTCGAGCAGAATGCGGTGGCGGCCGGCCTGCCGCCCGCGGTGACCGTGCCCGAGCCCGCGCTGGACGACTCCCCGCTGTACCTGCAGGCCGAAGACCGCCGCGTGCACGTGCTGAGCGCGCAGCTGCAGCCGCGCATCGTGGTGTTCGGCGGCCTGCTGTCGGACGCCGAATGCGAGGAACTCATCGCACTGGCGAACCCGCGCATGGCCCGCTCGCGCACGGTCGCCACCAAGACCGGGGGCGAGGAGATCAACGTCGACCGCACCAGCGACGGCATGTTCTTCCAGCGCGGCGAGACCGAACTCATCACGCGCATCGAGGCGCGCATCGCGGCCCTGCTGCGCTGGCCGGTGGAGAACGGCGAGGGCCTGCAGATCCTGCGCTACGGCCCCGGCGCCGAATACAAGCCGCACTACGACTACTTCGACCCGGCCGAGCCCGGCACGCCGACCATCTTGAAGCGCGGCGGGCAGCGCGTGGGCACGCTCGTGATGTACCTGGGCGAGCCTGAGCGCGGCGGCGGCACGGTGTTTCCCGACCTGCACCTGGAGGTCGCGCCCAAGCGCGGCAACGCCGTCTTCTTCAGTTACGACCGTCCGCACCCGAGCACGCGCACCCTGCATGGCGGCTCGCCCGTGCTGGCCGGTGAAAAATGGATCGCCACCAAGTGGCTCAGAGAACGTGAATTCGCCTGAACAATCCCCGCTCGGCAAGGCCTCGCCCTATGCCGACCAGTACGACGCCACCCTGCTGTTTCCGATCGCCCGTGCGGACAAGCGCGCCGAGATCGGTGCCGACGGCAAGACGCCCTTCTTCGGCGCCGACCTCTGGACCGCCTACGAACTGAGCTGGCTCAACCCGCGCGGCAAGCCGCAGGTGGCGCTGGTGCAGTTCACGATTCCCTGCGAGACGCCCAACATCGTCGAGAGCAAGTCCTTCAAGCTCTACCTGGGAAGCTTCACGAACACGAAGTTCGACAGCGTGGACGATGTGCGCGCGCGGCTGCGCGCCGACATCTCCGAAGCGGTCTGGCGCGGCAGCGCCACGCCCGCCATGGTGGGCGTGCGCGTGCTGCTGCCCGAGCAGTTCGACCAGCAGCCCATCCACGAACTCGACGGGCTGAGTCTGGACCGGCTGGACCTGGAGTGCACGCAGTACCAGCCCGATCCCTCGCTGCTGACGGCCGCCTTCGACGAATCGCCCGTCACCGAGGTGCTGACCTCCGACCTGCTCAAGAGCAACTGCCTCGTCACGGGCCAGCCCGATTGGGGCAGCGTGCAGATCAGCTACTCGGGCCCGCAGATCGACCAGGCCGGCCTGCTGCAGTACATCGTGAGCTTTCGCAACCACAACGAGTTCCACGAGCAGTGCGTGGAGCGCATCTTCATGGACATCTGGCGTCACTGCCGGCCGGTCAAGCTGACCGTCTACGCGCGCTACACGCGGCGCGGCGGACTGGACATCAACCCCTGGCGCACCAGCCATCCGGGCGCGGTGCCGGCCAACGTGCGCACGGCGCGGCAGTAGCCGCCGGACTCTGCGCGCGGCATATGCAGAACGTATGCGGCGCAGCGGTTTGCGGTATTTGATCCGTGGCGGGGGCCGCCCTAGCATCGGCGCCCCAACGACACGGAGACAGATCCATGAACCGCACCACCGCGCGCGCCACGCTGCGCGCCCTGGCACTGCCGGCCCTGCTGGCCTGCGCCGCCGCCCAGGCCGAACCCATCAGCGTGCTGTTCGTCGGCAACAGCTACACCTTCGGCCGTGTCGACCCAGTGATGGGCTACAACGCTGCCAACGTGCGCGACCTCACGGCGCCGATGGCGGCCGCCAACAGCACCGGCAGCAATGCCTTCGAGCCGCACCCCTGGGGCGGCGTGGCCGGCATCTTCAAGCAGCTCACGGTGCAGGCCGGGCTCGATTACCAGGTGGCGCTGTCCACGCGCAATGCGGCCTCGCTGCGCGGCCACTTCCTCAACAGCAACCCGGCCGGCTGGGACCTGCGCGGCAACGTCGCCAGCCAGGCCTGGAGCAAGGTCGTGCTGCAGGAGCAGAGCGACGAGCCGCTGCCCAGGCAGGCCGGCCTCGCCTCCAACCCGGCCTACTTCAACACCTACGTGAACCTGCTGGAGAACTACATCCACCAGGGCCAGGCCCTGGCCTACCGCGAGCGCGAACTGATCGGCGGCAGCAATGCCGCCTGCGCCGCGATCACGGGCGCTTCCACGGGCACCTGCGGCACGCTGCGGGACATCCCGGCCAACCCGAACGCCAGCGCCGACACCGAGGTCTACCTGTACCAGACCTGGGCCCGGCCCAACCTGGTCAACGCGCCCTTCACCACGGTGACCGATCCCGTGACGGGCGCCGTCAGCTTCACGGACCAGCCGGCCCCCTCGTTCTATGCCTCGCTGCAGGACATGACGGTCGACCTGCGCGACGCCTACGCCAAGGCCGCGCAGGACGCCGGTGCCGATGGCAGCGGCGGCATCACCGCCGTCGCGCCTGTGGGCGAGGCCTTCATGCTCGCGCTGGCCATGGGCGTGGCCACGGCGAACCATTACGCGCCCGACGCCGGCACGGATGGCCTGCCCGACCTGTGGTGGGACGACGGCACCCACGCCAGCTTGTACGGCTCCTATCTCAGCGCGCTGACGCTGTACGGCACCCTGACCGGCCGCGACCCGGCGGCCTTCGGTGCCGCCGAGATCGCCGCGCGCGACCTGGGCATCAGCGGGCGCGAGGCGCAGTTGCTGCAGCGCGTGGCCAGCCTGCAACTGGGTTTTGCGCCCGGCAACGAGGTGCCCGAGCCGCCCTTGCTGGCGCTGCTGGGCCTGGCCGCGGCCGGATGGGCGCTCGCGCGCCGGCGCCGGTCCATCAAATGACGTAGGGCGCCGCGGGGCGCGGCATTACCATTGGCCCCCGTTACTTTTCCATCTCGCCCGGGGGCGATTCCTTCCTTGTCAAACGACGCCATGCAGGCGGCTGCAGCGGTTGATCCCGTGCAGGCGCTGCGCAGTGCCACGCAGGCGCTGCACGCTCAACTGGACAGCCAGCTGCCGCTGGCCCAGCCAGTCGATGCCACCCGATCCCTGGAGCGCTACCACCAGCACCTGTGCGTGCTGCACGGCTGGCTGTCGGACCTGGCTGCGCAGCTGCAACGCGTCGGTTGGGGCCAGGGCCTGCTCGAGCCGCTGCGCGCCGACCTGGCCGACGCCGGCCTGGCCGGTGCGCCCGCCGGCCAAGCCCGGCCGCCCTCGGACAGCCAGGCCTGCGCCTGGGGCGTGGCCTATGTGGTGGAAGGTTCGCAGCTGGGCGGCCGCGTGCTGCACCAACGCCTGCGCCGCGCCGGCGTCGATGCGCCGCTGCGCTACCTGGAGGGCCGCGGCGCAGGTACCGGCACGCACTGGAACGGCTTCCTGCAAGCGCTGCGCGCGGCGCTCGTGGAGCCGGCCGACGTCGCTGCTGCCAGCCTGGCTGCCTGCTGGGCCTTCGAAGATCTGCTGGCACGCTTCCGGCAGGCGGGCGCGATCCGATGAACACGCCAGCCGAACCGCTGGGCCTGTCCAATTGCGACCAGGAGCCCATCCACATCCCGGGCCGGATTCAGTCGCACGGGGTGCTGCTGGCCTTCGGTGCCGACGGCCGGCTGTCGCACCGCAGCACCAACGCCGCCGACATGCTGGGCGCCGCGGCGCCGGCGCTGGGACAGCCGCTCGGCCAGACCTGTTTCGCCGCCGACCCTGCCATGCAGGGCCTGGTGCAGGAATGCCTGGCGGGCGAGGCCGACGGATCGCAACCCGTGGCCATCGAGGTCGCGCTGGCCGGTGCGACGTTCGAGCTGATCGGCCACCGCCAGGGGGCGTTGCTGCTGCTGGAACTCGAACGGCTGGGCGACGAGGCGGCGCTGCTGGCCGACGACGCCTTCAAGGGCCACAAGGCACTGGTGCGGCTCAAGCGCCAGCGCACGGTGGACGATCTGCTGGCCGTGGCCGTGCAGGAGGTGCGCGCGCTGACCGGCTTCGACCGTGTGATGGCCTACCGCTTCCGCCACGACGACAGCGGCGACGTGGTGACCGAGGCGCGCGACCCAGCGCTGGAGCCCTTCGCGGGCCGGCGCTATCCGGCCAGCGACATCCCGGCCCAGGCGCGCCGGCTGTACCTGCTCAACACGCTGCGCACCATCGTCGAGGTGGGCAGCCAGGCCGTGCCCATCCAGGCGCTGGAGGAAGGCGGTGCGCCGCTGGACCTCTCGCACAGCGTGCTGCGCGCCGTCTCGCCCGTGCACATCGAGTACCTCACGAACATGGGTGTGGCCGCGTCCATGAGCATCTCCATCGTCGTGCAGGGCCGGCTGTGGGGCATGCTGGCCTGCCACCACATGCGCCCGCGCCACGTGCCCTACCGCGTGCGCAGCGCCTGCGACGTGCTGGCCCATGTGCTGGCCGCCGACGTGCAGACCGCACTGGCGCGGGCCAGTGCCGCGCGTGTCGCGGCGGCCGCGGACGCGCGGGCGCACGCCATCGAGACCTTGCTGCATGCCGAAGAAGGGGCACAGGCACTGGCGGGCCAGGCCGAGGCGTTGACCGGCATGCTGCAGGCCCATGGCCTGGTGCTCGCCGAGCGCGGGCGCGTGCTGGCGGCCACGGGCGTGGCGCCCGAGGTCGCGCGCGAGCTGCTGCCTTTTCTGGCCGCGCAGACGCCGCTGCAGGGCGGCCTGTGGCATTGCGACAGCCTAGAGGGCATGCCACCGGCGCTGCGCGAGGCCCTGGGACCCTGGTGCGGGCTGCTCGCGCTGCGCTTTTCCGACGCCACCGATGGCTGGCTCGTGCTGTTGCGCAAGGAAGAAGTCGAGACCATCGCCTGGGGCGGGCGGCCCGACAAGGAATACCGCCACGGCCCGCTGGGCCCGCGGCTCACGCCACGCGGCAGTTTCGACGTCTGGAAGGAAACCGTGCGCGGCCGCTGCGTGCCCTGGAGCGAGACCGACCTGGAGATCGCGCGGCCCTTGCTGAGCGAGCTGGCGCGCGCCAGCGCCGCACGCAGCGCCGACCTGGACCGCGCACGCAGCCACTTGCTGGCCTTGCTGAGCGCCGGCGTGGACGGCGGCCTGCCCGAGCCCCTGGAACTGGACCGCGCCGGCAGCCGCATGCAGCGCCTGGTGGCCCAGGTGCTCGATGCGGCGCGCCTGCGCGGTGGCGGCGGCCTGGAGCTGGTGCTGGCGCCTGTGGACCTTGCGGAGCTCGTGCACGCAGCCGTCGACGCAGCCCAGGCGGCCCAGCCCGCGCAACGCTTCGTCCGCGAAGTGCCGCGCAATCTGGTGCTCGATGGCCACGCCGTGCGCCTGCGCCAGGTGCTGGCCTGCCTGGTCGACAATGCCGCGCGCCATGGCGCGGCGGACGAGGCCATCGTGGTGCAGCTGCGGCGCGAGGGCGATGCGGTCGTGCTGGACGTGAGCAACGTGGCGCCGGAGATCCCGGCGCCCGTGCTCGCGGCATTGTTCGACCCCTTCCAGCCCGGCGCCGCCGGTCTGGGCGCCAGCGGGGACGGCCTGCGGCTCGGCCTGTACATCGCCCGCCAGATCGCGCGCGCGCACGGCGGTGAGCTGGAGCATGCCTACGCCGAGCCCTACGTGGTGTTCACGCTCCGGCTGCCGGCCTAGGCCCGCGCGACCTCATTTGCCGCCGATGAACGACTTGGTGCTGTACAGCTCGTGCGACAGGCGGCTCAGCACCGGCAGGCCGGTGGCGCCGTCCTTGGGCAGGCCTTCGATGTAGCTGAAGAACACGTCGGCGTCGAGTACGCCGATGTCCAGGCGGCGCGCGGCCGGCACGTTCTTGAGCGTGGTGTAGCCATCGCCGCCGGTGGCGTTGAAGCTCAGCACGAACAGCTTGTAGGTCTTGGCCAGGTCCAGCGCCATCCAGTTGCCCGTGGCGTTGTCGCGCACCTCGATGCCGCTCACGCGCGCGCCGTTGGCCGCCGCAGCGTTCACATCGAAGCGGATGCCCGCTGCATAGGGGTAGGGACCGGTCGAGCCGCCCGGCCCGAAGACCGCCTGCAGGCCGTCCTCCAGCATGCTCTTGACCTCCTGGCCGGTCACGTCGAGGCGGAACAGCATGTTGCCGAAGGGCAGCACCGCGATGGCCTGCGCGGCCGTCACTGTGCCCTGCAGCGCGGTGCGCACGCCGCCGCCGCTTTGCAGCGTGATGTCGGCACCGCCGTACTTGGCGTTCGCCACTTCCAGGTAAGCCTGTGCCACGAGCTGCTGGATGTCGCCGCCGCGCTGCTTGACGCTGCCCTCGGCCGTGCAGGCCGGGGATGAGCCGCCCGAACCGAGCTCGCCGGGCACGCGGCGAAAGCACAGTTCCTGGGGCGCGACCGCCACCTGGGTGGTGTTGAACGACGCCACCTTGTCCTTGAAGGGCTGGAGCACCGCTGTGGCCGCGGCCTGCGGCGCTGTCACGCGCAGGAAGCCCGTGGCCGCCACGCTGGCCGCGATGGCGCTGCGCTGGGCGTCGGTCGGTGCGGTGTTGGCCGTGGCGGTGCCGATGCGGTAGTCGTTGCCGATCAGCACATGGGGCGTGCCGTTGCAGCTGGTGACCTCGCCCTTGGCGTCGAAGCTGACCTTGAGCTCGCCGACCACCTGCGCGTACTCCCAGGCCTGGACCAGGCAGACGCTCTTGCCGTTCTTGTCGGACACGCGCGTGGGGTAGGCACCGCCCGGCGTGCCCACGCCCGTCGTGGCCAGAGCCTCGGGGCCCAGCAGCGTGTGCGAGTCGCCGCCCACCACCACGTCCACGTCCGTCAGCTTGGCGATGACCTGCTTGTCGTACGCGTAGCCGATGTGGCTCATGACGATGATCTTGTGGATGCCCTGTTGGCGCAGCTTGTCGATCTCGCGCTGCGCGGCCACGGCCTCGTCCTCGAAGGTGGTGTCGGCATCGGGGCTGGACGAAGCCTTGGTCTTGCTGGCGACCGTGAGGCCCACGATGCCAATCTTCTGGCCGCCGCGCTCGACCACGGTGGAGGGGTTCACGAGCCCCGGCGCGCGGCTCGGGTGCATGGCCGAGCCGGCGCCGAACTGCACGTTGGCGCTCAGCACCGGCGTCTTGCAGCTGCCGGCGTGCAGGCGGTCGATGAACGCCTTCAGGCCGCTGTCGCCCTTGTCGAACTCGTGGTTGCCCAGCGTGAACGCGTCGAAGCAGACGGTGTTCATCATGGCCGCATCGGCCTCGCCGTCGGCGCCTGCGCGGTTGAAGTACAGCGTGCCGGTCTGCGCGTCGCCGGCGTGCAGCTTGAGCACGTTGGGCGAAGCGGCGGCCAGCTCGGCGATGGCCGCCGTCACGCGCGGAAAGCCGCCAGCGTCCACCGTCACGTCCTGCGCCGCGGCGCCACCGGCCGACAGCTTGAGCGTCCTGGCCTTGCTGTCCAGCGTGGAATGGTGGTCGTTGATGTGCAGGATGGTCAGGTCCAGCGGCTCGCCGTGGTCGTCGGACCCGCCACAGCCTGCCAGCACACCCGCCACTGCCACGGCCACCAGGCCTTTGCGCCACATCGTCATCGAAACTCCGGATCGTTCAGAAACAGGGAAGCCGTCATGTTCGTAAGCGTCGGTGACATGGGCATGAAAGGCCCGGCGGTATAAACCGGCGATGTCCGTTCTTCCCGATCCGATCCCGCGGCTTCAGGCTGCGGCCCAGGCCTTGCAGACGCCCTGCGGGGACGGCCACATCCAGTGGCACCGCTGGGGTCCGGCCGATGCCGGCCCGTCCGGCCCCGTGGTGCTGCTGCATGGCGGCAGCGGCAGCTGGACCCATTGGGTGCGCAACATCGATGCCCTGGTCGCCGCCGGCCGCCAGGTGCTGGTGCCCGACCTGCCGGGCTTCGGCGATTCGGCCCGCCCGCCCGGCGGCGGCGATGCCGACGACGTGGCACCGGCGCTGGAGGAGGGCCTGGCAGAACTGCTGGGCACGCGGCGCTGCGACCTGGTCGGCTTCTCGTTCGGCGGTCTCACGGCTGGCCTGCTGGCGGCTGCGCACCCGGAGCGCGCGGCGCGGCTGGTCGTGGTCGGCGCCCCGGCCATGGGCGTGTCCGACGCGGGCCGCATCGTGCTGCGCGGCTGGCGCCACCTGGAGGATGCCGATGCCCGCGCGGCCGTGCACCGCCACAACCTGAGCGTGTTGATGCTGCACCGGGCCGAGTCCATCGACGCGCTCGCGCTGGCCCTGCACAGCGCCAACGTGGTGCGCGACCGCATGCAGCGGCGGCGCCTCGCGCGGACCGAGGCGCTCAAGGACGCGCTGCAGCAGGTGCGCTGCCCGGTCTGGGCGATCTACGGGCGTGAGGACGTGCTCTACACGGGGCGCATGGACCGGCTGGCCGAGGCCTTTGCGCGCGGACCGCAGTTCCAGGGGTTGACACTGATCGACGAGGCAGGGCATTGGGTGCAATACGAGCGGGCCGCGGTCTTCGATGCTGCGTTGGCTGCCGTGCTTTCCGCCGCGCCGGCCACATCGGGATGACGGTCGTCGGCCGGCACTTGGCAGCTCCTGCACATGATGGCTACCATGGGTGCCTACCAAACAGGAGTTGCGCCATGACCACCGCCATCGCCAAGCTGTTCAAGTCCGGCCGCAGCCAGGCTGTGCGCCTGCCCAAGGAACTGCGTTTCGAGGGTGAAGAGGTCGTGGCCCGGCGCTTCGGCAACGGCGTGCTGTTGCTGCCGATGGCTGCACCGTGGCGGGTCATGCGCGAGGCGCTGGACGAGTTCGAGCCAGGTTTCGTCCTGGAGCGCGAGCAGCCGCAGACCCAGGAGCGCGAAGATTGGCCGCGTTGACCGCAGGCCTGCGCTACCTGCTGGACACCAACACCTGCATCTACATCATCAACTGGCGCCCGCCCGGCGTGTTCGCACGCTTCGAGGCCCTGGCGATGGGCGAGCTGGGCATCTCCAGCATCACGGGGGCAGAACTCGCGTTCGGCGTGGACAAGAGCGGATCGGCGCGCAACCGTCAGGCCCTCGACAAGTTTCTCGCACCGCTGGAAATTTGCGACTTTGACGAGGCTGCCATGCGGCAATACGGTGCCGTGCGCAGTCGGCTGGAGCAGCTGGGCACACCGATCGGCGCGCTCGACACCTTGATCGCCGCACACGCCTTGGCCTTGGGCTGCGTGCTGGTGACCAACAATGTGCGCGAGTTCCAACGGGTCCCAGGTCTGGCACTGGACAACTGGGTATGACCCGAGGAGGCCTTGCCATGTGGCAACTGTCTGTCTTTGCCGTCCTGCTGCTGGCCGGCGCCGGCGCCACGCAGGCCCAGTCCCTGCGCTGCGGCCGCGACTTCGCGCAGATCGGCGAGACCAAGTTCGTGATCGAGTCCAAGTGCGGCGCGCCGGCCGCCAAGGACAGCTTCTGCAAGCCCATCGGGATCGCGCCCAGCACGGTGGGCCGGCCGCCGCACGTGGCCTGCGACATGGTCGAGGAATGGACCTACAAGCCCGGCATCGGGCAGTTCATCACCATCCTGCAGTTCCGCGAAGGCAAACTGCGCGAGATGAAGTACGGGCCACGGCAGTAGCCGTTCAACCGGGCGCCGCGCTGCGGATGTACTCGATGTAGCCGGCGCGGTAGGGCGCGCAGGCCGCCTGCAGCTTGCCGTCCACCTCGGCGCCGACGCGCTCGCCGGTCCACAGGTGCGGCGCGACGGAGCCGTCGCTGGCAATCTGCAGCATGCCGAGGTTGGTGTGCACCATCTGGCCGTCGTCGCCCACCACGCCCTGCTGCAGGCACACGCCGATGGGCACCCCAGGCTTGCTGCTGGGCGGCAGGATGGCCACGGCCGACAACTGGCCGGCGATGGGCCGCTCGGGCACCACCAGGGTGCGGATGCCCTCGCGCGGCTGCGTCAGGTTCTTCGCCAGCGCGGCCACCAGTTGTTTGGCGCGTTCGGGCGTGGTGGTGCCCGCGGCGATGCGCTGCATCTCGCAGGCCAGCTCCTCGGGGTAGCGTTGCGCCGCGGGCGGCGTCAGCAGCGGGTGGGGACTCTGGGCCTGGACCTGCAGCGCGAAGGCCGCGGCGCAGGCCAGCAGGACGGTGCGGTGGCGTGCACGCATGGTCAGCCTGCCGCGAGCAATTGCGCGGTGGTCAGCACCTGGCCGCAGGTGGCCGCCACCCACTGCAGCGCCATGTCGTGCTTCTCGCGCGAGAAGTCGGCCAGCGCATCGGCCACGAAGAAGGGCTCGATGTCGCGCTGGAAGGCTTCGGCCGCCGTGCAGAGGCAGCCGATGTGGGCATACACGCCTGTGATGACGAGCTGGTCGCGGCCGCGCACGCGCATCAGCGTCTCCAGGTTGCTGCGCTGGAAGGCGCTGTAGCGGTGCTTGGTCAGCACCTGGTCGCCGCTCTGGGGTGCCAGCGCTGCCACGATCTGCTCGTGCTCGGGGATGGCGCGCATGCCCGGGCCCCAGAGCTCGGCCTGCAGGCCGCGGTCGCGCCGGTCCTGGTTGCCGTGCTGGGCCGTGTAGAACACCGGCACGTCGGCCGCGCGGGCCCAGGCCAGCAGCTGCGCGAGGTGGGTGGTGGCGCTTTGCAGCGGCTCGGCCGCAGGCGGGAAGGCCGCCAGGAAGTAGTCCTGCATGTCGTGCACGAGCAGCGCGGCGCGGGACGCGTGCAGGCGCCAGGGCGCGCGCGCGGGCGGCAGTTCGTCGGCGCGTGGCAGCGCGTAGGCGGGGATGCTGGGCAGGCGGCGTGGGGTGTCGGTCATCGGTCTGGCGGGAACAGCGCGGGCGGGATGTCCAGCGCGTGGAGCATGGCGTTGAATTTTGCGCGTGTCTCGGCGGCCTCTGCTTGCGGCACGGAATCGGCGACGATGCCGGCGCCGGCGAACAGCCGGGCCGCGTGGCCCTGCACATGGGCACAGCGCAGCGCCACGTGCCAGGCGCCGTCGCCGGCCGCATCGCACCAGCCGACCGCGCCGGCGTAAAAGCCGCGCGGCACGGGCTCGAGCGCGGCGATGGCGTCGGCCGCCGCAGCGCGCGGCGTGCCGCAGACGGCGGGCGTCGGGTGCAGCAGCGCGGCCAGCGCGGCGCTGGAGGCCAGTGGCAGGTTGTCGGGCGAAGCATCCTTGAGCTCGCCCTCGATGCGCGTGCCCAGGTGCCACATGCTGGCCGTGGCGTGCAGCGCCGGCGTGGCCGGCACGCGCAGCTGGCGGCACAGCGGCGCGAGCAGGTCGGCGATGGCCTGCACCACGTAGCGGTGCTCGCCCAGGTCCTTGGCCGAGTCGCGCAGGGCCGCGGCACGGGCTTCGCTCGCGGCGAGATCGGGCCCGCGCGCAGCGGAGCCGGCCAGCGGCTCGCTGAAGATGCTGGCGCCGCGGCGCAGGAGCAGCAGCTCGGGCGTGGCACCGACCAGCCAGGCCGGCGCGGCGTGGGCCTGCACCGGCAGCGGCAGCACGTAGCGCAGCACGCCGGGGTCGCCGGCCAGGCGCCGGGCCAGCCACCAGGGGCTGATCGGCGTGGCGCTGTGCGCGCGCAGCGTGCGCGCCAGCACGACCTTGTGCAGTTCGCCGCCCTGGTCCAGCCGCTGCACGGCCTGCGCCACGGCGGCTTCGTAGCCGGCGCGTGGGGGTTCGGCCTGCAGCGACCAGTCCCGCGGAGGCTCGGCCTGCCGGGCCATGCAGTGCAGCCAGGCATTCGCGGTGTCGGCATCGCGCACGCGGCGCGGCGCGAGCAGGTGGGCGGGCGCATGGCGATCGAAGGGCAGGGCGCCGACCAGCGTGGCGCCCGATGCGGCGCCCGCGAAGTGCCGCGCGACCGCGGCGCCCAGCTGCGCGGCCGGCACGGCCAGCTGCGCCTGCACGCCTTCGCTGAGCAGGCCGCCTTCGTGCGAGAGCAGCAGCATGCGCGTGGCCGCGCCGCCGGCCTGCGCGAGCGGGCACGAAAGGTCTTCGCGCATCATGCCCATGGCGCCATCCTTGCTGCGAGCAAGGGCGCGATCCGCGCCGTGGCCTCGGCACCCGTCATCTGCGCATGCAGGAAGGGTAGCTCCAGGGTCTCGACGTGGTCGGCGTAGTCCCGCCAGCGCGCGGCTTGCAATTGCGGCTTGCCGGCATGGTCGCGCGCGGCGCGCACATGGGTCAGCGTGCCCGCCATGCGGGCGTGGCGGTGCTGGCGGATCAGCCGGTTGGTGTCGGTCACCACGCGCACCACGCCGTCCAGCGCGGCGGCGGGCAGCTTGCCGAGCGTGTTGTCGCCCGCGCGCAGGAAGTCCACGACCTTGTCGCGCGTGTCCAGTTCAGGGTGGCCCTCGGGGTCGTAGCCCGCGATGGCCAGCAGCGCGCGCAGCGCCTGCAGCGGCGTGGGCGCGGGCTCGTCGCGCCAGCAGTCCGCGGGGTAGGCGTCCAGCAGCGCGACCAGGCCGACGCTGCGGCCCAGCTGTTGCAGCGCCACCGCCATGGCCTGGGCGATGATGCCGCCGACCGACCAGCCGGCCAGGTGGATGGCGCCCGTGGGCTGCAGCGCGGCGACGCGCTGTGCGTAGTCCTGCGCCAGCGCGGCGATGCTCTCGGGCAGAGGATGCTCGGGCGCGAGCGCGGGCGACTGCAGGCCCCAGACGCTGCGCGTGGGCGCCAGGCTGCGCGCCAGCAGCCGGTAACCCCAGGCGATGCCGCCGGCCGGGTGGACGACGAACAGCGGGGCCTGCGCCGCATCGCCGGCGGCCAGCCGGATGACGGGCTTGAGGCCGCTGTCGAAACGCACGGCCTCGCCGTCGATGGCCGCGGCCAGCGCCGCCACCGTGGGTGCTTCGAACAGCGTGCCCAGGCCCGGGTTGCGGTGCCAGCGCTCCTCGATCCGCAGCAGCAGCTGCACGGCCGACAGCGAGTCGCCGCCGAGTGCGAAGAAGTCCGCCTCGGCACCCGCCGGCGTGCCCGCGGGCAGGCGCAGCAGTTCGGCGAACAGTGCGGCGATGGCCTCTTCGGTGGCGGTCTGCGGCGCACGGCCCGCGCCAGCGCCGTCGGCGAAGCGTGGCGCCGGCAGCGCCTGCCGGTCGAGCTTGCCGTTGGCCGTGACGGGCCAGTCGGACAGCGCCACGGTGGCCGCGGGCAGCATGTAGTCGGGCAGGCGCGCGGCCAGGCGCCGGCGCAGCTCTTCGGCCGAGGCCGCGGCACCGTCGGCGTTGAGCTGTACATAGGCCACGAGGCGCTTGTCGCCCGCGTGGTCCTCGCGCAGCAGCACCTCGGCGCGCGCGACCAGGCCGGTGGCATGCAGCGCGGCCTCGATCTCGCCGAGCTCGATGCGCAGGCCGCGCAGCTTGACCTGGTGGTCGCTGCGGCCCAGGAAGACCACGGCGCCGTCCTCGGCGCGCCAGCGCGCGAGGTCGCCGGTCTTGTAGAGGCGTTCGCCCGGGCGGTGCGGGTCGGGCAGGAAGCGCTCTTGCGTGAGGTCGTCCCGGCCCAGGTAGCCGCGCGCGAGCTGCACGCCGCCCAGGTAGAGGTCGCCGGCCACACCGGGCGGCTGCGGGCGCATGCGCGCGTCCAGCACGTACAGCCGCGTGTTCCACACCGGCCGGCCGATCGGCACGGGGCGGCTGTGGTCGTCGCTGGAGGCCGGCCACCAGCTCACGTCCACCGCGGCCTCGGTCGGGCCGTAGAGGTTGTGCAATTCGCTCGTGAGTGTGGCGTGCAGCCGGTCGCGCAGCGGCGCGGGCAGTTCCTCGCCGCTGCAGAAGATGCGCTGCATCACAAGGCCGCGCGTCGCCGGGTGGGCCAGAAAGGCGGCCAGCATGGAGGGCACGAAGTGGCAGGTGCCGATGCGTTCGTCGCGAATGATCCGCGCGAGCGCGGCCGGGTCGCGGTGCGCATCCGGCGGCGCGATCACCAGCGTGCAGCCCGTGATGAGCGGCAGGAAGAACTCCCAGACCGAGACGTCGAAGGTGGCCGGCGTCTTCTGCAGGATGCGCTCGTCCGGCGCGAAGCCGTAGTGCTGGCGCATCCATTCGAGCCGGTTGACGATGGCCCGGTGCTCGACGAGCACGCCCTTGGGCTCACCCGTGGAGCCCGAGGTGTAGATCACGTAGGCAGCGTCCTGCGGAGTCGGCGGCGCGTCGAGCGCGGCGTCCGCCTGTTGCGGCCAGTCGGCCGCGTGCAGGCGCGGCAGCCCGGGCGGCAGGCGGGCCGCATCCTCGGCGCGCACGAGTGCGCAGACGGGTTGCGACTGCGCGAGCACGCGTGCGAGGCGCTCGGGCGGGTGCGCGAGGTCCAGCGGCAGGTAGGCGCCACCCGCGCGCAGCACAGCCACCAGGGCCACCAGCAACTCGAGCGAGCGCGGCAGTGCCACGGCCACGAGCCGGTCCGGGCCCACGCCGCGCGCGCGCAGCATGAGGGCCAGAGCGCGCGAGCGCTGCTCGAGTTCGGCGTAGCGCAGGCTGGCGCCTTGGAATTGCAGCGCCACGGCCTGGGGCCGCGCCGCCATCTGCGCCTCGATCAGCGCGGCCAGCGTGGTGGCGGGCACGGCATGGTCGGTGGCATTGAGCGCGAACAGGTGGCGCTGCGCCTCCGCGGGGCTGGCCAGCGCAATGTCGTCCACGCGCTCGGCGCTCAGCGCCGCGCACAGGAAGGCGGCTAGGCGCGCCAGGTGCCCGGTCACGGCCTCGGCGCTGTAGAGCCCGGGGTTGGCCTCGATCTCGAGTTCCAGCTGTTGCACGCCGTCGCCGCGAAAGCCGATGGTCAGGTCGTCGATCGGGCCCGTGCCCAGGACCTCGAGCCGCGTCGTGAGCCCGGGCAGCAGCAGCGGCTTGTAGAAGGGCTGGACGTTGACCAGGGCGGCATGCAGCCGGCGCTGGCCGCCCAGCAGGTTCAGGTCGCGGCGCAGCTGCTCGCTGCGGTAGCGGCCATGGCGGCGCGCGCGCGCCTGCGCCCGCACCATCCGCTCCGTGAAGTCCGCGAGCGACTGGCCCGGCGTGGCACGCACTGCAAGCGGCAGAACGTTCATGGTGGTGGCGCTCGCGCGCGCGGCCGCGCTGCCGAGCCGGCCCATGAACGGGATGCCCAGCACCGTCGCCTCGGCCGTGGCCATGCGCAGGCAGTACAGCGCGGTCCAGGCCGTCAGCAGGTCGGGCCAGCTGGTGTCCAGGGTCTGCGCCTTGGCCAGCAGGGCCGTGCGCAGGTCGGCGTCCAGCGGCCTGCTTTCGCGGTGGCAGGTGTGGGCGGCCTGCGCGCGGCCTCCTGCCGGATTTGCGAGGCCGGCCACCTCGGGCGTGGGCGTGAAGGCGTCGCGCCAATAGGCGGCATCCTGGGCGCGCTTGGGCGCGGCGCGGTAGGCCGCATCTTCGGCGACCAATTGCGCGAACGGCGCCAGCGGCGTGCGGGCCGGGCCCTGGCCGAGGCGCTCGGTGTAGAGCTCGGCCAGGCGCTGGCTCCACAGCGCCATGCCGTAGCCGTCGCTGGCCAGGTGGTGGGCGCGCTGGTACCAGCAGTGGCGCTCCGGGCCCAGGCGGTACAGGCGCTGCACGGCCAGTGCATCGCGCGTGGGGTCCAGCGGCGTCTGCATGTCGGCGCCCATGGCCGAGCGCGCGCGCTCGGCGGCGTCGTCGTGGACCGAGAGGTCGATGTGCTGCAGGGCCGGGCGTCGCGCAGGGTCGAGCCACTGCCGCGGGCCGTCGGGCGTGTCGCGCAGCACGAGCGCGAGCGACTCGCACTCGGCCGCGGCCTGGTCGGCGGCGGCGGCGAACGCTGCCACATCGAGCGGGCCGTCGATCCACAGCGCGTGGCCGCAGTTGAAGGCCGGATTGGCGGGAGCGAGCTGCTGGGCGTACCACAGCCCGCTCTGGGCCTCGGTCAGCGGCCACGGCGCGGTCTCGCGCGTGTCGTCTGCACTCATGCCTGGCGTTGCCGTACCAGCTTCCACCAGCCGTTCAAGGTGGTTTCCGCGCCGATCTCCGAGAGGTCCAGCTGCAGCCCGGCTTCGTTCCAGGCCAGCACGAGGTTGAGCAGCCGCATGGAGTCCAGGCCCCAGTCCATGAGGTTGTCGTCCAGGCCGATGTCGGCGGGGTCTTCGCGCAGCATGCGGGCCACGTCGGCGCGCATGCGCTCCAGGGTCAAAGCTTCAGGCATGGGTCACTTGGTTTCGCTGGCCAGAAAGTCGGCGCGCAGGCGCGCGCGCAGTTCCTTGCGGCTGGTCTTGCCGACCGCGGTCTGGTCGAAGGCCGGCACGAAGACGATCTGGTCCGGGATCTTGAAGGCCGCCACGCCGCGGCCGCGCATCCAGGCCTTGATCTCGGGAGGCCGCGGTTTGTCCCCGCGCGGGATCACGAAGGCGCAGATGCGTTCGCCCAGGTAGGCGTCCGGGACGGAGACCACGGCCACGTCGAACACCTGGGGGTGCGCGAGCAGGTGGTCTTCGACCTCTTCGGCCGAGATCTTCTCGCCCGCGCGGTTGATGTGGTCGTGCGCGCGGCCCTGCACCACGAGGTAGCCGCCCGGCTTGCGCAGCACCATGTCGCCGGTGCGGTAGAAGCCGTCCTCCGTGAAGCTGCGCGCGTTGGCAGCCTCGTCGTTGTGGTAGCCGCGGATGGTGTAGGGGCCGCGCGTGAGCAGATGGCCCACCGTGCCATCGGGCACCGGGTGGCCGGCGTCGTCGACGACGAGCACCTCGTCGTCGGGGCTGATGGGGCGGCCCTGGGTGCCGAGGATGGTGTCCTCGTCGTCGTCCAGCCGCGTGTAGTTCACGAGCCCCTCCGCCATGCCGAACACCTGCTGCAGGCGCGCGGGCAGGCCGGCCATCACGCGGCGCGCAGCCTCGGGTGTGAGCTTGGCACCACCCACTTGCAGCACGCGCAGGCTCGACAGATCGTGCGGCGTACTCGCCGCGGCCTGGGCCCACAGCAGCGCGAGCGGCGGCACCAGACCGAGGTCGGTCACACGCTCGCGTTCGATGAGCGGGAAGGCCTGGTCCGGCGATGGCGAGGACGACAGCACCACGGTGCCCCCCGCGTGCAAGACGCCCAGCGCGCCCGGCGAGCTCATCGGGAAGTTGTGGGCGGCCGGCAGCGCGACGAGGTAGACCGTGTCTTCTGCGATCCCGCAGATGGCGTTGGAGGCGCGGAAGCTGTAGATGTAGTCGTCGTGTGTGCGCGGGATCAGCTTCGAGAGACCCGTGGAGCCGCCCGAGATCTGCAGGAAGGCGACCGACTGCGGGTCTGGATCCTGCCGGGGCAGCCCGGCCGGGTCGCCGGCCAGGCTGCCCAGAGCCGTGAATTCCTGGGCATCGCCGACCACGATGACCTCGCGCACACCCAGGTCCATGGCGAGGATCTCGCGCGCGAGCGGCCGGTGGTCGAAGCCGTCGTAGCGGTCGGCCACCACATAGGCCGCCGCCTGGGCCTTCTTCACGAAGTGGGCGATCTCGGTGCTGCGGTGCGCGGGCAGCACATAGACCGGCACCAGGCCGGCGCGGAACAGGCCGAACACCACGGCGTAGAAGGCAGGGATGTTGCCCAGCTGGACGACCACGCGCTCGCCGGGTCGCAGGCCGCGCGCCAGCAGGCCGGCGGCGATGGCCTCGGCGCGGCGGGCCAGCTCGGCATAGGTCCAGCGCGCGTCACCGCCGACGATGGCGGTGCGCTGGGCAAAGCGCGCGGCACGCTCGCGCAGCATGGCGGGGAAGGTTTCGCCGCGCCAGTGGCCGGCCGCGCGGTAGCGCGCGACCAGATCGGCGGGCCAGGTCTGGCGCAAGGGAATCAGTGGATCGGTCATGTGGTCGCCGCGCGCCGCAGGCGCGCGAAGGAGAAGATCGCCAGGGCCCAGAGCCCCGCGCCCACCAGCAGGTAGGGCAGGGCGGGCGAGACCCGGTACAGCAACGTGCCGGCCATGGGGCCGAGCACCATGCCCAGGCCCTGGGCTGCCGACAGCGTGCCAGCGGCCGCGCCCTGTTCGTGCGGCTGCACGGCGTTGGCGGCCATGGCCTGGAAGTTGGGGAAGATCAGGCCCATGCCGAACGCGGCCACGCCGTAGCTGCCCAGCAGCATGCCTTGCGACTGCACGGCCGCCACGCTGGCGAAGCCGCAGCCGGCGATGACCGCGCCCAGCACGATCCAGCGCGCCAGCGGCACGCTCGGCAAACGCATCACGCATTGCTGCGAGACGATCAGCGCGCAGCCCACGCAGGTCAGCGCCAGGCCGGCCACGCGCGCGCCCTGGTCCACGGGCAGGGCCAGCCGGTCGATCGCGAAGAAGCCGACCAGCACCTGGGCGATGGCGACCGAGCCCATGGCCGCGAAGCCGGTCAGCGCGGCGACGCGCAAGCGCGCGTCGAACAGGCCCATGGGCTTTGCGCCGGGCGGGCGCTGCGCGGCAGGCCTGCCACCCGGCAGCGCCAGCCAGACGACCGCCAGCGCGATCAGCGGCAGGGCGGCCGCCGCGTACAAGGCGAGCGCCAGGTCGCGACCGGCCAGCCAGCCGGCCGCTGCGGGGCCGAGCACCAGGCCCATGGCGTTGGCCGAACCGAGCTTGGCCATGGCGGCGGGACGCTCGCGCGGCAGCGTGTGGTCGGCCACCACGGCGGCCGCGGTCGGCGGCACTGCGGCGTAGAAGGCGCCGATGGCGGCACGTGCGCCGACCAGCACGGCCAGCGCGGCTAGGCCGCCGATCTTCTGGTGCAGCGCGAGGTCGATGCCTGCTGCCAGCACCCAGTAGGCCAGGGCGAAGGCCGCGAAACCGACCAGCAGCACGGGCTTGCGGCCGCGCCGGTCGCCCACGCCGCCCCACCAGCGTGCCAGCAGCATCCAGAGCAGGCCGCCTGCCGTGACCGACAGGCCGGCCACCCATTCGGGCAACGCGAGCCGGCGCACCATGGGGCCGACCACGGCGACGAAGGCCATCATGGCCATGGTGCCGGTCAGCGCGGCGAACACCAGCGGGCCCATGGGCGGCGGCGTGGTGCGCACGGCGGTGGGGGTGGAGGTGGCGTCCATGTTCAGGCAGCGGCGAAGGCCAGCGTGGGCGGGATGGAGGCCGGCCGCATCGGCCCGTGGCCGATGCCCGGGAACGGCTGGTAGGTCGTCGCCAGGCCGGCGCGCCGAGCCTGGCGCTCGGCGAGCTGGGGTGTGGCTTCGCTGAGCATCGCGCGGCGGTTGCGCGCCTCCCCGTCCATGCCGGGCCGTTGCGACCGTGTGGCCGTGCCGGCGCCGCCGGCCATCAGCAGCAGCTGCGTGGGCCGGCCGTGGGGGAGCGGGCGCGCGCGTTGCTCGACCGACAGCAGGTAGCCGTCGTGCCACCAGAGCGAGGGATCGGCCGCGGCGTAGCGCGTGAACAGCTGCGGCCGCGTGAACAACGTGTAGAGCGCGAGCAGGCCGCCGTAGGAATGGCCCCAGAGCGTCGTGCGCCCAGGATCGCAGGGCGCACGGCGATGCAACTCGGGCAGCACCTGCTCCTCCACGACGTCCAGGAACAGGTCCGCGCCACCGCCCGGGCGCTGGCGCCGCGCATCGTCCCAGGTCGGGTTTTCGCCCGGCACGGGCGGCGTGTAGTCGAAGGCGCGGGCCGCGACGTCCAGGTCCTGGGCGGTGTCGTAGCCCAGCGTGGCGATGGCCAGCGGGCTGCTTTGCGCCTGGCGGGCCAGCAGTTCGTGGCCGAGCGCGTCGAAGGCGGCATTGCCGTCCAGCATGACGAGCAGCGGATGGCCGCTGGCCGGCGGCCTGGCGTTGGGCAGCAGCAGCTGCACGCGGTAGCGGCGCCGGCCGTCGGCCGACGCCAGGCCGAAGCCTTCGCGGCGGTAGGGCATCGCGGCCGGCGGGGCCGCCGTGCAGGCCTGCAGGCCGATGGCTGCCAGCGTCAGCAGCAGGCTGCGGCGCGGTGCGGAAACCGAGAACGAAGGAATGGAACAGGCCAAGGATCGAAAAACAGTCAAGGCATGCAGCCGGCGCATCGGGCGTCTGCGGCGCCATGCCCTCCACGGAGGCCGATCGCAGGACCGGCCCGGCTTGTAGATGAGAATTATTTGTACTGAGCATTCTAGGTGCCGTCCATGCCCATCGGGTGCATCAGCCCTTTGCTTCGCAATACTTTGCATTGGCGTGGGGGCGGTTCCGGCGCTGCGCGCGGGGCCCTGTGGCAACATCCGCGGTTTGCGTTGTAGATAGGAATCGTTCTTGAAAACTAGCCTGTACCGCACCGTCGTGGCCTGCGGCCTGGTGCTGGCGGCCCTGGTCGCGTCCCTCGGTGCGGCCGCAGCGGCCGAACTCACCGATCTGACCGGCCGCAAGGTGCGCGTGCCCGACCAGGTGCGCAAGATTTCCATCGACGACGGCCGCTTCCTGGTCGCGCTGTCGCTGCTCCAGGCCGACCCCGTGCAATGGCTGGCCGCCTGGCCGCGCGACGTGCACCGCATCGGCGAGGCGACCTATGCGCAGTACGTCGCAAAGTTTCCGGCCCTGCGCAGCGTGCCGCAGGTGGCGTCCTCGGCCGGCAGCTTCAACCTGGAGGCCGTGCTGGCCGCCGCGCCCGACGTGGCCGTGGTCTCCGTCGGCGCGGGCCCTTCCCAGGCGCAGGCGGCGCAGCTGCAGGCGGCCGGCATCCCGGTGGTGTTCATCGACTTCTTCGACAACCCGTTCCGGAACCAGGAGCCCAGCCTGCGCATCCTGGGCCAGCTGACGGGCGGCCAGGCCAAGGCCGAGGCGTTCATCGCGCTGCGCCGCGCGCACCTGGACAGGATCGCCCGGCGCGTGGCCCAACTTGCGCCAACGGCGCGGCCCACGGTGTTCCTGGAGGCCCATGCGGGCATGACGGGCGACTGCTGCAATTCGCCGGGCAAGGGCAACATGGGCGAGTACATCGACTTCGTGGGCGGCCACAACATCGGCGCCGACGTGCTCAAGGCGCCGACCGGCAAGCTCAACATCGAGTACGTGATGGCGCGCGACCCCCAGGTCTACATCGCCACGGGGGGGGCGCATCTGGAAAAGAGCGGCGGCCTGGTGCTCGGTGCGGGCTACGACGCAGCGCGTGCGCGCGCCTCGCTGGTGGCCGTGACGCAGCGCCAGGGCATCGCCCAACTCTCGGCCGTCAAGAGCGGGCGCAGCTTCGGACTGGCGCACCAGCTCATCAATTCGCCGATCGACATCGTGGCGATCGAGGCCTTCGCGACCTGGATCCATCCCGAACTGTTCCAGGACGTGGACCCGGGCAAGACGCTGGCCGAGATCAACAGCAGGTTCCTGGCCGTGCCCTACCAGGGCGCGGGCTGGACCAGCCTGAAATGAGCGCCACGCTGCCCTTGAACGTGGGCGACGTGCTCGCGGCCTACCGGCGCCTGGTCGTGCGCCGCATGCTGACCGTGGCGGGCCTGGCGCTGCTGTGCGTCGCGGCCTTCGCGCTGGACCTCGTGACCGGGCCCTCGTCGCTGACGGCCGCCCAGGTGCTGGGCGGCATCTTCTCGTCCGAAGCCCTGACGCCGCCGCAGCAGGCCATCGTCTGGCAGGTGCGCCTGCCCTATGCGCTGATGGCCGTGCTGGTCGGTGCCGCGCTGTCGCTGGCCGGCGCCGAGATGCAGACCATCCTGAACAACCCGCTGGCCAGCCCCTTCACGCTGGGGGTGTCCTCGGCCGCCTCGTTCGGCGCGGCACTCGCCATTGTGCTGGGCATCAGCCTGCCCTTGGTGCCGCTGCAGTGGATGGTCCCGCTCAACGCCTTCGTGTTCGCGTTCGGCTCGGTGCTGCTGCTGCAAGTCATGGCACGTCGCCGCGGCGCGGGCGTGGAGACCGTGGTGCTGCTGGGCATCGCGCTGGTCTTCGCGTTCAATGCGCTGGTCGCGCTGGTGCAGTTCCTGTCCTCGCAGGAGGCGCTGCAGCAGCTCGTGTTCTGGAGCATGGGCTCGCTGTCGCGGGCGACCTGGAGCCACGTCGGGGTGCTGGCCGCGGTGCTGGCGCTGGTGCTGCCGTTCTCGCTGCTGGCGGCCGGGCGGCTGACCTCGCTGCGCCTCGGCGAGGACCGTGCGCGCAGCTTCGGCGTGGACGTGGGCCGGCTGCGTTTTCTCGCCCTGTTGCGCGTGAGCCTCCTGGCCGCGACCTCGGTGGCCTTCGCGGGCACGATCGGCTTCATCGGCCTCGTGGGCCCGCACATGGCGCGGCTGATGCTCGGCGAGGACCACCGCTTCCTGCTGCCGGCCAGTGTGCTGTGCGGCGCGCTCGTGATGTCGCTGGCCTCGGTGGCCAGCAAGACGCTGGTGCCGGGCGCGATCATGCCCGTGGGCATCGTGACGGCCATCGTGGGCGTGCCGGTGTTCCTGTTGCTGATCTTCCGCAGCAAAGATCGCGCATGAAGTACGGCGACACATTGCAGGTCCGCGGCCTGGCCACGGGCTACCGCGCGCGCCAGATCATTCGCGGGTTGGACCTGCCCGATCTGCGCGCCGGCGAGGTGCACTCCCTGGTCGGCCCCAATGCGGCCGGCAAGAGCACGCTGATGCGCGCGCTGGCCGGCCTGCAGCCCGCCAGCGGTTCGGTGCGCCTGGGCGGCGAGGAACTCGTCGGCCTGCCGCTGGCCGAGCATGCGCGCCGCGTGACCTACATGCCGCAGACGCTGCCGCAGGGCGTGGCACTGTCTGTGCTCGAAAGCGTGCTGGGCGCCTTGCAGGCGTCAAGCACGGGCCACCCGGGCGACGACAGCCACGCAGCCGCGCAGCGGCGCGCCGTGGCCATCCTCGAGCGCGTGGGCATCCTGCACCTGGCGATGGAGGGCCTGGACCACCTGTCCGGCGGCCAGCGCCAGCTGGTCTCGCTGGCCCAGGCCCTGGTGCGCGCGCCGCGCGTGCTGCTGCTCGACGAGCCCATCAGCGCGCTCGACCTGCAGCACCAGCTGCGCGTGATGCGCCTCGTGCAGGAGCTGGCGCGCGAGCGCGGCATGATCGCCATCTTGGTGCTGCATGACCTGCAGATCGCGGCGCGCTGGTCGGACGGCATCGTGATGCTGTCGCAGGGTGCGGTCGTGGCGACCGGTACGCCTGGCGAGGCCATCACGCCCGCGTCGCTGGCGCAGGTCTATGGCGTGCAGGCGCGCGTGGAGCATTGCTCGCGCGGCGGGCTGCAGATCATGGTGGACGACGTGTTGTGAGCGGGGCCTGGTCCAGCGTCGAAATGCCGGGTGCGCAGATGCGGCGCTGGCAAGCCCGGGCCAATGGCCAGGCCTACCGCATCAGTGTCTGGGTGCCGTCCGGCACCCCGCCGCCCGGCGGTTTCCCAGCGGTCTATGTGCTCGACGCCAATGCGCTGTTCGGCACCTTCGTGGAACTGGTGCGCCGCTCGAGCCGCCGACCCGACGCGACCGGCATCGTGCCGACCGCGGTGGTCGGCATCGCGCACGATGGCGATGAACCGTTTGCCGAGGCGCTGCGCCGGCGCGACTTCACCGCGGGTCCGTCTGCCGATGGATCGGTGGTGAACGGGGTGGGAGGCGCATCCGGTTTCCTGTCCTTCATCGCCGACGAACTCCTGCCTGCGCTGCGCGCCGAACTGCCGCTGGACACCGGACGCCAGACCCTGTTCGGCCATTCGCTCGCCGGCCACTTCGTGCTGCAGGCCCTGGCCGCACGGCCGCAGGCGTTCCGTATCTGGGCCGCCATCAGCCCCTCGATCTGGTGGGACGAGGCCGGGCTGCGTGCAGCACTCGCTGCAGCCCTGCCGGGCCAGCCGGACCCGCGCGTGTTCATGGCGGCCGGTGCGTGGGAGGACGCGGTGCCGCCCTGGCAGCGCCAGCAGCCCGGCTACGACCAGCTGGTCGCGCGCCGCGCGCAGCGCCGCATGGTCGCCAGCGCCCAGGCATTGGCCGAGGACATGACGGCCTGGCTGGGGGCGGAGCGGCTCGCGTTCCGCATCTTCCCCGACGAAGACCATGCCTCGGTGGTCATGGTGGCGGCGCAGCGCGTGCTGCGCTTGTGTTCCGCCTGACAACGAGAAACGCCCCGGAGACCGGGGCGTTCTGCCGGGCGCGCGGGGCGGCGCTCAGCGCACCGTGATGCGGCCGATGCGGTCGCCTTCGCCGTCGTCTGCGCCGCGTGCCTTGTTGATGGTGAAGGCCGTGCCCTTGCCGTCCAGCGCGATGTGGTTGGGGAAGCTGCCCACGTCCAGGTTGCCGACGATCTTGCCGTCCGGATCGAGAATGGTCACGGTGTCGCTCGCGCGGTTGGCGGCGTAGACCAGGCGGCGCACGGGGTCGAAGCTCACGTTCAGCGTGCCGGCGCCGACCTTGACGTCGTGCAGCGTCTTGCCGGTTTTGGCATCGACGATGACCACGTTGTCCGAGCCCTGGGCCGCGACGAAGATGCGGTCGCTCTGCGCGTCGTAGGCGATGCCGGACGCCGACACGGCGGTCTCGACCGGGAACACCTTCTCGACGGTGTCGGTGCGGGTGTTGACGATGGCCACTTCGCCGCCCGCGCTCACGACGAACAGGCGGCTGCTGGCGGTGTCCAGCGCCAGGCTCATGGGCGAGAAAGGCTTGGCCTGCGGGCCGCGGATACCGGTCTGGATCGGGATGTTCTTGAGCAGTGCCGGGGTCTTGGTGCTGAATACGGCGATCTGCGGCTCGCCGACCGGCGAGGCGTAGGCCTTGCCCTGCACGCCGTCCACGAGGATGTCGCGCGCATGCGGCACCACGCCGGGCTCGAACTGTTTGACGATGGCGAGGTCGGACTGGCGGTACACGGCCACCGTGTCCTGGCGTGTATTGGTGACCCAGACATTGCCGTTGGCATCGTCCACGCCCACGCCGTACACCGCGTACAGGCCGGGCAGGGCGTTGGCGGCTGGGGCCGGCGCGCCGGGACGGCTTGGGGCCACAGGGGCGGTCACGCGCTGCTCGATGGCCAGCGTCTGGGCGTTGACCTTCACGAGTTCGCTGCGTGTGATGGGCGGGCGGCCCACGGCGGAGGTCACGAACACGCGGTCGGTCCTGGCCGAGTAGCCGGCCTGGTACAGGCCTGGCACCAGCGGCTGCAGTTGGACCTTGAAGCGCTCCTGGCCCGACAGCGGCACGTTCGGCGAGATCTTGAGCGGCACCAGCAGCGAGGCGGCCGGTTCGGCGGCGCTGGCGACGAGGCTGTAGCGGCCCACGTCGGCATCGGCCGGCAGCACGAAACGGGTGCGGAAGTTGCCGTCCTTGTCGGCCGTGGCGGTCTGGCCCAGCACCACGCCACCGTAGCTCACGGTGACCTTCTGGCCCGGCTTGAAGTCGCGGCCGGCCAGCGTCACGGGTTGGCCGGCCAGCACGACGGGCGTGTCGGTGACGGCGATGCGGCCTTTGAAGGCGGCATCGTTGGCGTCGAACTGCGGCCCCGAGGCGCAGGCGGCCAGGCCCAGCGCCATGGAAACGGCCAGCAGCGTCTGGACCGGGCGGCCCCAGCGTGCAGCAGTACGTCGGTTGTTCATGCAATCTCCCTGGTGGTTGAAAAGTCGGCGCACGGCCGGCAGTGACCGTGGCGCTGCGGCATGCCGGCAGGCCGGTGGCGCAGAAAGGATGAGAATGATTTGTATTGACAGAAGATTCTAAGGATGGCGCGGCGCACCACCGGGGCGAATGCCCTTACTTCGCAAATCTTTGCATTGCAAGCCGGTCAGAAAAGTTCGCCCGTCACGGGCACGGGCGCCTCGGCCCGCAGCGCGAGTTCGCCCGGCTTGGCGAGCGAGCCCACGCGCACGCCCAGCAGCCGCAGCCGCCGGTCCAGCGGCACGCGCTTGAGGCACTGGCCTGCCGCCTGGCGGATCAGCCGCGCATCGGCCGTGTGCTGCGCAATGGTCTGGTCGCGCGTGGCAATCCGGAAGTCGTCGAAGCGCAGCTTGATGCCGATGGTCTTGCCCACGTAGCCTTTGCGCTGCAGATCCCCGGCGACCTTCTCGCACAGCTGCGTGAAGATGGCCGAGAGTTCGGCCCGGTCGCGCACGGCGTGCAGGTCGCGGTCGAAGGTGGTCTCGCGGCTCATGGAGACGGGTTCGCTCGCGGTCACCACGGGCCGGGTGTCGCGGCCCCACGCGGCCTCGTGCATCCAGGCGCCGTAGGCGCGGCCGAAGTGCTCGATGAGCCAGGCCCGGTCCTTGGCCGCGAGGTCGCCGATCGTCGTGATGCCCAGCGCCTGCAGCCGGGCATCGGCCTTGGGACCGATGCCGTTGATCTTGCGCGCGGGCAGCGGCCAGATGCGCGGCTCGAGGTCCGCTTTGTGCACGATGGAAATGCCATTGGGCTTGTCGAACTCGCTGGCCATCTTGGCGATGAGCTTGTTGGGCGCCACGCCGATCGAGCAGGTCAGGCCTGTGCGATCGAAGATGGACTTCTGGATCAGCCGCGCCAGCACGCGGCCGCCTTCGCGCTGCCCGCCCGGCACTTCCGTGAAGTCGATGTAGACCTCGTCCACGCCGCGGTCTTCCATGAGTGGCGCGATCTCGAGGATGGTGCTCTTGAAGGCACGCGAAAAGCGCCGGACCTCGTCGAAGTCGACCGGCAGCAAAATGGCCTGGGGGCACAGTTTGGCCGCCTTCATCATGCCCATGGCCGAGCCCACACCGAAGGCGCGCGCAGGGTAGGTGGCGGTGGTGATGACGCCGCGGCCCTTGTAGTCGCCCAGTCGCGGGAACTGGTCGATCGGCAGGTCCGCGCCCTGTTCCAGCACGCTGTCCACCCGGCGCCGGCCGCCGCCGATCACCACGGGCAGGCCCTTCAACTGCGGATAGCGCAGCAGTTCGACGGAGGCGTAGAACGCGTCCATGTCCAGGTGGGCGATGCGGCGGGGCAGAGGCGGCGGGGTCACCCGGGCGAGCATACGTGCTGCCGTGGCGACAGCCGGCGCGGCCGCGCAATGGTATACATCCCACGCATTTGCACCGATTGGCACAGGGTCGGTCTGCCCTGTCGCTATCATCGCCCCCGACCCACCCCCCCTTGGAGCCCTTTCCATGACGTCCGAGACGGACCTTGTCGATGCCGCGCGCCGCCTGCTTGGCGGCCTGCAGGCACTGTTCGATGCCGCTGTGCTGGCCGTCGCACAGCGCTGCGGCGCCGGTTCCGGCAGGCTCGACGCAGCGGCACTCGATGCGGCGCAAGGGGTGTCGTACGAGCTGGCCTGGGCCAGCGCCGAACTGCTGGCCGCGCAGACCGTGCTGCAGGCGCCGGCCCCCGCCGGGCTGGACCGCGCGCTCGCGCTGCTGTTCGCGACCGAGGCGATGCGCTCCGTGCAGTCCCGGCTCGACGCCGTGGCCATCGACGCCGACCTGGACGGCGCGCCGCTGCGCGCCTGGGCCGCCGATCCCCAGTGGCCCGCACTGCGCCGCGCCGCGGCGGGCCCTGCCGCACTGACGTCGGCCGCGCGCGCCCTGGCTGCGTCGGAGTCCGAGATCGGCCCCGTCACCGTCAGCGAGGAGGTGGCGATGGCGCGCGACGCGTTCCGCCGCTTCGGCGTCGATGTGGTCGCGCCGCTGGCGGCCGAGATCCATGCGCAGGACCTGACCATTCCCGAGACCATCCTCGGACCGCTGCGCGACATGGGCGTGTTCGGCCTGTCGATCCCGCACGAATACGGCGGCAGCGCCCCGGGCCAGCACGACGACACCGCCATGATGATCGCCGTGACCGAGGCGCTGTCCGAGGCCTCCCTGGGCGCGGCCGGCAGCCTGATCACGCGGCCCGAGATCCTCTCGCGCGCGCTGCTTGCAGGCGGCACCGAGGAACAGAAGCAGCACTTCCTGCCGAAGATCGCGGCCGGCGAACCGCTCTGCGCGATCGCGATGACCGAGCCCGACCATGGCTCGGACGTCGCCAGCCTGGCGCTCAAGGCCACACGCGTGCCCGGCGGCTGGCGGCTGGACGGCGCCAAGACCTGGTGCACCTTCGCCGGCAAGGCCGGCCTGCTCATGGTCGTGGCGCGTACCAATTCCGACAAAGCGGCCGGCTACAAGGGCCTGTCCATCCTGCTGGTCGAGAAGCCCTCGACCGAGGACCACGCCTTCGACTTCCAGCCCAAAGGCGGCGGCCGCCTGCGCGGCAAGGCCATCCCGACCATCGGCTACCGCGGCATGCATTCCTACGAACTCGCGTTCGAGGATTTCTTCGTGCCCGACAGCCATGTGCTGGGCGGCGAGGCCGGCTTGGGCAAGGGCTTTTACTTCAACATGGCCGGCATGGTCGGCGGGCGCATGCAGACCTCGGCACGTGCCACCGGCGTGATGCGTGCCGCGCTCCGCGAAGCGCTGCGCTATACGCAGGACCGCAAGGTCTTCGGCCAGCCGCTCATCGAGTTCCCGCTCACGCAGGCCCGGCTCGCGCAGATGGCCGCGCGCCTGGCCGCCTGCCGCCAGACGGCCTATGCCGTGGGCAACCGGCTCGAGGCCGCAGATGGCCGCATCGAGGCCGCGCAGATCAAGCTCTTGGCCTGCCGTTCGGCAGAATTGCTTACGCGCGATGCGCTGCAACTGCACGGCGGCATGGGCTACGCCGAGGAGACGCCCGTGAGCCGCTATTTCGTGGACGCCCGGGTGCTGTCCATCTTCGAGGGCGCCGAGGAAACCCTCGCGCTTAAGGTCATCGCGCGCGGCCTGTTCGAAAAAGCCATCGCTTGACCAGCCTCTTTTTTCACCGTTTCACCACCGCCTAGGAATCCGTCATGGCAGAGACCAAACCCAAGATCATCTACACCCTCACCGACGAGGCGCCGCTGCTGGCGACGCATTCCTTCCTGCCCATCGTGCAGGCGTTCGCTGCACCGGCCGGCATCGACGTGGAAACCAGCGACATTTCGGTGGCCGGCCGCATCCTGGGCCAGTTCCCCGAGTACCTGAGCGAAGACCAGCGCGTGCCCGACAACCTGACCGAGCTGGGCAAGCTCACGCTCAAGCCGCAGGCCAACATCATCAAGCTGCCTAACATCAGCGCCTCGGTGGCCCAGCTCAAGGCCGCCATCAAGGAACTGCAGGACAAGGGCTACAAGATTCCCGACTTCCCCGAGAACCCGAAGACGGACGAGGAAAAGGACATCCGCGCACGCTACAACAAGTGCACGGGCTCGGCCGTGAACCCGGTGCTGCGCGAAGGCAACTCCGACCGCCGCGCGCCCAAGGCCGTCAAGGAGTACGCACGCAAGAACCCGCACAGCATGGCCGAGTGGAGCCAGGCCTCGCGCTCGCACGTCTCGCACATGCACGCCGGCGACTTCTACCACGGTGAGAAGTCGATGACGCTGGACAAGGCGCGCGACGTGAAGATGGAGCTCATCACCAAGAGCGGCAAGGCCATCGTGCTCAAGCCCAAGGTCTCCCTGCTGGACCGCGAGATCATCGACTCGATGTTCATGAGCAAGAAGGCGCTCGTGGAGTTCTACGAGAAGGAGATCGAGGACGCGCACAAGACCGGCGTGATGTTCTCGCTGCACGTCAAGGCCACCATGATGAAGGTCTCGCACCCCATCGTGTTCGGCCACTGCGTCAAGATCTTCTACAAGGACGCCTTCGAGAAGCACGCCAAGCTCTTCGAGGAACTGGGCGTCAACGTCAACAACGGCATGGTCGATCTGTACACCAAGATCGCCGCGCTGCCGCAGAGCAAGCAGGACGAGATCAAGCGCGACCTGCACGCCTGCCACGAAGGCCGGCCCGAGCTGGCCATGGTCGACTCGGCCAAGGGCATCACCAACTTCCATTCGCCCAACGACATCATCGTCGACGCCTCGATGCCGGCCATGATCCGCAACGGCGGCAAGATGTGGGGCGCCGACGGCCGCCTGAAGGACGTGAAGGCCGTGATGCCCGAGTCGACGTTCGCCCGCATCTACCAGGAGATCATCAACTTCTGCAAGTGGCACGGCGCGTTCGATCCGAAGACCATGGGCACGGTGCCCAACGTGGGCCTGATGGCCCAGCAGGCCGAGGAATACGGCTCGCACGACAAGACCTTCGAAGTGCCCGAAGACGGCGTGGCCAACATCACCGACCTCAACACGGGCGAGGTGCTGCTCTCTCAGAACGTGGAGCAGGGCGACATCTGGCGCATGTGCCAGACCAAGGACGCCGCCATCCGCGACTGGGTCAAGCTGGCCGTCACGCGTGCGCGCAACTCGGGCATGCCGGTCGTGTTCTGGCTCGACCAGTACCGCCCGCACGAAGCGCAGATGATCACCAAGGTCAAGATGTACCTGCACGAGCACAACACGGCCGGCCTGGACATCCAGATCATGAGCCAGGTACGCGCCATGCGTTACACGCTGGAGCGCGTGATCCGCGGGCTGGACACCATCAGCGCCACGGGCAATATCCTGCGCGACTACCTGACCGACCTGTTCCCCATCATGGAGCTGGGCACCTCGGCCAAGATGCTGTCCATCGTGCCGCTGATGGCCGGCGGCGGCATGTACGAAACCGGTGCCGGCGGTTCGGCGCCCAAGCACGTGCAGCAGCTGGTGGAAGAAAACCACCTGCGGTGGGATTCGCTGGGCGAATTCCTGGCGCTGGCCGTGAGCCTCGAAGAACTGGGCATCAAGAACAACAACGCCAAGGCCAAGATCGTGGCCAAGGCGCTGGACGCGGCCACCGGCAAGCTGCTGGACAACAACAAGGGTCCGAGCCCCAAGACCGGCCAGATCGACAACCGCGGCAGCCATTTTTATATCGCGCTGTACTGGGCGCAGGAACTGGCCGCGCAGACCGAGGACGCCGAACTGGCGGCCAAGTTCGCGCCGCTGGCCAAGACGCTGACCGAGAAGGAAGCGCAGATCGCGAAGGAACTGCTCGAAGTGCAGGGCAAGCCCGTGGACATCGGCGGCTACTACAAGCTGGACGAGGCCAAGGCCGCGGCCGTGATGCGCCCGAGCAAGACGCTGAACGACGCGCTGGCGGCACTGAAGGCCTGATCCTCCGGCCGTCGGCACGAAGGGCTGGGAGCGGATGCTCCCGGCCCTTTTTTCTTCACGAGAACCCCACGATGAACACCCCCACCACCATCGCCACCCACAACGGCTCCTTCCACGCGGACGACGTGTTCGGCGTGGCCGTGCTGCGGCTGCTCCATCCCCAGGCGCGGCTGCTGCGCACGCGCGACGCGGCCCAAATCGCCGCGGCCGACTTTGCCGTGGACGTCGGCGGCGAATGGGATGCCGCACGCGGCCGCTTCGACCACCACCAGCGCGGCTTCGCTGGCGCGCGCGCGAACGGGGTGGTCTATGCCAGTGCCGGTCTGGTCTGGGCTGCGCATGGTCCGGCGCTCGTCGCGCAGCAGTTCGGGCTCGAGGATGGGGCGCTGGTGCAGGCCATCGCCGACAGCCTGGACGAGGCGCTGGTCCAGCACCTGGACCGGGCCGACACCGGCGCCGCCAATGCCGCGCCGGGCCTGTTCGGCCTGTCGGCGCTGCTGGCGCAGTTCAACCTGCCCTGGGACCGGCGCGGCACGGCCGAACAGGACGATGCCGCGTCGCAGGCGCGCTTCGCGCAGGCCGTCGACCTCGTCACGCAGTTGCTGCTCGCGGCGCTGGACCAGCAGCGCGCACGCCACCAGGGCGCGCAGCAGGTGCGCGAGGCGCAGGCGCTGTTCGGCGGCCGTGTGCTGCTGCTGCCGCGCGGCGGACTGCCGTGGCGCGATGTGAGCGCCGAGATGCCGGACCTCTGGTTCGTGGTCTACCCGGACGCCAGCGACCAGCAGCACCAGCTGCATGTGGTGACGGTGGAGCCGCAGTCGTTCCAGGCCCGCAAGGACCTGCCGCGCGCCTGGGCCGGCCTGCGCGATGCCGAATTGGCGCAAGCCAGCGGCGTGGCCGACGCGGTGTTCTGCCACAACGGCCGCTTCATCGCCGGTGCGCGCTCGCTGCAGGGCGCGCTAAAGCTCGCCGAACTGGCCGTGGCGGCCCCGCTCGATCCGAAGTGAGGCCGCGGCGTGGCGGCCTCAGCCCGCCGCGTTGATCTTCTCGACCACCTCGCGCAGCGTGGTGTCGGCCTGCGCGTTGTCGACCTGGCAGGTGCCGGCGGCCTGGTGGCCGCCGCCGCCGTACTGCAGCATCAGCTCGCCGATGTTGGCCCGGCTGCTGCGGTCCAGGATGGACTTCCCCGTGGCCAGCACGGTGTTCTGCTTCTGCACGCCCCACATCACGTGGATGGACACTTTGGCGCGCGGGAACAGCGCGTAGACGATGAAGCGATTGACGGCCCAGATGGTCTCTTCCTGGCGCAGGTCCAGCACCACCACGTCGCCATGCACCTTGCCGCAGCGCAGGATCTGCTCGCGCGCCTTGGCGGCGTGTTCGTCGTACAGCTCCACACGTTCCTTGACGTCCGGCAGTTCGAGAATCTGGTCGATGCTGTGGTCGCGGCAGTAGCGGATGAGGTCCATCATCAGCGCGTAGTTGCTGATGCGGAACTCGCGGAAGCGGCCCAGGCCGGTGCGCGCGTCCATCAGGTAGTTCAGCAGCACCCAGCCCGTGGGCGCGAGGATCTCCTCGCGCACGTACTGGGCGGAGTCGGCCTTGTCCACGGCCTCCATCATCTCGTCGGAGATGTTCGGGAAACGCTGTTTGCCGCCGTAGTGGTCGTAGACCACGCGCGCTGCCGATGGCGCGTCGGCGTCGATGATGTGGTTGCTGCCCGCATCCTGGTTGCGGATGGTCTCCGACAGGTGGTGGTCGAAGGCCAGATGCGCACCGGCCACGTAGGGCAGGTTGGTCGTGATGTCGCGGTCGGTGATGGCGATCTTGCCGTCCTGCATGTCCTTGGGATGGACGAACAGGATGTCGTCGATCATGTCCAGCTCGTTCAGCAGCACGGCGCAGACGAGGCCGTCGAAGTCGCTGCGGGTGACGAGGCGGTACTTGGGCGTGGGCATGCGCGCTCTCTTTCCAGATGGGTAAACGCACGATTGTGGTGGCGCCATGCGCCAGCCGCCACGCTCCACAGGGCTTGTGCTGACGGAAGGCGCGGCGCTGCTGCCGAGCGGTGTCAGCCCTCGGGTGGGGTGCTGTCGTCCACGCTGGCGTGGTGGGCGATGACGCGCTGAACCATGTCCATGAACTGCTGGCGCTCGGCCTCGGTCAGCGGATCCAGCATGCGCTGCTGGGCCTGCAGCATGGTGGGCAGCAGTTCCCGGCGCAGCGCCTCGCCCGCCTCGGTCAGGTGCAGCAGACGCACACGCCGGTCCTGCGGCGACAGGCTGCGCGCGAGCAGGGCACGCGCCTCGAGTCGGTCGACCACGCCGCCGATGGTCGAGGTGTCCAGGCTGACGGCGCGGGCCAGCGTGCGCTGGTCGATGCCCGGCTGGTCCGACAGCGTTTGCAGCACCGCGTACTGCACCGGCGTGGTCCCCGCGCTGGCCGCCTCCTGCATGAACACGGCGAACGCGATCTGCTGCAGGCGCCGGATGCTGTGGCCAGGTTGCTGGCGCAGGTCGATGGCGGGCGTCGGCTGGCTGGCGCTGGTCTTCTTCATGGTCCCATTCTCACATTGCACAAATCATAAGTATGCTGATAATATTGATGCGTACAGAATCTCAGCTGGAACAGGAGACATTGCATGCAATTTCATCTCGACGGCTTCCAATCCGGGGACCCGCGTGTGCTGTCTGCTGCTGGCGCGGCGCAGCCGACAACGGGCGCACTTCCCTCCGTGGTGGACGTGCTGATCGTGGGCTGCGGCCCGGCCGGCCTCACGCTGGCCGCGCAGCTGGCGACCTTCGGCGACATCCGCACCTGCATCGTCGAGGCCAAGGACGGCCCGCTGCAACTGGGCCAGGCCGATGGCATCGCCTGCCGGACGATGGAGATGTTCGAGGCCTTCGGCTTCAGCCAGCAGGTGCTGGAGGAAGCCTGCTGGATCAACGAGGTCACCTTCTGGAAGCCGGACGCGGAGCGGGGCGGCATCGTGCGCCACGGGCGCGTGCAGGACACGCCGTACGGGCTGTCGGAGTTCCCGCACGTGGTGCTGAACCAGGCCCGCGTGCACGACTTCTACCTCACGCAGATGCGCCGCTCGCCCAGCCGCATGGCGCCTTATTACGGCCGCAGCGTGCTGGACGTGGCGGTCGATCCCGAGGCGGCCGATCACCCGGTGACCGTGCGGCTGGCGCGTGCCGGCGCAGCGCAGCCAGAAACCGTGCGCGCCCGCTACGTGGTCGGCTGCGACGGCGCGCGCAGCGCCGTGCGCAAGGCCATCGGCCGCCAACTGGTGGGCGACTCGGCCAATCAGGCCTGGGGCGTGATGGACCTGCTCGCGGTGACGGACTTCCCGGACATCCGCAGCAAGGTCGCCGTGCAGTCCGAACACGGCAACCTGCTCGTGATCCCGCGCGAGGGCGGCTACCTGGTTCGCCTGTACGTCGAGATGGACAAGCTCGGCGAGGACGAGCGCGCCGCGCAGCGCGGGATCACGCTGGACCAGCTCATCGCCGCGGCACAGCGCATCCTGCATCCCTACCGGCTGGAGGTGAAGGACGTGCCCTGGTGGTCGGTCTACGAGATCGGTCAGCGCATCTGCGACCGCTACGACGACGTGCCGGCCGAACGCGCCGACCGGCAGCTGCCGCGCGTGTTCATCGCTGGTGACGCCTGCCACACGCACAGCCCCAAGGCCGGGCAGGGCATGAACGTTTCCATGCAGGACAGCTTCAACCTGGGCTGGAAGCTCGCAGCCGTGTTGCGCGGCCAGTGCACGCCGGCGCTGCTGGCGAGCTACACCGAGGAGCGCCAGGCCGTGGCCCAGCAGCTCATCGACTTCGACCGCCACTGGGCGCGCATGTTCAGCGACCGGCCCGCCGAAGGCGGCAGCGGCGGCGTCGACCCCAAGGCCTTTCAGCGCTACTTCGAGCAGCACGGCCGCTTCACGGCGGGCGTGGGCACGCAGTACCGGCCCTCCCTGGTCTGCGGCGACGACACGCACCAGGCGCTGGCCAGCGGCTTCGTGGTCGGCACGCGCTTTCATTCCGCGCCCGTGGTGCGCGTGGCCGACGCGCGGCCGCTGCAGCTGGGCCATGTGGCGCGCGCGGATGGCCGCTGGCGGCTCTATGCCTTTGCCGGCACCGACGACCACCGGGACGAGAAGGGCGGCCTGCGCGCGCTGTGCCGTTTCCTGGCCGAAGCGCCGGAGTCGCCCGTGCGCCGCCACACGCCAGCCGGCCAGGATGTGGATTCCGTCTTCGACCTGCGCGCCATCTTCCCGCACAGGCACGACGCGCTGGCGCTGGAAACCATGCCGGCGCTGCTGCTGCCGCACAAGGGCCGTCATGGCCTGATCGACTACGAGAAGGTCTTCGCGGTCGACGGCAGGCCGGGCCAGGACATCTATGCGCTGCGCGGCATCGACCGCACACGCGGCGCGCTGGTGGTGGTGCGGCCCGACCAGTATGTGGCGCAGGTGTTGCCGCTGGACGCGCACCAGGCACTGGCCGGCTTTTTCGCCGGCTTCATGCGCGTGCTCGGCTAAACGCGCGCCGGCAGCGTTTCCAGCAGCTCGGCCGCACGGTCCAGGTCGAACCGCGCCAGCGCCTGCTCGACCTGGGCCGCGTGGTGCGCCAGGCCCCGGCCGCGCAGCCGCTGCAGCAGCAGCGGCAGATCGGTGTCGCTCTGGTCGCCATTGCGCAGGGCATGCACGGTGGCGCGGAGCGAGTCGCGCCAGGGCTGCTCGTCCTGGGCGGGCGCATCGTCGAACAAGGCCTGCAGCCCGGCTGGCAGCACTGTCTCGTGCTCGGCGTTGGCGACGGCGGGCTCGGTCGGCGCCACCGCCGCATCGGCCAGCGGCACCAGCACGCGGAACACGCTCCCCTCGCCGGGGGCGCTGTGCACGGTCAGCGTGCCACCCATGTGTTCGACCAGCTGGCGGGCCAGCGTGATGCCCAGGCCGGTGCCTCCGAAACGCCGGCTGGCCGATCCATCGGCCTGCGAGAAGGCTTCGAAGATGCGGGCCTGGTCATGCGCGGCGATGCCGATGCCGGTGTCGTGCACGGCCAGCAGAACCTGCCCCTGCTGGCGTGCCAGCTGCAGCCGCACCGTGCCCTCTTCGGTGAACTTGACGGCGTTGTCCAGCAGCTTGTCCAGTGCCTGGCGCAAGCGCGCTGCGTCGCCACGGAACGCATCGCCAAGGCCGGGCTCCGCGTCCAGCCGCAGGGCCAGACCCTTGTGCTCGGCAGCCTGACGCTGGGCGGCAAGGGCCTGCTGCGCGAGCTCACGCAAGGAGAAATCGGCCGCGACGCACTGCAGCTGGTTGCGTTCGAGCTTGGCCATGTCCAGGATGTCGTTCATGAGCCGCAGCAAGGTGGTGGCGGCCTGGCGCACCTTGAACACGTACTGGCGCTGCAGGCTGTCGAGTTCGTTGCGCAGCACGATCTCGGAGAAACCGATGATGGCGTTCAGCGGCGTGCGGACTTCGTGGCCCATGTTCGCCAGGAACTGGGTCTTGGCCGCCACGGCCTGCTCGGCCCGGTCCTTGGCATCGCGCAGCGCCTGCTCCATGGCCTTGCGTTCGCTGATGTCCACCACCACGCCGTCCAGCCAGAGCACGCGGCCGCCGGCGTCGCGCTGGGCCTTGCCGCGTTCCCAGGCCCAGAAGACATGGCCGTCGCGGTGCACGGCGCGGTACTCGAGCGTGTAGCTGCGGTCGGCGTCGATCGCGGCCTGCACCTCTGCGGTGACGCGCGCATGTTCCTGGGGATGCACCAGTTCGCGCAGCAGCTCGGGCGAAGCGAGGTAGTCGGCCGGCGACCAGCCCGACAGTCCCTGGATGGCCTCGCTGATGAACAGCACAGTCCAACTGTCATCGGCCGTGCAGCGGTAGGCCGCGCCGGGCATGGCGTTGATCAGCGAGGCGTACACGGCCTCGCGTTCCCCGGCCTGGCGGGCTGCCGCCCGCTGGCTGTCCAGTTCCGATGCGGTGCCGGCATCGGCAGCGCGCTGCCGGCGCAGCGCCGCGGCTTCTTCGCGCAACTGCACCATGTCGCTGCGGGCGCTGCGCAGCACCCGCCATTGCCGCCATGCGAACCACGCGACCAAGGCCAGCAGCACGGCCAGAGCCGCGCACAGCCATTCCAGCGCGGCGGTGTCGGAAAACGGGCTGAGCGACGGTGACAGCGGCGAGGTCGGCATTCCCAGGGCCCGGGCTGATGAAGGGCTGCCACAGCAGCGACCGCGCAACTATAGAAAGCCACCCGCTCTTATTTCACACAAATGCGGTGATCAATCCGGCCGATGTGATGAATTTCGCACAGTCGACTGCATTGTCTCGCGTGCATGCACGCTGCGCCCGGGCGAGGCGGCCACACGGCGTCAGTAGCTGAAACGATTGCCCGGTCGCGCGTTTGCGCCCAGGCCGAAGTCTGCCGCCACCCGGCGCATGCCCTGGGCCAGCAGGCTTACGTCCACGCCCACCGTCACGCAAGCTGCCCCCGGTTCGATGTATCGGCCGGCCCGCGCCGCGTCGCCGGTCAGGATGCCGGCGCCCTTGGCGCTGGCGACGATGGCAGCCATGCGGCGCTCGATGGCGGCCTGTTCCTCGGGGTGGCCCGGACTGCCGCGGTGTGGTGCAGGCCATGGCCGCCGAAGCGGGGGACGTCACGGCGCAACTGGCCGGGCAGGCGCGGCCGCGGCGCCGCCAGTCGCCTTGATGGTCGCGCCGCGCACTTCGATGCGCACCGCGTCGAGCACGGCGCCGGTGCCGTCCACCAGCTGCAGCTGGTGCCGGCCCGGCCAGGGCAGCCAGGCCAACTCGCGGCCGCGACCGAGTGGCTTGCCGTCCATGCGCCAGTGCGCGTCCGGGCCCTGGGCGCGCAACCATAGGCGCTGGTGGGCGGGCGGGATGTCGGGGTCCAGCGCGACGATGCTGCCGTCCACGGGCGCCAGGATGCGCGGTGGGGCGGCGCGGTCTTCGGCGGGCCGGGCCAGCGCAAACAGGGGCTGCGCCGTGCCAGGCAGGAACCACTCGTGCCGCGGCGCCTCCAGCGCGTCGCCAAAACGCACGGCCGCCTGCTCCAGACCTGCCGGCGCGCGCGGCGCGCGGCTGGGCGATTGGCGGTGCAGCTGCTGCATGAGCGCGGCCCAGATCGGCGCCGCGCCGCTGGTCCCGCTGACGTCCCACATTGCCGCGCCGCCCGCGTTGCCGACCCACACGCCCACGGTGTAGCGCTCGGACCAGCCGACGGCCCAGTTGTCGCGCATGTCCTTGCTGGTGCCGGTCTTCACGGCCGCCCAGCCGCGCGTGGCGAGCACGCTGTCGGTGCCGAAGGTCATGGCGCGGGCCAGCGGGTCGGCCAGGATGTCGCCGACGACGAAGGCCGCGCGCGCGTCGAGCACGGCCGGGCCGGGCGCGGGCCGCGGCCCGGGCTGCAGGCTCACGGGGCCGGGGTGGCCGCCGTTGGCCAGCGCACGGTAGGCGTTGGTCAGCGCCAGCAGGGAGACCTCGGCGCTGCCCAAAGCCAAGCTGGTGCCGTAGTAGTCGCCGCCGTGCGCGAGCGCCAGGCCCAGGGCCTGCAGCTGGCGCGCGAAGGCATCGGGCGAGACCATGACCAGCGTGCGCACGGCCGGCACGTTGAGCGAGGAGGCCAGGGCCGTGCGCACCGAGACCCAGCCCTTGAAGCGGCGGTCGTAGTTCTGCGGGATGTACAGGCCGGCCGGCGTGGCGATGTGCGTGGGCGCGTCCTCCAGCAGCGAAGCCGCCGTGAGCCGGCCCTCGGCGATGGCCTGGGCATACAGGAAGGGCTTGAGCGTGGAGCCGGGCTGGCGCAGCGCGAGCACGCCGTCGACCTCGGCGGCGCGGCCCAAGGTACCTGAAGAGCCGACCCAGGCCAGCACCTCGCCGCTGGCGTTGTCCAGCACCACGAGCGCGCCGTCCTCCACGTTGCGCCCGCGCAGCTCGCGCAGGTGCTGGGCCAGCTGCTGCTGGGCAAAGCGCTGCAGGCCGGCGTCCAGGCTGCTGCGCAGGCTGGGCGCGCCTGTGCGGTCCTCGTGCAGCAGCCGGCGCGCGAGGTGCGGCGCGATGCCTTCGCTGGCGGCCCAGCTGCGGCGCTGCAAGGCGCCCAGCGTGAGCAACTCCATGCCGGCGCAATCGGCTGCGCCCGTGCTGTCCTTGAGCACGCTGCAGGCGCGCCGCGCCACCACCGCCGGCGCCGCGTTCGGCCCGCGCACGAGGGCCGCGGCGATGGCGGCTTCGCGTGCGTCCAGCCCGTGCGGCGCCTTGCCGAACAGGCTGCGCGCGAGTGCATCGATGCCGACGATCTCGCCGCGCAGCGGCACCAGGTTCAGGTAGGCCTCCAGGATCTGGTCCTTGCGCCAGCTGCGCTCCAGCCGCTGTGCGGCGACGGCTTGGCCCAGCTTTTGGCCGATGCTGCGGCCGCCAGGCCCGGCACGCCAGTCTTCGTCCAACAGGCCCGCCAGCTGCATGGTCAGCGTGGAGGCGCCGCGCGTGCGCGTGTTCCAGAGGTTGGCCCAGGCGGCGGCCGAGACGGCGCGCCAGTCCACGCCGCTGTGTTGCCAGAACGAGCGGTCCTCGCTCAGCACCAGCGCCGTGCGCAGTGCGGGCGAGACCTCGGCCAGTGTGGTCCAGGAGCCGCGCCGCACGCTGGCGTCGGTGCGCACGCGCTGCAGCAGCTGGCCGTCGCGCGCGAGCACCAGGGTCTCGGACGGCCGGTGCGCGCTGCGCACCTCGTCGTAGGAGGGCAGGGCGTGGGCACTGCATGCCAGTGCCGCGAGCCCGGCCATGACCACACGCTTGAACGTCGTTGGCTTGGTAGATATCATGAGCGATATCGTTCGAAGGAGTTCTCCATGCAAACTGCCAAGGTATTCGTCACGGGCCGCAGTCAGGCCGTGCGCTTGCCGCGCGAGTTCCGCTTCGCCGAGACGGAGGTGTTCATCCGCCGCGACCCATTGACCGGCGATGTGGTGCTATCGCGAAAGCCGGCCGATTGGCAGGGCTTCCTGGACGTGGTGGCGCAGACGTCGGATGCGGACGATTTCCTGACGGAGCGCGAGCAGACGCACACGCGACGCGGCCCGTTCGAGGACTGGAGCGAATGAGCACGGTGCCGACCGTGGCGGCTGGCGGCGGGCGGTACCTGCTGGACACCAACATCGTCAGCCACGCCATCCGGGCCAAGGACGCTGGTCTGCTGGCGCGCATCGCGCAGACGCCCATGGGGCGCATCGCCATTTCCAGCGTGACGCTGGCGGAACTGGAATACGGGTGGCAGCGCATCGGCCGCCCACCAGGCCTGCGCCTGCGCATCGACGCGTTCGTGCTGCGCGTCGAGGTGCTGGTTTGGGACGACGAGGTTGCCCGCTGCTACGGCGAGCTCAGGGCCGGCTGGGAGGCCAAGGGCGTGAGCCTCGGCGACCTGGACATGATGATCGCGGCGCACGCCGTGGCCACGGACTGCATCCTGGTGAGCCGCGACCGCGCCTTCGGCCATGTGCCGGACCGGCTGGTGCTGGAAACCTGGTAGGCCAGCCCTCACGGTGCCGCCTCCTCGCGGTCGCGCGGGCCCACACGCCGGCTTGGGTCGGCGGCTGGCGCCATTCGCGCTGGCGTCGATCCCCGCTGCGCGGGGCCCCTCGCCGCGTGCGCTCACGGCGCCGCCTCCACCTTCACCCGCGCGTTCGGCACCTCCCCGAACATCTCGGGCGCGTACATGGCTTCCACGCGCGTGGGCGGCAGCGCGAACTCGCCCACGTTGTTGAGCCGCACCGTGTAGCTGGTTTGGACCTCGCCCTTGGGCAGGAAGCCGTAGTAGCTGCGGAAGGCTTCGAAGCCGCGCTCCTCGAAGGCCGGCCAGGCGTTGCCTTTGCTGCGCTCGCCCTGGGTGGCGATGGCGGAATCGCGGCCCAGGCCGCTGCCCAGGATGGTGGCGCCGCCCGGCACGGGGTCGGACAGCACGACCCAGCTCATGTCCTGCGCGGCCGTCACGGTGAGGTGGATGCGCAGGATGTCGCCGCGCGTGAAGCGGCCAGGCCGGGCCTGCTCGACGGGCACCACCTCGCGCGCGATGCGGTAGCCGCCGTCGAACGGCGCCTTCACTTCCACGGCGGCCAGCGACTGCAGCGTGAGCCAGGGCTTGCCGCTGCCTTCGTGTGTGGCCTGCAGCGTGGCGCCGCCCGTCCCGGGCCAGGGCAGGAATTGGGACGGCGGGGCGCCTGCTGCCGCGTTCGCGGGCCAGTCGGCGCGCACGCTCTCGCCGCCCAGCTGCGCGCGCGTGCTACCCGTCACCGGATCGGCCTCGTATTTCGCGGAGAACTTGCGCAGTGCCAGGCTGCCCCAGAGGTTGGCCGTGGTGGTCTGCCAGGCGCCGCGCTGCTGGCGCGCGATGAGGCCGCTGGCCAGCCGGCCCATGTCGGCTTGCCAGCCGGCCTCGTTCTGCACCGCGAGCAGCAGGCGCGCGGCGTTGGCGTCCGTGTTGGCCATCAGCCACCACCAGGCGTCACCCTGCTCGGTGGAGAAGCCCACACGCGTGCCGGCGAACGCGAGCCGCGTGCGCAGCAGCTGCTGGGCCTGCTCCAGCCGCTGGGCGCGCTGCGGCACATCAGCCACCCGCTGCAGGATCTGCAGCCAGTCCAGCAGCGCATGGGTGGGCCATTGCTCGGGCGCGATGGTCAGGCTGGCCAGCAGACGGGCCGGCGCGCGGCCGGTGCGCGACAAGGCTTCGAGTGCCGCGAGCTTGCGCACGTCCAGGTCGGCGCGCGGGCTCCAGAAGCTGCGCTGCAGGCGGCCCTCGACGAAGGCGAGCAGGCCGTCCTCCATCTGTCTGCGGATGGGCTGGGGCAGCGCGAAGCGCGGGTCCAGTGCGGCCGCCTCGTGGGTCGCGGCCAGCAGGTAGGCCGTCAGCGTGTCGCTGCCGCGCGCGGCCTCGCCATCGCGCGGCGGGAAGTAGTTGGCCAGGCCGTCGCCGTCCAGGTAGGTGGGCAGCTGGGCCACCACGCCCTTCCACATGGCTTCGTCCTCCAGGCCCAGCGCGCGGCTGCTGCTTTGCTCCAGGCACGTATAGGGGTAGCGCAGGAACCAGTCGCGCACGCCCGGCAGCCCATCGGCCAGGCGTGGCTGCAACGCGAGCGAGAGGCCGCCGCGCGGTTTGCCGTTGGTGAGCAGGGCCTGGGCCGGCGGCTGCACCTGCTGCGCGAACGGCCCGTCCAACTGCACCAGCGTGGCCTGCTGCACGGCGATGGGCACGGCCGGCACGATGCGCTGGCTGGCCTTGAGCGCGTCGCGCGCGTTGCCCGACAGATCGCGCGCCTCGACTTCCCAGAGGATGGACTCGGCCCGCGTGTGCGCGAGCTGCGTCGGCGCCACCACATCCCAGGTCGCTTCGCGCGCCTCGTTCGGCGGTATCTCGATGGTCTGGGGCGCCAATGGAGCCCCCACGCTTGCCACTTCGTGTGCTGCGCTGCCCCCCGAGGGGGTGCTCGCTTGCTTGGGGCGGCCCGGCGCTGCGCTCGACTCCAGCAGCGTGGCCCGCGGCTTGAACTCCACGCGCATGGCCTTGGCCGTGGTGTTGCGCAAGGTGAACTGGGCGCGGAAGCGGTCGTCCTCGCGCACGAGTGGCGGCAGGCCGCTGATGATCTGCAGGTCCTGCGTGGTGCGCACGCTGGCCTGGCCGGTGCCGAACAAGGCCTGGCCGCTGTCGGCCACGGCGACGATGCGGAAGCTCGTCAACGCGTCGTTGAGCGGCACCTCCACGGAGGCCTGGCCTTGCGCGTCCAGCACCACGCGCGGGTTCCAGAGCAGCAGCGTGTCCAGCAGCTCGCGCGTGGGGTTGCGCCCGCCGCCGCCGCCGGCCGGCACGGCCTTGCGGCCGTAGTGGCGCCTGCCGATGATTTCCATCTGCGCGGTGGCGGTCTGCACGCCCCAGGCGCGGCGCTGGAACATCGCGTCCAGCAGGTCCCAGCTGTCATTCGGCGCGAGTTCCAGCAGGGCCTGGTCGACAGCGGCCAGCGCCACCTCGGCGCCCGCGGCCGGCTTGCCATCGGGCAGCTTGGCCGAGATGCGCACCTGCACGCGCTCGCGCACCTGGTAGCTGGTGCGGTCGGGCTGCACCTGCACGTCGATGCGGTGGGCGCGCGTGCCGACCTGGAGTTCGGCCACACCGAGCCGGAAGGCGGGCTTGGACAGGTCGACCATCGCGCTCGGTGCCACCACCTCGCCGCGGCTGTTCCAGAACGCGCTCCACCAGCTGCGCGGCGCCTTGTAGCCCCAGGTGAAGAACGAGTACCAGGGCACCTCGCGCAACCGGCCCCGCAGCACCAGCGCGCTGACGTAGACGTTGGGGCCCCAGCCTTCCTGCACCTTCAGCCGCAGCGTCGGGTCCTGTCCGCTCAGTTCCACGACCTCGTGCCACAGCACGCCCTCGCGCTCCACGGTGACCAGGGCCGTGGCCTGGCGGAACGGCATGCGCACCTGCAGCACGGCAGTGTCGCCGGGGTTGACGGCGCGCTGTTCCGGCAAGAGGTCGATGCGGTCGTGGTTCTCGCCGCCGAACCAGAGCTCGCCCTGGCGCGTGACCCAGACCGAGCTTGCGGCCTGCACGCTGCGGCCGGCCTCGTCCCTGGCCGTCACGACCAGCTCGACCTCGCCGCCCTGGCCCAGCTGGGCCTCGCACAGCAGCAGCCCGCGCGCATCGCTCTTGCCGCTGCAGACACTGCCCAGGTCTTTCGTCTCGCGCATGGTGTCGTAGGTGTAGAAGCCGCCGACCATGCGCTTGCGGCTGGTCGTGGCCACATGGGCCTGGGCGCGCACCTCCAGCGCCACGCCGGCTTTGGGCTTGCCGGCGAGGTCCAATGCCAGCGCCTGCAGCTGCACCTTGCCGCGCGCCGAGACCCAGCCTTCGGTCTTGAGGCCGGCCACCACGCCGGCCGGCCAGACCGTGTGCGTGCCGCGCAGGGTCTGGATCTCGCCGTTCGGGTCGGCGTAGCGGGCCTCGAGCAGCAGCTCCTGCGCGCGCGGGGCGGCCGGGATCTCGGGCAGCGCGACGCGGCCTGCGCCCTGGGCGTCCAGCGTCAGGGGCAGCTTGTTGGCGATCACGCGCGGGCCGTTGGCGGCCTCCGATTCCTCCTCGCCTTCGTCGGAGTTGCCCTGGCGCCGGTCGCGCGGTGGCGTAAAGCTGAAGGCGTCGTACCCGTCGAAAGCCAGCCAGCGCTCGCGCAGCAGCGCAGAGACCTCCACGGGCAGCCTGGCCGCGCCGCCACCGGCCACGTAGTTGACCTGCACGTTGGCCGCCAGCGCGCCCGGCTGCACCAGCGGCCCGCTGGTGGCGGGCGCGACGCGGCCCTCCATGACGGGCAGGCGGAACTCCTCCACGCGGAAGCGGCCCGAGACCAGGCTGCGCTCGGCCTCCTGGTCGATGCCCACGAGTTCGATCTGGTACTCGCCGAGCTTGGCCGCGCGCGGTAGCTGCAAGCTGCTTTCGGCGCTGCGTCCGCCCGTGGCCGTGTCGCGCCAGGCCAGCGGCTGCTCGAACTGCTGGCCGCTGCCCACGTGGGTAATGCGCAAGGTAGCCGGGCGCCAGGCAGCAGGTGCCAGGCCGGCGCTGGTCTCGGTGCGCAGCAGGTGCTTCATGCCCACCGTCTCGCCGGCGCGCAGCAGCGTGCGGTCCAGGATGGTGTGGGCGCGCAGGTCGGGCGCCACCTCCTGGCTGGTCGGCAGGTCGAAGCGCCAGGGCTCGATGCCGCGGTTCCAGTCGCTGAAGGTGAAGGCCAGGTCTTCCACGCCGTCGGCGCCGCGCGCGCGGGCCGTGACGAACCAGGCGGCCGCGCCCTCGTCCTGCGCGCAGGAGGGCGGCTCGGGCGACAGGCCCTTGAGCTGCACCACGCCCTGGGCATCGGTCTGGCCGCTGGCGACTTCGCGGCCGCGGCAGTCGCTGACGGCCACGCGCGCGCCGGCCACGGGCTTGCCGCTGTCCAGCGCCGTGACCCAGGCCAGCGCGTTCTCGCGGCCGAGCTTGAAGTGCACGCCCAGGTTGGTCACCAGCGCGGCCGTGCGCACCACCATGGTCCGCTCGGGGCCGTAGCGCTCGTCGAGCAGCGCGGCGCCAAGCTGGCGCGACGCGATCTCGACGACGTGGAAACCGGGCGCCATCGGGATGCCGACCACCTCGAACGGGCGCGCGTCGTTGCCGTCCGCGGCCGGCAGCTTGAGCTGCTGCACGCCGCTCTGGCCGGCCAGCAGCGACAGCATGCGCGACTGCACCCAGTTCTTCTGGTCGCGGTCCACCACGCGCGGCAGCGGCTGCTTGAGGTCGGCGGCGGCCTGCTTGCGTTCGACCTGGAAGCGGTCGTAGCGCTGCACCTTGCGCCACCAGGCCAGGATCTCGGCATCGCTCTGCGGCCGCAGCGTGGCCACCTGGCCGTCGGCGATGCGCAGCGCGTCCACGCCGGGCGCGGCCTCGATGCGGCGCACGGTCACGGGCAGCAGGGGCGGGCTGTCGGGCTCGGCCAGGCGCTCGACGATGCCGAAGGGGCTGGATGCGAACTTGGCCAGCGGCGGCATGGCGCCCGTGCGCACCGCGAGCGGGAAGCTGTCGGCGTTGTCCAGCGGACGGTCGGAGGCGTCGCGCAGCTTGGCGGGCAGCGTCAGCTGGTAGTCCGTGCTTTCCGTGAACGGCGGGTCGAAGCGCAGGCCGTCGACCAGTGCGTCGGTGCTGTCGTCGATCTGCGGCGCGATGCTGCGCCCGCCGCCTTGCAGCCGGATGGCCTCGGCCTGCGCGCGCGGCAGCGGTGCGCTGAACTGCAGGCGCAGCGGGCGGATCGGCAGGCATCCGGCCTGGGCGTTCTCGCGCTCGCAGCTGAAGCTGGCCGTGAAGGGCGCGCGCACGGTGAAGTCGAAGCGCTTTTCCGTCCGGTTGGCGACGCCGCTGGGCGTGGCCACGCCGGGACCGAAGACGATCTGCAGGTCGGCCGAGGGCGGCAGGCGCCGGTTGCAGGCCAGTGTCTGCACCGCGAGCGGCGATTTGGCCTCTTCCTGCTCCAGCCGGCGCGCCTTCAGCAGCGCCGTCCGCTCGGCGCCTTCGACCAGGCGCACGGGCACGCGCTCGCCGATGCCTTCGACGGCGCACCAGACGTTGGCACGCACGCTCTCCGGCGTGGCGGGGCCGTTCAGCCGCAGTACGAAGAACTGCTGCTCGTCGACCTGGCCGCCGTAGGGCCAGGTGCTGCGCACCACGGGCCCGCCTGTCTGGAAGGTGAAGCGCGTGCGGCCCGTGAGTTCCAGGCCGGTGTTGGCCGCGACCTCGCAGCGCTGGCCGGGTGGCAGGTCGTTCTCGAACTGCCAGACCCATTCGCGCGCGTTGTTCCAGCGGCCGGAGCCGCGGCCGGCGGCCTCGTCGGCACAGCGCACCGTGGCCGGTGCGGCGGCGCGGGCATCGCCGAAGCGAGTGGCGTCCTGGTCGAAGCGCACGACGACCTGGCGCGCCTGGGCGACTTCGCCTTGCGGCGTGACGGCGGTGATCTGCAGGGCCTGGGCCGCGGGCGCGGCGAGCGCGGCGACGAGGAGGGCGGGGAACAGAGGTTTGAGCGTCACGCTGGCGGTCCTTCTTGTGGCCGCCGAGGTTAGCTCAGCCGCGTGGCCGCTTGCGCTCGCGCGCACGCAGCGTGCGCTGCCATTCGGCCAGCCGTGGTTCGGTGGCGGCGCAGCTGGCGATCAGCTGGTCGAGCAGGATGTCCTGGTCGGTGCTGAATTTCTCGGGGAACACCGGCTCGATCTCCACCACCTGCGCGCCGCGCGGGCCGCGGTGGTGTCGCGGAAAGCCCAGGCCGGGCAGCTCGTAGCGCTGGCGGCCGCGTTGCAAGGCCAGCGGCTGCACGCCGTCCAGCGTGGGCACAGGCACGCTGCGGTTGGCCATCCAGGCGAAGCCGTCGACCGGCAGCCGGCAATGCAGGTCGCCGTCGTCCTGCAGCGTGAACAGCGGATGCGCCGCCACGCCCACCTGTACCTCCAAGTCGGCCGGCGTGCGGCGCGCCGCCACATGCAGCAGGTCGCCATCGCGCACGCCAGGCGGAATGCGCACCTGCACCTCGTAGCGCTGTTCGGCCAGGGTGCCACTGCCTTCGCAGGGGGCGCAGGGCTCGCGCGCGATGCCAGTGGCGCCGCAGTCCTCGCAATCCTCCGGCTGGCCGGGCCAGCCGAACCAGGCGGTGGGGCGCACGAAGGTGCCGCTGCCGCGGCAGCGCCTGCAGCGGCTGCCCAGCACGCGGTGGCCCAGGCCCTGGCAATGGTGGCAGGTGGGCGTGAAGCTGCCGCGCAGGGCCTTGATGCAACCGGCGGCCGCCTCTTCCAGCGTGAGCTTGAGCTTGCGGTGGATCGGAGGATGGGCCGGCTGCGCCTGTGCTGGCGCGGGGGGCGGCGGCTCGGGCGCGGGCTCCGCGGCACTGTCCCCGTCCTGGCGCGCGCGCTGGATCGCCTCGAAGGCCTGGTTGATGCGCTGCATGCGGGCCACGGCCTGGGCACTGGCATTGCGGTCCGGATGCCAGCGCGATGCCAGCCGGCGCCAGGCGCCCTTGATCTCGGCTTCGCTGGCGTCCTTGGGCAGGCCCAATTCGGCAAAGGCTTGGTCGTGGCCCACGTGCTTGTTCTCTCCAGCGCCGATGGTAGCCGATGTTGTTGCGCTGCAGCATTCTCGGAAAGAGGCGGCTTTTCCCCTTTTTATCGGCGCTTCGCTGCGCGCTGGCGCAGGCTCCAATCCAAGGCTCGTGTCACAACAAGTTACAGGGAGTTTCGATGCGATCCACCGCCACGCCGCTGTCCGCCACGCCACCCGCGATGTCGCGGGTGCAGCTGATCCGTGAGCTGTCCGTCTTCGCGACGCCGCGCAACAAGAGCGGCGCGCTGCTGCTGCTGCGCGATGGCGCGCTGTACTGGGGCTTGTGGGCTGCCGTGCTGTGCGCGCCCGCCATGGGCTGGAAGATCCTGGCCAGTGTCCTGCTCGGCATCCGGCTGACCTCCATGTACACGCTGGCGCACGACGCCTCGCACCGCACCCTGTTCGCCAGCCGCCGCTGGAACTGGATCGCGGCACTGGCCCTGGGCGTGCCCTCGGTGCAGAACTACCGCATGTGGACGCACGACCACAACCATGTGCACCACCCGCGCACCAACGGCGACCACTTCGATTTCTACCGTCCGTTCTCCAAGGCCGAGTACGACGCGCTGAGCCCGCTGCAACAGCTGGCCGAGCGCCTGTGCCGTGCGCCCAACGTGTTCGGTCTGTTCGTCTACTGGCTGGTGCGCTGGATCCCCACGCGCGTGTGGCCCAACCCGCGCACGCCGGTGGAGCAGCGCGGCGTGTCCATGGCCTATGCCGTGCCGCTCGTGCTGTTCCATGGCGGCATGGTGGCCTTCCTGGCGCTGGTGGCGCCGCGCATCGCACCCATCGAGGCCGGCACGGCCGTGCTGCTGGGCTGGTTCGGCCCGCTGATGGTGCATTTCTGGATCAGCAGCGCCACGCTGTACCTGATGCACACGCACCCTTGCATCCCCTGGTTCAAGGGCGACATCGCGCGCTCCGGCGACTACGCGCCCGAGCTGTGCTCGACCGTGCTGACCACGCCCGACTGGTTCAGCAAGATGGTCAACAACGTCTATTGCCATGCCGCCCACCACGCGCACCACGGCATCCCGAGCTACATGCTGCTGCCGGCACAAAAGCGCATGAACGCGCTGCTGGGCAACCGGCTGGTGGTGGAACCGCTGTCGCTGTTCTCGATGCTGCGCACGCTGCGCACCTGCAAGCTCTACGACTTCGAGCGCCACCAGTGGACGGATTTCGACGGCCTGCCGACCGCCGCGCCGATCAACCTGTCGGCGCGCAATGCGGTGGCGGAGAAGGCCGTGGCGCCGCAGCGCCAGCCGCAGCAGCCCGCCACGGCCTGAAGCTTCAGCCCGCCACGCGCGTGGCGGTCCAGGCGGCACCGTCCACGGTGCCGCGCATCGCGTTGCCCGCGACCTGCCCCGTATAGGTCCGCCCGCCGGCCGTGAAGCGGATGTTGGCCCCGTCCAGCCGTGCGGCGGCCAGCGGCGAGGAGGCGCCCAGCCGGCCCTCCAGCTTCTGGAAGTTCTGCGTGAGCACGAGCCGCTCGCCGCCCAGCTGCCAGGTGCCGCCGACCTTGGCCGGCACCACCCACTTGAGCGCATTGCAATAGCCCGAGCAGCCCTCGACCACGTTGAACGAATCGTCCGGCTCCCAGTCTTCCATCGTGAAGGAGTTGGACAGCACCCGCGTGCCGGGCGCCATGTTCAGCAGCGTGGGCCGCAGGCGCATGTTCAGGTTGGGCAACAGGAACAGCGTGACCACCGTGGCCTCGGAGAAGTTCGATTCGAAGATGTCGGCCTGCTCAAAGGTGGCCCGCGCCGCTACGCCCTCGGCCTCGGCGGCGCGCCGGGACAAGGCCACCATGTCGGGGTTGTATTCGATGCCACGCGCCCGCGCGCCGCGCTTGGCCGCCGTGATCACGAGCCGGCCGTCGCCCGAGCCCAGGTCGACCAGCCGGTCCTGCGGCGTGAGGCCGGCCATGTCCAGCATGCGGTCGACCAGCGCCTGCGAGGTCGGTACCCACACCACGTCTTTGCCGCCCTGGCCGACCTGGGGCTGGTAGGTCTTGCGGTCGGACTGGGCCCGGGCATACGGGGCGAAGGCGGCTGCGCCGAGTGCGGCGCCGAGCAAGGATCTGCGTGCAAGGCTCATCTGGGCTCTCCTGGGACAAGGGTCGGATGAAGGGATGCATGGCGCCCGCCTCTGGCGCGGCGCGGGACCGGCGATGGAGTCCGGCTGCGCCCGAATGTTCCGCGTTCAGGCCGCCGTGGCAAGCACGGGCGCGCGCAGGCACAGCACCAGGCCCGCAATGGGTTGGCGCTGGTCCTCGCGCAACACCAGGGCCTGCTCCTGCACGATGGCCAGGCCGTGCCGCGCGGCCAGTTCGCGCAGGTGGGCCGCGCCATGCGCGTAGCGCAGGCTGGGGCGCAGCTGCAGATCGGCCCCGTCGGACCGTTCCACCGAGAAGGCGAACACGCCGCCCGGCTGCAGCACGCGCCGCACGGCCGCGAAAACCGCATCGAGCGCGCCGACGTAGATGAACACATCGGCTGCAGCGACGAGGCCGTAGCGCTCGAGCGTCTGCTGCAGGTGTTCGACCAGATCGGCCTGCACCAGCGCGTCGTAGCAGCCGCGTGCGCGGGCCTGGGCCAGCATGGTGGGCGAGAGGTCCAGGCCGTGCAGGCGGTGCGCCAGCGGGCGCAGCAGCGGGCCGCACAGGCCGGTGCCGCAGCCCAGGTCCAGTGCCGTGTCCACCGGCGTGCCGGCCAGCGCCGTCGTGGCCGCCTGGGCCACGGCCTCGTGGCCGCGGTAGCGCAGCACGTCCAGCAGGTGCGGCTCGAAGTCGTCGGCGTAGCTGTCAAACAGGCCGCGCACATAGGCCCGGGGCGCGCTGGCAGGCGTCTCGCCCGTACCCAGACCGGCCAGGAAGTAGCGGCACAGCCCCGCATCGGCACCCGCGGCCAGCGCCTGTTCGAAAGCGGCGCGCGCGGCCGCGGGGCGCTGCAGGTCGCGCAGCAGTTGCCCCAGCAGCAACTGGGCTTCGGCCAGACCCGGGGCGAGCGCCACGGCGCGCTCGTAGGCGGGCAGGGCGTCGGCATGGCGCTCGAGTGCCTGCAGCGTCTGCCCACGCAGCTGGTGGGCGGTGGCGGTGGCAGGGTGTTCGGCCAGCAGCGCGTCCAGTAGCGCCAGCGCCTCGGCGTGGCGGCCGAGCTGGTTGAGCGCCAGCGCGCGCTGGAAGCGTCCGGCCGGATTGGCGGGCTCCAGCGCGGCCAGGGCATCGAGCGCGCGCAGCGCCTCGCCGGGGCGGCCCAGGCGCAGGCGCACCACGCCCAGGTTCAGCAGCGTGGAGGGGCGGTCCGGTACCAGGGCCGCGGCGGCTTCGAGCCGCGTTTCGGCCTCGGCATGCCGGCCGCCCTCGGTCAGCGCGACGGCTTCGAGGAACAGGGTCTTGGCTTGTGCGAAGGCGTCGTCGGTGGGGGCTGTCATGCGGCAGCAGCATAGCCGCTGGGCGCAGGGCGGCGGTGCGCGTGCACGCAGCTCAGCACGCTGGCGGCCACGCAGGCCATGGCCAGCCACTCGGCCGGGTGCGGCGTGCGCCATTCCCATAAAAAGCCGTAGAGCAGCGCGAACAGCGTCTCGAACAGGATCATCTGGCCGACCAGGGTCAGCGGCAGGAGCCGGCTCATGCGGTTCCACAGCGCATTGCCGACGATGGACGCGGCCAGCGCCACGCCCAGCACCACGCCGGCCAGGCGCGCCCAGTCGGCCCTGGTGTGCACGTGCGTGTCCAGCAGCAGCGCGAACGGCAGCAGCAGCAGGGCCTGCGCCCCGGTGGCCACGCCGGTGGCGAGGTTCCAGTCCTGCACCGAGACCTGGGGGCGCTGCGCGAGTGCCCGTGCGTTGCCGACGGCGTAGGCCGTCCAGCAGGCCAGCGCGCCGATGGCGCAGAGCAGCGCGAGCGGCGAGGTGCCGGCAGCGCCCGCCAGCGATTGCCAACCGATGCTGAGGATGCCGGCCAGTCCGCACAGCAGCGAGGGCAACAGCCGGCGCAGCGGCACGGCGCCCGCGGCGCGGCTTCCGATCACGGTCACGGCCACCGGCAGGAAGCCGATCACGAGCGAGGTCATGGCGATGCCGCCCGATTGCACGGCGCTGGCCAGCAGCACGTAGTACAGCGTGTTGCCCAGCAGTGCCAGGCGCGTGAGCAGGACCCAGTCGGCCCGGCCCAGCTGCGTGCTCAGACGGCGCCAGCGTGGCAGCAGCAGTGCGCAGGCGAAGAAGCCGTAGGCCAGGAAGCGGCCGGCCGTCAGCTGCAGCGGCGTGAAGCCGTGCGCCAGTTCGGGCGCGAGGAAGACCAGGCCCCAGAGGGCCCCTGCGGCCATGCCGCACAGGATGCCGGCCCAGGTGCCTTGGGCGACGGCGGACGAACGGGAAGAAGCCATGGCCGCGACTGTCGCGCGGCAGGCCCCCGGCCGTCTCGGCCGTGGCTGCTGATTTTTAGGCCGCGTCTCGTGCCGCGCGCCGGATCGCGGCCGGCGTGCGGCCGGTGGCGCGCCGCATCGCGCGCGTCAGCGCGTTCTGGTCCGCGTAGCCGGCCTCCAGCGCGAGTTCGGCGATGGGCCGGTCGGTGCCGACCAGCCAGGCGCGCACGCGTTCGAGCCGCTGCTGCTGCAGCCACGCCGCAGGCGTGCTGCCGAGTTCGCTGCGGAACAGGGCATGCAGCCGGCTCACGCTCAGGTGCACCTCCTGCGCCATGCGCTCGGCCGTCCAGGGCGCACCGGGCTCGGCCTGCACCCGGGCCAGCAGCGCGGCGAGCCGCGACACCGCGCGCGGCGTCTGCCGGCCGAGCTGGTCCAGCAGCAGCGGCACCCAGTGCTGCAGCTGGCCCGTGGTGGCCGGGCCACCCTGCAGCACCAGGCCCATGTAGTCCACCAGCCGCCACGCCGCCGGCGCGATCGCCTGGTAAGGCTGCGCCGCCAGCCGCTCCAGCAATGTCAGCGGCACTTGATGTGCATCAAGGTCCAGGATCAGCGCCTGGTTACGCTCGTGGGACACCTGGGTGTGCCGCATGCCGGTCTCGACGAATGCCGCCTGGCCCTGGCCGAGCAGGCGTTCGCGGCCGCCGATGTCCAGCAGCAGGCGGCCGGCCAGCGGCAGCACGAGTTGCGCATGGTCGTGGCGGTGTTCGTCCGCGCCCAGGCCGTAGCTGCGCAGATTCAGCGTGAACGGTGGTTTGGACGGCATGGATGGCACGTATAGCACAGGCCCGCGCGCATGGCGCACCTATGCTTGCCGCGCCTCGTTGCAGGCGGTTTCACCCCGTGTCTTGTCATTTCTCTCAAGGGAGTTCCTGCGTGCTTTCGCCCATCCAGCTCATGCGCCGCTTTTCCATCCGCCTGCGCATGCGTGCCGCCATCGTCGTGGTGCTCGGCCTGTTCGCGCTGATCGCCGTGGCCGCCCTGGTCGGCCAGCGGCAACTTCAGACGCAGAGCCTGCGCTTCATGACCGAGGGTGCGCAGGAACTCGCCGCGCTGGGCGATCTGCGCGCCGCCATGCACCTGGCGCGCCGCCAGGAGAAGGATGTGCTGGCCGCCTTCGCCGACACTGCGCGCGCAGCGCAGCAGCGTGGCCAGTGGACCGAGGCGCTGCGGCAGGCCCGCGCCGCGCTGGATGTGCTGGCCGCCAGCGCGGCGGGCACCGTGCAGCAGGCCGCGCGCGCGGCGCGCGAGGGTCTGGATGCCTACGCGGCCGCGGCTGTTCCCGTGCTGGGCCAGGTGCAGGCGGGCACGCACGATGGCCTGGCCACCCCGGACCGGCTGCTGGAGCCCGCGAAGCAGCGCATGGAGGCTGCGATGGCGCAGGTCGATGCGATGGAGCAGGCGCTCGAACGCGGCATCGCGCAGACGCGGGCGGACTTCGAAGCCACGGCCCAGCGTGTGCAGTGGATCTTCGGTGCCGTGCTGGTCGTGGTGGTGGTGGCCGTGGTGCCGGCCACGCTGGCCAATTCGCGCTCCATCACCGCGCCCATCGTGCAGGCGCGCGACCTGGCACAGGCGATCGCGGCCGGCGACCTCACGCAGCGCATCGCCGTTCAGGACGGCACCGACGAACTGGCCGAATTGCTGGACGCGCTGGAGCAGATGCGGCTGTCGCTCGCGGCCATCGTCGGCGAAGTGCGCCAGACCTCGGACGCCATCGGCGTGAGTTCGGGCGAGGTGGCGGCCGGCAACGCCGACCTGTCCGGCCGCACCGAGCAGACTGCGTCCAACCTGCAGCAGACCGCCAGTTCCATGGACCAACTGACCGCCACGGTGCAGCAAAGCGCCGATGCCGCAGTCCAGGCCAACCAGTTGGCGACCACGGCGGCCGACGCGGCGCGGCGCGGTGGCGAGGTGGTGGCCGAGGTCGTGGCCACCATGGGCGAGATCAATGCCAGCAGCCACCGCATCGTGGACATCATCGGCACCATCGACGGCATCGCGTTCCAGACCAACATCCTGGCCCTCAACGCGGCCGTGGAGGCTGCGCGCGCCGGCGAGCAGGGACGTGGCTTCGCGGTGGTGGCGGGCGAGGTGCGCCACCTCGCGCAGCGTAGCGCGGCCGCGGCGCGCGAGGTCAAGGACCTGATCGGCGCGAGCGTGGAGCGCGTCGACGTCGGCACGCGCCAGGTGCAGGCCGCGGGCGGTTCGATGCAGGAGATCGTGGCCGGAGTGCAGCGTGTGTCCGACACCATGGCGCAGATCTCGGCCGCCGCGCGCGAGCAGAGCCAGGGCATCGCGCAGGTCAACACCGCCGTCGGCGAGCTGGACCAGGTGACGCAGCAGAACGCCGCGCTGGTGGAAGAGTCCACCGCCGCCGCGCAGAGCCTGCGCCATCAGGCCGGCCGGCTCATCGAGATGGTGGCGGCGTTCCGGATCGCCGAGGCCGACGGGGCGCGCGCGTCGCGCCTTTCGGTCTGAGCCGGTTCGTTTACCGTCCGCGGACCAGGGCCATGACCTTGGCCGCATCCAGCGTGCGCGCCTGCTCGCGCATCTGCGGCAGGTACTGCTGGTGCAGGCCCTGGGCCTGCTGGGTCAGGCTGGCGTAGCTGTCCTTCAGCAGCTGGGTGGACAGCACGCGGCCGCCCGCGTAATAGCGCTTGGCCACATGGCCCAGTGCGTAGGTGGTGGCAAAGCTCATGCCCGAGCTGACGGCCTGCTTGCCGACACCGCCCAGCAGCCCGCCGCCGAGCTTGCCGAGCAGGCCGCCCAGCAGCTTGCGGCCGGCCTGCTCCAGGTACTGCGAGGTCAGGCCCACGCCGACGGTGGCCAGGAAATCCTTGATGTGGCCGCTGTCCAGCTGGTAGCCGTGCGCCTTGCCCACGTTGAACACCAGGCGCATCTGCAACGGGATGATGGCCATGGTCGATAGGCTCTCGGGCAGCAGCTCCAGCGCACCGTTGAGAATGGCGGCGTTCAGGATGCTCTTGTCCAGCGCGGCCTCGTCCACCGTGGACCGCACAGGCGCAGGCGCCGCGTCGGCCAGCGGTGCGGCGGCCACGGCGTCGGCCTGTTGCAGGAAGCCGTCGGCCGCGGCGGGCGCCAGCGCGAGGGCGGCCTTGGCCTGTTCGAGGAAGCGCAGCTCGGCCGGCGAGTGCAGGCCGTCGGCATCGCAGACGCAGACCGCCATCTCGTAGGCCAGCTGGCGCGCGTCGGCGCCGGGCAGCGCGGCGGCGATGTGTTCCAGCTGCACGCGCTTCATGAGCACGTCCTGCACCAGCGCGGGCAGGTGCACGCCATCGGCCTGGGCCAGGTTGTCGGCGATGCGGCGGATCTCGGCGCGCTCGCGCTCGTGCTTGTCGCCATCGACGAAGGCGGCCATCAGGGCCAGCGACAGGATGGCCCGGGTTTCTTCAGTGGTCATGGGATTCTCGGCAGCTTCAGGGAGCCCCGTCCCCGGGGCGGCGCGAAGCTTAAGCCGCGCCGTCGCCCAGGGCCCGCAAGGCCTTGGCCACCGGATGGTGATCGACGGGGCGCACCAGCCGCTCGACCTCGCGGCCGTCCTGCAGGAACACCAGCGTGGGCCACAGCTTCACGCCGAAGGAGCGGCCCAGCGGCCGGCCCCGGCCATCGGCGACCTTGATGTGGCGCACGTCGGGCCGCTCCTCGAGCGCGCGTGCGATGGCGGGCTGGGCGGCGCGGCAGAAGCCGCAGAAGTTGTCGCCGAATTCGAGCAGCACGGGGCCGCGCATGGCATCGACCTCGGTGCGGCCGGGTTCGTCGGAGGTGTGGGGAGCGGACATGGCGCGATCGTAGGACGGTGGCGTCAGCGGCCCTGCACCGGCGAAGGCGGGGACTGCGGGCGCACGCGGGCGCGCTCTCCCTCGGCGCGTTCGCGGGCCTCTTCTTCGGCCTCGCGTGCCGCTTCGGCGTCGGCCCGGACCTGCGCGCGCGCACGGGCCTGGCGCGTCGCTTCGTCGGTATCGCCGGCCGACTCGCGCACCGGATCGGTGATGGCTTTGCCCAGGGACTCGAGCATGCTGTCGGTATGCGCCGGGCGGGCGGGCGTGGGTTCTGCGGGACGCTGCGGGGTGTCGGGGGAAGCCATGGTTGTGATCTCCATTGTGGTTTGTGAAGGCATGGTCGCTCGCCACGTCGTGCCAGGTTGACGGCCAGCGCCCCGCACGCACACGGCGGCGGGGCGCTGGCGGCCGTAGTCGCCGGCCTACAGGGCCCGGCCTTCAGCCCAGTCGCACCGGCACGAAGATCTTGTCCTCGCCGCGCTGGATCAGCAGCGCGACCGACTTGTCGGCCTTGGCCACGGCGGCGCGCGCCTGCTCGGTGCTGGTGACCGGCGTGCCATTGATGGCCAGCAGCACGTCGCCGGCCTCGACGCCGGCCCGGGCCGCGGCGCCGCCGACCTGCTCGACCACCAGCCCACCTTCGGCCACGCCGGCGGCCTGGCGCTCCTGCGGTTGCAGGGCGCGCAGTGCCAGGCCCAGCCGGCCCTGGGCCGCGGCGTCGGGCGTGGCAGCGGCCACGGCCTGGTCCTTGGCGCCGCCCAGCTTGGCGCGGATCTCCTGTGCGCTGCCCTTGCGCCAGACGTCCAGCTTCACGGTGTCGCCGGGGGCCGACAGACCGATCGCGGCCGGCAGGTCGCCCGAGGCCACGATCGTCTTGCCGTCGATGGCGCGGATCACGTCGCCGGGCTGCAGGCCGGCCTTCTCGGCCGGGCCGCCCTTCTCGACGCTGGCCACCAGCGCACCCTCGGGCTTGTCCAGCTTGAAGGAGTCGGCCAGCGTCTGGTTGACTTCCTGAATGGCCACGCCGAGCCGCGCATGCTCGACCTTGCCGTGCTGCACGATCTGCTGCTGGATGCGCTGGGCCAGATCGATCGGGATCGCGAACGACACGCCCTGGTAGCCACCCGTGCGGCTGTAGATCTGCGAGTTGATGCCGACCACCTCACCGCGCGTGTTGAACAGCGGGCCGCCCGAGTTGCCTGGGTTGACGGCCACGTCGGTCTGGATGAAGGAAACCGCGCTGTCGCTGGGCAGCGAGCGGCCCTTGGCGCTGACCACGCCGGCCGTCACCGTGTTCTCGAAGCCGAACGGCGATCCGATGGCCAGCACCCATTCGCCGCTCTGCAGGTCGGCCGGCGAGCCGATCTTCACCACGGGCAGATTCCTGGCGTCGATCTTGAGCACGGCCACATCGGTGCGCGGATCGGCGCCCAGCACCTTGGCCTGGAACTCACGCCGGTCGGTGAGTTTGACGGTGACCTCCTTGGCCCCCTTGACCACGTGCGCATTCGTCAGGATGGTGCCGTCGGCGCTCACGATGAAGCCCGAGCCCTGGCCACGCACCAGCGGCGCTTCGCCGCGCGGCGCGCGCGAGGGCCCCTGGCCCGGCTGCTGGAAGCGGCGGAAAAACTCGAAGAAGGGGTCGTTGCCGAACGGGTCGTCGCGCTGCGCGGCCTGCTCTGCGTCCGATGCATCGCCGGTGCCGGTGACGCTGATGTTGACCACGGCTGGTCCGTACTGCCGGGTGATCTGCGAAAAGTCGGGAAGACTCACGGCCACAGGTGCCGAGGTTGTAACTGTTGGTGACGGGGCGGCGTGCGCAAGTTCTGTGCGGGCCAGCCCGACACCTGCGCCGCCAATGGCACCGGCGGCGAGCAGCGCCAGCACCAAACGGGAATTTTTCACGGAAGAGCGGTCGAGTCGGTCGTTCATGGATTCCATCCTTCAAGTGTTTTGCGGATGTCCGAAATGATGGGGAAGCAGACTTAGACCGGACTTAAGGCTGTGAGGCACTGTTGCAAACACTTACTGTCAGAACTAGCAGCTGACGCGTATAGGCAAGCCCTGGTGCAATCGCGGGCTTTCGCGGCGACAGCCGCTCAGGAAACTTGCGCTTGTGCGCAATGCGGGACATGAACGACCACGACATACTGGAATTCGTCGAAGACGGCGAGGGGCCGGAGCCGACGGAGCCACAAGAATCAACGCCCTGGCGCATCCTGGTGGTCGACGACGATGCCGATGTCCATGAGAGCACGGCCTTCGGACTGCGCGGCATGGAGATCGAGGGGCGGCCGCTGCAGCTACTGCACGCCTATTCGGGCACCGAGGCGGTGCAGATGCTCAGCCGCGAACGCGACGTGGCGGTGATCCTGCTGGACGTGGTGATGGAAAGCGAGGAGGCCGGCCTGGTCACGGTGGACCGCATCCGCGGCGAGCTGGGCCTGGCCCATGTGCGCATCGTGCTGCGCACCGGCCAGCCGGGCCATGCGCCGGAGATCGAGACGATTCGGCGCTACGACATCAACGACTACAAGACCAAGAGCGAGCTCACGCGAATCAAGCTCTACACGTCCTTGACGACCGCGATCCGTTCGTACGACCAGCTGCAGCGCCTGGACGCCAGCCGACGTGGGCTGGAAAAGATCGTCGAGGCCAGCAACCAGTTCCTGGCCGAGCAGGGTTTGCGCACCTTTGCCGAAGGCGTGATCACCCAGATCGCCAGCCTGATCGGCGTGCGGCCCGAGGGGCTGGTCTGCGCCTCGCGCCGCAGGACGGAGCGGGGCGCTGCCAGGCAGTGCACCGTGATCGCCGCGGCCGGCGCCTTCGCCGGCCTGATGGACCAGGACATCGCCGACATCGGCGACGCCGTGGTCGCCGACTGCCTGACCCGCGCCCTGTCCGAGCGCCGCAATCTGCTGGAGCCGCAGCACCTGACGCTGTTCTTCGCCGGCCGCGATGGCAACGACTTCGCCGCTTTCGTGCGCGCGAGCAAGCCCTTGCGCGACGTCGACGTGCGGCTGCTCAACGTGTTTTGCTCCAACATCTCGCTGAGCGCGGCCAACATCGATCTGCTGGCGCGTTTGCGTGCGCACGCCTTCCGCGACCGCCTGCTGGACCTGCCCAACCGCATGGCCCTGCTGCAGCACATCGACCAGGAGGCGGGCGCGGGCCGCGAGGAGGGCCAGGTCCTGGCACTGCTGGACATCGACCGCTTCGCCGAGACCAACGACATGTTCGGCTACGCCTACGGCGACCTGCTGCTGCAGGCCATCGCCCGGCGCCTGGCCGGCGGCCTGCCGCAGCACTGCCTGCTTGCGCGCGTGGCCGGCGACACCTTCGGCGTCTGGGGCCCGGCGTCCGAGCTGGTCCCGGCGCGGCTCGCGGCTCTGCTGGAAGCGCCCTACCTGGTCGAAGGCGTCGCGCGACCGATGTCGTTCTCCATCGGGCTGGCGCGCAGCGATACCACGGGCTGCACCGGCCAGGAGCTGTTCAAGAACGCGCTGATCGCGTTGAAACAGGCCAAGGCGAGCGGGCTGGGGCGCGCGCATTACTACACGGCCGAGGTCGGGATCGTCACGCGCGAGCGCACCCGTTTGCTGCACGGGCTGCAGCAGGCCTTCGACCGTGAGAGCCTGTTCCTCGTCTACCAGCCCCAGCTCGCGCTGGCGCAAGACCGGGTCATCGGCGCCGAGGCGCTGCTGCGCTGGCGCACGGACGACGGGCGCTTCGTCTCGCCCGCCGAGTTCATTCCCGTGGCCGAGCAATCCGGGCTGATCGTGCCGATCGGCCACTGGGTGCTGCGCACCGCGCTGCAGGCCCTGGCGCGGCTGCGCACGCAGCAGGCCGGCCTGCGAATGGCGGTCAACGTGTCGCCGCTGCAGTTCGCGCAGCCGCAGTTCCTGGCGCAGGTGGACCAGGCCCTGCACGATGCCGGGCTGCCGCCCAGCTGCCTGGAACTGGAGATCACGGAATCGGTGTCCGTGATGGGCATGGAGCGCGTCTCCGCGCTGCTGCACCAGGTCAAGGCGCGCGGCATCGCCGTGGCGATCGACGACTTCGGCACCGGCTTTTCCTCGCTGTCCTACCTGGACCGCCTGCCGGCCGACCGGCTCAAGATCGACCGTGCCTTCGTCTCGGCGCTGGATTCGAGCGACACCACGGCGCGCATCGCCGAGATGATCGTTCCGCTGGGCCACCGGCTCGGCATGCAGGTGCTGGCCGAGGGGGTGGAGACCGCTGCGCAGGCGCAGGCGCTGCGCCAGCTCGGCTGCGACGAGGTGCAGGGCTATCTGTACGGCAAGCCCATGCCGCTGGACGGTTTCGCGGACTGGCTGGCGCAGCGGGAGACGCCTGCGTGAGGCGGCGGGCCCTGGTCGCCGGCCTGGCAGGCCTTGCCGGCCTGCCGGGCTGCCAGGCACGGGGACTGTCCAGGATCGGCTTCCTGGCCGGCCTGTCGGGCCGCGGCGCGGCCACCAGCGTGGACGGGCGCAACGGTGCCATCCTGGCGGTCGAGCAGGTCAACGCGGCGGGCGGCACCGGTGGGCGCCCGCTCGAACTCGTGGTGCAGGACAACGGCGACGACCCGGCCACCGCGCGCAAGGCCATGGAGAGCCTGGTGGCAGCGCAGGTGCAGGCCGTGGTCGGCCCGTTCGCCAGCGCCATCGCCATCGCCGTGTTGCCGCAGGCCACGCAGGCGGGCCTGTTGCTGGTCAGCCCCAACGCCACCGCCTCGGTGCTGGCCGGCAAGGACGACATGCTTCTGATGCTGAGCCCCTGCACGCGCGACACCACGCGGGCCTATGCCCAGCTGCTGTGGCAGCGCGGCCACCGGCGCATGGCCGTGGCCACCGCCACCGACCCGCGCAATGCCGTCTATGCCGTGGCGTGGCGCGACGAGTTCTGCGCCGCCTTCCAGGCGCTCGGCGGCGTCGTGACGGCGACGGTGGACTTCGCGTCCGACGCGGCCGCGGCCTACGGCGACGTCGTGCGCGCGATGCTGCAGCACCGGCCGGACGGCCTGGTCTTCGCCTGCGGCAGCGTCGATGCCGTGCGGCTCGCACAGCAGGCGCAACGGCAGGCGCCGGGGCTGCCGATTGCGGTGGCCGACGCCGCCGGCGGCGAGGCCCTGACCGCGCTGGGCGGCCGCGCGGTCGAAGGCGTGCTGGTCGGCCAGATGCACGACCGCAGCAGCACCAGCGCGCGCTACCTGGCCTTCGTCGCCGCCTACCAGGCGCGTTTCGGCCGGGCGCCTGGCTACCACGCGGCCGTCGCGCACGATGCCGTCACGGTCCTGGTGCAGGCGGCCGCGCGCAGCCGGGCTGGCGAATCGCTCAAGCAGGCGGTGCTGCGGCACGGCCCCTACGACGGCCTGCAGCAGCCGATCGGCTTCGACGGCTTCGGCGACACCACGCGGGCGCCGACTTTTGCCGTCGTGCAGAACGGCCGCTACCAGCCGCTGGGATGAGAGGGGCCGCGCCATGAAAGCCGCGCGGGTCTGGCGGTTGCGCCACCACCTGTCGGCGCTGCTGCTGGTGACCATGGTGCTGAGCTTCGCGCTGGTCAGCGCCGTCGCGCTGGTCTGGCGCGTGCCAGCCATCGAGGCCGAGGCCCTGCAGGACCTGCGGCAGGAGGTGGCCGACGTCTCCGAGCGACTGGAGCTGTTGCTCGGCGCGCGCCAGTCGCGCCTGGAGCTGATCGCCACGCTGCTGCGCGGCAAGCCGGGCGCGGCGGCGACCGGGCTGCTCGATGGCGAGGTCGGCAGCGGCCGTCTGTTCCGCGCCGTGTACTTGGTGTCCCCGACGGGGCGCGTCGACGCGGTCGGACTGTCGCCCGACATGCCGGCGCATGGCACGGAGCTGCTGGGCAGCGACCTGTCCGCCAGCGCGCTGTTCCGGGCCGTCGATGCCGAGCGGCCGACCGCCTGGAGTGGGCGCCTGCTGTCGGCACTGTCCGGCGCGCTGGTCGTCGGGGTGGCACACCGGGATGCCGCGGGCCGCGTGCTGATCGGCGAGGTGCCGATCGACACGCTGCTGCACGACCTGCAGGCGCTGGCCGGTGCCGGCGCGCCGACCCTCTGGGTGGTCGACCGCAACGGCGAAGTCGTGGCCGATACCGAAGGTCGCCAGATGGGCCGGCTGAACCTGCAGAACTGGCCGCTGCTGCAGGCCGCGCAGCGCGGGCAGGAGCTGCCCTCGGCCGTCGAGTTCGAACAGCGCAGCCTGCAGGCTGCCCTCGCGCCGGCGCCGACGCTGGACTGGTATGTGGTGGGCACCATCCCGCGCGGCCTGCACTCGCCTGGCGTGCAGCGCGCCATGCGGTACGCGCTGCTCAGTTTTGCCGCCGCCCTGGCGGTGGGTCTGCTGGCCGCCCCGTTCTGGGCCCACCGGCTGGTGCGCGCGCTGCAGGAGATCGTGCAGCGCGCCGCCCTGACCACGGCCGGCCAGACGCTCGGCCGTGACTGGCCCAGGGGTCCGGTGGCCGAGTTCAACAGCCTGGCGGCGAACCTGCAGGCCATGGCCGCCGCCCTGCAGGAACGCGAGCACAAGCTGCAGGCCTTGTTCAATGCGGCACCCGTGCCGATGGCCGTGGTCGACGTGGACGACGGACATACGCTGCTGGACGTGAACGACGTCTGGACCGAGGAAGTCGGCTACACGCGCGCGCAGGCCGTGGGCCTGAACTCGCTCGAACTTGGCCTGTGGGAATCGCCGATGCGGCGCGACGCGCTGCTGGCCAGCACGCATGAGGGGGCGCTCAGTGGCGAGATCGAGATCGTCTGCAAGAGCGGCGAGGTCAAGCTGTTCAAGTCCTTCGGCCGGATGCTGACCTTTCGCGAACAGCGCCTGGTGGTCTGGGGCAGCATCAACATCGGCCCGCTGCGCCGCGTGGAGCAGGAGCTGCGCAGCGCCAACCACGACCTGGAGGCGCGCGTGGCGCAACGCGCCGAGGCGCTCGCGGCGTCCAACGAGGAACTGTCGGCCACGCTGGCGCGCCTGCGTGCCGCGCAGGCCGAGTTGGTGCGCTCGGAGAAGATGGCGGCGCTGGGCGGTCTGGTGGCCGGCGTGGCGCACGAACTCAACACGCCCCTGGGCAATGGTGTCATGGCCATCAGCGCCATCGACGACGCGACGCGCCGCCTGCGGGCGGCCCTGCAGTCCGGGCTGCGGCGGGCCGACCTCCAGCAGTGGCTCGACAGCATCGAGCAGGGCTGCGACATCGCCGCGCGCAATCTCGGACGTGCCGCCGACCTGGTGCACAGCTTCAAGCAGGTTGCAGTGGACCAGGCCAGCGCCCGGCGCCGCAGCTTTGAACTCTCCGAGGTGGTGCACGAGATGGTGGTGAGCCTGCGGCCGACCTTCGCGCGCACGCCCTACCGCATCGAGACCGAGGTTCCGGCGCAAGGCCTGCGGCTGGACAGCTATCCGGGGCCGCTGGGCCAGGTGTTGGGCAACCTGTTGCAGAACGCGGTGCTGCACGGGTTCGACGGCCGCGCGCGCGGCACCGTGCGCATCGCGGCCGGCCGCGCGGAGGAGGGCCGGATCTGGCTGCGCGTGAGCGACGACGGTCGCGGCATCGCGCCCGAGCACATCGGCCGCATCTTCGATCCGTTCATGACCACCAAGATGGGCCAGGGTGGTACCGGACTGGGCCTGCACATCAGCTACAACGCGGTCGTGAACCTGCTGGGCGGAACGCTGACGGTCAGCAGCGTGGCGGGCCACGGCGCCTGCTTCGAGCTGCGGCTGCCGCAGACGGCACCGCGCACCGTCGCACCGTCTGCGCGCAAGGCGAACGAGGCGGCCGCATGACTGCGCCGCAGGCGATGGCCCGGCGCGAGGGGGTGGCGCACCGGCTCCGCGCGCCGCGCGTGTGGCGCATGCGCAGCCATCTGTCCGCGCTGCTGGTGGTCACGATGCTGGGGACCTTCGCCGTGGCGGGGGGCGCGATCCTGCTCGCGCGGCTGCCGGCCATCGAGCGGGCCACGCAGGCGGAACTGCAGGCGCATGTGGAGCAGCTTGCGGGACGGCTCGAGCTGTTGCTCGGCACGGCGCAGAACCGGCTCGAGCTGCTGGACACGCTGGCCAGGGATGCGCCAGCGGGGCAGGCCGAGCGCCTGCTCGACGAAGGCTTGCGCCTCGGCCTGCCCATGGATGCGGTGTACCGCCTTTCTGCGGACGGTCGCGTGCTGGCGGCCGGACTGGGAGGTGAATGGCTGCGGCGGAGGCACGAGCTGCTCGGCAGCGACCTGTCCGCCAATGCGCTGTTCCAGGCAGTGCGCCATGGCCCGGCTGTGGCCTGGAGCGGGCGCCACATGTCGGTGCGGGGCGGCGCGCGCGTCGCAGCGCTCGCGGTGCGCGATGGCGCTGGCCATGTGCTGATCGCCGAGATCTCCCCCGCGGTGCTGTTGCAGGCGGTGCGGGTGGCGGCCGGCCGGCGTGCGGCGACCTTGTGGGTGGTCGACCGCAATGGCGATGTCATCGTCGACACCGCCAGCCGGCGACGACAGGAACATCTGAACATCCGCGCCTGGCCGCTGATGCAGGCCCGGCTGCAGGGCCGGCCGGCCGAGCCGACCTTCCGCCACGAGGGTCGGACCTACCATGCCGCCGTGGCGCATTCCGCGGTGCTCGGCTGGGACTTCGTGGGCCAGGCGCCGACCGGCTGGGCCAATCCGCACGTGCGGCAGCTGGTGTCCTACATGGTGAGCTCGTTTGCCGGCTGCCTGCTTGCAGCGCTGCTGATGGCGCCGTTCTGGGCGCAGCGGCTGACGCGGCCGCTGCAGCGCATCGTGCGCCGGGCCGAACGGACGACCCGCGGCGAGCCGGTCAGCGGCGACTGGCCGCGCGGCCAGGTGGCCGAGTTCAATCGGCTCGCAAGCGACCTGCAGAGCATGGCCGAGGCGTTGCAGGAGCGCGAACGCAAGTTCCTGGCGATCTTCAACGCCTCGCCGGTGCCGATGAGCGTGACCGACGCGGCCAATGCGTACCGGCTGCTGGACGTCAACGAGGCCTGGTGCCGTGAACTGCGCCGCAGCCGCGACCAGGTGCTGGGCCGCACCGCCACCGAGATCGGCCTGTGGACCGAGGCACAGCGCAGCGCCCTGCTGGGCCGCATGCAGGGGCAGCGCGCCAGCGCCGAGACCGTGCTGCTGCGTGGCGATGGCGAACCCATGCAGGCCCAGGTGTCTGCGCAGCGCGTCGCACTGGCATCGCAGGATCTCGTGATCTGGGCCATCATGGACATCGGACCGCAGCGTCGCATCGAGCAGCAACTGCGCGAGATGAACCAGCAATTGGGCGAACGCGTGGCGCAGCGCACCGAGGCGCTGGCCGCGGCCAACGCCGAACTGTCCGTTACCGTGGAGCAACGAACTGGTGCGCGCCGAGAAGATGGCCGCGCTCGGCGGCCTGGTTGCCGGGGTCGCCCATGAATTGAACACGCCGCTGGGCAATGGCGTGATGGCGGTGAGCGCCATGGCCGAGGCCGGCCGGTCCCTGCGCGCAGTGCAGGGCGGCGCGCTGCGGCGCAGCGTGTTGCTGCGCACGCTGGAGCAGGTGGAGCAGGCCACCGACGTCGCCGGGCGCAATCTGGGCCGGGCTGCCCACCTGGTGCACAGCTTCAAGCAGGTGGCGGTGGACCAGACCAGCGCGCAGCGCCGCAGCTTCGAGCTGGGCGACGTGGTGCGCGAGATGGTGGCCAGTCTGACACCGAGCTTTGCGCGCACGCCCTATTGCATCGAAGTGCAGGTGCCGGCGTGCGGGCTGCTGCTGGACAGCTACCCCGGCGCGCTGGGCCAGGCGCTGGGCAACCTGGTCCAGAACGCCGTGCAGCACGGCTTCGAAGGACGCGAGCACGGCACGGTGCGCATCACGGGCGGGCGCAGCGATGGGCCGGACGAGGACGGCCGCATCTGGCTGCGCGTGGCCGACGACGGCTGCGGCATCGCGGCCGCCCAACAGGACCGCCTGTTCGAGCCGTTCATGACGACCCGCCTGGGCAAGGGCGGCATCGGACTGGGGTTGCACATCAGCCAGGCTGCCGTGGAAAGCCTGCTGGGCGGAAGCCTCAAGCTGTGCAGCGCGCCTGGCGAAGGGGCCTGCTTCGAGATGCGGGTGCCGCCGCGGGCGCCGTAGCGTCGGAATCAATGGGATGGAGTGTGTGTTGTACGCCGTCAGGTGTCGAGCGTGCTGTCGCTTTCCATGTACACATCAAAAGCGCAGACGTCTGTATTGTTGTCATGGAACGTATGTGGTGATGCAATGGGCTCGTTGTCAACTCGTCCATCCCATCGTCGCCTTTGTGCGCAATGGGCGCCCCATGACAGACGAAGACCCTCTGGAATTCGTGCCCGACGAAGCGCCGCCGCCCCCGGGAGCGGATACCACGGTGCTGCCGTGGCGCATCCTCATCGTCGATGACGCCCAGGATGTTCACGAGAGCATGCGGTACGGCCTGCGCGGCCTGCATATCGAAGGACGGCCCTTGCAGCTGTTCCATGCCCATTCGGGCGCCGCAGCGCTGGAACTGCTGGCCCGTGAGCGCGACATTGCCGTGGTCGTGCTCGACGTGGTCATGGAAACGGAGCAGGCCGGCTTGGTCACCGTGGACCGCATCCGCCGGGACCTGGGGCTGGCCCATGTGCGGATCGTGCTGCACACCGGACAGCCCGGCCGTGCACCGGAGATCGAAACCATTCGCCGCTACGACATCAACGACTACAGGACCAAGGGCGAGCTCACGCGCGAGCGCTTGCACGTGGCGCTGACCACGGCCGTGCGGTCCTACCAGCAACTGCGGCGCGTGGAGGCCGGCCGGCGCGGGCTGGAGCAGATCGTCCAGGCGAGCAGCCGGACCATGGCGCAGGAGGATCTGCACGGTTTCGCCGCAGCGGCGCTGACCGAGACCGCGAAGCTGCTCGACCTGCCCACCGAAGGACTGGTGTGCGTCGGGGACGTGCGCAGCGAAATGGCGTACGCGGTGGTGCTCGCGGCGGCCGGTGTGCATGCCGCGCAGAAAGGCCGCGTGCTGCGTGAACTGCCGGACCGCGAGGCCGCCGCCTTCCTGGAGCGCGCCTTGAGCGGGCGGCGCCATGTGCTGGCCGAGCGGCGCCTGGCCCTGTTTCTCCCCGGTCGTGCGGGCCGCGACCTGGCCATCCTGCTGGAGACCGGCGGCCCAGTGGACGGCGTGCGGCTGCGGCTGCTGAACGCGCTGTGCGCCAACCTCGCGCTCAGCGCTGCCAACCTGGATCTGCTCAGGCGGCTGCGCGAGCAGGCCTTCGTCGACCGTTCGCTGGGCTTGCCCAACCGCCTGGCGCTGGTGGATCACATCGATGCCGCCAGCACGGCCGGCGCCGCGCGTGGCCATGTGCTCGCCTTGCTGGACGTCGACCACTTCTCCGCGACCAACGACATGTTTGGCCATGCCTACGGTGACCAGCTGCTGGCGGCCATCGCGCAGCGCCTGGCGCGCAGCCTGCCGCCCGGCTGCCTGCTGGTGCGCATCACCGGCGACACCTTCGGCGTGTGGGGGCCCGGGATCGCCGTGGAGCCCGGGCATCTGAACATCCTGTTGGCGCCGCCATTCGAGGTCGATGGCGTGGCCCGCCCGGTCTCCGTGTCCATGGGGCTGGCGCGCTGGGACGATGGCCAGCCCGGCGGCGCCGACCTGGCCAAGAACGCGGCGATCGCGCTCAAGCAGGCCAGGTCCGCCGGCCAGGGGGGCGCGCAGTACTACTCGCCCGAGGTCGGCGAGGCCACGCGCCGAAGCACGCGGCTGCTGCACGATCTGCGCCTGGCGGTCGACCGTGCGCAACTGCAGTTGGCGTTCCAGCCGCAACTGTCCCTGGCCAGCGGCCGTGCGGTGGGCGCCGAGGCCCTGCTGCGCTGGCAGACCGATGACGGGAGCTTCGTCTCACCGGCCCTGTTCGTTCCGGTGGCCGAGCAGTCGGGCCTGATCCTGCGGATCGGCCGCTGGGTGCTGCGGGCGGCGTTGCAGGCGCTGGCGCGCCTGCGCGCGCCGGACAGCCGGCTGCGCATGGCCGTGAACGTGTCGCCGCTGCAGTTCGCGCAGGCCGACTTCCTGGACCAGGTCGATGAAGCACTGGCCCTGGCGCAGCTGCCGCCGCAGGCGCTGGAGCTGGAGATCACCGAGTCTGTGGCGATGCTGGGCCTGGAGCGCGTGACAGGCCTTCTGCACGAGATCCGGGCGCGTGGCATCGCCGTGGCCATCGACGATTTCGGCACCGGCTTTTCCTCGCTGTCCTACCTGGATCGCCTGCCGGTCGACCGATTGAAGATCGACCGGGCCTTTGTCTCGGCGCTCGAGGCTGGCGGTGGCGGCGCCCGCGTCGCCGAGATGATCGTGCCGCTCGGCCGGCGCCTGGGCATGCAGGTGCTGGCCGAAGGTGTGGAGACGCCGAACCAGGCCGGCCTGCTGCGCCAGCTGGGCTGCGACGAGGTGCAGGGCTACCTGTACGCCAGGCCCATGCCCTTCGATGCGCTTGGCCGCTGGCTGGCCGCCCATCCATGCGATTGAGTTCCTGATGCTAGCACGCGGCCGTTGGGGCGTCTGGACCCTGCGCAGCCATCTGTCGGCCTTGTTGCTGGCGAGCATGTTGCTGACGCTGGTGCTGGCCGGCGGCGCCGTGCTGGCCTACCGGATCCCGGGCCTGGAGCGCGAGAGCCAGCAGTCCTTGCTGCACGAGGTGCAGGAGCTTGGCGCGCGCATGGAGCTGCTGCTGGGCACGCGGCAGGACCGGCTGGAGCTGCTGGCTGCGCTGCTGCAAGGACCGGGTGCGACACATGCCGACAGGCTTCTGGACGAAGGCGTGGACGACGGCGCGATGCTGAGCGCGGTTTTGCGCGTCTCGCCGCAGGGCCGCGTGAGCGCCGTCGGCCTGCCCGAGCCCCTGCGCGCGCGGCGCGGCGACCTGCTGGGCAGCGACCTGTCCGGGAGCAGCCTGCTGGGCGCGCTCGGCCCCGGGCCGGGTGTGGTCTGGAGCGGCCGCTACCTCTCGGTGCTGACCGGCCGCCTGACGGCCGGGCTGGCCTTCCGTTCGCCGGCCGGCGAGACACTGCTCGCCGAGGTGCCGATCGGCGCGCTGCTCGACACCATGGACACGGCGGCTGGCGCACGTCCATCCTCGATCTGGGTGGTCGACCCGGACGGCGAGATCATCGCCGACACGGTCGGCGGCCGCGACGCGGGCAAGGTCAACATCCGCAACTGGCCCCTGATGCAGGCGGTGCGCGAAGGCAGCGACGGCAGCCGCATCTTTCCCTTTCCGGCGGGTGCGTTCCGGGTGGCGACCGCGCATTCGCGGGCCCTGGGCTGGTATTTCATCGGCCATGCGCCGGTCGGCCTGGCCAACGCCGAGGTGAGGCATCTGGTGCTGGGCGTCGGCGTGGCCTTCTTCGCCAGCCTGGGCATCGGACTGCTGATGGCGCCGTTCTGGGCCGGCTACCTGGCGCGGCCGCTACAGACCATCGTCGCGCGGGCCACGCAGACCATGCGGGGCGCCAGCTTGGCTGGCCCGGACGGGACTGCCAGTGCGGACTGCCTGGTCGCCGAGTACAACCGGCTCTCGCGCCACCTGGCGGCCATGGCCGTCGCGCTGCGCGAGCGCGAGCTGACCTTCCTGGCCATCTTCAACGCCGCGCCGGTGCCGATGGCGGTCACCGATGCCGACCACGGGATGCGCCTGCTCGATGCCAACGAAGCCTGGTGCCAGGCCTTGCAGCACCGCAGGGAGGACGCCATCGGTCGCACCGGCGTGGAGCTCGGCCTGTTCACCGCTGCCGAAAGCGCAGAGCTGGTCGCCCGCTTGCAGGACGACGGCCTGGTCGGCGAAGGCCGGCTGCGGCGCGCCGACGGCGAGACGATGCTGTGCCAGATCTATGGCCGGCGCGCCGTGGTGGGCGGCGAGCGCTGGCTGATCTGGGCCAGCATCGACATCGGCCCGATGCGCCGCATGCAGCAGCAGCTGCGCGGCCTGAACCGGCAGCTGGAGGCCTCCGTGCAGCAGCGCACCGAGGCGCTGGGCCGCTCCAATGCCGAGCTGTCGCAGACCGCCGCCCGCTTGCGCGCGGCCCAGCGTGAACTGGTGCGCGCCGAGAAGATGGCGGCGCTGGGCAAGCTGGTGGCCGGCGTTGCGCACGAGCTCCACACCCCGCTGGGCAACGGCATGATGGCCGTCAGTGCCATGGGGGACGCCACGCGCAGCTTCCAGGCGGCCGCGCAGGGGGGCCTGCGGCGGCGCGACCTGGTCCAGCTGGTCGAGAGTCTGGGCCAGGGCGTGGCCATCGCAGGGCGCAACCTGCGGCGCGCGGCCGAGCTCGTGCACAGCTTCAAACAGGTGGCGGTGGACCAGACCAGCGCCCAGCGGCGCAGCTTCGAGCTCAGCGAGGTGGTGCACGAGATGGTGGTGAGCCTCAAGCCCAGCTTCGCCAGCCAGCCCTGGCGCATCGAGGTGGACGTGCCGGCCAGCGGCTTGCGCATGGACAGCTATCCCGGCGCGCTGGGCCAGGCGCTGGGCCACCTGATCGAGAACGCGGTCGTGCACGGCTTCGAAGGCCGCACGCGTGGCACGGTGCGCATCACGGCAGGGCGCGAGGACCGGCCCGGCGGCGAGGGGCGCATCTGGCTGCACGTGGTCGACGACGGGCGCGGCATCGCGGCCGGGCAGCTCGACCGCCTCTTCGAGCCCTTCGTCACGACCCGGACGGGACATGGCGGTGGCGGCCTGGGGCTGCACATCGCCTCCAACGCGGTGACCAAGCTGCTGGGCGGGACGCTCACGGTGGACAGCGTGCTGGGCCAGGGGGCGTGCTTCGCGATGCGCCTGCCGGTCGTCGCGCCGGACGCACCCAAGGACTCCGGATGGCTGCTGCCCTGAGCGCCTGCCGCGTCGCCACCTGCCTGGCGCTGCTGGCGGCCGAGAGGCGCGGCGCTGCTGGCGGCATCGGCGGACGCCCGGTCGAGTTGCCGGTGCGCGCCAGCAGAACCACGCCCGCTGCCGCCTTGCAGGGCCTGCAGCAGAGCCTTGCCCTCGGCTGCCTTGGTGATGCCACCGGCCGGGCGTGCATCCGGGCCGTGCATGGCGGCCGCTTCGAGCCGCTGCCATGAACCGCCCGGCCTGGCCCGTCCTGCGCCTGCGCAGCCACCTGGCCGCGCTGCTGGTGGTGGCCATGCTGCTGACCTTCGTGCTGGTGCTGGGCGGCCTGCTGGCCTACCAGGTCCCGCGCATCGAAGCCCGCAGCCACGCCGCGCAGCAGCGCGAGGTGGCCGAGATGCGGGCCCGCATGGAACTGGTGCTGCAGGCGCAGCGGCGCCGCCTGGCGCTGCTGGAATCGGTGATCGACGCGGCGCCACCGCAGACCGCCGATGCGGTCCTGGACGAGGGTGTGGGCGATGGCGCCGTGCTGCGCGCCATCTACCGCCTGTCGCCCCATGGGCGCGTGGTCGCGGCGGGCCTGCCGCCCGCGCTGCGCCACCAGCGCGGGGATGTACTGGGCAGCGACCTCTCGACCGACCCGCTGTTCCGCGCGGTCGCCGGCCGGCCGACGCTGGTCTGGCGCGGCACCCACGTGTCGGCGCTGGACGGCCGGTCCACTGTGGGTGTCGCGTTGAGCGACCGGCACGGCGACGTGATGCTGGCCGAGCTGCAGCTGCGCGCGCTCGTCGATGCCGTGCGGGTGGCCGCGGGCACGCGCTCTGCGTCGGTCTGGGTGGTCGACCGTGCCGGAGAGATCGTCGCCGATAGCGAGCAGGGCCAGGATGTCGGCACACTCAACATCCGCGACTGGCCGCTGATGCGCGGCATGCTGCGCGAGCAGCCAGCGGTGGAGCGCTTCGACCACGCGGGCGTGCAGTTCCGGGCCACGGTCTCGCATTCGGCTGCGCTCGACTGGTACTTCGTCGGCCGCATGCCGGTCGGATGGGCCCATCCCCAGGTGCGCGCCCTGGTGCTGTCCGTGGTCGCCGTGTTGCTCGGCAGCCTGGTGATCGCGCTGCTGGTGGCGCCGTTCTGGGCCACGCGCATGGCGCGCCCGCTGGACCGCATCATCGAGCGCGCCGACCGGAGCGGCAGCGGCCACGACGGCGCGGTCCCCTGGCCGCGCAGTTCGGTGGCGGAGTTCAACCGGCTGGCCTGCGACCTGGAATCCCTGACCGGAGCGCTGCAGGCGCGCGAGCGCAAGTCGCAGGCGATCTTTCACGCATCGCCGGTACCGATGGCCGTGAGCGACGCGGACGACGACGACCGTCTGCTGGACGTCAACCGGGCCTGGTGCAAGGAGTTCCGCTACCGCCGCGAGGACGTGCTGCAGCGACTTCCGCGGGACCTCGGCCTGCTGGCCGACCCGCATCTGGGCCCGGGCCTGCGCAGCAACCTCGAATGCGACGAACCGGTTGGCGACCTGTGCCTGCGCCGCAGCGACGGCAGCACCGTGCAGGTCAGTCTCCATGCCCGGCTGGCCCAGTTGCCCAGTGCGCGGCTGATGGTCTGGGCCGCCATGGACGTGGGGCCGATGCGCCTGGTCGAGCGGGAGCTGCGCGAGCTGAACCAGCAGCTCGAGAGCCGGGTGCAGCAACGCACCGAAGCCCTGGCCGGCGCCAACGCCGCGCTTTCCACGACAGTGGAGCAGCTGCGCGCGGCGCAGGACGACCTGGTCCAGGCCGAGAAAATGGCAGCGCTGGGCGGCCTGGTGGCAGGCGTGGCGCACGAACTGAACACGCCGCTGGGCAACGGCGTGATGGCCGTCAGCGCGATGGGCGACGCGGTGCGCGGTTTCGAGGAGGCGATGCGCTCGGGTGTGCGGCGCAGCGCGCTCGACCAGATGCTGGAGAGCGTCGCCCAGGGCGTGGACATCGCCGGGCGCAACCTGCGGCGCGCCGCCGAGCTGGTCCACAGCTTCAAACAGGTGGCGGTGGACCAGACCAGCGCGCAGCGCCGGCGCTTCGAGGTCGGCGAGGTGGTGCACGAGATGGTGGTGAGCCTGCGCCCGAGCTTTCAGCGCACGCCTTACCGCATCGAGGTGGACGTGCCGCCCAGCGGTCTGCTGCTGGACAGCTATCCCGGCGCGCTGGGTCAGACCATCGGCAACCTCATCCAGAACGCGGTGCTGCACGGCTTCGACGGGCGCGACCATGGCAGGGTGCGGATCTCGGCGGGCCGCGAGGACGGCGGCTGGGTCTGGCTGCACGTGCAGGACGACGGCAGGGGCATCGCACCCGAGCACATCGACCGCATCTTCGAGCCCTTCATGACCACGCGCATGGGGCGTGGCGGCACCGGTCTGGGCCTGCACATCAGCTACAACGCGGTGGTCAACGTGCTGGGGGGCACGCTGACGGTGCACAGCGTCCCTGGTGCCGGCGCCAGCTTCGTGCTGCGCCTGCCGACCGACGCTCCGCGCACGGGCCCGCACACCCGGCCCGCCGACGCCAGTGCGGGTTTCAGGACAATGTCGCCATGACGTGCCGCGCCGTGCACCTGCGCAACATGCGGCCCTGGGTGCGCCGCATGGTGTTGCTGGCCGTTGCAGCCCTGGCGGCGTGCGAGAGTGGCACGCCAGTGCGCATCGGCTTCCTGGGCGGCGCGGCGACCCAGGGTTTCAGCGTGAGCGAGGATGGGCGCAACGGTGCGCTGCTGGCCGTGGAGGAACTCAACCGCGCCGGCGGCGTGCACGGGCGCCCACTGGATCTGGTCGTGCGCCAAATTGCCCACGACAAAGACGAGGCCCGAGCCACGGCCGCCGCGCTGCTGTCGGCGCACGTGCAGGCCGTGGTCGGTCCGTTCACGAGCACGCAGGCGCTGGCCGTGCTGCCGCAGGCCGATGCCGCCGGCACCTTGCTCGTGAGCCCCACGGCCAACGCGCCCGAGCTCGGCGGCCGCGACGACCACTTCATCCGTCTGAACAGTGCGCTGGCGGACTCGGCCCGGGCCTATGCCGAGCTGCTGGTCGCGCGAGGGCAGCGGCGTGTGGCGGTGGCCTTCGATCAGGCCAACCCGGCCTATTCCGCTCCGTGGCTGAGCGCCTTCCGCAGCAGCCTGGCGGCCCTGGGTGGACAGGTGGCGGCAGAGGTGGCCTACGTCTTGGGGCCGGCGCTGTCCTCCAGCGCCGTGGCGCGCGACCTGCTGCGGCACCCCTCCGACACGCTGCTGTTCATCGGCCGCGGCGCCGATGCGGCGCTGCTCGCCCAGCAGGTGCGCAAGCAGGGTTCCGCTGTGCCGCTGGCCGCGTCCGAATGGGCCGCCGCCGACGCGCTGCTCGAGTTGGGCGGGCGCGCGGTCGACGGCCTGCTGACGGCCTTGCCCTACGATCCTTCGGACCGCACGGCGCGCTACCAGGCGTTTCAGCGCAGCTACCGCGCGCGCTACGGGCGCGACCCTGGCTTCGGTGCGCTGGGCTCCTACGATGCCGTCATGGTGCTGGCGCAGGCCATGCAACGCGCCGAGCGCGGCGAAAGCCTGAAAGAGGCCGTGCTGCGCCACGGCCCCTACCAGAGCCTGCAGCGCAGCATCGCGATCGACCGCTTCGGCGACAGCCGGCCCGCGCTGCACTTCGTCGTGGCGCAGGGCGGCGCCTTCGTCAGCCTGCGGTGATGCCGCGCGCGCGCAGCGCGGCGATCTCGGCCGCGCCGTAGCCCAGTTCGCGCAGCAGCACCTCGCCGTGCTCGCCGGCGGCCGGCGGCTGCAGCCGGATGCCAGGCCGCTGCCCGTCCAGCGTGAAGGGCAGCAGCGGCACCTTGGCCATCTGGCCGTCGTTCAGGCGCAGCTCGCCGAAGCCGCCGCTGGCGTTCAGGTGCGGGTCGTCGAACAGCTCCTGCGGCTTGGCAATCGGCGCAAACGGCAGTTCGTGGGCCTCGAACCTGGCCGCCAGCTCGGCCGCGCTGTGGCCGGCCAGGTGCGAGCGCAGGATGGGCAGCAGCCAGTCGCGCGCGCGCACGCGGTCGTTGTTGCTGGCCAGGCGCGGGTCGGCCAGCAGCTCGGCCAGGCCGAAGGCCTGACAGAACACCGTCCACTGCTTGTCGCTCACGACGGCCAGGAAGATCTGCGCGCCGTCCTTCACAGTGAACACGTCGTACACGGCCCAGGCCGAGATGCGGCTGGGCATGGGGTCGGCCGCGCGGCCCGTGGCGGCGAACTGCATCATGTGCTGCATGACCAGGAACACGTTGTTCTCGAACAGCGCGGATTGCACCTCGCAGCCCAGGCCGGTCTGCTCGCGCTGGCGCAGTGCGGCCATGGCGCCGATGGCGCCGAACATGCCGCCCATGATGTCGTTGACGCTGCTGCCCGCACGCAGCGGGTCGCCTGCGCGGCCGGTCATGTAGGCCAGGCCGCCCATCATCTGCACCACCTCGTCCAGCGCCGTGCGGTTCTCATAGGGGCCGGGCAGGAAGCCCTTGTGGCTGACGTAGACCACGCCGGGGTTGAGCTTCTTCAAGCTGGCGTAGTCCAGGCCGAGCTTGGCCATGGTGCCGGGCTTGAAGTTCTCGCTCACGATGTCGGCGGTGGCCACCAGCCTGAGCGCGGCTTCGCGGCCCTCGGGTTGCTTCAAGTCCAGCGCGATGCTCTTCTTGTTGCGGTTGAAGGCCGGGAAGAAGCCGGCGCCCGCGCCCAGCAGCCGGCGCGTGCTGTCGCCCTCGATGGGCTCGACCTTGATGACCTCCGCGCCCAGGTCGCCCAGCAGCATGCCGCAGGTCGGGCCCATCACCATGTGGGTGAACTCGACGATGCGGATGTTGGCGTAAGGCAGGGGCGCGGCAGCGGTATCGGTCATGCAGGGGGGGTGTCGGGGGGAAAGCGCAGTGTGGCGGCCAGGCCACCCAGGCGCGTGGAGGCGTCCAGCGCCAGTGTCGCACCGTGGCGTTCGGCGATCGCGTGTGCGATCGTCAGGCCCAGTCCGCTGCCGCTGGCCGCGGCGTCGGGGCTGCGGTAGAAGCGCTCGAACACCCGGGCGCGCTCGGCCGGCGCGATGCCCGGGCCGTTGTCATGCACGGCCACGCACAGCGGGCCCAGCACCACGTCGATGCGGCCGCCTTCGGGGCTGTACTTGATCGCGTTGTCCAGCAGGTTGCGCAGCAGGATGGCCAGCGCGTCGGCATCGCCGCGCACGGCCGGCAGCGCGGACTCGTCGCCTTCGCCATGGCCTTCGATGTCCAGGCCCAGGTCGATGCCGCGCGCCTGGGCCTGCGCAAGCGCGTCCGCCACGGCCTGGCGGGCCAGCGGCGCCAGCGCCAGCGGCGGCAGCGGTGCGCTGTCTTGCACGGCGGCTTCCTGGCGCGCCAGCAAGAGCAGCTGCTGCATGAGCCGGATCGCGCGGTCGATGCCCTGCTGCAGCCGCGCCAGCGCGGTGGCGCGGGCGGCGTCGTCGGCGGCGCGTTCCACGGCCTGGGCCTGCAGCTTGAGCGCGGCCAGCGGCGAACGCAGCTCGTGCGCGGCATTGGCGACGAAGGCGCGCTGCGCCGCGAAGGCCTGGTCGAGCCGGCCGAACAGCGCGTTGATCTCGTCCACCAGCGGCAGCACCTCGTCGGGCAGGCCGCTGGCCTGCAGCGGCGAGAGGTCGTCGGCCGCGCGCACCGCGACCTCTGCGCGCGTGCGCGCCAGCGGCGCCAGCGAGCGGCGGATGCCCCACCAGGCCAGCAGCATGAGCGGCGGCGCCATCAGCGCCATGGGCAGCGTGGCGCGCAGCGCCAATGCGCGCGCGCGGGCCTGGCGCGCGTCCCGGTTCTGCGCGATCTGGATGGTCTGGTAAGGCGTCTGCACGCTGTAGACGCGGTAGTGGACGCCGTCGAGGCGCGCATCGGAAAACCCCAGCACGGCGCGCGGCGGCAGCGGCGTGGGCACGGAGCGGAACAGCTGCACGCCGTCGCGGCCCCAGATCTGCACCAGATATTCGTCGCTGCCGTCGGCCTCGAGCGTGGGCGGAGCCAGCGGCAGGCCGCCGCGCAGCGCATGCGCCATCTGCTGCAGGTGGTAGTCGAACATCTCGTCGGCCTGGCGCAGCGCGCTGCGCCAGGCCGTGCCGGCCAGGACAGCGGCGGCCAGCACGATGACCGTCATCACGGTGGCCAGCAGCCGGCGCTGGAGCGAGTGGCGCGCCTGCGTCATGCTTTGGGCATCAGATAGCCCAGGCCGCGCACGTTCTGGATGAGGCCCGGGCCGAGCTTCTTGCGCAGGCCGTGGATGTAGACCTCCACCGCGTTGGAACTGATGTCGTCCTTCCAGCCGTAGAGCTTCTCCTCGAGCTGGGCGCGCGAGAACACCACGCCGGGCCGGGCCATCAGCGTCTCCAGCACGGCCCATTCGCGGGCCGACAGCACGATGGGTTCGCCGGCTTTGCTGGCCTCGCGCGTGACGGGGTTGAGTGCCACGTCCTGGTAGCGCACCACCGGGTCGGCGCGGCCATGGGCGCGGCGGATCAGCGCGTGGATGCGGGCCAGCAACTCCTCCAGGTCGTAGGGCTTGAGCACGTAGTCGTCGGCACCGGCGTTCAGGCCGGCCACGCGCTCGGCCACGGCGTCGCGCGCGGTGACGATCAGCACCGGCACCGTCTCCTGGCGCGCGCGCAGCGCGCGCAGCACCTCCAGGCCGTCGCGCCTGGGCAGGCCCAGATCCAGCAGCACCAGGTCGTAGCGCTCGGCCTTGAGCGCGGTGTCGGCCATCTCGCCGTCGCGCACCCAGTCGACGGCGAAGTGCTCGGCCCGCAACAGGTCGAGCACGGTCTCGCCGATCATGGTGTCGTCCTCGACCAGAAGCAGTCGCATGCGTGTGTCCTTGTTCCGGCAATTATCCAGAGGCCGGTGGCGCGGAACTGAAGCGGGGCTGAAAGCCGGCCGCCGTCCCGGCCATGGCCTAATACCGGGTTTGTTCAAGGAGAGGCGACATGGGCGCACAGTGGAAATCGAAGGGCAAGGAGCTCGTGGCCAACGCCAAGGGCAGGCTGTTCAGCAAGCTGGCCAAGGACATCATGCTGGCCGCGCGCGCCGGCGCCGACCCGGCCAGCAATGCCAAGCTGCGCCTGGTGGTGGAGCAGGCGCGCAAGGCCTCCATGCCCAAGGACACGCTGGACCGTGCGATCAAGAAGGGCGCGGGCCTGACCGGTGAGGCCGTGCACTTCGACCATGTGATCTACGAGGGTTTCGCGCCGCACCGCGTGCCGGTGATGGTCGAGTGCCTGACCGACAACGTGAACCGCACGGCGCCCGAGATGCGCGTGCTGTTCCGCAAGGGCCAGTTGGGCACCTCGGGCTCGGTGTCCTGGGACTTCGACCATGTCGGCATGATCGAGGCCGAACCCGCCACCCCTGGAGCCGACCCGGAACTGGCCGCCATCGAGGCCGGCGCCCAGGACTTCGAACCGGGCGCGGAGGAGGGCAGCACCCTGTTCCTGACCGACCCGGGCGACCTGGACCTGGTCAGCCGCGCACTGCCGGCCCAGGGCTTCACGGTGCTGTCGGCCAAGCTGGGCTACAAGGCGAAGAACCCGATCGACCCCGCCAGCCTGTCGGCCGCCGAGCTCGAGGAGGTCGAGGCCTTCCTGGCCGCCATCGACGCCAACGACGACGTGCAGAACCTGTTCGTGGGCCTGGCCGGCTAATTCAGCGGCCGGGTCAGGTACACGGCCTCGCGCCCCACGATGGGCTCGCGCGTGGGCATGAAAACGGTGCAGTCGTTGCAGGGCGCGACGATGGCGTGCGGCCCGTCGGTGGCGATCAGTTCGCCTTGCGCGAAGCTCTCCAGCCCGATCAGCGGCCGCGTGAAATGGAAGTCGGTGGTGCGCACCAGGTGCGTTTCCAGCAGCTCGAAGCGCAGCTGCGGCTGGGCCGGCGCCTTGGCGGGCGCATCGACGAGGCCAAAATACGCGAGGAAGTCCAGCGTCACGGCGGTCGCCAGGTCGGACGAAGCCTGCTGGAAATGCTGGCCGCACTCGGCCACCAGCGCCACGCCGGGCCCCGGGCCCTCGTTGCCGTGCGGCCCGTACTGGATCAGCGGCGTGCCCGAGCCCAGACCGCGCGGCATGACCAGGTGCAGCGCCGGCCGGCCGATGGCCAGCGCGACATCCGCGTTGCGCGCGAAGGACGGATAAACCCAGAACGGCGGCACGGCCTGGCTTGTGGAGTGGATGTCCAGGATGTGGTCGGCCGCCTCGACCACGCCGCGCAGCGCGCGGGCGCGCTGCAATTCGGGGCTGTCTTCCGCGCCGTCCAGCCACTCGGTGGACCAGATGCGGTTCATGTTGTGCACGAGCTGGCGGCTGTCGAAGGGGCGCTCGATGTCGAAGCTCTCGTAGGCCGCCACGTTGGCGAAGCTCACCGTCAGCGTGCCGATCTTCGGCCGCACGCCGGTGTCCAGCAGGTGCGTGGCCGCGACCATGCCGCAGATCTCGTTGCCGTGCGTGAGCGCGTTGATGAGCACGTGCGGCCCGGGCTTGCCGGATGCGAAGCGGTGCACATAGTCGACGCCGGTGTTGCCCTGGCGGTAGGCTGAGAGGTCGCGCGGCAGAACCTCGAGAGGGGTGGCAGTCATCGGATGATCTTACGGGCGGCACGTCACGGCCGCCCATGGCGCGAAATTGAATTCAAAATAGCATCCGATTCTTAGAACCGGGCGTGCGAAGCGCCCACATGCCGAGGAGACCCATGCCGATGCCCACCACTTCCCCGCGCCGCCACACCATCGCCGACCTCCTGCGGCGCACGCGCCGGCGCTACCCCGGGCGCACCGCCATCCGCTGCGGCGCCGTGAGCTGGACCTATGCGCAGTTCGACGACATCTGCAGCCGCCTTGCCGCGGGCCTGGCCGGCCTGGGCGTGGCCACGGGCGACCGCGTGGCAGTGGTCTCGCGCAACTCCCACGCCTTCGCCGCGCTGCGCTACGCGGTGGCGCGGCTGGGCGCGGTGTTGGTGCCCGTCAACTTCATGCTGAACGCAGAGGAGGTGCGCTACATCCTGGACCATGCCGGCGCCAGCGTGCTGTGCGTGGACACGGCCTCGGCCGCGGTCGCACTGCAGGCCGCCGACGGCACGGCCGTGCGCCACCGGGTCTGGCTGCCGGCCGAGGACGCGTCCGAGGCCGTCGCGGGCCTGCTGCCCTTCGATGCGCTGCTGGCCGACGCCGCCGCCCTGGTGGAGCCGGCGCTGGAGGCCGACGCGCTGGCCCAGATCATCTACACCAGCGGCACCGAGTCGCGGCCCAAGGGCGCGATGCTCACGCATGCGGCCGTGATCGCCGAGTACGTGAGCTGTCTGGTGGACGCCGAGATCGCCCAGGGCGACCGCGTGCTGCATGCGCTGCCGCTGTACCACTGCGCCCAGCTCGACGTGTTCCTGGGCCCCTGCATCTACGTGGGCGCGACCAACGTGATCACCGGCAAGCCCACGCCCGACAACCTGCTCGCGCTGATGGCGCGCGAGCGCATCACCTCGTTCTTCGCGCCGCCCACGGTCTGGATCGGCCTGCTGCGCGCGCCGCAGTTCGACGCGACCGACCTGTCGGCGCTGGCCAAGGGCTACTACGGCGCCTCCATCATGCCGGTGGAAGTGCTCAAGGAGATCCTGCGCCGCCTGCCCGGCACGCGGCTGTGGAATCTGTACGGCCAGACCGAGATCGCGCCCGTGGCCACGGTGCTGCCGCCCGAGGACCAGCTGCGCAAGGCCGGCTCGGCCGGCCGCGCCACGCTGAACGTGGAGACGCGTGTGGTCGACGACGCCATGCAGGACGTGGCGGTCGGCCAGGTCGGCGAGATCGTGCACCGCTCGCCGCAGCTGCTCTCGGGCTACTACCGCGACCCCGAGCGCACTGCCGCGGCCTTCGAGGGCGGCTGGTTCCACAGCGGCGACCTCGGCGTGCTCGACGAAGAGGGCTACCTCACGGTGGTGGACCGCAAGAAGGACATGATCAAGACCGGTGGCGAGAACGTGGCCAGCCGCGAGGTGGAGGAGGTGCTCTACACCATCGAAGGCGTGTCCGAGGTCGCCGTGATCGGCCTGCCGGACCCGAAGTGGATCGAGGCCGTCACGGCCGTGGTCGTGCGCCGCCCGGGCAGCGCCCTGGACGAAGCCGGCTTGGTCGCGGCGGCCTCGGCGCGGCTCGCGCACTTCAAGGTGCCCAAGCGCGTGCACTTCGTCGACGCGCTGCCCAAGAACCCCAGCGGCAAGCTACTCAAGCGCGAGCTGCGCCGGCTTTACGAAGCGCGCTGAGCGCGCGCGCGGGCCGGCAGGTCCGGCCCGGCACCGGGCAGCTCGATCGGCACGCCGGATTCGGCGCTGTAGCGGTGCTTCTCCATCTCGGCGACGGCGCGCGCGCGGTCGCGCGCAGCCAGCGCGTCGAGCAGCCGGGCGTGCTCGTCCAGCGTGCGGGCGCGGTCGTCGGCGCGTTCGTACTTGTTCCACATCAGCGGCTCGGCCATGGCCCACAGGCGCCGCACCTCTTCCAGGATCAGGTTGTTCGGCGACAGGCTGAACATGCGGAAGTGGAACTGCCGGTTCAGCTCGATCAGGCTGCGCAGGTCGCCGGCCGCAGAGCTCTTGCGCATGCCCTCGTTGAGCTGGCGCAGCTGGGCCAGCTGTTCCTCGTCGGGCCAGCGGATCGTGCTCATGAGCTCGTTTTCCAGGAGGTGCAGCATGCGGCGGATCTGCGCGTGCTCGCCCGGCGCTCGCTTGGTCACGAAGTAGCCTTGGTTGCGCCGGTGCACGAGCAGGCCCTGGTCGGCCAGCACGTTCATGGCCTCGCGCAGCGGCACGCGGCTCACTTCCAGCTGCTCGGCCATCTCCTCCTGGCGGATCTGCTCGCCCGGGCTCAGTTCGCCGTTCACGATCATGGCCTTGAGCTGCTGCAGCGTGCGTGCCATGGCTCCGCGGGCCTTGTCGGAAGTGGTTTTCGAAGTCGTCGCGGTGTCGTTCATGGCAGGTGGCAAGGCATCCCGGCGCCGGATGGCCGGGTGGTCAAGGCCGATGCTAGCGCCCCCGAGGACTAGGGGGAACCCCGATTCCATTCAAAATTGAATTCAATATGATCTAACGCAATTGAATGCGATTGCGGGTGGCCGCGGGCGTTCGAGTCCATCCCACGACAGACCTCGCAGAGGCGGAAGGAGACAAGGATGCGCAAACCATGGACCCGCGTGGCGGGATTGCTGCTGGCCGGGGCGCTGGCCGCCACGGCCCAGGCGCAGGAGACGCTCCGGATCGGCGTGCTCATGAGCTATTCGGGCGTCAGCGCCCTGGCCGGCCAGTCCACCGACAACATCATCAAGCTCTACCAGGCCCAGCACGGCAGCGAAGCCGGCGGGCGCAAGCTGGAGTTCGTGCGGCGCGACAGTACCGGCCCCAATCCCGAGGTCGCGCGCCGCCTAGCGCAGGAACTCATCGTGCGGGAGAAGGTGCAAATCCTGATCGGCCCGGACTTCACGCCCAACGTGCTGGCCGTGGCGCCGCTGGTGACCGAAGCCAGGGTGCCGGCCCTCATCACGGGCGCGGCCACGCAGGGCATCGTCGGCGAGAAGTCGCCGTACTACCTGCGCACCTTCTTCTCCGTACCGCAGGTGGTGCGTCCGATGGCGCAATGGGCGGCGAAGAACGGCATCCGGAAGGTGGCCGTCATGGTCGCCGACTACGGCCCCGGCCAGGATGCCGAGGCGACGTTCTCCAAGGCCTTCACGGACGCTGGCGGCAGCATCACCACCACCATCAAGGTGCCCGTGCGCAACCCCGAGTTTTCGGGCTACATGCAGCGCCTGAAGGACGCCAACGCCGACGCGGTCTTCGTCTTCATGCCCATCGGCGAACTGGCGCTCCAGTTCCTCAAAGCCTACACCGACGCCGGACTCAAGGACGGCAAGATGAAGCTGCTGGCCACCTCGGACGTGACCGACGAGACCACGCTGGACGCCGCCGGCGACGCCGCGCTGGGCGCCATCACAGCCGGCAACTATTCGCCGCTGCACGACTCGGCGCTGAACCGCCAGTTCGCCGCCGCCTACGACAAGGCCGTCGGCAAGACCCCGCGCCTGTCGCTCTACCACCCGGTGATGTGGGATGCCATGCACATCCTGTACAGCGCGCTCGAGGCGCAGCGCGGCGCGAAGTTCGATCCCGACAAGTTCATGGCCCACGCGCGCGGCATGGCCTTCGAGAGCCCGCGCGGCCCGGTCTCCATCGACAAGGCGACCGGCGACATCGTGCAGAACACCTATATCCGCCGCGTCGAGCGCGTGAACGGGGTGCTGCAGAACGTCGAGTTCGACGTGGTTCCCAACGTGCCGGCAAGGTAAGCCGGCTCTCGTCACCGAACAGAGGCCGCGCCCTGCGCGGCACCCTCCGATGATTCTTCTCACCATCCTGTTCAACGGGCTGGCGTACGGCATCTTGCTGTTCGTCATGGCCGTGGGCCTGTCCGTCACCATGGGCATGATGCGCTTCGTCAACCTGGCGCATGTGAGCCTGTGCATGCTGGGCGGCTACGTGGCCGCCACTGCGATGCAGGCGCTGCACTGGCCCTTCCTGGCCACGCTGCCGCTGGCCTTCGCGGCCACCGCGCTGTTCTCGGCGGTGCTGGAACGGCTGGTGCTGCGCCACTTCTACGGCAGCGACGACCTCACCCAGGTGCTGCTGACCATCGGCCTGGTCTTCATGTCGGTTTCGGCCGCGGCCTACGTCTGGGGCCCGGCCTTCAAGCCGGTCGAGGTGCCGGCCTGGCTGGGCGGCCGCGCGCAGGTGCTGGGCCTGGAGCTCGAGCGCTACCGGCTGTTCCTCTTGGCCGTGGGCGCGCTGCTGACGCTGGCCATCTTCCTGGGCCTGGAGCGCACGCGCCTGGGCGCCATGGTGCGCGCCTGTGTGGACAACCGGCGCGCCGCCTCGGCCTGCGGGCTGGACACGCAACGCGTGTTCGCGCTGACCTTCGCCATCGGCGGGGGCCTCGCAGGCCTTGGGGGTGCGCTGTCGGCCAGCCTGCTGGGCCTGGACCCGAACTTCCCATTCCGCTACCTGGTCTACATGCTGATCGTGGTCTCGGTCGGCGGCATGGGCACCGTGCTGGGCTCGCTCGCGGCCGCGCTGGGCCTGGGCGTGGCCGACGTGGCCAGCAAGTACTACCTGCCGGCTGCGGGCGGCTCGGTCATCTACCTTGTGACGGTGGCCGTCATGCTCTGGCGGCCCGAGGGCCTGCTGGGCCGCAAGGTGCGCCATGCGTGAGGCCGCGCACCACTTCTTCCGCGCCCGCGCGCGCTGGAGCGGCTGGGAGACGGCCTTCTGGCTCAGCTGGGCCCTGGCCTTCTTCGTGCCGGGCGCCAACCTCGCGCTGCTGACCCAGGTGCTGGTCTGGGGCCTGTTCGCGCTGTCGCTGGACCTGCTGCTGGGCTACCGCGGCATCCCCTCGCTGGGCCACGCGGCCTTCTTCGGCATCGGCGCCTACACCGCGGGCTACCTCGGCAAGTTCGGCTGGACCGAACCGGTCTCGGGCCTGGTGCTGGCCGCCCTCATGGCCGGCCTCGTGGGCCTGGCCACGGGCCGCATCGTGCGCGGGCTGCATGGCGTGGGCCTGCTCATGGTCACGCTGGGGCTGAACCTGCTGCTGTACGACTTCGTGCACCGCTCCACCGAACTCACGGGCGGCGACGACGGCTTGCAGGGCATCGCCATCGCGCCGGTGCTGGGCCTGTTCCGCTTCGACATGGTCGGCCGCACGGGCTATGTCTACGTGCTGGCCGTGGTGTTCGTGCTGTTCCTGCTGGTGCGCGCGCTGCTGCAGTCGGCCTGGGGCCTGGCGCTGCTGGGTGCGCGCGACAACGCGCGCCGCATGGCCATGCTGGGCGCGCCCGTGGCGGGCGACCTGACCTGGGCCTTCGGCATCTCTGCCGCGCTGGCCGGCGTGGCCGGCGCGCTGCTCACACAGACCACGCAGTTCGTCGCGCCCGAGGTGCTGTCGTTCCAGCGCTCGGCCGACCTGCTGGTGGTGCTCGTGATCGGCGGCGCGGCGATGCTGTACGGCGGTTTCGCGGGCGCGCTGGTGTTCCTCGTGCTGCGCGACCTGCTCGCGGCGCTGAACCCGATCTACTGGTACTTCTGGATCGGCCTGGTGCTGGTGCTGATCGTGGCCTTTTTCCGCAAGGGCATCCTGCCCAGCCTGCGCGCGGCCTGGCGGCGGTATGGCAGGGGCAGGGCGCTGCCGGCGCCGGAGGTGGCGCGATGAGCGATGTGGTGCTGGCCACGCGCGGCCTGGGCATGGCCTTCGGCGGGTTGCGCGTGTTCTCCGGGCTGGACTTCGCGCTCGCGCGCGGCGAGCGCCATGCCGTGATCGGCCCCAACGGCGCGGGCAAGAGCACCTTCGTGGCCGTGCTCACCGGGCTGCTGCGGCCGACCGAGGGGCAGGTGTGGCTGGATGGCCGCGATGTCACGCGGGCCAGCGCCGGCGAGCGCGTGGCCGCGGGCATCGTGCGCACCTTCCAGATCAACCAGCTGTTCCCGTCGCTGACGCCGCTGGAGTCCGTGGTGCTGGCCCTGTGCCAGCGCGACCGGTGGGCGCGGCCCGCGCTGCGCGCGCTGCGGCATTGCGCAGCGCAGATCGACGAGGCCGCGGCGCTGCTGGAGCGCTTCGGCCTGGCCGGCGACGCGCTGGCGCCCACCTCGGCGCTGGCCTACGGCCAGCAGCGCCTGCTCGAGGTGCTGCTGGCCTATGCGCTGCGCCCGCGCGTGCTGTTGCTCGACGAGCCGGCCGCCGGCCTGTCGACCACGCAGGGCCATGCGCTGTTCGAGCGCCTGGCCAGCCTGACCGAAGGCACGACGCTGCTGTTCATCGAGCACGACATGAACATCGTCTTCCGCTACGCGCAGCGCGTGACCGTGCTGGCCGGCGGCAGCCTGCTGGCCCAGGGCACGCCCGACCAGATCCGCGCCGATGCCGCCGTGCGCAAAGCCTATCTCGGAGGGTAGCCACGGTGTTGCTCGAACTGCGCCAACTGCAGGCCGGCTACGGCCCCTCGCGCGTGCTGCACGGCCTGGACCTGCGCCTGCGCGCCGGCGAAACGCTGGTCGTCGTCGGCCGCAACGGCGTGGGCAAGACCACGCTGGTGGAAACCATCATGGGCCTGACCGACCACCACGGCGGCGAGATCCTGCTGGACGGCAGGCCCGTGCACGGCCTCGCGCCGCACCGGCGCAACCGCGCCGGCATCGCCTGGGTGCCGCAGCAGCGCGAGGTGTTCCCCTCGCTCACGGTCGAGGACAACCTGCGTGTGGTCGCGCGGCCCGGCGAATGGACGCTGGCGCGCGTCTACGGACTCTTTCCGCGCCTGGCCGAGCGCCGCCAGCACCACGGCGACCAGCTCTCGGGCGGCGAGCAGCAGATGCTGGCACTGGGCCGCGCGCTCATGACCAACCCGCGCGTGCTGCTGCTGGACGAGCCGGTCGAAGGCCTGGCGCCCATCGTGGTCGAGGAGATGCTGGCTGCCATCGCCCGCATGCGCGCCACGGGGGGCATGGGCATCGTGCTCGTCGAGCAGAAGTACGAACTCGCGCTCGCGCATTCCGAGCACTGCATCGTGATCGACCACGGCGCCGTGGTCCACACCGGCCCCAGCGCCGCGCTGCTGGCCGACCGCACGCTGATCGAACGCCACCTGGGCTTGGCCCACTGATTTTGAAGGAGAACCCATGACCCCTCCCACCCCCCGCCGCCCACGCTCGATCGAGGTCGAAGGCGTGACCCATGGCGCCGCGCCCATCCCCATGGCGGCGCGCGTCGGCAACATCCTCATGACCTCCGGTGTGCTGGGAAAAGACCCGGCCACCGACCAGCTGCCGGCCGACGGCCATTCCCAGGCCCGCTTCCTGTTCCAGAACCTGCGCACCGTGCTGGCCAACGGTGGCGCCACGCTGGACGACGTGGTGCGCATCACCGTGTTCGTCAAGGACAACGGCCAGCGCGAGGCCATCAACGCGGAATGGCTGAAGTGCTTCCCGGATCCGCACGACCGGCCGGCGCGGCACACGCAGCTTGTCGACCTGCCTGGCACCATGCTCGTGCAGCTCGAAGCCATGGCCGTGATCCAGGACCGCTGAGATGGCAGACGACTTCGTCAAACGCCTCGCGCGCCTGGACTGCTGCGCCGTCTCCGACGCCATGGACAAACTGGGCCTCGCCGGCTGCGTGAGCGGCCTGGAACAGCGCGCCAGCACGCGCCGCATCGCCGGCCGGGTGGTCACCTACAAGCTCGTGCCCAAGGGCGAGGCGCCGACCGCGTCCGGCCCGCCGCGGCACCTGGGCACCACGGCCATCGAGGCCGCGCAGCCCGGCGACATCATCGCCGTGGAGCAGCGCACCGGCCTGGATGCGGGCTCCTGGGGCGGCATCCTGTCGCTCGCGGCCAAGTTGCGCGGCGTGGCCGGTGTGATCGCCGACGGCCCGGTGCGCGACATCGACGAAGCGCGCGGCTACGACTTTCCCATCTACTGCCGCAGCCTCACGGCCCGCACTGCACGCGGCCGCGTGGCCGAGGCTTTCACCAACCAGCCCGTCACGCTGGGCGAGATCACGGTCCACCCCGGCGACTACGCCATCGCCGACGCGAGCGGCGTGGCCTTCGTGCACGCGCAGGACATCGCCCGCGTCCTCGACGCCGCCGAAGCCATCGCCGGGCGCGAAGCCGCCATGGCCCGCGCATTGCTGGCCGGCCGGCCCGTGGGCCAGATCATGGGCGCCGACTACGAACACATGCTGAGATGAGACCACCCCGTTTGGATGTCTCACTCCGTGGAGCCATCCCATCCCCCTTGTATCTTCAGCCGAGGAGTCTTTCATCAGTTTGCGTCAGTGCGCC
>NZ_VEDO01000149.1 GCF_007677875.1 Variovorax boronicumulans | reverse complement strand
CCCACCATCTCCGCCCCCTCTCCACCTCAACCCCCCCCAGCTGCCGGGCGTGGTCAGATCCACCCCAAGTACACGCCCACCATCCTAATCTCCTCCCCCCCCACTTCTTCCCCCACACCTACCATCCCATCAACCCCATCCACGACCCCCTCAACCACCAAAACCCCTCACCCGTCACCCCCATCAAAAAACCCCCCCACCCTCCCCTCCCGGCTCAATTCCGCCATCCCCATCACCTCG
>NZ_VEDO01000148.1 GCF_007677875.1 Variovorax boronicumulans | reverse complement strand
ACTTCCACAATTCAACCCATCCATCACACCCACCCAACACCACTCCTCCACCCCCCCCCTCACCTTCCCCCCCCCCCTCAAGTCTTTTCTCCCCCACCATCCCCACATCATCATCCTCCCCCACATCCCCTCCAATCAAGCGGCCCACCTCATCCACCATCCGATCCACCACCCCCTCCTCTCCAACAACCTGACCTACCATTTCCCCCCGCTCATCCACGCCGCGACGCACCTCTCCTGCT
>NZ_VEDO01000147.1 GCF_007677875.1 Variovorax boronicumulans | reverse complement strand
ATCCCCGACTCCCCAATCACCGCCATCACTCCAACCACCTCCTCCACCACTTCAACCCTCACCACACCCATCTCCTCCTCCTCGAACCCACCCCTCCCTACCACCCTCATCTCCTCATGCCTCTCCACCACCCACCCATTCCACTTCCTCCTATCAACCCTCCCCACACCCCTCACTTTCCCAACTCCATCCCCCACTTCCCCAACACCCACAAACTCCACCCCCGCCTTCTCCCTCACTTC
>NZ_VEDO01000146.1 GCF_007677875.1 Variovorax boronicumulans | reverse complement strand
ACCCATCTTAATACCTCATCCCCGTCTTCCATATCCCCCTTTACCCAGATGTACCCCTCTCGTACCCAAATCCCCCAGCCATATACCCACGCTCTCGATCCACCCACCTTCCTCGCGAAGTGATTCAACCACCTTCCACCAAAACCCACTAACCTTCACCTCCACACCACCCTACCCCAAACCGACACTCCTCCCCCACATCACTATTCTAACCCCCTTCACACAACTCCCCACAACCAACTC
>NZ_VEDO01000145.1 GCF_007677875.1 Variovorax boronicumulans | reverse complement strand
CCACCACCACCCCCACACCTACCACCACGTCCACCCCCCTCCCCAACAAAAGCCCCCCCCCATCACCATCAACACCACCACCCTCCTCCCCAACTCCCCCCACCACTCCAACCTCACCAACTCCCCCAACAACCTCCTCCCCTCCCAACACCTTCCACACCCCCTGCTCCTCCACGATGCTACCCCCCAGCTCCCTCATCATCCCCCCCACCTTCCCCTCCATCATTTCCTTCTTCCCATCCCC
>NZ_VEDO01000144.1 GCF_007677875.1 Variovorax boronicumulans | reverse complement strand
AAGAGGAGGTTGTTGGGGAGGAGTGTGTGGGTGTGGGGGAAGGAGAGGGGGATGGGGGGGGGAAGGTGAAGTAGAGGGTGGGGGAGAAAGGGGGGGGGGTGGTGGAGGGAGGGGTGGAGGGTGGAGGAGGGGGTGGGGACGGGGGTGGAGCGGGAGATGGTGAAGGAGGTAGTGGAGAGGATGATGAGGGTGGGGGAGGATGGGATGAGGATGGTGTGGGTGAGGGAGGAGATGGGGTTGGGAGG
>NZ_VEDO01000143.1 GCF_007677875.1 Variovorax boronicumulans | reverse complement strand
CCTGCTCCTCCCACACCATCTCCATCCCCAAGCCCCCCCCCCCCCTCAAGGCCGTGCCCACCCTCCTCTCCTTCCCCACCCTCAACACCACCACCCCGCCCCTCTCCCCCCCCTCCTTCACCTCCCCCCCCACCCCCTTCCCCACCGCCAGCCACACCCTCTCCCCCACTTCTTCCCCCTTCCACAACTCCCCCCACACATCACTCCTCTCCAACTCCACTCCCACCACTTCACCCATCCCCCCC
>NZ_VEDO01000142.1 GCF_007677875.1 Variovorax boronicumulans | reverse complement strand
ACCCACCTCAAACCCCCTAAATCCCCACCAATTCACTCTCACAACCCTTTCACCCACATCACATCATCCACACAATCAATCCCATTCCATCCAACCCCCTCCACATCTCATTTCACCCCTCCACCCCCACCATCAGCACCCCTCAACACAACCACTTCATCACCCCCCTCCCCCCCGCCCCCGGCCACCCCCGAGGCCCTCAACCCCGCCCCCGTGGCCTCCGTGTCCGCCGAGAAGGCCGCGGGC
>NZ_VEDO01000141.1 GCF_007677875.1 Variovorax boronicumulans | reverse complement strand
CCCCCCCCCCCCCCCACCACCTCCCCCACCCCATCCCCACTCCCCACATCCACCTCCCCTACCAGCCCCACATCCACATCCCCACCCCCCCCTTCCACTTCCCCCACCCCCCTTCCTTCCCCCTCCCCAACAACATCCCCCAACTCACCCTCCATCTCTCCCTCACCCCCTTCCACCTCAAGCCCCACATCCACACCGGCCCCCTGGTCCACATCCTCCCCGACTGGAAGCGCCCCACCCTCCCCTT
>NZ_VEDO01000140.1 GCF_007677875.1 Variovorax boronicumulans | reverse complement strand
GGAAGTGGTTGGTGTATGAGGGTGGGATTGGAGGGAAGGGATTGAGTGGCAGAGTGGGGGAGTTTGGCGTGATGTGGATCAAGGACGCGGGCAGTGGGGGCAGAGCATTGGGAAAGAGAGTGAAGTGTGAGGGGGTTGAGGGGGGGGAGGTGGAGGGGGAGGAGGGGGAAGTGGAGGGGAGGGGGGGTGGGGAGAAGGGTGGGGAAGAGGGTGGGGAAGGGGGAGATGGAAAAGGAGAAGGGGGGAG
>NZ_VEDO01000013.1 GCF_007677875.1 Variovorax boronicumulans | reverse complement strand
CCTTGGCTCTTGCTCACTGAGCCTGTTTGGCGGAGTCAAGATGGACTTCGCCGGACGCTTACGAAGCAGTCGCAGCCCGGCCTGCCAGATCGGCTCGGTGGTGAGACCGGCGTAGGGGCCCCCTTCACCTCCTTGCAAGCCGCTTGCGCGCATCACACAATATAACTAACATTGCGAATCATTCTTATTATTTGATGCCTCTTGTCGTCAAGGGCAAGTTTGTTACGTGCCTGCGCCGACGCCCGCTACTGCTCTAGTGGCCGCCATGTATGTCGACCATCGAGGTTGGCTGCTTGGATGGCTGTCCCGCCGGCTAGGCAACGCGTGGGATGCTGCAGATGTCCTTCATGACACATTCGCTCGCCTGATCGGCTCTGGCCGTCTGCCGGACCAAGATCAATCCCGCGCCTTCCTCACCCAGATCGCCAAGGGGCTGGTGATCGATTTGCATCGGCGCCGACAGCTGGAGGCTGCATACCTCGATGCTCTAGGTGCGCTGCCAGCCGGTTCGGCGCCGTCGCCAGAGCTTCGCGCTGAACTGCTCCAAGCGCTGCTGGCCATCGATGCGGCGCTGAACAAACTGCCGGCCGGTGTTCGCACCACGTTTCTGCTGTCCCAGATTGATGGTTTGACCTACAGCGACATCGCGGAACGCCAGGGTCTGTCGGTTGGCGCAGTCCGCAAACACATGCTCAAGGCCTTGGTCGCCTGCCATGCCGCCTTGGACAATGCAGCATGAGCAGCCGCACGATGGTGGACATGCATAGCGCCGCCGTGATGGATCCGGCGCAGGGCCTCGTGCGTCAGCAAGCCTTCGAATGGCAAGTCACGCTTTGGTCGGGCGAAACCACGGACGACGAGCAGGCAGCCTTCGCGCATTGGCTTGCTGCCGATCCGGCCCACGCTATCGCCTGGCAGCAGGTGCAAACGGTCGGCAATCGGCTGCAGGGGTTCCCGCGCGACGTGGCAGGTGGCGTGTTGCGGACACGTGCACCCTCTGCACGACGCCGCCGATTGCTCGGCACATTGGGCTTGGTGGCCGGGGTCGGTGTGCTGGCCTACGGTCTGCAGCGCTCACCGCAATGGGCCGCCGCGACTGCGGCGTACCGCACATCGACAGGCGAGCGTCGCGACTTGATGCTTCCGGATGGCACGCAGCTCGTGCTGAACACAGCGTCTTCCGTCGATGTGGACTTCTCCTCGCAGTTCCGCCTCGTGGAGTTGCGCGAAGGCGAAATCCAGGTTGTCACAGCGCGCGGCGCCAACGCGGAGAACCGGCCTTTCGTGGTTGCAACGACGCACGGCACGGTGCGACCCAAGGGAACGCGGTTCACAGTCCGCGTCTTGGACAGCACGTCGCAAGTCTCTGTCTTGGATGGAAGCGTGCAGGTGACCAGCCGGCATGCGGGGATTCCGGCGGTAGAAGTCGCTGCTGGAGAAAAGGTGCGGCTAACCGACCAGGACGTCAGCGCCAAAGCGGCAGTCTCGGCGAACGAAACCGCCTGGGTCAGTGGCCGCCTGATCGCGGAACGCATGCGTCTGGCGGACTTTCTGGGCGAACTGGGACGCTACCGGCGCGGTGTTCTTCGCTGTGATCCAGCCATCGCAGAACTTGCCGTCTCCGGCGTGTACCCGTTGGCGGACACCGACCGGGTGCTGGTCGCGCTGGAGCGCGCGTTGCCCGTGAGGGTCCACCGGATCACCAGCCACTGGGTCACGGTGGCCGCGAGCTAAGTTTTTTCGCAACCTCGGTAGCACTTTTCGCGTCTCGTTCGGGATAGGAGGAAGCAGGTCTGTCCAAGACCTCGAGCTTTTCCATCCAAGGATCACATGACGCAAGAAATTTCCGACCGCAACCCGCGCAGCCCCCGTTTGCTGGCCTCGCGCACGCTGTTGGCCCGTGCGGCCTGGCTGGCCTGCCTGGCGGTGGGGCAACTGACCGTCGCCCAAGTCGCCCAGGCACAGTCGGCTAGCGCGGCAGCGGTTCAATATGACATTCCCGCCGGGAGCCTGGACCAGGCACTGAACCGCTTCGCCGCGACCGCGGGGATTCTGTTGGCCATCGACGGTGGCCTGACCGCTGGAAAGACCAGCACAGGGTTGTCCGGTCGCTTCAGCACCGCCGCAGGCCTGGATGTCCTGCTGCGCGGCAGCGGGCTGCAGGCGGCTCGTCTGAACGACGGCAGCTACATGCTGCGGCGTGCGGGCCAGCCAGCGACGCAACCCACGGCGCAAGCCACGTCTGCGTCGGTTGCGTCCGCGAGCTCAGCCAGTACGGCCGCCGCGACGGCGACGGTCTCCACCGAACCCGGCGGTGCCCTGCCCACCGTCCAGGTGCGCGAGAGCGCGCTGGACGCGACCACGGAACACTCTGGCTCGTACACCACCGGCGGTGTCTCCATCGGCAAGGCTACGCGCTCTCTACGCGAGACGCCGCAGTCGGTCACGGTCATCACGCGTTACCGGCTGGACGATCAGAACATGCGCACGGTGGACGACGCGCTGCTGAACGCGCCCGGCATCATCGCCGAGTACCAGAGCAGCACGGAGCGCCGCTTCTACTCCCGCGGCTTCGAGATCGACCAAGTGCAGTTCGACGGCGTGCCGACCTTGCGCGGCAACGGTTTCTCCACGAGCTACGACCTCGCCGCATACGACCGGGTGGAAATCCTGCGCGGCCCGGCCGGCCTGTTCAACGGGGCCGGCGACCCGGGCGGCACGGTCAACCTGGTGCGCAAGCGCCCGACCCGCGATGCCCAGTACCAGGCCAAGGCCGAAGTCGGCCGCTGGAACTTCAAGCGCGCCGAGGCCGACCTCAGCCAGCCCCTGAACGCGAGCGGAACCCTGCGCGGCCGCCTCATCGCCGCCTACGAGGACCGCGAGTATTTCTACGACTTCGCCGAGGCCGACAAACAGGTGCTGTACGCGATCGTCGAGGCCGATCTGGGGCCGCGCACGATCGTCGGGCTTGGCCTGAACTACGAGCGCACCGACTCGGTTCCGTTCTACACCGGGCTGCCGCGGTACACCAACGGCGCCGACCTGGGCCTGCCACGCTCTACCTACACCAACGGCGGCTGGTCGCGCTCCGACATCAAGAACACCACGCTGTTCGCCGACCTGAAGCACCAGTTCAACGCGGACTGGCGACTCAAGCTGGCCGCCTCGGTGCTGCGCGAAGACAACACCGAAGCGACGGGAGCGGGCTTCGGCGCCATCAATCCTGCCACGGGCATCGGAATGACGGTCTCCGCGTTCGACCAACACCTCGTGGGTGACCAGAAGGTCTTCGATGGTCATCTCGTCGGCAGTTTCGAAGCACTGGGTCGGCGCCACGACTTCGTGGTCGGTGGCAACTACCAGAAGAGCGACTACGACGTCGACAGCCAAGCCTACTCTGGCTTTCCGATCGATCCCTTCACGTACGACCCGCGCGACTACCTCGTGATGCCCACCACGCCAGCGCGGGCGGCATCGGCCAGCACGCAGCGGCGCGAGCAGTACGGCATCTACAGCTACCTGCGCTGGTCCGTTATGGATGCGACGCGGCTGACCTTCGGCGGTCGCCTGAGCACCTGGAAGACCCAGACGCTGAACCGTGTCACCGGCAACTTCAGCACGCAGCCCTACGAGGACAAGGACGTCTTCACGCCCTACGGCGCGCTCGAGTACGACATCACGCCGAACTGGACCACCTACCTGAGCTACGCGCGCATCTTCAAGTCGCAGGCTAACCTGTTCACCGCGAGCGGCGACCGGCTGGACCCCGCGACAGGCAACAACATCGAGCTGGGCCTCAAGGGAAGCTTGGCGCAGGGCGCGCTGAACGCGTCCGTCGCCCTGTTCCGCACCGTACAGGACAACCGCTCCCAGATCGATACGGAGAACCCGTCGCCCTGCGCGGGCTCGCCCACCAACGGCGCATGCTACGTGGCAGAAGGCAAAGTGCGCAGCCAGGGCCTGGACGCTGAGCTGACGGGCGCGCTGACGCCACGCTGGCAACTCATGGCCGGCTACACCTTCAACACGACCAAGTTCCTGCGCGACCGCACCGCCACGGGCGCGCCCAGCCTGAACGAGGGCCAGCGTCTGTCCACCTTCACGCCCAAGCACATCGGGCGGCTGTGGACGGCCTATCGACTGCCCGGCGCAGCCCAGGACTGGACGCTGTCGGCCGGCGTGAACTTCCAAACGGCGACTTCCAAGCGCAACAACACGGGCACCATCAGCGTTGACCAAGGCACGTGGGCCATCTGGTCTTCGCGTGTGGCCTACCAGGTCAACCGCAACGTGTCGGTCGCTTTGAACGTGAACAATCTGTTCGACAAGTCCTACTACCGGACCATCGGCGTGGCGAACAGCAACTGGTACGGCGAGCCACGCAACGTAACCGTGTCCATGCAGGCTGTGTTCTGAGCATGGCATCGGCCGTCGCTTCCTCCACGCGTGCCAGCCGCGTGTCGACCACGGGCTGGCGCTACCGGCTGACGGTGCTGTCCCGCCTGCTGGCAGGCATTGGACTGGGCTACGTGCTGTCGGCCTTGTCGGCGGCCGCGCTGTCGCTGTTCTTGCCCATGCCGCGGCCGGAGGCGGTGATCACCGGTACCTTGGTGTCCTTTGTGGTCTTCGCCTGCGCCGTGCTCTGGTCCTTCGCTGCGCGCTCGGTCTGGACCGCCTGGGTGGCGCTGGCCACGCCCTCGGCGCTGTTGGGCGTCGTACTGTGGTGGGCGCAGCGCACCGGAGGCGCGGCATGAAAGAAGGCTTCCGCCAGTCCATGGCCTGGCTGCACACCTGGTCCGGGCTGCTGGTCGGCTGGGTGTTGTTCATGGTGTTCGCGGCGGGCACCGCAGCCTACTTCCGCGAGGAAATCACGCTGTGGATGAAGCCGGAACTGCACCACGTCGGCCAGGGCGCGGTGTCACCCGACGTCGCCTTGGCCGGCGCGCAACGCTTCCTGGAGTCCAGGGCGGCCGGCAGCACGCGCTGGACGGTCGACCTGCCCTCGGCGCGCGAGCCCTTGGTGCGCGTGGGCTGGGCGGCGCAGCCGCCCGCCAGGCCGGCAAGCGCCGAGACACAGGGACAGAACCCCAGGCCCCGCCGCGGGCGCTTCGAATCGGCCACGCTCGATCCCTTGACGGGCGAGCCGGCCGCCGCGGTGCGCCAGACGCGCGGTGGCGACTTCCTGTATCGGTTGCATTTCGACCTGCACTACATGCCTGCGGTCTGGGGACGCTGGATCGTCGGCATCTGCGCCATGTTCATGCTGGTGGCGATCATCTCGGGCATCGTGACGCACAAGCGCATCTTCGTGGACTTCTTCACATTCCGACCGAAGAAGGGCCAGCGCTCCTGGCTGGACGCCCACAACGCCACCGCGGTTCTGGCCTTGCCGTATCACCTGATGATCACGTACACCGGACTGGTCACGCTGATGTTCCTGTACATGCCCTGGGGACAGCAGGCCGCGTACCAGGGCAACCAGCGGGCGTTCAGCGCCGAGGTGTTTCCATCGTCCACGGGCTTCGGCAACCAGCCGGCGGAAGGATCGCCTGCGCCGCTGGTCGCACTGCCCGCGCTGCTGCGCGAGGCGGGCGCAGCCTGGTCGGGAACCCCTGCCAGCCGCGTGATCGTCCAGAACCCCGGAGATGCCGCAGCCAAGGTCACGGTCTACCGCGCAGAGAGCGGGAGCTTGTCCTCCCACCAGGTGTCGATGACCTTCGATGGCGCCACTGGCAAGGTGCTCGGGCGCGCTGGCGATGACATCGCGCCGGCGTCGGAAACGCGTGGCGTGCTGTACGGGCTGCACCTCGGCCGGTTCGCGCATCCCTTGATGCGTTGGCTGTTCTTCGTGTCGGGATTGGCGGGCTGTCTCATGGTCGCGACCGGCTTGCTGCTGTGGGCCGTCAAGGAGCGCCAGAAGTACGCCAAGGCACTGGCCAAGGGCGGGTCCCTGGGATTCGGCGTGCGCCTGGTCGACGGCCTGAACATTGGTGCAGTCGCCGGCGTGCCGATGGCCATCGCGACGTATTTCTGGGCCAATCGCCTGATCCCCGTGGGCGCCGCAGATCGACCGGCGTCGGAGATTGCCTGGTTCTTCGGCGCCTGGGCGGCTTCTGCGGTGGCCGGCCTCGTATGGCCGCACCGGCGCATGTGGCAACTGCAGTTGGCGCTGGGCGGCGCGCTGTTCGCCGCACTGCCGATCCTGAACCCGCTGACCGGTGGCATGGGACTGCTGACCAGCATCGGGCATGGCTTGTGGCCTGTGGCCGGATTCGATCTGGTCGTGCTGGTACTGGGCATCGCGCTGGCGGCGGCCGGGTACTGGCTGGGTCGGCGCAAGGTCGGTCGCAAGCCGCATGCCGGGGCAGCCGCCCAACGATTGCCAGTGGCCGCCGCCACGTCCTCGGCGGTGGAGGTGGCACCATGAAAGGCGCGGTCCTGGCCATGTTGATGCTGTCGGCGGCCGGCGCTGGCTTCACGGCCCTCGCCTTAGCCATGGACCGACATCACGAGGACTGCTTTGGTCGAGGCAACAGTCCTAGCGCTCGTCGGCGACGAACGCTGGAGGCCTTCGGGAGCGTGGCATTGGCGCTCTCGCTTGGTGCTGCCTTGGCTCGCGAGGGGAGCACCCAGGGTTGGGTCCTGTGGTTGGGAGCGCTGACCCTTGCTGCAGTGCTCGTGGTGGGACTGCTCAGTTACCTTCCAAGACTTGGCTTCAAATGCCTGTATGCAACGACTGTGCTGGCGTTGCTTGCCAGCCTGGCCGTCACGTTCACACCCTGATTCGGTCCGGCGTACACCGAAGGCATCGTGGACTTCCGCGCTGCCCCTCCTGACCTAGCAGGACCGTGATCTCCAGAGCGAACGGCAACCGCCGCACAGCTGTCGCTCAAGTTGGCAGGGCCACCGGCTGCACTGGGCGCACAGCAGCCGGTCGCTTGGCTCGACCGTTTACTTGACGAGTCCACCGAACGTTCCGATCAAGCTACGACGGGCAGGCGGCAATCGACAGCAATGCGCTGAGATTTGAGGCCAACTCCAAGTGTCTAGGCTTGCGCGACCGTTGGCCCCGCGGTGAGGCCGCTGCGCACGAACTGCATGTACGTGCGCACCACCGATTCCGGAATGCCGGTGTTCTGCCTGGACCGGTGCAGGTGGTACAGGTACAGATAGTCGCGCGCGGCGATGAGCAGATAGGCCAGCGTTTCGAGCTCGTCCTCTTGGTACTGCGTGATCACGCCGGCCTGGCGGGCGCGCTTCAAGAATTTCAGGTAGCGCCGCACCACCTCTTCGTGGTGCCGCGTCCAGGCCGCCGGGGCCTCGACCTCGGCCTCGTTCAGCACGCGCCAGAACCAGGGGTTCTCCTGCAGGTACGCGAACACCGCGCGCGCGCCTATCTCCTCGATCTCGAAAAAGTCGCTCTTGCCGTGGGCGCGTTCGCGCACGTGCTCGAGCATGTGCAGGCCGAAGTGCGGCAGCAGCTCGTCGAACAGCGCCTGGCGTGAGGCGAAGTACAGGTAGAAGGTGCCCTGCGCCATGCCCGCATCGGCCGTGATGCGCTGGATCGAGGCGTCGCGGTAGCCGAACTCGCCGACCACGCGCGCAGCCGATACCAGCAACTGCTCGCGCGTGCGCGCCGCGCGCTCGTCGCGCGTGGTCTGCACGGCGGCCGAAAAGACCTTGCGCGGCCTTCCCGCCCGGCTACCTGCTGCGCTTGCCACATCCATTCCTTTCTGTTGTTGGGGCGTGCGCTCGCATGCCGCTGATGGGTTTCGATTTCAGTTTACTGGCCTGTTTCGCGCGGCCTGGCTCGGGTGTTTTCCCTAGTGCCATAGGGTGGCAAATGGCTGAAACTGATTAATGAATCACGGTTCATTTTATGTCGCAAACCACCACCAACGAGCAAGCCCGCAAGGCCGAGGACGCCTTCCGCGCCGAGGTCCGTGCCTACTGCGAGCACGAGCTGCCGGCCCATGTGCGCGCCAAGGTGCAGGCCAACCTGTTCCTCACGAAGGAAGACAACCTGGACTTCCTGCGCTCCCTGGCGCCGCGCGGCTGGGTCGCGGGCCACTGGCCACGCGCCTGCGGTGGCGCCGAGTGGACGCCGCTGCAGCGCCTGGTCTTTGAGGAAGAGAGCACGCGGCTCGGCGCGCCCTGGCTGATCCCCTTCGGCGTGAACTACGTGGGCCCAGTGATCTACACCTTCGGCTCGCAGGCGCAGAAGGATCGCTTCCTGCCGCCCATCCTGGCCTCCGAGGAGTGGTGGGCCCAGGGCTATTCCGAGCCCGGCGCAGGCTCCGACCTCGCTGGCCTCAAGACCCGCGCCGTGCGCCACGGCGACCACTACCGCGTGAGCGGCCAGAAGATCTGGACCAGCTACGTGCAATGGGCCGACTGGATGTTCTGCCTGGTGCGCACCAGCGAGGAGTCGCGGCCGCAGCAGGGCATTTCCTTCCTGCTGATCGACATGCGCAGCCCCGGAGTGCGCGTGCAGCCCATCCGCACCATGGACGGCTGCCACCATGTGAACGAGGTCTTCCTCGACGAGGTGCGCGTGCCGGTCGAGAACCTGGTCGGCGAGGAGGGCCGCGGCTGGACTTACGCCAAGTTCCTGCTCAGCAACGAGCGCATTCTGGCGGCCGAAACCGGCCGCTCCATGCGCCAGCTCGCGCACTTGAAGCGTCTGGTGCGCGAGGTGCCTAGCACCAGCATCGTCGACCGGCCGGCCTTCGAACGCCGTGTCGCGCGCATCGAACTGTCGCTGCACGCGCTGCGGGCTTACTGCCTGTCCTATGCGCGCCGCATGGACGCATCCGGGCCACCCGGCGTGGAAGCATCCATCATGAAGCTGCGCGGCTCCGAACTGCAGCAGCAGATCTCCGAGGCCACGCTCGACTGGCTGGGCCAGGCGGCCATCGTCTACGACCCGGCCGACGTCAACGGCGACACCGTGCGCTCGCCACTGGGCCCTTCGGATGCCAGCGGTGCCGTGCGCGAGTACCTGCACGGCCGCGCCTCCACCATCTACGGCGGGTCCAACGAGATCCAGCGCAACATCATCAGCAAGGCGGAGCTCGGCCTGTGACGCACAAGAACTGGTTCGACGACACCGACGCGGCCCTGGACGATGCCGCCCAGCGCTACCTGGCCGAGCGCTACCCCTTCGCGCAGCGCCAGCGCCTGGCGCCGGCCGCGCGCCGCTTCGATGCGGCCATCTGGGAGGGGCTGGCACAGATGGGCTGGTGCAGCGTGGTCAACACGGCCGAGCAGGGCGGCTTCGGAGTGCGCATCACCTCGGTCTGCCTGCTGGCCGAGCGCGCCGGCCAGGCCTTGCTCAACGAGCCCTGGCTGTCCAGCGGCGTGCTGGCGCCCTGGCTGGTCGGCCAGCACGCTGGCGCCGCGCAGCAGCAGGACTGGCTGCCGGGGCTGCTGAACGGCCAGCGCCGCGCGGCGTGCCTGCTGGAGCCGCAGGCCATGGCGGAGCAGGGCGGCCGGCTGACCGGCCGCCAGGCCCTGGTGCCCGATGCCGACCTGGCCGACCAATTGCTGGTGGCCGCCGAGGGCGCGCTGTGGCGGATCGATACCGCGCAGGACGGCGTGCGCCGCCAGCCGCTGCCGCTGCTCGACGGCCGCGGTGCCGCCAGCGTCGAACTCGTCAATGCGCAAGCGACACGGCTGGACGGTGCGCCGCCCTTCAGCGCCGGCCCCGCGCTGCTGCTGGCCGCCCTGGCCACGGCCTGCGACGCCTGGGGCGCGCTGCGCGCGACATTCGACCTCACGCTGGACTACCTTAAGACGCGCCGCCAGTTCGGCGTGCCGCTGGGCTCCTACCAGGCGCTGCAGCACCGCATGGTGGACTTCTACATCCGCGTGGAGGAAAGCCGCGCCGTGCTGGACCAGGCCATCGCCGCGCTGGCGGCCGGGGCCGCGTCCGCCGTGCGCGACGTGCATGCCGCCAAGGCCCTGGTTTGCGAGAACGCGCGGCTCGGCGCGCAGGAGGCCGTGCAACTGCATGGCGGCATCGGCATCACCGAGGAATACGCCGCCAGCCACTACCTGCGCCGCGTGCGCGTGGACGAGCAGCTCTACGGCGCCGGCGAACAGCACTTCCTCGCCTTCGCCGCCACCACGGCCACCGTTTGAACGGAGACAAGACCCCATGGATTTTTCCAGCTACGAGTGCATCGAATTCCAGCGCACGGGCCGCATCCTCACCATCGCGCTGAACCGCCCGGCGCAGCGCAACGCCGTCAACGCGCGGCTGCACCATGAGCTCTCGCGCGTGTTCACCGATGCGCAGCGCGACGGGGGCTCCGACATCGTGGTGCTGAGCGGCAACGGTAGCGCCTTCTGCGCCGGCGGCGACATCGACTGGATGCAGCTCTCGGTCGACGAGCCGAGCGAATTCGAGCGCACCGCGCGCGAGGCCAAGGACATCGTCTACAGCCAGCTCGACCTGGAGAAGCCGCTGATCTGCAAGCTCAACGGCCACGCCACCGGCCTGGGCGCGAGCCTGGCGCTGCTCAGCGACATCGTGGTCATGGCGGCCGAGGCCCGCATCGGCGACCCGCATGTCAGCGTGGGCTTGGTGGCCGGCGACGGCGGCGCGCTGATCTGGCCGCAACTCGTGGGCTACGCCAAGGCCAAGAAGTACCTGCTGACCGGTGAACTCATGGCGGCGGCCGAAGCCGAGCGGATCGGCCTCGTGACCGAGGTGGTGCCGCGCGCCGAACTCGACGCCCACGTGGCCGCGCTGGCCCAGCGCCTGGCGGCCGGTGCCACCAAGGCCATCCGCTGGAGCAAGGTCACGACCAACCTGCCGCTGCGCCAACTGTTCCACAGTTACTTCGACGCCGGCGTGGCCTACGAGTGCATGTCGAACCTGACAGCCGACCACGCCGAGGCCGTGCGCGCCTTCCGCGAGCACCGCCCGCCCGTGTTCACCGGCCGCTGATTCCCACTCGCCACCACCAGCCCACACATCCAGGAGACATCCATGCCCGCCATCCCACGCAGAAGCGTCCTCAAGGCCTCGGCGCTCGCCGCCGCGGCCGCCACCGGCCTGCCGGGCCTGGTGCGCGCGCAGTCCGGACCGCTCAAGATCGGCCTGATCACGCCGCTCAGCGGCCCGCAGGAGTTCATCGGCTCCTACGTCAAGAACGGCGCCGACGTGGCGGTCGAGCAGATCAACAAGGCCGGCGGCATCCTGGGCCGCCAGGTGCAGCTGGAGATCCGCGACGACAAGGCCAACCCCGCCGCCGCGCTGGCGGCCGCGCGCGAACTGCTGGGCGCGGGCGTGAACCTGCACACGGGCGGCATCTCCAGTGCCGTGGTGCTGGCGCTGGGCCCGGTGATGCAGCAGGAGAAGGGCGTGTTCATGACCTGCGGTGCCGGCACCGAGAAGATGAACCACGAGAACTACTCGCCCAACCTGTTCCGCCCCGGCGACGCGCCCGACGCGCGCACCCGCGCCCAGGCCAAGCTGATGGCGCAGAAGTACCCCGACATCACGCGCTGGACCGGTCTGGTGCCCGACCACGAATACGGCCGCACCACCTGGAGCATCTTCGTCGACGCGCTGCTGGAGTTCTATCCGGCCATCGCGGGGAAGAAGCCCACGGTGCTCGAGCCCATCCTGATGCGTTACGGCGTGTCCGACTACCGCAACTCGATCACGCAGGCGCTGCGCCAGCAGGCCGACGGCGTCTTCAACTGCACCTACGGCGGCGACGCCATCACCATGTTCCAGCAGGCGCGCGGCTTCAACCTGATGGGCCGCTACAAGGTGGTCTGCGACGCGGCCAACGAATTCCTGGTGGCGCGCGGCCTGAAGCAGCAACTGCCGCCCATGTGGACCGGCATGCACTACTACGCCGAGGCCAACAAGGGCAACGCGCTGAGCGACCGCTTCGTCGCCGATTACGCGGCCAGGACCCGTGACAGCGAGCCCCTGGGCTGGGCCGCCGAGGCCCATGCCAGCCTGTACGCCTACAAGCAGGCGATCGAGAAGGCCAGGTCCGCCGACACCGAGGCCGTGATCGCCGCACTCAAGGGCCTGACCTGGGACACCGTGACCGGCCCGCGCACCATGCGCGCCGAGGACAACCAGGCCATCAAGGACGTGGAGCTGGTCTACCTGGAGCCGGCCACCACCGACAAGGGCTACAAGGTGTCGCAGTACGTCAAGGTCGACGGCAAGACCGTGATCTTCCCGCCCACCCCGGGCAAGAAGCTCACGCTGCGCACCGCCTGAAGAACGCATGCTGCTGGCCGACATCGCCACGCTGCTGGTCAACAGCCTCACCTGGGCCATGGCGACCTTCCTGGTCGCCGCCGGGTTGACGCTGGTGTTCGGCATGCTGCACATCCTGAACTTCTCGCACGGCGGCTTCTTCATGATCGGGGCCTACGGCGCGTACTCGCTGGCCCAGGCCCTGGGCGCCGGCAACTCGGTCGCGTTCTACCTGTTCGGCTCGCTCGTGGCCGGTGTGTTCGTGGCGCTGCTGGGCCTGGTGGTGGACCGGCTGGTGCTGCGACGCCTGGCGGGCGTGGAAGACGCCTATGTGCTGATCGCCACCTACGCGCTGCTGCTGGTCTGTGAGGGCGCGACCAAGCTGGTCTGGGGCCTGAACTACCACAGCGTGATGCCGCCGGCCACGCTGGACGGCGCCTGGCTGCTCGGAAACGCCGTGGTGCCGCGCTTCTCGCTGTTCATCATCGCGGCGGGCGTGGTCGTGTTCGTTGCGCTCGAGGTGTTCCTGAACCGCACCGGCCCGGGCCGGCTGGTCAAGGCCATCGCGGTCGACCCCTGGATGGCGCGGCTGCTGGGCGTCAACGTGCGCTGGGTCTACACCGCCACGGTGGCCATCGGCTTCGCGCTGGCGGGCCTGGCCGGCGGCCTGCTGCTGGCCAACCAGACGCTGTCGCCCACGCTGGCCAGCGCCTTTGTGATCCAGGCTTTCGGCGTCATCATCATCGGCGGCATGGGCAGCATCAGCGGCGCCTTCTTCGGCTCCATCCTGCTGGGGCTCATCGACGCGGTGGGGCAGTGGGTGCTGCCGGGCCTGCCCGGGCTGCCGTTCTTCGTGGCCATGACGCTGATCCTGCTGGTCCGGCCGCAGGGCCTCATGGGCAAGAGGCACTGAGCATGCAAGCCTCTACCTTCGCTGGCGCCAGCCCCCGGCGCGACGCCATCGTGCTGCTGCTGGTCATGGCTGCGGCGCTGCTGGTGCCGGCCTTCCTCAACCGCGGCCTGGTGTTCATCGCCGGCATGATCTGGATCAACGCCGTGTTCGGCCTGGCCTTCAACCTGCTGTTCGGCCTGTCGGGCGTGCTGAGCTTCGGCCAGGCCATGTTCTTCGCGGCCGGTGCCTACGCCACGGCGCTGCTGACGCAGGGCAGCGGCCTGCCGTTCCTGCTGGTGCTGCCGCTGTCGGCGCTGGTCGGCGCGGTGCTGGCGGCGGCCGTGGGCGTGGTGGCCTTGCGGCGCAGCGAGGGCGTGTACTTCGCCATCCTCACGCTGGCCTTCGCCGAACTGCTGCACCTGTTGATCGCCAACACCGGCGCGCTGGGGCGCAACGACGGCCTGGCCGGGCTCGCGCGGCCGGTACTCGCGCTGGGCGGCTGGCGGCTGGACCTGGCGGCCGGCGACAACTTCTACTACTGCATCGTGGTCGTCTGCGGTCTGTTGATCGCCTTCGTGCGCTGGCTCATCGGCACGGCCTTCGGCCGGGCGCTGCAGGCCGTCAAGCAGGACCCCGAGCGCGCCGAGTTCCTGGGCATCCCGGTGCGACGGCACCGGCTGGCCATCTTCGTGCTGGCCGGCGCGGTGACGGCCACGGCCGGCGCGCTGGTCGCGCCCTGGGCGCAGATCGTCACGCCGGAGCTCGCGCACTGGTCCAACTCCACCAACCCCATCCTCTACACGCTGCTGGGCGGCAGCGCCTACTTCTGGGGGCCGGTGCTGGGCGCCTTCGTGCTGTCCTGCGTGTTCTACGTCACGCGCACCCTGGTGGGGCTGTCGGACATGGTCACGGGCCTGCTGCTGCTGGTGGTGGTGGTGGGGCTGCCGGGCGGCATCCTGGGCCTGCTGGCGCGGCTCACGCAGCGGGGAGGCAAGCGATGAGCGCACTGCTGCAGGCCACCGCGCTCGACAAGTCCTACGGCCCGATCCGCGTGCTGCGCGGCGTGAGCCTCACCATCGCGCCGGGCGAATCGCATGTGGTCATCGGCCCCAACGGCGCCGGCAAGACCACGCTGTTCAAGGTGCTGACGGGCGAGCTCTACGCCGACCGTGGCCAGGTGCTGTTCCAGGGCGCGGACCTCACGCGCATGCCCGCCCACCAGCGCGTGCACCGCGGCTTCGGCCGCACCTTCCAGGTGGCCAGGGTGTTCACCAAGCTCAGCGTGCAGGACAACCTGCGCGTGGCGCTGGAAGCCGGCGCACGCGGCGGCAACCCCTTCGGCCGCGTGCCGGCGGCGCGTGCCGCGGCCTTCGACCAGTCCATCGCCACGTTGCTGGACGACACCGGCTTCGCCGCCCAGCGCGAGGCGGTGGCCGGCACGCTGGCCTATGGCGACCGCAAGCGGCTGGAGCTGGCCATGGTGCTGGCGCTGGAGCCCGCCGTGCTGTTCCTGGACGAGCCCACGGCCGGCATGTCGGCGGCCGAGCGCCAGGCCTCGGTGCGGCTGCTGCAGCAGGTGAAACGCCGGCGCGGGCTGGCCATGCTCATGACCGAGCACGACATGGAGGTCGTGTTCGGCCTGGCCGACCGCATCTCGGTGCTGCACCACGGCGAGCTGATCGCCTCGGGCAGCCCCGAGCAGATCCGCGCCGACGCGCGCGTGCAGGAGGTCTATCTGGGCGACGAAGGGGCTGGCCATGCTTGAAGTGCGCGATCTGCATGCGCAGTACGGCGACAGCCGCGTGCTGTTCGGCATCGACCTGTCCGTGCCCCCGCGCGGCGGCGTGGCGCTGCTGGGCCGCAACGGCGCCGGCAAGTCCACGCTCATGAAGTCGCTGCTGGACGCCGGCCCGCAGGCGCGTGGCGAGGTGCGGCTGAACGGCCAGCCGCTGGCCGGCCTGTCGACCGAGGCGCGTGCGCGCCTGGGCCTGGCCCTGGTGCCCGAGGACCGGCGCATCTTCACCACGCTGACGGTGCGCCAGAACCTGGAGCTGGCCTGGCACGCGGCCGGCAAGGACCGCCCGCGCATGCAGGTCGATGCGGTCGTGGAGCTGTTCCCGATGCTGGCCACGCTGCTGGACCGGTTGGGCTACCAGCTCTCGGGCGGCCAGCAGCAGCTGGTGGCGGTGGCGCGCGGGCTCATGGCCTCGCCGCGGCTGCTGATGCTGGACGAACCGGCCGAGGGCCTGGCGCCCAAGGTGGCGCACGACCTGGCGCGCGAGGTGCGTGCCGCGCGCGACAAGCTGGGCCTGACCGTGCTGGTGGCCGAGCAGAGCATCGCCTACGCGCGCCAGTGCACGGAGTACGTCTACCTGCTGGACAGCGGCGCGCTGGTCTTCTCGGGCGACTGGGCGGCCTTCGATGCGAACCCCGAACTCAAGAGCCGCTACCTCGCGGTGTAGGAGAACATGATGCGACGAGACATCAGCGGCTGGGATGTGCGCTGGGACGAGGCCAACGCGCAGCGCTGGGTGGCCGAAGGCAAGTGGCTGAACCGCACGCTGGCCGACGCCGTGCGCGACGCGGCCGCCACGCAGCCCGAGCGCGTGACCCAGGTCTGCGGCGGCCGCGGCGTGACGGCCGGCGAAGTCTGGGAGGGCGCGACGCGGCTGGCCGGTGCGCTGCAGGCCCATGGACTGCAGGCCGGCGACGTGGTCGCCTTCCAGACGCCCAACTGGCACGAGGCCGCCTTCATCGACGTGGCCTGCTGCCTGCTGGGCCTGGTGGTCTGCCCCATCGTGACGATCTACCGCGACCGCGAGGTCGAGCTGATCCTCTCCGACAGCCGGGCCAAGGTCATCTTCATCGCCGAGAGCTTCCGGGGCTACGATTTCGCGGCCATGCTGGCGCGCGTCGCGCCGAACGTGCCGACGCTGCGGCACGTGTGGACCGTGCGCGGCCAGGCCGGCACGGGGCGCGACATGCGCGACCTGGTCGCCGGCGCCGCGCCACTGGAAACACCGCCCGCCGTGTCGCCGGACGCGGTCAAGCTCGTGCTCTACACCTCGGGCACGACCGGCAGGCCCAAGGCGGTGCTGCATTCGCACAACTCGCTGATCCGCGCCACGCTGATGTGCGCCCGGCACTGGGGCATCCGGCCCGGCGACACCACGCTGATGCCCTCGCCGGTCACGCACGTCACGGGCTTCAGCCACGGCCTGGAGATGCCGTTCTACGGCGGCACGCGCTGCGTGCTGATGGAGAAATGGGACGCAGCCCAGGCGGCCGAGACCATCGACCGCGAGCAGGTGGTCTTCACCATCGGTGCCACGCCCTTCCTGCAGGAACTAATGGACGTGGCCGAGGCGCAGCAGCGCACGTTGCCTTCGCTGCGCCTGTTCCCCTGCGGCGGTGCGGCGGTGGCGCCCGAGACCATCTACCGCGTGCCGCGCGTGCTGCCCAACTGTCGCGCGTTCCGCGTCTACGGCTCCAGCGAGGCGCCGATGATCACCATGGGCTGGTGCGCGCCGGGGCAGGAAAAGCTGGCGGCCGAGACCGACGGCGAGATCGTCGACTTCGAGGTGCGCGTGGTCGATGCCGACGGCCGCCCCGTCGCGCCAGGGCAGGAAGGCGAGATCTGCGCGCGCGGACCGGCGCTGTTCCTGGGCTATGCCGACGCCGGCCACACGGCCGAGGCCTTCGACGCCGATGGCTTCTTCCGCACCGGCGACATCGGCTACGTGCAGGACCGGGCCGTGGTCTGCACGGGCCGCATCAAGGACCTCATCAACCGCGGCGGGGAGAAGATCAGCGCCAAGGAGGTCGAGGACCTGTTGCACCAGCACCCGGCCGTGCAGGCCGCGGCCGTGGTTGCGATGCCGCACGCGCGCCTGGGCGAGACCGTCTGCGCCTACGTCATCGCGCGGCCCGGCGCCGCGGTGGACGCCGCCAGCATCAACGCACTGCTCGACGCGGCCGGCGTCGCGCGGCAGAAGTATCCCGAGCGCTATTTCTTCGTCGACGCCTTCCCGAGCACGGCCTCGGGCAAGGTCAAGAAGGACCTGCTGCGCCAGGACGCGCTGGAACGCTGCAAAGGCTGAACCCACGCCGACGAACAAGGAGCCAAGCATGCACCGTAGAAACTTCGTCGCCGCAGCTGCGGCCGCGCTCGCCACCGGCCCCGCGCTGGCCCAGGACGCCTGGCCCCAGCGCCCCATCCGTCTGATCGTCGGCTTCACGCCCGGCGGCTCGACCGACCTGGCGGCCCGCATCGTGGCCCAGGCGCTGGGCGAGCGCCTGGGCAAATCCGTAGTGGTGGAGAACAAGCCCGGCGCCAGCGGCAACATCGCGACCGACTTCGTCGCCAAGTCGCCGGCCGATGGCTACACGCTGATGCTGTGCACCATCCCCACGCACGCAATCAACCCCCACCTGTATAAGAACCTGCCCTACGACCACCTGCGCGACTTTGCGCCGGTCTCGCTGGTGGCCATGCTGCCCAACATCGTGGCGGTCAACCCGCAGGTGCCGGCCCACAACCTGCAGGAACTGGTGGCGCTCGCGAAGAGGGAGCCCGGCAAGTACCAGTTCGCCGCCGTCCCGGGCGGCTCGCCGCACCTGACGGCCGAGGTGTTTAAGGACACGGCAGGCATCGGGTTGCAGCTCGTGCCCTACAAGGGCGCCAGCCCCGCCATCACCGACGTGATCGCGGGCCATGTGCCCATGGTGTTCGAGAACGTGGCGCCGACCATGGCCTTCGTCCAGAGCGGCAAGCTGCGGCCCATCGCCGTGACATCGCCGACGCGGCTGCCTGGCCTGGAGTCTGTGCCCACGGTGGCCGAGTCGGGCTACCCGGGCTTCGCGGTCGAAGGCTGGAGCGGCATCGTGGCGCCGGCCAGCACGCCGGCCGCGGTGCTGGACCGGCTCAACACCGAGGTGCGCACGGTGCTGGCCCAGCCCGAGGTGCAGGCCCGCTTCGTGCAGTTGAACCTGCGCGCGCGGCCCAGTTCGCGCGAGGAGTTCGGCAGCTTCATGCGCGAGCAGACCGACTTCTGGGGCAAGCTGATCGCCCGCATCGGCCTAAAACTGGACTAAAGCCATGCCACGCATTGCCCCATTGGAAGTCGACACGCTCGCGCCTGCGCTGCAGGAGCTGCTGGCCAAGCGGCCGCCGTACAACGTCTACCGCGTGCTGGCCCACGCGCCCACGGCATTGCCTGGATTCATGCAGCTGGCCAGTGCCTTGCTGACCCAGGGCGAGCTCGATCCGCAGTTGCGGGAGATGGTCATCTTGCGCGCGGGTGCCCATTGCAAGTCGGCCTACGAAATACACCAGCATCTTCGGCTCGCCCGACACGTCGGCCTTGACAGTGCGCGCATCGACAAGGCACTGCGGCTCAGTGGACCCGCGACAAGCGACACCTTGGAGGACCGCCTGCTGGGATTCACCGACCAAGTTGTCCTGCACGTCAAAGCCGATGCGCACCTGCTCGACGCCGTGCAAGCTGACCTGTCTCCACGCGCGCTCGTCGAACTTCTTCTGACCATCGGTACCTACATGATGGTTTCGCGCGTGCTGGAGAACCTGGAGGTGGAGATCGAACCCGATGGTGTGGAGATCGCCGGTCACTACCGCGATCCAGCTTCCGCGGACTGACGGCGCTTCTACCAGCGCTATGGTGCAGAGAGTGATGCTCGTGCATTGGTTGCACTCGGCGGTGAACCAGCCATTTCGACCCGTCGGGCTGTCAGGGCAGCTTTACGTGAGAACGCCGTTCATCGCGGGAGGCACAAGCGGGTGGCCAGTCGCCGACATCGCGATCCGGTCAAGTAAATGATCGATCTGACCGGCACGACCGCGACCGCCAGTGGTCGAACAGACCCTGGATGTCTCTTGAGCAAAGCAAGGGCATGGCGGCCTCGATGGCGGACAGAGGCCAGTCCCAACATTGCATCTCAAGCAACATCAGCACTTGTTCAGCGGAAAATCGAATGCGTATCTCTTTGGCCGGATTCCCCGCGACGATGGCGTAAGGCGCAACGTTCGGTGTGACCACGGCCCTGCTTCCGATCACCGCTCCATGCCCGATCGACACCCCCGGCAAGATCATTGCTTCGGCCCCAATCCATACGTCGTGGCCGATGACCGTGTTGCCGCCGGGAACGAAAGCATCTCTCGCGGCCGCAAACGCAGGCTCCTGCATGTGAAAGAAGGGGTAAGACGACACCCAGTCGGACCGGTGCCCCTGGTTTCCCGCCATGATGAACGACGCCCCCGAGCCGATGGAGCAGAAGCTGCCAATGATCAGCCTGTCCACATCACTCCGATCCGGTGACAGATACCGGGCGCAATCGTCAAAGCCATGCCCATGGTAGTAGCCTGAGTAGTAACTGAACCTTCCGACCTCGATGTTGGGATTCGTGATCTGCTCGCTCAGAAGCTTGCCTTTGAAAGGGCCTTCGAAGAAGTTGTTCATGAGCACAAGTTTCCATGATGGTCGCTTGACTATTCGCGTCCGACCCTGACCGTCCTTCAGCGGCGGTGAGCAACGATCGCCAGACTCGGCGTCGGTCGGTGGGATTGAACCTCTGGCGCAGTGGGGTGGTTGCGCTACGACCCGGCCCCCGACCCATCGAATCGGCGCTCGCAGCGTGCATGCGCCGCCCAATCGCGGAAAGATCGCATGTTCCATTCCCTTTCGATGCCGGGACTGTCCGTCATCGAAGCCTGCGCCGCGGAATGCCCCTCGGCGTTCTTCTGGCGACGATGCTCAGGATCGGCCGTGGCCAGCGCACCGCAGTGAGGACTGCTCCATTCAGGAGCTTGGTAGATCAGGGCGTCGGCCCTGACGTGACCATCCGTGGGCCCTGGTGACCCAGGCCTGATCCCGACGGGCAGCACCGGACCCACCCGCTGGCCCAGTACGCGGGGGCCTGGCGGCGCGTTGCGTTCGCCCAGGACGGCTATGGCGCTAATCCGGACGAACGGACCGGATCCTCGCGATGCCTGTGCGCCTTTTGCCATCCAGCTCCGTGACACCGATCTCCGCTGTACGTTCTTCCTCCCCCCTGGACAGCCCCCGTGAGGCCTTCCCGATCCATCGGCATGGAACGAAAGACGACAGCCATGTCCACGGTCCCAGCTCGGTGACCCCGTCAATTCGACCGTTCGTAGAGCGTGACCACGCAGGCTCCACCCAATCCCAGGTTGTGCTGCAGCGCCAGCCGCGCGCCAGGCACCTGGCGCTGCTCGGCCTGCTCACGCAGTTGGAGAGTCAGCTCGTAGCATTGCGCCAATCCTGTGGCGCCCAGCGGATGCCCCTTGGACAGCAGGCCGCCAGAGGGGTTGGTCACGACCTGGCCGCCGTAGGTGTTGTCGCCGTCGAGAATGAAGCGCTCGGCGCCGCCCTCTTCACACAGGCCCAATGCCTCGTAGGTGATGAGTTCGTTCTGTGCGAAGCAGTCGTGCAGTTCGACAACGTCGATGTCGCGCGGGCCCACGCCGGACTGCGCATAGACCTTGGCTGCGGCCTGTCGCGCCATGTCATAGCCCACGACGTTGCGCATGTCTTCGCTGTCGAACGTCGTGGGCGTGTCGGTCGTCATGGCCTGGGCGCGGATGCGCACCGCCGGGGCGATGCCATGGCGGCGCGCGAAGTCCTCCGAGCACAGCACGGCTGCGGCTGCGCCGCAGGTCGGCGGGCAGGCCATCAGGCGCGTCATCACGCCGGGCCAGATGGCGGGCGAGGCCAGCACGTCGTCGGCCGTGAATTCGGTGCGCAGCAGCGCCAGCGGATTCCTGGCGGCATGCCGGCTCGCCTTGGCGCGCACCTGCGCGAAGGTGGACAGCTGCGTGCCGAAGCGGCGCATGTGCTCCTGGCCTGCGCCGCCGAAGTAGCGCAGCGCCATCGGTATGCCTTCGTGCCCGACCAGACACGTGGTAGCGTCGTCGAAGGGCTGGAACGGCGTGGGCCGGTCCGGGAACACGGCGCCGAGCGCGCCGGGCTTCATCTGCTCGAAACCCAGCGCCAGCACGCACTCGGCCGCGCCGCTCTCGATGGCCTGGCGCGCCAGGAACAGCGCCGTGGAGCCGGTGGAGCAATTGTTGTTGACGTTGACGATCGGCATGCCTGTCATGCCCACCTCGTACAGCGCACGCTGGCCGGCGGTGGAATCGCCGTAGACGAAGCCCACATAGGCCTGCTGCACATCCTCCAGTGCAATGCCGGCGTCGGCCAGCGCGGCACGCGTGGCCTGCGCGGCGGTCTGCGGATAGTCCTCGCCCGCGCCGGGCTTGGTGAAGCGCGTCATGCCGACGCCGGCGATGCAGGTGCGTTGGGTGCTCATGGGATGTCTCCTTCGGGGGGTGCCGCTGGCGGCGGCGTGCTGGCGCCAGGATGGCGCGAGATCCAGACCAGGTCTTCGGGGCGCGACAGCAGGGTCAACGTGCGCCAAAAGGCCTCGATGTCGCCTTGGGGGCAGGCCAGGTGCGCCTTGCGGATCACGGCGAACTGCCTTGCCTTCGACTCTTCCAGCAGGGCCGTGCCGCGCTCGGTGACGTAGTGCCGGCGCACGCGGCGGTCCTCGGCGCAGTAGCGCTGCTCGAGCAGGCCCTGTTGCACGATCTGCTGCATGGTGCGCGACAGCGCCTGGTTGGTGATGCGCAGCAGCGTCGTGAGCTCGCCCACCGTGATGCCGGGACTGAGCTGCGCAAAGTACAGCACGCGGTGGTGCGGCCGTCCCAGGCCGTGCTCTTCCAAGATGCGGTCGGACGCATCCGCCAGTTCCATGTGGGCGAAGAACACCATCTCGAGCGTGCGGCTCAGCGCGGCAGGCATGCCGCGCCAGTCCTGCGGTGGTGTCGAGGGCGGGGAATGGCGCGTCTTGGCGCGCCCGGCGGGCGTGGCAATGGTCATGGCGTGGTGTCCAGCAGTGGGCCCAGCCAGTGCAGCGCGCCGACCATGGTGGCCGGCTCGGCTTCGAGTTCGGAGCGCACCAGGCTGTTCCAACGATTAAACCACCCGAATGCGGACACCACAGCCACCAGGGCCAGCACCTCGTCCTCGCTGAAGCAGGCCTGTGCAGCGGCGAAGGCCGCCTCGCGTTCCGCCTCCGCTCCGGGTCCCCGGGTACGCGCTGACACACCGGCCAGCGCCAGCGCCGCCCGCTCGCGCACCGAGAACAGCGGGCTGTGCGCATGGCGATCCAGTGCAGCGAGTTTGTCCAGCGGCACGCCCACGTGATGGGCCGCATGCGCCGCATGGGCCGCGCTGTAGCCGCAGCCAGCGACGCGGCTGGCTTCACACCCGACTAGAAAGCGCAGCGGCTCCTCCAGCGGCCCCGGGCCGCGCAGCGTGGCCTGCACAAGGCCCAGCACGGCCGGCAGCAAGCCGCCGTGGCGGGCCATGGTCAGCAATGCATTGGGCCGGTAACCGACGAAGTCGACCAGCGCGTGTAGTCCAGCAGGCGCATCAGCCGCGTCGAAGGCGGCCAGTGGAGCGATGTAGGCCGGCATCAGATGGAACGGCCGGAATGCTTCCAGGCTTCGTCGCGCAGGCTGCGCTTGAGCACCTTGCCGACCGCGCTGCGCGGCAGTTCGCTGCGCACCTCGAACGCCTTGGGCACCTTGATGGGCCCCAGCCGCTCGCGGCAGAACGCGGCCAGCGCCTCGGGCTGCAGCGTGCGTCCGGGCTTGGGCTCGACGAAGGCCTTGACCATCTCGCCCCATTTCTCGTCGGGCACGCCGATGACGGCGCAGTCCTGCACGTCCTCGTGGCCCCACAGCACCTGCTCGATCTCCGACGGGTAGATGTTGAAGCCGCCCGAGATGATCATGTCGCGCTTGCGGTCGACGATGTAGTGGTAGCCGTCGCGGTCGCGGTAGCCGATGTCGCTGGTGTGGTGCCAGCCATGGCGCGACGCCTCCGCGGTGGCATCGGGGTTTTTGTAGTACCCGGCCATCACCAGCGGGCCGCGCACCACGATCTCGCCGCGCTCCCCGTCGGGGAGCAGCCGCCCGTCGTCGCCCATGATGGCCACTTCGGTCAGCAGCGTGGCGCGGCCGCAGCTGGCCAGGCGGCCGGGCGCCTCGGCCAGCGCCTGCCCGTGCTCGCGCGGCGTGAGTGCGGTGCACAGCATGGGGGCCTCCGCCTGGCCGAAGGTCTGCGCCATGACCGGCCCAAACACTTCCATTGCCACGCGCAGCTTGTCCACCGACATCGGAGCGGCCGCGTAGATCAGGTAGTCGAGCGAGCTGTAGTCGTGCCGCCGCACGTCCGGATGTGCCAGCAGCATGTAGATGGCCGTGGGCGGCAGGAACAGATGGGTCACGCGGTGCTGCGCGATCGCCGCGGGTACACGCTCCGGCGAGAAGCCCGGCAGGATGACAAAGGTGGCGCCAACGGCCATCAGCATCATGGCGACGCCTCCAGCTGCGTGCGTCATCGGCGCGACCACCAGGTTGACCGGCGGGCGCTGGACCGGGAAAGCGGTCAGCAGGTTGGCGATCATGGTCTGCCAGGTGCGGTGCGTCCACACCGCGCCCTTGGACAGCCCGGTGGTGCCGCCGGTGGGGAACACCGCGCTGACGCTGTCGGGCGCGCAGGCCAGATCCGCTGGGGCCACGGGCGCGGCACCGCGCATGCGCGCCGGCAGGTCGTCGGGACCGTCGCCATCGATGCACAAGGCGTGGCGCAGGCCGGGCACGTGCGCCAGGTAGTCTTGCACCCGGTCCTTCAGCGAAGCGTGGTAGAGCAGGATCTCCACGTCGAAGCTGCGCAGGATGTGGCAGTTCTCCTGCACGCCGTTGTTGGCATTCAGCGGAACCCAGGCGGCACCGGCCCGGGCCAGGCCCAGCATGCATTCGAAGGCGCGGGCGCGGTTAGGCGAGAACACCGAGACCTTGGTCCCCGGCTGGCAGCCGAGTCCGATCAGCACGTTGGCGATGCGGTGCGTGCTGGCCTGCGACTGGCCGTAGTTGATGCTTCCCAGGTCGTCGATGAGGAAGGGGTGGTCCGGGTGCATGGCGGCACGGCGGTCGAAGAAGTCGATCAGGCGCATGATGTTGTTCAAAGGTCTTGCGTGAAGGTGGTGGTCAGGCAGCCGGGCTGGACAGGCCGGACAGCATCTCCTCGAGCATGTCGCCGGCATCGTCCTGGCCGCCGGTCCAGGTGATGCGGCCGCTGTCGAGCAGGGCATAGTGGTCGGCCAGCTGGCGCGGCACATGCAGGTTCTGCTCTACCAGCACGATGCCCATGCCGGCGGCGCGGATCTCGGCGATGGCCTGAACGATCTGCGCGACGATGACCGGCGCCAGGCCTTCGGCGGGTTCGTCCAGCAACAGGTAGCGCGGGTGCGTCATGAGCGCCCGTGCGATGGCCAGCATCTGCTGCTCGCCGCCCGACAGCGAGGTACCCTGCGCCTGGCGGCGCTCGCGCAGCCGCGGAAACAGCGTGTAGACGCGCTCCAGCGTCCATGGTCCTGTGCCGTGCGACAGGGTGGCCAGGCGCAGGTTTTCCTCGGCGCTGAGGCCCGCGAAGATCTGCCGGTCCTCCGGCACCAGTGCCACGCCGCGGCGGCTTAGCCGCTCGGGGGCGAGCGGGCTGACGTCGGTCCCGTCCAGCCAGCGGCTGCCGCCGGTCAAGCGCATCTGGCCCATGAAGGTCTTGAGCGTGGTGCTCTTGCCCGCACCGTTGCGGCCGACCAGCGCGGTGACCTCGCCCGGGCGCACGGCCAGGGAGATTCCGTGCAGTGCCTGCGCCTTGCCGTAGCAGGCACCAGCATCGCGCAGTTCAAGCATGGACCGACTCCTCCCCAGGCGCGGCGCGGAATTCGCCCAGGTAAGCACGGCGCACCCGCGCATCGGCGCGCACCTGCGCGGGCGTGCCGCGCGTCAGGACCTCGCCGCCCATCATGACCACCACCTCGTCGGACACCCGCATCACGACGTCCATGTTGTGCTCCACCAGCAGCACGGTGCGGCCCTGCCGCACGCGCTCGATCAAGGCGGTGGTGGCCGCGATCTCGGCCTGCCCGACGCCGGCCAGGGGCTCGTCCAGCAACAGCACCGGAGGATCGGCCATCAGCGCCAGGCCCAGCTCCACGGCGCGTTGGCGGCCGTGGCTCAGCATGGCGGCGGGCAAATCCAGCGCATCCTCCAGCCCCACCAGCGCCGCCACCGCGCGGGCGCGTTCCTCCAAGCGCGGCCAGCCTTGCACGCCGCGCCAGAACGGCTGCAGGCCGAAGGCCAGGGGCTGCGCGCCCAGGCGCAGGTTCTCCAGCACGGTCATCTCGGGGAAGATGTTGATGATCTGGAAGCTGCGCCCCAGGCCAAGCTTGGCGCGGGCGTGGATGGGCGCGGCCGTGATGTCGCGTCCCCGCAGCTGCACACGGCCGCCGGCCATTGCCAACCGCCCGCTCAGCGCATTGAGCAGAGTGGTCTTGCCGGCGCCGTTGGGACCGATCAGGGCCAGGGTCTGGCCTGTGGCCACGTCCAGGTCCACGCTGGTCAACGCCTGGAAGTCGCCGAAGCGCACGCTGACGCCGCGGCAGGCGATCGCAGGACCGGCGTGCACCGGCGCTGCGTCGCGCTGCCGGGCACCCCGCCGGGGCACGGCGGCGCTCATGCACGCCTCCAGCGACGCAACACCAGCCCTGCCAGGCCCTTGGGCATGAAGATAGTGCCCACGATGAAGACCACGCCGAGCACCCCGTACCAATGGTCGGTGTAAGCGGACAGCAGCTCTTTGAGCACCTCGAAGAAGGCCACGCCAAGGATCGGCCCGAGCAAGGTGCCGCTGCCGCCCAGCAGGGTCATGATCAGGACGTCGCCGGAGATCTTCCAGTGCAGCAGCTGCGGGCTGCTGTACATCATCAGCGACGCCAGCAGGGCGCCGGCCAGCCCTGAGACCGCGCCCGACAGGCCCAGGGCCGCGAGCCGCAGCCGACCCACGTTGAGGCCCAACTGCTCCAGCCGCACGGCGTTCTGCCGCAGGCCCTGCAAGGCCTGGCCGAGCGGTGAGCGGCGCAGCACGTGCACGCCCAGCACCGTGGCTAGGAACAGGGCGAATACCACCCAGACGTAGGTCGCGTTGGCGAAGAAGTCGATGTTCCCAAAGCTTGGGCGCGGCACGCCGGGGATGCCGTCCACGCCGCCCGACAGGTCGCGCAGACGCGTCAGCATGAGGACCGAGACGAGCTCGGCGAGCATCAGCGTGAGCAGCGAGAAATACAGGCCTGTGACGCGCCGGCCGATCCATGCCACGAGCGTGCCGGCCAGAGCGCCCAAGCACATGGCGGCCGCCAGCGCCACGCTGAACGGCAGGTTGAAGCGCAGCATGGCCCAGGTGGCGCCGTACGCTCCGAGGCCGAAGTAGGCCGCGTGGCCGAAAGACAGGATCCCGGCCGTGCCGAATGCCAGGTCGTAGCCCAGCGCGAAGATGGCCCAGACCATGATCAGGCACAGCATGAAGGACAGGCCGTCGTTGCGCACCGTGAGCGCGAGCACCGCGATCACTGCCGCCACGGCCAAGCTGGCACACAAGTCGGCCGTGGCAAAGGGTACGCGCGCCACAGGCCCCAGGGCCCGTGCCGGCCGGGGCCGTGCGGTGGGAAATACGCTGCTCATGCGAGACGCTCCTTCTTGCTGAACAGGCCCTGCGGCCGCAGCAGCAGCGTGCCGATCAGCACACCATAGGTCAGCAGATCGATCCACTCGGGCAGCCATTGCTGGCCGTAGGCGCGCGTCATGCCGATCAGCAATGCGCCGAACACCGCGCCGCGGATGTTGCCCAGACCGCCTAGGATCACGACGATAAAGCAGTCCAGGATGATGGTGCTGCCCATCTGCAGCTGGATCGGCAGCATGGGCCCTGCGATTGCTCCTGCCAGCCCGGCGAGGGCTGCACCAGCCGCGAAGACGGCGGTGCGCACCGTGTTGACCTGGACGCCCAGGTTGGCGGCCATGGCCGGATTGACGCTGCATGCGCGAACGATGAGGCCGATGCGCGAGCGCTCGATGCCTGCCAGCAGCAGCACGACCATTGCGGCGCCCAGCGCGATCACAAACAGCCGGTAGCGCGCGAACGCCGTGCCAAACCATTCCAAGCTGCCGGTGAGTGCGGCGGGCGTGGCAATGTTGCGGCCGTTCAGACCCCAACAGACGTGCACCGCTTCTTCAAGGACGAGAATCAGGCCGAAGGTGATGAGCAGCTGGAACTCGTGCGGCATGGCATAGATGGGGCGCAGCAGGCACCGCTCCGTCAGCGCGCCGAGCAGGGCCATGCCCAGCGGTGCAGCCACGAGCGCGAGCCAGAAGTTGCCGCTGGCACTGGCCACCTGGTAGGCCAGGTAGGCGCCGACCATGTACATCGCGCCGTGCGCGAAGTTGATGATGCGCAGCATGCCGAAGATGAGCGTCAGCCCAGCCGCCAGCAGGAACAGCAGCATCGCGATGCTCAGGCCGATCAAGAAGGTGGACATGGCGGTGCGTGGTGCGGTCGCGTGGCGCCCAGCTTCAGTTGCAGGGCTTGAACAGCGCGGAGGCGGTGAAGCGCTCCGTGACCTTCATCACGATGGGGCCGTCGCCGCTGCGCTCGGCGATGCCGAACAGGCCCGGCTGCTCGGCCTGGTTGTCGCAGGCGCGCATGCGCTTCTCGCCTTCCACCGAGTCCTTGCGCACGCTGGTGCGGAAGGCGTCGACCCACTTCTCCTTGTCCCAGACGCCGGTGCTCTCCACCGTGTCGAGCCACCAGCTCATGCCGTCGTAGGCCTCGCCGGCATACTGGCTTGGCAGCTCCTTGTACTTGGCCTTGTAGGCCTCGACGAAGCGCTTGTTGCGCGGAGTGTCCTGCGAGTAGTGGTAACGCAGCGTGGAGTTCACACCGACCGAGCCGACGGCGCCGACGGCCTGGCCCAGCGTCTCGTCCATGAGCATGGTTCCCATCACGCGCATCTTCTGCGGCAGGCCGATGTCCGCGCCCTGCTTGAGCGAGGTGACGACGTCGCCCCCCACCACCAACAGCATCAGGCTGTCGGCGCCCGAGCGCAATGCCTTGTCCAGCAGCACGGCGTAGTCTTTGGTGCCGATGGCGGCAAGATCCATGCCGACAACCTGGATGCCGCGGCTTTCGAAGTCCGCCTTCAGCGCGGTCCACATGTCACGGCCGACCTGGTAGTCGGCCACGATGGCGTAGAGCTTGCGCGACCCTTGGCGCTGCGCGAACTCGCCGATCATGCGGTTCTCCATGGCCACCGTGTTGGAGGTGCGGAAGGCGTAGCGCGACTTGTCGCTGCCGGTGATGCGATCGTCGGCCGACAGCGTGATCAAGTGCGGAACCTTGCGCTGGTCGGTCAGCTTCATCATGGCTAAAGTGGAGCCTGAACTGACCTCGCCGAAGACAGTATGGACCTCGCGGGACAGGGCGCGGGTGGTCTTCTGCACCGCCACCTGTGTGGACGTTTCGGTGTCGTCCCAGCTCACCTCGATGGGCTTGCCGAGCACGCGGCCATTGCGCTCCTCGATGGCAATGGTGACGCCTCGGCGCATGTTCTCTCCGATGATGCCGAAGGCGCCACTGAGCGGCAGCACGCCCGCGATGCGGAACGCGTCCTGCGCCCACGACGGAGTGGCAACGGCCAGCAGGCCGCTGATGAGGGTGAGGGTGAGGGTGGCGCCCCGGACCAGCTTGTGCATGAATGTCTCCTGTCGTTGGATTGCGGGCCTTCTCCACTTATCTCCGATCGTTGAATAGGCCAACATTGTTGTTGTATCTTGCGTGGCCGTTTTTGGACATCCGGGTTTGCACGGGTAGGGTCAGCACATGAGCAGGCCGGACTGATGAGAACGACGGATGCGCTCGAGAGGGTTCTGGCGTCATTACAAGCGCGTCATGCCGCCTGTGCCCGTGCCAGCGATTCGTACGACGTCCTGGCTGCAGGCGACTGATTCAAACGATGGGGACCGGATGCCCGAGCCACCCCGAGGGTGCGCATCTTCTGGTGCTGCTCGAAGAGCTGCTCCGCAGGCCCCGTGCCGTCGCACCATGCTGATGTCGCGACGACATGCCGCGATGGCTGCCGGAGTTTGGTTCGACGTTTTGAACCGTGCCGGTTCGGGCACTCGCTGGGAAACGGCCTGTCGAAGCTTTCCGCGCAACCGTCTGCGTGCGCCGTCCTGACGCAATGCGCAATTGCATGTCGTGCCGGGCTTTCATCGATGCGATGTACGCCTTGCTGGTGAACTTCGGACGATTTGGGTGCGACGCCCACGTCAGACGCAATTCGGCTTGTGCGCACGAAATCGCGCAGGATGTTGATGGCCTTGTTTGGGACTGTGTCGAGAGGGCGTCCCGAGCGCAATCGCAATGCAGGGTCTACGTATGACGCCGAGTGTTGCCCCGCGGTCGCGGCAGCTTCCAGGTGTCAACCGCGTTTGACTTCTACAGATCCAGTTTGCTAGATTTCGCGCCGTGAACTGCCGCAAGGCAAACACGCGGCGTCTCGGTTCTTGAAAGGCGCACGGCTCGACTCCTAAGGTCGGGCCCAGAACACTTCTGTCACTGCAACCCGGACGGGGATCCAGCTTCCCCGTCCAGACCTTGCGGTCAGGCATGGGTATGCCGGTCTCTGTCCATTCTTTGGAGATCACCATGGCAACCCAAGCTCAAGCTCAAGCTCAAGCTCAGTCCGAGTATTTCAACCTTCACGTCTCCGGCGTCGGCTATCTCAGCCGCGTCCGCTGGGTCGGCAACAACAGCCGCAGTGGCGGCCGTCGTTCCGAACCGTTCCTGAGCTGCGCGATCAACGCGCTCCGGGGCAATTCCGACGATCCGCAGTACACCTACTTTGACCTCAAGGTCAATGGAAGTGACGCGATCGAAATCATTCGCAACCTGGAGAAGGCTGCAAACGAAGGCCGTAAGGTCATAGTGTCGTTCAAGGCCGGGGACATCTATGTCCACCAGTACGACCGACAAGTGAAGGATGGCCAGGGTCGGCAGTCCACCACGACGGAGAAGGCTGCGCTGATCAAGGGGCGCCTAATCCTCATCAACACCGCCAAGGTGGATGGGGAACTGGTGTACCGGCGTGAACGCGAAGAGCCCGATACCGCTGGCAGTGGCGGCGATGCGCAAGTCGCTGCGCATCCTGGCTCTGACGAGGACGATCCGGCCGGCTTCCCACCGGAAGACCGGTACGAGCCCCGTCACGACGGCCGCCAACAGGCGCGCAACTTCGTGAGCGAGCCGCGGCGCGAGCAGCGTTGGTCGCGGCGCGCCCGCGGCTGATGTAGGCCATTGAGGCACCTCGATCCGCAAGGATCGGGGTGTTCTTCCTGGTCAGCGTCCGCACGCAGAGGGCCGCCAATGAGTCTGAAAATTGCTCGAGTAATGCTCAGTCAACAGGGCAAATCTGTGCACTTCGCGGCCGTTTTCTGGTAATCTTCACAGGTTCCCAAATGTTTTCTGGTGTCACTACAAACCAGGCCGCCGGCTCGCCGGATGCAGCATCTCAACCCCCGAACGGTGCACGTCGAAAGACCGGGGTACATGTCCAAAGCGCTATCTCGCTGATCCGCAAACTTCGTCGTAGCGCCAATCTCTGACGGGCAGGAAACCTGTCAGAAGATCAGAGCCCATTGCGCCAACCTGCCCCTTGGGCACGTTGGCGCAATCCCTTTCAAGCAGTCTTGTTGCCGTGGTCACGCCACGGCAACACACCCCGACGGGACACCGATCCCGTCCCGGGCTTCGCGTGCTTCCGTTTTCTTTCCCCCAAACGGAGCACAGCATGATCAAGATCCAGCGCGCAACGCTGCGCGTCAAGAAGATCCAACAGAGCAAGAACGGTCCCTTCGCCGTCGCCAATCTCTTCACCGAGATCGGCGAGTTCAAGGTGAAGGATGTGCTGCTGGACCAGTTCGACGAAGGCGAGTACCAGTGCACGGTGTGGATCTCCGAGATCTACCTGGGTCAGTACATCGCCTGGGGCCGGGCCGTGGCGGAAGTCAGGGCCAAGCTGCACGACATCCGCGTCGACTCGGCGTCCGAACTCGATAAGGCTTCGCAAGAGCCGCCCGAGCCAGACCCGATCGACGAAGTGGAGCCGCCGCGAGCGACGCGCAAGCTTGAAAGGCCTGTGCAGCAGCCCGCACCGAAGCCACCGAAGGATGCCGGCAACGAAGGTGCACCAGGCGGCCTAGCCGACCTCAAAGCCAAGCTCCAGGGCATCGGCCGCAAGGCCAAGCCCGAGCCGGAGCTCACGGCAGAAGCAAAGCTCGCAGTGGACTTCGTTGCCCTCTATGGCGAAGAGCTGTGGTCTCGCATCGAACGACGCGAGCCCGTCAAACTTGATCCCACTGCCGATCGCGCCGTGTTCCGCCAGCAGGCGGCAACCCTTCGCCAGCAGCTGAGCTACGAGTTCGATCCGCTGCAGCAGACCTTCAACCCGGTCCCCTGACGAACCACACAATCCGCGCTGCGGGTTGTTCCCTGCGGCCGATGTGGACGCATGGAACAGCCCGCAGAGCGAAGACTCCCCAGCCTGGGTGGCGGCAGCCTGATGTGCCGCGGCCATTGCGATTGAGGGTGCACGGGCCAAGGCCACGCCCCGCACCACTCACGCGCCATTCCTTGGCCACCTAGACCCCGCGCCGGTGGCCGGCATGCATGGCAAGCCCATGCAGCCAGGGGCAGCGTCCAACCAGATCTCAAACCGAGGAAGCCGATGGCTTCCCGCAGCGTCCGGCCAGGGCCGGGCGCTGCGGGAAACCATCTCTCAACAACCGATGGATTCAGGCGCGCTCAGCCATGCAAGCGCGCAGTCGGCAACGCCGGCCAGGCATTTCTTCATCAACCCAGACGGGCAGCACGCCCGTCGTGGTGGCTCCCGTGTTCCATCAGGAGCTCACCATGAACCCGAACGCCACGTTCACCGCCTCCGACGAATCGCTGCGTGCGCCGCTGCTCGTGCGCGACCGCTCCGGCGAGTACTTCTCGGCCCAGCCCGAGGACATCCTGCATGCAGCGCGCGCGCTGCTCGAGCGCAAGCTGCAGGGCGAGGACCTTCTGAACCGTCCCGAGGACGTTCAGCAGTACCTGCGCATCCGTATCGGACACCTGGAGCACGAGGTGTTCGGCCTCGTCCACCTGGACGCGCAACACCGCCTGCTCAAGACCGAGGAAATCTTCCGAGGCACGCTGTCCCAGGCAACCATCTACCCGCGTGAAATCGTCAAGGAATGCCTGCGCATCAACAGCGCGGCGGTCATCCTGTACCACAACCACCCCAGCGGCTCGCCAGAGCCGTCCAGGGCCGACGAAGCGCTGACGGAGCGACTCAAGACCGCGCTGAACCTCGTTGACGTGCGCGTGCTGGACCACATCGTGGTCACCAACACGCAGACCATGAGCTTCGCCCAACGCGGGCTGCTGTGAGATGGCCATGGCCCTCTTCACGATGCAGCTGGCCGATGGCACGGCCGTTTCCACCCGTTGCCGGCGCATTCGCGCGCTGATCGATGGCCAGGCCTTCTGGTTCGCGATCCACCAGGTCCCGGGCAAGGTGCAGATGACCGTTTCGCACTACGCCAGCGGCAAGCGCGTCTGCGACTTGCCCACCGGCGCGATGTTCGCGATGAGCGTTCGACCGGACCAGCGGGCCATGGCGCTGGAGGCCTTGGCCGCGGTCGCGCAACGTGTAGGGCCTGCGCGCATGCGCGAGACCCTGCAGGCCGCGGAACGTGAGCCGCGCTGCAGCGCAGGCGCACAGCATGGGTATCGGCTGCAAGGCTGATGCTCCAGGGAACCCGATGGGTTCCTTCAGCGCCTGCCCCGCGGGCGCTGCAGGAAACCATCCACCAACCAACACCATGGTTTCAGGCGCGCTCAGCCTTGGAAGCGCGTCCGGCGGCAACGCCGAGGCACATCTTCACCATCACCAACCCGGACAGGTTGACGCCTGTCCAGGGCGCCTCCTGTCGCAACCCAGGAGGATCGGATGCACATGCATCAACACCCGGCAGCTCCGCAAGCAGCGGCCACTGCCGCGCGCCCTGCGCGCGGCGTTCTCGCCACGACCTGCGGCAGGTCCGATCTGGAGCTCCAGGTGCTGCAAAGCGCCGCGGGCTTCTACATCGGAACCTTCTGCCGAGAAGACGGCCCGTTCACGCGGGAGTCCGTCGAGTACTTCCCGACGCGCCTCTCGGCGGACGCTGCCTTGAGCAGCGGCCTCTGGACCCAACGCGCCCACCTCTGATCCCTGGCCGGCAGGCCACTTTCCCTCAACCGCAGGACTGCACGCCCTGCGGGGCCTGCATCCACCCATGGAGATCCACATGTCTTTTCTTCGCTTGCAGGAGATCCCTGCCCACACGACCGACCGTACAGCCAAGGGGCTGCCGCTCTGGTCCGGTGCTGATCCGGTGCCCGCCATCGGGGTCGAGGTCCACATCAACGTCAACCGCATCGGCCGCGCCGAGGTTGTCGGCTACGGCATCCAGGGCGGCTATCTCGGCGTCATGGTCTACCCGCTCGATCCACCCCCGTGGTGGATCGCGCAGAACGGCCCGCCTTCACCGGACAACGCATCCCTCGCCTTCGGCGCAGAGGTTCGCACCGTCACGAAGGGAGCTTGAGATGGCACTGATGTTCGCGCGCCTGGCGCACAACTTCATCAAGAACGGCTACTACCCGACCGACGAGCAAACTCTGCAGCGCATCATCCAGATGCTGGTGTGCGCGGGCGGCGAGGGCACTGCGGCGCATCGCATGCTCGATCCGTGCTGTGGCGAAGGAACGGCGTTGGCCGACATTCGCCACGGCATGCTGGAGGCAGCGGCTGCCAATGCGAACCAGAAGCCGGCCATCGAGGCCCTGGGCATCGAGTTCGATCAAGAGCGCGCCTGGCATGCCAAGCGGTGCCTCGATCGCGTCATCCATGCGGACTTCCACGACGTGGTCGTCAAGCCCAGATCGGTCGGTCTGCTGTTCCTGAACCCGCCCTATGGCTACGGCATCTCCGACAAGGCCAGCGGCAACGCTGGGAGTGCGGAGGCCGAGAAGGCCGAGCGCCTGGAGCGCACGTTCCTGTTCAAGTGCACGCCGCTGCTCGCGCAGCGCGGTGTCCTGGTGTTCATCGTCCCGCACTACGCGCTGGACGAAGACATGCGGGCGCACCTGGCGCGCAACTACCAGAACGTGCAGGCCTTCATGGCCCCGGAGCAGCGCTTCCAACAACGCGTCATCGTGGCGAGCCGCCGCAAGGCCGGCAACGCCAGCAAGCAGGTGATGGACATGCTCGCGCAGGTGCAAACCGGCGAGGGCGTTCCGGAACTGCCCGAGGAATGGGTCTCCGAGCCCTACGTCGTGCCGGCCGTGGCGGATGGCGAGTTCAACTTCCATGCCGTGCGCATCGATGCGGCCCAACTCGGCGACGAGCTGGAACGCTACCGTCAGCACCTGCTGTGGGAAGGCTTCTCGGCCCACTTCCACCGCTCGACGTCCGCTTGCCGGCCCACGCTGCGCGAGATGACACCATGGCACCTCGCCCTGTCTCTGGCTGCCGGCCAGGTCACCGGGCACTTCAGGTCGGCGCAGGGACGCGAGTTCCTGCTCAAGGGCGACACGTTCAAGCACAAGCAGCGGACGATCACGACCGAGTTGAACAAGAAGGGGGAGGCCAGCCAGGTCATCACCATGCTCGACCGCTTCGTTCCGGTCATCAATGCGATCGAGTTCACGCCAGACCACCGGCTGGGCCAGATCGTCAAGGTGGCCTGACCGTGGGACGCAGTCTGCAGCCACGCTTTGCGCTTGGCCAAGTCGTGATGACCCGAGGCGTGGCCGAACTCGTCGAGTCCGGCGCGATCGAGGTTCCCCAGGCCTATGTCCTGCGCCACGTCACGGGTGACTGGACGGAGCTGGATGAACCTGACCGCAGGCGCAACGAGCAGGCCGTCTTGAATGGGGAGCGCATCTTCTCCGTGTTCAAGATCACGGCCACCGTGAAGATCTACGTGATTACCGAATGGGACCGCAGCGTGACGACGCTGCTTCTTCCGTTGGAGTACTGATCACACATGGGAAGCGACGGCTTCCCGCTGCATCTGGCCACGGGTGCAGCGGGGAACCGTCCACCGATTCAAGCGGTTTCCAGGGCGCGCTCAGCCCTTCGAGCGTGCCGGCCACTTCCGTGGCTGGGCAAGGTGGCACTGCGGTGCCTTTTCACCAACCCGTGCGGGGCCGCGCCCCGCCGGGGCGGAGCCTTGCGCATCCCAGGAGTTTTCCATGAACGAGTTCGACACCCACGTCTGCAAGCGCGACGGCAACTGGCAAGCACAGTCCACAACGATGGTCGACGGAACCAACCGGGAGCTGCGGATCAGCACCATGCGGGGTCACGACGGCGTTGTGCGCACGCGGGCGAGCGTCCACCGCCGGGTGGACAACTCGCCCAGGCACACCGTAGGGTTCGGCATCGAAGGCGACTTCTCGATCCCGATGATGGCCATGCGCTACCCGCGCGTGACAGAGAAAACCGTCCGCGCACAACACGACACCTGCATGGTCCAGGCAGACAGCGTCTTGTTCCAGGTGCGCGAGCACTATGCCAAGCAGGACGCCGCAGCCAATCCGGCCGCGGCCAGCGTCGATGCCGAGGCCGAGGTGACGGCGTGAACGTGGCAGCGCGGCCGACGAACGAGGAGTTCGTCGCCGACCTGATGCGGTTCAGCAGCTTCGGTGCGCTGTCACAGGTGTTCGTGATCGAGGCCATCCGCCGCTATGCCGACAAGGTGGCCGCGGCGAAACCCTCCGACTCGGACACGCAGTTCCTGAGCGGCGCCGCGTGGGTCGGCGTTGCCAAGGAGATCCGGGCCAAGGTCTACAACCAGTACGACGTCGACGACGACATGGTCGTCCAGAGGCCCGACCAGGGCTGACCGCCGCCCGGCACTGCGCATCTGCGTGGTGCCGGGTGCGCGATCCTGCTAGACGCCGCTGCGTGTCGGTGCCACACTTCCAACCCGAACCCGGATGGGTTCTCGCAGTGTCTTGCCAGCCAGGGCGCTGCGGGAAACCATCCAGCCATTCGCGATGGTTTCAGGCGCGCTCGGCCTTGCAAGCGCGCCGGCTGGAAACAGCCAGGCATTTCTTCATCCATCCTTGCGGGATCACCTATCCCGTACGGGATCGTGTCTCGCGCTTCAACCCTCTGGGGACTGCTGTCCCCTCTGGGGTTGGTCGTCCCCGCAACCTGGAGACGACACCATGTTCGATACCCTGAACGACGATCAGCGCAGGCTGTTCCATGCAGCCCTGGCCGACTGGCTGGCCCAGGCCAACGAAGCCGAGTTCGACGTGATCGAAGCCCTGCGCGAGGAAGTCGCGCCTGGCGAGGTCTGCTCGATGCTCAGGTTGGTCCGGGAGTGCTTTGCGCGTGCGGACCTTCAGTCCCGCCTGCCGGCTGCGCTGGTGGCACTATTGCGAGAACGGAATTTGCTGCGGCCCGCTGCTGCCTTGACCATGCTCGCAGACGCGGCACAGCGTCCCTGACGTCCATTCCCTCCAGCAGCTCGGCCCAGTCCGGGTGCTGCGGGGGTGTGCCTTCGATCAGTTGGAACTGTGGTCCTTGGTCCATGCGCGAAGTGTCGCATCTGCCGACCGTCGCGTGCAGCGCACCAACATCTCCCGCAACCATTTCACAAACACATGCACGTCGACCCGCCACCTGGCACCACGTGCATGCCGACCCGCAATCCCCATGAAGAAGTCCAGATCGACCGAAGAAGGTGCTGCTGCCTTAGCAAGAAGTGCAGCAGGTGACAGGCCTGATCCTCTGTTGCTCGCCCTGGAGAAATGGATAGTCAGCATGTGCAGCGAGGAGGCTGATGATCAGATCGACGCCTTGTGCGACGCGATGGCATTCGTCCGCCGTGATCAGCTGCTTGACCTGGTTCGGTCCAGGTTGCTGGAGCCCGACCTCTTGGAGCGCCTGCCGGCGTCGCTGGTGGGCCTCCTGCTTGATCGCAGCAGTTGTAGACCCACATGACAGGCGGCACGCAAGTCGCCTACCTCTCTCACCGCGGAAGCGACGTCTTCCCCCTGCGCCTGGACACGGGCGCAGCGGGAAACCGTCAACCGACTTCAAACGGTTTCCAGGGCGCGCTCAGCCCTTCGAGCGCGCCGGCCACATCCGTGGCTGGGCACAACGGCACCTCGGTGCCAACTTCATCAACCCCTGCGGGCCACGTCCCGCAGGGGATGCGCCCGCGCCATCTAGGAGCGGACCATGCAAATCAAGCTCGTCAACACCAGCAACGGCTGGCAGGCCGAGACAACCATCGATCTCGACCAGCACCGTGTGTTGGTCATCCGCACTGCGCGCGCGCAGACGGGCTTATCCGACCTTGTGACCCGTGCCACGGTTTCCACACGCGTCGACGACAACACGCTGATCCACGACGTCGGGAGCGACTCGCGGGCGGCAGACTTCGACCAGCTGGTGGCGTCCAGCCCATGCAGCCTCCTCAAAGAGCCGACCGAGAAGCTCGTCCATGAGCAGCACGACAAGGCGCTGGCAGCGCTGCGACTGATCCACGCGCGGATCGAGCAGCACTATCAGGAGGACGCCTCTCTGTGCGACGCGGCATGCCGCGAAGAACTGGGGCATGTCCATGGCTGAGATCGAACGCCTCGCCCAGGAAGTCGTGGATCGGTGGGAGAACGGAGATCTGGCCGAAGCGGTCAGGGCGCTGTCACAGCACCTGGAATCGCTGAAGACCGATCGCCTGGCCTACCGCCACCACATCACTGCCGCAGAGCAGTTGCACTGCGACGACGACGTCCAGATAGACGACGACGCAACAGTGTCCCCCACGGACGACGGGTGCTGGGTCAGCGCCTGGCTGATGGTGCGCGACGAGGATGCGCAGGAGCCAGAACATGGCTGACACCCTCTACCGCGTTCAGGAGTTCCCGGAGGTCTTTGCCGATGCTTGCCTTCGGGACAGCAGCGGCACGATAAAGTTCCTCTCGGTCTACGGTCGCGACGGATCGCTGATGCAATTCCAGGCTGCGATGCAGCTGGGCCACAAGGAGGGCGGCGTGAGCCGGTTCCACCTGGTGGCCGATGGCGAACGTCATGCGGTCGAGGTCGGCAGCACGGATGGGTTGACCACGTTCTCCGGGCGCATGCCCAGGCAGAACGTGTTCGGCCCGTTGTCGCAGGTCTGGATGTACGACAAGGCTTTCAACACCCTGGACCGGCCCAACCGGATCGGGTGGGCCATGCACAGGGCATGCCCCGGCCAGGACCCGCAAGACCGCTTGGGCGGCCTGCTGGACCAGGCCTGGGAACTGACCCGGCAGCTGTCGCCTGTCGCGTTGCTCGACGCCTGGCGTCCCGTGCTCCAGCAATGGTGCATGGACAAGCTGGCTTACCAGCGTCTCGGTGACGCCTTGTACCCGCCACTGGGCCAAGTTGACGCCATGCGCGTCAGCATTTCCGACCACTTCCTTCGCTTCGTCAGCGAGCAAGTCCGGCTGAGGGTGTTCGTCCTCTAGCCCCACGCCCGCCGGTTGCCACCGGCGGTGCATCCCCACCTGCGCACCAAGCCCATCGGGGGCCGGTGCGCTTCCATTCATCCCCTCAACCACAAGGAGAGATCCATGCAATCCACCAACGACCTTGCGGTCATCGACAGTCCCGACGCAGCGGCCCTGGCCACGTCGGATCAGGAGCAGGATGCGGCCGCCTCGGCCGAGGCACTGCAACAGCAAGAAGACCTCGCCGGCCCGACCGACATCATGGACGGCGTCGTCAGCGAGACCATCGCCCTGGGCGACTTCATGCGGTCCTTCGGGGCCAGCATGCTGGAACAGGTGAAGGCGAGCAACCCGCCCGTCTACCAGCCAGTCCTGGATCAGCCCCTTGCGGCATGGCAGGCACGCCAGGCCGTGATGGCCTCGCTGCGGCGCAAGCCGTTCCCGGCGCAGTCGGAGGCCGTGCAGGCCGTGTGCAAGCTCTTGCTGGACCGTGGCGAGCCCGCCGCGGTCCTGAACGCCGAGATGGGTTCGGGCAAGACCATGATGGCGATCTGTGCGGCCGCGGTGATCCAACAGGAGCACCCGCGCACGCTGATCGTCAGCCCGCCCCACCTGGTCTACAAGTGGCGGCGGGAGATCATGGAGACGGTGCCAGGGGCGAAGGTCTGGGTGCTCAACGGTCCCGACACCTTGCGCAAGTTGCTGCAGCTGCGCGCGACGCTGGGGTTGAAGAGCCGCCAGCCCGAGTTCTACGTGCTAGGCCGCGTGCGCATGCGCATGGGTTTCCACTGGAAGCCGGCCTTCATCACCCGACGCATGCGCGACGAGCTTCAGACCCACACGGTCGCCTGCTGCCCGCAGTGCATGGCGCCACTCGACCGCATAGACGGGGAGGGGGCGCGCACCTGGATGTCCGCTGAGCTGGCTGCGGCCGTGCTGAGCGACCAACGCATGCAGTGCACCGTCAAGACCTGCAGGAGCCCGCTGTGGACGCTGATCCGGCCTGGCACCGCGAAGCAATCGCTTCGCGACCTGGTGGGAGCGGCCATGCAGCAGCTGCCGACGATCGGTCCCGTGGCCTCGAAGAGGCTGCTGGACATGTTCGGCGAATCGCTGCTGGGCTCGATGCTGGAGGACAACGTCTACGAATTCATCAACCTGATGGACGAGAACGGCAACATGGTCTTCAGCGATCGCCAGGCGCGCAGGTTGGAGCGCTCGATGGCAACCTTCGAGTTCTCAATCGGGCAAGGCGGCTACCAAGCCACCGAGTTCATCAAGCGCTACCTTCCGAAGCACCACTTCGGTTTGCTGGTCGTCGACGAGGGCCACGAGTACAAGAACGAGGGCAGTGCCCAGGGCCAGGCGATGGGCGTGCTGGCCAGCCAGTGTCGCAAGACACTGCTGCTGACCGGAACGCTGATGGGCGGCTATGCGGATGACCTGTTCCACCTGCTGTGGCGGCTGAACCCCGCCGTGATGGTGGCCGATGGCTTCAAGCCCAGCGAGCGTGGCTCGTTCCACAGTGCCAACATGGCGTTCATGCGCGAGCATGGGGTGCTCAAAGACGTGTACCGGGAAACCGGGTCATCGTCGCATCGCACGGCCAAGGCCAAGAGCATGACAGTCCGCACCAGCAAGGCGCCTGGCTTCGGCCCTGTCGGCATCCTGCGCTATGTGCTGCCCATCACGGTGTTCCTGAAGCTGCGGGAGATCGAGGCGAAAGCGTTGCCTCCCTACGAGGAGGTCTTCGAGCCGGTGCAGATGGAGGAGGCACAGGGCGTCGCCTACGCCGCCATGGCGGCCAACCTGGTGCGCATCGTCAAGCAGGCATTGGCCATGAAGGACAGCACACTGCTCGGTGTCGTGATGAACGTGCTGCTGGCCTGGCCAGACTGCTGCTTCCGGCCTGAAACGGTCCGCCATCCTCGCACACGCGCTGTGCTGCACATGCAGCCGGCCATGTTCGACGACTCCACGCTGATGCCCAAGGAGGTCAGGCTTGTGGAGATCTGCAAGCAGGAGAAGGCGGCAGGGCGTCGGGTTCTCGCGTACACGATCTATTCGGGTACGCGGGACACGACCGCCAGGCTACGCAACCTGCTCGAAGTCCGCGGCTTCAAGGTCGCTGTGCTGCGCGCGAGCGTGGACGCATCCAAGCGCGAGGACTGGGTGGCAGACCAGGTGGAGCGCGGCGTCGATGTGGTGCTGTGCAATCCCGAGCTCGTGAAAACGGGTCTCGATCTGTTGGAGTTCCCGACCATCGTGTTCATGCAGTCAGGCTTCAATGTCTACACCGTCCAGCAAGCCGCAAGGCGCAGCTGGCGGATCGGGCAGCGCAAGTCGGTCAAGGTCTTCTTCCTTGGCTACGCAGGCACCACGCAGATGGACTGCCTGCGGCTCATGGGCAAAAAGATCGCGGTGTCGCAGTCGACCTCGGGCGACATGCCGGAATCCGGTCTGGACGTGCTGAACGACTCCCAGGGTGACAGCTTGGAAGTGACGCTGGCGAAGGAACTGCTGGCGGCCGCGTAGCTCGCACGCGGCACATGTGAAGCCCCCACCTCGGTTTGCCGAGGTGGGGGCTTTTCCTTGGCCCTTTTGTCGCACATGAGCCGCAAGCCCGTCGAGATCCAGTTCTGGATTTTGCTAACCCTCATATTCGAGAAGCCCGTACGGACGTTATCAGCCAGCAGCAGCCGCGGGCTGACCATCCCGTTGGGCTTCTGATTGAGCGCTCAAGAGCCGCTATGCGCATTGGCCAAATGGAGGGCCGCTCTGGCCCAGGGCTCGCAAGACCGCGTCCCCCACCTTTTTTACGTCGCCCCGGCCAAGCACGACGCTGCTGTTCTGAACGAGCGCGCGGCTCACCTGACCCTTCTGTGCGAAACGGTTTGGAGACGACGGGGCATTGGGTCGAGGTGGTGCCTCCATCGGGGCATCCGGTGATCGCTCCACAACCTTACTGCGGGTTTCCCCTAGCGACTCAAGAGATAACGCCGTTACCATCGCGATAACAACGTTATCCAAATTTGCAATGCCGAAAAGTCTGCCGCCGACGGATATGCCTGCCTGGGAAAGCCCGCTGCCTGCGCCGATTCCCGACAACTTGCGCGACCGGCTGTCACCCGTGGTCATGGAGATCTACTCCGCAGGCGACTTCCATAGAGCGGACATGCGCACGATTGCTCGCGAAGCAGGCATGAGCTTTCGCACCATCTACCGCTATTTCGGCGACAAGGAGGCGCTGCTGTTTTGGTTCATCCAGCACTGGCTCGAGGGGCTGTACCCGGCGGCGCTGGAACCACTCGATGGGGACGGCGAGCTGCGGTCCAAGCTGCTGCGTGTGCTGACCTTGCACCTCGAGTTCTACGAGCGCAATCCCAACGTGGGCCGCATCATTTTCATGACGGTGCCACTGGAGCGCTGGATGCGCGACCCCAGCTTCGGTCAGCGAAACCTGATGCGGCGCATGTTGCACGCCATCACCGACGCGCAGCAGCAAGGTGAACTGCGCAGCGACATCGATGCCCGAACCGTCCTTGACGCATTCAACGCGGTCTTCAACCGGGCCTTCCTGATGTGGGAGTACCGGCGCCGCAGCTATTCGTTGCCAGGCCAGGCAGCCCCGCTTTTCTCGATCGTGTGGAACGGCGTTTCGGTCAGCAAGCCGGCCGCCGTCGGCGCCAAGCGCTCGCGCAACAGCCTCGCCAAGTGACCACGCCTGCCCTCAACCCTTTTCATAAAACATCGAACTGAACGGAGACATTCATGCAACGCTCAACGTACGCCCCACGACGGAGCCGCTGGTTCTACGCCGCCGCCATTGCGCTGGCCGCGCTGGCAGGTCCCAGTGTGCAGGCGCAACCCGCAGCCAGCAAGCCTGTGCGCATCGTCGTCGCGGGGGCCGCTGGCGGCGCGTCCGACATCGTGGCGCGCATGCTGGGCGACGGCTTGCAAAAAGAATTGGGGCGGCCGGTGGTGGTCGATACCAAGCCAGGCGGCGGTGGCGCCATCGCCGTCAACGATCTGATGCAGGCGCCCCACGATGGTTCGACTGTGCTGGTGGCGATCAGCGGCCTGGTCTCGGAGGTGCCGCACATCGTCAAGCTGCGCATCGACATGGCCAAGGAGGTCAAGCCGGTCGCCGAGTTCGCGCGTTTCGGTCTGGTGCTGGTGGGAAAGCCATCGCTCCCGGCCAACACGATGGATGAACTGGTTGCGTACATCAAGGCCAATCCCGGCAAGGTCAGCTACGCTTCTTACAGCGCAGGGACGGTCGCGCACACCAGCGGCCTCAAGCTCAACCGCAGCGCGGGCCTGGACATGACGCACGTGCCGTACAAGAGCTCGATGCCGGGGCTCACCGATGTGATGGGCGGCCATGTCCCCCTGATGTTCGACGGCGTCTCGACGGCACTCCCACTGATCAAGTCGGGCAAGCTGAAGGCCTATGCCGTGAGCCTGCCGCAGCGTTCGCCGGCCTTGCCAGAGGTGCCGACGTTCCGCGAGCTCGGCTACCCTGATCTTGAAACGGTGGTCTGGATGGGCGTATGGGTCACGCCCAGCGTTCCCGCTGCGGCCCAGGCGCAGCTGCGCCAAGCCATCCAGAGGATCCTTGAGCAGCCCGCCGTGCGCGGCCGCCTGCAGGAGATCGGCCTCGATCCCGGGCAGCCGCTGAGTTCGGACGAACTGTCCAAATCCCTGCGTGCGGACTTCGAAAAGAACGGCGAACTTCTACGCTCCATCAATTTCCAGCCCGAGTGAAGGCAACCAAGAGCTGATCTCCATGCAAGCTGTATTCATCGCTGGGACGGGAATGACCCGCTTCGGCAAGTTTCTCGACCGCGGCCTGAAGTCGCTCGCCGCGGAAGCGATCGCACAAGCGCTCGCCGACGCCGGACTGCAGCCGTCGCAACTGCAGGCCGCCTACATGGGCAACGCCGCCGCGGGCGTCATGACCGGGCAGGTGCTGGTTCCTGGCCAAGTCGTGCTGCGGGGCATGGGCATCGGCCGCATCCCAGTCGTCAACGTGGAGAATGCGTGCGCCACGTCGGCCACCGCGTTCCAGCAGGCCGTGCAGATGATTGCGCTGGGCGCCCACGACGTCGTGCTGGTCGCTGGCTTCGAGAAGCTCTACAGCACGGACAAGCAGCGCACCTTCTCCGTCTTCCAGGGCGCCGTCGACGTCGAAGCCATCGACGAGGTCATCGCCTCGCTGGCCGAAGGCATGGCGCGGACCGGTGCCACGGCCGACCTCGCAGAGGCGGGCAGGTCGCGCTCGCTGTTCATGGACGTGTACGCGCGCCTGGCGCGCGACTACATGCGCCAGACCGGCGTGACGCAGCGTGATTTCGCCGCGGTGGCCGCCAAGAATTCTTTCCATGGCAGCCTGAACCCCAAAGCGCAGTTTCAGGATGTGCTCACGATCGAGCAGGTGCTGGCCGCGCCGCTGATCGTCGATCCAATGACGCGCCCGATGTGCGCGCCCATCGGCGATGGCGCGGCGGCAATGGTGTTGGTTTCCGGCAAGGCCGCCGCACGGCTGGGGTTGCAGGAGCCGGTCCGCGTGTTGTCCTCCGTGCTGGCCTCGGGCTGGGACCATGCAGACGGCGATGGGCCGCGCCTGGCGCCGACCGTCGCTGCCGAAGCCTACGCCGCTGCAGGAGTCGGGCCGGCGGACATCGACGTGGTGGAACTGCACGACGCGGCCGCGCCGGCGGAGTTGATGTACTACGAGCACCTGGGCCTGGCCGCACCAGGCGAGGCCCTGACCCTGCTCAACAGTGGTGCCACGCGGCTCGGCGGCCGGGTGCCTGTCAACCCCTCGGGCGGGTTGTTGCGCAAGGGGCATCCGATCGGCGCATCGGGATGTGCCCAATTGGTCGAACTGGCGGACCAGCTGCGCGGACGCTGCGGCCCGCGCCAGGTCCCGGGCGCTCGTACCGCCCTCGCCGAAAACGGCGGCGGCTGGATCGGCGAGGATGCTGCAGCCATCGTCATCAGCGTTTTGCAAAGGCCATGAGGCAATGACCAAGAGTTCCCATATCAATCTCGCGTCCATCGTCCAGTCATTCGCGCGCGCCCAGCCGGATCGTGAGGCCTTGCGGTTCGAAGGCGGCGCGGTGGTGCCCGATGTCACGCGCAGCTATGGCCAACTCTGGCGCCATGGCCAGGCGCTGGCGCGCGGCCTGCGCCAGCGCGGTGTGGGCCCCGGCAGCGTCGTTGCGCTGCTGATGGCCAACCATGCAGAGTTCGTCGAACTGATGGTGGCCGCGACCTTGCTGCGTGCCGTGCTGGTACCGATCGATCCGCGGACCAAGGGCGAGAAGTTGGCCTTCATGCTCGTCAACGCGAAGGCGACGGGACTGGTCGTGGCCGACTATGCGCTGCAACAGGCCGAGGGGCTTGCTGAAACCGGCGCCGCACTGGACTGGATTGTCGCCCTCGCCACCAACGAAGGCCCGGACCGCTCGCGCTGGCGCGCGGATGTCGAGGACTATGCGGCGCTGCCATCGGAAGGCGACGATTTCCCGGTGCCGCAGGACAACGGCGACGAGGTGATGCAGATCATGCACACCTCTGGCACGACCGGGGAGCCCAAGGGCATCGTGCTGACACACCGCCGCTTCTGCGACACCGCCGAAGCGGCGCTGCGGGCCTTCGGCTACCGGCCCGACGACCGGCTTTACTCCGGCCTGTCACTCACCCATGCGAATGCCTTGCAGGTCACGCTCGCGCCTGCACTGCTGGGGGGATTGCCGGTCGTGTTCTCTCGCAGGTTCACACGCTCGCGGCTGTGGGCCATCACGCGCCGGTACCGCTGCACGACGTTCACACTGCTGGGCGGCATGACGACCACTCTGTACGCGGAGCCGCCGCTTGCGGACGATGCCGACAACCCGGTTCGGTTCGTCGTATCCGCCGGGATGCCAGCGGCCATCTGGGAAAAGTTCGAGAACCGTTTCGGCGTGCAGGTGCTGGAGTTCTACGGCTCGGCAGAGGGCGGGCTGGCCGTCAAGCCGATCGGCCAGGGACCGGTCGGGAGCATCGGCCGGCTCGCTGCGCAGTTCAAGCACCGCATCGTCGACGACGCGGGTGCAGATGTGCCGCGCGGCACGCCGGGCGAGCTGTGGATCGGGCACGCCGACGGGTCGCCCTACCAGGTCGCCTACGTCGGCAACCCCGAAGCCTCCGCGCGCAAGGGGGCTGGCGGCTGGCTGCACATGGGCGACGTGGTGCGCGAGGACGCGGACGGCTGGCTGTTCTTCGAGTACCGCCAGGGCGGCGGCCTGCGCCGCAACGGCGATTTCATCGCCACCGCCTACGTCGAGAAGGCGATCGCCGAGTCGGGGCTGGTGCGCGACGTCTTCGTCTACGGTGTGCCGTCGTCGTCGGGGGCGCCCGGGGAGAAGGACGTGGTGGCGGCCGTCGTGCCGCTCCACGCTGCGACCATGAACGTGCAGGCCCTGTTCCGCTGCTGCCGTGCCGCGCTGGAGCCGAACTTCGTGCCGAGCTTCATCCAGGTGCTGCCGGAGATTCCGAAGACCGCATCGGAGAAGCCGCTGGAACGCAATCTGGTGGAAGCGCTGGCGAGCTCGCCCCACAGCGTGCATGTCGAAGAAGGCCTGGGCAAAACCGCAGCCGGGGAGGTCGCATGAAGCTCGATCGCAGTGTGGCGGCGGTTGTCACGGGTGGGAGCAAGGGACTGGGCGCGGCCACGGCGCTGCGGCTGGCCGCCCATGGCGTTCGGGTGGCCCTGTTCGATCTCGACGCCCAAGCCGGTGAAGCGCTGGCGCGCAGGATCGGCGGCGTGTTCTGCCGTGCCGATGTCACTTCGGATGCCAGCATCGACGAGGCTTTCAGCCGAGCGCGCGAGGCGCACGGCCAGGAGCGCATCCTCGTGAACTGCGCTGGCATCGTGCACGCGCACAAGGCCGCGGCACGGGACAAGACGAGCGGCGCCGTCCGGCACTATCCGATGGCCGACTACGAGCGCGTGCTCCAGGTCAACCTGATCGGTACCTTCCGCTGCATCGCGAAATCGTCGGCCGGCATGCTCGGTCTGGTACGCATGGCCGACGGCGAGCGGGGTGCCATCGTCAACACCGCGTCGATCGCGGCCGACGAGGGACAGATGGGGCAGGCGGCGTATGCGGCGTCCAAGGCCGGCGTGGCGGGTATGACGCTGCCGATCGCACGTGACTTCGCGAGCGAGGGCATCCGCGTCAATGCGGTCAAGCCGGGCTTTTTCAACACGCCGATGCTGCAAACCGGACCGGAACACGTCCGCCGTGCGCTGGAAGCATCGGTGCCGTTCCCCGCCCGCATCGGCGATCCCGACGAGTACGCCCACTTGGTCGAGTTCCTGCTGACGAATGGCTACATGAACGGAGAATGCGTTCGCGTCGACGGTGCCGTCAGGATGGGTGCCCGATGAATCGGCCGCTTCAATCCAGGACGGCGCTGGTGTTCGGCGCCGGCGCTGCCGACGTCGGCCCCGGCAACGGCGCGGCGATCGCCATCCGCATGGCCCAGCACGGCGCACTGGTGTTTGCCGCCGACCGGGATCCGGATGCCGCGCGACGCACGCAGCGCCTGGCGCAGGAAGCCGGCGGGCGCTGTGAGGTCATCGAGGCCGATGTGTGTCTCGAATCGTCGGTGCGCGACGCGGTGCAGTGTGCGCAGGCGGCGAACGGTACCGTCGACATCCTCGTCAACAACGTGGGCGTGGTCCTGCATGGTGGACCCGAAGAGCTTGCCGTGGAGGACTGGGACCGTGCGTTCGCGCTGAACACGCGTTCCGCGTTCCTGGCGCTCAAGCACGTGCTGCCATTGATGACCAAGGCCGGCCGCGGTGCCATTGTCCAGGTGTCGTCGATCGCGGCGGCACGGGCAGGCGACGGCGCCTTGTGTGCCTACCACGCCAGCAAGGCGGCCCTGAATGCGCTGGGCATGAATGTCGCCATGCAGTACGCCGCGCGCGGCATCCGTTGCAACAACATCCTGCTGGGGCTCATGGACACCGCGCTCGTGCGCCAGCAGCTGGCCGTGGCCCACCCGCACGGCCTGGACCATCTGCTGGCGACGCGCCACGCCACATGCCCGACAGGTGCCATGGGCTCCCCATGGGACGCGGCCGACGCTGCGGCCTTCCTGGCCAGCGATGCGGCGCGGTACATCAACGGGACCGACATCTTCGTGGACGGTGGTCTGCACAACCAGGTGGTTCCCGCAACGCCACGGAGGCAGCCGTGACCTTCGCCACCGCCGACATTTGGGACCATGACCCCGAAGCCGCTCAACTGTGCGAGGCCGAACTGCGCGACTTCGGCCGCCGGCGCACCTTCTGGGGCCAGGCGGTCACGCTCAAGGTGCGCGACGACCACCGGGCAGGCATTGCGCCGTGCCTGGGAGCCGGGCAGGGCAGGGTGCTGGTGATCGATGGGGAGGGCTCGCGCCGCATCGCGCTGTTCGGTGGGACGATGGCCTCCATCGCCCTGCGCAATGGCTGGGCAGGCGTCGTCGTCTTCGGGGCGATACGCGATGCCGAGGAGATGGCGACGTACGACCTCGGCGTCAAGGCCCTGGGTACCACGCCGCGCAGTGCGTCCACACCCCAAGCCTACGAACGAGATCTGCCTGTGCGGTTCGGCAACGTGATTTTTCGCCCGGGCGACTGGGTCTATGCCGACGCCGACGGCGTTCTGGTCAGGGGAGCGATGTATCGGCCGCCGCCACCAGTCGCTTCGAAGTGAAGAGCGGATGACGGTCTGGCTTTGCTTGTCAGGTGGGACAGCGGGTCTTGCGGTTCCAACCGACGCAAGAAGAAGCCATTGCTGCCAGACGACGTCGTCTGCACTTTCGTGCAGAAGGCAACTTCCCGCCAGCCATGGGTGCTGGGCGGACGGCTACAACAACCTGCAAACGGACAAGAGCGTCCTTGCGAGACGATAGTGCTCTGCTAATCACGAAGTGACGTGGCTCTGCGTCTGGAAGCTGCCCTTTGCCTCCCGCCAACGCGGTATTTACCAGTGGGCATCTGCTGAACACACTGCGCGGCGTGCAGATTCTCAAGACCAGACAGCCCCCTTTGAGCGTTCAAGCCGATCCTGGTCCGCAGACCCCCGTTTAGCCGTGGCACATCGGTCATGGCTCACCGTGTTGCCGCCGGGCAGCGCGTCGGACGCAGCATGCTGGATCTCAGCGTGTCGCACAGCAGCAAGCTGCCGATGCTGACTGCGCCTTAGTCTTGGAACCCTGACTTATCAACGATCCGCAGGTACGACCAATGACAAGTTCGACCAAATAGAAACGTTTCTCAGCGGCGGCCACCCTTTGTGCGGCAGCATTCTCCGGCACTGCGCAAGCCAGCCCAATGTATGTCATCGTGGACGTCGCCGGCATGGCGGACATGGACGAACGAGGTGCCGCCGGCAACGTCGTCAAAGAACTGATGATCGGCGCGGGCGCCATCATCGAGAGCTTGAAGTGGGACATCCACCTCAGCAGCTATGACCCGAGCTATCTGTCGGAGATGAAACTCACCTTCAGCGATTCGCTGGGGAACGGCGTGACCTTTACCCCAGGCGGGGGCGACGACTTCCAAGGCTCCAGCAAATACACCGGATTCCAAGACCTACGCGAAATCCTCCAGCAGTTTCCACTGGGCGACGACGGGCTGCTGCGTTTGGAGTTCCACGACGCCTATAAGGACTTGGCGTTCGACGAACCGGAGGGCATCTGGGACTACGGCACGCTCACCTTTGGCGTGTCCACCGTGCCGGAGCCGCAGGTTTTCGCCTTGATGTTGAGTGCACTGCTGTCGGCTCTGGCCGTCGCCAGGTGGCGCCCAGCCACCACGCAAGTCGCCTGAGGGGCGCTCAGCTGCCGCGCCACGTCATCCCGAATCGCAAGTTTTTCGAGGACCGCCCATGCCGTCAAGCACCTTCCTGCAGTGTTTCGCGCGCCTATGCCGCCGTGCTGCCGGGCCAGCGGCAGTCGCCCTGGCATCCTGGAACGTCGCGCCCCAAGCGTTCGCCCAGGCCACCTTTGAAGTGGCCAAGCCTATTCCGCTGTACTCCTACTACGCGCAGGGTAACTTCAACGCCGTGGTCAAAGCACCCACATCCCACCCTACGCCCTCGTTCGTGTTGATGGGCGGAGGGCCAGATGTCGATCCTGCCTTTCGGTGGTTGATTCAGCGCGCCGGCATCACCCCCGGGAGCGGCGGGCGGTTCGTCATCATTCAAGCCAGCGGAACCGACGCCTACAACCCTTACATCTTCTACAGCGACGAGGCCCTCTCTACGTCCGCCAAGGTCACCGACCAATGGGTCGGCGGTGCTTCTCTGGGCTTGTCGTCGGTTGAGACAGTTGTGATCCCCAGCGTGAAGGCGGCTAACAATGCTGCCGTTAACGCTATTGTTGCCAGGGCCAATGTGGTCTTCATCGCTGGTGGCGACCAAGGCCAGTACATCCGGTTCTGGAAGGGTGCAGCGTTGGAGCAGACGCTCAAGAATCTGATGCAAAGGAACGTGCCCATCGGAGGGACGAGTGCGGGCCTGGCGGTGCTCGGACAGTTCGACTATTCGGCGCTCTACCACTCGGCCACCTCCGAGTTGGCGATGCTCGATCCCTTCTACAGGGACATTACATTCGACCCCTCACCCTTGAGTCTGAGCGGTGGCTTCATTGCGCCACCGGCCTTGGAGAGTCTCATCTTCGATTCCCACTTCGACAGCCGCGACCGAATGGGACGCCTGGTGACCTTCATCTCGCGGATCGTTGCGCCCGTGAGCATGTCGGGAAGCATCTTTGGATGCAACGGGGGCGTGCTTCCTGCGTCTTCCAGTGGCAACAGGACGGCTCGTGGCATCGGCATCGGCGTCGAAACCGCCCTCCTGGTGCAAGGCAACGGCGAGGGCCGTCCGGTCACTGCAACGCGTGCCACCAACCCATCGACGACGACCGAAAGCGCGGTCTACTTTGTCCGCCCATCGATCGCGCCATCGGTCTGCGAGGCGCAGACACCCCTTTCGGTGTCAACGGTGGAGGTGAGAAAGTTGGCCAACTCCGAAAGCGTTTTCAATCTGACCGAATGGACTGGCGTGCCGCTGTACAAGTACGTCGACGTTAACGCCGGGCAATTGTCTCCTGCAGACTGGTATTAGCTTTGAAAGGAAGCGGGCGCGTGGTCTTGCGCAGCGGATCTAAAGGCACGTGCTCGAGGTGTGACGGGGCGAAGGACAGGGGCGCTTTCGGGCTGCAGGTGCTGCACGTCTGGACTGCAGTGCCGCTTTTCTGAACGTTGGATACCGTCGGCGTATAGAGTGCCAAGCCCTGCTTCCATCCTGAGCCCTGCCGGGCGTATCTTGCGATGAACGCTGTGGCCGCTGCGGTGGCGACTGCGCATGCACGTCCGCTGCAACGATGGGAGTGCCGCTCGGATAGGTCGAATCGTGGTTCAGTCCGTGGGTTGGGCGCGGTGCAGCAGACAGCCGCCCGGTTCGCACATGGTGGTCGGCCGCTCGCAGACCACCACGCCAGCGGTGGGCCGCGGCGAGGAGCTGCTCAATAAGCTGGCCGATCGCAGCACGAGAAGCATTTACTGATTAAAGGACTGAACGCCTGCTGTGGCCATGGCGGTCTGCACGCGCAGCAGACCGGTTCAGGCCCCCGGGCACCAGCACTCAACGCACGCAATCCCTCGATGCGCAACCAGAACTCGGAACCCAACTCCTATCTGCTCGCCGGCGGGTTCGCAGGCACTGCGGACACCTGCCTGAAGGGCTTTGCGTGCTCCTCTGCATCGCCACAGGAGGTCAGCGACGTGGCAGCGGCGACGATGACAGCAAGTGCAAGAATGAGAGGAAACATTTGCGTTGCCGGGAGAGCGATTCGATGCTGGGAAGTGCGTACTCATTTCGATCGGGACAATCGCAAGCCCCTTGGCGCATCGTACGCTGCCTCTGCAGGTTTGCAACATTCCGGATGAAGGCTAAGATTCCAACTGGCCGGTCTACACGCGCTCCAACCAACCTTGCCTGATGCAGTACCGCAAAAACGCGTGCGGATGCATCCGCCCGGTGCCGGGGCAGGCTTCTGCAAGCGCGTCGGCCAAGACCCAGAAGCTCAGCGCACGCTCAGGGACAGAGAAGGCCATTTCGATCGCGATCCATGGGGCTGCGTGCTTTCCGCAGTAAGTGCGGGGTGGCCGCGCGATGCGGTAATGTCTGGTGTGGACCGAGGGCTCAATGAATAGCGACATCTGGGCTCAGTCGAGCAGTTCCCGATTTGCGGTCGATCGCAGCCGTTCGAACTGATCGTCAAGGCCCGGTACCATCTCAAGGCTTTGCAGCGCAAGCAGGAGGATCTGAGAGTTCAGCCGCCGATCCGCATGCATGGCCAGCAAGTGTCCGATCAGATCCAAACCAAGTTGCCGCTGATCATCGTCCACGTCGGCGTCTGCCACGACGACGCGGCATTCCTCAAGACAGGCACGGGTCTCGGGCGATTGCATTGCTCAAATATAGGCGAACAGAGGGGCCCCTTTCGTCAGTTTCGGCAGTAGGGATCGCTATTCGCATTCAATGGACGGCACGCTGGCGGCCGGCGCCGAGATCACAATTCACGCCGAACGGACGGACCAGATCGACCTGTCCTGCTACTTCGGTGGCCACTGCAGCGCGTTGCGGTTCAGCGCAGCGGACGTGCGGGCCGTGGCTGCAGAGTTGCTGGCCGGTGCGGCGCCATCGAAGCGCAAGATGACGTGACCATGGCCAGCTTTTACATGCCGTCCGACCTGCCCAGGCCCTTGATGACCCCGACGACGTGGCAGCCAGTTTCTCGAACAGCAGCTTGGTACAACTACACGGCCGACCATTCTCGCCCTCAAGCGGTCGCCGGTAAGCCCACTTGCTTACGACAGCTCTCGCTGCTTTTCTGCCGGTCGGCCGATGAAATGACAAGGGCTCGTCCATTGACTTGCCTGCGCACGGTGGCTCTGCGAGGGGGCTGGTTGAACCGCCCCGGGGCGGTTCAGATAGGTGTCGCTGCCCTTCGGCAGCGGCGCACCTCGAAAAGCGTAATCGACATCGCATCGAGTGTCTTTTCTAGGCTCACAGGCCATGCCGACCCCGGGGTCGGTCCCTCCGAATGTGGCACGAATGTGTCGCGCAATTCGTCTGCTCGCCACTGTTACTCCATGGTTCAGGACCACGAGGACAGAACAATTCACCCTGTTGGACCTCAGTGGTCGCCGCCCTTGGGCAGCGGCGCACCTCGAAAAGCGTAATCGACATCGCATCGAGTGTCTTTTCTAGGCTCACAGGCCATGCCGACCCCGGGGTCGGTCCCTCCGAATGTGGCACGAATGTGTCGCGCAATTCGTCTGCTCGCCACTGTTACTCCATGGTTCAGGACCACGAGGACAGAACAATTCACCCTGTTGGACCTCAGTGGTCCAGGCCCCTTCAACCCACGCAACGAGGTCATCATGCGCTGCGCCATCTCCAAGATCGCCCCGGCCCTTCTGAGCGCCGCCATTGGCCTCGTAGCTTCACATGCCGTTGCCGCCGGCTCTCTGGCTGGGCAGCTCAATGCCCAGATGACCTTGCAAGCCGGCTGTATCATTTCAGGTGCCCCAGGCGCCGGCCCCACCGGGGCGAACTTCGGCACCTTGAACTTTGGCACTCAGCCCGCCACCTTCATCGGCATCCTGACCGCCACCGCCTCGGGCGGTGCCGGCGGTGCCGGCGCCACCCAGATCCTGTGCTCGCCCGATGTGATCTCCTTGTCCATCACTGTCAGCGGTGGCAACAACGCCGGCCAGGGCGGTTCGGTTGGCATTGGCTCGCGCGCTATGAAGATGGGCACGTCCGGCTACCTGCCGTACGAAATCTATAGCGACGCTGGCATGACCAATGCCTATCCCACCAGTGCCAGTTCAGTCGGTGTGACTCTGCCGGGCACCGGTATTGCTCTACCACTGCCCATCTACGGCCGCATCAACAAAACCAGCCCCGCCGCCCTCGCATCAGGAACCTACACGGATGTGGTGCAGGTCACGCTCGCTTGGTAGGGGTTGCAGGGAGCGTGCCCGCAACGCCCCTTGCAGTGGCGTCACGCGCATAGCGCGGCCATCAGGCGCGGAGGAGGCAGAGGGCGCCCGAGTCCAAAAGGGTGTGGGGCAATGAACGAGCGGCTGGAACGGGCGCCTTGCCTGGGCGATCCGCTTGCGCTGCGATTGCTTCTGATCAGGATGCAGCGCGAGGTGGAAGGCAACCCGATAGTCCACGGCGACAAGCTTCGGGCGCTACAGGCATTGTCTGTGTTGGCAGGATGCATCGAGCAGGGTGTTGTCAGCAGTGAGCAGGCCCTGACGCAGGCACAGACCCTTTTTGTCTTGGCTGACGCTCTGCCGGCCGCCCGGGAGCTGTCGCGTCACTTTCCAACGCTACAGGAACCGGTTCAGCCGAGGGTGGCCGATGCGGGAGTTGCTGCGGTCCCATTCAGCTGACTGCGCACCCCCAAGATCCACCACGTCGATCCCGCGATTTTGGTGTTTGCCGGCACGCCGTGCCACCCAACAATGCATGCAGCTGCGGCGTGCATCTCCTAAGAAACGGGCATGCCATGGTCAGACGGCCGGGTGCGCTCCACCTGGCCGTCGTCTTATGGGACGCTGATGCGAGCGCCCCTGGTTTGCCACATGCGCAGGCGCTCGAAGGCTTGCGCCGAACGCTCAGTTAAGCATGAGCCGCGCAGGTATCTGGGCTCGAAGGAATGGCAGAAGATCTGAAGCCTCAATGGGCTTGGACACGAAATACCCTTGGATCGCGTCGCATCCCGCTTCCACGAGCATTTTGTAAGTCTCTGCGTCTTCCACACCTTCAGCAAGCATCCGGTAGCCCAGACAATGTCCGAAGTCGATCAGCGACTGCGCAAGCGTCCACGCCCGAAAGTCCGTCGCAATCGGCGCCACCAATGAGCGGTCTAGTTTCAGCAACGAGACCGGCAGGCGGTTCAGGCACGCAATGTTGGAGTACCCGACTCCAAAGTCGTCCAATGAGATCTGCACGCCGAGCTTCTCGAGGCTTTGCAAGGTCTCGACCGTTCGGACGCCCGTCAGCACTGAGTTTTCGGTGCACTCAATGTGTAGCCAACGCGGGTTCACGCCATGCCGGTCGCAGGCCTCACGAACCTTGTCGGCGAATCCGGGGTATTCCAAGTTCTTGGCTGACACGTTGACGGCCACGGTGATGAACACGCCTTGACGCTGCCAGTCGGCGCTCTGTGCGAGGGCAGTGTTCAACACCCAGTCCGTCAGCTCATGGATTGCTGCGGTCTTCTCGATGGCTGGAACGAATTCACCCGGAGAGATCGTCCCCATGACAGGATGGGACCAGCGCAGCAGAGCCTCGACACCCGAAACCCTGTTCTTCGTCACGTCGAGTTTGGGCTGATAGACCAAGCGGAATTCGCCACTGGCCAAGCTTTCAGGAAGCATTTTCACCAATGCATAGGCTCTGCGATGTGACGTGTCCATCTCGGACGCGTACCAGCGCAATGCAGCACTTTCGGCCGCCGCCTGCACCAGCGCAGAGGTCGCCATGCGGAGCAGGTCCCGGTGGCGATCTGACTGCGGCTCGAACATCAACGCCCCACACCGAGCCTCAAGCGTGAACGCGACGCCGTCGAACTTGAACGGTTCGCGCATCTGTGCCACGAGCGAGCCCAGGTGGATCGAGGCGTCCTCATGCCGCCTGATATTGAGCACCAATGCGAATCGTGTCTCGCTGACGTGGTAGACAACCGTATTGGCGCCCACAAGACTAGCAAGCCGGGCGCCAATGACGCGAACCGAGCGCTCCAGGGCGGAGAGGCCAAGCGCCAACAGCGCTGACTGGACCTGCGAGCCGCTCATGATGTCCACCAGCGCCAGTACCCGAGGGCCGGGGTCTGCGGCCAACGCTAGGTCCTGCAGATCAGATCGCAGCTGCGCTCGGTTGGGCATGTGCGTTACCTCGTGCACGCGGCCAACGGCCACTGTCCGCTCGATCTGCGCCATCACCAACGCCGCCAAATCCTTCAGCTGTGAAGCCTCGTCCTTCAACAACTCCCGCGGCTTCGTGTCGATGATGCACAGGCTGCCCAACGCGTGCCCACTTTGCGTGATCAGCGGCGCGCCAGCATAGAACCGGATGCCAGGCTGGCCACAGACCAGACGATTGAATTTGAAGCGGCGATCGTTGGCGGCGTCTTCGACCACCAACACCTCGGACGAACGGATCGTGTGGTCACAGAAGGCCGCACCGCGCTCGGTCTCCGAGACCTCCATACCGACCTTGGACTTGAACCACTGCCGGTCATGGGTGACCAAAGAAATCAACGCGGTGGGGACGTTGAACAGCGCCGCGGCGAGTCGCGTGATTCGGTCGAAGTCTTCGGTCGCAGGCGAATCGACCAGCTTCGTCGCCTCCAAAACGAGAAGACGCTCTTGTTCGGCCTCGGATGCGCCCGTCAGCAGTTCCAGCATATTTACCCTTTGCAGAGTTGGCAGTCTGCAGGCTTTTGCAACGGTCGGCGCTTGGAAACTGCACAGGACTACCAGCAAGAAAGTCAGACGCGGGCGAAACGAGGATTCGTTCACGGTCAACCACGGCTTAAATCTTGTCGAAATGCGGTGCGCGTGTTTCTGGCCGTAGACCACGGACTACGCGAACATCTCTAGGTACAGCTGATCTGTCAGAAAAGCAAGCATGGCGCGGCCTGGTCCTTCCCCACCAGCAACGGCCTGCAGAACTGCGCCACATTGGAGCAATTGCGCAGTAAAAGCAGTTCCTCCGGCAAGTTGCGTTATGCGGAGTGCAGCGCGTGGACTGCCGTGCTTGGCACCAACATCTATCCGGCGAGGACTTTATTTCTGCGTCGCTTCCATGCGGCGCGGCCGGTTACTTCGACAACAGCCTCGACCAGCAGCGCCACGTCGGCGACCGAGCGGTCGGACGCGCGTGTGCGATCCTTCGACCGCCCTGACTTTTCCTGGGTTGTCGGTGCAATCGGCGTGGTAGCAAAGACTCAACCCGCGCTCGTGTGGTATCAGATATCGTTGTCGGGCCGCATTACTTCTGTGTCCTGATGAAAAGCGAACTGGATCTCTGGGCTGAGGCATACCGATTGGAAGAGGCGCTCCGGTTGGAGATCGATGCGCTCTTGCATAGCAGGGATCAGATCTCGCAAGAGCTCGCCGACCGCTTGACACAAGCAAGAACACTGATGGTCCATCGCCGTAGGGCGCTCGAGAAAGCGCAGGCCCTTGCGCGAACCTTTGGGGGTCACGGGTTGGGGATTTACCGAGATCCTCCTTGAAAAATCTCCTCAACTGCATGTGTGGAACTTGGTCCGCAAAGCGCTGGGAAAAGCATACGGCAGTTCCGTAGCGCCCTTTCAGCAGCAACGAATCGATCTCGCCAGATCGGCCCGGTGGCATTGGCTCTGAGGTCGCTGGCGCATCGCCGAGCAGCGGCTGCTCGGGGCTGGGGAATCCCGATCCAAGGTGGGACGGAGGACCCGGGCTTCGCTGCAGCATCCAAGCCACCGCTGCACAGCGCCGTTCAATCCGCGAGGCATCGAACCGCCTTGGGGCGGCTCGGGTCGACCGCAGAGGGTGCGCCTCGGCCGTTGATCGTGGTGTCGAAGAACCTATTCCGCCGCGGCCAGGCTGATGCGAGATCCAACTGCTCCGGTCGCGAGCCAACGGCTCGCGTGTGTCGGTGGGTCAACAACTCGGTCGGCCGTGCGCAGATCCGCATGCTTGGCGCTCTCGCCGACGCCGTTTCACAAACGAGGCTCGAACGTGAACGCCGGAGGAGTTGCTGAAGTCCTGCCAACTACGTGCTTGCTCCCCACGTCTGAGCCCACGCAGCCGCAAGACTAGGCTCGACGTCTCGCAAGGTGACGTAACGTACCGGCGGTTCGCCTTCAATATCATCCGGCTTCCTCGCAAGCATGCGGACAGTCGGAATGCCATCCGTCATACTGCGGACGACAGCCAGCGGCACGCAGCGGCAAGACAGCGCCAACCGGTACAGGGCTGCCGGGGTCCACGGCCGCACGTGCGTCGGGTCGTCCCAGAAGCTCAGGAACTTGTGGTCGGTCGGATCGTTGGACGCGGACGCGAGAGCCGACAGTTCACTCGGCGCTTCGATGAGCAATGTTCCGCCCGGCTTCGTGACACGGCACAGCTCGCGAAAGAAGGGGACGGGCTCACCCACATGCTCCAATACGTGGCTGGCAATGGTGAAATCGGCCGTGTCATCGGCCACATCAAAGACGCCGTTCGTAATGCCGGCGTAGCGGGCTGCGAGCGGACGGTGTGATGGCTCCACCTGGTCAATGCCGATCAGAAGGTGACCGCCACGCTCACATTCCTGCGCCAGCCGCCATCCATGGCATCCACAGTCCACGACCGTTGCTCCCGCGGCGCTGCGAAGGAGCTCCGCGGAGGTCGGGACCAACGAAAAATCAAAGTCTGTTTGCATTTTTGCTTTCGATCGCCTTCCTGCGCAGGGAGGCAGGGCGGGGGGGGGGGCGCTGCTCAGCTGCCGTTTCGCGCGACAAGCCAGCCCTCGAGGAAATCGCCAGCGAAAGGAGCGGTAGAGGAACACGGCGGCATTCGTCGCCGTAACCCATGGTGATCTCGAGGGTCGGGCGGGGAAGTGCTTTTCTCAGATGAAGGTCAGGATCGCCAGTGCAAGCATCACCACCATCAACACCGACTTGGCGTTGATGATGAGGTTCACGGTCGGCATACGCCCCTTGGAATACTGCTTCCACAGGCCCGTTGCGCTCGCCATCATCACGATCAACACGAGCGCTGCGACGATGGCGTAGACGGTGCTTTTGACGTTGCTCATCGTCGTGCCAGAGCCTTGCTGGAAGCCGTGTTCCAGCGCGGCGGTGATGGAGAGACAGTTGCCAGCGCCGTCACGCACGCACGGTGGCGTGTAGACCGGAACCGCTACGCCCGTTCCAGTTGCGGCCCCCGGCGTGCCGGGGGTTGTCGGAGTGGTTGGCGTCGTGGGCGTGGTTGGTGTCGTTGTTCCGGCAAGTCGGTCCGCCATCGAGCAGATGGTGGTGCCATTGCTGTCGGCAAAGCCATCGCACCTGCCACTGTTGATCATGGCCTGGCAGTTGCCGATGCCAAGCTGCACACACGCGAGCACAAGGTTGCCATCGACCACCCGACCATCGAAGGTCTGCATGTTCGTCAATGCACTCGGCGCGGCTGCGCGCAAAGCGTCATCGGTCAGCCGCACCCAGGCGTTGATCTGCGTCTGCAAATCGGCCTGGCGGTACTCCTCTGGCGTGAGCGCGGTGTATGCCCGGATGTTGGTCCGGTTCATCTGCAGCACGCCGTAGCAGCACGAGCCGTTGTAGGCGGTCGTCTCACCGCTGCTTTCCATGCGTACTGCGAGATTGGCAACCGCCTCGGCGTTGTCCCGCAGCCATAGGCTGGCTGTCGGCGACGCGCGCACCGCTGCAGCGATCTGGGCCGCTGTCGCCACCACGGCCCAGGCCACAACGGGCAGCAGCACGGCCGCCAGCAGCCATTGCCGCATACCCAGTCTCATGAGAACTGCTCGCACCGTGACCTCCTATGCGCTGGCGGCGATGAAGTGTTCTGGATTCACCTGGCTGGTCGGCGCGTCCCGAACTGCGTCGGCGATCTGCGCCATGCAAAACCAAAAGGCAAGGGCCGCCATCGGGGTCGATATTGCGATCAGGGCCAACCGTCGAAGCCCCGTGCCGCCGCCTTCATCTTCCAGGTCGATTTCCTCTTTCATTCCGCGCTTGTCTTCCGTCGCCATCCTCAGTCGAGGCGCAGCGAGCGCGAGCACCGCGACACGACCTTGCCGTGCTCCAGCGTGCGCAGGTGCAAGGTCCCCTTGCGTGCGTCGTAGGCGTACTCCACATGGTTCGCGGACCGCGGCGCATCCTGGTCGTCGCCCCAGACCACGCAGTAACCTGGGAAGTCGCGCACGGAAGGCTGTCCGTCCGTGAGCTTCACGACGCGCATGGGGCAAACCCAGTGGCTGTAGACCTGTTTCGCCCCGTTTGCGGCCTCCTGGCAGGCCTCGTAGCCGGCGCGGGCGTAGATCGAGAACATCAGCTGCGTCTTCGGCGCGACCTCCACGTTCCCGAGCAGCACGGCACTTGGCAAAGGCTCGCCGCCTGCCATCCTGCCTGCGCCAGCCAGTTCCTTGGCCCAGAGCCGCTGGAGCACGGCATGGTCCTCTGTGGTCGCGGTGGCCGTGGCCTGGTCTCGAGGGGAGTTGAAAGCGGCCTCGCGCATCGTGGTCCAGGTCAAAGCGCCCTGGGCAGGGGCTGCGCCGGCTGCGGATGCCGCCAGCGCAACGACTGCGGTGGCCAGGTTCCTGGTGAGCGTGTTGGTTCGCATGGCTGTGCTTTCGTTGATGCTCTTGTTCACCGGGCTCGGCCGCCCAGCTCCAGTTCCTGCATGAACTGCTCGGGCGGCGTAGCCCCGACCAAACGCTTGCCGCTGGCGAGGATCACGGTCGGCGTGTTGTTGATCTTGTGCCGCTCGCCGAACTTCAGGATCTCGGCGATGCCGGTGGCATCGCACGCTACGCCGGGCTGCGGCCGGGCGCCGTTCATGATGTTGTGCCAGGCAGCGGTTCGGTCCTTGGCGCACCATGCGGTTCGCGCAAGCGCTTCGGACTCGGGCGCGATGACGGGGTACATGAAGCGGTAGATCGTCACATCGTCCAGCTGGTCCACGAACTTCGTGAAGACGCGACAGATGGGGCAGTTCGGGTCTTCGAACACGGCCATCTTCCGGGTGCCGTTGCCCTTCACCTCCTTCAACGCGTACTGCAATGGCAGGCGATCGAAGGGCACGGCGTGCAGCCGGTCAAGCTCGTTGGCGGTGAGGTCCTGGCGGGTCTGCATGTCCACCATGGAGCCGCCGACGAAGCTGTAGCGGCCCGTCGCGTCGACGTAGAAGATCTCTCCGTCCGAGGCGACCTGGTAGAGGCCCGGGACCGGCGTGCTGGTGATCGCATCGACGGGCACCTTGCCCTGGCTGTTGGCGGCGATGGTCGCGCGCAGGGTATCGGCCTGGCGGGTCGTCAGCGTCTGGGCCATGGCAGCGGTTGCCATGACCAAGCCGACCGCGAGCGCGATATGCGGAAGGAGAAGGGGGAGGGTGCGCATGTGGTTGTTGCGATGGGCAGGGTTCAGTAGTCGAAGGCGCGGACGCCACGTGCGTTGCGGCAGGCCTCGGCCGTGTCGCGGATCAGCTGCGCGACGGCCTGCGGGTCAGCCACGGCGTCGATGAGCAGTTCGGAGGTCGACGCATCGCTGCTGATGATGGTGATCTGGCCGCGTCCAGTCAGGCCCTGCAGCACCGTGCCGCCGACGCTGATGTCCTTCATCCTGTACAACTCCAGGGAGTCGACCTTCCGAACGATCAGGCCGCTGTAGACCAACAGGCGCTGATCGGTCAGTTCGTAGCGGCGCCGCGCGGTCAGAACAAAGCGGCAAGCTGCATAGCCAACGGCGAAGACCGTCCAGAACAGCAGGATCGCCCACAAGAACACCCAGGCGTTGACGATCTGGCCCTCGCCGGAGGACCAGAGCAGAGTGGTCTCGTTGGTGGGGACTTGGCCAACAGCAGGTTGCGGGGCTGTCCCGCTATTCGCACTCAAGGTGGTGGGGCTACGGGTGGCATGCATCGCTGGCAATGTCTGCTGCTTGGAGAAGGGCGTCGTGTGTGGCTTTCAGGCTTGGACTTTATGGAACACCGAGGCTGGCCGCAGCAAACAACCGTAGGTACGAACATTGCGGTATCCACTTGACAAGCGCAGCAGTTGATGCCCCCTCCCAGCACTGCGTCAGGCATGCCCGGCAAAGAAAACTCAAAGGTGGTTTGTCCCGAAGAGACGTGCCGCCTGCTTGGATGCGCTTGGTACAGCTGGACCCGCTGACCGACCACACCGGCACGTCTTTGACGGCAGGACAGAAACTGCATCGCGACTGCCAGAGCCACGCCGTCAACGGCGTCTCGCCTCACCCGACCTCGGCAAGCCGCACAGAACTTCCGTGTTGTGTGCTCCAGCTGCCGTGACACGTTGTATCAGTCCTGGCGATCGATCCAGTTGTCCGATACAAACGAGATGTCACCCTCCTTCAATGCGACGTCGCCATGCCCAAGACCCGACATGTCCCCTACGCCGAACGGCTCGCGCGCGAGAGCGCGAAGTTCGGCCTGCGTGTGGGCGGGTCGCTGCTCAAGCACGCTCCCGGGTTGCTCGGCATCGGGTTGGCTGGACTTCCACTGGCTCTCCTGGGAATGGGCAGTCGAGGAGCCGAAGAGCGCCCTGGTGGTGACCTCAGCTTTACCCCAGTCGACTGGAAAACCGGCTACAACTACGATGAGAACGGCACTCCGGCAGCCGTACCGCAAGACGAGCTCGACAGGTACCACAACGGATTCATTTGACGGTCAGGGCTTTCCTCGTCCAGCCTGGTAGCCGGAGGCTACGATCCTGCCGGCCTCACCTGCAATGTTGCCCCCCGCCCTTGCTGACGATTGGCCTGCTCCTGCGGTCGCAGCACCCATCGAGCCCTTTGAAACGGCATCAAGCGCAAGTCCCATCGAGTAGCCGATCCACGACATCATGCCGGTCCACAGGATCGGCAGCCCGATGAACATGCCCATGAGCACCAGGTTCAAGATCATCCGCTTGAAACCCTGAGCCTCGCCCAGCGTCACCATTGCCTTGATCTCGGCCCAGAACATGTTGCCTTGCATGCCTGGGTACATGGCCTGGACGATGCGCGCGTCGACCCATTGCGCGACGTACCACATCACCGCCCAGAACTTGACGGTAAAGACCGCTACCCCGCCCAGGAGCATCACCTTCAAGTCGTAGCCGCTGAGCAGCACGATCAACGGCAGGAACATGTACAGGCCCATCAGGATCATGGACTGCACCATCGGCAGGGCCGTGATCATCGGCACGAACTCGATGGTGGCGTCCAGCAGCTTCTTGCCCACACCGAGCGTGCTGACGGCAGCGCCGACGCCGCGCACCATGGATGTCATGGCGTCGTAGTTGTTGCCCATGATCTGCGAAGCGTCCACGAACTGCGGGTTTGCCTTCTGCTGGGCCAGCATCGCGACGGCGTCGGCGGCCCTGTCCTGACTGCTCCAGCTCATCGCCGTCTGCGCATTGGCGTACATGCGTTGCCAGATCGAGGCATGGTTGATCATGCCGTTGCGCACGCCGTTGGTGCCATCCATCCACCACTCTAAGCAAGTGGGGCGACCCCATTCGGGATTGACGTAGTCGGCCTCGGGCGTTCCAGGTGTGCCACCCGCGATGTAGTCCGTGTCCCGGGCCAGGTCCACTGCAAACCCGGGAACCGGGTTGTACGAACGCATCGACGAATAGAAGCCGGCTTCAGTCCGGAACAGCTGGCTCCCAATCCAGTCGACGTCTTCTGGGCCGTAGTCGGTGTTGGAGCTGGCAAGGATGGCTTGCCCTGCGGCACTGAGGCTCGAACGGTCCGTTTGCAGGAAGCGGCTGCGCGCCGGCACGAAGCATTCGCTGTAGAAGCGCTGGATGTTGTGCAGCAGCTGAGGGTCTTCGATCGTGGCGGTGCGGGCCATGTCTTCGACCATGCGGACCTCGGACACCGCATTGCTCAAACCATCGCGCACGCCGCTGCTGACGCCCGAGCTGATCGACATGACCGTGAACCACCAGGCCGGCACATAGTGCAGCCCCCCGGCAGGGCTCATGCTGCCGTCGACCGCATCGCGCAGTGCGGTGTCGTAGCTCGATCCCGTGCCCGAGTTCATCGACGCGGTCGCGGGCGTCGGGTTCTCCGAGGAAGCAGGCGGCGTGTAGGTCAGATCCACGCTGACGAGCGACGTGAAGGGGGTCACGGCGAAACAGGCGATGTAGACGAACAGGGCGGTCAGGAGCCGCGTCAGCGCGGCGCTGATGACCGATTCCACACCGCCGACCATGCCCGACTCCTTGGCGTCGCGCCAGACCTTGAACACGATCAGGCCGAAGGGCAGGGCGGTGAGTCCCGTCCCGGTCAGGATCTCGCCGATGATGTTGGCGAAGGCCCAGCCGTACATCGTCGTGAAGATCTCAAGGTAGCTGTCCAAGCTCATAACGACACTCTCCCCAACCGCTCAGAACAGCAGCCCGCCCAGGCGAACCAGTTCAACAGGCCCCATTGCCACCAGGACGAGGTAGGCACCGAGAAGGCCAGCCACCTTAGTGCGGGCCGCCACCATGCCGGCCAGGTCGCGCTCCTCGACGACGCCTTTGCGCGCACACCATGCGCACACGGTCGGCCAACCTGCCACGATGGCCACGGCGCCCACCGTCTGCAAGCCCACACTCGCCAACTTCCAGCGCCTCACGCTATTGACCACCCCCTCCAGCTGCGAAACAGGCTGCTGCAGCAAGAGGTACATCAGGATGCAGCCGGCTAGGAGGACCAGCATGGCCGACAAGATCCACGACAGGTACTTGCCGAAGCGACGCTTGGGCTTGGGCGGTGCGGTCGGCTCCAGCTCTCGATGGGCGGGCACCCTCATGGCACCACCCGGCCGTCGCGCAATGGCTTCGGATCCGCCGCTTTGCTGTCGCGAACACGTGTGCCCTGGCTGTCGCGGTAGAACTGGTCACCCATAATGGCCAGGGCCGTGTCCGAGGTCATCTCCTTGCGGATGCGGTACTCGAACATCAGGTCGTTCACGTACTGGGTCAGCCTGTCGATCTGGGCCTGCACCTCGGTCTGCACATTGCCCGCCTTCGTGGCCTCCGGCAGCGACAGGCCGGTGACCAGGACTGACCGGGCAACGAGTGCCTTGTCGACGACGCGGTGCATGGCCAACTCACTGGCCATGCGGCCCACGGCCATGGCCCGGCTGGGGGCCGGAAGCTCGCGCAACGACTCCACCAGCTGCGGGCTGACGCCGAATCCAACTGTGCCGATGTCTTTGACCTTGGACATGTCTTCGGTGCCGGTCACCAGGCCTTGCAGAACCGGGGCGATCGCCGTCAGCTCGGCTTCGAGCTTCGGGCCCAACCCGGTGGCGGTGTCGGTCGTCGTGCCGGTCGGGCACGATGCATCCTGCGTGCACAGATAGATCTGCTTGTCGCCAAGCACCGAGGCCGTCCAGGTCGCCAGGTCCTCCGGGGTGCCGAACGCACGTACCAGGCGGGAGTCGCGGTAAGCGGCGCTGCTGCTGTAGCTGGTGGTCGGCGACGTGTCCGTGGGCTGGTTCAAGGTCGCAAGGAATCCCGCCACCGACAGGTCGCGGATCGGGCGGATGGGCGGCGTATTGACGCCGCCGGCCTGAGTCTTGAGCACCCAGCCGATGCCGCGCTTCTGGCCTTCCTCGTTCTTGTTGAGGTCGAGCTTAGCCTGCACCACATCGCCACGCCCCTCGATCTTGACCTTCCAGGCATCGCCCTTGGCCAGCTTGACGTAGTCTTCGTAGGGGTCCTTGCCCTCCTTGATCATGGCCTCCATCTCTTCGCACGTTTTGAGCGCGCCGGCGACCAACAGGTCGGCCTTCTGCGAGAAGTTCTGAAACAACTGATAGAGACCCGGCTGGGCGCGCTGCAGGATGTACAGGGGCAGGGCTGCGATACCCGCCTGGACCGCGCCCGTGATCGTGGCGCCTAGGTTGCCGAGGCCGTTCATCACGTTGCTCCACGACAACCCGATGTCGAATTTGCCGCAGGAGTAGTTCGCGCGCGCATTCAGCCCGAAGCCAAGCCGCATCGAGGTCTGGCCTCTGTTGACGGCGCCGCCCATGGGCGAGCCACCGCCGAGCCTGTAGTACAGCGACGAGTTCGTCACAGGCTGCGCGTTCACCGTAGGAGAGGTGACGATCGCCAGGGTCAATGCCACGGCGCCGAGGGCCGCGTGGAAGGGACGTTGCATAGGAAGCTTTGGTCGAGAAGGGTGATGTGCCGCACGCGTCACGGCACGGCAAACAGGAAGATCGGCGCTGCCTTGGAACAGCATTCGTAGCGATGCCACAGGTTCCACACGTAGCCGTTGTTGCCCGAGGTCTGGTAGTCGCCCCAAGAGCCAACCCCCAGCGAGTCGTTGGCCCCGAAAGTCATGCAGCCAGGCTCGGGAACAGGGTGCACGGCCTGCCACTTCGGATCGGCGACCTGTGCGAAGTACCGAAAGCCGCCACCCTTCGCATAGAGCTTCTTGTAGATGTGCGGCTGCGCGCCGCGGCGAATGACCGAGCCGACCCGGTGCGCCATCACGGCCGAGGCTTTGCGCGGGTGCGACTGCACCAGTTCGCCCATGCGGGGGTACTCGCCGCCCCAGGTGTTGATGAGGCTGTTGCCCACCTCGCCGATCCCCGGGACCCAACTGCCTGGATACAGCAGTTCCAGCGGGATCTTGCCGCGCCAGAACAGGGAGTCCAGCTCGGAGTGGTACTGCAGGGACAGCATCCCCGACCCACCGGGACAGATGTACTCGGACAGACCGCGGCCGCCGGCGGTCATCGCGCTGTTGATCATGTCGCCCCACGACTGGCCGCCTGTGCCGCCCCCGGATCCACCACCGGTGCCACCACTCTCGCCGGTCGTGCCGCCGCCGTCGCCGCTGCCGCCGCCCATGTCGCCCGTGGTCGAGGTGAGCAAACCGCCCAGATTGCTGATCGAGTCCATCATGCCGCTCAGCTGACCAGGGATGTTGCCCAGTTCGCCCAGCAGCTGCTGCGGGTTCATCGCCGTGGCCCGGGCGCCTTCAAGCACACCGTTGGCCAGGTCACGCGGCACCGAAGCCCACATCTGCGCGATGCGCGGAAGCTCCTGGCTCGGAAAATTCATGAGCTCCTGCGCGTCCGGGTACTCCCAGGTCGTGACGCCGCCCATGAACGCGCCAACAGGATTGCCGAAGGCGTCGGCGCTCTTGAAGGTAGCGACCTCCTGCGCCTCCCGGGCCGTGTCGGCCGACGAATCCAGCAGCGAGCCCATGAAGCTCGATCCGAGGCCGGTCATGATTCCGGCGACGGGCACGCCCACGTCGGCCCACGGATGTTGCTCGGGCGCGCCATAGGTGCTGACGACCACATCGGGCATGTAGTGCGATACCTTGATGGACGTCTTCACGGAGCATCCGAAGGGCGTGCATCGAAGCCAGAAGCACACGCCCGTCACCCGGTAGGCCAGGCAACTGGGGATCGCCGCGACCGTGGCCCCCATGATGGCGGCCGTGTTCGTCGTCGCCAACTGTGCGGCCGCAGGCCCTGCGATGAGCAGGCTGGCCGCAGCAGCAATTGCGACCGCACGGAGGCGATGCCGCGGCCCGGCCGCACGCGCCTGGCGATGTTCCAAGGTCCTCATGGCTTGCGCGCCCGAGACGCCTGGTAGTGCTGCAACGCGACGGCCACATCGGTCACGCCGTACACCACCGTGCGCTGGTTGATCACCACAGCCGGAATCCGGTCCAGCCGGTAGTAGTTGGCCCGGTTGGTCGCGTTGGCGGTCGCGATCGCCGCGTGCGTCACCTCGCGCTTGACCCGCACCTCGTTGTCCTTGAGCCAGCGGCGTGCCTGCGCTTCGCCGCCTCTGGGAATCATCTGGTCGACGGACTTGGTGGCGATGTCGAGCTGGTCCATGCGGTGCACGGTCACCTGGTAGCCCTGGTTCGCGGCCGGGAGCGCGACCACCATCGCCGAATTCACGAAGACCTCGACCGTCCGCACGGGTGCTACCTGGGCAGCTGCCGGTGCGGGCAGCAGCACGGCCAGGGCGGACCCCAGGGCGACCATCGCCATGCCGACGCGCAGCTGTCGGGAGCGGTTGGCGTCAGACATTGATCCCCCGATTGCGCGAGATCTCGTCGGCCACCAGCATCGCCGCCTGAAGCTCGTCGCAGCCGTGCTTCTCCATGAGCCGGCGGCGGTGGGCCTTCTCGTCGCCCTCGGTCATCGCCAGGGCCAGCGGCAGGGCCGGCGGGATGTTGCGGAACAGGAACTGCCCGGACGACGAGATCATCACACCCTCGGTGTACTGGTGCTTGGCTTTGCGCGCTGACTCCATCAGCTGCTGCTGCTCGGCGGTCAGGCGCCGGAACCGGGTGACCTCGGCGACCTCCTTCTTGTCCATGGTCAGCAGCATCCAGAACTCGCACATGGACAGCACGCGGTCCATGCTGTCAGGGAAGTCCTGCAAGTTCTGCGTGGCCAGCCAGAACCACATGTTCAGCTTGCGCCACATCTTGGTGCCCTTGGTCACCTTCGGGCCCAGCAGGTCGTTGGTCGTGATCAAGTGGGCCTCGTCGGTGAGCATCACCAGCGGGCGGCCCTCCATCTGCTTGGCCTCTCCGCGCGACTGCACGGCGTCGATCAGCGAGGTGTAGGCCACGGCCAGGGCATCGGCGTAGCCGTCGCGCGTGAGCGTGCCCATTTCCACGAGCGTCACGTCGGCGTCCGGCCAGTCCTCGCCCTCGCGGTTGAACAGCGTGCCGCGCAGGCCCTGGGTGAAAGCCATCATGGACTGGCCCATGTCCTCGGCGCGGTTGCGGCGGGCAGCCGACAGGGACTCGTCGCCCTGCAGGGCCATCAGTTCCCGGGCCACGTCCTGGACCAGCGGGTGGCGGCGCGCCTCGGCACGGGCGCGCTGGGCCGCCTTGATAATGGACCGCGTGATCAGGTAGCGGTCCGCGCGCGACATGCGGTCCTCTTCCTTCTTCTCGCCGCCCGTGATCATCATGATGGCCGAGATCAGCATCTCGCCCAGGTAGTCGCGCTTCTCTTCGCCCTCGTCGTCATCGTCCTCGTCGCTGGCCAGGCTGGCCGGGTCCTCGTTGATCGCAAGCGCGCTTGCGGTGGACTCGGCGTTCAACACGCCGTCGATCGCGCTGTAGGCCATCATCACGTCGGGGTCGTCGAGGAGGCGGTACGCATACACGAAGGGCGGCAGCGACACCTTGGAACTGCCGCTGAGGTTGACGAAGTGGGTGCTCAGACCCATCGCCTTGCAGTACTGCATCAGCAGCGCGAAGGACTTGCCCGCGTCGACGATGACCATGCGCGGCCGGTGGATCGCCATGGTGGACAGGCACAGGTAGTTCAGCGAGGCCGACTTGCCGGCGCCTGTTGGCCCCATCACCAGCATGTGGGCGTTCTTCTTGCGGTCGCGCGGATCGAGCGGGTCCACCCAGACCGGCTCGCCACCCCGGTTCCAGAACCACATGCCGGGATGCCCCGTTCCGCGGGCGCGACCGTACAGCGGCAGCAGCGCCGCGATGTGCGTGGAGAACGTGAGCCGGGATCGGCGCATGTTGCGCTCGTCGAAAGCCGCATCGAAGTTGAAGGGCAGGGCACGCATGAACGCGTCCAGCGGCACCAGGTCCTGGCGCGACTCGATGAAGCGCATCCCTGTGGGGACCAGCAGCGCGTTCACGGCCGCCACCGCGTTGTCCAGTTCCTGCACGTCCGGAGCAGCCAGGTACAGGGCCACGAACATCGGGAACAGCTTGTCGCCGACCTGCATCCGTTGCAGCACCCGCTCGCACTCGCTGTGGGTCTCCATCGCCGCGGCCGTCTTAGCGCGCGAGGCCATGCGCGTGCTCTCGATGTGCCGCTCCACCAGGAACTGCGGCCGGATCGTCACCGTGAACGACAGCATGCTGCCCGGCGGCATGCGGTCGAAGCGGGCGTAGAACTTGCCGCTGCTCTCAAGTTCGGCCGAGAAATGCCCCACGGAGGGCTGGCGGTGCAGGTTCTGCAAGGTCAGCACGCGCAGTGGGTGGCCGTCGAACATGAACAGCCCCTTCTCCTGGTCGCTGTAGGGCTCGGAGAAGTTGAGCAGTTCGGCCAGGTCCGCGCCGAGAATCGGCGCACCGTCCGGCCCCACGTCCGGCGTGTCGCCGGGGTAGGGGGCGTGCCGCAACAGCGTGCCGGCGTCCGGCGCCCACTTCGTGCCGCGGTTGAAGAACGGCAGCAGCCACTCGTACAGGTCCTTGCCCGTGCAGCGGCGGACCTTGACGCCGGCCTCGCCCAGCGTGGACTCCAACGTCACGGCCAGGGCTTCGAGCTGCTCGTTCGCCGGCCGTGGATCGTCGATGACCTTCGCGTCGAAGCGCTTGTAGATGCAACAGCGCACGCGCCGGATCTGGCCGCGCCACGGCTGGCCTGTCACCTCCTGGTCGTGGAAGAGGCCGTTCGGTTGCGACACCTGTTTCAGGTGGGCACGCATCATTTCCAGGAAGGACTGCGTGATCTTGGAGTTCACAACCTCCTCCTGACGCTTCAGGTCGTGGCGGTGCTGGTGCTTCACGTAGTCCAACCAGACGTCGCCCAGGTGGTCGATGTTCCGGTCATCGGACACGAAGAACTGCACGATCCAGGGCGAGGACAACGACTCGGGGATCGCCTGCAGCACCTCGGCCACCTTGGCGCAGTATTCGGCCATCTGCGCCTCGGTCTGGGCCTCCGATGGGATGCTGCCGAGCTCGAACATGACGCCCATGCTCTGGCCGTCCTTGAGCACGAATACGCGATCGGTCGGCCGGTAGGCGACGTAGGGCAGCAAGTCCGTGAAGGACGGCGGGCGCAGGGCCATGCGGCGGCGCTGGGCGACCGTTTCCTGGTCGGACTGCCGATGGCGCTGGGGGGCATTCTTGGCTGCACCTTTGGTGTCGGCCGCCGGTACCGGCTGGCCCTTCTCGGCGGGGACGGCCGCGCGGTCGTTGGGAAGAAGGCGATGCACGCCCAGCAGGCTGAGCAGGCTCACTTGGCGGCCCCTTCCTTCTTCGCGGCCGGGCCCAGCGGCGCAGGGTTGCGCACGAGCTCGGATTCGACCTCGCCGGGCAAAGCGTAGAGGTTGGCCTGCTCGTACATCGGGAACACCGTCACGTAGCCCGGCACGGGGTACTGGCCGCGCGCCAGGTGCGGGAACACCACCATCACCATGTCCGGGTTCGGCACGCGCGCGAAGCGGTTGCGCATGGGCTCCAGCGCGGACCAGTAGCGCTGCGTGTCGGTGTCGCCCTCCTGAACGGGCCGCGGCGCCGAGCCGCTCAGCAGCCGATCCCGTGGCGTAGCGCGGTCGGCCGCCGTGTTCTGGCCGTCCACCTCCCCCTGGCCGCGGTAGATGTCCAGCACGGTCGGACTGCCCTTCGTGACCGCGTTGATCGGCGACTCGCGCGGGCCGCTGATAGAACACCCGGCCAGCAGGCCGGCCAGGACCAGCAGGCCGCAGAGGGCGACACAAGATGGCATCGCAGGGCGATGGACGGTGCTCTGTTCATTCGAGGCCATGGCGGGCTCCTCTTGCAGTGATGCTGGAAGGGTTCTGGGCGCGGTGCACCAGCAGGCGGGCATCGGGCACTTTGTCGAGGCGGATCTCGGTGTCCAGGTGGATCACCATGCGCTGGCCGGACAGCGTGACCACGGCGTCGAAGGAGTTCTTCAGGCGGGCCATCAGCCACTTGCTGACCTCATCGGACGCGCCTGCGACCGCCTGGCCCAGCGCGTAGCTGCCCACGGAGCCCGTGACGGCCGAACTCGTGGTGCCGAAGGTCGAGTTCTGCGACACGGTGCGCTGCGCGTCGGAGAAGGCCTGGCCAGCCACCTCCAGCGTCTTCATGCCCACGATGTCGGTGAGGTAGGCCGGGGCATTGGTCACGAACTTGCCCGAGATGCAGGGGTTGCCGTGCTGGTCGCTGATGTAACCCAGGTCGGTGCTGTTGGCCCCGCCGCTGCTGGCACCCGTGCGTACCGTGCCCTGCCCGCCACCGCCGCGGCGGGTGGACACCGTGCGGATCGTCCCGTCGTTGAAGACGAAGGTGAGCGAGCGCACCTTGCCTTCGCTGCACGACAGGGCCATGTCCCCGATGGCGATGCCCGACACGATCATGCCGGCCAGGTCGTCTGGGAGCTCGAAGCCGTTGGCGGCCAGGTTGTCGCGGCCGACCACGGCTTTCCACTGCATGGGATCGGTGACGCGCCCGTCGATCGGCACGCGGCCGATCAGGCTGGTCATGGACACCACGCCCGCCAGCGTGGCGTTCTCGGGGATCGTGTAGAACGGCACGGTCTGGGGCTTGTCCTGCGCGGCCTGGGCAGCGCGCGTCGCGGCGCCGCCGCCGGCACCGGCACCGGCCGGCGCCCCTGCGGCACCGTTGAGGCGCACGTACTGGGAAGTCGCGACGCCTTCGCGCCCGCGCGCCTGGCTGGTGTGCAGTGCATAGCCCATCGGCGGACGGGTCTTGTAGACCACGGCACCATCCGGCAGCGGCTCGTTGGGGTCGACGGCTGCGTCACCGCGCTGCTGACCACTAGCAGACCGGACGGCAGGCGCGGCTGGGCCTGCTTTGACGGTCGATGCGGCGATGGGCCGCGTTCCGTTGCCGATCTTGTCGGCCATGGTGGACGCTTGGTCGAAGGCCTTGGAGAACACGTCCATGACCCCAGGCTCCGGTTGTGCAGAGGGTGTCACCATGCCAGCAGACGGAGCAGCAGGAAGCTTCTGGTGCTCCTGGGGCGCTGGCAGGCCGGCCGGCGCGGTCGGGCCGTCGACCACGGCTGGGCTGCGGCCTCCAGGTCGATTCCGTTCCGTCTCCATCTCCCTGCGCAGCTTCCTGTTCTCCTCGATCAGTTGCGTTGCCGTGTCGCGCAACTCGCGGTTGCTCGCGACGACGGTGCTCAGCGTTTCCTGGGGCGTGTCGCGGTCGGCGCCCTTCGTTGCCGGCAGTTCCGCCTTGGGCACGCTTTGCATGAGAGGTCCGGCTGTGGGCTTCTGCGGGCTGCTGGTCATCTGCTTCCAGACGATCGTGCCCACGATGGCAACTGCCACGATGCCGAGCAGGGGGATGAGTTTGTTGCGGGTGATGGTCATGGCTGACTCTCGGTCTGGACGGCCGGCCTACTGGAGGCAGGACTCGAAGGAGCGGTCGCAGACCAGGTACACGGCCGTGGTGTCCGTGTCGGTTCCCGCCGCGCCAATGCGGCCGTGCTGGGCCGTCGCAGCGACCCAGCGGCCGCGCACCTGCTCCAGCGGGATCTCCACCGGCATGCTGCTGCGGTTTGTGACGCGCACGGCGGTCACGTACAAGGGACCGGATTTCCACTGCCCCAGGGGCACGATGTCGGCGTTGAGGCCGCGGATCAGCCGCGGCACCGGATCGGTGGCCACCGCGACCTGGTTCACGCCAGGTGTGGCCCATGCCAGGCGACGCGGCGCGTACAGCTGCCGGGCGGCATGCCGCGTCAGCTGCACCATGTCGGCGCTCTGCGGTTCGTCCTTCTTGGCCTCGTCGCCCGCTGCAGTCGCTGCGCCGACCTGCGGATCGAGCACGGAGACTTCGAGCTCGGGCAGCTTGTCGCCGGCGGCGGCCACGAAGTCGAAGGGCACCAGCTGGCCGGTGTCGATCAGTTCCGCGACGATGCGGATCGGCGTGAACGCGACCAGCGGGGTCACGTAGATGGTGGAGCCGATGGTCTCGATCCGGGCCACCTGGTCCATGTCGGTCGGCAGGTTCAGGCCCGCAGGTGCTGGCAGCGTGATCAGGCGCTCCTTGCCCACGGACAGCTGCACGCGCACCGGCTCGCGCTGGAACACGGCGCGCTCTGCGCCGGCCCCTGCCGGTCGGGAAACGCGCCTGACCTCCCCGGCGCCGGCAGCCTGACGACGAGCCGCCTGGGCGGCGCGCTGGGCCGGGGCCACGGTGGCGGGGCGCGCCTGGCTGGCCGCCCCTTGCTCGCCGGCCTGGATGTCCTCGCCCAGGTCCACCGATGTGCTGCGCTGCTCGCCGGCCGGTTGGGCCTGGACCAGATCGGGCGGCACGCTGTTCAGGTTCAGTTCCTTGACCTGTTGCGCGGCAGCGGCAAGGGGCAGCACGAGCGCCAGCGCAGCCGTCAAGGCCGAACATGCATAGTGCTTCATCGTCGTCGACATGGCGTGATCTCAGTTGTTCAGCAGGGCGCCGACCTCGCCTTCGCCGATGGGCGTGGCGTTCGGCAGGTTCAGGGGCTCCACCGACGCGGGAACGGGGGGCACATGCGGCTCCACGGGCTTGGCACCTGGCACCTGGCGAATCTGGGCTTCATCCAGGCGCGCTGGGCGCTGGCTGCCATAGCAGTCGAGGGCCATCTGCCAGGGGTTGCGTTGGCGGTCGACGTCGAAGCGCACGACACGGATCGGGTAGCGGATGTACACGTCCTTGACCGCCTGGCCGCGGTAGGTCTCCTGCACCTGCAGGTCCAGGAACACGGTCCAGCCCATTCCCGAGTCGTCGGCGACGACGCGGTTGGCCTGGTAGCCCAGGCCCGGGATCTCGCTCATCTGCCGGGTCCGCTGCCGCAACTCGCCGGCCTTCTGCCGGGTCTGCATGTCCGATGTCAGCTGGCTGATGCAGCGCGGCGTGACGTAGTTCTGCACGCGGAAGATCTGGTGGCCGTAGTCCGTCGCCCCATCGGTCGCCCACCGGTTCACCTGTTGCCACACGTAGTAGCCGAAGGCATACACGTTGGGGGAGGGCACCACGGACTCGCCGCCGTTCACCTTCACGTTGCTGGGTGTGCTCACGGCAGGCAGCAGATGCACGTCGATGTTCTTCGGGACCTGGCCGGCGTACCAGGTGCCGATAACGCCCATGGCGGCGACGATGTAGAGGGCAGTGCGCAGATGGCCGTTGGCCCGTCGCTGCGCGCTCAGCGCGTTGAGGTATTCGCTCATGATGGTTTCGGAGACGTGGCCGCCCGCGGCTGCGCGTCAGGCTTGGGTTTGAGCGGGCTGCTGAACGACAGGCCGAGCGTGCGGCCCAGGCTCCAGTAGCCGTCGTGCCGAAGGAAGCGTGCGTGCTGCATGCCGTGCCGGACCATCCACAGGTGGATGGCATGGCCGTAATAGCCGTCCGGACGGTCACGCTTCATGGTTTGCAGCCGCAGGGAGGCATACCAGAGCGTGACGATGGTGCCCACCAGCGCAGCCAGCAGCAGCTGCCACAGGCCGGTGATGGCGACCAACAAGCCCATCACCAGGCCGTAGACGACCATCGAGGCCAGACCGATCCAGGTGGCCTCGGTGGAGGTCATTCCATTCAGGATGGCCGGCTCGACGTTGACGCGGTCGGTCAACGGCACTTGCGCGCGCCGCTCGAGGTCGGCGGTGATGGGCTCGTCGCTCATGCCAGCGCGATCAGCCCAGCGACGAGATGGCGTAGGTGCCGAGCATCACGATGAAGACACCCATGACCACTGCCATGCCGATGTACTCCTTCATGTCGCCGATGGCGGCACGCCCGTTCGTGTACTCCTTCCACTTGGAGATGGTGCCGGCCATCGCCTGGAGGAAGAACCACGCGCAGATGACCAGGACCACGATGGCGATGATGGCCTTGAAGATCGCGCCCGACGTGCCGATGATGTCGCCGTTGGCAACCGTCGTACCGTTCACACCTTCGGTGGGGGTCACGAGGGTGGGCAGTTCGGCCATGGCCGGATGGCACGCCAGTGCCACGAACGGCACCAGGGCGGCGTGACGGAAACGCTCGCCGAGGCGCCTGGTCTTGGCGCCGAGAGATTTGAACCTGCTAGTCATGAGAAGCTCCAGAACACACCTGCGGGGAACGTGCGCGCATGCCCGGATGGGCCTTGCGCACAGCAGCACCCGCGCAGGGTTCGGGTACTGCTTGAAGACTCGGTGAGCACACAGCGAGAGGTACGCGGATGGGGCTCGGCTTGCAGGTCACGCCCAGCCCAGGACCGCGACGATCAGCACGCACAGCAGGGCGACACAGGCCAGGCTGACGATGGACTCGTCGACCTCCAGCTCGTTGCTGCGGTACGCCTCCATCACCTGGCCGACCAGCCAGGCCGCGAAGGCGAAGGCCAGGCCGCCAAGAACGGCCAACAGCATGAGGCGCAGGCTCGATGCGCCGAAGCCGGCGCCGGCCTGGAAGCCATTGGCGATCGCGCTGTTCATCGGTTTGGCCCCTGGGCGTCACTGCCGGTAGTCCCCGCGCAGCGGCGGCACGGGCCGCGGCTGTCGCGGCGCATCGGTGTGCTGGGCGATGCCCTGCTCGATCAGCTGCAGGTCGCGCTGGAGCCAGTCGTAGCGGAACCTGACCCGCTGGCCCGTCGGCTGCTTGGAGGCAGCAGCAGCCACGAGGCCCTTCACGTGCGCGATCTCGTTGGCGATGCGCGCGAGGTTCTCGCGCTCCACGTCTTCGTCGGAAGCCATGGCGGCGCTGCACGCGGACAGCGCGAGCACGCAGTAGGCCACGCGCAGCGCCGACCGGCTGGGACGTTGCACGGGGAATTGCTTGAGCATGCGAACTCTCTCTTTCAAACGTACTTCTTGAACGCGGCCACCGTGGTGGACAGCGATGCTGCGACCAGCACCGTGAACACCAGGACCATGTAGGCCGGGTTGAACCCGCCGAAGGGCCAGGTGAGGTACAGGCCGAAGCCGCCAGTCAGCGACCAGGCCGTGTAGCGCTTGGCGTGGTGGTAGATGAAGCTGGACTCGCGTCCCCCGCCCCAGCGCCGCAGGTCGCGGCGCACCAGGCCGTCGATGGCCCCCAGCAGGCAGGCCAGCGCGAAGGCGGGCAGCGCGAAGATGGCGATCGACATGCGCAGCAGCACGTCCTGCGCGACGAACATGCTGATCAGCGCGATGCGACTGCCCGTGCGGCTGACCTGCACCGTCGCGTTGCGCAGGCCGCGGGCCATGCCGGCCTTTGCGGAGCCGCCGGCGCTGGTGTCCACCGCCTCGCGGACGTCGGGGCCGTGGTAACGCAGGTACCAGTTGACGATGCCCAGCTTGCGGTAGGCCTGCTCCACCCGCGTCACGATGTCCTGGGAGAGCGCCGCCGTGTCGTCGATGAGGAGGCTGCGCGGCGCTGCGGCGATGTAGGCCACGTCCTGGTCCACGATGCGCTTGGCGTGGGCCTCGCCCTCGTCCTTCCAGATCGTGTGCATGCCGATGACCTCGATCACGATGCCCACGAACCAGGAGAACAGGGCCACCATGATCAGGCCCATGCAGATCTCGAAGGCCAGCAGCACCGGGCCCCGTGTCGGCGGCTTGATCGGGCCGCGGCTGCTCGGCGCGCTCATCCGCGGTGCCCCATCACGTTGCCGAGGACGGCGCCCTGGCTCAGCATGTCAGCCTGCTCCTCGCGCGCGCTGCTGCGGGGCTCATCGACCTCTAGTTCGTCCGCAAGGTCCGTTGCGATCAAGCCGGATGCACCCGCGCCCAGCGGATGCGAGCCCAACCAGTCGGTCTCCTGCGCCCAGCGCTCGCTGGTTCGGTAGCGGCGTTTCATCTCCTGCGCGACCTTGCGCAGGGACTCGGGCACGAACGGGTCGTTGGTCGAATCGGCCAGTGGGATGCGGATCTTGTAGCGCCGGTTGCCCTCCAGCAGCGCGAAGGCCTGGCCCTGCGGCAGTTCCAGTAGGTCGGCGGCCTCGATCAGCGGCACCTTGGTCGTGGTCACGATGTCGTCGTTGCGGCTCGTGAAGTCCACGCCTGTGCCTTGTGCCGCCGTGTCCGTCACACCGGACATGGGCGTCAGGTGCAGCACGTTGACCTGCGGCACCTGCTCGGCCAGCAGGTTGGCCGTGGTCACGCTGCGCACGCGCAGCATCACCAGGTGATTGAAGTTGTCCAGGATCTGGCCGGCCTTGGCCTTGTCGCCCACCTTCGCCTCAATGTCGAACATGGACTGCGTGTAGGCCGTGATCCGGAAGCCGGAGCCGCCCAGCTTGTTGACCATGGGAACGAACTCGGGGCCGGCGATCTCGTTCACTTCGTCGAAGTGGCAGCAGATCGTGGGCAGGACCAGCTTGCCGTCGTCGCGGTGCGGGTCCAGGCCGTTCTTGTAGAGCTTGCCGCCGACGCTGACCAGGTCGGCCAGCATGCTGTTGCCCACGGCCGAGGACACCACTGAATCGGACAGCGCATCCAGGCCGACGTAGACGATGCCACCCTGGCGGATCACGCTCATCCAGTCGAAGATGGGCCGCTCGTCGTCCGGATCGAAGTAGTCCGGGCTGATCAGTTCGCCCACGGCGCCGCTGGTCAGCTTCTCCAGAAACGGGCCGAGCGAGGCAATGATCTTCTCGTAAAACGAGCGGTCGTAGCTCACGGCGCCGACCAGGCCGTGCAGCACGTTGTCCGTGATGCGCGACTCCTTGATCCAGTGGATCATGGCCACCACATCGGCCGTGCGCGTCTGGATGGGCCGGTCCACCTGGATCTTCTTGGCCAGGACCTGCGACTCGATGGCGGCCAGGCGCGCCTGGTAGTCGACGAAGCGGCCTTGTTCCGCCTGCAGGCGGAACACCATGTGCGCGTACTCCATGAACAGGGGTTCGATGCCCGTCACGTCGCGCAGCAGCGTGGTGTAGGTCGGGATGCGCCCGAGCACGACCTGGGCCTGCGCGACCAGGTTGGTGAAGCGCCAGGAGAATTCCTTGAACGCTGCCGAGTTGCCGGAGGAGGGCAGGGCGTTGGTGGCGCGGCCGGCGACCTCGGTGATGCGCGCGAAATTGCCGATGCCGTTATAGCGGGCCGAGATGTCCGGGAAGCCCAGGTGGAACAGGTAGAACTGGTCCTCACGGCCGGCCCGGCGCGCTTCGGCGTACAGCCGCAGCATGAGCTCGGAGTCCCCCTTGGGGTCGATCACGATGACGACGTGCCCTCAGTGGATGTCCTGCGTGGCCAGCAGCTCCAGCAATCGCGTCTTGCCGACGCGCGTGGTGCCCATCACCAGCAGGTGGCCGGCGCGCGCGGTCTGGCGCAGCGCGACCGGGCATTCCTCCAGCGCGCCGGTTCCGTGCAGGATGGGCGAGCCGCCGAGGTCCAGGTGCGGATAGAGCGGATTCAACGGCCCGCCCACGGCCGTGATGAAGCGCATCCACTGCGCCTTACGAGAAAGAGGGAGGCCAGCGTTTTCCGCGGTGGCGATCTCCCTGGCCACCGACGCCACGAGGCTGCTGCCCAGCGCGGACAGGCGCAGCTCCATCGGCGTGGGCCGCACGAAGGGCTCGGCTTCCTTGCGCTGCGCGTCCAGCTTGCGCTGCGTGTTCTGCTGGGTCCACTCGAAGCCCTGGCCCAGGTACAGCTGGTCCTTGCCGACCGGCAGGCGCGAGGGCGCCACCCGTGTGATCCGCGTGAACTTCAGCCCGCGCTGGTAGCGCATGATGCGAAGGGCCTGGCGCAGCCGCACCCAGCCGAAGCCGACCGCGAGCGCGGCGCAGACTAGGCCCAGCAGTGGCGGCATCATCAGTGCCCAGGGCGCGACCAGCGCGATCAGCGCGATGGACCACGCAACAGTCGTGCTCCACAGCTCGATCGGCGGGCGCAGGTTGGCTTCCAGGATGGTGTTGCCGCTCATGGCTGACCTTTGGAACCGATCTGCTGCGGCACGGGCGGCAATGGCAGGATCTGGCGCGCCACGCCGTCCGTACCGATCAGCAGCGGAAAGACACCAGCACCAGCTTCGCGCAGGCGTGCTTCAAGCCACGGCCCTTCCTGCGGCAGGATTTCGAGCTGCGGTACCACGGCCTGTGCCATGCGGATGTGCCGTGGCTCCAGCGCCTGGACCACCAGGACCTTGGCGTGCATCGCGGCCAGCTGGTCCTGGTGCATCAGCAGCCAGGCCAGGGAATGCCGGTCGATGCCGATCAGCGCGATGGGCTGCGTCAGCCAGCGCGGATCGAGCACCTGCACCTCCTGCGCGAGCGCGGCCTGTCGCAGGCGGGTGAGGATCGGAAAGCGCTGGCCGGGCTTCACGTTGCCCTGGCCATCGGGCTCGGTGTTGACCAGGCCGGACATGTAGGGCGCAATGGGCACCGACTGGCCGCTGTCGAGGATCTGCTCCAGCGGCTGGGTCGCCTGGATGTCGGCGTGGCCTGCCACGACGTAGGACAGCAAGGTCGTCACGATGATCCGCTGGGCGGCGCGACGCACATCAACCACGGGATGCTCCTGCCCCAGCGTGTTCCCGCGCGACCTCGTCCAGCCGGTGGCCCTGCGCGGCCAGGCGCCGCGTCACCGACGCGGCATAGCGGGCTGCACGCTCGATCCGCTCCACCGTGTCCATGGACCCGGTGTGGTACAGGCCGATGGCCGTGCGCCAGTTCCCCGTGGCGCGCCAGTGGTTCGCGAGGATCGCGGCGCCGATGTCCAGGTTGGCATAGGGATCCAGCGCCCTGTCCACCGACACCAGCTTGTCGCGGTGCCAGCCCCAGTTGACCTGCATGGGGCCGCAGTCGACGTTCGTGATGCCGGCCTCCAGGTGCCGGCGCATCGCGCTACGCGCCTGGTCGACATCGGCGTGCCGCTCGCCGCGGCCTTGCACGCACAGCGACCATGGGTAGGGCACCGCCGTGCGCCCGAAGTTGATCTGCGACTCTTGCAGGGCGACCGCGTACAGCAGCCAGGCCGCGATGCCATGGCGATGCGCCGCGTCCACGTAGGCGCGTGGTGGCAGCGTCGCTGCGACACCGCTTTGGGGCGATGGACGTTGCACCGCGTGCGCCCTTGCGGCTGTCGATGTTTGAAGCACCGATCCGGAGGCCTTCGGCAGCAGCAGCCTGGTCTGCTCGCGCGGGTAGACCGCCCAGGCCTTGGCCGGATCACCACCGAGCCCGGCATGCGCGCGCGCAGCCAGCGCCGCCGTGCTGGCGGCCGTGGCCAGGCGCAGCGCTGCGCGCCGATCAAGGGCGACAGGCGAGGTAGTCACCGTGGTCAACGCGGTTGTCCGCCCGCAGCCCGCAGGGCGGATGCGCCGGGCTGCACGAGCGAGGGCGCGAAGCGCGCCCGCGACGATGGGCCGGTGGCACCAGGCTCGATGATCTGGGTGCGGGGCACGTTCGCCATGTCGGCTGTGCCGATGGGCGCCGCGACCTTGGGCATGCCCTCGTAGCTGACCATGGGTGTGTTGCCGGCCAGCCGCGAAACCGCGGCCTGGAACGCATTGCCGAAAGCGATCGTGCGCTGCACGTCAATGTAGAACGCCTTGGCGAACATTTCCGCGTAGCGCTGCCGCTCGGCGTCGTTGCGAGCGTGGATGCCCAGCGCCTCGATGGGCGAGATGCCGGGCACGGAGAACGCCGCACGCGGCCCCTGCAACAGCAGCTTGGCGCGGGTCATTTCTTCGTCCGTCAGGCCCCAGATTTCCGCCTCGATGCGGTCCGTGGTTCCCAGCTGCGTGCTCGCCTGCGCTGCGGCCCGGCCTTGGGTGTTGGCGACCTCGGTCTGGGTGCGGACCTGGGCGTGCGGAGCGCCGCCCGTCACCAAAGCGGCCAGGGCGATCGGGTAGAGGCAGCGATGCGTGGCCATCACTCGCCGTCCTGGAGCGTGAGCCGGAACTGCTTGCCGTCCGCTATGAACGTGGCTTCACCGCGGGCGCGGTTGGCCTCCACCAGCGAGACTCCGTTGTACGTGTCGCCAGGGCGCAGCACGCGGGTGCGCTTGTCGCCCGGAATGCCGGTGCCGACGATCACGGACGGCACGCCGCCCCAGCTGTCCACCGCCAGCAGGCGGCCGGGCAGCTTGGGCGCCGCGGGCTCGGGTGCTACCGGCGCAGCTGCCACAGGCCGAGAAACAGGGCGCGGGCGCGATGCTGGGCGTGGTGCTGCCGCCTTGGCGGTGAGCTCGGCCTGCTGACCCTCCAGGCGGGCCATCTGCTCGCGGAGCTCCTGCACCAGGGCCTCGACGGTCTGCACTCGCTCCTGGAGTGCCGGTCCTGCACCAGCTGCTGCTGGCAGCTCGCCTGCACCAGCTGCTGCGGGAGCTTGGCCTGCAGCACCCGTGGCCGATGCCGGCGTGCTCACCGCGACGGCTTGAGCCGTGGTAGAGGTGGAAACCTGCGCCAGGAGATTGCCGGCGTCAGCCTGCGCGGGTTGGGCAGCTGCCGCCGGTTGTGCCGTTTCTGGCGGCGCGGACGGGAGCGCCGGACCAGCTGGGCCAGTGCGCGTGGGTTCGTCAAACACGGGCGGCAGGCCAGCCGTCAGAGGCGATTCGCTTCCAGGTGCCGCCGCCATCTGGCTTCCTGGACTGCGCATGTACTTGTAGCCCGCGAACGCCAGCGCGGCAACGAGTGCGGCACCCAGCAGAAGGACCCGGCTGCGGCCACCCTTCTGCGCACCCGGTGTAGCGGACGAGCGCGAGGGCGATGCATCTGCCTGATCCGCATGGAGGGCATGGGCGGCGCCTGGGCGCGCGCCAGGGAAGCGGTGGCGAGCGCGTTCGTCGTCTTCGTCCTGCTCCAGCTGCTCACGCTCACGGGCTTCCTGCTGGGCACGCAGGACGCGCTGGCGTTCATCCGTGCCGTACTGGTCCTGGGTTTCGCGGCCGTTGGGGAAGTTGTCGTCTTGCATGACCTGGCCGTCCTGCTACTTGGTGGTTGCCTGGGCGGCAGGCGTCTCGACGGCAAAGGCCTGGGCCTGCTCCAGCTGCGGCTCGACGGTCGTGACAGGCTGCGGCTCCACTGGTTGGGTGAACCAGACGGTGCGGCGGTACCGATCGCTGTGCCAGTCCCACGCCGGGCCGGTCAGCGTCTCCAGGATCGTCATGAGCCGGTAGGCGCCGACCTGGCGCTGCGATTCGGGCAGAGGAAGGGCCAGGAAGTCCGCGGCCACGCCGGGCTGCTCCATGGCAAGGCGGTAGCCACTGCGCATCAAGGCATGCCGCAGCGCATCGCCGACCGTGGTCACGGTTGCGCCGGGAAAGGTCATGGACACCACCACGGCCAGCGGCTCGGCCATGTCCTCGGGCGGCTGGGCCTGCGCCGAGGTGTAGCGGCCGAGCACCAGGGTGTCGGCGTCGACCGGCTGCTGTGCCAGCAGGCTGTGGGATGCAAGCACGCATGCGGCCAGAGCTAGGCCGTTCCGCCATCCATTGAAACCATGCCTGATCGACATGCGAACTCCCGTTGGTAGAAAAGGCCCGGCCGGTTGGAGCCGGCCGGGCGAAGTGACGCCAATGCGCCGCCAGTGCATTCAGTGTTCCGGCGCAGGGGGTCGCGCTCAACCGGAAACCCAGGTTCACGTTTCCAGCGGTATCCGCTTGACGGTGGCCATGAAGCCCGGTACTCGTGCACGCGCAATGCGCGACGGTCTGGGTGCGTGAAACGGCAAATGGGCCACCCCGGGGCGGTGTGGCTGACCGGCGACAAACGGCTACGGGTTAATGGCCCAATCCAAAGGGCGCACCGACTCCTCGACACTCGTCATCGGTGCAAAGGGTCTACGGGTAGGGGGAAGGCACTACGGGCCGGTACAGGGCCGCAGGCCGCGGCGCGGGGCGCCTGGCCCTGCGGCCACAGGCGAAGCGAGGCCGCATCGAGCAAGCCCTGGCGCAGCATCGAGCCGGCCGCATCCGCGATGCCGTGCGGCACGTCGTTGGCCGGTAGCAGAAATGGCCTGCTGTCGCAAGCGAGAAGGTCGTGGCACGTTCCTACGGATGTCGCAGGACGCGGGCCGGGTGCGTCGATAGAGTGCCCCTCGACATGAGAAGCACGCGCCCACCGCGGTATGCATCCCAGATGGAGCCGCCGTCCTCGGAGCAGGAATATCCGAGGTTCGGCCGTGAGCCTCTGGACCATGCACACGCACCCTACGCGATCGTCCTGCTGTTGCAGCGGATCTGCGTGCCGGAGTGGGCGCCGACGCTGCTGGCCTGGCTCGGCCGCTACGACGGCCTGGAAGAGCACCTGCATCAGGAGGAAGACCCTGCCTGCTGCACGCGCGACGTCCTGATGCAGCACGCCATGCAGTGCTCCGCGGCGGGACCGACCGGCGTCCTGTCCCCCGAGCAGAAGCATGCCCGCATCGAGCTGGTCGTGCAGGACCTGCTCCAGCTGTCGTTCGTGCGCGCCACGGCCTACTGGGGCCGGCTGATGGGCGAGCGCACGACATGGCAGCCGCTGGCACAACCGTGGATGAGCTTCCTGGACATCGTGCCCAGCACGGAAGAGCGCGGCGACCGCGACGAAGGCCTGTACGTGTGGACGCGCGATGCCGCTGACGCAACGCAGCTGACAGCCACCCGGGCTCTGCTCATGGCGGGTTCGCCACTGCACCAGCAGGTCCACCGGCAAGGCCGTGGCGACGATGACCGACCACCCCGCTGACGCAGCGGGCAGGCTCATGCAACTGGGCCAGGCGCTGTTCGGCCGTGTCCGCAAGCAGGTGGTCAGCGTTCTGCCGCGTGCCGCCACCAGACCGACCGCAACGCAGGCCACTGCGGACAACGCGGCTGCACCAGCCGTACAACCTGCCGTGCCTGGTCCCGCTGAACTGGCTGGCAGCACCCCTGGATGGCTGCGCATGTGCGACGCGGCCCAGCTGCTCGGCGTGGTTCAGGCCGACAAGGCATTGAAGGAGATCTATCGCAAGACACGGTTCTCCCACGCCACGTGGGAGCGCGACTGCCTCCATGCCATCAGGCGCTATGCCGAGTTCGTGCAGCTGCTGCCGGCCTCGGAATCGCACCACCACGCCCATGCCGGCGGGTTGTTGGCGCATACCCTGGAAATGCTGCTGGCCGCGCTGGCATGGCGCAGTGGCCGCATGCTGCCGGAGGGTGCCCCGATCGAGCAGATCGACGCGCAACGCGACGAGTGGACCTTGGTCGTCTTCTACTGCGCGCTGCTGCACGACATTGCCAAGCCCATGACCGATCTGCGCGTGTCCTGGCGCAGCAAGGACATGGCCGATCCCCTGCGCTGGCACCCGACATCGGGCGCCTTGACGCAGGTGACGCAAGGCCGCGCCGATGTCGAGTACCTCGTCGAGTTCACGCCCAAGGCGCTGCGCGACTACCGCGCGCACGCCAGGTTGGCCATGCTGGTGCTGCCGCACATCGCACCGGCGTCGGCGCTGGCCATCCTTGCGCGCACGCCCGCCGCCTTCGAGTGCCTGAACCGCTATCTGTCCGGCGAGGACAAGGATTCGCTGGTCGCCGGCATCGTGCGCGAGGCCGACAAGGCGTCGACCCGACGCGCCCTGCAAAGCGGCAACCGCGCGCGCTTCGCCTCTGCGTCGGCAGTTCCGCTGGTGGACCTGCTGATGCAAGCGCTGCAGGACATGTTGCGCCAGGGAACGATCCTGCCGCTCAACCGCACCGGTGCTGCCGGATGGGTCTTCGATGGCTCGGTCTGGTTCGTGGCCAAGCGGCTGGCGGACGCCACACGCGACTGGATCCGCAAGAGTGCCCCGGATGAAGCGGTCCCAGGGGAGGCCAAGAACGATCGGCTGTTCGACACCTGGCAGGAGTACGGATGCATCATGGCCAACCCGCAGTCCGGCCAGGCCATCTGGTACGTGACCGTCCATGGCGCAGCCGCGCAACCGCCGGAGGACGGCGAAGCCAGCTCGCACGCCGCGTACACCCATGCGCTCAGCGTGCTGCGGTTCCCGCTGGACAAGGTGTACGGTGATCCGGCGCATTTCCCAAGCCCAATGCTGGGCCACATCGAGGTGCACGAGAAGCGTGGTGCTGCCGCAGCCGTGGAAGAGGACTCGGCTGATGCAACGGACAGCCCCCGCGGGAATGCCAACGGCCCGCGCAGTGATGCAACAGCCCCGGCGGACCAACCTGGTGAAGAGCCAGACACATCGCCCGAATCTGCGCTGCCTGGCGAGCATGGTGCAGGTGCGAACCCGAGCGCAAGCGCTGCGCCAGAGAAGGGCGCGAAGAAGCGCGAAGCTGCGTCAAGTGCCAGGCCTGCCGGTGCGAAGGACGCTGTCCGCTCCCCGAGCTCGCAAGCCTTTCTCCAGGGCAAGTTGCCCAGCCGCAGGAACGCGCCTGCCGTGGCGCCGGCGGCCCAGCCACCCGCTGAGCCGCCGCCGGCCGACGCGCCACCAGCAGCCGAGCAGCGGGAAGTCGTGCCGGAGATGCCAGCGCGAAGCAGGGTGTTCGAGGATCTCGAGGACGACTACCTGCTGAGCCCGGACGAAGCCGCGCAAGGTCTGGCAGATCAGGTCCAGCGGCAACGCACGGCGCGCGCCGCTGCGCAACGCGAGCGGGCGGTTGCGCAGAGCAGCAGCGCGACCGCCGGGAGCAGCACGCGCATGCGCCAGACGCTGGTCGTTCCGCACGCGGCGGCGGCGTCCGCGGAACCACCGCCGCAACCCCAGACGCCTACGAAGCCTGTGCTGGCCAGATTGATGCTGAGCGGCCTGCAGTTGGGAATGCCCACGCCAGGACATTCCACGCCAACGCCCCGTTCTCCCGCGACCTCATCGACCGCGCCGACTCCTGCGCACAGAAGCACCCCAACCGCCGCCGGCGAGCCGGCGAAGCCGGCGCCAGTGCTGTTGCCGAACAAGCTTCCGCCCGTGCCTGGCGCCGATCCGCCCCAAGCCACGGTGCTTGGCGCCCTCGCGACCGCGTTCATGCAGTGGGTCCAGGCGTCACTCGTGGACCGCAGCATCAAGTACAACGAGACCGGCGCGGTGGTGCATTTCGTGCAGCTTGGCATGGCGCTGGTGTCGCCGCTCATCTTCAAGCTCTACGCGCAGGCCCAGGGCCCCGATGGCGTCTCGGCCGATGAGTTCGCCATGCAGGTGCAGCGCGATCTCATTCGAGCCGGCCTGCACGTCTCTGGGCCGAACCGAACCAACATCGTCACGTTCGAGGTCGTCGGACGTGGCGACACCGTGGTGAGCCGGCTGTCCGCTGTCGTGCTGGCCGAGCCTGGACGCTGGGTTCAGCCCGTTCCGCCGAGCAATCCTGTCCTGCGCACGAAATGACTTGTTGCCCACATGCATACAACTCTATTGACCTGGGATGCACATATGACATACATTCGCATTGCGGATCAGTGAGGGCGGACGTCCCAAGCGCACTTGGCGTCGGGCGCCGTCTGGCGAAGGCATTGCCGTTCGAAAGTGCGGCAGTGCTGGCCAACTTCTGGATACGCTGCGCGCAGTGCAGACGGGTCGGGAGCTTGGCCTCCCGACGCCGGACGCGCTTGGAACCGATGCCTTCGTTGAGTTTGGTCTTCAAATTCAGACGGAGTTTCGATGCTGACTTTCACGGCCGTCGCCTTCCGCAGCGGCGTCACCGGAACCACGGTTTCGGTAAATCCTGGCAACCTCCATCAGGGTCCTGGCGGTCGCGCCCAGGTCATGGGCGGGGGCTTTGCACCATCCCTTGCCGAGCACCTTTCTCTCGCGCGTCAGGCAGCGCCCTATTGACGGGACCGCATGCGTACGCCTGAGACACAGACCGCGGCCCAGCGCGCGGAGCGACTTCGTAGCGAAGGCGCCTACGCAGGCGACAAGACGCGCGCCTCGCTGGCGTCCTCGCCGGCCATCCGGTCCAGCGCGGGGGCGAACCTCGAGCCGAATGCCGAGGTGGATGGAACGCTGGCCATCCTGTCGATCGACGACATCTGGTACTACGAGCACAACCCGCGCGTCGGCGAGAACCCGAAGTACAGCGAGATCCGGGCCTCCATGGTGGCCAACGGGATGACGAGCATCATCACTGTGACGCGCCGGCCGGGAGAACAGAAGTACTTCCCACACGCTGGCGGCAACACGCGACTTCGGATCGCCAAGGAACTCGCCGCAGATGGCGACCAGCGATTCGCTAGGCTGCACGTGATGGTCCGGGCCTGGACCAGCGAATCCGAGGTTGTCGCGGCGCACCTTGGCGAGAACGAGAACCGTGGCGACACCACGTTCTGGGAGAAGGCCCTGGGCGTGCACAAGTTCAAAAAGGCCGTCGAGAGCGAGAACCCGGACCGGGTCATGACCGGCACGGAGCTGACCCGCGAGCTCAAGAAGCAGGGGACGGACTTCGGCGTCAGGATGGTCCAGAACTTCCTGTTCGCCGTCGACCACCTGGCGCCGATCGGGCCGTGGCTGCGCACCCACGAGGTGAACCTGGTGCTGCGACCACGCGTGGGCGAGTACCTCGAACTGATGCAACGCTTCGGCAGGTCTCCGGCCGCAGCCGCCGCGCTGAGCTTGCAACTGGACAACGCTGCGACTGGCATGCACGAGGTCGAGGCCCGCAATCGCGAGCGCGACGAATCCGAACGCAGGCCCGTCGTGCTCGATGCCGAGCGGCTTCTGTCGAACATCGCCGTTGCGTTGGCCGACCTGCTGGACGTCTCGTCAGAGCAGCTGCGCCGGATGAGCACCGCGCTGGCCAACGACCCCCGTCTGCAATCGAAGGATCTGCTGTCACTTTCCGCGCCGCGGACTGCGCTTTGCGACGCGAATGCGCCGGCTGCTGGCTTGGCTGCCGGGAACGCATCGATCACGAACACTGCTCCAGCGCATGCCGCACAGCCCGCCCTGACGGCGATGCCACAGCGCGTTGAGCGCTCGATCCAGCGCGAGCTCGGTCCAATGGCTGGACTGGTTGGCGGTACTGGCAGCGACACAGGCGCCCAACGTGAGGTGGAGCATGCCGATGCGCCGACGGGCACTGTTGCAGACGTCGGCGACGACCCTCAGCGGCTTGCGCAACGCCGGGCGCGGCTGCTGAACGAGCTCGAGGAAGCCATCACCGCGGTCAACGGCGTCGTCCCCATCCACGACTTCGTGCTGCGCGTTCCCGAGATGCCGTTCGGCTACATGGTGGACCTCCCGGCCTACGCCTCGCACATCGGGGATGCGGAAGTCTCCGCGCACGCAGGCATGCGCATCGTGGTGTGGCAATTCCTTGCCGCGCTGTCGGGCCAGGCCCACGAGATCCACTGGCGCGAAGTGGCCGAGCTTCCGTTCATCCAGGCGACGCGCTGGAGCCAGAAGCTCGCAGAAGGGCCTGCCGCGTTTGCCGAACACCTCGTCGGCAATCTGCAGGTCGCGTGCGCCCCGGTGAACAACGAGCAAACGCTGTTCGACATCTTCGTCGGCGCCGTCCCGCTGTGGACCATGTTCGCCGACGAGCGGCTCGGTCCGTTGAGCGTGCGGCTGCTGCAGCTCAGGCGCGCCCTGCAGGACCTGGAGCCCCAGCGGCACTCGGTCGTGGGGAGCTATCTGAAGTTTTCGGGGTGAAAGGCCCGGTATTGACAAGGGATGGGCAAAGAAACGATCAGGGTTGCGGTCGATGATCCGTTCCTCGTGAGCACGATGCTGCAGTTCATCGTAGGGGTGATCGATACCGAGCAAGGCTTGGATCGGTTGCTGCATCAGGGATGCTCGGCGGAGCTGCTGGACGACCTTCGGCAGCGCAAGGCCCGCGATCTGCGGGAAGTGGCGCCGGGTCTGCGCTCGGTGCAGATCAGCATCTCGGCACAGGATCTGGACGTGGCTCTGCACCGCATCGACCGCGTGCGCCAGGACCAGGAGCTCTTCGAGTACTTCGTGCTGAACGGTGCCAGCCGCGGGATGCTCTGCGAGCTCTGGAAGAAGTCGCACGAGGAAGTGACAGCGATGCGCAAGAACCTGTTGCCCGAGCGCAGCGGCAATCCCGGGCGTGCGCCGCTGCCCAAGGACCCGGCAGTGCGCGAAGCCATCCACCGCGCGTGGCACGAGATCGAGGCCAACCCGCACACCGCCCACCGCGAGCGCATCTACCAGCTGCACCAGCGCTTCCCCGACTGCGCCATCGACAGCCTGGTCTCCACGCTCACCGAATTCAATGCGCGAGATCGTCCACGGGCACGCCAGTCGCAGGCCAAGCCGACGCCGATCGACGTGACGCCGCGCGGCCCGTCCAACCCGTTCGGGCTGACCTGAAAGCTTGAAGATGGGACTGTCACATCCCGCTGCGGCCATCGGCCGCGCGCCCCGCGTCTTCCCTGGCGCAGGCCTGGACGCCGTGAGCGAGGAGCAGCTCCGCGAGGAAGCGCGCTTCCTGCACTGGTTCGGCCAGGACATCGTGTCCTTCAATCGCGGCTACGTCGACATCGCCGGCGGCAATGTGGTCGCCGCCCTCTGGCTGTCCTTCGTGCTGGAACGCATGCCCCATGAAGTGCGTGCGCAGCGCGCGGTCATGAACGGCGACCGGTACAGCTTCACGATGACGGGCGCCGAATGCGAGCACAGCACCGGCATCACCCGGGCCCAGCAGGCAAGCTGCAGGAGGCACCTCCAGCTGCAGGGGCTGCTCGACGTGGACGCGCAGCGCGGCAGAACGGTCACCTACACGGTGCACCTGGACCAACTGCGCACACGCATGGCAGAGCATGCGCAGCCGCTGCTGGCCGCATTGCGCCGATCCCACGCGGACGGCCCCGCGCCAACTCCCCTAGCCACCCGCGCGCACCGCGGCCGCTGAGCGTGGCAAGCATGCCGGGCGCCATTGCGCAGTCTGCAGAGACCGCCGAGTACGCGGTGCGGCAGCTGTGCCCGCAGGCGCCGGAACCTGGCGCAAGCGTTGGCGACCTGGTATTGCAGCATCTGAACGCCCGAGGCTTCGTTCCGTTCCATCCAACCCTGGCGCAGCACCTGGGCCACAAGGCGGCATTGTTCCTGGGCCTGTGCCTGTATTGGACGCACCACGCCGCGCGCAACAACCCGCAGCGCCAAGGCTGGATCCATCTTTCCGCGCGCGAGATCAAGGAGGCCACCACGTTGTCCAGGCGGGAGCAGGACACGGTGCGCGCCATGCTGGTCGGTGCCGGCCTGATCGAGCAGCACCTGGCTGGCCGGCCAGCGGTAATGCATTTCCGGATCAAGCTGCGTCAACTGGCGAACCGGCTGGAAATCATCGACGGTGGCACCGCGACCGCAGAGTCGGCGTGGGCCTGGTTCGAGAAGAGCATCAGCTTCTACCGTCCGCTGGGCGACCTGGCTGGCGGCGCAAGCGGGGGCTTGTACCTGTCGCTGGTGCTGCGCAGGCAGCGCCGTGCGCTGCTGGATCCTGGTGCCGCGGGCGGCCAAGTGCAGGTCTGGACGCAGGAGATCGAGCGCGTCCTGTGCCTGACGCCGAAGGTGCAGCGCACCATCCGCGAGCGCCTCACGCGATCGGGTCTGGTCACCATCACATCGGCTTCCAGGTTCGGCGTCTATCTGCGCGTCAACCTGCACGCTGTGCTCGCCTGTGTACGTGGGCAGGACATCGCGCCTCTTCCCACACCGTCCACTCCCCTCGCTACGAGCGGCAGGAGGACCCTTGCAAGCAAGGGCGCGCCGCGCCTGCCTGCGCACATGCGCAATGTCTTGGAGAGAAGCGCCGGAGCGCTGATCCAGCAGCCAGACCTGATGCTCGCCGGTCGCGACCTTGCGCAGCCGCAGCGGGTGTCCGGACTTGCCTCGGCCTTCCGATTTCAGCCCATGCAGGCCCTGGTCCTGGACAGGCCGGTTGCGGGAACCGCGCAACTTCAGGCGACCGCGCAAGCTGTAGCTCTGGGAAGCGCTGGCACGCAGGCTGCTCCCTGTGTGCTCACCGCGGCCGATGTCCAAAGCGCCAACCTTGAACCTGGCGCGAAACGCCCGAAGCGCCAAACTGGCAGTGCCCAGAACGCCAAACTTGATGCGCCCAAAGCGCCAAGCTATATACAAACAGGTTCTACAAACACTACGACAACAACGTCAGCGGGTGAGGCCGAAAGCGGCGATCAAACCGACTGTCGTCGTGGTCCTTTCTCCCACGTTCCACCGAATGCTGGTCTGCCTGTCGGCCAGGCTGCGCTGGTCTACCCCTCGGCGCTCGCGTCCGCCGCCTTGCCCGGTGTTCTGGAGGTCCTGGCCCAAGCCCCGGAGCACCTTCGCCAGCCGCTGCTGGACGAGCTCCAAGGGCAGTTGCTGATCCCGTCGAAGACCATCCACAACCCGGCCGGGTGGCTGCTTGGCCTCATCCGCCGCTGCGGCGATGGCAGTCGCCTGGCATTGGCGAAGCAAGTGGCACAGGACCGCCAGCGTCGCGCTGCTGTTCAGCACCAGCTTGCCGCGGTGCATCTCGTGCCACCCACGGCCACAACGCACAACCCCCAGGTCCGCCAGGACGAGCTGCACAAGCTGATGGCGCTGCGTGGCGACTTTGCAAGAAGGTCCGGCCGTCGATGAACAGCACGACCGTCATGGATCCAGTGGGACATCCGGTCTCACGCGGCACGGCGTGCCACGTGGGCCAGAACGTCTCACGCGGCACACCATGCCGCGTGGGTCGAAACGTCCCAGAGGCCAGCTTTTCAACCACCACTTCGCAAATGCAGGACAGCGCGCTTTTTATCCACCTCATCTTGCAGCTGCGTCACTTCTCCGACGCTGCCGTCCTTTGGTTGGCCTTGAAGGAGCACGCCGACGTGCACGAGTTCAAGACGAGCTCTACGCGGGTCTCCAGCGAGAAATTGGCCATGACCGTCGACCGCAAGACGGTACAGCGATCGTTCCAGCGCTTGGCGGACCTCGGGCTCATCAAAGTGCGCATCCACAGCCAGACTGCGACGCACATCACCGTCAACCGCGCAGCGGTGCTCGCGCTGCTCAGCAAGGACCTGAACGAGGGTCTTCCGGGGCTCAACGACGGCCGCGATTTCCCCTTCCTTCAAGCTTGGGCGCAAGACCAAACGAGCCGGCGGGTCGCCGCTGCCTCAGAACGGCACGCGGGCCCGGCGCCTTCCTCCCCATTTCCAACAGGAGACCTTCATGGCGACTGACACGAAATCCAAGACCCTCCGGCCTCAGGCCACCTCGGCTGCCGCGGCGGCCGTACCTGTCGCACCTGGCGCCCCAGGCCCCCTGATCGCCGCACCGCTCGGGGCCGAGTTCCTGACCGAGCCCAACTCGCCGTTCCCGGACGGCTACTCGATCGCCAAGGAACGCGCGTTCCTCGCAAAGGACATCGAGGCCGGCCTGGCCGAGAAGGAGTCCGGCAGGCTCTACGACCGCTACATCGAGCTGCTGGACCGCGAGGACCGGTTGGAGACCATGCGCAGGCGCTACGAGCAGAAGATGGGCGCCGACCATGAGACCACGGTCGAGGAAATCTCGGGCATGCGCAAGATCGGCAGGCTGGTCGACGAAGAGGTCGACCAGCTCCAGGTCCATACGCTGGAGGCGTACCGACTGTTCCTGGGTCGCCGGCGCGAACCTGGCACCGAGGCCGCGCCCATCATCGGCGGCAAGAAGATGGGGTCGGTCCTGCGCTCGCTGTGGCTCATGACCGGCCATGACAACCCCTACGCCGATTGGGCGCTCGTTCGCCACGAGCATGCGATGCGGGAGGTGCAGGACCGCCTGAAGCGCGAGATCGATGCGGCCCAGGCCATCCTGGACAAGCAGCAGCGCCGCGGCCTGTCGCTGTCGATCGTGCGGTCCGAGAACCCGATGGTGCTGAATCTCGGGTTCCGTTCGCCGTACGGCTATGGCGTGGTCCACATGGTCAGCGAATACGACTGGTTCATCCGCCTGATGAAGACCATGGAGCGCAAATCGCTGCGCACCGACGACGAGGTCCGCAAGGCCGTCTCGGAGATGAACCGCCTGATCCGCCGCATCTGGAACGAGACCAGCCGCTTCGACCGCTGGCTGGCCCAGGAGGAAATCCGCGACCTGTGCCGCAGCGACTTCGCCGCAGGCGTGCCAGAGGATGCCACCAAGCGCGCGCAGTTCGCGGTGGAGGTCTTCGGTCCCGTGCCGGCCGACGTGTTCACCTGCGCCATCAAGCCCACGCATTCGCGCCGCCACCTCAGGGTGTCGCCGGAGGAGCGCAAGTTCCTGGCGCACATGGGCAAGCAGCTGGCCCAGGCCGAAGTTGCGGCGAACGATGGCGATGCTGGCGCACTGCCTGCCGATGGCGCAGACCGTGCAAACCCGCAGCAGTAGCGCACGCGTGCGCAAAGCTGGCCCACGGCATGTCCGGTTCGAAGCTGCGGCAGTTCGGTCGCGAGGCTGATGTGAAAGGGATCGTGGTGGAAACGGCTGGCGCAGTGTCCCTGGACGGATCCAGTGTCAACGTGAGGACCTGGGCCATCGAGACCATGGGCAGCGAGCGGTGTCAAAGCGGAGTTGACGCAAAGGCCTTTACGGGTAGGGGCGGGCTGAGCGAGCTGCGCCACCAGGTTGACCTGCTGGACCGCATCGAGGCGCGGATGGCGGAACTGAGCAAGCTGTCCAAGACGGGCGGACTGCTCGACGTGTACCTGATGCTGCACCGACGCGCCAGGACCGGCTACGCATTCCTGCGCTGGCGGGAGGTCGGGGGCAGCAAGCGTCACCTGTCCTGGGAGGCGCTCGACGAGCGGGCCGCGGCATGGGATTTCCGGACGAAGCAATGGCTCGCCCAGATGACCGCGCAGGCGCAGCAGCTCAACGATGAGCACCTCGTCGTGCGCGACGAGCTGGCCCGCATCCGGCGCAGGGTGATGGCCCTCGCGCAGCCGGTGTATGCCCGGTCCGTTCTGTGACCTGCAGTTGCGGATCCGTGACCGACCGGAAGCGCACGGGATGAGTTTTACAGCGCGCGGGCGTGGTGCCGCTCTCGTGCTGCTTTTCAACCGCACCAAGGAGCAATCTATGCAGAACCTGTTCATTGGCAAGGGCAACCTGGCCGCATCTCCAGAGGGTAAGTGGGTCGATCGTGCCGGCGGCACGGACAAGTTCTTCGTCGCGTCGATGCGCGTCATGTTCGGCCGCTATGCGCGCACCGGTGACGGTGGCGTCGAGCAGGTCGGCGGCTTCTGGCGCGAGGTCGAGATCTTCGGCCAGAAGGGCCAGGACTGCGTCGCACACCTGCGCAAGGGCGCGCGCGTGCTCGTGATCGGCGAGGAGCGTGAGTTCACGGCCCACGACGACAGCGACAACGAGGTCCAGGTCATGAAGATCGTGGCCGAGGACGTGGCCTTGCAGCTGACCCGCATCGAGTCGATCAAGTTCGCTCCGGCGCGCCAGCGGGAGGAAGAAGTCGAAGCCTGACCGGCGATCTGGCTCAGTAGACCGAGCCGACCTGCCTTGTGATGCCGAAGCACCGCCAGTGCCGACACAAGGAGGATGTGATGCAAAACGCCAAGATCGGCACCGCAGACGCAGCACCGACAGCACAGGTAGCGCGCACGGATGCCAAAACGAACCAAGACGTGCTGGCCGAGTTGCTACAGCACCGCATGGAAACAGTGGAGAGCTTGTCCCTGATCACCGGCTGGGACGAAGCCGCGACGCAGACAACGCTCTTGTCGCTGATCGCGGCAGGACGTGTAGATTGCCGGCTCCGCAATGGACACCGGATGTACGCCGGCAGGGACTGCACGCATGCGCGGGCCTGACGTGATGGCCGAGCCGGGCATCGCAGGCCGACGCACGAGCTTGGATGCGCACCGCCCCTCATGCAGGGCGCTGCTGTGATGCCCACACCGGCTGAGGCCCCGAAACCAGCAGGGCGTGCGGTCGAACCAATCCTTCTGCAAGCGCCGGAGCTGCTGGTCAAGGCCGTCGCCGATGGCAGGCGCATTGGCCTGCAGATGCTGCACGTGCCGGGTCTCAAGAAGCCTCTGGCCGCGGCCGGTGGGTGGTGGTGTGCACCGCGCAGAATGACGGTGCTGCGCCAGGCCAGTCCCCAGGCAGTCCTCGCTGCGCTGCAAACGGGCTTCCATGGGCAGCATGTGGACCTGTCCGAGGCTCCGCGAACGATCGCTGCTGCGCTGCGCGATCCCCAGCCCGACTATTTCACGCAGCTGCTCGACGTGCAGGTCTTCCCGCTGCGCGGTGCCGAACTCACCCGAGGGCGCTACGCGGTGAGCTTCACCTACGATGCACCGTGCGTCGCGGCCATGCGCGCGCTGCGGGGTCTGTTCCATGCCCATGCTGCGGCCTGGCAGGTCCAGGCGGACCCCCAGCAGGTCCTGGCCACGCTGCAGGACGTTGCTGGCGTCGATCCGCTGTTCGTGTTCGTGCACGAGCAGCCGGTGCTGCTGGAAACGCTGTCTTCGTCCTCCGGCGGGCATGTGTCGATCACCGTTCCTGCGATGGCGCCATCCAGGGGCGCGCCTGGACCGGCCGTGCCTGAGACAGGTGATGGATTCTTCTCGGCAGAACTGGAGCGGTCCACCCGGCTCGCCTACGACAGCCAGGCGCTTGCAGGCCTGGTGTCGGCCGGCACCTTGCGCGACTACCAGGCGGTCGGCGTGCGGCACCTGCTGAGCCAGTCCGGGGCGTGCCTAGGCGATGACATGGGCCTGGGCAAGAGCCGCCAGGTCGTGGTGGCCACGCGGATGATCGCTGGCACGCAGCGCGTCCTGATCGTCTGCCCTGCCACGCTGCGCATGAACTGGCAGCGCGAGATCCAGATGGTCCATCCCCGGGCGATGGTCGGCATCGTTGGCGAGGACCGGCACGACACGCTGCGCGGCTGCGACTGGGTGGTCGCCAACTACGAGCGGCTCGGCGGCCTGGTGCGCGACCAGTCGCTGGATTTCGCGGTTATGGCGGTGGACGAGGCGCACTACCTGAAGGAGTACGACTCGGGCCGCACGCGCAACATGTTCCTGCTGGCGGCGCGCATCCCGCGTCGCTATGCGGTGACGGGCACCCCCTTGCTCAGCCGCGAGGTGGAGATGCACACGCTGCTGCGCATGACCGGCCACCAGCTGGGCAACCTGACGCTCAAGGAGTTCAGCAGAGAGTACGCCGGGTCCAGCGAGAAGCGCGCGCGCCTGGCTGCGGCGCTGAAGGGCTGGATGCTTCGGCGCAGCAAGGACGTGCTGACCGATCTGGGAGAGAAGTCGCGCCAGGTGGTCCATCTCTCGCCGCCAGAAGGCCTGGGCGCCTACGAGGAGATCTGGGACGACATGAGCCTGGGCGCCATGCCCAAGATCGTGAAGCTGCGCCAGGCGCTGGAGGCGATCAAGATCGGCTTCCTGGTCGAGCTGGCCGAAGGCCTGTCCGCGGGCGACAAGCTCATTATCTTCTGCGAGTACATCCCCACGGTCACGGCGCTCAGTGAAGCGCTTGCGGCCGCCGGCATCCGCTACGTGACCCTGGTGGGCCAGGACGGGCTCAAGACCCGCCAGCGGGCAATCGATGCGTTCCAGCAGGACGACGGCGTGACCGTATTCATCGGCACCACGTCCGCCGCCGGCGTAGGCATCACGCTGACGGCCGCCAACTATGTGGCCTTCGCCAGCCTGCCGTGGACGCCCGCGTTGATGCGCCAGGCCGAGGACCGCGCCTACCGCATGGGCCAGAAGCGCAACGTGATCGTGAAGGTGCCGCTCGTGCCCAAGACGATCGATGAGCGGGTCTGGGAGCTGCTGGGCAGCAAGCGCGAGACCGAGGTCGAGGTGGTGGAGGCGGTCAAGGAGTCGCTGCAGGCGGCATGACGATGGGCCATGTCCTGCGGTATGCGTGGAACGTGGCGTGCTGCTGGCGGGGCGGCACATCACCTGGCGCACTGCCGTGCATGGGCTTCGGCAGCGGCCAGTCGCCCTGGCTGGCCGCGAGAGCAGCCACGTCGTCGATCCCGATTTCGATTGAGCTGCGCATGGCCTGCTTGGTGTCCTCGGGCAGTGCAGATTCTGCTAAATTCAGAGCGTGTTCTGCTCCTCGTGAGCCACTACGTCGCTCAGCCCTGAAAGCGACACGGCAAGCCTCCCAAAGGCCTGCCAGGGGCACAGTCGTCAACCCACCGGGAAACCTCTTCCCGGTCGGGCAGGTGGTTTCCTCTTTTCCGGAGATCACCATGCAACAGTCCTCGTCCCCGAAGTCGTCTACCGGCTTCAATCCTCGCTCTGTCGACGCACGGCATCTGCACCAGATGTTCGAGCGCGTCGATGACGTCGTGGTCGCTCGCCTTCTTCTGGCCGGCTTCAACGACAACGCTGACCTGGCCAAGACCTTCCCCGGCGTGCTTCTGCGCGCGCAGGAAACGGTCAAGCGCTCCCACATCCGCTACGCGAAGGCCCGGCGCTATGGCGTGCTGGCCAGGACGTGCGGCGTCATCGCCGTTGACCTGCTCAGCAGGGTCGTCGGTGCGGTCCAGCGCGCAGGTCGCGCCACGGCTTCGGCCGTGCGCGGCTTGCAACGGCGTGCGGCCTACAAGAAGTCGCTCCGCGACCAATCGAAGGTGATCCGTCTGTCCGCTGTGCGCGGGGAGACGGTCACCGACGTCGAGCCTCGCGTTCGCGAAGCCGCTTAGGCATCAGGGGAGGGCAGGGTCGGGCGCAAGTTCGACCCTGCCTCTTCTCTTCAACCCTCACAAGCCGACTGCCTTCACAACAGCGCTTGCTCCCTGCGGCGAGCGTTGCCGTGAACACAGGAAACACCGAAAGAGAGAACTTATGCAAATCCCAACCTTTCTCCTGCCCATCGCTGCCGCCCTTGCCCTGGCCGGCTGCGCAGCGACGTCCGCCACGCCCGAAGGGGCCTCGGTCGAGCTGGTGACCGCTCGGCCCACGGGATGCAAGGCCTTGGGTGAGGTCGTCGGCAAGCAGGGCAACGTGTTCAGCGGGGACTTCACGTCCAACGAGAACCTGATGGTCGGCGCGCGGATCGACCTGCGCAACAAGGCGGCCGGCATGGGCGGCAACGTAGTGCACGTGCAAAGCACGCTCAACGCAACCCATCCCTACAGCTCGGGAGCGGTCAGCACCACGATGGTCGGCACCGTGTTCGCATGCCCCCGATGAAGGCCGTGCTGCGCGTTGTGGTGCTCTGCACCGCGGTCCTGGCGGCCGCGTGCGGCGACGAAGTGCAAGCCGCCGATGCCCAGACAAAGCCGGTGGCAACCGATGGCCAGGTGCCATCTGTCGAGATGCGGGTGCCGCCGTAGGTGTTGTCCTCACGGATGGTGCCGGCCCTGACGGACTCAGGATCAAACACGATGGCATCGCCCAGATCCAGGGAGGCGACTTCGCGGAAGGTCGCGATCAAGTTTTCCGCATCATCGGGGCCGAAGCCCAACAGGTCTGCGTCTCTCGTCGGACGGTGCGGTGCCTCGTATCACAGTGCAAAAAGGAGGGCGCCCTTGAGCAAGAAGCGATTTGCATGCGAAGACACGCTGACGCGAGCCGGCAGGCGCTCTATGGCGAATCGGTTGAGCAGCAGGTTGTAGTCGTCGCCCCGTTGCTTGGCGAGCGTCAGCAGCCGCGCCAAAACGGAGGCGGAAAGGTTTGCGGTCAATGTGTCACCGCCTCCAAATAGGGCTGCATGACACGTTCCACGCGGTTGATCCTGGCGAAATGCATGAGCTCGGCCACCGTGACCTTGCGGTTGTGCCAGGCATCCTTCAGCGCCTCCAGCGCCACGTCCAGGCCGACCTTGTTGCGAAACTTGAAGCAGTCGGTCACCGTCTTGGCAACACTGTAGACCCGGATGGGCGCGCCATGATTCGTCACAGTCTGGATGCCGTCGCTGTAAGCTGCGCCTCCCATGCGTGCGACGCGCAGCGGTGGATAGCCCAGCTCCGGAGTGTGCGTCGCCGCGGGCAGCGCCACCCACACTTCGTGTGGAAGCTGCGTGCCGACCTCATGGAACTGCAAGGCGCTTAGCAGGCAGATCACGGCCTTCGGCACCCGTTGGCAGACCTCCATCAGCGTCTGGTGCTCGGTGACTTCAGCGTTGGGCAGGCCGTAAAGACCACGGCCCAACCGGTGCAGCCTGCCTGCTTGATGCAGCCGGATCAGCAGCTGTGGCGACCAGCCGCGTTCGCGCACATCGATAGCCCGAAGCACGTGCCTCTCTCTCGCCAGCTCCATGATGAGGTCCGACTGGTACATAGCAGCCGAGTTTAATCCAGACACTACTTACTGATTTCTAGTGCAAATCTAAAAATTAGCATGCACGGTGGACCCACCAGACGCCCAGAACAGATCCTCCACACTCGCTCTGTAGAGCTTGGTCTCGTCCACCAGCGTCAAGGCGTTCGAAAGGGGATGAGGCAGCGGCGTTCTGGCAGGTTGAAGGCCTCATGCCCAAAGCGCCTGGCGATGGACAGCCAGGGTCTTAGCCAACTTGGCGACGCTGCGCCAGACCGCCTTCGGCGGAACTTGGGCAAGCGTCGCGGTTTCTTCGACTGCCATGACCACGATTGGCACTGGTGCCTCGTCGAGCAGATGGACAAGATGCGGCACGAACTGCTTCGGAATTTCACCGCTGACCAAGGCGGCACTCAGCGTATCCGGGGTGAGTTCACTCGCGTAGCTGATGCTGGCAGTCTTGGCTGCCATCCAGAGTCCGCGCTTCTTGCTGCGCTGCAGCGCGCTGAGCGGCGCTGAGCTGAGGCCTAGGACGGACGTCACTTGGTCGACCCGGCTCACCTCAAGACTTTCCAAGCTCTCATTTTCGAGGCTAGCCACCGTCTGGCGCGGCAGCCCGCTCAAGCGGGCAAGCTGACTTTGGGAGAGCCCCAACTCTGTGCGCCGACTTCGGACGGCTCGGCCAATTTCGGCAAGAAGATTCACAAGCGCGCCGGTCTTCTGACTGAGGTTTTTGACGTTCTACCAGCTGGCCACTCGCATATCCAGCAGCATTGCACCGCGGCGAACACCCTCCGGCCAACAAACTTTCATAAATGTTCTTGTGTTAATCATCAGCAGGCGCAAGCATCCTCGCCCCAAGCGCGCCCCGACGGCCAGATCCATGCGACGCATGACACTTCGGCGGCCCCATGTTGGGCTACGCTCCGTTCTCGCGCTGCCGCATGCCGTGCGCCGCCCACGCGAACGCCATGCCGACCGACAGCGCCGCCAAGTCGAACCCCGCCATCACCCAGTCGCCGGTCGGCAGTGCGTGCGCCAAATGCCGGTCGGTGGTCAACGCATTGAGCAGTGGCAACGCACCAAAACCGAAGGCTGCAACCCAGGCCTGGGTGCGCCACGTGCGCGAAGGACTTCCCAGCGCCGCATGGGCCAGCGTGGCCAGCCAGACCAGGAACAGCGCATGGACCTCGGCTTCGGCCCGCTGCCCCATCCCGAGCGGCAGCAGCCGGTTGGCCCAGAAGTACGCAGCGATGCCGATGGGCAAGCCCAGGATCGCAGCGACATTGAGCCGCTCCACCAGCACGTGGCCGAAGACATGGCCACTGCGCTCGCGTGCCGCGCGCTCGCGGCGCTTGACCGTCCAGAGCACCATGCCCGTGCCGACCATGGCACAGCCGAGCAGGCCCGACAGCAGGTAGAGCGCGCGCAACATGGGGCCTGCGAACAGCCCTTCGTGCAGCCCCAGCAGCAGATCGCGGGAAGCCCGCGGCGTCGACTGCCACGCGGAGCGTTCGGCCAACAAGGCCCCCGTGACGCCGTCGTAGACCAGGATGCCCGCCGAGCGCACCGGGCCGGCGGCGAAGTTACCGACCACGCCGATGCGCGCGTTGGCGTCTCCGGGCCGCTGGATCTCCAGCACCGCGGCCGTTGCGCCGTCCCAGCGCGTGGCCGCATCGCGCAAGACCTGCGCGACCGGGACCAGGGCCGCGCGCTGTCCCGTGGCGGGCGCGGTCGCCATGGGTGGGAACAGCTCGCCGTAGAACGCGCGGCCGGCATCGGCCGCAGCGCCATACCAGGCGCTGGCGATCAGCGGCATGAACGAGAACATGAGGAAGACCAGGCCCGAGTAGCTGATCATCAGCTGGTACGGCAATGTCAGCACGCTGGCCACGTTGTGTGCGTCGAGCCAGGAGCGGTGGCCCTTGCCGAGCCGCAAGGTGAAGAAGTCCGCGAAGAAGCGCCGGTGCACCACGATGCCCGTGAGCAGCGCCAGCAGCGAGGCCATGGAAGCCAGGGCGACCAGCCATTCGCTCAACCATTGCGGCAGGTAGTGCAACCGCCAGTGCATCTGGTAAAGCAGCTGCCCGCCTGCGGTGTCGCGGACGTCGATGCGTGCGCCGCTGCGCACGTCGAGCCACACGGCCTGCGGGTCCTGCCCTGCCCCGTCCTGCGGCTGCCAGGACACGCTCAGGTAGGGTTCGTTGCGGTCCACCGGCAACTGGACCACCCAGCGGCGTGCGTCGCTTGCGTGGGCCTGCAGATAGGCGATAGCCTGCTCGGCCGGCGCCGCAAGTGGCAAGGGGTATTGCGCCACGGGCAGCTCCGGCCGCATCCAGCGGTCGATCTCGGTGTCGAGGTAGCCGAGCGTGCCGGTGACGAACATGAAGTACAGCAGCCAGCCGAACAGCACGCCCAGCCAGGTGTGCAGCCAGGCCATGGCGGGGCGCAGGGGGCGCTGGTCCATCGGCGCGCGCGATGCCTGTTGCACCGATGGCCTCGGCGGCCGTTTCAGAGCGCGATCCAGGCGCAGGCGCCGCCGAGCACGGTCGCCGTACCCACGACCACCCAGGCCCGCAGCGCGCTGCGGGCCGCGAACGCGCCCATGGCAGCCACCGCATAGACCACGAAGCTCAGCTGCATGGCCACCAGCACGGCGTCCGCACGCGGCAATGCCCACGGCGCCACCAGCGCCACCGGCAGCACCTGGGCCAGCAGGTAGCCGCCCACGAGGCCCGCCATCGCCCGCGAGAGCGTGTCCCATGGCCGGCGCACGGGGCGCCGGCCTCGGGCACCGGTCGGCCGCTCTGCGCTCGCCACTCAGAACTCGGTCGTGGCGGAGACCAGCAAGGTCCGCGGAGCACCCATCGTCAGGCCCTCGCGCGCGGCCGACTGCCAGTAGTTCCTGTTCAGCAGGTTCTCGATGCTGGCGCGCAGCGTGACCGGCTTGCCGGCCGCGTCGAAGCGGTAGCGTGCGCCGATGTCCAGGCGCGTCCAGGCCGGCAGTTGCTGGGTGTTGGCCGTGTCGACGTACTGCGTGCTGGTGCGCAGCGCGCGTGCGGTCAGGGTCAGGCCCTGCAGGAAGGGCGTGTCCCACTCGCCGCTGAGGTTGACCTGCAGCCGCGGCGTGGCGGGCGCCGTGCGGCCGTCGTTGAGGCCGTCCTCGGTCCGCGTCAACTTGCCTTGCGTGTAGGCCGCGCCCGCCAGCAGGCGCACGCCGCGCGCCACTTCGCCTTGGCTGACGATCTCCGCGCCGCGGTTGCGCTGCTCGCCGTCCATGCGGAACACCGGCGGGTTGGTGGCCCCATCGAGCAGGCTGCTGGGGCGTTCGATCTGGAACAGGCTGACGGTGGTGGCGACACGGCCGGTGTCGTACTTCGCGCCGACCTCGATCTGCTTGGACTTGGACGGCGGGAACACCTGCCCTGCGTTCTGGGAACCGTCGGGTGCCGTCTGCCCTTGCGACAGGCCTTCAATGTAGTTGCCGTACAGAGAGATCCGGTCGGTCGCCTTGAACAGCACTGCAGCCATCGGCGTCACGGCGGACTTGTCGTAGCGGTCTGTCTCGGCGCCCGTCGCGGCATCCAGCGTGCGCGTGCGCACCTGCTGGTGGCGGGCGCCCAGCGTGAGCTGCACCCGGCGCTCCGCCAGGAACACCGTGTCGGCGAAGGCCAGGCTGCGCATGCGCGTCTCAGACGTGCGCGGCAGCGATCCGCCGAGCACGATGTTCGGGAAGGCGACGTCCGCAGGCGTGTAGATGCTCGAGCGGTAGACCGTGCCGTTGAGGCGGGCCAGGCCGTTGTCCTGTGCATAGCCCGTGGCACTGAGCACGTACTCGTGGCTGACCGCGCCGGTCTGCAGCTTGCCGCGCAGGCCGGCTTCGATGGTGCGGGTGTCGACGTACTCCTTGAGCCGGTACGGGCGCGCGGCCAGGTTGCCTTGCCCATCCAGCAACAACGAGGTGGCCTGCAGGCTGTCGAAGTCGTACTGCATGGCGCCGATCGCGCCGTAGGCCACCAGGCCGGGCGCAATGTCGACTTCGCCACGCACCACCGCCGCACGCTCCTCGGCATCCCAGTAGCTCCAGCGCGGCTGGAAGTTGAGCTTGTTGTTTGGTGCTGCCGGAATGGGCGTGCCGGATTCCGGAGGGAACAGCAGGCTGCTGCGGCCATGCGTCACGCGGTCCTGGTAGTTGAAGTCGGCCTCCAGGCGCACGCGTTCGCCCAGGTAGTCCAGGCCCAGCGCGACGGCATCCACGCGTTCGCTCGAGCCGTTGACCGGCGTGTCGCCCGAGCGCTTGGCCGCGTTCAGGCGCACGCCCCACTGCTTGTCTTCGCCGAAGCGGCGTGCCACGTCGGCATGCACGCCGAGTTGGCCATCGTCCATGTACAACAGCGTCACGCGGTTGAGCGGCTCCACGCCCGCACGCTTGGGAACCAGGTTGATGCCGCCGCCCACGGAGCCCGCGGGCGCCATGCCGTTGAGCAGCGCGCTGGGGCCGCGCAGCACTTCGACCCGTTCCACGCCGATCAGCGAGGCCGCATTGCGCGGCGACACGCCGTACAGGCCGTTGAAGGACACGTCGTAGTTGAACAGCGTGAAGCCGCGGATGTTGAACTCCTCCCGGCCGGCGTTGCGCCCGTAGGTGTTGCGCACCGAGGGATCGTTCACCAGCACATCGCCGATGGTCTGGGCCTGCTGGTCCTCCAGCAGCTGGGCGGTGTACTGGGTCGTGCTGAAGGGGGTGTCGAGCATGTCGCGGTTGCCCAGCACGCCGATGCGCCCGCCGCGCGCCGTCTGGCCGCCCGCATAAGGCGCTGGCACGGTCTGGGACAGGGTTGCCGATGCGACCACGGACACGGTTGGCAGCGCGGTGCCACCACCAGCGCCCGCCGATGCGGCGCGCACCAGCACGGCCCGGTCCCGCACCGTGCCTTCCAGGCCGCTACCGGCCAGCAGGCGGTCCAACGCCTGCTGGGCCGTGAGCTGGCCGGAAACGGCCGGCGCGGTCTTGCCGGCGACCAGCGCCGCGGGGAAGCCCAGCTGCAGGTCGGCCTGGCGCGCCAGTTCATTCAGGGCATTGCCCAGCGGCTGGGCCGCGATCGAGATGCTGCGGGTGGCCGGCGCGGCCGCGGACGACTGAGCCTGCGCATCCGAAGGCTGGCTGGCGGCGAGCCCGAGGACGATGGCAGCAGCCAGGGACAGCGGGGCGAGACGGAAACAGGGATAGGGCGCAGTGCGCATGGATTGGTGGCTCCTCGATCGGCAACGGGTGGCAGGGCATGCCGACGGCACCGCTCCTTTCCACCGGCTGTAGACGCACCGGCGACGGCGATCCTCACGTCGCCGAACAGGAGAACACACAATAAATTCAGCGCGCCACGATTTCGGTGACGCCGTCCCGCTGGACCAGCCGCACCGGCAGCAGATGGGGCAGGAACTCGGCAAAGCGCTGGTGTTGGCGCAGGCCGTAGCTGCCGCCCACCGGCAGGGCCGCGACGGCAGGGTCGCGGACCACCAGACCGGTGTTGCCGTAGCGCTCGAACTCGGCCAGCGCCTGGTCCAGCGGCGTCTGGCTGAAGCTGATGCGGCCGCTGCGCCACTGCGCCACGGCCTGGGGAGCGATGGTGCTGACGGTGAAGGGATCCGAGCCGACCTCTGCGCCATCATGGCCCTCGAGCATCTGCCCTGCGTGCAGCTCCACGGCGGTGGCGCCAGCGCTGCTGCCCTGCGCCTGGGCCCGCTCCACGCGCACATGCCCTTCCTCCACCGCCACCACGGTGCGGCCCGCGTCGATGCCCGTCGCGGTGTGCCGGACCGAGAAGCGGGTTCCCACGACCGTGATGCGCAGGTCGCCCGCCAGGACATGGAATGGCCGCGTCGTGTCGGCGTGGACGGAGAACATGGCCTGGCCATCGCGCAGCGCCACTTCACGCCGGTCGCGGAACAGGCGCGCGTGGATGCGCGTGCCCGTGTCCAGCTGCACGGTGCTGCCCGCCGCGGCATCGTCCGGCAGGGTGGCCAGGATCTGCTGGCCACGCTCCGTCGCGTAGGACTTTTCGAAGGTGGGCTGCAGCCACCAGCCGAACCACCCGGCACCGGCCAGGGCCAGCACGACCACAGCTGCGGCCGCGTGCGGAAGGAACGGACGCAGCGACCAACGCGACGGCGCTGGCTGGGCGATGGATGCCTTGCGGGACGCCCGCGCGGGCAGCCCGGCACGCAGCCTGGCAGCCTCGTTGGCGGGCATCTGCTGCACGCCCTGCAAGGTGGCGGACATGGCGTCGAGCGCGGCGGCATGGCGGGGGTCGGCCCCCAACCAGGCCTGCAGCCGGGTCTGCGCGTCCGCATCCAGGCCCCCGTGGCGGCGCACGGCCCAGGTCGCGGCCTCCAGCTCCAATGCCTCCTCGGGCGTCAGCGGCGCGCGCTCCCCTGCAGGTGCGAGGCCTGGACGGTCGTGGGAAGGGGCGGGCACGGGGGACATACGCGGAGAAGCTGGAACTATAGACACTGGCGTGTGGCCACCGCCCCGCAAGGCAGTGCCCGGGGCGGCATGGGGGGCGGCGCTATCCGACATCCGCGGGTGCCGCCGCACCGGCGCTGCCGTCGAGCGCACGCGCGCAGCGTCGGCAGGCCATCGTGGCGCGGATGACGTGCTTCTCCACCATGCTGACCGAGATCCCCATGCGCTGGGCGATCTCGGCCTGGGGCAGGCCATCGATGATGTGCAGCACGAAGGCTTCTCGGCAACGCGGTGGCAGGTTCTCGATCACCTCGGCATAGGCGCGCACCGTTTGCTGGGACGCCAGGGCCTCATCGGGCCGCTGGTGCAAGGGCGCGTGCAGATCCTCGGACTCGGCCACCGTGTCCAGCACCTCGTGGCGCCGCACCTCGCTGCGCCGGTGCTGGTCGGTGATCAGGTTCTTGGCGGTCCGGTACAGCAGCGCGCGCGGATCGAGAACCGACTGCCCCGCGTGCTGCGCGGCGAGTACGCGCGCATAGCTCTCCTGGGCCAGATCCGCCGCCATATGGCGGTCGTTGGTCTGGCGGTGCAGGAAGTTCAGCAGTTCTCGGTAGAAGCGCTCGAGCATGGCAACAAGCCAGGAGACGGAGACCACCAGCGCATGGCCGGCGTGTCAGCAATCGCAGTTTGAAAATAAGAATCATTCTATTGATATCGTTCTTCGTCACCCCGCGGGCGGCGAAAGCTGGCAAGGCCAGCGCTGGAAGGGATCAGCCTGAACGGACACAGTAGGCGTACAAGCGCTGTATTTGGAATGCGCGCCGGCATTGCCATCAGCCGACTGAAGCGCTTACAGCCTAGCCAACGCGCAAGACGCCCAGACGACGGAAGCAGTCACGCGCCGCGCGGCATGATGGCGCTGCTGGTAGGCGGCGTAGATGCCGGCCGCTGTCGTCGCGCCGTGCGTCAACGCCCGACGCAAAGTTCTTCAATTCAAAGAGCGCCGGTTCAAAGCCGGTAACCGGCTTCGCGCTGATGTCTGAAGGCCAGAACAAAGACCGTGTCGATGTCGGGCAAGTACCGGTACAGCGCGACGTAGCCGCGCGAACCTCGCCCGATCACTAGTTCACGTTTGCCACCCCTGACCTTGCGACCGATGAGCGGACTATGGGACAAGACTTGAACCGCGTCGATGATCTCGGCTGCCCGTGTCTCGCTGCCATCCACATCGAACTGCGCAAGGTGCTCGATGAACCGATCAAAGTCGTCGAGCACCTCGGGGGCTATCTCGATGCGTGCCATCCGAAAAGCTACTCCCCCAGCTTGCGTGAAGTCGGCTTCTGTGGCCGCTTCCCTTGCGCTCGCGCCGCCAAGTAGACCTTCGCTTCTTCCCAATCCACCGTCTTTCCGGTGGTCAATATATTTGCCCAGCGCGCATCCGCCAACCGATGCAACTCATCGTCTGCTTCAACTTGATCCACCTTTTGGGTGATGGCATCCAAGATGAACGAATGCGCAGTCTTGCCTGCGCGGTCAGCGGCTGCAGCCACACGGACCTTCAAGTCTTCTTCGATTCGGATGGTGGTGGTTCTCATGGGAGCTCCTGTTGACCGAAATGTAGCACTTTTGTGCTACGCCGGTGGCGAGCCGAGACAGGCACGGGCAAGCGGAAGCGATCGCCGACATGGCCTCTGATGCGCTGACCACCTGCACCAAGCCCAGCCTGCCACTTGACGCGGAGTCCTTGTGCCACTCGGTTGGTCAAGAGGCTGCTTTCGCAATCGCCGCCACTTGGGCGGAAGCGTCACGCCCCCGGGACAGCCAGGTGTTTGCAGTCCTTTATGCCCAATAGAGCGGCAGAGCCGGAAGTGAATCCGTCGCAGCGCCGCTGCGAATCTTTTACTTAACATAATTAAAGTCGTCTAAGGCAACAGCGCCATTGCCAGCCCGACTGGTGGAGGCGTGCAGCCATCCATTCGACCTCGCATCCACTTTCGCCAGTCTCGTTCAGCCGGCTGAATCTCGTTGACCACAAGCTGAACAGAATGACCATCTTGACATCCACTTAAGGAGACAAGGTGATCATCCAACGAATCGCTGGCGCCCTGGGCGCCGAACTCCACGGCGTGGACCTGGCCAACGGCCTTACGCCGCAGCGTGCCGCCGACATTCGCGCGGCGCTGCTTGCGCACCAAGTCATCTTCATCCCTGAACAAGCGCTAACACCTGCGCAGTTCCTGCGCTTCGCTCAGGCCATGGGCGAGCCCGTGGAGTACCCTTTCGTCAAGGGGCTGGAGGGCTTTCCGACCATCATCGAGGTCAAAAAGCTGGAGCACGAGACCGTCAACTTCGGCGGCGTCTGGCATTCGGATACGACCTACCTGGAGCAGCCGCCGATGGGCTCCATGCTGCTGTCACGCGAGGTGCCGCCCTACGGCGGCGACACGCTGTTCGCGAGTCAGTACGCAGCGTACGAAGCACTGTCAGACACCATGCAACGGCTGCTCGACCCACTGGTCGGCATCAGCAGCTCGGCCAAAGCCGACGTGAGCAAGACGCGCGAGGACCGCATCAGGAGCGACGGCCGGCAAGAGGCACCACGGGAGTACCGAGCCGAGCACCCGGTGGTGCGCACGCACCCCGAGACCGGACGCAAGGCTTTGTTTGTGAACGTGGCGCACACGGCCGGCATCGTGGGCTTGCGCGACGAGGAAAGCGCACCATTGCTCCAGTTCCTGTTTCACCACCAGATCAAGCCCGAGTTCACCTGCCGCTGGCGCTGGCCGGCGAACGCCATCGCGTTCTGGGACAACCGCTGCGTGCAGCACAACCCCGTCAACGACTACCACGGCCACCGCCGCGTGATGCACCGCATCACGCTCCAAGGCGACACGCCGGCATGAGGCGGCAGCGGAGATCGTGCGATGATTTCCGATCTTCCGGGAGAGCGCATGGCAGCAGGCGGGGCGAGCGCGGTCGACCGCGTGATCGACATCTTCGAGGCTTTCCACAGAACTCGGGGGCCGCTGTCCTTGACCGAACTGGCCGCGGCGGCCCACATCCCCAAGAGCAGTTGCCACGCGCTCGTGCACACGCTGGTTGCACGCGGCTACCTCTACACGCTGGAGCATCCGCGCGCGCTGTACCCCACGCAACGCCTGCTCGGCCTCGCGCATGGCCTGGCCGCTGGCGACCCCTTCCTCGAGCATGTGCTGCCCGCGCTCGAAGATCTGCGCGACCGCAGCATGGAGACCGTGATCCTGGGCAAGCGCCAAGGCGAGCGCGTGGTCTACCTGCATGTGCTCGAGGGCCTGCACGCGATCCGCTACTCCGCGCGCGCGGGCGACCTCAAGCCATTGCACGCCAGCGCGATCGGCAAGGCCTTGCTCGGTGCGCAGAAAGAAGCCGCACTGCGCGCCTGGGCGGACGGGCAGATGCTGGCGCGCATCACGCCGTCCACCATCACGCAGCCCGGGCGGCTGGTCGCCGACCTGCTGCAGAGCCGGAGGGCCGGCTACTTCGAGACACACGGAGAAAACGTCGAAGACGTCTGGGCCGTGGCCGCGTTCCTGCAGGTCGGCCGCGACACCTTGGCCATCGGTCTGGCGGGCCCCCGCCACCGCATGCAGGACAGCATCCGGGCCCATGCCCAGCAACTGGTGGCGACCTGCAGCCTGGCGGCGCTGCGGTTGCGGCGGCACGCTGCCGCCTGAGCGTCAACGCGCGTCGTCGAAGGCCGCGTCGTGCTCCAGGATGCCCAACTGGGCGTAGGCCTTGTCGGCCCCGCTCAAATCCCAGACCGCTGCACCGGCCCGGATGGCGGCCGCGAACTCCGCTTCCTTCTTCATCTTGGCCTGCGCCGCGGCGACAACGCGCGCAGCCTCGGCACGCGGGATCGCGATCACGCCGTCGCCATCGGCTACGATGAGATCGCCGGGCCGTACCAGCACATCGGCGCAGGGGATCGGGATGTTCACGCCGCCGCCCTTGCCCTTGTCGGCATGCACGGGCCACACGTGGGTGGCCCAGACCGCAAAGCCCATGGCCAGCACCTGGTCCACGTCTCGCACGCAGCCGTGCACCACCACGCCCGCCAACCCCTTCTCGACCGCGTAAGTGGTGGCCACGTCGCCCCATTGCGCGGCCGAGGTCTCCGAGAGGCTGTGCACCACCAGCACGTCGCCGGGCTGGGCCAGGCGCAGCGCGCGGTGCATCATGAGGTTGTCGCCCGGTTGGCACAGCGCCGTGACGGCCGGGCCCGCGATCTTCGCGCCCGGCGAGATGCGGCGCATGCGCGCCGACATCAGGCCCGTGAAGCCCAGATGGGCCGTGCTCTCGTGCAGGTCGGCGACGGTGACCTCGCGCGCCTGGGCACAGAGTTCGGCGGCCACGCGGTTCACGCGCAGGTAGACATTGGATTGCGTCATGGTGGTGTTCTCAGGCATGCGGTAGGCAGTGCTCAGCGGCGGGCACGCGGAAGGTGGTGCGCTTCATGAGCCGCGGCTGGGTCAGGTACATCTGGTCGCGCCGGTGCAGCACGCAGCCGTTGTCCCACATCATCACGTCGCCGTTGTGCACCTTGTGGCGGTAGACCAGTGAGGACTCGCCGCCGGTGGCGAACAGGATGGGCAGCACGCGCGCGTTCTGCTCGGGCGTGAGGCCCTCGATCTCCACCAGCGTGGTCTGGTCCGCGTACAGCGCCTTGCGGCCCGTGCGCGGATGGGTCAGCACCACGGGGTGTCGCGCGTCCGGCAGGCTCAGCAGCGCGTTGGCCTTCTCCTTGTCCTTGAGTTCGGCCGTGTTGAGCATGGCGTAGCGCTTGGCGTAGCGGTACACGCCGGTGCGGCCGTCGATGAGCTGGCGCACGTCACCCGGCAGCAGATCCCAGGCGCCATACTGGTTGGACCAGTAAATGTCGCCGCCATCGCGCGGCACCTCGGTGCCGTACAGGATGGCGCCCGTGGCCGGCCGCACCTGGAAGGTCTGGTCCGAATGCCAGTCCACGTCCTCGCCGCCCGCGAAGCCACCGACGAAGCGGCCGTCGTGGTACTTCAGCGTGCTGAAGTAGATGATCTCCGGGTGGTAGGGCGACTGGATGTCCTTGCGCACCGTGGTCTCGCACTGGCCGAAGTGCTCGGTGAAGCGCACCAGCTCGTGCTCGTCCAGCGACTGGCGCCGGAACACCATCACGGGCGTGCGCTGCCACTGGGCCTTGAGTTTGGCGATGGCGGCGGCATCGTCCAGCAGGTCGGGGATGAAGGCATGCACCTGCACGACATAGTCGGAATGCAGTGGTGTGGTGCGGATCGCAGTCATGGGTCGTGTCTCCTCTGGTCGGTCCCGGAACCTTAGCCCCAGACCTTCGCCAGTGGCGCCTCGACCGGCACGGCGCTTTCACATGTTGAACTTGCGGTGGCGCCTGCCGGGGCCGGCCACAGATAGCCCGCGTCCAGAGCCTCGAAGCGCGCGCAGCCAAGCTGCGCCAGTACCGCGTCGATCTCGCGCCGCATGATCTGCAGGGCATGCAACGCACCAGCCTCGCCCGCCGCGGCCACACCGTACAGCGTGGGCCGGCCGAAGATCACGGCGTCGGCGCCCAGGCAGCGTGCGATCACAGCGTCCGAGCCGCGCCGCACACCGCTGTCCAACAGCAGCGGCAGATCCGGCCCCACGGCCGCGCGGATGGCCGGCAGCATCTCCAGCGGTGCGGGCGCGGTGTCAAGCTGGCGGCCGCCGTGGTTGGACACCACGAGCCCGTCCACGCCCAGCGCCACGGCCGCGCGCGCGTCCTCCGGGTGCAGCAGGCCCTTGACGACCAGCGGGCCGGGCCAGTCCGCGCGGATGCGGCGCAGGTGCTCCCAGTCGACCATGGGCGCCGGCGTCAGCGTGCCGTACAGGTCGGCCACCTGGCCGGCGTCGGCACCGGCCGGCGCATAGGGCAGCCAGTTGCGCATCATCGGGATGCCGCCCGTGCGCAGGTAGCGCAGCACCCACATCGGATGGCCCAGCGCCTCCAGCGCCACGCCCGGCGTCATGCGGAACGGGCGCGAGAAGCCGTTGCGCCGGTTGCGCTCGCGGTTGGAGTTCACGGGCACATCGACCGAGACCACGAGCACGCGCACCTGGGCCTTGCGCGCACGCGCCACCAGGTCCGCGTTGATGGCCGGATCGCTCGTGCAGTACATCTGGAACCAGACATGCTCGGGCGCCACAGGCAGCGCATCCTCCAGCGCCGCGTTGGCCGCGCTGGAGAGCAGGAAGGGCACGTCGGCCGCGCGCGCAGCCGCGGCCAGCATCAGATCGGCGTCGGGCCGGAACAAGCCGGCCAGGCCGGTCGGCGAGATGCCGATGGGGCTCGCGTAGCGGCGCCCGAACAGCGTCACGGCTTGCTCGCGCTGGCGCACGTCGCGCAGGTAGCGCGGCAGCAGCCGGTGCTGCGCGAAGGCGGCGCGGTTGCGCGCCAGGCACAGCTCGTCGTCGGCGCCTCCCTCGATGAAGTCGAAGGCGATGCGCGGCAGCTTGCGGCGCGCCATGCGGCGCAGGTCGTCCAGGTTGATGGCGGATTGCAGCTTCATGGCGTGGCATGGAAGAACATGCCCACGACCTTACGCGCAGGCCCGCGCCGTGCCATGCACGGGCGTGGCGTCCGTTTTACATGTTGAACTTGCGCGCGTCGGCCGCCAGCACCGCGGCTGCGGCCCGCAGCTCGCTCTGCAACTCTGGCAGGCGTTCCTCACCGTAAAGCTCGGGCGTGCCGATCAGGCACAGGGCTGCGAAGGCATCACCCTCGCTGTCGCACACGGGCACGGCCAGAGCATGAACGCCCGGCACAACGTCCCCCAGGTTCACGCCGAAGCCATGGCGGTCCGAACGCTCGCGCATCTTCTGCAGCGCCTCGAGCCGGCCGGAGCCGCGCCGGCCGATCTCCTGAGCCACGTTGTCCAGCAGCACGGCACGCACCTCGGCCGCTGGCCGGGTCTGCAGGATGGCCACGCCGCCGACCGAGGTGAACAGCGGGCGGCGCGTGCCCGGATAGACCATCAGGCCCGACAGCACCAGGCTACCGGCGCGCTGGGCGCACACGTACTCGTTGCCGCTGCGCAGCAAGAGAAGCGCGATGCCAGCCAGGCGCCGCGCGAAGGCTGTCACCTGCGGCTCGGCCGCGCGCAGGAACTGCGTGCGGTCGGGCAGCGCCAGGCCCAGCTCGCACATCAGCGGCCCGGGCAGGTAGTGGCGGTCGCTGGCGCGCTGGAGCACCAGCCGCTCCTCCACCAAGCAGGCCAGCATGCGGTGCACGGTGGCCTTGTCCTGGCCGCAGGCGGCCGCGAGATCGGACAGGCGCCAGCCAAAGCCTGGCCGCGTGGCGACCATGCGCAAGAGCTTGATGCCGCGCGCGAGGCTTTGCGTGCCGCTGCGCTCCGGACCGTGCGGCGCGGCGACTTCGAGAGCGAGGTCTGCGAGCTTCATGCGGCCGGCATTCTGGGCGCCTGCGCGGTAGCGCGCAGAGCTTTGTGTGTCACTCTACGGGTAAATCACTAGCCTGGCCGTACATGGTCCGCCCCGGCACAGGCACGCGCGCCGTGAACACGCAGCCGCTCCTGGACTCCAGCATGTACAGCGTGCGGCCGTCGGCACCGCCATAAGCGCAGTTGGTGGTGTACGTGCCGCCATCCGGTGCGTCGATGCGGTACAGCGGCTCGCCACGCGGACTGAACAGCCAGACCGCGCCGAAACCCACATGACAGACCGCGAGCCCGCCCTGCGCGTCGAGCGCGATGCCGTCCGGCCCGCCGCCGCCGCTCATGCGGATGTAGGCGCCGACCTTGGTGGCCGTGCCATCGGCCATGAGCGGCACGCGCCAGATGGCGTTGTCGCGCGTGACCGCCAGGTACACGGCCGTTTCGTCCAGGTTCATGACCAGGCCATTCGGACTCGGGATGCCTTGCAGCACCAGATCGAGCTGGCCCGAGGCGCGCAGCCGGAACAGCCGGCCGCTCGCATCGTGCAGGCCGGTCTGGCCCTGGTCGGTGAAGTACAGGTCGCCGTTGGAGGCGAAGAACAGGTCGTTGCAGCCCTTGAAGCGCTCCAGGCGTGCGCGTTCCAGGTACGGCTCCACGCGTCCCGTCCGCGGGTGCAGCACCATGATGCCGCGCCGGTAGTCGGCGATGAAGGCGCGGCCGTCGGGATGGAACTTCAGGCCGTTGGGCTCGCCGTCGTACTCGGCCGCGCGTTCCACGCCGCCCTGGGGGTCGATGCGGAAGATGCGGCCCCAGGGGATGTCGACCACCCACAGGTTGCCCGCACGGTCGAACGAGGGGCCCTCGAGGAACACGGGCGCGGGTGCGCCGTGCAGTTGCGTGCGTGCCCATTCGCTCTGGCGGTCCGTGACATGGAAGCGCTCGGGGATGCGCGTGAAGACTTCTGCCTTCAGTTTCTCGGGAGGGGCGAACATCGGTGTCTCCTTCACTTGCCGGACAGCTGGCCCGGCAGCCACAGGGCGATCTCGGGCCAGGCCACCAGCATGCCCAGCAGCACGAACATGAGCAGGTGGAACGGGATCGTGCCCATCACCACGTCGGACAGATTGCCGCGCGCGATGCTCTGGATCACGAACAGGTTGATGCCGATGGGCGGCGTGATCTGGCCCATCTCGATGAACAGTACGACGATGATGCCGAACCACACCGGATCGATGCCGTAGTTGGCCAGCAGCGGGTACAGCAGCGGCACGGTGATCACGATCATGCCCAGGCTCTCGACCAGCGCACCCAGTGCCGTGAACAGGATCAGCAGCGCGAGGAAGAACTCGATCTTGCTCAGATTCAGCGCGACGATGAACTCGGTGATCTGCTCGCCCACACCCGCATAGCTCATCGCGTACGAGAAGATGAAGGCTGCGTAGGTGATCAGCAGAATGTTGGCCACCATCAGCGTGGAGCGCTGCAGGCAGTCGGCGAACGCGCGCCACGACAGCTCGCCGAACACCAGCGCGATGGCCAGGGCGAAGATGCAGCCGGCCGCCGCCGCTTCGGTCGGCGTGGCGATGCCGGTATAGATCGCGCCCATGATGCCGCCGATCAGCAGCATGAAGGGCACGATGTCGACCAGCGCGCGCAGCACCATGGCCCGCGTGAGCTCGCCACGCTCGGGCGGCGCGATGCCGGGGAGCGCCACCGCCGCCACCGCCACGTAGGCCATGAACATCAGCGTCAGCACGATGCCCGGCACCACGCCGGCCATGAACAGCTTGGCGACCGAGGTGTCGGTGAAAGTGGCGTAGACGATCATCGCGATCGAGGGCGGGATCAGGATGCCCAGCGTGCCGCCGGCCGCCAGCGAGCCCGTGGCCAGCCTGGCGTCGTACTGGCGCTGGCGCAGCTGGGGCAGCGCCACCTGGCCGATGGACGCGGCCGTGGCGATGCTGGAGCCGCTGACCGCGGCGAACACCGCGCAGCCGGCGATGTTGGTCTGCAGCAATCCGCCCGGCACCTTGCGCACCAGACTGGACAGCCCCCGGTACACGCGCATGCCCAGGCCGCTTCCCTGCAGGATCTCGGCCATCAGCACGAACAGCGGGATCGAGGTCAGCGCGTAGCTGTCCATGCTGCCCCAGCTGACCAGGCCCAGGCTGTGCAGCGCGCCGATGCCGCCCTGCAGGTACAGGTAGAGCATGCCCGGCAGCAGGATCGCGAAGGGCACGGCCATGCCGGCGGCCAGCAGGCCGATGAACAGCACGAAGATGAAGACGATCTGGTACTCGCCACCCATGGCGTTCTCCTTGTGGGGTGGAAGAAAGGGCGTCAGCCGTGGGCGGCGCGCAGGCGGCGCCAGTCGCCGGCCAGCGTGCGCAGCAGCGCCCAGAACAGCGCCAGCGCACCCAGCGGCATGACCAGGCGCGGCAACCACAGCGGCGTCATGAGGCTGGTGGCCGCGACATCGCCGGACTGCCAGGTCAGCCATTCGAAGCGGACGAGTTCGGCCGTCAGCACCGCGGCCACCACGGCCGTTGCCAGGTCGAAGCCCAGCCGCAGCCGCGCGCGCCCGACCGGGCCCAGCCGCTGGTCCAGGAAATGCACGCGGTGGTAGGCGTGCAGCAGCTGGCCCGAGGCCAGCGACAGGAAGGTGACGGCCACGAGCGCGTAGCCGCCGATCTCGTTGCTGAACTGGATCGACCAGCCGAAGGCCGAACGCACCAGCATCTCCAGGCCCATCATCACGACCAAGCCGAGCACGATGGCTTGCGTGGCCCAGCGGCCCAGCCGTGCGGGCAGGTCCTCGCCGGGGCTGAACGCGTCGGCATCCAAGCTGCTGCCATCGACATCGACGGCCGGCAGCGTCTCGGGCGCGCCCATGCTCAGCGCCCCGCCGCCGCACGCGCCTTGCGCAGCGCCTCCTGCGCGGCGGGCCGCTTCTCGCCCCACTCGGTCCAGTACGGCGTGATGCGCTTCTCGGCCTCGGCCTGGTCGGCCGCGGTCGGCTCGGTCACGACCATGCCGGCGGCTACCAACTTCTTCGTGAGCTCTTCGTCCTCGGCCGCCATGGCCGCCGTCATGCGCGCGGTGTGCTCGTCCACGAGCGCCTGCACCTTGCTGCGCGTGGCCGGTGCGAGCTTGTTCCAGGCCTCCTTGTTCACGAGCACGAGCGAGTCGACGAAGCTCACGTTGAGCCGCCAGCTGTACTTGAGCAGATCGCGCCAGACATAGCCGTAGCCCGAGCTGGCCGTCAGTGCGCCGTCGATCACGCCGCGGTCGATGCCGGCCGCGACCTCGGAGGTGCCGAGCGTGACCGGGATGCCGCCCAGGCGCTGGATGAACTCGGCCTGCTCGGGCGAGACCACGCGGATCTTCTGGCCTGCGATGTCGGCCAGCGACGTCATCTTCTTGCGCGACCAGAACACGTTCTCGGGAAAGATGTAGCGGCCCAGCAGCACCACGCCCTTCTTCTCGTAGTCGGCGCGCAGGAACGGCGCCTCGGCCTCCCAGGCTTTCTCGAACTGCGCACGCTGCGGAAACAGCATGGGCAGGCGCACCACGCCGCCGACCGGCACGCTGCCGATGAAGAGGGCATCGTCGCCCATCTGCACCACGTTGTCGGCCACGGCCTGTGTGATGTTCGTGGCCGTGATGGGCAGCGTGCCGCCCAGGTGCAGCCGCACCTTGAGCGCGCCCTCGGTCTCCTTGTCGACCGCCTCGAACAGCGCGTTGAGCCCCTTGACGGCCGTGACCGTGGCCACGGCGTTGTAGGTGTAGGCGCGCCAGCGCTCGCTGGCCTGGGCGGGCAGTGCGGCCAAGGCCGCGGCCAGCAGGCCAGCAGCGCCCCAGCGCCGGGCCATGCGCTCGATGTTCGACATGCTTGTCTCCTTGTCTTGTGGTGGCGGCAACCTTACGTGGCGGTCTTGCACCGGAGAAGAACCGCGCCGGCGGCGGTTCCACATGTTGAACTTCGCGTCAGGCGAGGATCTGCGCGAGGTGCGCGGGGCTGGGCTGGGCCTCTCCGCGCTCGATGCGCCGGATCACGTCGTTGACGCGGCGGTGCAGCCGCACGTCCACACCGACCTCCTCGCCGCGTCGCGCCACCAGGCCGTTGATGGCCTCGGTCTCGGTGCGCCGGCCCTTCTGGATGTCCTGGCCCATGGAGGGGCGCTGCGCATCGCTGCGCGAATAGGCCACGTCCATGATCTGCTGCGTGATCGCGTCGTAGGCCGCGCGGTCTTCCTCTGCACGCGCGAGCACCTCCAGGTCCAGGCCGCCGACCGGCTCCAGCGCCAGGCCCAGCGCGCGGCCCACGCGGATGCAGGAACTGCCCAGCCGCACCGTGAGGTCGCGCGCCACGTCGTCGAGGTCGCGCTGGCGCCCGGTCAGGCCGGTCAGCGCGCAGACGCCGTTGCGCATGGCGTTGATCGTGAGCTTGGACCAGCGCTCGCCCCACAGGTTAGTGGTGAGCTTGCAGCTGTCGCCATGCGCCAGCAGACCGGCCAGCAACTGCGCGCGCGGCGTGACCTGGCCATGCATCTCGCCCACGCGCATGCCGGCCTTCTTCTCGTCGCCCAGTGGCGAGTTGCGCACGATCTGGCCCGGCGCCACCAGCTCGGCCGCCAGCGCGCTGACCGACACGCCCAGCACGCGGCCGAAGCCGGCGACGCTGGCAATCACATCCTCGTGGATGCCGTTCTGCAGCGACACGAGGCAGGCCGTGGGCGCGAGGTAGGGCAGCACGAGTTCGGTGGCCCAGCGCGTGTCGTAGGACTTCACCGCGATGAAGGCCACGTCGAAGGGCTGCTCGCGCACGCAGCGCTGCAGCTCGCCCACGTGCAGCGCGCGCACCGGCGTCTGCACGGCGCCGGCGCCGTCCATGCCCTGCACCTGCAGGCCTTCGCGGCGCATGGCCTCCACATGCTCGGGCCAGGCGTCGACCAGCGTCACGTCCACCCCGGCCTTGGCCATGTGCGCGCCCACGTAGCCGCCCACCGCCCCCGCTCCCACGATGCATACCCTCGTCATGTCGCTCTCCTTGTCAAAAACCCCAGCGCTGCGCCTCGGTGGCGAGCTTGCCCTGCGCCGTCAGCAGCTCGGCATGGATGGCCGGCAGCTGCTCCTCCCCGTACAGGCCCGGCGGCCCCAGCAGGCACAGCGCGGCGAAGGCCGCACCGCCGCTGCCGCGCAGCGGCACGGCACAGGCGTGCACACCCTGCACCACGTCGCCCAGGTTCACGCCGAAGCCATGGCGGTGCGAGCGCTCGCGCATGCGCTGCAGCGCGGCAAGCCGCTCGGTGCCGCAGCGAGCGATCTCCTGCGCCACGTTGTCCAGCAGCACGGCGCGTTGTTCAGCCGCGTCCAGCGTCTGCAGAATGGCCACACCGGCCGCCGTCGTGAACAGCGGCCGACGGTTGCCCGGGTAGAGCACCGAGCCCGTCAGCGGCAGGCTGCCCGCGCGCAGGCAGCACACGTACTCGTTGCCGCTGCGCAGCACCAGCACGGCCACGCCGGCCATGCGCCGCGCGAAGGCCGCCAGCTGCGTCTCGGCGCGGCGCTGGAACTGCGCGTGGTCGGGCAAGGCCAGGCCCAGCTCGAACAGCAGCGGCCCGGGCAGGTAGTGGCGGTCGCTGGCGCGTTGCGCCACCAGCCGCTCCTCCACGAGGCAGCCCAGCATGCGGTGCACGGTGCCGCGGTCGATGCCGCTGGCCGCGGCCAGGTCGGACAGCCGCCAGCCGAACTGCGGCCGCGCGGCCACCAGGCGCAGCAACTTGATGCCGCGGCCCAGGCTGCGCGTGCCCAGGCGCTCCGCACCGGGCTCGGCGGATGCCAGGCGGGCCGTCACCGCACGAAGGCCAGCGAGAAGGCCGGCACGTAGGTCACGAGGAACAGCACCGCCACCATCATGAGCACGAACGGCATGATGGCGCGCGCCACCTCCCAGAGCTTGAGCTTGGCGATCGCCATGCCGACGAACAGGCAGTAGCCGATCGGCGGCGCGGCCATGCCGATGGCGACGTTGGTCACGATCATGCTGCCGAAGTGGATGGGGTCGACACCGTACTGGCGCGCGATCGCGATCAGCATGGGCCCCAGGATGACCATGATGGCCACCTCGTCCATGACGGCCGCGAGCAGGAAGAAGCCGATGTTGAGCGCGGCCAGCATCAGCCACTTGGTGTGGATGTGGGTGGCCAGCCAGCCCGTCAGCGCGGGCGCCAGCTGCTCCTGCGCGACCAGAACGCCGAAGCCCTGCGAGAAGCCCACGATGGCCAACACCGTGGCCGTGGTGGACATCGCGCGCGTGATGGTGCCGCCCAGCTGGCGCAGCCGGAGCGAGCGCTCGATGCACAGCGCGACAAACAGCGCGTAGAGGCAGGCCACGACGGCTGCCTCGGTCGGCGTGAAGATGCCGAGGTAGATGCCGCCCAGCACGATGGCCGGCGCCAGCAGCACCCACACCCCTTCGCGCAGCGCCGTGGCGATCTCGCGCAGGCTTGCGCGCGGCCTGCGCGCCACGCCGCTGCGGCGCGCATGCAGCAGCACCAGCGCCGCCATGCCCGCGGCCATAAGCAGCCCCGGCAGCACGCCCGAGAGGAACAGCTTGGCGATGGACTGCTCGGCGATCACGCCCCAGATCACGAAGGCGATGGAGGGCGGGATCAGCGGCGCCAGCACGCCGGCCGACACGCACAGCGCCGTGGCGTAGGCCTTCGAGTAGCCGCGCTCGGCCATGGCCGGGATCATGACCGCGCCGATGGCGGCCGTGGTCGCGGGCGCCGAGCCGCTGACGGCGGCGAAGATCAGCGCCGCCAGGATGGCCACCAGGCCCATGCCGCCCGGCAGGTGGCGCACGAACACGTCGGCCACCTGCACGAGCCGGCGCGACAGCCCGCCCGCGGCCATGATCTCGCCGGCCAGCATGAAGAACGGGATGGCCAGCAGGCTGAAGCTCTGCGTGCCGGCCACCAGGGTCTGCGGCAGCAGCATGGGGTCCATGCCGGTCACGGCGATGGCGCCGACGACGCATAGCGCCAGCGCGAACGCGAACGGCACGCCCAGCAGCACCAGCGCGGCAAAGCCAAGCGAGAGGATGGCGGCGACGGCGCTCACTGGTGCACCCTTCGGCCTGCGACCTGTTGTCCGCCCAAGCGGGCGCGAGCTTGCTCGGGGCGGCCCGGCGCGGCGCTCATGCGGCAGGACCGGCTTCGCCGCTGGCCGGCAGGCCATGCAGCAGGCGCTCGGTGGCGAACACGGCGACCAGCGCACCGCAGACCACGCAGCTCGCGTAGAGCAAGGGCAAGGGGTAGCCGATGGCGGCCGAGGTGGTGCCGACCGCGCTCTCGGTGTAGTGCCAGCCCGCCACGGCCAGGTACAGGCCGGTGCAGGCCACGGCCGCCAGCACCAGGCGCTCGGCGCCACGCCGCAGCGCGGGCGGCAGCACATCGAGCAGCATGTCCATGCGCACATGGATGCCCTCGCGCACGCCGTAGGCCAGGCCCAGCAGCGCGGTCCAGCTGAAGGCCAGCAGGGCCAGCTCCTCGGACCAGGACGGCGGTGCGTTGAAGGCCGAGCGCATGAGCACCTGGATGGCCAGCGCCGCCAGCATCATCAGCGCGAGCGCCTGCACGCTCCAGCGCGTGGCCGTGGCCAGCGCGTCCACGAGGTCCTGCGCCGCGCTCTTCATTTCGCGGCGGCCAGCACGGCGTCGATCAGCGCGCCCTGCCCGGCCTTGCGGGCCTTGTCGTAGACCGGCGCCACGGCCTGGCGAAAGCTCGCGACATTGGCGATGGGGTTGACCTGCATGCCGGCCTTCTCCAGCTGGGCCAGGGCCTGCGGCGTCTGGCCGGCCATGGCGCGGCGCTGCTCCAGCACGGCCTCCTTGGCGGCGGCCTGCACCCAGGCCTGCTGCTGGGCCGGCAGCCGGTCCAGCAGGCGCTTGCCGATCAGCAGCTCGTAGGCCGTGAAGGTGTGCTGGGTCAGCGACAGGTACTTGGCGAACTCGTTGACCTTGAGCGGCTCGATCAGCGCGACCGGCAGCTCCAGCCCGTCGATCGTGCCCTGCTGGATGGCGGTGATGGTCTCGCCCCAGGCCATGGGCACGGCCGCACCGCCCAGCGCGTTGACGAGGTCGATGTAGATGGGGTTCTGCATCACGCGGACCTTGACGCCGCCCATGTCCGCCGGCTGCGCCACCGGGCGCTTGTTGTTGATGAGGCTGCGAAAGCCGCCCTCGAAGTAGCCCAGCACCACCGCGCCCTTGGCCGCCAGGCGCTTGGCCAGGTCGGCGCCGACGGCGCCGTCCAGCACACGCTGCACATGGGCCTCGTTCTCGAACAGAAACGGCAGCTCGAGCACGCCGAAGGCCGGCTCGGTCTGCGCCGTCACGGCGTTGGTGACCACGGCCGCGTCCACGGTGCCGAAGCGCACGCCCTCGACGAGCTGCTTGTCGTCGCCGATCTGGCGGTTCGGGTAGAGCTGCACCCGCATCGCGCCGCCGGACTGCTTCTCGAGCGCCTGCTTGAACGCGCGCGCGCCGATGGCCAGTGGGTCGGTGGCGCCGTCGGAGGTGGGCCAGCCGAGTTTGATCGTCGTCGGCTGTTGGGCCTGGGCGGCGCCGATGGCCGCGCAGCACAGGGCCAGCGCGGCGGCCTGGAGGAACTGTCTGGTGCGCATGCTTGTCTCCGGTGGGTGGGTCGTCAGAAGCCGTACAGCCGGGCCGGGTTGTCGGCCAGGATGCGGTCGAAGGTCTGTCCATCCGGCACCCATGCGCGCAGTGACGTCAACACCTGCGCCGAGTCCACCTCGAAGGGCGGGCTGATGTCGTGCGGATCGGGCCGGGTGCCGGGTTGCGGGTGCGGCCAGTCGCTGCCCCAGAGCAAGCGTTCGGGCCCGGCCGCGATGAAGGCGCGCGCGATGGCGGCCATGTCGGCATAGCCCTTCGCCACCGACAGGCGGTATGGCGCGGACAGCTTCACGTAAGCGCGCCCCTCGGCCACCAGGGCCAACGCCTCGCGCAAGCCTGGCTGCGCCGGCCCGCCCCCGGCATGCGCACCGGCGTAGTGGTCCAGCACCACCGGCACGGGCAAGGTTCGCAGCACAGACTGGCAGGCCGCCAGCAGTGGCAGGTTGGCATAGATCTGCACGTGCCAACCCAGCGGTGCCACGCGTGCGGCGGTCTCGCGCAGCTGCCTGGTCGCGTCGGCCGCATCGCTCGCGTGGTCGATCTCCAGGTTCACGCGCACACCACGCACGCCCTGGGCGTGCATGGCGGCCAGGTCGGCCTCGGTCGTGGCCGCATCGAGCACGGCCACGCCACGTGCGCGCGCCGGCCCCAGCACGCGCAGCGCCTGCAGGGTGGCTGCGTTGTCGGCGCCGTAGACACTGGGCTGCACGACGACCACGCGTGCGATGCCCAGCGCGTCGTGCCAGGCTGCGAGTGCCGAGATGGTGGCCGGTGGTGGCGTGTAGCGCCGCGCGGGCGACCAGGGGTAGTCGCGCGGGTCCAGGAAGACATGGGTGTGGCAGTCGCAGGCGCCCGCGGGCAGCGATGGCTCGGTCATGCGGAGGTTCTCCAGGGGGCGTGCCGGGCGGCCGGCGCGGGCAGGCGTGCGGCGCGTGCCGCCGGCCTCATTCCATCTTGATCTGGGCGTTCTTGACGATGTCGCGCCACTTGCGCGTCTCGGCCGCCTGGAACTCGCGCAGGGCCTGGGGTCCGCCGCTGCCGGCCTGGCCACCCTGCTTTTCAATCCAGCCCTTGATCTCCGGGCTGGCCAGCGCGGCGGTCACGTCGGCGCTGACCTTGGCCAGGATGGCCGGCGGCGTGCCGGCCGGTGCATACAGGCCCCACCAGGCGCTGACCTCGAAGCCGGGCAGCTTGCCGGCTTCGCCCACGGTGGGCACGTCTGGCAGCTGGGGCGTGCGCTGGGCGCTCGTGATGCCCATGGCGCGCGCGGCACCGGCCTGCACGTGGGGCAGCAGCACCGAGCTGTTGTGGAACAGCACCTCGTAGTGGCCGGCCAGCAGGTCGGTCGTCATTTGCGAGCTGGCCTTGTAGGGAATGCCTTCCATCTGGATGCCCGCGCTCTGGTTCAGCAGCACGGCCGACAGGTGCGGCGTGGTGCCGCCGCCCGGGTGCCCGTAGCGCAGCTTGCCCGGGTTCTGCTTCGCATAGGCGATCAGTTCCTGCAGGTTCTTCGCCGGCACGCTGGGGTGCACCACGAGCAGGTTGGGCAGCTGCATGAGCAGCGCGATCGGCTCGAAGTCCTTCACGGGGTCGTAGGGCATCTTCTCGAGAATGCTGGAGCCCACCGCCATGCCCGCGCTCGTGCTCAGCACCAGCGTGTAGCCGTCGGCCGGCTGGCGCGCGCCGCGCTCTGTGCCCGTGATGCCGCCCAGGCCGGGCACGTTCTCGACCACGACGGACTGCTTCCAGACCGTGCCCAGGTGGTTGGCCAGCAGGCGCGCGATCGCGTCGGGGCTGCTCGCGGTACCGGCCGCGACCATGAGCTTGACCGGCTTGCCCGGATAGGCGCCCTGCGCAAAGGCGCCCACGGCAGCGACGGCCAGCGCAGCGCCGAGGCAGGCCCGGCGGAACATCTTGTGGAACATGGGGTGTGTCTCCTGGTATGTCGTTGTCATCGCGCGGCCGATGTGGTGCCGCTGCGTCCGTGCACGAAGCCGGCGATCGCGTCGATGGCGCGCGCCGTGGACGGCGCATCCGGCTTCTTGTTGACGAAGCCCTCGGCCTCGCCTTCGAACCAGCGCAGCGTCAGCTCTCCGCCGGCCTGGCGGTAGCCGTGGACGAAGCGCTCCAGCTGGGCGCGCGGATGCACCACATCCTGCTCGCCCTGCAGGTAGAGCACCGGCGGCGTGACGACGGCCTCGCCGCGCTCCAGCGCCAGCACGGGGTTGCCTTCGGCCATGGCGTCTTCGCTGCCCCAGTACCTGAGGTGGTCGGGCAGCACGCGCGCAATGGTCTCAGGATAAGGGCGACCACTGGCCTCCCACTCGCGCGCATAGCGGTAGCGGCCCAGCGGGTCGATCACGGGCCAGCACAGCACGGCGAAGGCGACGCGCGCATCGATCCCCTCGCCGCCTTCAAGTGGCAGGGCCGCATAGCGCGGGTCCTGCGGCCGCATGGCCGTGAGCATGGCCTGGTGCGCACCGCTGGACAGGCCCATGAGGCCCAGGCGGTTGGGATCACAGCCCCAGGATGCCGCCCGCACCTTGAGCCAGCGCACGGCGAAGTGGATGTCGACCAGCGAGGCCGGATAGGCGGCCTGCGGCGGCATGCGGAAGTCCAGCGCCGCGATGACGATGCCGCGCGCGGCCAGTGCACGGTTCAGCCGGTCCTCGTCGAGCCGGTCGCCGCGGCACCAGGCACCGCCGTGCATCTCGGCCAGCAGCGGGAACGGGCCGGGGCCGCGCGGCCGGTACAGGCGCAGCAGCAGCGGCGCATCGCCATGCTGCTGGTAAGCGATGTCTTCGACCAGGATGTCGTCCAGGGTGTGCGGCGCCAAGGCTTGTCTCCATGCGTTGTGGTTTGGCTGGCGCAACCATAGTCGGGCGTGTGCTGCGACAGCGCAGCGGCAGGCAGCACTTTTTCAACCTGTGAACTTCTGTGCCGCCGGCCCCCTGTGCGGGCAGGCCGGCGCGGCAGCATGGACGGGAGAGATAATTTGCTGCACAGAAGAAGGCCCCCTGCCCGAGAGACAACGACTTGCACGACAACGCCGACGACCCTCCCGTATCCCCTGGCGAAGCCCTGCACGGCACGCGCAGTGTCGAGCGCACGCTGGCCCTGCTGCGCGAGCTGAGCCACCGCGGCGACTTCGGCTGGCGCCTGACCGACCTGGCCGAGCAGGTGGGCCTGGACCGCGGCACCTGCCACCGTCTGCTGGCCTGCTTCGTGCGCGAGGGCTTCGCGAGCCGCCATCCCGGCGACGTGAAGTACTACCCGGGCCAGCGGCTCTACGAGCTGGGCCTGGGCATGCCGGCCTACCACGCGTTCCGCGAACGCATCGAACCCCGCATGGAGCGCCTGGCACGCGCCACCGACAGCGTGGCGAGCTTTCTGCTGCGCAGCGGCGACGACATGGTCTGCGCCTTCCAGAAGCGCGGCGAGCACGACGTGCCGGGCATGCTGATCCGGGTCGGCTCCTGGCGGCCCTTGTTCTCGGCCGTGGCCGGCCTGGCCATGCTGCAACGCATGCCGGCGCCCGAGGCGAAGCAGATCCTCGCGCGCAACCGGCGCGATGAGATCGCGCGCCGGGGCCCCCGCCGGCTCGAGGACCTGGACCGCATGCGCGCGCGCAGCGCCCAGGCCGGCTACGGCTTCACGCGCGGCGACCTCGCACCCGGCGTTTGGGCCATGGCGGAAGCCGTGTTGGACGGCAGCGGCCAGCCCCTGGGGGCACTGACTCTGTCCGGCAGCGAGAGCACGCTCAGCGAAGGCTGGCTGTCGCAGGCCCATGCCCAGCTGGCCGAGACCGTGCAGGACATCGCGGCCGACGCGGCGCAGTGCTTCCGCGCGCCGGGCTGAAGCTCAGGAAAACACCACCTCGCGGGAACTGCTGAGCTGGCAGAAGCGCTTGAGTCCCTGCACCGCATTGGCATGCTCCTCGGCGCTGGGCGCGCAGCAGCAGTCCTCCAGCAGCACCATCTCGAAGTCGCGGTCGTGGCCTTCGCGCACCATGGCCTGCACCACGGCGTTGGTCGACACGCCTGAGCAATAGATGCGCGTGGTGCCCTGGGCGCGCAGGATGGCCTCCAGGCTGGTGGCGTAGAACGGACTCACGCGGTGCTTGACGATGTCGAAGTCGCCCGCCTGCTGGCCCAGGTCGGGGTGCGTCTGCGTGCCCCAGGTGCCGAGCTGGAACACGCCGCGCGTGCGCGCGGCCGAGAAGATCGGCGAGTTCGGCGGGCATTCGCGGTAGTCGGCCGAGAAGCCCACGCGCACGAAGCCGATGCGCAGGCCGGCCGCGCGCGCCTTGTCGATGGCGGCCCGGGTGTTCGGCACGATGCGGCGCGCCTCGACCTGCTCGGCGTAGGCCGCCTTGTAGTTGACCCCGTCGGCGTGCACGAGGTCGTTCTCCATGTCCAGCACGAGGTAGATCGAAGTCGTCAAAGCAAGCTCCTTGTCGAAGTGTTGAGGGGTCAATCCGCGCGTATGCCGGCGGCCTTGATGATGTCGCCCCAGCGCTGGCGTTCGGATGCCACGAAGGTGTGCAGCTCGGCAGGGCCCATGAAGCGCGGCTCCAGGCCCGTGTCGAGCAGCTTGCGGCGCAGTTCGGGCTGCTCCATGGCGCGCTGCACATGCTCGGCGAACTTTTGCGCGACGGGCGCGGGCGTGCCACGCGGGGCGAAGAAGGCGTCCCAGGGCACGAACTCGAAGCCCTGCACGCCCTGCTCGGCCAGCGACTTCACGCCGGGCAGCACCTCGGTCTCCTTGAGCGTGGTCACGCCCAGGGCCTTGAGCTTGCCGGAGGCGAGATGCGGCCGCGCCGCGATCACGGTGTCGATCACGAGCGGAATCTGCCCGCCCAGCACGTCGGTCATGGACTGGGCCGAGGCCTTGTACTTGACGCCGAACAGCGGCGCCTGCGCGGTCTTGACGAAGTGCGCGAAGATCACGGCCGACGAGGTGCTGGGCAGGCCGACGTTCAAGCTGTCGGGCTTGGCGCGCGCCTTGTCGACGAGCTGCGCGATGCCGTTGGCCGGCAGGTCCGGTGCCGAGGTGCAGACCACCATGGGCAACAGGCCCAGCATGGCCACGGCGTCGAAGTCGGTGGCCGCGTCGAAGCCCGGGCTCTGGTAGAGGAAGCCGTTGGCCGCATGGGTCGCGTTGGTGCCGAGCAGGAAGGTGTAGCCGTCGGCAGGCGCCTTGGCCGCCAGCGCCGTGCCGATGTTGCCGCCCGCGCCGGCCTTGTTTTCGACATAGACGGTCTGGCCCAGCGACTTCGTGAGTTCCTGCGCCATCACGCGCGCGAGGATGTCGGCGCCCTGCCCCGCGCTATAGGGCACGAGGATGCGGATGGGCTTGTCGGGCCAGGCCGTTGTGGCCTGGGCCGGGCACAGTGCGCCAAGCCCGGTGAATGCCAGGGCGGCCAACAGGCTGCGGCGAACGCGTTGCAACTGGCGAGAGTTCATGTCTGTCTCCTTTTGAAATGGGTCCGGCCATGGCTGCGCCCCGCCGCGGATGCGGCGTTGGAGCCCATGGAAATGGCAGCCGCCCCGGATGGCGGCGAAGGCACTAGCCTTCGGTCGGCTGCACGGCCTTGAGGACCGTCCAGCCCGATTCGATGTGCCGGCGCATGGCCAGCATGGCGCCCGCGCTGTCGCCCGTGGTCAGGGCCTGCAGGATCTCTTCGTGTTCCTCGACCGCGCCCTGGCCCCGGTCCTGCGCCGCGTTGATCAGGTCGAAGGGGTAGCGCGCCCACAGGATCTGCACGAAATGCAGGGTCTGCGGCAGGGCCGCGATGTCGTACATGCGCCGGTGCAACCGGTAGTTGATGCCGCGCGCCGTGGCCCGGTCGCCGGAGCGGAAGGCCTCGGCGAATTCGTCGGCCAGCTTGCGCAGCTCGGCGATGTCCTGGGCCGTGACCCGTTCGGCGCAGGCGCGCACGAGCTGGGTCTCCAGCAGCAGGCGCAGCTGCAGGATCTCGCCCGTGGCCGCAGCGTCGAAGTCCGCCACGCGTGCACCACGGTAGGAGTCGCCGCCGATGTAGCCCTCGGCCTCGAGCAGCTTGAGCGCCTCGCGCACGGGCGTGATGCTCAGGTGCAGCTGCTCCGCGATCTCGGCCTGCTTGAGCCGCGAGCCGCGCGGGTAGACGCCGGACAGGATGCGCTCGCGCAGGTAGTCGGCGACCTGTTCTTCCTTGGTTCGGTAATCCATGTGCCGTCGCCTGTCGGGCCTGTGATTTGGCCGGCGACACCCTGCATGGGTGTGGCAGGAGGTGCCCCGTCGGGAGGGCCGGCCGCTGCGCGCGCATTCTAGAGGGCCGCCGCCGCGGGTTCGGCCAGCAGCCGGCGCGCGCGCTCGACCACGGGCTTGTCCACCATCTTGCCGTCCACGGCCGTCGCGGCGCCGCCGCTGGCCTCGAAGGCAGAGAGCACGCGCGCGGCCCAGGCCTGCTCGGCGGCCGTGGGTGCGAAGGCCGCGTGCACGGCCGCCAGCTGCGCAGGATGGATGCAGAGCTTGCCGCCGAAGCCCAGTGCGCGCGAGCGCCGCGCCTCGGCCAGCAGGGCCTGCGCATCGGCGAAGCCCAGGCTCACGCCGTCGATGGGCGGCGCCAGGCCTGCCGCCAGCGACTGCAGCACGATCTGCGTGCGCACGGCCGTGAGTGCCTCGCCCTCGTCGGCGATGCCGGTCTCGGCCGCGAAGTCCACGCTGCCGAAGGCGATGCGCTCCAGGCCGGGTACGGCCGCCAGCCAGGCCAGCTCCTGGTAGCCGGTGACGCTTTCGAGCAGCGCGATGGCGCGCCGGCCCGGCAGGGCCTGCACCACGGCCGCCATGCGCGCGGCATCGGCCTTGGGCAGCATCACGCCCACTTTGGGTGCGGCGGCCAGCGTGCGCAGGTCCTCGGCATGCCAGGGCGTGTCGGCCGCGTTGACGCGCACGAAGGCGACATGCCCGGCCGCGAGCCAGTCGGCCACGTGTTCGCGGGCCCGTGGCTTGTCGTCGGGTGCGACAGCGTCCTCGAGGTCCAGCACGAGTGCATGGGCGCCGCTGGCCGCGGCCTTGTCGAAGCGCTCGGGCCGATGGCCCGGCACGAACAGCAGGCTGCGGTCGGGTCGCGCGCGGTCCATGCGAAAACCTTCGCGCTGCGCGCTGCGGTGCTGAGCACCTTGGTGCGGCCCGGCGGTGCTCACAGAATCACCTCGCGCTGTTCCAGCACGTCGCGCTGGGCCCGGCTCAGGCCCAGCAAGTCGCCGAACACATAGTCCTCGTCCTGGCCCAGCGCCGGGGTCAGGCGCCGGATGCCGACATCGCCGGTGCCACCGAAGCGGGCCGGCGCGCCGACAGCCAGGCGCGGAGCGATGCCTGGGCCTTCGACCGGGGTCAGCGCACGCCGCGCGTTCAGGTGCGGGTCGTCCGCGATGTCCTGCATGTTCCAGGACACATGGGCGCTGACGCCGGCCTGTTGCAGGCGCGCAGCCAGTGCGTCGCCGTCCTGCGTGGCCAGCCAGGTGCCGAGTTGCTGGTCCAGCGCCTCGCGGTGCTGCCGGCGGCCTGCGGCACTGGCGAAGCGCACGTCTGCATCCTGCTGGCCCAGCACGTTCAGCAAGGCGCGCCATTGCGCATCGTCGCGCACCGCGAGTGTGAGCCAGCGGTCCGGCTGCGCCGTGGCGTAGACGCCGTGCGGCGCGAGCAACGCGTCGGCATTGCCGGGCCGCGGCGGCACCAGGCCCGCGCCCGCGAGCACGAGCGCGTCGCCGACCATGGCCGAGGCCACCTCGCGCGCGGCCAGGTCTACGTGCTGGGCCTGGCCCGTGCGGCGCCGCTGGTGCAGCGCCGCGATCGTGGCCAACGCCGCGTGCAGGCCTGCGGCGTGGTCCATCACGTGGCGCATCTCCACGGGCGGACCGTCGCTGTAGCCGCTCATCCAGCCCAGGCCGCCCCAGGCGCCGAACAGCGGTGCGTAGCCCGCGAAGTGCGAGTCCGGCCCGCTCTGCCCGCAGGACGAGAGCGACAGCAGCACCACATCGGGCTTGGCCGCGCGCAGCGCCTCGAAGTCCAGCCCGAGGCGTTGCATGACGCCGGGCCGGAAGCTCTCGGCCGCCACGTCGGTCGCCACGACCAGGCGCTTGGCCAGGGCCACGGCCTCAGGGTGCTTGAGGTTCAGCCGCACCGACAGCTTGTTGGCCGAGACCTGGTCGAAGGTGGCGGCCTGCATGCGGCCGTAGACCGCGTGCGGCTTGCGGAACGCGTCCGGCCGCGTGCGGCTCTCGACCTTGATGCACTCGGCACCTAGCTGCGAGAGCAGGTGCGTGCAGAACGGGCCGGCCGCGTGGATCGTGAAGTCGGCGATGCGCACGCCGGCCAGGGGCGCGCGGGCTGCGGTGGTGGTTGTCATGCCGTGGCCTCCCCGGCCATCTCGTTGAGTGCGGGCACGGCCACGGTGTGGGCCAGCGGCGTGCAACGGAACTGGAAGGGCGCGCGCAGCACAGGCACCTGGCGGCCATCGGCCAGCTGGGCCTGGGCGAACAGGCCACGCGCCTGCTCGTGTGCACCGCCCGCGACCTCGGCCGGCGTGCGGTACTTGCCGGCCGGCACGCCCAGCGACTGGGCACGGCGCACGATGTCGTCCACCGCATGCTGCGCCATCCAGGCGCGGATGTGGGCGTTGATCTCGTCGCCGCGCCGGCTGCGCTCCAGTGGGTCGGCCAGGGCCGGCTCCAGGGCCCAGTCGGGCCGGTCCAGCATCTCGACCAGCGCATGCCATTGCCTGTCTTCCAGGGTCAGCAGTTCCAGGTAGCCATCGGCCGCCTGGAACACGCCGCCGTAGCGAAAGCTGCGCGTCGCGCGGTGTTCGAGCGAGCCATCGCCCAGGCGTTGCAACGCGAACGAGCCCACGCAGAGGTTGGCGTCCTGCACCGACACGTCGACGAACTGCCCGCCCGTGGCCGGCTGCGACCACCAGGCCGCCAGCGCGGCCATGGTGGCCATGGCGCCGCCCTGGTAACCCGCGAAGTGGCCGTAGATCTTGAGCGGCGGCCGGTCCGGAAACAGCTCGTGCGAGAGCCCGTTGGGCAGCAGGAAGCCCTCCCCGCTGGCGTGCAGCAGGTTGACCTCCTCGCCGTCCCAGTCGGCCTTGGGACCGCTGGCGCCGAAGGGCAGCACGCTCACGTGCACGAGGTGCGGATGGCGTGCGGTCACGGCATCCGCGTCCAGCCCCAGCGTGGCGCGGGCGCGCAGCGGCGTGTCGTCGATGAAGATGTGCGCGCGCGCCAGTTCGGCGTCCAGCCTGGCACGCCCTCCCTCGTCCGCCAGGTCGCAGACCAGGCTGCGCTTGCCCGCGCCCAGGTGGGCGAACAGCGCACTGGTGCCGCCGTCGTCCAGCCACGGCGGCGCCGCGCGCAGTGGCGAGCCGCCGGCCGGCTCGGCCATGACGACCTGGGCGCCCATGGACGCCAGCAGCCGGCCCGCGTAGGCGGCCGCCACGGTGCGCGCGCGCTCGACGACCAGGCAGCCCGCGAGCGGGAGGCTGGCGCCGGACAGCTGCGCCTCGGAGGATGGGGAGGGGTGCAGAGGCATGGCGTCTTCAGCGGGTGACCGGCAGCTCCAGGTCGATGGCCGCGCCGTCGATGAAGGCGGGCAGCTTCACATTGCGCGAGGGCAGCGCCACCGTGGCCAGGCCCGGCGTGGTGACCTCGCCGCGCTGGTTCTCGGCCGCGATCTCGATGTCAACCAGGCCCACGTTGTCCTTCACGTACTTGCGCACCACCTTGGCCTTGCAGAAGGTGGTGTCGCCGACGATGTTGAAGCGCCGCATCTCGGTGCGCACGCGCTTGAGGTAGCCGGCGTCGCCCATCCAGTTGGTGATCAACGTGGCCATCCAGGACGAGCGCTGCGGGCCGTAGTCGTAGGTGCCCGGCACGCCGACTTCCTTGGCCACCGACTCGCGGTGGTGGCCGATGCCCGTGTACTCCACGCCGCCGCCGGCTTCGGGGTTGCGGAAGAAGTGGCCCGGGTGCTTGACCGCTGCCTGCAACACCACGCCGTGCGTGTGGCCACGGCCGCACCCGACCAGAAAGCCCATGGTGTCCATCAGCGACAGCGGGCCGCGCGCGATGGTCGGAAGCTGCTCGCCCTCCTGCACCTCCTCCCAGTAGCGCACGTTGGCGCCGCGGATGTTCTTCGGCTCGTTGAGCACGATCTCGTCGATGCGGTCGTGCTCCTCGTTGCTGTACTGGTACTGCTCGATCTCCGCGTACTTGCCGGTGTCGCGCGCCGCCTTGCGTTCGTGCCGCGTGCAGGTACCCAGGCCCCGCGCGACCAGTTCGCTGCGCTGGTTGTAGTAGCAGGCCTCCACATACTGCAGCACCAGGCGGCCGGAGAACTTGCTTTCCTTCTCCTCGACACCGACCACACGCTCGATGGCTGTAATGCGGTCGCCCGGACGCACATGGCGGAACAGCTCCCAGTCGTTGCCGGCATAGAAGCCGTGCACGCCGGGCAGGCCCCAGCGCGTGCGGCCCAGCCAGCCGAAGGCCATGGGGAACATCGGGTGGCCGACCACCGAGCCGTAGCGCGTGCCCGCGCCATAGCCCACGTCGCGGTACAGCGGATTCAGGTCGCCGATGCCGTTGCACCAGTTGCGCAGCGTGTCAGCCGTGGCGTCCTGCAGGTAAGGGCCTTCAGGGCGCAGGTGCAGGCCGATCATGGCGCGTGCGTCGGCCACGGCCTGGTCGGTGATGCGGCCTTCGGCCGGCGCATGGCCGACCTCGCCTTGCGGCGCGGGCTGGGTCTTCACGGGTGCTTCGGTCAGGGTAGCGGTGCTCATTCAACTCTCTCCTAGGGTGGCAAAAACCGACGAACAATGCAGAATGCATTCTTTTGGGAAATCCACCGACCCATCGCCTGCAGCCTTGTCGGCCGCGCGCGGGTCGGTGGGACGGAATCAGTGCATCAGGGCCAGGCCGGGGCGCGGCCAGCGCACGGCTAGCAACTGGCCGGTGCCCGACAAGGTGATGAAGGCGGTGCGGCGGTCGGGGCCGCCGAAACAGATGTTGGTGCAGTAGCCCTCGGGGGCTTCGTGGAACTCCAGCAGTTCGCCGGCCGGCGAGAACACGTGGATGCCGCCGCGCACCAGGGTCGCGACGCAGATGTTGCCGCCCTCCTCCACGGCCAGCGAATCGAAGCGCTGGTAGCCCGGCAGGCCGTGCAGCAGCCGGCCGCCGTTGGGCGATGGCCAGGCCTCGAGGCCGACCTGCCCGGGTCCCTCGACCGGATAGGCCCACAGGCGGCTGGTCTCGGTCTCGGCGACATAGAGGGTGCGGCCGTCCGGCGACAGGCCGATGCCGTTGGGCGTCAGCACAGGGTGGGCCACGCGCCGGATCAGGCTGCCGTCGGTACGGGCGTAGAACACCCCGCCGCGCAGGTAACGGTCCTCGAAGAACTTGCCGAAGTCGGTGAACCAGAAGCCGCCCTGCCCGTCGAACACGATGTCGTTGGGGCCGTGCAGCGGCGCGCCCTCGCAGTGCGTGTAGAGCGTCTCCACCGCGCCGCTGGCCAGATTCACGCGCTGAATGGCGCCGCCCACGTAGCCCGCCTTCGGCCCGGTCGGCCGTGTGACGCCGTCATCGGTGCGCCAGCTGAAGCCGCCGTTGTTGCAGACGTAGCAGTGGCCGTCCGGCCCCAGCGCGGCGCCGTTGGGCCCGCCACCGAGTTCGGCGACGACCTGCGGCGTGCGGCCGGCCTGGATGCGCACGAGGCGCGCGCCTTCGATCTCGACGACCAGCACGCTGCCGTCCGGCAGCGCGACGGGGCCTTCCGGAAAGCGCAGCCCGGTCGCGATCACTTCGCCTTGCAGCTTCATGGTGTTCTCCTCGTTCATGCCGTCGCGGGCGCGGCGTGGCGCGCCCCCAGGTAGGCGTCGATGGCCTGCTGGCGGCCTTCGCGGCTGTGCAACGCCTCTTCGTCGAGTGCGCCGACCAGATGGCCATGGCGCATGACCCAGGCGCGCGAGGCCAGCTTGGCCGCCGCGTGGAAGCTCTGCTCGACCAGCAGCGCGGCCAGCTTCTGCTCGCGCTGGATCAGCGCCAGCCGCTCGTAGACGCGCGCCACCAACAAGGGCGCCAGGCCCAGCGAGGGCTCGTCGAGCAGCAGCAGGCGCGGGCCCGACATCAGGCCGCGACCGATGGCCAGCATTTGCTGCTCGCCGCCGCTGAGCAGGCCGGCCGGCGCGCGCAGCCGGTTCGCGATCTCGGGGAAGAAGTCCAGCACCATGCGCTGGCGTTGTGCACGCGTGGCCGCATCCACGAAGTAGCCACCGAGCGTGAGGTTCTCCTCCACGCTGAGGTCGCTCACGATGGCGCGGCCTTCGGGCACGTAGACGATGCCGGCACGGAAGCGCTGCGCGGCAGACAGACGCGTGATGTCGCGGCCGTCGAAATGCAGCCGCCCCTGCGCCGGCTCCAGGCCCGCGATGGCGCGCAGCGTGCTGGACTTGCCGGCGCCGTTGGCGCCCAGCAGCGCAGCCACCGTGCCGTTCGGCACCGCCAGCGACACACCATGGACCACCGGGCCGGCGCCGTAGCGCACGGTGAGGCCGTCCACGCGCAGCAGGTCCGCCGTCGCGGTGCTGGCAGATTCATTCATCCTCGTCTCCCAGGTAGACACGCACCACCTCCGGATGCGCCTGGATCTGCGCCGGGCTGCCCGTGGCCAGCATGCGGCCGCTGTTCAGCACGTGGATCACGTCGCAGACGTCCATGATCAGGTCCATGTCGTGCTCAACGACCACCAGCACGAGCCCGGGCGCGCGCAGGCGCTTGAGCGCGGCCGAGAGTTCCGCCGTCTCCACCGAGTTCAGGCCCGCCGCCGGCTCGTCGAGCAGCAGCACGCGCGGTGCGCCGGCAATCGCGCGGGCGATCTCGGCCAGGCGCAGCACGCCGGGTGGCAGGGCCAAAGGGGCCTGCTCCGCCACCTGGGCGATGCCGAGCCGCGCGAGCGCGGCCATGGCCTGCGCGTGGTGCGCAGCACGTTCCTGCCGGCCGCGGCCCAAGGGCAGAAAGGCGTCCAGCCAGCCGGCATGGGACTGGCGGTCCAGGCCGATCATCACGTTCTCGACGATGCTGAGTTCCGGGCACAGCGCTACATGCTGGAAGCTGCGCGAAAAGCCCAGCGCGGCGCGGCCCGTGGGCGGCACGCCTTCCAGTCGGCGGTCGCCGAGTGCGATGCTGCCCTGCTGCGGCGTGTACAGGCCCGTCAGGCAGTTGAAGAAGCTGGTCTTGCCGGCCCCGTTGGGGCCGATCAGCCCCGTGATCTCGCCCGCACGCAGGCGCATGTCGATGTCCTGCAGCACCTGGATGCCGCCGAAGGACAGGACCAGGCCCTTCACGTCGAGCGACTCGCCCCCAGCCAAGGGCGTATTGGGTGGCACGGCCAGCGTGGGCGACGACAGCACGGCGCTCATGACTTGCCTCCTTGCAGCCTGGCCTGCAGATGCGGGGGCAGCGCGTTGAAGCCCAGCACCACCGCAAGCAGCGCAGCACCGTACAGGATGGGCACCCAGTCGCCCGCGCCGGCCAGCAGCAGCGGCATCAGCGTGAGGAACATCCCGCCGATCACGCTGCCGACCAGCGACAGGGAGTACAGGCTCACGACCGAGCCGACCAGCAGGAAGATCGAGGTCCACAGCGTGAAGCTGTTCGGCGAGACCGTCGACGAGCTGAACGCCAGCAGCGCACCGCCGATGGCCGCGACCGCCGCGCTGAGCGCCATGCACGACAGCCGCGCCCAGCTGCGCCGGATGCCGAAAGACTCCGCAGCGTGGGCCGAAGTGCGGATCAGCAGCAAGGCCATGGCCTGGCGCGAACGCCTAAATTGGTTCAGCAGCAGCACGACCAGCACCAGCCCGGCCAGCGGCAGGTAGTAGCGCTGCAGGGACTTGGAGACGCCGGGCAAGGCGTCCAGCTTCACGTACAGGCCTTCGAAACCGCCCGTCACGGCCGGGAAGTGCAGCAACACCTCAGGCAGTGCCAGGGCCAGGGCCATGGTCGCGACGGCCAGGTAGATGCCGGCCAGGTTGCGCGAGGGAAATGCGAAGGCGATGCCCAGCAAGGCGCCCACGACGGCCGCGACCGGCAGGCTGGCAAGCACCGACAGGCCCAGGTACTTCTCGACCAGCGCCACGGTGTAGGCCCCCGCCGCGGCGAAGACGCCATGGCCGATCGAGACCTCGCCGCCATAGCGCACGAGAAAGCTCACGCCCAGGATCGCGACGGCGTTGGCAAAGCACAGGCCCAGCGTGAAGGTCCAGTAGCCGCCGGCCACGAAAGGCAACACGGCCAGCACAGCCAGGCAGAGCGCGCCGGCCGCGCCCTGCTTCCAGGCCAGGCCGGTCGCGGCCTGCGCCTGCGCGCGCGGTGCCGGCAGCACGCCGGAGGAGATGGAGGCCTCAGACACGGACGCCCTTTCGCATGGCAAGCACGCCGTTGGGGAACAGGTTGAGCACGACGAGGATGGTCAGCAGCACATAGGTGTTGGTGAACTCCGCGGCCACGTAGAACGACAGCAGGTTCATGAGCACGCCGATGAAGATGCCGCCAAGCACCGCGCCCGCCAGGCTGCTGAAGCCACCGACGACCGCGCCGGCGAAGGCCTGCAACATGAAGGAGGCGACCGAGGTGGACGACAGGAAGCTGGTCGGCACGATCAGCAGCGAGGCGATCAGCCCGAACAGGCCGGCGACGATCCAGGACAGCAGGTGGATGCGCCGCAGGTTCAGTCCGCAGACCCGGCTCGCAAACGGGTTGGCCGAGACCGCCCGGAACGCGATGCCGACGCGCGTGCGTTCGATCAGCAGGTACAGCGCACCGACCGACACCGCCGTGGCCGCCAGCACCGCCAGGTCGTAGGCGCCCAGCCGCACCGGCCCCAGCTGGCCCTGCCAAGCCGGCAGCGGCAGGTCGAGCGCGACCACGTCGGAGCCGAAGGCCAGCTGGGTAATGCCCTGCGCCACCAGGCCGACGCCCAGCGTGGCGATGGTGCTGGTCAGGTCGTACTTGAAGACCAGCGGCGCGATCAGCAGGTAGCTGACGGCCATCACGGCGACCATGATGGCCAGCGTGAGCAGCACCGAGGGCAGCCAGGCCATCTGCGCGAAGTGGCCGGCCGTGAAGCCGAACACCAGGAAGGCGGCCAGCCCGGCCAGGTTGCCGTGCGCGAAGTTCACGACCATGGAGCTCTTGTAGATCAGCACCAGGCCGACCGCGCCCATGGCGTACAGGCAGCCGCTGATGACACCGGCCCAGACCAGGCCCAGGAAGTCGGCCATGGCCTCAGGCCCCCTGCCCTGGCGCCGCCGCGATGCCCAGGTTGCGGTCGACCAACTCGATCACGTTGGGGAAGTAGCGCCCGCCCAGGCCGTGTTCCACGGCAGCGCTGTAGTAGCGCCGGGCCAGTTCGGTCGCGTGCACGGCCACGCCGCTCTGCTGCGCGAGTTCGAGCACGTAGCCGATGTCCTTGAGCGCGTACTCGGGCGGGAAGCCGCCGGCCGGGAATTCGCGCGGCAGCATCGCGCGGCGCGCGTGGTTGCGCAGCACGAAGCTGTCGCCCGAGCCCTTGGCCACGGCGTCCAGCAGCAACGCGGGTTCGACGCCGGCGCGTTCGCCCAGCACCATCATCTCGGCCACGGCCAGCGTGTTCTCGAACACCAGCGCGTTGTTGATGAGTTTGACGACCTGGCCGCAGCCGACGCCGCCGCAGCGCGTGACGTCCGAACCGATGAAGCGCAGCAGCGGTTCGATGCGCGCGAACAGCGCTTCGTCGGCACCGACCATGATGGCCAGTTCTCCGCGGCGCGCGGCCTCCACCGTGCGCGCCACGGGCGCGTCGGCGAAGGAGACGCCCAGTGGCTGCAGCCGCGCGGCCACGCTGCGCGCCATCGCCACCGTCGTGGTGCTGAGGTCCACGATGACCTGGGGCTTGCGCGGGCCGCTGGTGAGCCCGCCTTCACCGAGGCAGACCGCTTCGACCTGGGGACCGCCGGGCAGGGACATGAACACGATGTCCGCCTCGGCCGCCAGGGCGGCCAGCGATGCCGCCTGGCGCGCCTTGGTGCCGTCCAGCACAGCGTAGGCCGCGGGGTTGCGGTCGAACACCAGCACATCGCCAGCGTGCTTCAAGGCCATGTTGCGGCACATGGGGCCGCCGATGTTGCCGAAGCCGACGAAGCCGAGCGTCGGTGTGTTGGAAGAAGTCATGTCGTTGTCTCCTGGTGTTGTTCTGGTGGAGACCTTCAGTCCATCCACATGCCGCCGCTGATGTCCAGCGAGGTGCCCGTGATCCAGTTCGAAGCCGGCGAGCACAGGAACAGCGCGGCCTGGGCAATGTCTTCCGCGTTGCCGTAGCGCCCCAGCGGCACGGTGGCGTTGGCCGCAGGCGCGCCCGTGCTGCCCGTCACGTTGGCCCACATGGCGGTCTCCACCGGGCCGGGCGCCAGTGTGTTGGCGTAGACGCCGTGCGGCGCGCCGGCCTTGGCGATCCAGCGCATGAGGCCGTGCACGGCCGCCTTGGCCGAGACGTAGGCCGGGCCCGAGGCCACACCGCCGTTCTTGGCGGCGATCGAACCCGCCGCGAGGATCTTGCCGAAGCCCTGGGCGCACATCAGTGGGAACAGCTTGCGCGCGGGGTTGACGACGCCGCGCACGTTGACGTCGAGGATGGCGTCCCACTCTTCGTCGGTGCTCTCGGCCAGCGGCGTACGCGCGATGGTGCCCGCGCACAGCACGAGGATGTCGACCTTGCCGTGTGTCGCGATGACAGCGTCGATGAGCCTGTCGGTCTGCGCCCGCGAGGTCACGTCGTAGGGGCGGTACTCGATGCCCTCGCCGATGTCCTCGTGCTCGGCCCGGTCGGTCGCGACGACCTGCGCACCCGCGGCCCGAAAGGCGCGCGAGATCGCGCGGCCCATGCCGCCGGCGCCGCCCGTGATCAGGGCCACCTGGCCTTGCAGGTTGGCCGGGCCGCTCAGGTGCTGTGCCATGTGAAAAGTCTCCTGGTGAATGGGTGAAGAAAAGGTCAGCGGAACGCTGCCGTGGCCGACATGGCGAGCTCGCCGTCCGGCCCGCGCGCCCACAGTGCGAGCGAGCCGTCGGCCAGTGGCTTGCCCTCCAGCCGGAACTCGCGCCCCACGAACAGCGGATTGACGCCGCGGAAGTCGAAACGCGCCAGCGGCCGCCCGTCGCCATGGGCCAGCGCGAACTGCTGCAGCAGCGTCGCCGTCAGCGGGCCGTGCACGACGAGGTCGGGGTAGCCCTCCTCTTCCCGCGCATAGGCCTGGTCGTAGTGGATGCGGTGGCCGTTGAAGGTCAGCGCCGAGTAGCGGAACAGCAGCGTGGTGTCGGGCCGCACGCGCTGGCTCCAGCGTGCCTCGTCCGGATGCGGCTCGGCCTTGGGCTGCGGCGCGCCGACCGGGCTGGCCTCGCGGTAGACGATGTCCTGCTCCTCGACGATGCAGGCCTTGTCGCCATGGCCGATGCGGTGCTGCACCGTGACGAACCACAGCGAGCCGCGCTTGCCGACCTTTTGCTCGACCTTCTGGATCAGGCTGCGGCGCGTGGCCACGGCATCGACGGGCAGGTCGGCCAAGTACTGGATGCGGCTGCCGGCCCACATGCGGCGCGGCAGGGCGATCGGGGGCAGGAAGCCGCCGCGCTGCGGGTGGCCGTCCACACCCAGTTGGCTGCGGCGCGCTGCCGGGTTGAAGAACAGCCATTGCCAGCCGGGCGGCAAGGCGGTGCCGGCGACCGGCGCGGTCTCAAGATCCAGCGTGGCGGCCATGGCCTGGGCGACGGACAGGTGCAGCCGCTCGCTGCGTTCTTCCTCGCGGCCGATCCAGGCCTCGTAGTTCTCGGTGCCCACGGTGGCGGCCTCAGGCGAGCTTGGCATCGAACACATCCGCCGGGAAGGCCTTGAAATCGCGCTCGAGCTTGAAGGCATCGGCTGTCGCCTGGATGATGCATTCCTGCCGCGTTCCGCGGTGGTCGTTCGGTTTGAAGCTCACGTTGCGCGCACCGCCAAAGTTCTGGGGGTTCATGGTCTCCATGACCTCCACGAGGCTCTCGCGGGTCAGGGGCTTGCCGCTGGCCAGCAGCATCTGGAAGCCCTTGACGAACAGCGCGCCATTGGTCCAGCCGTTCAGACCCAGCACGCCGATGGGGTCGTTCGGCCAGTACTTGGCCACGCTCGTGCGGTAGGCCTTGACCTCGGCGTCGTCGGCGTCCACGGGCAGCAGCCAGGACGAGAAGTACACACCGTTGAGCAGCGGCCCGGCCAGCTTGCGCGTGGTGGGATCGGCCGTGTAGAAGGGCGCGAGCCACTTGGTCGTGAAGCCGATGCGCTCGGCGGTCTTGAGCGCCGCCGCCAGGTTGGCGTTGGAGCCGAAGAACACCACGGCGTCAGACTTGGCATTCGCCAGCCGCCGCACCTGGGCCGTGAAGTCCGTGGTGCGGATCTCGAAGGGGATGGACTCGGCCGCCTCCTTTTTGAGCGAAGCGCAGTGCATGTCGAAGCCGCGCTTGGCCGAGCGGCCGACCTCGTCGTTCTGCCAGAGCAGGCTCACGCGGCCGGCGTTGACCGGGGCGCCGGCAACGTAGTCCAGCGTCGATGCGGCGGACCATCCGTAATCGGGCAGCAGCGGAAACACCAGGCGTTCGGAGAACAGCGCCGTCGCGCCGCCGATGGGCGCGACCATGGGCAGGCCGACCTCCTTGGCGTAGGGAATCACGGCCACCGACTGCGCCGTGCCGATCGGCGCAGCCAGCGCAAAGACCTTGCTCTCTTCCACGAGGCGGCGCGTCACGGCCACGCTGCGCGCCGGCTCGTAGCCGTCGTCGTAGGTGACGTAGTTGATCTTCCAGCCGTTCAGCGCATTGGTCTCGTTGGCCCACTTGAAGTACGCATCCGCGCCGTGCGTGAGGATGGCGTAGAAGGGCACCGGCCCGGTGATGGGCGTGAACGCGCCCACCGTGACAGTCTTGCTTGCGAGGTCGATGCCGGGGGCCGCCTGCTGCGCCTTGGCCAGGCCGGGCAGCGCCACGGCGGCGGCCGCCGCGGTGTGGGAGAGAAAGCTACGTCTGCGCATGGTGTCTCCGGTTCATTAAATAAAATGCATTCTTCAGATCGATGCATTCACGCCTTGCGCGGGCCTCGCACCCGATCCGTCTGCGTTGCAGCCACCCGAAACAGCGTGCCGCGAAGCCGATGTAGCGAACGTTAGCGGGATGTGCGCTGCAAAAGCGCGGTTGCGCGGGCTAGGTTTTCATGGGATGAACAAAACCAGCGGCTCAAAGTTCAGCCACGGCTGGGCCTCATAAGAATGCAACATGCATTCTTTGAAAGGCATCCATGAGCAATTCCCCCCTGCGTGGCCTGCGGGTCGTCGAGATCGGCACCATGCTCGCCGCGCCGTTCGCCACGCACATCCTGTCCCAGCTCGGCGCTGAAGTCGTCAAGGTCGAGCCGCCGGCCGGCGACCCGACGCGCAGCCTGGTCCGCGGTGGCCCGAGTGGCACCTTCATCGCCTACAGCCACGGCAAGAAGAGCGCGTGCATCGACCTCGCCACGCCGGATGGCCGCGCAGCGCTGCACCGGCTGCTCGCGCGCTCCGATGCGCTGGTCCACAACCTCGCGCCCAAGGCCGCGCGCAAGCTCGGCGTCAGCCGCGAGGACTGCGCAGCCCTGAATCCGGACCTCGTGTATTGCCACATCCGTGGCTATGCCGCCGGCCCCCAGGAGGACGAGCTGGCCTCCAATCCCGTGGCCGAGGCCGCGACGGGCGTCATGGAGGGCAACCGCATCGACGGCAGGCCAAGCCGTCTCGGGCCCTCGTACCACGACCAGTTCGCCGGCGCCTACGCCGTGATCGGCGTGCTCGCATCACTGCTGCAAGCCAAGGCCGGCGCCGCCGAGCGCCATGTCGAGATTGGCCTGTACGAGACCGGCCTGCATGTCGCAGCGCGCGACCTGGTCGGCGTGCAACTCAAGACCCAGCTGCTGGGCCGGGCCGAGCGCGAGCCGCACGGCGAGTTCGCCATGCCGGGCTACGGCGCCTACCTGACCGCGGACGAACGCTGGCTCTACCTGCTGATGCTGACCGACGGGCATTGGCTCAAGTTCTGCCAGGCGCTCGACCTGCCCGAGGCCGCCGACACCTCGCTCGCCAAGCTCAAGGACCGCAAGAAGGCGCGCGAGCGGGTGGAGGAACTGGTCCGGCGCGCCATCGGCGCCCTGCCCTTCGATGCCGCCGTGGCCCGCCTGAAAGCCGCCAGCGTCGGCTGCACCGAGGTGCTGCCGCTGGAGCGCGTGCTGGACGCGCCGCAGGCACAGTCGCCCGGCAAGCTGCGCGACGTGGCTTTCCGTGGCTTGCAGTTCCAGGTGCCGGAATTCCCGCGGCGCCTGGGCGCAGGCGAGGCCGACCACACGCTGCCGCCGGCCGCACTCGGCCAGCACACGCTCGAGGTGCTGGAGCAGGCCGGGCTGACGGCCGCCGAGTGCGCAGCACTGGTGGGCAGCGGCGCCGTGCACGTGGAGGATCCTGCCGGCTTCGCCTGGGCGCCCGTGCGCGCTCCCGGCTGACGCCGCAGCGCCCCGGAAGCATCCAGATGCAGCACGAGGAACTGCACCACCGCCAGATCGACCTGCGCTTCTACAAGCGCAGCGATGGCCTCTACGAGGTCGTGGGCCGCCTGGTCGACACCAAGAGCCACGCATTCCGCCGGCAACTGGCACTGGACGACACGCCGCCGCACACGCCGGTGCACGACATCTGCGTGCACCTGGTGATCGACGAGGGCATGCAGGTGCACGAGGCCTTCGCCGCGATGGCAACCACACCGTTCGAGGTGTGCCAGCAGGCGACACAGGCATTGGCGCTGCTGCGCGGCCTGTCGCTGCGCAAGGGCTGGAACCGCCAGGTCCGCGAACTGCTCGGCGGCGCGGTCTCGTGCACGCACATCGTGGAGCTGCTGGGACCGATGGCCACGACCGCGTTCCAGGGCCTGGCGCCGCTGCGGCTCGCGGAGATCAACCGCCCCAACAGCGAGGCCCAGCGGCGCGCGAAGGTGGACAGCTGCTACGCCTACGGTGCCGAGCGCGAGGTCGTCGCGCGGCTGTGGCCACACCTGCATCGGCCGCGATCCGACACCTCGCCACAGAGAACTTTCAAGCCATAAAAAGCGCCGGGGTTAACCCAGCCCATCCCGCTTCACACCGCTCTTAGAAATGCCCCCCGCATGGGCACTTGGAGGCGACATGGCATATGAGACGAAGCAGATCAGCAGCATGCGCGCGATGCAGGCCACCGCCTGGCGCCTCGCCGGGCCGGCCCTGCTCTGCACGGCGCTGGCCGGTGCCACGGCACCTGCCCACGCGCAGGCAGACCCCGCCTGCTATGTCGTGAACCAGGTACTGCTCTGGCTGCAGCCGCAGGCAGCGCTCATCGAATGCGCACGCACGCGCGCGCCGGCTTCCAGCGCAGGCGGGGTCGCCAGCACCACACCCGCGCCGGGCAATCGCGCAGTACCGGCGTCGGCAGCGGCAACACCACACCAAGTTCCACCAGCGATCAGGAGACAACCATGACGCAAGCCCCAAGCCGCCAGCGCGGCATTCCTCCGTTCCCCTCGCGCCGCATATTCCTGCAGTACGCACTGGCGCCCCTCGGCACGGCCGCGGGCGCGGCCTGGGCGGCCGACAGCTACCCGAGCCGCCCGATTCGGATCGTGGTCCCCGTCGCAGCGGGCGGCGGCACCGACTTCACGGCGCGGCTGCTGGCCGACCGCCTCGGCGGCGCCCTTGGCCAGGCCGTGGTGGTCGAGAACCGGCCCGGCGGCGCCGGCAACCTGGGCGTCCAGCACGTCGTGGATGCCGCGCCGGACGGCTACACGCTCGTGATGCCGATCACCTCGTTCCCCATCAATCCGAGCCTGTACAAGCTCGGCTTCGACACGGCCAGGGATCTCGCGCCCGTGTTGCTGGTGGGAACGCTGCCACTGGTCCTCGTGGTGCACCCGAAGGTGGCCGCCACCAACGTGAAGGAGCTGGGCCAGCTGGCCAACACCTCGTCAACACCGGTGACCTTCGCCAACTCGGGCACCGGCACCACGGCGCATCTGGCGGGCGAGCTGTTCAACCACATGGCCGGCACCCGCATGCTCAGCGTGCCGTACAAGGGCGGCGGCCCGGCCCTGTCCGATCTGCTGGGCGGGCATGTACAGGTCTACTTCTCGACCATTCCGGCGGCGCTGCCGCACATCGAGAGCGGCAAGGTCCGTGCGCTGGCGGTGACGTCGACCAGCCGTGTGCCGGAGTTGCCCCAGGTTGCCACCATCGACGAGTCGGGCCTGCCTGGTTTCGAGGTGACCGCCTGGTTCGGGCTGTTCGCGCCGGCGAGAACACCGCCGGCCATCATTGCGCGCCTGCACAGCGAGTCGAGCAAGGTGCTGGCGACACCGGAGGTTCGGCAGCGTCTTGCGCAGCACGGTGTCCTGCCTGGCGGGGGAACACCGGACGGCCTGCGCGACTACCTCGCGACCGACATGGCGAAGTGGCGGCGCATCATCCAAGTCGCGGGCATCCGGCTGGAGTGATTCGGCTCGGTCAACTCACAGCCGTTCTGCCTGGGCAAGCTTCCGAGCATGGCGGTGCCCCTGCGCCGCCGCAGTTCCAACAAGCCCACGCCGGTAGGCCGCCGGTGTCTGACCTGTCCATTCCCGGAAAGCGCGGTTGAAGCTCGCTTCGTTCTGAAACCCGACCGAACCCGCAACCTGCTTCAGCGGCCGGCCGTTGTGCGCCAACGATGCGATCGCGGCCTCTCGGCGCACATCGTTCTTGATCTCTTGAAGAGAGAAGCCCTCCTTCGCAAGGTGCCGGTGCAGGCTCCGCACCGACAAGTTCAACTTCGAAGCTAGGTCTGATGCTGCCAGAGACTTGGAGGCGTGCGCTCTGAGCAGATTGCGGACTTGCCTCCCAACCAGCCGCACACGCGGGTACTGGTGCACCAGCAGGGGCAAGGGCCGGTTGAGCATCTGGCGAAGATCCGCATCGTCCCGAACGACCCGCATGCCAAGGCAGTGCGCATCGAAGCGGATGGACGCCTGCTTCTCATCGAAACACAAGCCGGCGCCGAACATGCCGCTGTAGGCCGCCGAGTGCTCAGGCGGCGGGTAGGGAAAGGTCGCGCCCCGCAGCGCAATGCGCGAGTCCACCAACCAGCATGCGACGCCGTGAACGGCCCGCAGCATGCTCACCAGGGCGAACTCACGCTGCTGTCCGAGGTCCTTGTGTTCTTCGACCTCCACGGTAACCAATGCGTTGCGGACAGAGATGCGCATGGCGATGTCTCCCACGATCAAACCGTGGTGCCGACACCAGCGTTTCAGCGCCACCCCCAGGGTTGACGACGGCAACGACGCTCTGCAGAGCATGCCATTCGTTCCCCAGGGCAACGCACGGCTGAACCAGCCGAGCGCCTCATCGTCCAACTCCCGCATCGCGAAGTGGCAGATGGACTCCATCTGTTCGGCCGTGACGCGCCCAGTGGGGTCGTCGACCTGGCTGCGCTCCAGACCGCCGGATTGCAGTGCGTGGGTCGCGTCCTTCCCTGCTTTGGTGTACGCATGCACGATCGCGCGGATAAAGGCCATGGGCGTCTGTTTCCGCGCGTTTCCCGTTCGCGTCGCAACCGGTGCGCTCTGCATCCTGCCTAGTCGATCTTCAAGCCAACGCTCTTCACCAATGCGCCCCACTTCTTGCGCTCTGCCGCTGCGAATGAGCCCAACTGCTCGGGCGTACCACCGGCAGCCTCGTGGCCCAACTCCAGCAGACGACGCTGAGTCTCGGGCTGCGCCAGGATCTTGGTCACTTCCGCGTTGATCCGTTGGATGACCGCCACCGGTGTTCCACGCGGGGCGTACAGAGCATTCCAGGCCAGGACTTCGAAGTCGTTCAATCCCGACGACGCAATGCTTCTGGCACCGGGAAGCAGCGTCGACTCGCTGCGGGAGGTGACCGCCAGGGCCTTGAGCCGGCCGTTGGAGACGAACGGCCTTGCCGCGCTTGCCGTGTCGATGCCGACCAGCACCTGGCCGCCGATGAGATCGGTCATGGAGGTGCCGGAGCCCTTGTAGGGGACCGCGCGCAGGTGCGCCCCGCTCTGTTGCTGCAGAAGCTCCAGGACCAACCGCGCCGTGGTGCTTGGCAGCGCCACGTTGACCGTATCCGGGCGCGCCCTGGCATCGGCAATGAACTCGGCAAAGGTGTGATAAGGGACACCGACGTTCGCGAGGATCACCATCGGGAAGGTGCTGACGAGCGCAACCGGCTCAAAGTCCTTCTCCGTGTCGTAGGGCATGGACGGGTACAGGAATTGGTTAAGCACGTGCGTTCCGTTGGTTCCCATGACGAACGTGTAGCCGTCTGCCGACGCACGGGCTGCCTCAGCCGCGCCGATGTTCCCGCCAGCCCCGGCCTTGTTCTCGACGATCACGGCCTGACCAAGCGATTTGCTCAGCTGGTCGGCGATGTATCGCGTGGCGACGTCCGTTCCTTGGCCGGCCTGGTACGGAACGATGATCCGAATGGTCTTGGACGGGTAAGCGGAAGCATGGAGTGCGCCGCACAGGACTATCACGGTCAGCGCAAATAGCAGCCGCGAAATTTTCATCTCATTGTCTCCTTCAGAATGTGTTGGTAAGAGTGCAGCGTCTCTACCCCTGCGGTTCCTGATGAAGGACGCCCTTCTTCACCAGGTCTTGAACTCGGTCGGTGTCGTATCCGCACTCGCCCAGAACCTCCTGGGCGTGCTGCCCGAACCGAGGCGGCCGTCCCTGCGGACAACCAGGTGTCCGAGACAGTCCAACGGGAAGCCCGATGCCGCGGTACGAGCCAATCTCCAGCAACATGCCCCTGTGGGCCGTGTGAGGCTGCGCGAAGGCTTGCGGCACCGTGTGCACGGGACCGATGGGGACGCCGATCCGCATCAATCGGCTGCAAAGTTCGTCTCGGCGCCAACCCGACAAGGCTTCTTCGATCGCTGCACGCAGTTCCGCACGGTGCGCGAGACGATTCGCGTTCGTCTCGAAGCGTGGGTCTACCGCCAGCGAAGGGATGCCTACGCTTTCGCAGAACTTGGAGAACTGCCGGTCGTTGAGGATGCCTAGGAAGACCAAGCCATCGGAGCACTCGAATTTGTCGTAGGGTGCGATGTTCGGGTGGGCGCTACCCAACAAGCCGGGTGCCGTTCCCGAGTACATCCAGTTGGCGGCGTGGGGCACAAGAAGGCTCATGGCCGTGTCGAACAGCGTGGCCTCCACACGCTGACCGAGCCCGGAGCGGCTGCGATCGTGCAACGCCATCAGGATGCCGGACAGAGCGACGTAGCCCGTCAGTTGGTCGACGATGGGGATGCCCATCCGCGTGGGGCCGCAGGCGACGTCCCCGTTCACGCTCATCAGCCCGCACATCGCCTGCAAGACGGCGTCGTATCCGGGAAGTCCTCCAAGAGGCCCATCTGCACCAAAGCCCGTGACCGAGCAATAGATCAGCTTCGGAAAGCGTGCTTGCAGGCTGGCTTCGTAGTCCAGGCCCCAGCGAGCCATCGTTCCCGGCACGAAGTTCTCGACCAGGACGTCCGCATCTTCGAGCAGCCGAAACAACGTCTCGCGACCGACCGGGTCGGCCAGGTTCATGGCCAAGCCGCGCTTGCCCCGGTTCACTGCGGTGAAGTAGGCTGCATCGCCATTCGAGTCGAACGGCGGTCCTAGCCCGCGCGTCTCATCGCCGGTTGGCGGCTCGATCTTGACGACATCCGCGCCGTGGTCGGACAGCATCTGAGTGCACAACGGCCCCGCAAGCACCCGCGAGAGGTCGATGACACGCAGGCCAGCGAGTGCCCCTCGGAAACGATTGCCGACTTCTTCGGTGCGTGCCATGGCGGTCTCTTGGAAGCACGGCTCCGCCAACCGGCTGACGAGCTGGTTGCCGAGGGCCTGACGATAAATGGGCGACGGCTTGAAACAAGCCGCCTGAATGTCAGCCGCGCGAGGGCAGCTCGACGACGCCAGAGGCGACCACGGAGAGTTCGTCGTCCTGGTTGTGGGCCTCTTGCGAGATCTCCACCAGATGGCGGCCGTCCTCGACGAACTTGCGCTTGACCATGCCCTTGATGAAGAGCATGTCGCCTTCAGGGTTGTGCCGACGGATCTTGCAGTTCGACCGACGCAGGAAGCCTGCATCACCCGCCCAGTTCGTCAGGTGGTGCGTCATCCAGGAGGTGCGTTCGGGGCCGTAGTCGTAGGCGCCGGGGGCGCCCACCTCCAGCGCGAAATCTTCTTCCCAATGCACGCGCTCGGGCACGTCCGGGATGCCGAAGCGGTTGGTGATGCCCACGCCCGGATGCGCGTCGATCAGTCGCCAGGCCAGCTTGTTGGCCCGGATGTACAGCCCGCCCCAGCCCTGGGCGTAGGCGATGAAGCCGGTCACCGTCATCGGGCCCTTGAACATGACCGGAAGCGCCTCGCCTTCCTTCACGTCTTCCCAGTAGCGCGGCGTGCTTCCCCGGACTTCCTCTTTGGCGTACAGCTTGTAGGCCTCCTGGATTTCCTCGGGCGAGTAGCGGCGGGGAGCGCGCTCGCGCACTTCCTTGTACTTGCTGCCCTGCTCGCGCGCATGGTCGCGTTCCGTTCGGAAGCACCAGCTGTCTGCCTCTGCCACCTTGTCACCGTCTTGGTTGAAGAAGTCGACGTGGTAGATCTGCTGCACGGCACGGCCGGCGAAGCGCGTCTGGTGCTCGACCAGGTCCTTGAGGTAAGCCTCGGTGGAGATCGTGTCGTTGCGCTTGACGGGCTTGTGCCATTGCCAGTCGGCACCGGACCACATGGCGTGCACGCCAGGCAGGCCGCCGACGTAGCCGGAGACGATGCGGCTGGTCGAGAACAGGAAGCTCGGCAAAGCGATGATGCCGCCGTACTGGGTCTTGGCCGCGTACTCGGGATCGCACCACAGTGGGTTGTCGTCGCCGATGCCATGAGCATAGTGGCGGATGTTGTCGCGCGTCGCTTCGTAGCACCAGGGCTCGGCGGTAGCGCCGATCTTCAGGCCGATGCGCTTGCGGAGATCCTCCAGGCCTTCTTCGGTGATTTTGGGGAACGTGCGCTCGGTGGTCGTAGACATGCTGTCTCCTTTGGTAAAACGGTTCAGAGTTGAGGGGCGAGGGAGGCCTGCTCGGCCAGCTCGGCGTTGGCCGCTTCCTGCTCGCGCAGCTTCTTGCGGTGTATCTTTCCGGCAGGCGTCTTCGGAAGCTCTGCGACGAAGGCGACCTGGCGCGGGTACTCGTGCTGGCTCAGGCGCTGGCGCACGCCGTCCTGGATCTCCTGGACGAAGGCATCGCTGCCCGGCCGGTTCGAGACGACGAAGGCCTTGACGACCAAGCCGCGCAGTGCATCGGGCACGCCGATCGCCGCGGCTTCCTGCACATCCGGATGCTTGAGGATGGCGTCCTCGACCTCGACGGCGCCGATGGTCCAGCCCGCAGAGATGATCACGTCATCGGCGCGGCCACCGTGCCAGAAGTAGCCGTCCTCGTCCACGCGGCCAAGGTCCTTGGTGGCGATCCATTCGCCTTTGCGCCAGAGCTTCAGTTCGCCGGTCACTCCCCGGGCGCAGGCATTGCCATCCGCATCCTGCACCTCGACACGCAGACCGGGCACGGGCTTGCCCAGGGAGCCCGATTTCACCGGGAAGTCCTTCGCTCCGGGGTAACTGACCAAGCACACGCCGATCTCGGTGGTGCCATACATGCTGCAGGCCTTCTGCCCGAACGTCGCCTCGATGAACGCTGCAGTCTCGCTGTCGATCGGCTCGCCAGTGAACGACAGCTTGTCGAGGCCGTACTGGTACCGATCCGCGGCGCCTGAGTTGCGCATCATGCGGTAGTGGGTCGCCGCGGCCGAGAGATTGTTGAACCGATGCGTGCTGAGCGCTTGCAGCAGCCGCTCGCCGCTGAACTTGCCAGCGTAGGCGCCCACGGTGACACCCATGGCCAGAGGAGCAAGGGTTCCGTGCCAGAGTCCATGTCCCCAGGCCGGCGAGGACGGGCATATGAAGCGGTCGCCCGGTCGCACGCCTGTCCCATAGAGGGCCGCCAGCATCAGCGTCACCAGCGCGCGGTGGGTGTGCTTCACCGCATCGGGCAGCTCGCGCGTCGTGCCCGACGTGTACTGGAAGATCGCAAGATCGTCTGCGCGTGTGTTCACCGCGAACGTGCCGGGGTAGCCGCGCAAATCCGCCAGGAACGCCGCATCCGCGATGACGACGTCCAGGCCATCCTGGGCCGGAACGGCGGGCGCCTTTTCCGAATTGGTCACCACGATGCGAGGCTTGCAATCTGCGACCCTGAGCTTCACTCCATCAGGGCCGAACAGCGTGAACAGTGGGACCGCGATGGCGCCCATCTTGATCGCGCCGAAGATGGCAGCGTAGAACGCCATCGAGGGCTCGAGCATCACCGCAACGCGGTCGCCAGGCTTCACATTGCGGCCCATCAGAAAGTGCGCGAAGCGCGACGACTCTTCCGAGATCGCTGAGAAGCTCAAGACCTCGTCATGCCCGTCCGCACGGACGAGCACCACCGCATCGCGGCCCGATTCGACATGCCGGTCGATGCACTCATGCGCGATGTTGAAGCGCTCGCGGTCGCCGTCAAACAAACTCCAAAGTGCCTCTGAGCTGCAGTGCGCTTGCGCGTCTGCGTAAGAAGTGAACTGCGTCAACTGCGTCATGTGCTTGTCTCCGTGTCGATGGGAGACATTGTTTGAAATGCAGCCTAAAATTGTCAAATACAACTTCGGTTTGTATATAGACAAATTAAAGGAGACACCAGTGACACCGTTTTTCGATGGCTTGCTCGCCGGAAAAAGGGACGTATCCTCAGGACGTCCCAAACGCAACCCTATGGCGACCGACCGCTCAGCACCCACAACCCCTTCCACTCCACGCGTTCGACCGGTTCCTGCTGTGTCCCGGGCGCTCGCCATCCTTCGCTTCCTGGCGCAGCAGTCCGAACCGTCGACGTTGAAGACCATTTCGCAACAGCTTGAGATGGTCACAAGCACATGCCTGCACATCCTTCGCGCCTTGGCCGAGGAGCAGATGGTCCAGGTCGATCCCGGGACGAAGAGGTATGCCCTCGGGGTAGGCGTGCTGTCGCTCGCGCGCAGCGTGGCCGAGAAGAACCCGTTCCACGCCCTGGCGCAGCCTGTGCTTGACAGGATTGCGGACGAATGGAACGTCACCACGATCGGCGTCAAGGTGACCGGTGTCGAGGACCTGGTCGTGCTTGCGGTCGCGCGGTCGCGCTCTCCGTTCAGCTTCTACGTGGACGTCGGCAGCCGGTTTCCTGCGTTCACCAGCGCCACGGGCCGGCTTGTTGCCGCGCAAGCGCAGCTATCCGACGCCGAGCTGAAAAAGCACTTCAGGTCATTGCGTTGGGACAGTCCGCCAGAGTTCGCGCAGTGGCAGAAGGAAGTCGGCGCGTCGATGCGGCAGGGCTATGCGCTTGACCAGGGAAACTACATGAGCGGCATTACGGTTCTCGCGGTGCCGGTACTGGCGACCCCTTCGCGAATGACGCATGCGTTGGTCGCAGTCGGCGTCACGGATCAATTGCCCAAAGGGACCACGCAGGCGCTCGCCAAGGCCTTGGTGGAGGAGGCCCAGAGCCTGTCCAGCATGATGGGAGGTGCTGGATGACGCGAACATCTGATGAGCAAGCAGCTCGCCTCTCGGCTGCCGGTTGGAAGCAACGCGACCTACCCGGTTTCGCGAACCGCATCGGGCCGCTCTGGACTTTGAAAGAGCCATCGGGCTGGGCCTATGGGTTCGTGGCAACCGCCGAGCACCTCAACCCAGCGGGTGCTGTGCATGGTGGCGCTTTGAGTGCGCTGCTGGACCATGCCTTGTCTGCAATCGCTTGGCAGCAGCTAGACCGCAGACCGTGCGTCACGGTTCAGCTGGACATGCGCTTCTTGGCCCCGGCAAGCGATGGAGATTTCGTGGTTGCACGGGGACACCTAATCCAAGCAACGGGGTCTCTCGCATTCATGCGTGGGACCCTCACCGTAGACGATCGTCACGTGGTGGATGGGTCGGCCGTCTTGAGGGTGGTCCGACAGGCTTGAGCTTCGTGGCCAGGCGGTAGCTGTCTCGGCTCAGCCCCACAAGCCTGCACGCGCGGCGCTCGGACAGCCCGTGCTCGCGCACCAGCTGCCCGATGGCCTCGCGCCAAGCCTGTGGGGCTAGCGCTTTACCCCCAGAACGCTCTTGAGCGCATGCATATCCATGCGCGCCTCGGCCAGCAGCCGCTTGAGCTTCCTGATAGGCGGACTCCTGCTAATTCACATTGGTACGGCGGATGGGAAGCACGTCACAGGCCGCGAAGTCTGCTGCGGCACTGGCCGGCCATGTGGTCGTCATCGTGACTGGGCCGCGGCGCAGTTCGAGACGGATGTCTACCGACGCGGGAGAGACCTCGGGTGACGCCATCAGCGGCAGTGCGATGAACTCGCCAGCGTTGGCGGGTCTCACCTGGCCTTCGCGGGCCAATTGCCGCCAGCGGTGCACGACGTTGGCGTTGACGCCGTGCGCCATTGCCACCTTGGCCACCGACGCCCCTGGCTCATCGCACTCGGCTACCACCTGGGCTTTTGCCGCAGCGCTGTAGTGAACCGCCCCGGTTCTGAACTGACCCCCAGAAGTTGGACAGTCACGATGCCGCCGTTCAGGCGGTGCTTCTCAATCGGTACTCCACCGGACTGAGCCCCTGCAGCCCGAGCTTGATGCGCTCGCGGTTGTAGTAGTGGACGTAATCATGCACGCCCGCTTCGAGCGCATCAATGCTGTCGGGCTTCTCGAGATGAAAATACTCGGCTTTCAGCGTACCGAAGAAGCTTTCAATCGCCGCGTTGTCGAAGCAGTTGCCCTCGCGGCTCATGCTTTGCTTGACTCCGCATCGCGCGAGCATCGCTCGGTAGGGCTGCATCTTGTAGTGCCAGCCTTGGTCGGAGTGCACGATTAGGTCGGCGGCGCAGTTGGTCCGCGAGAGCGCAGCTTCAAGCATGCTGGAAACCATCTCGAAGACCGGGCGCCTTGCCATGCGGTACGCGACGATCTCGCCGTTGTACAGGTCCATGCAGGCCGACAAGTAGAGCTTGTGGCCGTTCACATTGAACTCGGTGACATCGGTCGCCCACTTCTGGTTTGGCGCGCTCGCGCAGAAGTCGCGCTGCAGAACGTTGGGGACGTGCTCATCGCTCATGCCCGGAACATGCCGGGAGCGCTTCTTCGCCCGAATCAACGCGCGCAGCCCCATCTTCTGCATCAGACGCTGCACGCACTTGTGGTTGATCGGTTCCGCCATCGAATTGCACAGCACGGCCGTGATCCGCCGGTAGCCGTAGCGGCCCTTGTGCTCATCGTAGACAGTGCGAATCCTGGCTTCCACGGCACGTTGCTGGTCGGCGCGCTTGGTCGCCTGGCATTGGTAGTAGAACGTGCTGCGCGGCAGGCCCGCGACGTGCAACAGGTCCGCCAATTTATGGTCATGCCTCAACCCGGCAATCAGGCGCGCTTTGTCGGCGCAGCTGACCTCTTCGACCGGATCAAGGCCTGCAATTTTTTTAGGTACGCGACCTCCGCGCGCAGTCGTTCGTTCTCTTCCCGCAGGGTTTTCTCCGCATCGACAACGACCGTGCTCGACGGTGTCGCAGAGCGTCGTTCTGGCTTCATCTTGGGCTGTTCTTCTTTCCCGCTGTCGCGCGCCTGCAAGCGGCCCTGATCGAGATTGCGTCGCCAGACCACGACCTGCATCTGGCCAGTTCGTGCCCTGCTTTCGGCCAGCCATGTCGGTCCGGGCTTCGCCGACGATTTGCGGGGCGCAGCGACTAGCTAGGCCTAACGCACGTGAGGACAGTTAACGCCGTTGTGCGGCTCACCGGGCGGGACGTGCCAAAAGAGCCCGGAGCCTTAGTTCCGGCTTTCCGGATGTGCCGATCTAGCAATTCTGATGATGGTCTGCGCGGCGCCTCAGCGTCTACGTGACAAGATGTATCTATGATGCGCAGACACAAGGCTGCATGTGCTCGCCGCTCAACAAGTGCGGCAACATCCTCAGGGGCTGGGACGCAGTGGCCCGACAGCTCGCCGATGGGCCGGACGACGACCTGGAGCGCGTTCTGACCGTTCGGTTGACGGTCGAGAAGGACCTGGAACCGGAATGGGTTGCGGTCTGCGGTCGCGTACCTGACGGCATTGCGTTCAGGGCGGCTGATAGGAACAAGGTCAACCACCCGCCGATTAAGGCTTAGTCGTTCAGGGGATGCGCAGCGCCCGCGACGATCAGAGAAAGCGAGAACGCATGAAGCTGTCCGAAATAGTCATCAAGAACTTCCGGCTGCTGCAGGACGCGCGCATGCGGCTGGACACGACGGGCATCACGACGATCCTGGTGGGCCCCAACAACAGCGGAAAGACCTCGACCATCGAGGCCATGCTGGCGTTTCTGCAAAGGCCGATCAAGCAGCTGTCGATCAACGACTTTTCCCTTGGCTGCCGTGACGCCTTCGTGAAGTTCGAGACACACGTCCTGACGGCGGCAGCCGCGGGTGAAGCTCCAGCTGCTGAGCCGCCGCCACTGCCTGCGCTGCCGGTCTTGTCGCTGCAACTGAAGTTCGACTACGACGACACTGGTCCAGATCTGGCACTCGCAGGCGAACTGCTGATGGACCTGGAGGATGCGTCCACGACCGTCACCGTCGAGATCCGATTCGGGCCTGCAAACCCCCAGCAACTGGCGCAGGCGTACCTTAAAGATCGTGACGATGACCAGTCCTTCGCCGACTACCTTGGCGTCACGCTGCACGACCACTACAAGCTCGATCAGTTCAAGCTGAGCCCTGACGGCGCTCAAGCTGAGAGGTTGCCCGACCGCGGCATCCTGCAGCGGCTGATTCGCATCGACGTCGTCAGTGCGCAGCGCCACATCGACGATCGTGAGGAGGGCAAGGCTACGCGCTTATCGACCTTGCTCCACGCCCACTACGAGCGGCGCTACAAGGTCGACGCGCCCAGCGACTTCAAGGCGCTTGAGAAGACGCTGCGAGAGCAGTCCACGGCGCTTGGCCCCCAGTACGTCAAGGCATTTGATGGCCTCATGAAGGGCCTCGCGAAGTTTGGCCACCCCGAGTCACCCAAGCTGACCGTCCGCGCCGAGCTCAGCGCCGATGGGCTCTTTAAGGACACGACGCGTGTCTACTACGCCGCCATCGCCGCTGTGGGGTTGCCGGCCGACGGCGCCGCGGCGGCGATCGATCAAGCCTTCGAGTTGCCTGAACGCTATAACGGTCTCGGGTTCAAGAACCTGATCTACATCGTCCTGTGTTTGAAGTCGTTCCGTGAGGACGTCGAGTCAGACCCTGAGCACCGTCCGCGCGTACACCTGGTGGTCGTGGAGGAGCCGGAAGTCCACATGCATCCCCAGATGCAGGCGGTGTTCGTGCAGAAGGTCAGCGAGTTCCTTGCACCCGCGGCCGGCGAGACTGGCGTGCAGCTGTTGCTGACCACGCATTCGTCGCACATGGCGGCCAACTGCGGCTTCGCGCCGATTCGCTACTTCCGGCGCAACAAGGGCACAGTCGAGATCAAGGACTTGCTGTCCTTCGAGGCTTCGGCGAAGACCGACCCCGAGAGGACCGCGATGGAGTTTCTTCGGAAGTACCTCACGACGACGCGATGCGACGTGTTCTTTGCCGACAAGCTCGTGTTCATCGAAGGGCAGGTGGAGCGCATGCTCTTGCCTCGACTGATCGCGGCACTCGAAGCCGCACTTCGCGACAAGCTCACTTCGACCTATGTTTGTACGGTGGAGGTAGGTGGCGCGTACGCGCATCTCTTCCGGAAGCTGATCGAGTTCCTGCAACTGCCGGCGCTGGTGATCACCGATCTGGACTCGATCGACGGCACCACCAAGAAGAAGACGCCGGTCGCCAACGGCCACGCGAGTAGCAATGCGACCCTGTCGAAGTGGTTGCCGGGCAGTGCCGAACTGCCCAAGCTGATGGCAGCTGGTGAAGCAGAGAAGACCTCTGGCCGCGTTCGAGTCGCCTACCAAATCGCCGAAGCCGCTGGCCAACCTTGTGCACGGAGCTTCGAAGAGGCCTTCGTGTATGCGAATGCGGCGTGGCTGCTCGCCAACAAGGCCAAGTTGCTCGCCACCGGCGACACCTTCACCCATGCGGACGCCGCGGCTCTGACCGCCGACGCCTATGCGGTCAGCCTGCCGAAGGTCGACTTCGCGCTTGATCTTCTGGCCAACAGCGGCTGGGCAACACCCAAGTACATCCGAGAGGGGCTCGAATGGTTGGCGAAGCAGTAGCCGCGGCACAGCCCGAGAAGACAGCGGACGAGCGCATCGCCGATTGCCTCACCAACGGCCGAAGCTTCGTGCTGGACGCCGGTGCTGGGGCGGGCAAGACGTACTCTCTGGTCGAGGGTCTCAAGAAGCTGTGCGCACCACCCATCGCTGACAGGCTGAAACGGGATGGGCAGCAGATCGCCTGCATCACCTATACCAATGTAGCCAAGAACCAGGTGATCGAGCGGATTCAAGGCAACAGCCTGGTGCGGGTCTCGACCATCCACGACTTCCTCTGGAGCACGCTGCAGCCTCATCAGCAGGCGCTCCGACAAGCGCTGCTCGATTTCAACGCTTCGCTCCCGCCGGCAAGCACGCGTCGAGTCGATCAGGCGGAGTTGCAAGCGAAGGTGGATGACCGGCTCGAGGTGAACTATTCGGACCGGGGCTCCAAGTTCCTCGACGGTCGGATCTTTCATGATGACCTGCTGTCGATCGCCCGTATTGTCTATGCCCGGTATGACAAGCTGGCACGCATCGTGGCGAGCCGCTACCCCTACATCTTTGTCGATGAGTACCAGGACACCAGCGCGGCGGTTGTCGACATCCTGCTTGGCCGAATTTTGCCTTTGGTCGGTGACAAAGTCGTGCTGGGATTTTTCGGCGACAAATTGCAGAACATTTATCACCACGGCGAGCACAAGGGGATCGGCGCCTTGCCCGCGGGTCTCTCCGCGCCGCTGGAAGTGATCGTCAAGCGTGAGAACCGCCGCTGCTCCCTCAGCGTCATTAACGTGCTGAACAAAATCCGGACAGACATCACCCAGATCCCGGGCAACAAGAACGTGCAAGGCGATGCCGCGTACATCCGAGTCGGGAGTGCAGCCGACGAGGCAGGGCTTCAGCGCGCACGAGAGCTGCTGACGGACGCCTTGACCTGGGATCTGACGGACCACGGCACGCGTGAGCTCTACCTCACCCATAGGCTGATTGCCCGAAAGGCCGGTTTCGCTGACCTCTTGCAGGCTTTTGCGGATCGAGGCGGCTTCGCCAAAGATGCCCTCACCGATGGTTCCGATCGACGGATCGCCTTCTTTCTGGAGAAGGTGGAGCCGCTGGCGCAGGCTTGGGAGAAGGGACAAATCGGCGAGACGCTTGGCAGGCTTCATGGCGCAGGTCACCGGCTTGCCAGTCGCGCCGCAAAGTCAGGCGTCCGCGACGCGCTGAACACGCTGATCGACAAGCGCGGCTCCGGCACTGTCCGGGAGGTGCTGGAGACGATTCGAGATCGCCAGCTCTTCCCGCTGACCGATGACCTAAGCATCCGCCTCGGGAACAACCAACCCATCGTCACCGCGGAGATGGATCAAGCCGCGCGAGAGCGAGAGCAGGCGGACGCGAAGCTGTACGATGCACTCTTTGCGCTTCCCTACGCACAGGTCGCTGCATTCGCTCGGTTCTTCATGACCAGCACGCCCTTCGCAACGAAGCATGGGGTGAAGGGTGACGAGTTCGAGACCGTGTTGGTGGTACTGGACGATTCCGGCGCTGCGTGGAACTTCTATTCATTCGACAAGTACCTTTCCGGCGCTGACGCCGCGGCGAACTCAGAACGTGCGAACCGCTCTCGCAACGTCTTCTACGTCTGCTGCTCCAGGGCGCGACAGAGGCTCGCTGTGATCGACATGGGCAAGGCTTCCGCGGCGAAAACAGCGCGGATGCAGGCGCTGTTCGGCGCTGATCGTTGCTTTGAGGTGTAGCCTTCGGCGGTGGAATGTTCGACCCGTGACCCGATGACTGCTTTAGGTCCAAGAGCGTAAGTCCGGCTTCAAGGCGCGGAGAACAGCAATCGCTGCACTTCTGTCGTTCAGGCCGGCATGACGCGAGGCTGCAACGGGCGCGCAGCGCCACTACGCCCAAGCTGACAGCGGTCGCTGAAGCACCAGATTCTCAAGATGGTCGAGCGACGATGGCTGGGATGACCGCAGCACACTCCAGTGCGGTCGTTCGAGCGTAAGCGTCCGGCGAAGTCATCTTGAAAGCGCGGTAGGAGCAAAGGATGCTCGTGTCCACCAG
>NZ_VEDO01000139.1 GCF_007677875.1 Variovorax boronicumulans | reverse complement strand
GAGGTGGCAGATTAGCTTTGATCGGGAAATGTGGGAATGGGGGAGCCCACCTGCAAAGGTATGGTTATGTGAATAGATAGGGTAAGGAGGCGAAGGGGGTGAAGTGAAACATCTGAGTAGGTGGAGGAAAAGAGATGAAGGGAGATTGGGAAAGTAGTGGGGAGGGAAATGGGAAGAGCGTGTTAGTGATAGGAGGAGTGTTAAGAGAAGAGTCTGGAAAGGGTGGGCATAGGAGGTGATAGGGGTGTA
>NZ_VEDO01000138.1 GCF_007677875.1 Variovorax boronicumulans | reverse complement strand
GTGGTGCGGGTGGGGGTTGAGGATGAAGGTGGGAAGGTAGGGGAGGAAGTAGAGGGAGAGGAAGGAGGTGAGGAGGAATGGGATGAGCGTGAGGGGGAAGATGGGAAAGGTGTATTGGGGGGTGAGGGAGTTGGGGATGGGGATGGGGGGGAAGATGTATTGGTGGCGCGTGTGGTACCTGGAGGGGGGGGGGAAGGAATGGGTGGGCGATGGGAAGGAGCTTCAGATGGGGGTAGGTGAGGGGGACGT
>NZ_VEDO01000137.1 GCF_007677875.1 Variovorax boronicumulans | reverse complement strand
CACCCCGTACCTCCCGCTCTTCATCCCGCCCTGCACCCCCACCCCCCGCACCACCTCCCGCACCACCCTCCTCTTCCCCCCCCCCTTCCCCCCCATCAACCCCCCCCCCATCTCCCCATCCACCTCCTCCCACATCCCACCCACCATCCCCCCCACACTCTTCTACACCTCCCACACCCCCATCACTCACCGCATCCCCATCCCCCCATCCTCCATCCCACCACCCACGCTTTCCATCTCCACCCCCCCC
>NZ_VEDO01000136.1 GCF_007677875.1 Variovorax boronicumulans | reverse complement strand
CCTGCGCCCTCCCACCCCCACTCCTACCCATCTCCTCCCCCCTGTTCCCACCCTCCTGCACCCCCCACCCATCCCCCCCCTCAATCAATACCACACCCCCACCTACATCTCCTCCACCACCCTCACCCCCCCCCCCAAATACCCCCCCCCTACATCCCAAACCCCCCCCACATCCCCCACCCTCCCCACTCCCCTCCACCCACCCATCCACCCCCATTCTCTCACCCACCCCCCGTCCGCCTTTCCCCCTT
>NZ_VEDO01000135.1 GCF_007677875.1 Variovorax boronicumulans | reverse complement strand
ACCCCCTCCACCATTCCACCCCCCCCTATCTCCTCTCCCCCACCCTCACCATCCACTCCACCTTCCACCTCCCCCTCCACACCACCCTCCACCTCCACCCCCAGCCCATCCATCCCCTCAACCCCCAATTGACACTTCTCCCCCCCCCATACCTCCACCCCCTCAAACACCTCGACCACGTCCAAAACGTCTACCACAACCGGGCCCTATGAAAGTATTGGTCATTCGTGCCGCCGGACGCGAGCACGCGC
>NZ_VEDO01000134.1 GCF_007677875.1 Variovorax boronicumulans | reverse complement strand
ATCCCACTTCCCCACCCCCTCCCCCCTTCGCCCCCCTCCACCACCGCCACCCCCGAATCCATCGCATCGCTCTTGTCCCCCCCATCCCACACCCCATCCCCCCCATCCCCCTCCCCATCCTACCCCCCCCCACCACTACCCCCACATCCTCCACACACCCACCTACCACCACCCACTCCACACGCTGGCCCATCTGCCTCCCCCCCCCGTCAAAGTCTCCTCCCACCCCATCGTCCACATCGGTCACCCAC
>NZ_VEDO01000133.1 GCF_007677875.1 Variovorax boronicumulans | reverse complement strand
CGTCGTCGCGCGCGCCCAGGCCGTGCTGCAGGTACAGCTGGTGCGCCTTCTCGACCTCGTCCATGTCCAGCTCCACGCCCAGGCCCGGCTTCTTCGGAACCTGCACGTAGCCGCCTTCGATCTTCAGGGGCTCCTTGGTCAGCCGCTGGCCGTCCTGCCAGATCCAGTGCGTGTCGATGGCCGTGACCTTGCCGGGTGCTGCCGCGCCCACGTGCGTGAACATGGCCAGCGAGACGTCGAAGTGGTTGTTG
>NZ_VEDO01000132.1 GCF_007677875.1 Variovorax boronicumulans | reverse complement strand
TTCTCCCCTCGCCTAAAAGCTCCTCCAACTCCCATCCAATCTCCAAGCAATTCCCCCTCCCTTCACCACCACACAAATGATCACTCCCCACCACCCTCAACTACCCCTCCAACACCACCCATCCCAACAACCTCCTCCCCCCCACCATCACCTACCCCCTCCGCCACCCACCCGGCCACCCCCCCCACTACCACAACTACATCCTCCCCCTCGACACCGCCCACGGCGTCGCACCCTTCCTGCTCGGTGTCCG
>NZ_VEDO01000131.1 GCF_007677875.1 Variovorax boronicumulans | reverse complement strand
TAGGCGATCAGGGGCGTGCAGGGGTCCGCGGGTGCGGAAGGGATGGAAGGGGGGTACGGGGAGGAGGGGACGGAGTGAGGGGGGGTTGTGGGGGATGGTGAAGTGGGAGAGGGGTTGGAGGGGGAGGAGGGGGGCTAGGGAGGGTTGGAGGTGGGGTTGTGGATGGGGAGGGTGTTGGAGGTGGAAGAGGGAGGGGGGAGGGTGTTGGGAGGGGAGACGGGGGGGGTGGGGCTGCAGGGCCTGGGGGGGCGGG
>NZ_VEDO01000130.1 GCF_007677875.1 Variovorax boronicumulans | reverse complement strand
CCAAGCCCATCCCCCCCTACCACCCTCTCACCTCCCTCCACCCCTCCTTCCACCCCCACCTCCTCAACCTCTCCATCCCCCCTTCCCACAACCTCCACCCCACCCCACACAACCACTACACCATCCCCATCCCCCTCAACATCCCCCCCCTCTCCCCCATCACCCCCTTCACCTCCTTCACCCCCCACTCCCCCTCCACCACCACCTACACCCCCCCTTTCCTCATCACCCACATCCCTCTCACATCGCCCTCC
>NZ_VEDO01000012.1 GCF_007677875.1 Variovorax boronicumulans | reverse complement strand
CCAAGCACGAAAGCGCCCATGCAAAAGCTTGACTTTCAACACAGTTGCTCAAGGGGCGCACCCAGCGGCCTGGCGGAGCCAGTTCCGCGGGTGCCCTCGCAGGGCCTACTCCGCGAGTTCCGTTGCTCCGAGTGGAGCGTCGCGCCATGAAAGCCAAACTGATCGATCGGGTGCTGCTCGCGCTGTGCGTCTTTCTCCTTGTCTCGCCAGCCATCGGCTTCTTCCTCTGGATGCTGTCGCTGGCCTTCAAGAACGAGGTGGACAACCTGGCCTACCCGCCGGTGTTCATCCCGAGCCCGCCCACGCTGGACAACTTCCGCAAGGTGTTCGACAGCGGACCGTTCTTCCAGTACTTCCTCAACAGCGTCACGGTGTCGGGCCTGGCGACGCTGGTGGCGCTGTTGATCGGCGTACCGGCCGGCTATGGCATCGCGCGGCTCAAGGCCAGGAAGCTGCTGTTGACCATCCTGATCGCGCGCATGACGCCGGCCATCAGCTTCCTGATCCCGCTGTTCACGCTGTTTCAGGCGCTGGGCCTCACGGGCACGCTGGCACCGGTGGTCATCACGCACCTCGTGATCACCGTGCCCATCATGGTCTACATCGTGGCGGGCTACTTCGAGACGCTGCCGCTGGAACTCGACGAGGCCGCGGTGATGGACGGCTGCTCGCCCTGGCAGCGCTTTCGGCACATTGCGCTGCCGCTGGCGCGGCCCGGCATCACGGTGGCGGCCATCCTGGCCTTCATCTTCTCGTGGAACAACTTCATCTTCGGCGCCGTGCTGGCCGGGCGCGAGACGCGCACGCTGCCGGTGGCCATCTACAACGTGCTGACCTTCGAGCAGATCGCCTGGGGGCCCCTGGCGGCCGCGGCGCTGCTGGTCACACTGCCGGTGCTGGTGCTCACGCTGGTGATTCAGAAGGAAATTGTCGGCGGCCTGACGGCCGGCGGCGTGAAAGGCGGATAAGAACCATGGCATCGGTCACCCTGTCGGGGATCACGAAAACGTTCGGCGAAACGAACGTCATCAAGGGCGTGGACATCGCGATCGGCGACGGCGAGTTTGCGGTGTTCGTCGGCCCCAGCGGCTGCGGCAAGTCCACGCTGCTGCGCGTGATCGCGGGCCTGGACGCGCCAACCACGGGCGAGATCCGCATCGGCGAGACGGTCGTCAACGACCTGCCGCCCAAGCAGCGCGAGGTCTCCATGGTGTTCCAGACCTACGCGCTGTACCCGCACATGACGGTGCGCGAGAACATGGGCTTCGGCCTCATGATCGCGGGCACGGCGGCGGACGCCATCGGCAGCAAGGTGGCCGGCGCCGCCCGCATGCTGGGCCTCGATGCCTTGCTGGACCGGCTGCCCAAGCAGCTCTCGGGCGGCCAGCGCCAACGGGTGGCCATGGGGCGCGCCATGGTGCGCGACCCCAAGGTCTTCCTGTTCGACGAGCCGCTGTCCAACCTGGACGCCAAGTTGCGCGTGCAGATGCGCACCGAGATCCGCGCGCTGCACCAGCGGCTGAAGACCACCTCGATCTACGTCACGCACGACCAGGTCGAGGCCATGACGATGGCCGACCGCATCGTGGTGCTGCGCGACGGGCGGGTCGAGCAGGTCGGCACGCCCGTGGAGCTGTACGACCGGCCCGGCAATGCCTTCGTGGCCACCTTCATCGGCTCGCCGGCGATGAACCTGCTGCCGGCCACGGTGCAGGGCGCAAGCGCCGGCACGCCGGGCGGTGCCGTGCCGCTGCCCGGGCAGCGCCAGGACCTCGAAGGCCGCCAGGTGCTGCTGGGCCTGCGGCCCGAGCACCTGCGCGTGCAGAGCGCCGGCACGCCCGGTATCGCCTGCGAGGTCAAGGTCGTCGAGTTCAGCGGCGCCGACACGCTGCTGGCCTGCGAGTCACACGGCCGGGCCATCCAGGCCCTGGTCCACGACCGGCTGCTGGTCAAGCCGGGCGACCGGATCAGCTTGGCGATCGCACTGGAACACGTGCACCTGTTCGACGCCGGCACGCAGCAGCGGCTCTGATCAGCTGCACACCGCCCAGCCGACCAGGCGCAGAACCACGGGTAGCCCCCCAGCCAGCGCCGCGCTGGATGCGATCACCGCCCCTCCCACAAAAAGAAAAACCCGCGCGATGCGGGTCAAAGGCAGCCCAGAGGGAGGAGGGGGGAGAAGTGCAGGCTGTCGATGGGAATTTTCCGATCCCAAACTTAGGGGGAACTGAAGGTTGCACTGGCGGCCTGCACGGGGTTGCGCGCGCTTCAGCGCCCCATGCCACCCTGGCGGCTGCGCACCTGGTTGCTGGAGCCGACCTGCGACTCGCGGTCGTTGCGGCTGGCCGGGGAGCGCTGCGACTGGTGGATCTGCGTGGCGCCGCCCGGCGTGGGCTGGTTGCGATCGTTGGCGACCTTGCCGTGGGCCTGGGCCTGCGGGTCGCCGTCCATGTCGCTGCGCGTTGGAGAGGGCTTCTTGGACATTCGCTGCTCCTGTGTGTCGTTGGACAAGGCCCCATGCTGGGTCCGACGCGGCAGCGGGCGGTGTAGGCGCAGACCGATTCGGGGCGCCGGGCCAGGGCCGGCATCGCGTCAGCCGGATGCTGAAAGGCGAGGACACGGAGGCAGGACAAGAGCGCACCGCGGCCCCCGCCTCATCGCGCTGGCACACTCAGTGCAGCTGTCTGAGCCATCTCTCTTCGGCCGCTTCCACTTCCATGCTCCGACGCAAGACCCTGAAAAACCTCACGCGGCTGTTCACGAGCAGTCTGGCGCCCTTGATGCCGCCCAAGCCACGGCGCGGCAAGGCCAACCTGGCCAAGACAGTCCCGCCAGCCAAGCGCGTGCGCACGGCCGCTAAGACCGCGCCGGCCAGGCCGTCGGGCGGGCGCTGGCTCTGGGGCGTGGCGGTGGCGCCGGCCGGCAAGCGGCGCTACCGCCTGTTCCTGCCGGCGGGTTGCCTGCCGGGTCAGCGCATTCCGGTGGTGGTGATGTTGCACGGATGCGACCAGAACGCAGCGCGCTTTGCGGCCAGCACGCGCATGCACCTGATCGCCGCGCGCGCCGGCTTCGCCGTGCTCTATCCCGAGCAGGACCGCCTGGCCAACCCGAACGGCTGCTGGAACTGGTACGAAACGCGCTCCCAGCGCGCCTTTGCCGAGGCTGCCCTGGTGCTGCAGGCGGTCGAGCAGGTCTGCACGCTGTACGGCGGCGACCGCACGCGCGTGGCCATCGCCGGTCTCTCGGCCGGCGCCGGCATGGCAGCGCTGGTCGCGGCACGCTATCCGGACCGCTTCCAGGCCGTCGCCATGCATTCGGGGGTGCCGCCGGGCACGGCCCACAGCACGGCCTCGGCCCTGCGTGCCATGGCCGGCCACGGCGCGACGGATGCGCTGGCCGCGACGCCAGAGGCCATGCTGGCCCACTGGCCCGCACTGCTCGTGATCCAGGGCGGCCAGGACCGCGTGGTCGCGCCGCGCAACGGTGCGGCCGCAGCCCTGGCCTGGGCGCAGGCTGCGCAGGCGCAGCCAGGCGAGGCCCGCGCCGTGCAGCGCGGCAAACGCCATGCCATGCGGGTGACCGACTACCGGGTGCGCCAACGCACCATCGCCACGCTGGTGGAGATCCCGGCGCTGGGCCACGCATGGAGCGGCGGTGCGGCCACCCAGGCCTACGGCGATCCGGACGGGCCGGACGCCTCGCGGCTGGTGTGGGGCTTCGCGCTGCGCCAGTTCGCGCGCCGGCGGTGAGGTTTCAGCGTTCGCAGAATTCCAGGAAAGCGTCCAGCTCGGTGGACTTGTCGAACACCGCATCGGCGCCCAGCGCCAGGCATTGGGCGCGGATGTCGACGTCGGCATAGTTGGTCAGCACCACGGCGCGCTGGCGGGGGTCGCGCGAACGGCAGGCCTGCAGCACGCCCAGGCCCGAACCGTCACGCAAAAACAGGTCGATCACCGCCAGCTGCCAGCCGTCCGGGTGCTCGCGCAGCCATTCGGCGGCGGTCTCCTCCGATTCGGCCCAGGCCACCACGCGCATGTCCACGAGCTCCTCCAACGCCACGATCAAGTTGTCGCGGATCAGGGCGTTGTCTTCGACGAGGAAGACAACGAGCGGCGGGGCGAGGCGGTTCATCCAGGTATCGTGCGTGCCCGCGTCGTGCGGAGCAGCCGCGCGAGGGCGCAGATGCGCGTAGGACGCCGCCGGACGGCATTGCGCGCGTCCTTCACCGGTCGGCCAGCGCTTCCGCGATGGCCAGCGCCAGTGCGGCCTGGTCGAACGGCTTGGCCAGGCGGACGGTGCGCGGCGGCAGTCCGGCCGGCAGTTCGGCATAGCCCGTGGCCAGCACGACGGGCAGTTGCGGGCGTTCGTGGCGCACGGTGGCGATCAGCTGCGCGCCGGTCATGTGGGGCATCACGTGGTCGCTGACCAGCAGCGCGATGGTCGCATCGGCACGCAGCAGCCGCAGGGCCTCGTCTGCCGTGGCCGCCTGCAGAGCGGTGTGCCCCAACTCCTCGAGCAGGGCCACGGTGTTGGTGAGGACCAGGGGATCGTCGTCCACGGCGAGCACGCGCAGCGTCGACGCGGTGGGCGATGGAACGGCGGCTCGCGCCTGCGCGGTGGTCGGTGCATCGTCCCGGGCCACCGGCAGCCACAGCGTGGCCGTGGTGCCCTGGCCAGGCTGGCTCTGCAGCACGAAACCGCCGCCCGACTGCCCTGCCAGGCCATGGACCATGGCCAGGCCCAGGCCCGTTCCCTTGCCGGCCCCCTTGGTGGTGAAGAAGGGCTCGGTCGCGCGGGCCAGCGTGGCCGCGTCCATGCCGCTGCCACTGTCGGCCACGGCCAGCCGCACATAGCGGCCCGGCGCGGCAGGGCCGGCCTGTGCCAGCGTCTCCTCCTGCGCGCTGAGCGACAGGCGGCCGCCATCGGGCATGGCGTCACGCGCGTTGACCGCCAGGTTCAGCAGCGCCAGCTCGAGCTGGTTGGCGTCCACCAGCACCGGGGGCAGGTCCGGCGCGAAGGCGGTCTGGACCTGCACGGTGCTGCCCAGCGTGCGCGTGAGCAGCTCGGCCATGCCCTCGACCAGCGCGGGCAGATGCACCACCGTGGGCTTGAGGTCCTGGCGCCGCGCGAACGCCAGCATGCGCTGCGTCAACGCGGCGCCGCGGCGCGCGCCGTTGAGCGCGTTCTCGATCAGCTGAACCAGCTTGGGATCGTCGGGCAGGCGCCGCCGGGCCAGGCTCAGGCTGGACATCACCACCATCAGCAGGTTGTTGAAATCGTGCGCCACGCCGCCCGTGAGCTGACCGATGGCGTCCAGCTTCTGCGACTGGAACAAGGCCTCGCGCGCGCGCTCCAGCGCCTGCTGGGCGGCCCGCTGGGCCGTGACGTCGCGCGTGATCTTGGCGAAGCCGACGATGCGGCCGTCGTCATCGCGGATGGCGTCGATCACCACGTTGGCGCGGAACTCGCTGCCGTCCTTGCGCACGCGCCAGCCCTCGGCCTCGAAGCGGCCTTCGCGCGCGGCGGTGGCCAGTGCCTTGGCGGGCTCGTCGCGGGCACGGTCCTCGGAGCGGTAAAAGCGCGAGAAATGCGTGCCCACGACCTCCGCCGCGCTGTAGCCCTTGATGCGCTGCGCGCCGGCATTCCAGTTGGCGATCAGGCCCTGCGTATCCAACATGTAGATGGCGTAGTCGGTCACGCCCTGCACCAGCACGCGAAACTGCTGCTCGCTGCGGCGCAGGTTCTCTTCGGCGGCGCGGCGTTCGGTCAGGTCGCGCGTGACCTTGGCATAGCCGACGATGGCACCGTCCTCGCCGCGGATCGGCTCGATCACCACCAGGGCCCAGAAGCGGCTGCCGTCCTTGCGCACGCGCCAGCCCTCGGCCTCGAAGCGGCCCTGCGTGGCCGCCGCCACCAGGGCGCGCGCTGGCAGGCCGGCGAGTCGATCGGCCTCGGTGTAGAAGCTGGAGAAGCTCTGGCCCAGGATTTGCGCGGGCGTGTAGCCCTTGAGCCGCTGCGCGCCCGGGTTCCAGCTGACGACCCGGCCCTCTGCATCCAGCATGAAGATCGCGTAGTCGGTGACCGCCTCCACCAGCAGACGGTAGCGCGTCTCCTCCCCGAGCTGGGACAACTGCAGTGGTGGGGCGGCCGAGGAAGTCATGGGCAAAGCTGCGCCCGACTATAGCCACGGCGCCATGGGCCGCACGCCCCTTGACGGCAGGTCGCGGTCTTGTCTGACAGACGGGCCGCGATCACGGGCGAGTTCGACTACAGGATGATGTTTCGCACCAAGGACGACAACTTCAACCGCCTGAACACTGGGCATCTGCCGTCGTTGCCCGGCATGCGCCAGGCGCGCACGTCCATGGTGCTCAAGCAGGTCGGTAGCTGCGGCAGAACTGCGGAAGGCGCTGGCCAACAACGGCCTGCAGCCCGCCTACGAGCCAGGCGATGCGGTGGCGGCGCGCAGCGCAGAAGAGCTGCCGCGCATGGGCGGCAGGTGCGCCGGTCCGGCGTGCAGGAATGAACTCTACTCAGCCGCTTCTACGCGGTCGTCATTGGTCGTGCTGCGGCTGCCCTTGAGGTGCAGTTCCACATCGCTGGCGCGGTCGCCGACCTTTGCGACGGCCTCGCGGATCTGGTCTGGGCTGACGTTCAGGCGTTGCGCCCACATGCGCACAGCCTCGTCCGAGCCGGTGTCGATGCGATCGGCCCCCGTCGCATTCGGTGCAAAGCTGATGTCTTCGTTTCGCATTGTTTCGATCTCCTGGATGGTGAGCGACAAGCCCAGACTTCAGGCTACGCCTGGCGCGATCACGATGGGTGATCGAGCGGCCCGCGCTGGCGTAGGAAGAGGCGCTGTGTGCGGGCCTGCCGGGTCGATCAGCCCTTCATGCGCTTGATTTCGGCCTTGGCAGCTTCGTGCTGCGCCTTGGCGTCCTTCTCGCACGCGTCCTTGGCATTGCCGTTCATGTCGTCGCACTTTTCCTTGGCGACTTCGTAGGCCATCTCGGCCTTGGCTTCGGCGACCTTCTTGGCGTGGTCGTTCGAGGGCTTGTAGCGCTGCTCGAGCTCGGCCTTGGCCACGTTCTCCGTGCCCTTGGCTTCCTTCTCGCAGACGTCCTTGGCGTTGTCCTTCAAGGTATCGCACTTGGCTTTGGCCACCTTGTAGTCGGCCGAGATCTTCTCCTTGGCGACGTTGTATTCGTCCTTGGTCATTGCGTTCGCGCCAGTCGCGGCGAAGACGCTAGCAGCCAGAGCGATCCAAAGAAGATGCTTTTTCATAGGGTGTCCTTCAGAAGTGAGACGTTGCTGTGTTTGTTGGTCTGCCGGCTGCCGTGCTCATCACATCCGCCGGCCAACTGACTTTCGGACACGCGCATGCCCTGGGCGGTAGGACGCCGCCGCTTGGCCTCATAGGCTGTGCCGTGATCTGCATGTGGTCGGAACGCACCCGACGGCCGATGCGATGGCAGTTCGATCACGATTGGCTCGGCGCCGTGTCAGCTACGGGACGACTGCTTCTGCAGGCCCTCCACCTGGGCGGGCCCCAGGCCCTTGTCCAGCGTGCCGTGGTCTGCGGCCCGCGCGTCCGAACCCAGGGTCCGCCCTTCGCGGTCCATTTGCGTGGCCACGGCTCCGGCTGTGCGCGTCGTGTCGACGTCGCCAATGCTCGGCAGCATTTCGCCTTGTCCGCCCTGGGCACTTGCAGGGTTGATCGCGGCAGGACGGGACTGCTCAGGTCGAGCTTGCAGGTTGGGTTCGTTCTGCTCTTTGGTCATGGTGGCCTCCGGTTGTTCGAGCGGCATGCTCACAACCAAGGTAGGAACACCGGCAACGGGCTGCCGTCGCCAGACCTGCTGGCCGCGGGTAGGACAGACGCGTAGAAGCTCCAGCACAGGCCCGCCGTCAGCGGTGCCAGGGCGACTCCTGGAAGCGGACCGTCATCGCGATGCGGCGTTTGTCCGGGTGGTTGCGCACGGCGAAATGGACCATTCGGATCGTCCGTCCATCCAGTTCCGCATCGATCGGGCCCTGGAGCAGCACCAAATGGATGGCGTGGATGCAGCCTTCGCTGCCGAACACCTCCACATGCATGACGCCGGGTTCATCGACAGCGGCGGCGACACGCACAAAGCCTTCGACGCAGTGGAACTTGGGCACATCCAGGGACACGTACACGGGAACACCGCACCTTCCTGCAGTCATTGATGGCGTCCAGGTTCGCGGGGATCGGGGCCGGGGGACGTGGTCCGTCAGGCCTGCCTGCCGTGGGATACGGGCCAAGCTTCACCGCGCGTGATCGAACACGGCCGGCGCAGCACAGACGTCGCCGCTTCCTTCGTGCGCCAACGGCCGTCGTCGACGGAGCGATCACTGGTGTGGAATGGCCGGGTCGGCGACGGCCCGACCAGGAGAACCAGCGCTTTACACATACGTTTCCGAGCATGGCCCAGTTCGCTGCAGTTGCGCACTGTCCCCTGCACGCCGTTGTTGAGCGAGCGCTTGCGCCCCGACTGCGTGCTGTCCTACCAGTGGGGGGCAGGCGTGTCCCTAAGCTGTGGCTGTTCCAGGCAGCGCCATCCGGCGCAGCGGATCACCATCAAGGACATGAAATGAAGAAGCTTCTTTTGGCAACGGGCATCGTGATCGCACAAGCAGCCAGCATGAGCGCGTTCGCACAGAACACGACGGGCGGGGCAATGGGCACGCCCGCTCCGTCCGCGCAGGCCAACGGCGAGAAGGGCACCGCACCTGCTGGTCCGAGGCCCGACATGGCCGGTGGCAGCGCTTCGGGCAAGAGCAGCAGCACGCCGCGTGCCGGCATGGCGCCTGCCCCGACGACCGAGACGACTGGCGAAAAGGCGCGCATGCCCGCGGAGCGCCAGCCCGCCACCGGTTCGGCGGACACGTCGGGACGGGCATCGACCGCCGCCCGCAAGGCCGCTCCGACGCCCGCTCCAGAAGCCAACGGCGAGAAGGCTGACAAGAAGGGCGGGGTGGGTGAGATGAAGCCGACCGGCCCCGCCAGATGATGTGATGGGGCGGCGGAGCTTTTCGAAACCGATGGCTTCGCAGCTTCCCGCAAGGCCAGCTGGGCGGCATTTCCGCTTGGCTGGTTGCCACGCCGCGATGGCATTCCACGGGCAGACTGAACCGGTGGTGGAGAGGAGGAGGATCGAACTCCCGACCTCCGCATTGCGAATGCAAAAATTCTCTAGATCCGTTCTACTGTTTTCGCTAGTTCTACCAGTTTTTGCCACAATGTTGCCACACTCAGATCGAGAAGGCATTCATGGCAACCTTTCGTAAGCGTGGCCCCTACCAGTGGGAAGCCCAAGTTCGCCGTCGTGGTTACCCCTCCCAAAGCAAGACGTTTGAGACAAAAGCTGAGGCGGAAGCCTGGGCCAGCATGATCGAGTCAGAGATGGCGCGCGGGGTGTGGGTAAGTCGGGTCGAAGCCGAAGCCACAACTCTACGCGAGGCAATGGATCGCTATGAATGCGAGGTCGTTCCCGCAAAGAAGGGCGCTGCCCAAGAGGAATCCGTCCTTCGCATCTGCAAGGCGACCGACTTAGCACGGCGGCCCCTCGCATCGATCCGTAGCGTCGACATTGCGAAACTTCGGGATGTATGGCTTAAGGATTGCAAGCCTGCGACCGTGTTACGTAGGCTCGCAGTTCTGTCCCATATATTCAGCATCGCTCGTAAGGAATGGGGAATGGAGAGCCTCTCAAATCCGGTGGAGTTAGTTCGTAAGCCGCAGCCTAATAACGCACGAACGCGCCGCGTAATCGATGCATCTCAAACGGACGCCTCCGATGATTCTGACCGTGGAACTTTGGAGGGAGAACTGGAACTGCTTGTATCTTCCAGTGGTTCGGAATTACTGCCATCAATTGTTATCTTGGCGGTTGAAACAGCCATGCGCCGTGGAGAAATCATCTCACTATGCTGGGAGCACGTGGATTTAAAGCGGCGAGTTGCGCACCTTCCAGCGACTAAGAACGGCGCAGCCAGAGACGTGCCCCTCTCGACACGTGCCGCAGAAGTGCTCCAAACCTTAAAGGACGCACGCGAGGAAAATCAGCATGCCGAGGAGGATGAGAAACAGCCATCTTCTCAAGTATCAGACTCACGTGTCTTCGCAATGCGCACAGACGCCGTGACCCGTGCTTTTGTACGAGCAGTTTCACGTGCCCGCATGCGCTATGTCAGTGAATGCAAGGCTATAAAGAAACAACCCGATGAGAAGCTGCTAGTCAATCTTCGATTCCACGATTTACGCCATGAAGCAACCTCGCGACTCGCTGAAATCTTCCCACTGCATGAGTTGACGAAAATCACAGGACATAAAGATCCCCGCATGCTAATGCGGTACTACCACCCTCGAGCAGAAGACCTCGCCAAACGGTTGGCGTAGAGAGACAGGCTGATTGAGCTCCTTTTTCCCATCAGAATCGCGCACCATGCCCAAGAGAATTAATAATCCCGTGCTCGCGTTGGATAAGCAGCGGAGCGATACTTCCAAGGTTGACTCGAATGCTCAAACTGCTCAGATGATCTTTGAAACATCCCTTGCGGCAATGGATTCGTTAGAGCCTGTGTTTCTTGATGCAAACGATCCAAGGGCAGAGCTCCCGACCAGCGTCACCATTGTGACTGCTCGCGAACTGTTTGATATGCAACCCGGCGAAACGGTAAGTGAAGCGGCAGCCCGCTGGGCGTCGCGGACCTGAAGCTATCCAGCAGCCCTGATATCCGCAAGAACCTTCGACAGCTTCGTCCCATCCGAGCAGGAATAATAATAAGAAGAATATTATTATTCTTACCTCCTCTCAAAGAGCCAATGCGTTCAGGCTGCTGCACAGCCGGGAACCCGTAAGCGCATTATTTTGACGCACATAGGCGCTCGGAGCGGGTTGCACTTGTTCCACTGCGTAGCGTTTATGCTGTAACGCCTGCGGCGGCGGCACTTTTCAAATTACTTTTGTGTTGCGCCCTAACTCCTGTTGAACTTAACAGGATGATCGATTCTTACCCGTTTCCGCATCTAGATTCGCCTCCTTTTTAGACATCTCTTTGGCTACGATTCAGGACTTGTCATCAACCCAGATCGCGGCACAGGGCGAAGCATTTGATTCAGGCGCAGACGTCGCGAGCTAACGCATGTTGGGGTGCCAGTTCTTGCCTCCGCATGTTGGGTAGGCCGTTTTAGCTTATTTCAGGTAATGGCTCTTTTCCCTGTCTAAGCATTGATGGGTCGCCCCCTTCCCGAACATTGCGCAACCTTCGTACTGGAGTCCCCAACAATGAAAAGACGCTTCATCCTGCACGCCGTGGCCCTCGCGGTGCCCGTTCTGCTGGCCGCCTGCGGCGGCGGTGACGATGGTGGCGAAGACACGCCATCGGTCACGAATTACTGGACCATGGACACGTACCGCTATCTCAGCGGCGGCAATTCAGCGACCGCGACAACCACCATCGGCGACCGGCCGCGCACGGTGGCCGTGATCTCCACCGCGACCACCAGCGGGGGCGACCAGGCGAACGGGAAGTTTTCTGGCAGCGCGCTCACGTTCAGTTTCAACGGCACCGGCGCCGGCGTTTACACCGTGGTCCCCAGCAAGGCCGCGCTGTCGGCCGACGGCGTTGTGGCCAATGCCGTTGTGGTTGAGGTGAATGTCGGCATCGCGGTGACGACTGGCAGCACGCTCTACACCGCTTCGAGCGGTACGGTTCGCGTCACCGTTGGTGATGGCGGCGTGCTGCACTTCGACGCCCAAGCCGTGCCCATGGCGCGCACGCTCGATGTGCTCGGCGGTGTCGAAGGCGCTCCCGCCACGATGACGCTGGAGGTACACGATGCGCACTGAACGGATGCGCCTGGTCCTGGTCGGCCTGGCGGTCGCCGGGGCGCAAGCCGCAGCGGTCGCGCAGCCGGTCAGCGGCCAGGAGGTGCGCGCGCGTCTCACGGGCGCCGGTTTCCTGATGACCGATGCCAGCCCGAGCACGGCCAGGCCTGCCGACTGCCAGCCAAGGAAGGGCGAGGCCGTCACGGTGCTGGACACGCGCAACAAGATCGACGGCATCGCGGGCCTGTCCGCTGTGCACGTGATCGTCCTGGAAGGCTCTTGCAAGGGCGTCCAAGGCTGGATTGGCCCCAAGGGCTTCGAGTAACAGAACACACCAACCATGAAGAACTTCAAGAAACGCACCGTTTCGCTGGCCGGCTTAGCCGCTGCTGCCTTCATCACCGCCGGCTGCGCATCCGTGGCCGTGACGGGTGATGCCATCGAGCGCAACACCGCCCAGGCCCTCGGCCTGAACCCCGGAACCTTCACCATTTCCAACAGGGCCGACGAAGGCGTGAAAACGACCTACAACGTGGACACGCAGGCCGGCCGGCGGTACTCGTGCTATGTCACGGGCACCGTGTCGGTGATGGGCCGCGTGGTGTCCGATGCGGTCTGCACCGAGCTGGCCGGCGGTCGCGGCCAGGCCCGAGCCACCCCGGCACCGGCAGCAGCGCCGGCCGCCGCTCCCGCCTGTAACGCGCTCCTGAAGGCTGCGGGCCGCTGCCAGTAGATGCGAGGGAGGCGCCCAGGGCTTCGAGCAGCCCAGGGCGGCCAACCCCCTGACAAGCTCACAAACGGCCCGCTATGGGCCGTTTTCGCGTTCTGGCGGGCCTTTTTGAGCGGCCAGCTTCCTGACATCGCTCGAGCATCGCCGGACATGGCGATGAAGTACCAGGCCGGCGGCCGTCAGAGTGCGCGGAAGGGCCAGGCTGCGGCACCGTCGCCGGAGCCTGGTACGGCAGGGGTAGATGCCGGCGCCGGCTGCGTGGACGCCGGTACGGCCACCTCTTGCAAGGCCTGGTCGCGCAGGTACTCGTCCACACGCCGTTCCTTGTAGCCGGCAATCTCCAGCTCGGCCGCCGGCACCTGGTAGCCGGTTTCCATCAAGATCGTGACGGCCGCGCCCTGCAACGCTTCGGCGAAGCCGTGGGCATCGAGCGGAAATGCCCGCGAGCCCGTGCCCTTGCTGGTCCTCCACATGGCGACCCAATCGAACGCCGCGAGGCCCTTGCGCTTGGGGTTAAAGCGCAGGGCCAGGCCGTATGCCTGGCCGCTGGGAATGGATCGACGGTCAGACCGCGGCCCTTTGTCTGCGCGCGGTCGCTGCCATGTGGCCGCAGCTTGTTCTATGGGCATCGGTGCGAGTTGTGGCGGTCAGGGCATTGCCTGCCGAGGATTGTGCAGCGGTCGACCATCGCCAGGTCCGGCGATGACGGACCTGCAGGCTCGCCACATCTGACGATGCTGGCCAGCTGCTCGGCGGGCTTCGGAGCAGCTGGCAATCGCCGCATCTGGCGATGCACCTTTCGCCGAAGGAAGCCAAGCGTTGCGTTGACCTTCGCGCTTGTTGCAGGGCCGTCGATACTCATTGCAACCGCATACGATATGCCGATTTATGGGGGTAGAGGATGAGGAACGTTCTTGTAGCTGTCGCTGCGTCACTCACGGTCATGGGGTGCGCAACATCAACAGAGACTTATGGGCCAACGGGAAAGAAGGCTGTCAGCATTAGTTGTCCTGGCGCTGCCAATTCTTGGGGTACGTGTTACGAGAAGGCGGGTTCGATTTGTGGAGCGTCCGGCTACGACGTTGTTGTGCAGAACGGCCAGGTAACGCCCTTTGGCATGGTCAACGGCTATGCCAACAGCGCTGGCGGATCGGTATCTGGATTCTCGGGCGGGATGGTCAGCCGCAATATGCTGGTTCAGTGCAAGGGGTAGTTCGCGCGTAGGTCAGGCCCGCGCGATGGGTAGATCGCTCCACCTGGTCGTGTAGTCGGGCGTGCGCAAGCTCTGTTTCATGGTCCAGCGGCGTTTCTGCGTTGCGATGCCGGCGCTCGCCAGGGCCACCGTGCCACGGCCATAGCGGTCGTTGAGCTTGTCCATCGCGGTCATCAGGCCCGCGCGATCGGCGCCCTCGCTGTCCAAGTCGAGTTCGCCTTGCTCCAGTGTGGCGGGCACCAGGTCGAGCAACATCACGCCAGCCTTGGCGTAGTTGAACCCCGGCTTGAAGATGGCCCGCAGGCCTTGCACGGCCGTGGCGACGATGGCCGCGCTGTCGGCTGTGGGCCTGCGCAGCGGCAGCGTGATCGACCGCGAATACTGCCGGTCCTGGCGTCTAAACGGCGAGGTCTGGATGAACGTCAGCACCTGGCCCGCGTGGCCGTTCTGCCGGCGTAGTTTCTCGCTGGCCCGGCTTGCGAAGTCGCTCACCGCTTCGGCCAGTTCGCGGCCCGTGCGCACGGGGTGGCCGAAGGACCGGGTACACGCGATTTCGCGCTTGGGGGGAGGGGCGTTTTCGAGTGCGATGCAGGGTTGCCCTTGCAGTTCGTGCACGGTTCTTTCAACAACCACGGACCAGCGGCGCCGGACCATCGCCGGGTCCATGCGGGCCACGTCGAGCGCTGTGCGCAGGCCTGCCTCTTGGAGTTGGGCCGACAGCTTGCGGCCGATGCCCCACACGTCGCCGAGCGGCGTTGCATCGAGCACGGCCGCGCGCTCCGCTTCGGACAGCGCGACCAGGTTGCAAACGCGCGCGTGCTGCGCGGGGTAGCTTCCGGGTTTGCGGTCGGCTGACTTTGCCACGTGATTTGCGAGCTTGGCGAGGGTCTTGGTCGGGCCGAAGCCGATGCCCACCGGCAGGCCCAGCCACTGCAAGATGCGCTCGCGCAGGACATGCCCGCGTGCGGCCCAATCCCCGCGCACGCCGGCCATGCTCACGAATGTCTCATCAATCGAGTACACCTCGATCTCCGGCCCGAGGCCGGCCGCGAGCGCGGTCATGCGGCTACTCATGTCCCCGTACAGAGGGTAGTTGGCCGACAGGGCGACGATGCCGGCATCCGGTAGCTCGCGCTGAATCTGGAACCAGGGCGCACCCATCGCCACGCCCAGCGCCTTCGCTTCGTTCGACCGGCTGACGGCGCACCCGTCGTTGTTGCTCAGGACCACGACAGGGCGGCCCAGCAGCGAAGGCCTGAACGTCCTTTCGCAACTTACATAGAAGTTGTTGGCATCGAGCAGGGCGAACACGCGGGCCTCACGTGAAGCGCTTGATAGAAGCCGTGACCACGCCAACGATGGTCAGGGTCTGGCCTTCGCGCAGCCTGATTTCCGGGTACGTCGGATTGGCCGGAACGAGTTTCACGCGGTCTGCCCTGCGGTGCAGGTACTTGACGGTGAAATCGGCATCGACCTGTGCAACGACGATGTTGCCGTGTTCGGGGGTCAGCGCGCGGTTGACGACCAGGATTGCACCGTCATGAATGCCGGCGTCGATCATCGAATCGCCGGACACACGCCAGAAGAAGGTGGCGAGGGGGTGCGTGATGAGCAGTTCGTTCAGGTCGTGCCGCTTGACGGTGTAGTCGTCGGCCGGGCTGGGGAAGCCGGCGGGGATCGACACGGTAGGCATCGGCAACAGCACACGCGGCGCATCGAGCGCCGGCCAGGTGGGTGCCGTTGTACTGTTCATAGATACAGCAGTATAGGCGGCAGGGTCAGCGGCGCTGTAGGTGGACGGGCCAGATTTCAGCCGCTAAAGTACTGCTAGGTACTACCTTGGAACACCATGGCAACATCACTCAAGTTGAGCGACGAATTGAAGAGTCGGGTTCAGCGGGCGGCGGGCCGTCAGCGTCGCACGCCCCACTGGATCATGCGGGAGGCAATCGAACAGTACGTCTCGCGTGACGAACAGCGCGCGAGCTTTGTGCAAGAGGCGTTCGATTCCTGGCAAGCGTTCCAGCAGGACGGCCTTCACCTCACGATGGATGAAACGCGCGCATGGCTTGACACCTGGGGAACGGGCAAGCCGGCGCCTGAATGCCACAAGTAGTTCTGACCAGAGGGGCCGTGGCCGGGATGAAGCGGTGCGAGGATTTCCTCATGCGCGAATCGCCGACCGCTGCATCGAAGGCCGCCATCGTCATCAAGGCGTCCCTGTCAGCCTTGGAGCGCATGCCCGGAATCGGGCGGCCCTACGAGGAAGACCCTGGGCCATTCGAGCATCGTGCCGAGTTTCTGCGCGAGTTGGTGATTGGATTCGGCAAGTCTGGCTATCTGGCGTTGTACTTGGACGAGCCTGGAGCGCCCCTCATCCCCATCCTGGCGTTCCGTCATCAACGCGAAGCAGGGTATCCATGGTCCGTGCCATGAACCACCCGGTGCAGCCGGTTGACCGCTGACGATGCATGCCACATGCAAGGATTTCCTATGACCATCACCACGAAGACCACGAAGGCCCAGCGCCGCCTGGCCCACGAACAAGCCCTGGCAGACACTCGAATCGAGGGTCACCAGCCCAGCCCGGAATTTTTGGCCGACTGCGAGGCCGTGATTGAGGGCACCATGACTCACGACCAGGCGCGAGCGGCTAGCTTGGCCAGGGCGCTCGCCAAGGACAAGGCGGCTGTGGCAGCCGCTGCGGTTGCCAGCGCCAATGCCGTGCAGTGAAGTCGTGCGACATTGGCCGGCCTCTGCCAGAGGCCCCGAGGTACTGCGCGGTGGCATCTGGTCATCAGCCATGGCCTGTCTTGGCCTCGCGCTCGCATGTGCCGCCGGAACAGCCGGCGCTGATCCCCCCCAGCAGCAATGCCTTGTTGTCGGCATCGCCGATGGCGACACGCTCACGGCGCGCTGCGGCGCACCAGGGCAGTACCAGCAGACCCGCGTGCGCCTGGCTGGAATAGACGCGCCGGAAAAGCGGCAACCCTACGGGTGTTGGCGCCGATGCCGATTTGAGCCATGCGCCGGAACCTGAGTGAGCCACATCAATCAGGTCTATGGCCAAGCCAGACGCCATGTGCAGCATTCGCCACTTGCTCAAGATCCAGTCGGTATGCGGCTCAGATTCGCGTCGGCGGCAACACTGCAAAGGTCTCTCGCATCGCTTTGTCTTCGATATTTTTGATCTCCTCGATCTGGCAATTTCGGTCATTCACTTCACGTGCGGTCGCAGCCGGGGGCTTGCTGTCACAGCCTCCCAGAATAACGACGGCAAGGCACAGCAAGACAGCGTGTTTCATGGCGCGTCTCCCGATCAACGAGTGAAGTCCAGCCAGTTCTTAGGGCTTGCAGTGGTCCCAATTCGAGACTCGGTAGCAACGGCGTGCGCTGCCTGATGACGCGCCTCGATGTCAGCATCTGACTGAGCCTTCGTCGCCATCGCGTTCTGCTGCGCGATCATCAGCCCGCGAATTTGCAAGAGCTGGTTGGCCTGGTTGCTGGCGAGTTGGTTGGCGTAACCGATGGCTTCCATTTGCCCGTTCGCACCCTGCGCCGCAGATTGGAGCTGCTGGAGCTTTTGCGCGTCGTTCTTGATGTTGGTCTGCTGCTGGTCGAGGCCCTTGAACAAGGCATCGTTGGCCTTCTTGATCGACTCGCTCGCAACCTGCCGCACGCTCGCCATGGCGGCCCATTCGGCCGCCGAGCAGCCGGCCGCCGAGAAGCACGGCGACGACCTGTAGTAGCTCACGTCCTGGAACTTGTTGATGTAGCTGTCGAGGCTCCCCAACTGGTTCTTGTAGTAGTCGAGCGTGTTGATCGCGCCCATCACGCTGTTGATGGTGGACTGCGCCTGATCCCAAATGAACATCGCCGGGGCCAGCGTGTTCTGAATCATGTTTTCGTACTGTTGAAGCTGGGTGCGGTACTGCTCGATCTGCTTCAAGGTCTGAGAAACCGATTCCATCGCTGTCATCAGATTCTGCTGAAAGTTGATCCCGTCAGCGACGGGAATGCCTGCCTGCGAGGGCGTAGCAACGCTGATGGTCAAGACAACCGACAGTGCGGCTTTTTTAGCCGCTAAAAAATCAATGCGTTCCATGGTCGTGATCCTTGATAGGAGGTTCACGGCAATCTCGACTGGCCATTCCAAACTGGTACTGGCCTGTGTGGACCATCACAGGGCAGCTCGCCGAATAGCTGCCCGGTATCCGACCTTCTCGTCACCGTCACGAGCGGCCTTTGTTGTTGAACATCGGTGTAGCGCGCGTCCGTCTCGCGAATGCGCATGTGTGGTGCTCACGGGGTGCCCCTGGCCTAAGCGCCCTCCCGCAAGCTGTGCACGCGAAGCCGTGTGGCAAGTGCGAATGCCGACCAGCTCACAGGCTACGTCCTTTCGTCAAGCCTTGCCGCTCGGCCTTCTTGGCTTCCATTTCCGCCCGGAGCTTCATTGCTCTCTGCTGTAGATGCGACAGCTCCGCAGGCAAAGAGGTCTTCGCCTCGCTTGGCGCAGGTTGCGATTGCTGCGGACCTGTTCCAAGACGCATCACATCGAGTTCATTCAGCGTGCTGAGCCGGTGTCGCCGCGCTGGTGGAGGCATGTGCCCAAACTTTGCAACGACGCGAGAGGGCTGCATGCGGATCTTCTCTGCCCATGCTTTCCTGCGCGATTCCATGACAGGATCAGCGAACGAGATGGAGAGCCGACTATCAACGGCAACGCGAATGACCTGTGCTTTGAATTCCACGGTGCCAGTCACTGCGATGTGCTCGCCGTACTTCTGCACGGCCAGGCACAGCGCAGTGCGCAGGCCCTCGCGCGTGACATCGCGCGAAACCTGCAAGCGGTCGCCGTCATCGCGCACGGCACTCATGCCGGCCCGATAGATGACGGTCCCTTTCTTGGTGATGCCGTCCACGGCCAGGCCCTGGGCAGGCTCGGCCGCCTGTTGGCCGGCCTGGCCTTGCAGGGTGTTGCCTTTCAGGCCGGCCCCCTCGCGCGCGCGCAGGGCTGCGAGGGCGTCGGCATCGCCGTGGCTCGCTTCCTTCCTGAGCCAGTCGGCCCAGGTGCGCCGGCTGTGGTCCGCGTAGATGGCGGCCCGCTCTTTCAGGTACTGCTGATTGATGGCCGCGATCTCTGAACGCATCGCGCGGCTCGCCTGCCCATAGAGCACCGTCTTGTTCGCACGGTTGTCGCCGGCCAGCTTGGTCAAGGCCCGCCGCAGCCGGTTCGACCGCTTCACCGCTTCGATGCGCCCGTCCTTGTGTCGCCTGGCCCGCGCAAGGGCCTTCGCGCGGGCCGTGGTCAAGTTCTGTTGCTCGGCCTTGTACTTGGCGTACAACTCCACCGTGTTGACCCGCAGCCGTACCGGCGCCTTGGTGTACTGCCTGCGGGGCGTTGTTCGCGCCTGCGGCTCGGGCGACACCTCGAAGGGGCCAAGCCGGCTCTCCAACTTCGCTTTGGACAGGTCGCGCGCGACCGTGCTGGCTTTCACCATAGTGCCGTCGCTCGACTCCAGCACGAAGCCATTGGCCCGAGCGCGCAGTTCAAGCCCGTTGTCACGTAGCACCTGGTGCAGTTCCTGCCAGGTCTGCGCGGCCTTGATCTCGGCCAGGCACTCGCGCTTGATCCAGCCGACCAGGCTTTCAACCCCGGCATGTCGCTCCATGTCGGCGGCACGGCCCTGCGCTCCAGTCTGGTGCGGCATGTGGTTGTCTACCTGCAAGCCGTAGTCGCGTTCAAGGTTCGCGCACAACTCGGCCAGGGCGCGGTGCGAGTAATACGGCTCGTGCATCGTGTGCCGGGCCGGATGAATCTTGTTGATGGCGATGTGAATGTGCAGGTTGTCGGTGTCGTTGTGCACGGCACTGATGCGCTGGTGGTCCGCGTACCCCAAGCCTGCGCAGATGCGCTCTTCGACAGCCCGCAGGGTGTCGGCGGTGGGCTGCTCGCTTGGCCGAAAGCTCACGATCAGGTGAAAGGTCTTGTCGCCTTTCGCCCGCGTGTTCAGATGCTGGGTCGCCAGCACCTCAGTGATGGCGTCTTGGATCGACGCGGCTTCGCAGTTCGTCACCTGGACCTGGCCCAGCCGGTGATCCTTGCTCTGACCGTCCGTGACGTATTCGGCCAGGCTGGCGAAGTCACTCTTGCCGAGTGAACGCATCGGAACCTGCTTGGCGATCACGGCGAACCCTTCGGTTTTTTAGCCGCTAAAGACACCCTCAAGGCTTGGCCCTCGGCCGCACCACCGACTGCATGATGGTGCTCATTTCGTCCTGCGTTGCCTCAATGCGGGCGAGCAAGGCGAGGATGGTGTGTTCTCCAAACTGGAGCGTGCGCACATCGTCGGTAAGCCATAGCTTCAAGAGGCCGCCCAGGCGGCCAAGGTCGCCATTCACGCGCACAAGCTCGCGCACGTACTGGTAGTCCATGACGCCCTTGACTTGATAGCCCATGCCAACGTCCCGCAGGTAGCGCCCGATGCTGATCCCTGCCCTTTTAGCGTTCGCCTCAATCTCTGATCGTTCGTCTGGAAGACAGTAGACCTTGAGGGGCGTGCTGTTCTTGCGCGTTGGTTTTCTGTCGGTCACAGCCACCCCCTTAAGTGCAGCACGCAGATCAGGATGCCCATTGAGCGCCGCAGGTGCGAATAAGGGTAGGTGAAGAAGGAACACACGCTCGCGGGTGGGCCTACTTCACACATCCTGCCCGTCATATCTGCCTTTAATCAATTGAAAAATGCTCCGCATCCTACTTGGATAGTCTTGGGAAACTCCAAGGAACTAGCGGGTAACTCACTGCATTCCACCACGCCAAAAATATGCCTGCAAGCAACCTTATGTAACTGCTGGCTGTTGATCTTCCTAGCCCTTACGAGGAAATTCGATATTCCGAACACTCATCTGGACCATCCCCAATGCATGCGCTGGCACGCGGCATGTTTTGCTCGTGGAGTGTGGATCGTTGACACATGGGGGGCGCCTGGACGAGTGGTCCTCATGATCCGCACAGAAGACCAAGACCCAAACCAGTCGCACCACTCTCGTAAGAGTCCAAGTCATCGACCAGCGCGTATGAACTGTTGCTGTGCCTTTAGCCGCTAAATTTCCATTACTTCTGCTGCGCCCCACTTGGCCTTCAGTGTGCAAAGCACGGCCCCTCAAGTTTCAACATGGTTTGGCGACTGCTCCTTCTTGACACTTGAGGGGCGCCTCTCAAGCCGCTTGCCAAATCGGCAGTTCATCCATCAAACACTCTTAAAACTCGTTGTTGTTGGTCTGATGGCGACCATAGATCTTGTTTTCGCTAGACGCCTCGTCATTGATCGAACTTTTTCATGTCGTTTCCAGCTCAGGCTCAAGCGGTCTCTGTACTTCATCCCCTTCCACGGAGGGCGCCCCTCAAGTGTCAACATTGCAGATTAGGCGCTCAACATCACCTTTCATTGCGATGTTGTGCCGCGGTCCAAAGCGATTAAAGATAGATTAAAAAGAGATTAGCAATTTCCAGGACAGGGGAAAAATATAAGTACGACAGCCACTTAGAGAAGTTTTGGCTGTGGACGAGTCGGATGCCATCCCCCTCTCCTTCGGACTCCATCCCCCCCAGAATCGGATGCTATCCCCCCAGCTTCGGACTCTGTCCCCCCAAACTTCGGACTCTATCCCCCCCCACGCCCAACACCCTTAACCAAACAACGGCCAGCTCTCATGAGATGCTTCTTCTGAGACAGGGTTGGAGCCTGTGCTACAGAGACCAGGTCATCGCTATCGAAGCTGTATTCAAAGTGCCGCCCCACTCTCCGGCTCTCCGTTTCAACAGCTTGCAACGCCTTCTCCAATGACTGATATTTCCAGTCGTTCAATGATTTTGCGCGCGACACCGACGGAGCCACAGCCCTTCCGGCTTCGCTGCCACAAAGCCTATGCAGCGTCGCTACTTTGAGGCTGTAGGGTTTGGCATGGGTTGAATAGAAAGCATGGATCCATTGAGCTAGGGGATGGCCGGCCAATGCAAAGCGCACATCCCTATTGGTCTGGGACCAGCTTTCTCTATCAAAGAGTCCTCTCAAATATGGCGATAAGTATATGTATTTATCCGTATTCGAACCATTGGATTGCACGCGGTCAATGAAGTGGCCTTCAAATGAGCCACGCCCAGCGGTCGAAATACAAACATGCCCAATAAGCAGACGGTCGAGAACGCGGTGAAGCCAATTCCGATCCGTTTTCCCGATGCTACGGCCACTTTCTCCACCTCGGCCTATTGCACGCAGTAAACCCCGTTCAGAGTATTGAATCGGCTGGCCTAGTTTGACGTGCTTCCCTATGTCGATCACGCCGAGCCATACATCAAGATCTGACTGGTCCAAGCTGAATCCGGTGTATCTGATCGAGACATTCTTACTATCGAATACTTGGTTATTAAGGAAGTGTCGCTTTTCTCGCCCTCTTGCAGAAAACAGAGCAGAACGAAGGATTGCATTTGGTGCTCCACGTGTCGTTTCGGGCCACGTTGGCAATTGCGGATCAGCGAGAACGCTTGCTGCCCAGCGCCTTCGCACTACTTCCATAGAATCGGCGCCGGCATCGTTCGATGCGCTCGTAGCAGGGCGGAGTCCCTGCCTCACGATTCGCTGCCAAGATCAAAATGCCGAGATGAGTGAGCGGATGCACGTTGGCGCGCAATCTGCTCTGCCTTGGTGGGCCTACCCCTTCGAGGACGATCTAGGGGGATAGGGACTACAGAAGCGCTAGGCTCTTTCGCGACGTGGGCCGCGAGCCATCCCGTGACGTCTTCTGACCGCCAAAGAAGACGTTTTGTCCCGGGCAGGCGGCATATCGGTGGCAGCGACTGTGGATTTCTGGTCGCGTCGCTGCGAATGCTGGCGACCGACTTGTGAAGGCATTGTGCGAGTTGTTCGGCCGTCAGAAGGACGGCCGCAGTTGCAGCGACAGGTGTCTGTCTCATGTCTAGTACCCCGTAAGGCGGCAAGGGGCATCGAGCAGCTGCGCCGAAAATGGCTACTCGGTAGACGACCTGGGCAACACCCGAACCCGGCCTTTGGGTTATGGATCAAGAGATCGAAGCTGCACCGCAAAGCGGAGACGCTCGTCTCGGATGCATCGAGCGCAACTGCGCAGAGCGCAGTTGGCCGGTAATTGACCAGAGCGACACCGAAGCCCGGCCTTATGGGTGTAAATCACGATGTCATGCCCGGACACGCCGGACAGGAGCAGTCTAGCAGTGCTTGGCGAAGTAGCGCACGCTACAACAGCTTCGCGGTGTGGCTCGCCACAAATTTGCCACACCCGTACTGCAAAAAACTGCTCATAAAAGCAAAACAACGCACTACATCGCAAGACGTAGAGCGTTGTTTTTAAATGGATTTTTGGTGGAGAGGAGGAGGATCGAACTCCCGACCTCCGCATTGCGAACGCGGCGCTCTCCCAGCTGAGCTACCCCCCCACGGCGCGCGGATTCTAGTACGAGCGCGCTGGCCTGTGCTGGCCATGGTGTCCAATCCCCGCCATGGATGCCCAACAAGCCCTATTGCGGCGGCTCGATGCACTGGAACTCAAGGCCTGCGAGGCCGAGGACCTGCTGGACGAGCTGAACCTGACCGTCTACCGCCAGCAGCAGCAGATCGATGCACTGCTGCGCCAGCTCGAGGCCTTGCGCGCGCAGCAGTCCGATCCGGCCGCCGGCACGTTCCGCAGCCTGCGCGACGAGTTGCCGCCGCACTACTGAGCGCGGGCATGGGCCGCGCTCAGGCACTCCTGGAACAGCAGCGCCGCACGCGACGGCTGCGGTGAGCGCCGCAACAGGCTCACGAACTGGCAGGCATAGGAGAAGCGCTCGGGCGCCACGGCCCGCATGAGGCCCAGGCCTACGAAGCCGGCCGCGTAGTGGTCGGGCAGGAAACCCAGGAAGCAGCCCGACAGCACCAGCGTGGCGATGGCCTCCTGGTCGTAGCCGCTGGCCCGGCGCACGAGACGTTCCTGGTGGCTCAACTCCATGTTGGGCGAGTGGTAGCCCAGGCCTGCGAACGGGTACTGGCGCAGCCGTGCCCAGCTGAGGCCTGCGTGTGCCGCGCCGAACAGCGCATGCGCGCGGCCGCAGTACAGCAGCATGGTTTCGCCGAACAGCTCGGTGTAGCGCAGGCTGCGCGAGGCGCGGTGCGCCGGGATGATGCCCAGCGCGAAGCGGCCGTCGATCACGCCGCGCTCGATCTCGTTGATGGAGGCCACGTGCAGGCTGGGCTGCACCTCGGGCGCCTGCGCGCAGAACAGGGCGATGGCTTCGGCGATGCGCGCCTGCGGATTGGTGGCGGTCTTGTCGAACACGGCCAGCTCCAGCGTACCGCCCATGCGGCCGTGGATGTCGTCGATGCCGCTGCGGAAGGCGTCGACCGAAGCCAGCAGGCGCTGGGTTTCGTCGTAGACACGCTGGCCCTCCTCGGTCAGCGCGAAGCCGGCGCGGCCGCGCCGGCACAGCACCAGGCCCAGGCGCGTCTCCAGGTCCTTGATGTGGCGGCTGATGGTGGACGTGCCGATGTTGAGCTCGAGCTCCGCTGCCGTCATGCTGCCGCACTGCACCACGCTGCGAAAGACCTTCAGCAGCCGCAGGTCCATGTCGTCGAGCTGGCCCAGCACTGCGCGCATCTTTACTTTCACACATCGTCAACTGAAGTTTGATACATCAACATTGTCCAAGAGATGGGGCTGCCGAACAATGCGCGCTTTTCCAACCTTCCCGGAGCCGCCATGACCGTGCTGTCCGCCCCGCAGACCCAAGCCACCCAACGCGACGCCGCCTGGCTGGACGCGCACTGGATGCCATTCACCGGCAACCGCAACTTCAAGGCCGACCCGCGCATGGTCGTCAGCGCCAAGGGCGCCTATTTCACCGACGCCGACGGCCGCAGGATCTTCGACGGCCTGTCGGGCCTGTGGTGCACGGGCCTGGGCCATGGCCGCGCCGAGATCACCGAGGCGGTGTCGCGCCAGATCGCCACGCTGGACTATTCGCCGGCCTTCCAGTTCGGCCACCCGGGTTCGTTCGCGCTGGCCAACAAGATCCGGGAACTGACGCCCGCGGGCTTGGACTATGTGTTCTTCACGGGCTCGGGCTCGGAAGCCGCCGACACCTCGCTCAAGATGGCGCGCGCCTACTGGCGCACCAAGGGCCAGGCCGGCAAGACGCGCCTGATCGGCCGCGAGAAGGGCTACCACGGCGTCAACTTCGGCGGCATCTCGGTCGGCGGTATCGTGGGCAACCGCAAGACCTTCGGCCAGGGCATCGAGGCCGACCACCTGCCGCACACGCAGCTCGCCGCCAATGCCTTCACGCGCGGCATGCCGGAGAACGGCGCCGAGCTGGCCGACCGGCTGCTGGACATCATCGCGCTGCACGACGCCTCGACCATCGCGGCCGTGATCGTGGAACCGTTCTCGGGTTCGGCCGGCGTGGTGATCCCGCCCAAGGGCTATCTGCAGCGCCTGCGCGACATCTGCACGGCGAACAACATCCTGCTCATCTTCGACGAGGTCATCACCGGTTTCGGTCGCTGCGGCGCGATGACGGGCGCCGAGGCCTTCGGTGTAACGCCGGACATCATGAACATCGCCAAGCAGGTGACCAACGGCACGCAGCCGCTGGGCGCGGTGGTCGCGAGCAAGGAGATCTACGAGACGTTCATGGCGGCCGGCGGCCCCGAGTACATGGTGGAGTTCCCGCACGGCTACACCTACTCCGCGCACCCGGTGGCCTGCGCCGCCGGCCTGGCCGCGCTGGAGCTGCTGCAGGCCGAGGACGGCGTGGGCCGCGTGAAGGCGCTGGCGCCGCACTTCGAGAATGCCGTGCACAGCCTCAAGGGCGCCAGGCACGTGGCCGACATCCGCAACTTCGGCCTGGCGGCCGGCATCACCATCGCCGCGGTACCGGGCGAGCCGGCCAGGCGGCCCTACGAAATCGCCATGGCCTGCTGGAAGAAGGGCTTTTACGTGCGTTACGGCGGCGACACCATCCAGCTGGCGCCGCCCTTCATCAGCGAGAAGGCCGAGATCGACCGTCTCGTCAACGCGGTGTCGGACGCGCTGGGCGAAGTGGCCTGAGCGGCACGCACCTCAGCAAAAAGGGCCTGGGGGCCCTTTTTTCTTGGGGCTCAGCCGCGTTCGAAGTGGAACAGGGCGGTGGAGGCCCGCGCGTTCGGGAACGCGCGGATCTCCAGGCCCGCCTGCAGGCCGAAGGCGTCCAGGATCTTCAGGCCGTTCTTGCGCGCCAATGCCTCGAAGTCTTTGAAGGTGCCAACGCGGATGTTGGGCGTGTCGTACCACTGGTAGGGCAGGCGGCGTGTGACCGGCATGCGCCCGCGCAGCACCGACAGCCGGTTCGGCCAATGGGCAAAGTTGGGAAAGGCGACGATGCCGCGGCGGCCCACGCGCGCGGTCTCGCGCAGCATGGTCTCGGCGTTGCGCAGGTGCTGCAGCGTGTCGATTTGCAGCACCACGTCGAAGCTGGCGTCGTCGAACATCGCCAGGCCCTCTTCGAGGTTGAGCTGGATCACGTCGACACCGCGCTGCACGCAGGCCAGCACGTTGGCGTCGGCGATCTCGATGCCGTAGCCCGTGCAGCCGCGCGTGGCCTGCAGATGGGCGAGCAGGGCGCCGTCGCCGCAGCCCAGGTCCAGCACGCGGGCGCCCTGGGGCACCAGCCGTGCGATGGTTTCCATGGTGGACTGATCGCTCATGCAACGGCTCCTTCGGCGGCGATGCGCGCGAAGTACGCGCGCACCACATTCAGGTAGCGCGCATCGTCGAGCAGGAAGGCGTCGTGGCCATGCGGTGCGTCGATCTCCGCGTAAGTGACGGCGCGCTTGTTGTCAAGCAGGGCCTGCACGATCTCGCGGCTGCGCGCCGGGGCGAATCGCCAGTCGGTCGTGAAGCTGACGAGCAGGAATTTCGCCTGCGTCTGCGCCAGGGCCTGCGCCAGGTTGCCGCAGTGCGCGCGCGCGGGGTCGAAGTAGTCGAGTGCGCGCGTGATCAGCAGATAGGTGTTGGCGTCGAAGTACTCGCTGAACTTGTCGCCTTGGTAGCGAAGGTAGCTCTCGATCTGGAACTCGATGTCCTGCGTGCTGTATTTCAGGTCGATGCCTTCCCTGAGCTGGCGCCCGAACTTCTCGTTCATGACGTCGTCGCTGAGGTAGGTGATGTGGCCGATCATGCGCGCGATGCGCAGACCGCGCTTGGGCACGACGCCCTGTGCGTAGAAATGGCCGCCGTGGAAATCGGGGTCGGTCACGATGGCGCGCCGCGCCACCTCGTTGAAGGCGATGTTCTCGGCGTTGAGGTTGGGCGCGCTGGCCACCACCACGGCGTGGCGCACGCGCTCGGGGTAGCGCAGGCTCCAGCACAGCGCCTGCATGCCGCCCAGGCTGCCGCCCATCACGGCCGCCAGCTGGCGGATGCCCAGCGCGTCGAGCAGCCGGGCCTGGGCGTCGACCCAATCTTCCACCGTGACGACGGGGAAGTCGGCGCCGTAGACGCGGCCGGTGTCCGGGTTCACATGCATGGGGCCGGTGGAGCCGAAGCACGAGCCCAGGTTGTTCACGCCGACCACGAAGAAGCGGTCGGTGTCCACGGGCTTGCCCGGGCCGATCATGTTGTCCCACCAGCCTTCGGACCTGGGCTGGCCTTCGTAGACGCCGGCCACGTGGTGCGAAGCGTTGAGCGCATGGCAGATCAGCACGGCGTTGCTCTTGTCGGCGTTGAGCTGGCCGTAGGTTTCGTAGCTGAGCGCGTAGTCGCGGATGGCCGCGCCGCTCTGCAGCGGCAGCGGCTGGCTGAACGGCATGGATTGGGGATGCGCGATGAGTGGCATGGACGCAAAAACAAAAAACCCGGCTCGCTGAACAACGAAGCCGGGCTGGGGGCGTCCGTGTTTAGCTGCATTTCGGAACTCGGAGGTTCCGGCGCCCGCAATCTGGAACAAATCGGCGCAGGGTGGGCAGTATAGCTATGCGCTCACGAGCGCGGCGATGCCCAGCAGCGCGAAGATCACGGCCGAGACCAGGTGCACCGCGCGCACCGGCACGCGTCGCACCAGCTTGTCGCCCAGCCAGACGGCCGGCGCGTTGGCGAGCATCATGCCCAGCGTGGTTCCGGCGACGACCCAGGCCAGCGCAGCTTCGTAGCGCGCGGCCAGCATGACGGTGGCGATCTGCGTCTTGTCGCCGATCTCCGCCAGAAAGAACAGGACCACCGTGGTGCCGAAGACGCCCAGGCGCGGCGCCTTGTCGCCCGCGTCGTCGTCGATCTTGTCGGGGATCAGCATCCAAACGGCCATGGCCAGGAAGGACACGCCCAGAACGATGCGCAGGGTCGATGGGCTGACCATGGACTGGATCCAGGCACCGACGGCGCCTGCCGCGGCGTGGTTGGCCACCGTGGCGACCAGAATGCCGGCGACGATGGGCCAGGGCTTGCGGAACCGCGCGGCCAGCAGCAGGGCCAACAACTGCGTCTTGTCGCCCATTTCGGCGAGCGCGACGATTCCGGTAGAGATCAGAAAGGCTTCCAAGAAAACACTCCGGCCGGGATGCGACACCATTGACTGACGACAGCTTTCCCGGCACGAGAAGCTGCGCAGTCAAAGGTCTCGCTGGAACCCCGTGGTCGTTGGCCCGTTGCAGGCCTGCCGCCGGTGGTCCGTTTGCGCCATGTCGGCCGCAGGCGCGGCACGAACAAGTCTGTTGACGCAAACCCCTCTCGCGCGAAGCGAAGGTTGGCTACTCCCCCAAGACGGGCGCGATTGTAGCCTGGGGCGCGTTTCAGTATTCGCGTTTATCCCTAGCAACACTCGTTCGCAAACCGAACAAGTCCTCGCATAATCGCCTATTCATGCGCCTGCATGGCGCATGCAGTTGCGGTGTTCGGTCGGTTCGGTCAGCGGGCGGCTCCCCCATCGCGTGCGTTTCGAGATTCGATTTCAAGGAGTCCTGCGTGGGCAACAGACTGTATGTGGGCAATCTGCCCTATTCCTTCCGCGACGACGACATGCACCAGGCGTTCAGCCCGTTCGGCAACATCGCCAGCGCCAAGGTCATGATGGAGCGCGACACGGGCCGCTCCAAAGGCTTCGGTTTCGTCGAGATGTCGAGCGCCGCAGAGGCCCAGGCGGCCATCGAAGGCCTGCACGGCCAGAGCGTCGGCGGCCGGGCGCTGGTGGTCAACGAAGCCCGCCCGCTGGAGCCGCGTCCGCCGCGCAGCGGTGGTTTTGGCGGCGAACGCAGCCGCTACTGAGACGGTTTCGGGGTTCTCACCACGGATTTGTGCTTTTCACGTTGAAAATTTTCACGTGATTGGTGTTTCTTTCCGATCCGAAGGCATATGATGGTAGAGCATGTGCCCTGCGTACATGCGGCTTGCGGTGTCGGCCAGTTCCGCGTCCTTGAGTTCTGCAGATTGCGTTTTCGGGACTCCATCGCTTTTTCTTTGTGTTTTTGAGGAGTCCCTTCAATGGGCAACAAACTGTACGTTGGCAACCTGCCTTACTCGGTTCGCGACAGCGACCTGGAGCAGTCTTTCAGCCAATTCGGCACTGTGACCAGCGCCAAGGTCATGATGGAGCGCGACACCGGCCGTTCCAAGGGTTTTGGCTTCGTTGAAATGAGTTCCGACGCCGAAGCGCAGGCCGCCATCAACGGCATGAACGGCCAATCGCTGGGCGGCCGCAGCTGCGTCGTCAACGAAGCACGTCCCATGGAAGCCCGTCCCCCCCGCAGCGGTGGCTACGGCGGCGGTGGTGGCGGTGGCTACGGCGGCGGTGGTGGTGGCGGCTACGGTGGTGGCGGCGGCGGCGGTTACGGCGGTGGCCGCAGCGGTGGCGGCGGCTACGGCGGTGGCGGCCGTGGCGGCGACAGCTACGGTGGCGGTGGCCGCGGTGGCGACAGCTACGGCGGTGGCGGCCGCAGCGGCGGCGGTGGTGGCGACGGCGGTTTCCGCAGCCCCTACGGCTCCGGCCCGCGCGGCGGCGGCCGTGGCGGCAACAACAACTACTGATCGCTGAACCGGCGACGGCAGACAAAGGCTCCTTCGGGAGCTTTTTTGCTGGGCCCGTGATTGTTGCTGCGGCCTCAGCCGCCTGCGCCCTGGCGCGGCTTGCGCGCACGGCCGACCAGCAGTCTGTCGAACCAGGCATTGGGCAGCGCGCGCATGAGCTTGGCGACCACGCCCATCTGCCAGGGGATCACGCGGTAGCTGACCCCGCCGTCGATCGCTGCATAGGCCTTGTCGGCGAAGCGCTCGGCGGTCATCAGGAACGGCATGCCGTAGCGGTTGCGGCGCGTGAGCGGGGTGTCGATGTAGCCCGGTGTGATGGTCACGACCTTCACGCCGGACGGGCGCAGTTCGCCGCGCAGGCTTTCGCAATAGGAGATGACGCCGGCCTTGCTGGCGCAGTAGCCCCCGTGGCCGGGCAGACCGCGGATGCCGGCCACGCTGGCGATGCCCACGAGGGTGCCGCTGCGACGCGCGCGCATGGGTGCGATGAAGGGATGGAAGGTGGCCGCCATGCCCAGGTTGTTGACGGCCAGGATGCGTGCGAACACTGCCAGGTCCTCCCGCTCGGCCGTGTCCACGCCGATGCTGATGCCGGCATTGGCGATCACCACATCGGGCAGGCCCTGGTGTTCCAGACACAGCTGCGCGGCGGCGATGATGCTGTCGGCCTCGGCCACGTCCGCGCCGTAGACCGCGACGCGCGCTGGATCCAGGCATTGTTCGCTGCGCCAGCGCTCGATTTCCTCGGTGCGACGTGCCACCAGTGCCAGCGCGTAGCCGGCCTGGTAGTAACGCAGCGCCAACGCCTGGCCGATGCCGCTGGACGCGCCCGTGATGAAGGCCAGCGGTGCGACCATGCTGTCAGGGCTTGCGGCCCGAGACGGTGCCGCGCACGCGTCCGTCGAGCTGCAGCAAACGGTCCAGGTTGTCGTAGTCCATGCGGTCGGCCGTGAAGCGGTCGCCGTTGCGCAGCAGTTCCACCGGCAGGTGCGAGCGCACGCGCTCCACATTGGTGTAGGCGTGCAGGAACTCGCTGCGCAGCTCCAGGCGCGGCAGCATGCGGCCATCGGCGCCCTTGACGGGCTCGCGTACCACCACGGCATCGCCGAACAGCTGCACCTCCGAGCCGTCGGCGTTGGACAGTGCGCGCTTGGCCGTGGATACCGTCACATGGCCCTGCTCGTTGAGCGAGCGGATGTTGGCGTTGGCGATCTCCAGCGTGTCGGTGTCCGGGTAGTGCCAGGCCTGCTCGCCGCGGATGTCGCTGCGCAGCCGGCCACTGGCGTCGAAGGTCTTGACCGAGAAATTGCGCAGGAAGTAGTCGGGCTCGTGGTTCACAGGCCGGGCCACGGCGGGCTGCGCCAGCGTGGGCGCGTTGCGCACCAGCCAGTAGGTGCCCAGCGCCAGCAGCACCATGAGCACCAGCGGCAGGTAGATCGACAGGCGCTCCCAGGCATCGCGCAGCAGGGCGAACATCTTCATGCCTGGTAGGGCGCCAGCAGCTCGGCGTAGCGGCCGCGCGCCATCAGCAGCAGGTCGCAGAACTCGCGCGCGGCGCCCTGGCCGCCGAACATGCGCGTGACGTAGTGGGCCGCAGCCAGCACCTCGGGATGCGCGTGCGGCGGCGCGGCCGCCAGCGCGGCGCGGTTGAGCACGGGCAGGTCAGGCCAGTCGTCGCCGATGGCTGCGGCGGCGGACCAGTCCAGCCCGAGCTCGCCCAGGATGGCTTCGGCAGCGGGGCGCTTGTCTTCGGTGCCGAAGCGGGCATGCACCACACCCAGCGCCTTCAGCCGCGCGCGCAGCGCCACGGAATCGCGCCCCGTGACCACGGCCGGCGTGATGCCGGCCGCCTGCAGCAGCTTGATGCCCATGCCGTCCAGCGTGTGGAAGCGCTTGATCGTCTCGGCCGCGCCGCGCGCATCGCCATCGGGCAGCTCGGTGAAGTACAGGCTGCCGTCGGTCAGCACGCCATCGACGTCGAAGATGGCCACGCGCACGTCCTGGCCGCGCAGCAGCAACTCGGGCGGATGGCTCAGCACCGGGGCGCGCGCCATCAGATCACCTTGGCGCGCATGAGGTCGCCGATGTGCACCACGCCGACCAGCGTGCCAGCCGGGTCGACCACCAGCACGGACGTAATGCGGTGCTGCTCCATGAGCTCGACGGCCTCGGCCGCCAGGGCATCGGCGCGGATCGTGCGCGGTCGGGCGTGCATGACTTCGCCGGCACGCACGGCGCGCAGGTCGCTGCCCTTCTCGACCAGGCGGCGCAGGTCGCCGTCGGTGAACACGCCCTGCACGCGCAGCGCGTCGTCGACGATGGCGGCCAGGCCGCCCTTGGCGCTCATCTCGCGCATCATCGCGGCCAGCGGCGTGTCCGCGGCCACGGTGGGCATGTCGGCGCCGGTGCGCATCACGTCGCTGACATGGGTCAGCAGGCGCCGGCCCAGCGCACCGCCGGGGTGCGAGCGCGCGAAGTCTTCGGCCTTGAAGCCGCGCAGCTCGAGCAGGGCCACGGCCAGTGCGTCGCCCATCACCAGCTGGGCCGTGCTGCTGGCCGTGGGTGCCAGGTTGAGCGGACAGGCTTCCTTTTCGACGCCGCTGTCCAGCACCTCGTCGGCATGGCGTGCCAGCGTGGACTGCAGGCCGCCCGTGATGGCCACCAGCGGCACGCCCTGGCGCTTGAGCACGGGCAGGATGAGGTTCAGCTCGGCGCTCTCGCCGCTGTTGGAGATCGCGATGACGAGGTCCTGCGCGGTCACCATGCCCAGGTCGCCATGGCTGGCCTCGCCCGGGTGCACGAACAGCGCGGGCGTGCCTGTGGACGCCAGCGTCGCGGCGATCTTGCGGCCGACGTGGCCGCTCTTGCCCATGCCCATCACGACGACGCGGCCGCTCAGGTGCAGGATGCGCTGCACGGCGCGCACGAAGCTTTCGCCCACGCGGGCCTTGAGCCCCAGCACGGCCGCGGCCTCGATGTCGAAGGTGGTTTGCGCCAGGCCGATGACCTGTGCCGTGTCCAGCGACTGGACGCGTTCGCGCGGTGATGTCATGGCGCGAATTCTATCGAGCGCCCCCTGTGGCACCGTCCAGAGCCCGCGGCCCGGCACGGGCAACACGCTAGCATGCGCGCACCATGTCCTCGCTCGAACTCACGCTGGTCTATCTGTTGGCTGCGGTGCTCGGCGTGGTGCTGTTCCGCACGCTCAAGCTGCCGCCCATGCTGGGCTACCTGACGGTCGGCGTGCTGATCGGGCCGAACGCACTGGCCCTCGCGCAGAACTCCGAGAGCGTGAAGCACCTGGGCGAATTTGGTGTGGTGTTCCTGATGTTCGTGATCGGGCTGGAGTTCAACCTGCCCAAGCTGCGCGCCATGCGCCGGCATGTGTTCGGGCTGGGGCTGTGGCAGGTGGTGCTGACCATCCTCGTGGGCACGGGCGCCTCCCTCGCGCTGGCTGCTGCGGCGCCGCGCTGGTGGGGCATGCCCTGGCAGACGGCGGTGGCGCTGTCGGGCGCGCTGGCCATGAGCAGCACGGCCATCGTAGTCAAGCTCATGGCCGACCGGATCGAGCTCGAGTCCGAGCACGGCAAGCGCGTGATGGGCGTGCTGCTGTTCCAGGATCTGGCCGTGGTGCCGCTGCTGGTGCTGATCCCCGCGCTGGGCGCCTCGGCAGAACAGATGCTGTTCGCGCTCGGGCTGGCGATGGTCAAGGCGGTGCTGCTGATCACGCTGCTGCTGACGGGCGGGCAGCGCGTGATGCGCTGGTGGCTCACGCTGGTGGCGCGGCGCAAGAGCGAAGACCTTTTCGTGCTGAACCTGCTCTTGATCACGCTGGGCCTGGCCTGGCTGACCGAGCTGGCCGGCCTGTCGCTCGCGCTTGGCGCCTTCATCGCCGGCATGCTGATCTCCGAGACGGAATTCAAGCACCAGGTGGAGACCGACATCCGGCCTTTTCACGACGTGCTGCTGGGCCTGTTCTTCATCACCATCGGCATGATGCTGGACTGGCGCATCGTGCTGGAGCGCTGGCCCTTGCTGCTGCTGCTGATCTCGTTGCCGGTGCTGTTCAAGCTCGCGCTGATCACGGCGCTGGCGCGCGGCCTGGGCGCCTCGGCCGGCGTCTCGCTGCGCACCGGCCTGTACCTCGCGCAGGCCGGCGAGTTCGGCTTCGTGCTGCTGACCCTGGCCAACAACCGCGGCCTGGTGCCGCCCACGCTGCTCAACCCCATCCTGGCCAGCATGGTGCTCTCGATGCTTGCCACGCCCTTCATGGTGATGTACAGCAACGCCATCGTCACGCGCTTCGTGAGCAGCGACTGGTTGCAGCAGTCGCTGCAAATGACCAGCATCGCACGGCGCTCCATCAACGCCAACAAGCACGTGATCATCTGCGGCTACGGCCGCTGCGGCCAGAACCTGGCCCGCATGCTGGAGCGCGAGTCCATCCCCTACATGGCGCTGGACCTGGACCCGGACCGCGTGCGCCTGGCCGCCGCGGCTGGCGATTCGGTGGTCTTCGGCGACGCCGCCCGGCTGCAGGCGCTGATGGCCGCGGGCCTGGCGCGGGCCAGCGCCGTGGTGCTGACCTACCTGGACGTGCCCGGCGTGCTGAAGGTGCTGGCCCATGTGCGCGCGCACGCGCCGCAGGTGCCGGTGATCGTGCGCACACAGGACGACCGCGATCTCGAACGCCTGCAGCAGGCAGGCGCCACCGAGGTGGTGCCCGAGGCCATCGAGGGCTCGCTGATGCTGGCCAGCCACGCACTGGCGCTGGTCGGCGTGCCGATGCGCCGCGTGCTGCGGCTGGTGCAGGACCAGCGCGATGCGCGCTACGACCTGCTGCGCGGCTATTTCCACGGCGCCGACGATGATGGCCAGAACGAGCTGGACCACGAACGGCTGGCCACAGTCTCGCTGACGCTGGCGGCGCGCTCGCTCGGCAAGCCGCTGGGCCATCTGGCCCTGCACGCGCTGGGCGCGCGCGTGGTGCAACTGCGCCGCGTGGGCGGCGCCGCGGTACCCGTCAGCGATGAGGCCGTGCTGCAGGACGGCGACACCGTCGTGCTCTCAGGCAGGGCCGAGGCACTGGCCCTGGCGGAGGGCCGCTTGCTGCGCGGCTGATCAGCCGGCAGCGGCCGGCGCGTCTGCGCCGGGCTCGGCCGCCGCAGGCCGCCAGTACACGCCGTCGACGACGATGCCGGCCCGCATCTTGGCGGCCACGGCCACCAGGCCCTGCACCGGGCCGGGGTCGGCGTCGCTGGCCTCCAGTGCAGGCGCGAGGTCGACCAGCACCAGGTAGCGCCAGCCGTCGGCATCGAGCGCCACCACCTTGAAGCGGTAGCCCTCGGCCGGAAAGCCGCATTGCGCCATGGCCTCGCGCACCACGGCGAACAACTGTGCGCGGCGGTCCGCGCGTTCCACCTTGCGCACGGCGGCCGGATCCAGCCCGGCGGAAGTGCTCTTGTCCAACACCGTCATTCAGGTCACTGCGTCGCGGCGCCGGCGGTTCACCATGCGTTTGGAGACGACCGCACCGGCCGCCATGGCGACGGCCAGCGCGAGCTCGGGGCGGCGGTTGGTCAGCTCACCGAAGCGCAGCGGCGACAGGCTCCACAGGCGCGCCGGCATGCCCGCCTGCACCGTGGCACTGCGCGGCGCGCGCGAGAAGAAGCTGCCTTCGCCCACGGCCGAGCCGGCGCTGATGATGGCCAGCCGCACCTCGCCCTGTTCGTCCTCGTAGTGCACGCTCAGGTTGCCGCTCTCGACGAAATACAGCGTACGGTCGGCCGCGCCCTGCTTGAACAACACCTGCCCGGCCGCCAGCGCCAGCGGTTGCAGGTAAGGCGCCAGCACTTCCCATTGCGTGGGCGCCAGCTGCAGCAGCAGCTGGTCGTCGACCTTGGCGGCCGCGATGGCGCGGATCAGGTCCTGGATGTCGAAACGGGCTGGGGGCGGCATGGCGTTCATGGCGGGGGGGGCGTGCTCCTGCGGCTACTTGCCGATGCAGAACCGGGAGAAGATGACGCCCAGCAGATCGTCCGATCCGAAGGCGCCGGTGATTTCGTTCAGGGCATTTTGCGCCAGCCGCAGCTCCTCGGCCATGAGGTCCAGCGTCCGCCCATCGGCCAGGTGCATCCCCACGGCGTTGAGGTGTTCCTGCACCCGGCCGAGCGCCTGCACGTGGCGTGCGCGTGCCAGGTACACGCCTTCGGGCAAGGCCTGCCAGCCCGCGATCTGCAGCAGCGCGGCGCGCAGTTCGGCCAGGCCCGCGCCGGTCTTGGCCGACAGGTGCAGGCCCTGCGGCAGCGGACCGTCGCCTGCGGCGTCGCGCTTGTTCCAGACCTGCAGCACGGGCACGCCGGCCGGCAGGCGCTGCGCGATGTCCGCATCGGCCTGCTGCGCGGCCGGGTCGTCCCGGCGCAGCAGGTCGTGCAGGAACAGCACAGCGTCCGCCTTGGCGATGGCGCCCCAGGCGCGCTCGATGCCGATGCGCTCGACCGGGTCGTCGCTGTCACGCAGGCCGGCCGTGTCGACCACGTGCAGCGGCACGCCTTCGATCTGGATGGACTGCTCGACCTTGTCGCGCGTGGTGCCTGCGATCGGCGTGACGATGGCCAGCTCGGCGCCGGCCAGCGCGTTCAGCAACGACGACTTGCCCGCGTTGGGCTGCCCGGCGATCACCACCGTGATGCCTTCGCGCAGCAGCGCACCCTGGCGCGTGCGCGCGAGCACGGCCTGCAACTGCTGCTGCAGGCCGTCGAGCTGGCCCTGGGCGTCGGCCTTGCGCAGGAAGTCGATGTCTTCCTCGGGGAAGTCCAGCGTCGCTTCGACCAGCATGCGCAGGTGGATCAGGCGTTCGCGCAGTGCGTCTACCTCCTGCGAGAACTCGCCCGCCAGCGAGCGGCTGGCACTGCGGGCGGCCGCCTCGGTGCTGGCGTCGATGAGATCGGCCACGGCCTCGGCCTGGGCCAGGTCGAGCTTGTCGTTGAGGAAGGCCCGCTGCGTGAACTCGCCCGGTTCGGCCGCGCGCAGGCCGATGCCGGCGCCCGCCTGCAGGCAGCGCGCCAGCAGCAACTGCATGACCACCGGACCGCCATGGGCCTGCAGCTCCAGCACCTCTTCGCCCGTGTAGCTGTGCGGCGCCGGGAAGTGCAGGGCCAGGCCATGGTCGATGGCGCTGCCGTCCGCGTCGCGGAAGGGCAGGTAGGTGGCCTCGCGGGGCCTGAGCGTGCGGCCGCACAGAGCGGCCACGAGCGGCGCGAGGTCGAGGCCCGAGGCGCGCACGATGCCCACCGCGCCGCGGCCGGGTGCGCTGGCAATGGCAACGATGGGGTCGCGGGGCGAGGCGCTCATGGGGTGTGGAATGTACAAAAGACAAGGGCCGCTTGCGCGGCCCCTGGCGGAGATCGTCTGCCGGCTTACTTGAACTTCGGCAGGTTGAACTGCGGCGGCACGCCCATGCGGGTGTTGATGACCCACTGCTGCACGATGGACAAGATGTTGTTCGTGATCCAGTACAGCACCAGGCCGGACGGGAAGAAGAAGAACATCACCGAGAACGCCAGCGGCATGAACCACATCAGCTTGGCCTGCATCGGGTCCGGCGGGGCCGGGTTCAGCGCGGTCTGCAGCAGCGTGGTCAGCGTCATGATGACGGGCAGCAGGTACCACGGGTCGGGTGCGGACAGATCCTTGATCCAGCCGATCCAGGGTGCACCACGCATTTCCACGCTGGACAGGAGCACCCAATACAGCGCGATGAACACGGGGATCTGGATCATGATGGGCAGGCAGCCACCCAACGGGTTGATCTTCTCCTCCTTGTACATCTTCATCATGGCCTGCTGCATTTCCTGCGGCTTGTCCTTCAGGCGCTCGCGCATCTCCTGGATGCGCGGATTCACCGCCTTCATCTTGGCCATGCTCGCGTAGGCCTTGGCGTTGAGCCAGTAGAACGCGAGCTTGAGCAGGAACACCAGCGCCACGATGGACCAGCCCCAGTTCTGCAGCACGCTGTGCAGCTTGTCCAGCAGCCAATACAGCGGCTTGGCCAGAATGGTCAGCCAGCCGTAGTCCTTCACCAGCTCCAGGCCCGGTGTCAGCGACTCCAGGATCTTCTCTTCCTGCGGGCCGACGAACAGGCGCGACTCGGCGATCTGGCTGGCACCCGGCGCCACGGCCGGCAATGTGCTGATCATGCCCACGGCGTACAGGTTGTTGGAAACCTTGCGCGCGAAGATGTCGCGCTCGATGCCGTCGCCCAGCAGCCAGGCGCTGGCAAAGTAGTGCTGCACCATCGCCACGTAGCCGTTGGGGGACTTGGTCTCGAACTTGGCGTCGTTCTTCTCGATGTCCTTGAACTCGATCTTCTGGTACTTCTTGGCTTCGGTGTAGACCGCCGGACCCGTGAAGGTGGAATAGAAGCTCGACTCGCCGGGCAGCTTGTTGCCGTCGCGCACGAGCTGCAGGTACACCTGCGGCGTGACCGGCGCCGTACCGGCGTTGACCACCTCATGCTTGACGCCGATGGCGTAGGAGCCGCGCGTGAGCGTGTAGGTCTTGACCAGCTTCACGCCGCCGCTCTCGGGCGACTCGAAGCGCACTTCCAGCGTGTTGCTGCCGTCGGCCAGCTGGCGCGGGCCGGGCACGGCCGTCATCACGGTCGTGTGGTTGGGCAGGCCGGGCGCGCCGATCAGGCCAGTTTGGGCCAGGTAGACGCGCTCCGGGCTTTCGTCCAGCAGCACGAAGTGGCGGCTGGGGTCGTGCAGGTCGATGTTCTTGAGCAGTTCGGCGCGCACCAGCGAGCCGCCGGCCGTGTCGAAGCTGAGCTTGAGCACGTCGGTGCTGACCTCCACGCGCTCACGCGCCGGTGCCGGCGCGGCGGGCGTGCCGGGCACCTGGCCCGCACCGGCCGGCGCCGCGGCGGTGACCGCCGTGGGCACGGCGCTGTCGGGCGCGGATGCGGCCGCAGCCGCGCCGCCCGGCGCCGACGAGGCGGCCGCCGGCGCGGTGGCCGTGGGCGTCGGGAAGAAGGTGGCCTGGCGACCGTTGTGGATCTGCCATTTGTCCCACAGCATCACCAGGGAAAAACCAAGGATCACCCACAGGATGGTTCGGCGGATATCGTTCATGGAAGGCTAGTCGGAGGAAGACGGGAACAGCCGGCCGAAGAGGCGGGGCCGCTGCGCGGGCACCGGGTCGTGTCCGCCATCGCACCAGGGATGGCAACGCGCGAGCCGGCGCAGTGTAAGGTAGCTGCCCATTCCCGCACCGTGCTGCTGCAGCGCGCCGATGGCGTAGGTGGAGCAGGTGGGTTCGAACCGGCACGCCGAGCCCAGCCAGGGGCTCAGCAGCAGCTTGTAGCCGCGCACCAGCGCGATGAGGGCGGCCTGCATCACGCCGCGGCCCTGCGCACGAGCTGCTCGAGCTCGCTGCGCACCGCCTGCTTGAGCTGCACGGAGGTGGCGCTGATGAACTGCTTGCGGTCGAAGCCGCTGCGCAGCCGCACCACGTGGACGGCCTGGGGCAGGGCGGCCGCATGCTCGCCGCAGACCGCATAGATCTGGCGGCGGATGGCGTTGCGCGTGACGGCGCGGCGCGCCCAGCGCTTGGGCAGCACGGCGCCGACCCAGCAGTCAGCAACCGGGAAGAGCGGGCGCGCGCCGGCCTGCTCCTCCACAGGGGGAGCAGGCAGCGCGATGCGATGCAGGGCGAAGTGGGCTGTCCGCGAGACGGTGGTGCCGGCCATCACGGCCTGGAACTGCGCGCGCGTCTTGATTCGCTGCACAGCGGCACCGAGAAAGAGGAGACAGCCATGCGGGGAGCCGATGCGAAGCAGGCCACCCGCAAGAGACTCAGACCGCCAGGCGCTTGCGGCCCTTGGCGCGGCGCGCGTTGATGACGGCGCGGCCGCCGCGGGTCTTCATGCGGGCCAGGAAACCGTGGACGCGCGCGCGGCGGATCTTGGAGGGTTGGTAGGTGCGTTTCATGTCACTTCCTTGGAAATCAGTTTCGGCGGGCAGCGCCGTTGCATTGCCCGCATGCGGACCACAGGTTCGGTGCCGAAACCAGGCCGGCACCAGCATGCGTGCAACATGCACGCGCGATGACCGACCGATCCGCACCCGCGGCACCACGCTGGACGCTCATGGGTGCACGAACACGCCAGACAGGGCCAAACCTCGGGGAACCCGCGATTATCGCCAAAAAACGTTTTGCCACAAGCATGGGCCTGCAGGGAAGGGCTTGAAAGCACTTCTGTGTCGGCCGCGCCACATGTCCTTTGAGCTTGTGGACAACTACCCGCACACCTAGAATGCCGGGTGCTTCAAAAAAACATTTATCCACAGGAGCTGGGCGGCGCATGATCGAGGGGAACCATGCCAGCGGTGCCGCCGGCGACAGCCTGTGGCAGGCCTGCATCGAGCAGCTTGCCCAGGAACTTCCAGAACAGCAGTTCAACACCTGGATCAAGCCCTTGACGGCCCAGGTGACGGGTGATTTCAGCAAGGTCACGGTGTACGTGGCCAACCGCTTCAAGCTCGATTGGATCCGCGCGCAATACAGTGGCCGCATCACCCAGATGCTGGAGAGCCTGTACGGCCAGCCCATCCAGCTCGAGTTAGCCATCACTCCGCGGGAAAACGTTGCCAGGTTTACGCCTTTGCAGCTGGCGCGCGAGATCAGCGCGCAGTCCGAGCCGGCCGATCTGGGCGAAGAAATCTCCCCTGGCCCACCCAAGAATCGCCTCAATTCGGCCCTCACGTTTTCCACGCTGGTGGAGGGCACGGCGAACCGCATGGCGCGTGCCGCGGCCATGCACGTGGCGGGCTCGCCGGGCCAGCTCTACAACCCCTTGTTCATCTATGGCGGCGTGGGCCTGGGCAAGACCCACTTGATGCACGCCGTGGGCAACCGGCTGCTCGAAGAAAAGCCCGGCGCCAAAGTTCTCTACATCCATGCGGAGCAGTTCGTCTCGGATGTGGTCAAGTCCTACCAGCGCAAGACCTTCGACGAGTTCAAGGAGCGCTACCACTCGCTCGATCTGCTGCTGATCGACGACGTGCAGTTCTTCGCGAATAAGGACCGCACGCAGGAAGAGTTCTTCAACGCGTTCGAGGCCCTACTGGCCAAGAAGAGCCACATCGTGATGACGTCGGACACCTACCCCAAGGGTCTGCCGGACATCCACGAGCGCCTGGTGTCGCGCTTCGACTCGGGACTCACAGTGGCCATCGAGCCGCCCGAGCTCGAGATGCGCGTGGCCATCCTGATCAACAAGTCGATCTCCGAAGGCACCGAGATGCCCGAGGAAGTGGCCTTCTTCGTCGCCAAGAACGTGCGCTCCAACGTGCGCGAGCTCGAAGGCGCGCTGCGCAAGATCCTGGCCTATTCGCGCTTCAACCAGAAGGAAATCTCGATCCAGCTGGCCCGCGAGGCGCTGCGCGATCTGCTGTCGATCCAGAACCGCCAGATCAGCGTCGAGAACATCCAGAAGACGGTGGCCGACTATTACAAGATCAAGGTCGCCGACATGTACAGCAAGAAGCGCCCGGCCAGCATCGCGCGGCCGCGCCAGATCGCGATGTACCTGGCCAAGGAGCTCACACAGAAAAGCCTGCCCGAGATCGGCGAGCTCTTCGGCGGCCGCGACCACACCACCGTGCTGCACGCCGTGCGCAAGATCGGCGGCGAACGCCAGCAGCTGGCCGAGCTGAACCAGCAACTGCACGTGCTGGAACAGACGCTGAAGGGATGAGGCCCGGCCGCTGGCCACGCGCCTGCATGTGCACCACGGCCGTCGCAGATCGCGGCGTGGATTCAGGCGAAAATGCGAAGCTTTTGCACCAGCTCTACAAGAATTTCACCGAGAGGTTGTTGACATGATCGTCCTGAAGACCCCCCAGAGCACCCTGCTTGCGGTTCTGCAATCGGTCTCCGGGATCGTCGAGCGGCGCCACACGCTGCCCATCCTGGCCAACGTGATGCTGCGCAAGAACGGCGACCAGGTGCAGCTGACCACCAGCGATCTGGAGATCCAGATCCGCACCACGGCCGAGCTGGGCGGCGACGACGGCGGCTTCACCACCACCGTGGGCGCGCGCAAGCTCATCGACATCCTGCGCACCATGCCGGCGGACCAGACCGTCTCGCTCGAGTCGAGCCAGAACAAGCTGGTGCTCAAGGGCGGCAAGAGCCGCTTCACGCTGCAGACGCTGCCGGCCGAAGATTTCCCGCTGGTGCAGGAATCGGCCGAGTTCGGCCCCGCCTTCAGCGTGCCGCAGAAGACGCTCAAGGAGCTGCTCGGCCAGGTCGCCTTCGCGATGGCCGTGCACGACATCCGCTACTACTTGAACGGCATCCTGTTCGTGGCCGAAGGCAAGCAGCTGAGCCTGGTGGCCACCGACGGCCACCGCCTGGCCTTCGCCTCGGCCACGCTGGAGGTGGAAGTGCCCAAGCAGGAGGTGATCCTGCCGCGCAAGACCGTGCTGGAGCTGCAGCGCCTGCTCTCCGACGCCGGCGGCGAGGAAGCCCCGCAGATCGAGCTGCAGTTCGCCAACAACCAGGCGCGCTTCCGTTTCGGCGGCATGGAGTTCGTCACCAAGCTGGTCGAGGGCAAGTTCCCCGACTACAACCGCGTGATCCCCAAGAACCACAAGAACGCGATCACGCTGGGCCGCCAGCCCTTGTTGGCCAGCCTGCAGCGCACCGCCATCCTGACCAGCGAGAAGTTCAAGGGCGTGCGCCTGAACCTGGAACCGGGCACGCTGCGCGTAGCCTCCAGCAACGCCGAGCAGGAAGAGGCCCAGGACGAGCTGGACATCGATTACGGCGGCGACAGCATCGAGATCGGCTTCAACGTCACCTACCTCATCGATGCCTTGACCAACATGCAGCAAGACATGGTCAAGATCGAACTGTCCGACGGCAACAGCTCCGCGCTGCTGACCATCCCCGAGAACACCAGCTTCAAGTACGTCGTGATGCCCATGCGCATCTAGCAGCCCCCGTAGCTGCGCAGCGACCCGCGTCCCCCACGCGGGTTCGCTTTTTTCGAGTTTGTAGAAAGTACGCCATGACCGACGAAAGCCAGACCCCGACTCCGCCGCAAACCAACGGCCCGGAGACGCCACGCATCGACGCCCACCAGGCCGGTGCCAGCGAGGGCTATGGCGAAGGCGCCATCCAGATCCTCGAAGGCCTGGAGGCCGTGCGCAAGCGCCCCGGTATGTACATCGGCGACACGTCCGACGGCACCGGCCTGCACCACCTGGTGTTCGAGGTGGTCGACAACTCCATCGACGAAGCGCTGGCCGGCCATTGCGACGAGATCCTCGTCACCATCCACAGCGACAACTCCATCAGCGTCGTCGACAACGGCCGCGGCATCCCCACGGGCGTGAAGATGGACGACAAGCACGAGCCCAAGCGCTCGGCCGCCGAGATCGCGCTGACCGAGCTGCACGCCGGCGGCAAGTTCAACCAGAACAGCTACAAGGTTTCGGGAGGCCTGCACGGCGTGGGCGTCTCCTGCGTGAACGCGCTCTCCAAGTGGCTGCGCCTGACCGTGCGCCGCGAAGGCAAGCAGCACGCGCTGGAGTTCTCGCGCGGCTTCGTGCAGAACCGCATCGTCGAACAGGTCAACGGCGTCGAGATCTCGCCCATGAAGATCGTGGGCGAGACCGAGAAGCGCGGCACCGAGGTGCACTTCCTGCCCGACACCGAGATCTTCAAGGAGAACAACGACTTCCACTACGAGATCCTCTCGAAGCGGCTGCGCGAGCTCTCCTTCCTGAACAACGGCGTCAACATCAAGCTCAAGGACGAGCGCAGCGGCAAGGAAGACGACTTCTCGGGCGCCGGCGGCGTCAAGGGCTTCGTCGACTTCATCAACAAGGGCAAGACCGTCCTGAACCCCAACGTGTTCCACGCCGAGGGCGAGCGCCCGGCCGAGACCTACGGCGGCATCGCCGGCACGCACATCGGCGTGGAAGTGGCCATGCAGTGGAACAGTGGCTACAACGAGCAGGTGCTCTGCTTCACGAACAACATCCCGCAGCGCGACGGCGGCACCCACCTCACGGGCCTGCGCGCGGCGATGACGCGGGTGATCAACAAGTACATCGAAGAGAACGATCTGGCCAAGAAGGCCAAGGTCGAGGTGACCGGCGACGACATGCGCGAAGGCCTCACCTGCGTGTTGAGCGTGAAGGTGCCCGAGCCCAAGTTCTCGAGCCAGACCAAGGACAAGCTCGTCAGCAGCGAGGTGCGCGCGCCGGTGGAAGACATCGTCGGCCGCCTGCTGACCGACTACCTGCAGGAACGCCCCAACGACGCCAAGATCATCTGCGGCAAGATCGTCGAGGCCGCCAAGGCGCGCGAAGCCGCGCGCAAGGCCCGCGAGATGACGCGCCGCAAGGGCGTGCTCGACGGCATGGGCCTGCCCGGCAAGCTGGCCGACTGCCAGGAGAAAGACCCCGCGCTGTGCGAGATCTACATCGTGGAGGGCGACTCCGCCGGTGGCTCGGCCAAGCAGGGCCGCGACCGCAAGTTCCAGGCGATCCTGCCGCTGCGCGGCAAGATCCTGAACGTGGAGAAGGCGCGCTACGAGAAGCTGCTCACCAGCAATGAAATCCTCACGCTGATCACGGCGCTGGGTACCGGCATCGGCAAGGCCGGCGGCACAACCGGTGGCGACGACTTCGACGTGGCCAAGTTGCGCTACCACCGCATCATCATCATGACCGACGCGGACGTGGACGGCGCCCACATCCGCACGCTGCTCTTGACCTTCTTCTACCGCCAGATGCCCGAGCTGGTGGAACGCGGCCACATCTACATCGCGCAGCCGCCGCTGTACAAGGTCAAGGCCGGCAAGGAAGAGCTCTACCTCAAGGACGCCTCGGCGCTCGACGTCTTCCTGCTGCGCATCGCGCTCGTCAACGCCTCCGTCTACACGGGCGGCGAGAACGGCACCACCATCAGCGGCGACACGCTGGCCGAGTTGGCGCGCAAGCACCAGGTGGCCGAATCGGTCATCGCCCGCCTGACCAACTTCATGGACGCTGAGGCCCTGCGCTCCATCGCCGATGGCGTGACGCTGAACCTGGACACCGTGGCCGACGCCGAAGCCTCGGCCGTGGCGCTGCAGGCCAGCCTGCGCGCGCTGGGCAGCGGTGCCGAAGTGGCCGGCGAATTCGACGTGCGCACCGACAAGCCCGTGCTGCGCATCAGCCGCCGCCACCATGGCAACGTGCGCAGCAGCGTGATCACGCAGGACTTCGTGCACGGCGCCGACTATGCCGCGCTGGCCGAAGCCGCCAACACCTTCCGTGGCCTGCTCAGCGAAGGCGCCAAGGTCATGCGCGGCGAGGGCGAGCGTCAGAAGGAAGAACGCGTGGGCGACTTCCGCCAGGCCATGCGCTGGCTGATCGGCGAAGCCGAACGCGCCACCAGCCGCCAGCGCTACAAGGGGCTCGGCGAGATGAATCCCGAGCAGCTGTGGGAGACCACGATGGACCCCGAGGTGCGGCGCCTGTTGAAGGTGCAGATCGACGATGCGATCGAGGCGGACCGGGTGTTCACGATGCTGATGGGCGATGAGGTGGAGCCGCGGCGGGATTTCATTGAGACCAACGCCTTGCGGGCGGGGAATATTGACGTTTGATCTGATGAACGATTCGTTCATCGATGGGGTGACCTGCCCCACCGCTTATGGCCACCAACCACTGGACCAGGTTTGAAGTCGAAGCCACCGTCGATGACTACCTGTCCATGCTGGCATCCGAGCTTGCGGGAACACCGTACAACAAGACGGCTCATCGCCGTGCGCTGAAGCAAAAGCTCAACGGCCGTTCTGAACAGTCCATCGAGTTCAAACACGCCAACCTGAGCGCTGCGCTCCTGGACGCGGGCTACCCCTATATCCCAGGCTACAAGCCGAGAACGAACTACCAGCAACTGGTGGTTGACGTGCTCGCCGACCGGATCGCCCAGGGAGGCCCACTGCATGCATTGGCCGCGAGCGATGCTGAGCGGCCGATGGCCGTGCCCGAGGTCGACGACATCCTCGCCGTCCTCACAGCCAAGCCCACGGTGCCTGACAGGCCGCTGCACGTTGCAGAGCGCGCCCCTGCCATGGGCCTGCAAGCCAACTACATCGAGCGAGAAGCCAGAAACCGCTCATTGGGCTTGGCCGGTGAACTTTTCGCGATCAACTACGAACGTGCCCGACTGTGCGCTGTGGGCCAAGAGACATTGGCCGCAAAGGTTGAGCACACCTCGCAGGTGCGAGGCGACCACGAGGGCTTTGACATCCTGTCGTTCGACGCGACAGGCCGGGAGCGCTTCATCGAGGTCAAGACGACGAAGTACGGCATCGACACGCCGTTTTTCGTGACCCGCAACGAGGTCTCCACCTCCGACCTGCTTGCCCACAGCTACCACCTCTACCGCTTGTATGGCTTTCGCGCTGCTCCGCGCCTCTACACCTTGCCCGGCGCCATCGGAACAAGCTGCCTGCTGTCCGCAGCAACGTTCGTCGCGCTGCCGCGGTAAGGTCCGCCAACGAAGATCGCGCACGCGCTCCGATCCCAAGACCTGCAAACTCATGGTCTGGTGGGCTTCGAAGGTGTCGAAGACGGCGTCCATCAGCGCCGGGCCCAGGTTCGGTGCTGCCGCACCCCGCAACGGTGGAGCGCGATGCATCGCCTACCGAATCAACCGTTCCACATAGTCATCCGCCAACCCCAGGCTCCTGTAATGCCTGCGCGCATGCTCGATCTTGGTGAACACATCCTCGTACCCCACCGCCACCCCCTGCGGATCCACATAGGTGTACCCGCCCGTCGCATGGAACCAGGTGATCATCTCGGGCACGCCCTCGGGCACGTAGAGCGTGTGCGTCTCGCCGGGCGGCTCGTAGGCATAGGCCCCTTCCTCGGCGATCCAGTCGTGTTCCAGGTACTGCCAGCGGCCCTTGAGCACCAGGGCGTGGACGGCGCCGGAATGGCGGTGGCGCGACAGCACGCCCGACTTGCGCACACGCAGCAGGTTCACGAAGTAGCCGCCCCTGGGGCAGAACAGCAGCGGCTTGAACGAAACCGACTGGGTGACGGGTACCCACCACTGGTCGTCGGCCATCCACTTGTCGAGCACGCCCAGGTGCACCATGTCGGGCGACATGTAGGGCGGCTGCGGCAGCGCATAGGGAATGGGCAGTTCGTCGGGCTTGTGGTCCAGGGGGGATGCGAATACGGCGCTCATGGGATGGGTCGGGCTGGTTGGTGGATGGTGGATCAGTTGGATGCGGTCTTTTCGCCGGAGGCCTTCATCAGGCGGCTCCAGCGGTTCAGTTCGGACGACAGCAGTTCGGCCGATCCGGCCTGTGTGCGCTGCGCCGCAGGCGGCAGGCTCAGGCCGCGCTGTTCGAAGTCCTTCTGCATGGCCGGATCGGCCAGCACATGGTTCAGGGAGGTGTTCAGGCGCTGCGCCACGGCGGGCGGCAGGCCACGCGGGCCGGCAACCATGTTCCAGATCTCGAAGCGCAGATCCGGGTAGTTCGATTCGCTGGTCGGCGGCACCGCGGGCAGCGCGGCGATGCGGTCCTGCCGCAGCACGGCCAGACCCTTGATCTTGCCGGAGGCGATGGACGCGACGGCCGTGGTGCTGCCCTCCACCATGAAGTCCAGCGTGCCGGCCATCACGTCCTGCGTAGCCTGCATGCCGCCCTTGTAGTGCACGGGCTGCACGTGCGTGCCCAGTGCCGCATTGAGCAGGATGCCGCCCAGGTGCGAGCCTGTGCCCACGCCGGCCGTGCCGTAGTTCATCTTGGCCTGGTTGGCCTTCACGTAGTCCGCGAAGTCGTTGAGCCCCTGCACAGGCAGGCCAGCGCGCACCGACAGCACCTGCGTCGCATCGGCCACCGAGGCGATGGGCGTGAAGTCGCTCGTGGGGTGGTAGGGCAGCTTGTCGTAGAGCACCGGCGCCACGGCCAGCATGCCCACGTTGGCCAGCACCAGCGTGTGGCCATCGGCCGGCGCACGCGCCACCTTGGCCAGGGCGATGGTGCCGCCAGCGCCGCCCACGTTTTCCACCACCACGGGCTGGCCCAGGTCCTTGGCCATCGCCTGGCCGATGGTGCGGGCCAACAGGTCCGTCGGGCCGCCTGCGGTGGCGGGCACCACGAGCGTGATGGGCTTGCTCGGAAAGTCCCGCGCCACGGCCAAGGCCGGCAGCAACACGGCGGCGCAGCCGGCCAGCATCAGCCTGCGGCAGCGGCCGGTGCGCGAGAGCGTGGTGGTGTTCATCGTGTGTCTCCTGCTGTCGTTGTGAAGAAACCGGTGCGGCTCAGGTCTTGCCGGCGGCGCGCTCGCGCAGCACCTCGCGGGCCTGGCGGAAGCCGTCCACCGTGGCGGGCATGCCGCAGTAGCAGCCTGCGTGCAGCAGGATTTCCTGCAGTTCGGCCTCGGTCCACCCGTTGTTGAGCAGGCCGTTGATGTGCAGCTTCAGTTCGTGGCTGCGGCCGGTGGCGATCAGCACGCTCACCGTCACCAGGCTGCGGTCCTTCAGGCTCAGGCCGGGGCGGCCCCATACAGCGCCCCAGGCCAGCCCGGTCACGGCCTCCTGCAGCGGTTTCATGAAGTCTTCGTCCTGCGCCGTGGCGGTGGCGCGGTCCACGTAGGCCGCGCCCAGGGTCTGGCGCCGGTTGCGCTCGCCGATGGCCAAGGTGTCGGGTGTCACGGGGCGAAAGGGTGGGGTCGTGTCGGTCATGGCATGGGGGCTGGGTTGGAGATGGGGATGCCGCTCACTTCGTGGCGGGCCGGGCGCGCACCTGCACGCCAGCCCACTCTTCCATGAACTGGATCAGCGTGGTGTAGTCCTGCGCACCGGCGCCCTGCGTCATGGCATGGCGGAAGATCTGCCCGGTGTTCTGGCCGACCCACATGGGCACGCCCAGCGCCTCGGCCTCCTGCAGGCCCAGCGTCACGTCCTTGAACATGATGTCGACCCGCGCGCCGAAGTCGAAGGTGCCGGTTAGGATGGCCTGCGGCAGCTTGGTCTCGGTGGCCGTGTTGCGCGCCGTGCTGACATTGAACACGTCCACGATCATCTGCGGGTCCAGGCCCGCCTTGGTGCCGAGCACGGCCGCCTCGAAGGCGGCCGTCATGTTGGCCGCCGACACCAGGTTGTTGCACAGCTTCATCATCTGCGCCATGCCGGGCTCGGGGCCCACCTGGAACACGTTCGGACCGATGGCCCGCAGCAGGGGCAGCAGTTCCTCCACGGCCGCCTGGGGGCCCGAGGCCATCACAGAGAGCGTGCCCTTGTCGGCCGCACGCGGGCCGCCGCTGATGGGCGAGTCCACCAGCGTCACGCGATGCGCCGCCAGGCCTTCGCTGATGGCGATCATGGCGCGGCGGCCGATGGTGGAGCACTCCACATACAGGCGCAGCCGGCTGCCATGCACCGCCCCGTCGGCCCCCAGCGCCGCATCGTGGCAGATGCTGGCATTGGGCAGGCAGGCGAACACGATGTCGGACTGGTCGGCCACGGCGCGCGGCGATGCTTCGGCGATGGCGCCGCCCTGCACCATGCCCTCGACCGCTGCGGCCGAGGGATCGAACACATGCAGTTGTGCGCCCGCCAGCTGCAGGCGCCGCGCGATGCCGCCGCCCATGGCGCCCACGCCGAGGAAGCCGATCTTCTGCCCTTGGACCATCGTGTCTGTCTCCGTCTGGTGTTGTCGTTGCCACGGCGCCGCGCCGTGCGTCCGGTGCATTGTTCTGCCGGTGCGGGCCACCGCCCAGGCGTTCGGGGGCAAACCATCTGCGAATAGCATTCACAGCTGGGCCGGCCGCCGAGGCGCGCGCTGGCGACGCCCCTCGGACAAACCCTTGCTCTCACGGAGACACGCGATGCGCATGGACGCAGCATGACCAACCGGCTGGAGGAGATGCAGGTCTTCATGACCGTGGTCGAGACGGGCAGCTTTTCCGCCGCAGCCCGGGCGCTGATGAAGACGCCCTCGGCCGTCAGCAAGCTGGTGCAGCGGCTAGAGGACCGCCTGGGCACGCAGCTGTTCTATCGGAATTCGCGCACGCTGCGCCCGACCGAGGCCGGCCACACTTTCTTCGAGCACAGCCAGAAGGTGGTGCAGGCCATGGCCGACGCCGAGGCGTCGGTGACCGACCGCGGCCGCCGCCCGCACGGGCTGGTGCGGCTCAGCACCATGCCCACGTTCGCGCGTTACCAGTTGGCCAGGCTGATGCCGGAGTTCGCCCGCCGCTACCCCGACCTGCGCATCGAATTCCAACTCGAATCGAGCACGGGCGATCTGTTCGACCAGCGCATCGACCTGGCGGTGCGCAGCGGCGCGCTGCCCGATTCCAGCCTGGTGGCGCGGCAGTTGACCTCGAGCCGCTGGTCGCTGTGCGCCGCCCCGGCCTATCTGGCCCGCGCCGGCACGCCGCGCACGCCGCAGGACCTGCGCCAGCACCGCTGCCTGCTGTTCGCCATGCAGACGCCATGGAACCGATGGCGCTTCACCGAGGGCCCCTCGCAGGGCGTGGAACTGGGCGAAGGCATGAGCGCCAACCAGGGCGAGATGCTGATCGAGCTGGCGCGCAACGGCATGGGCATCACACGGCTGGCGCGCTTCCACATCCACGACGACCTGCGTGCGGGACGGCTGGTGCCGGTGCTGCAGGAGTTCGAGGCCGGCCTGCCGGAGCCGCTGTACATGGTCTATCCGGCGCGGCGCAACCTGAGCCCGAAGGTCACGGCGGTGATGGAGTTCCTCGAGGAAAAATTCGGAGGGCAGCCGCCTTGGGAGCAGTAGCACGACAACGTGCGTTCCGGCGCGTCCTTCCGTGTGGGCTGTCACATGGGCCCCCTCACACCCGCCCCACCTTCCCCCGCTTCTTCTCCTCATAAGACATCGCATCCGCCTGCGCCGCCAGCTGCTCGAAGCGCTGGCTGCCGTCCGAACACGCGTACCCCACCGAGGCACCGACCCGCAGCGCCACGCCGTCGAAATCGATCGGCTCGCCCACCGTGCTGCGCACGCGCGCCGCGATGCCCTCCAGCACCTTCACATCCGCCAGGCCCGGCAGCAGGATCACGAACTCGTCGCCGCCCGTGCGCGCCACGGTGTCGCCGTGGCGGGATTGCTGCTGCAGCCGCGCGGCCACGGTGCGCAGCACCTGGTCGCCCGCCGCATGGCCATGGCGGTCGTTGACGGGCTTGAACAGGTCGAGGTCGAAGCTGATCACGGCCATGGGCCGGCCGGCCTGGGCCTGGGCGGCGCGGTCGATGGCGCGGCGGTTGGCCAGGCCGGTGAGCGGGTCCTTCTCGGCGTCGTCGTGCAGGGTCTTGAGCCTGGATTCGCCCAGGCCCACGAGCCGGCCCGCATGCACGATGGCGCCGGCCGTGAACAGCACGAACACCAGGCCGATGGCGGCGCTCCAGCGCTTGACGGACTGAAAACCCGCCTCCCTGGCGTCGCGCCGCGCATCCAGCAACAGGCGCTCCTCGTTGTCCATCACGTCCAGCAGCTCGCGCAGGCGCTGGCTCGCGTCGATGTTCACGCGTGCGGCCAGCGAGGTCTGCAAGGCCGCCGCACCGTCGCGCTGTGCGATCACGCTGGAGCTGCCGTACCAGCCGAGGATCTCGGTGGTTTCCGACTGCACTTCGCGGGCGCGGGTGGTCTGGCTGGGGTTGTCCTGCACGAGCGCCTGCAGGCGCTCGGTGGCATCGCGGGATTGGGCCGATGTCCGGGCCAGTCGTTCCAGGAACTCGGGCCTGGGCGAGATGGCGTAGTTGCGCAGCGCCAGCCCGCCCAGCATGACGCTGGCGCGCACGCGGTCGATCTCTTCCTGCACCTCGTGCGTGTGGTCGACCAGCGCATCGGCATTGCGGAAGTCGGCGATGTTGCGCCACAGCAGGGCACCGAACACCAGCAGCAGGGCCAGGGCGATGGCCTGCGAGAGTTGCATCATGCGGGCGATGCGGTGCAGGGTGCCGAAGGGAGGGCTGTGGGTGCCGGCGCTCATCGATGTACTTGTCTCGCGCGTGCGCGCTCGTTTGTTCTGTGTCGGCCGCATGCTAAGCCACAACGCCGGGCGCGCGCACCGGTGCGTCCGGCTGGCGACATGCGGTTAGAGTAGCCGCGCCGCCGCAGCCCTGCGGCCCTGCAACGCCCCCTCCCAACCCAGGACACCGACATGCCCAAAGCCTATTGGATCTCGACCTACCGCTCGGTCAGCAACCCCGACAAGCTCGCCGCCTACGCCCAGCTGGCCGGGCCGGCCATCACCGCCGGCGGCGGCCGCTTCCTCGCACGTGGCCTGCCTGCCAAGGTCTACGAGGCCGGGCTGGAGCAGCGTACCGTGCTGATCGAGTTCGACAGCGTGGCCCAGGCCGTGGCCACGCACGACAGCGCGGCCTACGGCGCAGCGCTGGATGCGCTGGGCGATGGCGCCGAGCGCGAGATCCGCATCGTCGAAGGCGTCTGAGCCACCCGCGGCGCGCCCTAGCGCGCGCCGCGCATGCGCACGCGGCCTTGCCTGCCCGTGCGGCTGTGCGCCGTCCTACGCCGCACCCCGCGCCGGCCGCCCACCATGGCGGTTTTCTGAGCAGGGAGTACACATGGAACAACGCTTCAAGGGCAAGGCCGTCATCGTCACGGGGGCGGCCTCCGGCATCGGCCGCGGCGTGGCCGAACGCTTTGCGCAGGAAGGCGCCAACGTGGTGCTGGCCGACATTGAGGAAGCCAAGCTGCAAGCGGTGGCCGCCGGCCTGGACGCCGACCGCACGCTGGTGCAACGCTGCGACACGGGCGACCACACCCAGGTGCAGGCCTTGGTGCGCGCGGCCGTGGAGCGCTTCGGCCGGCTCGACGTGATGGTCAACAACGCCGGCGTGGCCTCCGAAGGCAAGGCCGGCGACGTGGCGCTGGACGATTGGGACAAGACCATCCGCGTGGACCTCACGGGCGTGTTCTACGGCTGCCGCGCCGCGCTGCCCGAGCTGCTCAAGACGCGCGGCTGCATCGTCAACACGGCCTCGGTCTCGGGCCTGGGCGCGGACTGGGCCATGTGCGCCTACAACGCGGCCAAGGGCGGGGTGGTGAACCTCACGCGGGCGATCGCGCTGGACTACGGCGGCCAGGGTGTGCGCTGCAATGCCGTGTGCCCATCGCTCACGCGCACGGGCATGACCGAGGACATGCTGGCCGACGCCGAGCTCGTGGCCAAGTTCATGGAACGCCTGCCGCTGGGCCGCGTGGCCGAGCCGGCCGACATCGCGGCCGTGGTGGCGTTCCTCGCGAGCGAGGATGCACGCTTCATCAACGGCGTGAACCTGCCGGTGGACGGCGGCGTGACGGCCTCCAACGGCCAGCCGCCGGGCGGTTGAACGCGGCAGGGCAGGCACCGCTTGCTTCGGTCCGCGGGCCCCGGCCCCTGCCGGGTCCAACCAACACATAAGTCCTGGAAAATCAGGCGATGACACCAACCGATTCCGCCGACTTCGAACAGATGTTCGAGTGGGCCCCGATCTCGCTCTGGCTCGAGGACTTCAGCGCGCTCAAGGATCTGTTCGCCAGCTGGCGCGCCGCCGGCGTGACGGACCTGGAGGCGCACCTGCGTGCCGACCCCACGCGCGTGCAGCAGTGCGCGGCGGGCATCCGCATCCTGCAGGTGAACCGGCAGACCCTGACGCTGTTCGGCGCGGCCAGCCTGGAGGAGCTGCAGCAGCGCCTGCCCGACGTGTTCCGCGGCGACATGTTCACGACCATGCTGCCCGAGATGCTGTCGCTGTGGAACGGCCGGCTCGACTACAGCAACCAGACCGTCAATTACGCGCTGGACGGCCGGCGCATCGACGTGGCCATCCGCGTGCGCGTGCTGCGCGGCCACGAAGACCGCTGGGACCGCGTGCTGATCTCGCTGGAAGACACCACCGCGGCCGTGCAGACGCGCCGCCAGCTGGCGGCCAGCGAAAGCCATGCGCGCGACCTGTTCCACTACTCGCCGGTCTCGCTGTGGGTGGAGGACTTCAGCGGTGTGAAGCAGCTGCTGGAGGAGGTGCGGGCCCAGGGCATCCAGGACTTCCGCGTGTTCCTCTCGGTGCACCCGGAGTTCGTGGAGCGCTGCATGCAGGAGATCCGCGTGCTGGAGGTCAACCGCCAGACGCTCACGATGTTCGGCGCCGCCAGCCAGGACGAGCTGCTGGGCAACCTGGGCAAGGTGTTTCAGGGCGAGATGCACAACACCTTCGCCGAGCAGCTGATCGACCTGTGGAACGGCAAGACCGAGCAGGTGCGCGAGGTCGTCAACTACGGCCTGGGCGGCGCGCTGATCAACATCCACATGCAGTTCGCGGTGCTGCCCGACCACCTGGACGACTGGAGCCTGGTGCTGGTCTCGCTGGTGGACATCACGGCGCGCAAGAAGGCCGAAGCCTACCTCGAGTACCTGGGCAAGCACGATTCGCTGACCCGGCTGCGCAACCGCGCTTTCTACGTGGAGGAGCTCAACCGCATCTCGCGCAAGGGCCCGTGGCCGCTGGGCATCCTGGCGATGGACCTGAACGGGCTCAAGCGCGTCAATGACAGCGAGGGCCATGTGGCCGGCGACGCCTTGCTGCGCCGTGCCGGCGAGGTGCTGGCCAGTGCCAGTGCAGGCCAGCCCGGCTGCATGGCGCGCATCGGCGGCGACGAGTTCGTGGCCCTGCTGCCGGGCGCAGACGAGCGCGCCGCGCAGGAACTCAAGGGCCGCATCGAATCGATGATCGAACTCAACAACCAGTTCTATCCCGGGCACGCGCTGAGCCTGTCGATCGGCATCGCGAGCGCCAGCCGCGCCTCGGAGGTGGAGGACGCACTGCACGCGGCCGACCGGGCCATGTTCGATGCCAAGGCCCGCTTCTACCGCGACGGGCGGCAGGAGCGGCGCCGCGCGCCTGCCTGAGCGCAGGCGCCGGGCCGGCAACCGGGCCCTGAGGTTCAGCCCTCGTCTTCGGTCGGAATCGCCGCCACCTCGTCGATCCACACGCGCGCCTCCGAATCGCTGGGCGCGCGCCAGTCGCCGCGCGGCGACAGCGAGCCGCCCGAGCCGACCTTGGGCCCGTTGGGCACGCAACTGCGCTTGAACTGGCTGGTCTGGAAGAAGCGCCAGACGAAGGTGCGCAGGTGCTTCTTGATGTCGGCCAGGCCGTACTGGTTGCGCGCGCCCTGCAGCGTGTCGGGCCAGGGCCCTTTTTCGCGGTCGTGCCAGGCGGCGTGCGCGAGGAAGGCCACCTTGGCCGGGCCGAAACCGTGGCGCACGATGTGGTAGAGGTGGAAGTCCTGCAGCTCGTAGGGGCCGACGGTGTCTTCGGTGCGCTGGCCGGGCTGGTCCTTGCCATCCGCGTCGGCACCAGCCGGCACGAGCTCTGGGCTGACCTCGGTGGCCAGGATCTCGCGCAGCACGGCGCTGCCCGCGTCGCCCAGCAGGTTCTGCCCGGCCACCCAGTGCACCATGTGCTTGATCAGCGTCTTTGGAACGCTGGCGTTCACGTTGTAGTGCGACATGTGGTCGCCTACCCCGTAGGTGCACCAGCCCAGCGCCAGTTCACTGAGGTCGCCGGTGCCGGCCACGATCGCGCCGTGGTGGTTGGCCAGGCGGAACAGGTGGCTGGTGCGCTCGCCGGCCTGCACGTTCTCGAAGGTGATGTCGTAGACCGGCTCGCCGCGCGCGAAGGGGTGGTCCAGGTCGGCCAGCATCTGGCGGCAGCTGGGCCGGATGTCGATCTCCTTGGACGTGCAGCCCACCGTGGCCATGAGCCGGTGGGCCTGGTCCAGCGTGCGGGTGCTGGTGGCGAAGCCCGGCATGGTGTAGGCCAGGATGTGGCTGCGCGGGCGGTTGAGCCGGTCCATGGCCTGCGCCAGCACCAGCAGCGCATGCGTGGAGTCCAGCCCGCCCGAGACGCCGATCACCACCTTCTCGATGCGCGCGGCCTCCAGCCGCTGCACCAGCGACTGCACCTGGATGTTGAAGACCTCGCGGCAGCGCTCGTCGCGCGTGGCGGCGTCGGCCGGCACGTAGGGAAAGCGCTCCACGGTGCGGCGCAGCGCGCCGGGTGCCTTGGGCGGTGCCAGGTCGAACTCCACGGTGCGCCAGCCGGCCAGCTGGGCCTTGTGGCGGGCCGCCGAGGTGCCGAAGCTGTTCTGCCGCATGCGCTCGTGCACCAGGCGCTCCAGGTCCACGTCCGCGAAGATGGTGTGCGAGACATTGGAGAAGCGCTCGCTCTCGGCCTGCAGCTCGCCGCCCTCGTAGATCAGCGCCTGGCCGTCCCAGGCCAGGTCGGTCGTCGATTCGCCGATGCCGGCCGATGAATACAGGTAGGCCGCCAGGCAGCGGCCCGACTGCAGGCCGGCCAACCGGTGCCGGTAGGCGGCCTTGCCGATCGTGATGTTGGAGGCCGACAGGTTCACGAGCACCGTGGCGCCCGCCAGGGCGGCGTAGCTCGAAGGGGGGATGGGGACCCACAGGTCTTCGCAGATCTCGCAGTGCAGGGCCAGCAGAGGCTGCTGGCGGGCCCGGAACACGAGGTCGGTCCCGAAGGGCACATCCTGGCCGAACAGCTGCACGCTGGTCGACACGGCCGCATCGGCGGCAGCGAACTGGCGGGCTTCGTAGAACTCGCCGTAGTTGGGCAGGTAGGTCTTGGGCTGCAGGCCGAGCACCTGGCCACCAGCGACGATGGCCGCGCAGTTGAACAGCCGGTGGTCCACGCGCAGCGGCAAGCCGACGATGGCCACGGCATCGCGCCCGCGCGTGGCCTGCGCCACGGCATGCAACGCGTCGATGCAGCGGTCGAGCAGCGCGGCCTGGTGGAACAAATCGTCGCAGGTGTAGGCCGACAGGCCCAGCTCCGGGAAGGCCACGACCGAGGCCCCCTGGTCAGCGGCGTCCTCGTACAGCCGCACGGTCTCAGCGGCGTTGTACACAGGATCGGCCACGCGGTTGCGCGGCACGGCCACGGCCAGGCGCACGAAGCCGTGGCGCCAGGGGTGCAGAAAGGGCAGGTGGCTCAGTCGGTTCGGCACGGCGCAGGAGTCCTTTGTTGACGACGCGGGTGGACCGCGATGCTAACTGGCCGGCCCCGCCGCCTCGCGCAGCATGCCGCAGTTCCAGCACTGCTCGAAGGGCCCCTCGAGGATCTCGGCGCAACGAGGGCAGCCCCAGCGTCGCTCGGGCGGGTGCTGCAGCTGGTCGAGCATGGCCAGCGCCCGGTCCAGGTGCCCGTCGTCCTCGACCCAGATTTCGGGCAGCGCCTGGTCGGGCGGGATCTGGCCGGCGATGCCGCAGGCGTAGGCACGCTGCACGGTGGCCGAGATGCCGTCGCGCCGCAGCATGTCCGCCCACAGGGTGGCAACCATGAGATTGGGGGCGGTGGCGACGCGTTGCATGGCGGGGTCCATCCTATGCGGGGATGGGCGCGCCGCTTGTCCCTATCCTTCTTCTATCTTCTCTATCTTTCAATAGTCGTAGTAGTAGAGGCCGCCCCTGGCTGTGGGCAACTGCGATTTCGCCAATCAAGCCGCGCACTTGCGGCACCGTCATGGCTGTGCGTGGGCGCGCTTTCGTGCTGTCGTGCGGGCATGAACAAGTCGCGCAAGCAGCGCGCGGCTGTGGACAAGTGCCGGCTTGTGCCAGAACTATCCACACGCTTGTTCGTTCAGGGAACGGGGTAATGGAGCAGGGCCGCTTCGACGGTGGGTACCAAGCCTGCAGCCGGGCGTGCACTGCCGGGATGCACGGGAACTGCGTGCCGCCGCCGGTGGCGCCGCGCTGGCTCAGCGATGCGGCTCGCCGACCACGAGGGCGTGCTGCTGGTGCTGCCGCGCGCCATGCGCGACGAACTGCTGCGCCCGGGCCTGTCCGGCTGAAGCGGACAGGGCCTGCGCCTGCAACTCCAGCCGCGCGGTGCGGAAAGCGCAACACTGCTGGGGCCTGTGTGGCGGACGCAACAGCGGCACGCCGCCGCCGCCATCTCCTGTCTATCTTCTGAATGATCTGAATAGTCGTAGTAGTAGAGGACGGCTCGTTCCTGTGGGCAACCGAACTTTGTCCAACACCATCAAGGAGTTGCGCAATGCACACCCGTGTGGGCTGCTGCCCTGGAAATCGCGGTGCCGTGACGAACAACTTCCGCTCCGGCCGGTCCTCTGTGGACAAGTGCGGGCTTGTGCCGGAACGATCCACAGACTTGTGCCTTTGCAGGCGGCGGCTTCCTACAGGCCGGCTTGTCACAGCTGCGTAGCATGTGCAACAAACCCATCACATAGAGAGTTCCCATGCAGCGCTTCCCCACCGCAACCGCCCTGGCTGCCCTGTGCCTGGCGTTCGGCACCTCCGTCCATGCCCAGCAGAGCCAGGGCACCGGCCTGTACCTGGAGGCTGGACAGGCCCGGCACGACGGCGCATCCACCGAGGCCCTCACCCTGGGCTTGCGACTGCCCACCGATGTGCGCTTCTTCAGCGGCAGGCTGGCCCTGTCCGTGGATGGCTATGCCAGCCGCTGGCACTCGGACTCCCTGCCTGGCCAGCGCGACAAGTTCACGCAGCTGGGCCTGGTGCCCATGCTGCGCTGGCGCTTCGACGAAGGGCGCTCGCCCTGGTTCGTCGAAGGCGGCGTGGGCGTGTCCTACCTCGTGGACGGCTACCGCACGCGCAACAAGGAGTTCGGCTCGCGCTGGAACTTCAGCGACCACCTGGGCGTGGGCTACAGCTTCGGCCGGCACGAGATCGGCGTGTACGTCAAGCATGTCTCCAACGCCGGGTTGAAGGATCCCAACCCGGGCGAGACCTTCTACCAGCTGCGCTACGGCTACACGCTTTGACCGGCATACCGGTGCCCCGGCTTCCTACAGCGGGGTCTGGGCGCCGACTACAGGCCCGGCACGCAGGGGCTCCTACATTGGTCGCCAGGAACTCGCGAGAGCCCGCCAACCACACCAAGGAGTCTTCCATGCATCTGAACAAGTCTTTACGCAGCGCCGCCGCCCTGCTTGCCGCCACGGTCTTCGCCGGTGGTGCAGCGATGGCCCAACAACAGCCGCCTTACGTGATCGAAGGCATGCCGGTCAAGCCGGCACCCTCGCGCGATGCCACCAGCGAACACACGCGCGGCGAGATCCGCCAGGAAGCGCGCCGCGCCAACGCCACGGGCGAGGCCGACAAGGGCGGGCGGGTCGCGGCCGATCTGGGCGAGCAGAACGACGCGCTGGGCAGCTACATGGCGCGCAATCGCACGCGCGCCGAGGTGCAGGCGCAGGTGCGCGGCCAGACCGACCGCATCGGCGGCGAGGCCGATGACCTGGGCCGCATGTGAGCGCGCCGCGGCAGTGCCACGACCGAAGGGCCGCAAGGCCCTTTTTTCTTGGGCCTACAGGTCGATGACCGCGGCCAGCGGCGCGTGGTCGGACAGCTTGTTCCAGGGCGAGCCCGGCAGCACGATGGGCGAATGCGCACTGGCATTGCGCACGTAGATGCGGTCCAGCGACAGCACCGGAAACTTGGCGGGGAAGGTCTTGGCCGATTGCCCCGTCGCATGCACGAAGACCTCGCGCAGCCCGGCCAGCTCTTCCAGGATGTCGTGCGCGCGGCGGCGCCAGTCGTTGAAGTCGCCGGCCACCACCACGGGCGCACCGGCGGGCACTTCCTTGTTGATCATCTCGGCCAGCAGGCGCAGCTGCTCGCGCCGGTGCGACTCGCGCAGTCCCAGGTGCACGCAGAACACATGCAGCTGGTGTTTCTGACCGGGGATGGCCAGCGCGCAATGCAGCAGGCCGCGGCGCTCCGGGCCGGGCAGCGAAACGTCGCGGTTTTCCTGGTGCACGATGGGGAACTTGGACAGCACGGCGTTGCCGTGGTGGCCATGCGGGTAGGCCGCGTTCTTGCCATAAGCGAACTGCGGCCAGATCGAATCGGCCAGGAATTCGTAGTGGGGCGCTTCGGGGTAGTCGGGATGGCGCGCCGCATGGCGCGCATGCGTGCCCAGCACCTCCTGCAGGAACACCACGTCGGCGTGCACATGGCGCACGGCCTCGCGCAGCTCGTGCAGCATGAAGCGGCGGTTGAACGAGGTGAAGCCTTTGTGGATGTTGACCGTCAGGACCTTGAGCTTGGTGACGGTGCCGTCGGCTGGGGTGTTCGACATGGCTGCGGGGATGACGCGGATACGGTTAGTGGTTGTACCGCAGCCGGCCAGCCCGGCGTTGTAGGACGCCTGCCGGACACCGGGTCTGCGAGACCCGATAGAGCCGGCCGGCGCCCCCCGGGTTCCTCAGCCGCGCGGTTCGGGCTTGGGCGGCATGCCGTGCTGGTGCGGCCCGTGGTGCGGGCCGTGGCGCGGGCCCATGGCCATGCGCTCGTCGAACACCTTCTGCTGCTCGGGCGTCAAGGCGCCATACAGGCGCAGCGTGGCCTCGGCACGGCGTTCCATCTCGGCCGAGCGCTCGGCGTGCATGGTGCGCATGCGCTCGATGCGCTGCGGCGTGGTCAGCTTGCGCCAGCCCTCGCGGTCCAGGCGTTCCTTGGGCGGGCCGGGCGGCAGCATGGTGGCCGTGAACTGGTTCCAGGCCGGCTCCTGCTCGGCAGTGATCTTGAGTTCCTGCTTGAGCCGGGCCTCGCGGCGCTCCATGCGCTTGGCCGGGTCGGGGCGCACATGGTCGCCGGCATGGCGTGCCGGCGCTTCGTCGGGCGGCGGCGAGGCCGGCGGGGTCTGCGCCATGGCGGTGGCGCCCAGGGCGGCCAGGCTGCTGGCCAGCACGATGCGGCGCAAGGAGAAGAGAGAAGAGCGGGTCATCGAGACTTCCTTTCTGTCGGAGAACCACAGCGGCGTGTTGCTCTGCTGTGGCTCCAGTGTCGGATGCGCATGTATCGGCCCCGTGCCGCTTGCCCACTGGTTTGTAAAGTTCTCGCAAGGAAGTTTGCTGCGCCGTGCGATCGCGGCCTGCAACGACAATACGCGGCTTTCCGTGCAACGAGAGCGAACAGTGTTCAAGAACGTGATGGTTTACAAGCTCGGTGGCGACTGGACCGCCACCTGGGAGCAGATCGAGGAGGCGCTCGGCACGCAGCGCTTCGAGGAATGCGGCCCGACGCAGGAACGTTCGGCCGGCTGGGTGCCGCCGCGGGGCGAGGAACACGGCCCGCTGGTGGAATCCGTGGGCGGTCAGTACCTGCTGCGCCTGATGGTCGAGAGCAAGGCCGTGCCGGCTTCCGTGGTCAAGCGCAAGGCCGAGGAACGCGCCCAGCAGATCGAAGCCACCACCGGCCGCAAGCCCGGCAAGAAGGAGATCCGAGACCTGCGCGAGGAAGCCAAGCAGGCGCTCTTGCCCGTGGCCTTCTCCAAGCGCGGCGCCACCTGGGTCTGGATCGACCTGCAGGCACGCCGCTTCGTGGTCGATGCGGGCAGCCAGAACCGTGTGGACGAGATCATCAGCCTGCTCGTGAAGGTGCTGGACGGCTTCGTGGTGCAGGAGGTGCACACCGCCACCTCGGCGACGGCCGCGATGTCTGAATGGCTCAGCACGCAGGAGCCGCCGGCCGGCTTCACGATCGACCGCGAATGCGAGCTGAAGGCGACGGACGCGTCCAAGGCCGCGATCCGATACGCCCACCACCCACTGGACATCGAGGAGATCCGCCAGCACATCGCCGAGGGCAAGCTGCCGACCAAGCTGGCCATGACCTGGGACGAGCGCGTGTCCTTCGTGCTGACCGAGAGCATGCAGTTGCGCAAGCTGCAGTTCCAGGATGGCGTGTTCGAGAAGACCTCGCAGGAGAAAGAAGACAGCTTCGACGCCGACGCCGCCATCTCCACCGGCGAGATCGGCCGCCTGCTGCCGGGCCTGCTGGAGGCGCTGGGCGGCGAGATCGAGCTCAAGGCCGCGGTGGACACGCCGCTGCCGGCAGCGGCGGCGCCCACCGCGTCGACCACGCAGCCGGACACGGAAGACGCGCCGTTCTGAGCGTCAGATCATCGCCAGCGGCGGCTTGTGCGCTGGCGCGGGGTAGCGCCGCGCGAGTTCGGCCTGCACCTCGTCCTGCAGCACGAGTTCGGCCGCGGCGAGGTTCTCGCGCAGATGGGCTTCGCCCACGGCCTTGGGCAGCGCATTGACGCCCGGCTGCGCGAGCAGCCAGGCCAGTGCGAGTTGCGCCGTGGTGCACCCCTGCCGTTCGGCCAGGGCCTGCAATGCCGCATCGTCGGCCAGGGCGCCCTGGTCCAGCGGGCTGTAGGCCATCAGCGCCACGCCGTGCGCGCGCAGCCAGGGCAGCAGGCTGTGGGCCGGGCCACGTTCGGTGATTGAGTAGTAGACCTGGTTGGCCGCGCAGGCGTCGCCGCCGGGGACGGACCACAACGCCTGCATGTCGTCCACGTCAAAGTTGCTGACGCCCCAGCGCGCGATGCGGCCGGCCGCCACCAGCGCCTGCAGGGCCTCCACGGTCTCGGCGAGCGGGACGCTGCCGCGCCAGTGCAGCAGGTACAGGTCGAGCCGGTCCACGCCCAGGCGGCGCAGGCTGCGCTCGCAGGCCGCCACCGTGCCCTGGCGGCTGGCGTTGTGCGGATAGACCTTGCTCACGAGGAACAGCTCCTCGCGCCGCAGGCCCCCGCGCTGGGCCTCGGCCAGGGCCTGGCCGATCACCTCCTCGGAGCCGCCCTCGCCGTACATCTCGGCCGTGTCGACCAGGCGCCAGCCCATCTCGAGCGCGCTGCGTACGGCCTTCACCTCGTCGGCACGGCGCGCCTTCGATTCGCCGATGCGCCAAGTGCCCAGGCCCAGGGCGGGAAGGGCCGGGCCGGTGCCGGGCAAGGGAATGCTGTGCATGGGGAAGCTCCTTTCACCCGCATTGTGCAGGCGCAGGTTTCACCGGCCCAGCTGCTGCAGTTCTGCCGCCACCTGCTGCCAGGCCACGTCGAAGCCGGGTCGTGCGCGCGCACCGGCCGGCGGTTGCAGGCGCAAGGCCATGCGCGTGCCGGCGCCCACGCTGTCGACGAGCGGCACGCCGACTTGGTCCTGGATGGCGGCGGCCACGCCGGCCAGGCCGGCACCACCGACGATGACGGCCTGGGCGTTCCAGCGCTCGGCAGCCTCCTGGCAGGCCCGGGCCAACAGCGCCTGCGCAGCGGCCGGATCGGCCATGAGTTGCGCGCCGGTGGGGGCCACGGTATGGATGCCGGCCAGGTGCTGGTGGCCCAGCGCCAGCGCCAAACGTTCGAGCATGGGCACCCAGCGCGCACCGCCGGTCACGATGGCGAAACGGCCATGCGCGGCGGCCTCGGCGAACGCGGCTTCGGCCAGGCCCGTGACGGGCACCGGGCTGGCCTCGCGCAGCGCGAACAGGCCGGGGTCGCCGAAGCAGCCGATCAACACCGCGTCGGGCGCCGCACTGCCGGGCGCCGCACTGCCGGGCGCGGCCAGTGCTGCGGCCCAGGCATCGAGCGCCGCGTGCGCGGCGATGGCGTTGCTGGCCTCGCACGCGATGTAGGGTGCGCCCAGGCGTGCCGTGACGCTCCGCACCACCACGCCAGGACCGGCCTCGCGCTGCACATGCTGTTGCAGCAAGGCCGTCACCGCGGCCGAGGTGTTGGGGTTGACGACGAGCAACTGGCGCATGGTGCTCAGGCAGCGAGCACGGCTGCAAGATCGATCGGTGCGTCCACGGCTGGCGTGAATTCCAGGCGGGCTTCCAGCAGGTCCAGGTGCTTGCGCATGCAGCGGCTGGCCTCGCGCGCATCGCGCAGGCGGATGGCGTCGAGCAGCACGCGGTGCTCGCGGCAGCCGCAGGCCGTGGCCTCCTCGCGTTCCTGCGCATGCAGGCTGCTGAAGGTCATGAGCACGAGCGAGGTGCGCGAGACCAGTTCGCGCAGGATGCGGCCCAGCGTCTGGTGGCCGGCCGCATGCGCGATGTGCAGGTGGAAGTCGCCGGCCTGGCGGATGGCACGGCGCATGTCGCCGGCGTGGCGGGCGGTTTCCTCGGCCGCGATGCAGTCGGCCAGGCGCTGGATGTCGGCCGGCTGCGCCACGGCGATGAAGCGCTGCACCAGCGTCGGCTCGATCAGGCGGCGCACCTCGAACACCTCGCGCGCCTCCTGCTCGGTGGGCTGGGCCACCGAGGCGCCGCGGTTGGGCGTGAGCGTGACGATCTGCTCGTTGGCCAGGCGCACGAGCACGGGCCGCACGCGCGTGCGCGAGACGCCGAAGGCGCTGGCGATCTTGTCCTCCACGAGCTTGGTGCCGGGCAACAGCTTGTGGTCCAGGATGGCGGAAACCATGCGCTCGTAGATCTCGCCGTCGGAGACCGTGGGCGCCGTGTCGCTCGAAGACATGTCAGTCGTCCATTGCGCAGCATGCGGACATCGGAGCACGAAGTCTGGTCGCATGCAGCAGTTCGAAAGGCCGTGGAGCAGGCCATGCAAGTGCACCCGCGGAACTGGCTCGGCCAGGCCGCTGGGTGCGCCCCCTTCGCGCAGCAGAAGGGGGTTGGCGGAGCGCGCAGCGCGGAGACTGGGGGTTGGTCATGATGTGCGGCGGCGCGCCAGCAGCAGGGCCAGGCCAATGGCCAGGCCCATCACGAGAAAGGACACGACGGTGGTCACCGTGCCCAGCGCATAGATGGCCGGCGTGGTGACGGTGGAGGTCAGGCCCTGCAGTTCCAGCGGCAAGGTGTTCACGTCGCCGATGGCCTGCGAGGTGCGCGCGATCTCGTCCCACGACAGCGTGAAGCCGAACATGCCGATGCCCACCACCGAGGGCGCGATCAGCGGCAGCACCACCTGGCTGAAGCTCTGCCAGGGCGTGGCGCCGAGGTCGCGCGCGGCTTCCTCGTAGCTGGTGTTGAAGCGGTTGAACACGGCGAACATGATCAGCAAACCGAAGGGCAGCGTCCACGTGAGGTGCGCGCCCAGGGCCGAGGTGAACAGGCCCAGCGCCGTGCCGTAGTTCTCCAGCAGGTCTTCCATGCCCAGCGCGCCGAGCAACCACTTGATGCCGGTGTCCAGCAGCCGGAACTCCAGGCCGATGCCTAGCGAGACGATGATGGACGGCATGATGAGGCTGGCCACGACGGTGTAGAACAGCGCGTTGCCGCCCTGGAGCTTCTTGCGGAAGGCCAGGCCCGCCAGCACCGACAGCACGACGGTGAACACCATGACGGCCGCGCCCAGGCCCAGCGACCGCCGCAGTGCGGCGCCGATGTCGACCACGCCCAGGCCTTCGGCCAGCTGGCGGAACCAGTGCAGCGAGAAGCCGCGCATCGGGAAGGCGAGGCCGCCCTCGGGGCCCTGGAAGCTCAGCGCCACGATGACGGCCATGGGGCCGTACATGAACAGCACGAACAGGGCGAAGACCGCGGCCAGCGGCCAGAAGCCGGTTGGGCGGGCGTCAGAAATGCGCGCTTGCATCAGAGTTCTTTCCGGATGTCGACCATGCGCGTCAGCGCCCAGATGATCATGAGCACGGCCGCCAGCAGGATCACCGCGTTGGCCGCGGCCAGCGGGAACTGCAGGTAGGAGGTCTGCACCTGGATGATCTTGCCGACCGAGGCGATCTGCTGGCCGCCCATGACGCCGATGGTCACGAAGTCGCCCATCACGATGGTGATGACGAAGATGGAGCCGATGACGATGCCGGTCTTGCACAGCGGCACGGTCACGTTCCACAGCGTCTGCCAGCTGCTTGCGCCGCTGTCGCTGGCGGCCTCCAGCAGGCTGCGGTCGATGCGCATCATGCTGTTGAAGATGGGCACGATCATGAACATCGTGTAGAGGTGCACGAAGGCCAGCGTGACCGAGAAGTCCGAGAACAGCAGCCATTCGAGCGGCTGGTCGATGAGGCCGATGCCCTGCAGGCCCTGGTTGACCAGGCCGTTGCGGCCCAGCAGCGGCACCCACGAGATCATGCGGATCACGTTGCTGGTCCAGAACGGGATGGTGCACAGCACGAACAGCGCCGTCTGCATGCCCGAGCTGCGCACGTGGAAGGCCAGGAAGTACGAGACCGCGAAGCCCAGCACCAGCGTGATGGCCCAGACCAGGAACGAGAACTTGAGCGTGGACAGGTAGGTCTTGAGCGTGACGCACAGGTCCTCGCTGCCGGCCATGCTGGCCAGGCAGCCCTCGAACACGGTGGCGTAGTTCTTGAACGTGAGGTCCGGGATCAGCTCGTACTCGTTGAAGTCCCACAGGCTGACCATGCCGATCAGCGCCAGCGGGATGAGGAAGAACAGGGCGAAGACCAGCGTGAACGGCGCAGCCTGCCACCAGGCCGCGATCGCGCGGCCCGGCGCTGCAGCGGGGGCACCGTGGGAGGTGGTGGCAGGCGCGCTCATGCTTCAGTTCAGGCTGCGACGAACTCGTTCCACTTCTGGACCATGTAGGTGTTCTCGTCCATGAGCGCGTTCCAGCAGGCGATGCCGCCCATGCGCTGCTCGTAGGAGCCACCGTCGCGCACCGATCCGGCCTTGGCCAGCAATTCGCCGTTGGGCGCCTTGATGTCCTTCTCGGCGGGCTTGCCTTCCATCCAGTAGGCCCACTCGTAGGCTTCCATCTTGGCCTTGGCGGTGTCCAGCACGGCGCTGTAGTAGCCCTGGCGGTTCAGGTACGCACCGGCCCAGCCGTCCAGGAACCAGTTGATGAACTCGTAGGCGCCATCGAGCTTCCTGCCCGACAGCGTGGCCGGCAGGCCGAAGCCGGCGGCCCAGGCGCGGTAGCCTTCCTTGAGCGGCTGGAAGTTGCAGGCGATGCCCTTGGTGCGCACGGCCGTGACGGCAGGGCTCCACATGGACTGGATCACCACCTCGCCCGAGGACATCAGGTTGACCGACTCGTTGAAGTCCTTCCACAGCGCGCGGAACTGGCCGGCCTTCTTGGCTTCGATCAAGGTCTTGATCGTGAGGTCGATCTCCTTCTTGGTCATGTTGCCCTTGTCGGGATACTTGTACAGGCCCTTGGCCTCCACCACCATGGCCGCGTCCATGATGCCGATGGAGGGGATGTTCAGGATCGCGGCCTTGCCCTTGAACTCGGGGTTCAACAGTTCGGCCCATGAGTCGATCGGGCGCTTGATCAGGTCGGGGCGGATGCCCAGCGTGTCGGCGTTGTAGACCGTGGGGATCAGGCTCATGAACTGCGTGGGGCTCTTGGCGAACACCTTGCTCTTCTCGCCCTCCAGGAAGATCACCTTCTTGGGGGCCGTGCCCTGGTCGCCCACGGCCTTGCCGCCCACGGTGCCGGTGGTGAACAGTGTGGTGATCTTGTCGGCGTTCTTGATCCGCTTGGTGTCGATGCCCTTCAGGTTGCCGGTGGGCACGATCTTCTTGAGCGAGAAGTACTCGGTGTCGATCAGGTCGAAACTGTTGGGCGCGGTGACGGCGCGCTTGGTCACGTCGTCGGTGGTGACGGCCACGTACTGGATGGTGATGCCGGTGTCGGCCTTGAACTTCTCGGCGATGGCCTTGTCCTGGTTCACGGCCGTGCCCAGGTAGCGCAGCACGATGGGCTCCTGCGCGTGCACGAAGGGCGCGGTGCCCGTGGCCAGGATGCCGGCCGTGCCTTTGAGCAGGGCGCGGCGCTGCAGGCCGCAGGAAGTGGTGTTCTCGGACATGGGTCGTCTCTCCAATCGGTGGCAGGGGTGGATGAAAGGGAATCAGGCGGCGAGCGCGTGCGCGTGTGGCGCGGCCCAGGACAAGTGCACGTTCTCGCCCAGGGCGTAGGGACGGTCGGCGAAGACCGATTCGGGCAGCATCACCGAGACGCCGGTGCGCCCGTCGGCGTTCTCGGCATCCAGGCCCAGCAGCACGTAGGTGCCCTGGTACTCGACATCGGTGACGGTGGCGGCGATGCCGTCGCCATCGGCCGCGATGCGCATGTGGTCGTTGCGCACGGCGATCTTGCCGGCGGGGGTCTGCAGTACGTTGTGCCCGCCCATGAAGCGCGCGATGAACTCTGTTGCCGGCTTGTTGTAGACCTCGTGCGGCGAACCGACCTGCTCGATCAGGCCGTGGTTCATGACGACCATGGTGTCGGCCAGCGCCATCGCCTCTTCCTGCGAGTGTGTGACGTGGATGAAGGTCAGGCCCAGTTCCTTCTGCCAGCGGCGCAGTTCGGCGCGCATCTGGATGCGCAGGAAGGGGTCGAGCGCGGAGAGCGGCTCGTCCAGCAGCAGCACTTTGGGCTGGGTGATCAGCGCACGCGCGAGTGCCACGCGCTGCTGCTGGCCGCCCGACAGCTCGCCGGGCTTGCGCTGCGCGAGGTGGCCCATGGCCACGCGTTCCAGCAGGTCCTGCGCCTTGGCCTGGCGCTCGGCCTTGGGCGCGCCCTTCATCTTGAGGCTGAACGCCACGTTGTCCAGCGCCGTGAGGTGCGGGAACAGCGCGAAGCTCTGGAACATCATGGCCGTACCGCGCGCGGCCGCGGGCAGATCGGTGATGTTGCGGTCTTCCAGCAGCACGTCGCCGCTGCTCACGGTCTCGTGGCCCGCGATCATGCGCAGCGTGGTGCTCTTGCCGCAGCCCGACGGCCCCAACAGACAGCAGTAGCTGCCGCTCGCAATGCGCAGATCGATGCTGTCCACGGCCGGCTGGCCCTGCGCATAGCGTTTGGTCAGGGCCACGAGTTCCACGGCCACGGGCCGGGGCGCGCTGCTGGGAGAGAGGGCGGCAGGAGGCATGGCCATGCCGTACGCAAAGCCCATGCCACGTTTGTACGCAAGGGCCGCGCCGAAATGCGTACAAAGAGCACCGAAGAAGTGCGTACAAAGCCGCCGCCACACGCGGCCTTGGTGCGTGCTGCCCGCCTTGGTGCTGCTTTCTTCGGGTTACAGAAGTTGCATGCGTCTTTTGCCGTTTCTCCGGCGGCTTCCCCTAGGATGGAGTTTTGATCGGAGAACGCCCAGTGGCCCTGCAATCCCCCTTTTTCGGCAAGCGTGAGAACGAGCCCCTGAACACCCGGCCGAGCACGTTCAACAACACCTCGGCGTTGCAGCACTCGTCCTCTTCCACCACTTCGTCCAGCAGCAACATGGCCTCTTCCGCGACCACTCCGTCGGCGCCCGGCAGCAGTGCCAGCGCCCCCGTCAGCACCGCCACGCAGGAGCCCGGCAGCAAGCTCATCGTCGGTCCCAACATCAAGCTTAAGGGCGTGGAGATCACGGACTGCGATACGCTGGTGGTCGAGGGCACGGTCGAGGCCACGATGGACTCGCGCATGATGCAGATCGCCGAGCAGGGCGCGTTCAAGGGCTCGGCCGAGGTCGACCTGGCCGAGATCCGCGGTGCCTTCGACGGCGACCTCGTGGTGCGCGAAAAGCTCGTGGTTTACGCCACCGGCAAGGTCAACGGCAAGATCCGCTATGGCAAGGTCGTGATCGAGGAAGGCGGCCAGATCTCGGGCGAGATCAGCTTCGGCGCGGGCGCTGCCAAGAGCAGCAAGCCGACACTGGCCGCGGCCTGATTCTTTCGGCCTTCTCCAACGGCAAACGCCGACCCTCGGGTCGGCGTTGTTCGTTGGGCGGTGGCGGCGTCAGGCCGGCAGGGTGGGGTAGTCGGTGTAGCCCTCGGCACCGCCGCCGTACATGGTGGCGCGGTCCGGCACCTGCAGCGGGGCGCGCTCGCGCAGGCGGCGCACCAGGTCGGGGTTGGCGATGAACGGCCGGCCGAAGGCCACGAGGTCGGCGCCGTCGGCCAGGGCCTCATCGGCCAGCTGGCGGTCGTAGCCGTTGTTCACCATCCAGGCGGCCTTGCCGCCAGCGGTGCGGTAGGCGGCCTTGAGCTGGCGGTAGTCGAAGGGCCGGTCGTCGATCTCGCGCGGGCCGCCCGTGGCGCCCTCGATCACGTGGATGTAGGCCAGGCCCAGCGGCGCGAGCTCGGCCAGCAGGGCCTCGAACAGCGGCTGCGGATCGGGGTCGGAGATGCCGTTGGCCGGCGTGACGGGCGAGATGCGCAGGCCCACGCGGCCGGCGCCGATCTCGGCAGCCACCGCACGCACCACCTCCAGCGGGAAGCGAATGCGGTTGGCGATGCTGCCGCCGTAGTGGTCGGTGCGGTGGTTGGCACCGAGCTTCATGAACTGGTCGAGCAGGTAGCCGTTGGCACCGTGGATCTCCACGCCGTCGAAGCCGCTGTCCAGGGCAGCGCGCGCGGCCTTGCGGAAGTCATCGACGATGCCGGGCAACTCCTCGGCCGCCAACGCGCGCGGCGTGGAGGTGGCCTCGAAGCCGCCCTGGCCATTGCGGATCAGGTAGGTCTTGGTGGCGGCGGGGATGGCCGATGGCGCCACGGGCGCCTGGCCGTCGGCTTGCAACTCGGTGTGCGAAACGCGGCCCACGTGCCACAGCTGCGTGACGATCTTGCCGCCCGCGGCATGCACGGCGGCCGTGACCTTGCGCCAGCCTTCCAGCTGCTCGGGCGCGTACAGGCCCGGCACGTCGGCATAGCCTTGGCCCTGCTGGCTGATGGCCGTGCCTTCGCTGACGATCAGGCCGGCGCTGGCACGCTGGCGGTAGTACTCCACGGCCAGCGGGCCCGGGATGGCGCGCGGGGAACGGTTGCGCGTGAGCGGGGCCATGACGATGCGGTTGGCCAGCGCCAGGTTGCCCGCATGGGTGGGCTCGAACAAGGAAGACATGCACTCTCCGTTGGATTTGATTCTTGGCCACCCCAGAGTGCCGGAGCGGACGAGGCGTGCAGATCGGGGCGGGGCCGCCATCTTCAAGATGAGGGCCGCTCCGTTACATCGACTTACTTGGCCAGGCCTTCGGCCTTGAGCGCTTCCTGCACGGCGGGACGCGCAGCGACGCGGGCCATGAAGGCGGCCACATTGGCGAAGGCCGACAGGTCCACGCCCATGGGCTTGGCCCAGTTGGTGACGGTGAACAGGTAGGCGTCGGCAACCGTGAAGTTCTCGCCCGTCAGGTAGTCCTTGCCGGCCAGCTGTTCGTCGACCCACTTGTAGCGGGACACCAGCTTCTCGCGCACCGTGGTTTTGTATTCCTCGGGCGTGGCGGGAGAAAAGAGCGGGCTGTAGCCCTTGTGCAGTTCAGTGCCGATGAAGGTCAACAGCGACTGCAGGCGGTAGCGTGCCAGCGTGCCGTTCGCCGGCGCCAGGTTCTTGAGCGGGGCCTGGTCGGCGATGTATTGCACGATGGCCGGGCCTTCGGCCAGGCGCGTGCCGTCGTCCAGCTCCAGCAGCGGCACATAGCCCAGCGGGTTGATGGTGTAGTAATCGGTGCCGTCGTCGAGCTTGTGCGTCTTGGTCGGGGCCTTCACGGCTTCGAACGCGAGGCCGGCTTCGCGCAGCACGATGTGCGGGGACAGCGAGCAGGCACCAGGGGAGTAATACAGCTTCATGGCGTGTTTCCGAAAGGTTTGGAAGCGTTGTGCCGCCAGCACCGGGAGACCGCGTGGCGGCGCCCGAAAAGGGCCGCGCGATTGTCCTACACCCCCCGTTGACGGAGGCTGATGCAGGCCCAAAGCCCGTGTTTCTACAGTGCCTCCAAGCGCGGCGCCGCCGCCATTCGAGGAGAGTCGACATGTTGAAGTGGGCCATCATTTTTGCGCTGATCGCGTTGGTTGCCGGGGGCTTGGGTTTCGGTGGTGTGGCTGCGGGCGCGGCCGGCATTGCCAAGGTGCTGTTCGGCCTGTTCCTGATCCTGGCCGTGGTGTTCGTCGTGCTGGCAGCCCTGGGCGTGGGTGCGGCCAAGAAGATCCTGGACTGAGCCGTGCAATCTGTTTCTGAAGGTCTGGGCAACCAGCGCTACGCGCAGCTGCAGCAGTGGCTGCACAGCCCGCTGCAGCGCGTGCAGCGCATCCTGGTCGTGACGGCTGCCGATTGGTGGCCCGACGGACAGGTGCCGCAGACGCGCAAGGACGCCGGGCGCGTGGCCCGGGCGCACCGCGAACGCGAGCATGGGCGCATGCTGCGCGGCCGCCGCCACGCCTGAGGTTCCCATGCTGTCGTCCATCGACGTCCAGCTCGTCTACGAGGTGGAAGAGCCCACGCATTTGTGCCTGCACCTGCAGGTGGCAGACCATCCCGACCAGCACCTGCGCGAGGAACGCCTGCAGGTGGAGCCCGCGCTGCCGCTGCACGACTACCGCGATCCGGTGAAGGGCAACCGCTTCGTGCGCTTCGATGCGCCCAAGGGCCCCGTTCACGTGCACTACAAGGCCGAGGTCGAGCTGCACTATGCGCTGCCGGCGCCGGAGCTGGGCGAGTCCCCCGTGAACCGGATCCCCGACGAGGTGCTGCATTTCCTGTCGCCGACGCGCTATTGCGAATCCGACCTGCTGGGCAATGCCGCGCAGCAGCTGTTCTGCAAGGCGCCGGCAGGGCTGGCGCGTGTGCAGGCCATCAGCGACTGGATCCACGACAACATCGCTTACACGCCGGGCTCCAGCGACGCGACCACCACGGCGCAGCAGATCTTCGTGCAGCGCCAGGGCGTGTGCCGCGACTTCGCCCACCTGGGCGTGACCTTCTGCCGCGCGCTCAACATCCCCGCACGCCTGGTGGCGGGCTATGTGTACTTCGACGAGCCGCCACAGGATTTCCACGCCGTCTTCGAGGCTTGGCTGGATGGCCGCTGGGTGCTGTTCGATCCCACGCGCATGGCGCCCGTGGAACGCCTGGTGCGCGTGGGCACCGGCCGCGATGCCAAGGACGTGGCCTTCGCCACGCTGTTCGGAAAGGCCAGCCTCACGCGCAAGGACATCGTCGTGCGCGAGAGTGCCGTGGCCACTGCCGCGCCGACGGGCCAGCCGCTGCTGCGCGCCGTGGCCTGATCAGCGGCCCACGCGCGGCCGTGCGGAATTCGCGCCAGCCCATGTGAAGCCGGCCATGCTGATCTGCCGCGGAGAGCTTCGGCCCCGTGCAGCCGTGGTGCGCGTGAACGAGGTCAAGGAGTCCGTCAACACGGCCGACGACAACGCCTGCGGCGTGTTTGATCCGCCTACACCGTTCCGCGGAAAACACGCCTTGCGGTCATGGCGCATGCAGGCGATGCTCGGCGCCCTGAACATGGCGGAAAGGGCGGGCGATGCCGGCTGGGTCCGACGGCACAGGTGTGGTCTTGGTCGCGGTGGCGTTGCTCGTCGCCGTGCTCGGGCTTGGCTGCGCGCTGGTCGTGTTGTGGCTGCACCGGCGCCTGGGGCTGCAGCGTGGGCAACTGCGCAAGGCACTGAGCGCGCTGGCGCACTCGGAGCAGCAGGCCCGCGATGCCAACGGGCTGCTGCTGGCCAAGCAGGGCGTGGAGCAGGCCTTCGCGGAACTCTCCACCTACATGCAGGGCATCGACCAGCATGCGCTGGTGTCGGTGACCGATACCGCCGGCCGCATCCTGCGGGTCAACGACAAGTTCGTGCAGACCAGCGGCCACCGTCGTGAAGAGCTGCTGGGCCAGGACCACAGCCTGCTCAAGTCGGGCTACCACGACGCGTCGTTCTTCGAGCACATGTGGGCCACGATCCAGCGCGGCGAGATCTGGCGCGACGTCGTATGCAACCGCAACGCGGCGGACGAACTGTATTGGGTGGACATGGCCATCGTGCCGCAGAAGGACGCGGCAGGCCAGGTGGAGCGCTACATCGCGGTCTGCGTGGACATCACCGAGCAGCGGCGCCAGGAGGACGCACTGCACTACCGTGCCACGCACGATGCGCTGACCGAGCTGCCCAACCGCACCCTGTTGCTGGAGCGCATGGCGCGCACGATTGCGCGGGCCCGCAGCCGCCAGCGGCCGGTGGCGGTGTATTTCGTCAACCTCAATCGCTTCAAACAGCTCAACGACAGCCTGGGCCGCGGCGCGGGGGACCAGGTGTTGTCGGAAATGGCGCGGCGGCTGCAGGACGAGGCACGCGGCGGCGACACGGTGGCGCGCTTGGCGGGGGACGAGTTCGTCGTGGTCTGCGAGGGATTGCCGCGCAGCATGGTCGAGCCCTTCGGCGCGCGCCTGCAGACCGCGCTGCAGGCCCCGGTGCTGTTGGCTGGCGAACCGCAGGTGCTGGGTGGCAGCGTGGGGGTGGCGTTGTTCCCCGACCATGGAGACGAGCCGGAGACGCTGGTCAAACGGGCCGACCTGGCCATGGTGCAGTCCAAGAACCGCAGCGACGGCGGCGTGAGCATCTTCTCCAGCGAGATGCAGGATGCCATCGACGTGCGCGTGCAAAAGGAGGCACGCCTGCGCGATGCCATTGCGCGCCGGGAACTGCTGCTGCACTACCAGCCGCAGGTGGACTTCGAGACCGGCGCGCTCGTGAGCCTGGAAGCGCTGGTGCGCTGGGACTCGCCCGACTACGGCTTCCTGATGCCGGGCAAGTTCATCGGCCTGGCGGAGGAGTCGGGCCTGATCGGCGCGATCGACACCTACGTGGTCGACGCCGCTTGCCGCCAGATGCAGCAATGGCACCAGCAGGGCCACGGCTGGATTCGGACGGCCGTGAACCTGGCGGCCACCAAGTTCTCCGACCCGCAGTTCAAGACCGAGTTGCAGGGGGCCATGGCGCGCTACGGCATCCCGCCCGGCGTGCTGGAACTGGAGGTGACCGAGAGCCTGGCGATGCGCGATCCGGACGCGGCGCTGGTGCTCATGCACGAGCTCAAGGCGATTGGCATCCTGCTCTCGGTGGACGACTTCGGCACGGGCTACTCCAACCTGGGCTACCTCAAGCGCTTCCCGGCGGACCGGCTCAAGGTCGACCAGTCCTTCGTGCGCGGCCTGCTCAAGAGCCCGCAGGACCGGGCCATCGTCGCGGCCGTGGTGCGCCTCGCGCACAACCTGAACATGCGCGCCATCGCCGAGGGTGTGGAGAGCGAGGACGAGGCCATCCTGCTCTATGCGCTGGACGTGGACGAGATCCAGGGCTATTGGATGGCGCGGCCGCAGTCGGCCGACGTGGTCGAGAAGATGTTCGACCAACCCTTGCTGCTGGAGCCGGCCATGTTCCTGCAGCGCGAGGCCCTGCCGGTGGTGCTGCTGGTGGAGGACGAGGCGATCACGCGCCAGCTGCTGGAGCACCTGCTGCAGTCCTTCGGTGTGCGCGTGGCCAGCGCCGAGAGTGCGGAAGAGGCGATGGAAATGTTCCACCAGCACGACTACGCCATCGCCCTCGTGGACCACTGGCTGCCGGGCAGCAGCGGCCTGGAGCTGCTGCGCGAGATCCGCAAGCGCATGCCGCACACCGCGCGCGTGCTGATGACGGCCAGCAACGACCCGCAGGTGCTGCGCGATGCCATCAACATCGGCGGCGTTGCGCATTTCCTGGCCAAGCCGGTGGACCCGGCCGTGCTGCGCAACGTGGTGCACGACGCCTGCTGGAACACCGCGGCGCAGCGCCGGCACACACCGGCGCCGCCGGGCGGCTGAGCTGCCTCAGAGAAACATGCCGCCCGAGGCTTCCACGCGCTGGGCGTTGATCCAGCCCGTGCCCGGGGCCAGCAGGGCGGCGATGACGGGGCCGATGTCGTCCGGCTGGCCGACGCGGCCCAGCGCCGTCTGCGAAGCCACGAAGGCGTGGAGTTGGGCGTTGTCGCGCACGGCGCCGCCTCCGAAGTCCGTGGCGATGGCGCCTGGTGCGACCACATTCACGCGGATGCCGCGCGCGCCCAATTCCTTGGCCAGGTAGCGCGTGAGCGTCTCCACGCCACCCTTCATCGTCGCGTAGGCCGCATAGCCCGGCAGTGCGAAACGGGCCAGGCCCGAGGACACGTTGACGATGCGACCGCCATCGGCGATCAGCGGCAGCAGCGCCTGCGTCAGGAAGAACACGCCCTTGAGGTGGATGTTGACCATCTGGTCGAACTGTTCTTCCGTCGTCTCAGCGAACGGGGTGTGCACGCCGGTGCCGGCGTTGTTGACGAGGAAGTCGAAGCGCTGCCGGCCCCAGGTCTGGCCGAGCGCGGTGCGCAGCGCAGCCGCGAAGGCTGCGAAGTTGCGCACGTCGGCCACGTCCAGCTGCAGCGCCACGGCGCGGCGGCCCAGGGCCTGGATGTCGGCCACGGCGCCGGCGGCCTCGTCGGCGTTGCGCTGGTAGGTCAGCACCACGTCCGTGCCCTGGCGGGCCAGGGCCAGCGCGGCGTTGCGGCCCAGGCCGCGGCTGCCGCCGGTGATCAGGGCGATGGGGGTGTCGGTGCGGGTGGTGGTCATGGTGGACTCCGGTTGGGTTGCGATGGGCATGACTTTATTGATGTGCCGGAACGAGAAAAAGACGCGCAAAGTGATGGATTTGTTCGTCCGAAACGAACAGTGAGCGCGCCATGGTCCGCCCCGAACTGCTGTTGGTCTTCACCCGCGTGGCCGAGCTGTCGAGCTTCACCCAGGCCGCCGACAGCCTGGGCCTGCCCAAGGCCAGCGTGTCGAAGTCGGTCAAGCAGCTGGAGGAGGCCGTGGGCACGCAGCTGCTGCGGCGCAACACGCGGCGCGTGGTGCTCACGCACGACGGCCAGGCCTGCTATGAGCGCTGCAAGGACATGCTGGCGAGCTTCGACGACCTGCAGGCCATGTTCCGCCAGGGCGAGGCACTGCGCGGCCGCTTGCGCGTGGACATGTCGCTGGGCATGGCGCACCGCGTGGTGCTGCCGCGCCTGCCCGAGTTCCTGGCCCTGCACCCGGCGCTGGAGATCGAACTGTCCAGTTCGGACCGGCGCGTGGACCTCGTGGCCGACGGCTTCGACTGCGTGGTGCGCACGGGGCCGCTGGACGCCTCCGACCTCGTGGCGCGCCCGCTGGGCATGCTGGTGCAGCACAACCTGGCCAGCCGCGCGTACCTGGCCGCCCATGGCGTGCCGCAGACGCTGGACGACCTGGCCCGGCACCGGCTCGTGCACTACGCCACGCGGCTGGGTGTACGCAGCGCGGGCTTCGAGGTGGAGGAGGGCGGCGTGGTGCGGGGCATTCCCATGCAGGGCAGCGTGACCGTCAACAACTCAGAGGCCTATGGTGCGGCCTGCCTCGCGGGGCTGGGCCTGATCCAGGCGCCGACCATCGCGCTGCGGCCCCATGTGGCGTCTGGCGAACTGGTCGAGGTGCTGCCGCAATGGCGCGCGCCCAGCCTGCCGGTGACGGTGCTGTACGCGCACCGGCGTCAGCTGCCGGCGCGGCTGCGCGTGTTCATGGACTGGTTGGCCGAAGTGCTGGCGCCCTTTGTGGCGCCGCCCGCGTCACCCGACTGATGCGGGTGCCGTCGCGGCTTCCAGCCGCGTGAGCCAGACCATCGCGGCCACAGCGTCGCGGCCGCACATCTCGTGCGAGGGCTGCAAACCAGCGCACACCGCCGGCCGTTCAGGCGAGCCGAAGATGCGGCAGCGTTGGTCTGCGTCGAGTTGCACGCAGGGCACGCCGGCCGGTTTGCCGGAAGGCATGCCCGGGATGGGTGAACTGATCGACGGTGCAGTGCAGCAGGCGCCGCAGCCGCTGCGGCAAGGGGGCGGGGCGTCCGGGGGCGGCATGTGGGGATTGTCGGCCACGGCAGACATGGTCGCGGGGCACCCGATAAAATGTACAAATTCTTGGAAGTTGTACAGATGCAGACCCTGCCCCTGAGTGAATTTCGCGCCAACGCTTCCGCCATGCTCGACCTGGTCGAACGGGGCGAAACCGTGCGCATCCTGCGCCATGGCAAGCCGGTGGCCGATCTGGTGCCGGTGCAGGCAGAGCCTGCACAGAAGGTGCCCAGCTGGAAGCGAAAGATCGAGCCGCTGCGGATCGAACGTCCGGATGGTAAGACAGGCGCGCAGCTCATCATCGAAGAGCGTGAGCAGGCGCGGTACTGACATGCGCCTGCTGTTCGACACGTCCGCGCTGTACAAGCGCTATGCGGCGGAGGCCGGAACCGACGAGGTGGCAGCGCTCGGCGAGGCCGCTCGGGAAATCTGCGTGGCGGCCCACTGCCTGACCGAGGTGGCGTCGGCGCTGAACCGGCAGCGCCACGATGGCCTGGTCGGCATGGACGCCTATGCCCGCATCATGGCCGACGTGCACCGTGACTTCGAAGACTTCTCGCTGGTGCCACTAGACCCGCGCGTGCAGGCGCTCGCCATTTCCGCGATGGAGCGTGCACGGCTGCGCGCCATGGATGCATTGCACATCGGCTCGGCCCAGCATGCCGCAGTCGACCTCTTCGTCACAGCCGACCGCCGCCAAGCCGTCGCCGCCGAAGCCGCCGGCCTCAAGACTCGATTGATCACCGCATGAGCCCCCCCTACACCCACCCCCAGGAATTCGACGTCATCGTCGTCGGCGGCGGCCATGCCGGCACCGAGGCCGCGCTGGCCGCGGCCCGCATGGGCTGCAAGACCCTGCTGTTGACCCACAACATCGAGACACTGGGGCAGATGAGCTGCAACCCGTCGATCGGCGGCATCGGCAAGGGCCACCTCGTTAAGGAGATCGACGCGCTCGGCGGCGCCATGGCGCTGGCGACCGACGAGGGCGGCATTCAGTTCCGCATCCTCAACTCCAGCAAGGGTCCGGCCGTGCGCGCCACGCGCGCCCAGGCGGACCGCGTGCTGTACAAGGCCGCGATTCGCCGCATGCTGGAAAACCAGCCCAACCTGTGGCTGTTCCAGCAGGCCGTGGACGACCTCATGGTGCAGGGCGACCGCGTGGTGGGCGCCGTGACGCAGGTCGGCATCGCGTTCCGCAGCCGCGCCGTGGTGCTGACGGCTGGGACTTTCCTGGACGGCAAGATCCATGTGGGCTTGAACAACTATGCGGCCGGCCGCGCGGGCGATCCGCCGGCCCAGTCGCTGAGCGCGCGCCTGAAGGAGCTGAAATTGCCGCAGGGCCGGCTCAAGACCGGCACGCCGCCGCGGCTGGACGGGCGCAGCATCGACTTCTCCAAGTGCACCGAGCAGCCGGGCGACGGCATGCCTGGCGGCGAGCGCGCGGCCATGCCCGTGTTCAGCTTTCTGGGCCGGGCCGACATGCACCCGCGCCAGATGCCGTGCTGGGTCACGCACACGAACGCGCGCACGCACGAGATCATCCGCTCCGGCTTCGACCGCAGTCCCATGTTCACGGGCAAGATCGAGGGAGTGGGCCCGCGCTACTGCCCCAGCGTGGAAGACAAGATCAACCGCTTCGCCGACAAGGACAGCCACCAGATCTTCCTGGAGCCCGAAGGCCTGACGACCAACGAGTTCTATCCCAACGGTATCTCGACCAGCCTGCCGTTCGACATCCAGTACGAGCTTGTGCGCTCCATGCCCGGTTTGGAGAATGCCCACATCCTGCGGCCCGGCTACGCCATCGAGTACGACTACTTCGACCCGCGCGCGCTCAAGAGCAGCTTCGAGACGCGCGCGATCCAGGGCCTGTTCTTCGCCGGCCAGATCAACGGCACGACCGGATACGAAGAGGCCGCAGCCCAGGGCCTGTTCGCCGGCGCCAACGCCGCGCTGCAGTGCCTGGGCCGCGAGCCCTGGCTGCCGGCGCGCGACCAGGCCTATCTGGGCGTGCTGGTCGACGACCTCGTCACCCAGGGTGTCAGCGAGCCCTACCGCATGTTCACGAGCCGGGCCGAGTTCCGGCTGCAATTGCGCGAGGACAACGCGGACATGCGGCTGACCGAAGTCGGCAGACAGATGGGCCTCGTGGACGACACGCGCTGGGACGCGTTCAGCCGCAAACGCGATGCTGTTTCACGTGAAACACAGCGGCTGCGCTCGCTCTGGGTCAATCCGCGCAACCTGCTGAGCACCGAGGCCGAGCGCGTGCTGGGCAAAGCCATCGAGCACGAATACAACCTGGCGGACCTGCTGCGCCGGCCTGGCGTGGACTACGCCGGCCTGATGTCCTTGGATGGCGGCCGCTTCGTGCCGGAACAGGCGCTGGGCGAAGACGAGATCGAACAGATCGAAATCGCCGCCAAGTACGCCGGTTATATCGGCAAGCAGAAGGAAGAGGTCGAGCGCGCGGCGCACCTGGAAGCGCTGCGCGTGCCGGAAGACTTCGACTACATGGCCGTGCCGGCCCTGTCGATCGAAGTGCGCCAGAAGCTGGCAAAGCAGCGGCCCGAAACCCTGGGTCAGGCGTCGCGCATTTCCGGCGTGACGCCGGCTGCGATCTCGCTGCTGCTTGTGCACCTGAAGAAGCGCGGCCGCGCCGTCAACGCGTGAAGGGCCGCTTGATCGACGCGGCGCAGGCCCTCGGCCTGGCGCTGTCGGATGCCGAGGCCGATGCCCTGCTGGCCTACCAGGGGCTGATTGCCAAGTGGAACAAGGTCTACAACCTGACGGCCGTGCGCGACCCGGAGCAGATGCTCACGCAGCACCTCGTCGATTGCCTGGCAGCCGTGCCTCCGCTGCGGCGTGCCCTTGTAGAGCAGGGCAGAGAAGCCCGTGCATTGCTCGACGTCGGCGCCGGCGCCGGCCTGCCCGGTGTGGTCTTCGCCATCCTGCATCCACAGCTGCAGGTGCACTGCGTCGACACCGTGGCCAAGAAGGCCGCCTTCGTGCAGCAGGTGGCGGTGGAGCTCAATCTGCCCAACCTGCGCGGCTTGCACGCGCGCGTGGAGAGCTTGGGGCAGGGCTACGACATCGTGTCCAGTCGGGCCTTCGCCTCCTTGATCGACTTCACGACTTGGTCGCGCGCGGCCCTTAAGCCGGGTGCGGTGTGGCTGGCCATGAAAGGCAAGGAGCCGGCCGATGAGATCGCCGCCCTGCCAGTTCAGGTGCAGGTGTTTCACGTGGAACATCTGCAGGTGCCGGGTCTCGGCGCCGAGCGTTGCATCGTCTGGATGCGCCCCGCCGCCGCTTAAACTCGCGGCCTGCTTCCCCTAGGAGATCCCGTGTTCGGCATTGCTGACTACGGCGCATTTGTCGCCGCCATCGTCGTGTTTCTGATGATTCCCGGACCGGGCAACCTGGCGCTGATCACCTCGACCAGCAAGGGTGGCCTGCGCGGCGGCTTGGCTTGCGCCGCCGGCATCATTCTCGGGGACCAGATCCTGCTGTGGCTGGCGCTGGCCGGCGTGGCCGCCGTCTTGGCCGCCTATCCGGCCGCCTTCCATGCCGTGCAATGGCTGGGTGCGGCGTATCTGGCTTGGATCGGAGTACGCATGCTGCGTGCCAAGCCGGGCGATGCGCCTGTGCTGCAGATACAGCCGCGCCATTACCTGCGCCAAGCGCTCACGATCACCTTGCTCAACCCCAAGGCCATCGTGTTTTACATGGCCTTCTTCCCTCTGTTCATTGACCCGGCGCGGCACCAGGGCATGCTGACCTTTGGTGTGATGGCGGCCACGATTGCCGCGCTGGGCTTCACTTACAGCCTGATCGCCGTGGTGTTGACGCACCGCCTCGCCGAGCGCCTGCGTGCCAACCGCCGCATCTCCAGCGCCCTCGAGAAAATCGCCGGGCTGTTTCTGGTCGGCTTCGGTATCAAGCTGGCGGTGCAGTGATGGCGCGTGTTTTCTGCGTCGCCAACCAAAAGGGTGGCGTTGGCAAAACCACCACCACGGTCAACCTGGCTGCCGGCCTCGTGCGCGCCGACCAGCGCGTGCTGCTGATCGACCTGGACCCGCAGGGCAATGCCACCATGGGCTCCGGCGTGGACAAGCGCTCGCTGGAACTGTCGGTCTACGACGTGCTGCTGGAGTCCGCCAGCATCGCCGAGGCACGCGTGAAGTCCGAGAAGTGCGGCTACGACGTGCTGGGTGCCAGCCGTGAGCTGGCCGGCGCCGAGGTCGAGATGGTCAGCGTCGAGCGGCGCGAGCGCCGGCTCAAGCAGGCGTTGGAAGCCGTGCAGGGTGATTACGACTTCGTGCTGATCGACTGCCCGCCGTCCCTGTCCATGTTGACGCTGAACGGCTTGTGCGCCGCACACGGCGTGGTCGTTCCGATGCAGTGCGAGTACTTCGCGCTGGAAGGTCTGACCGACCTGGTCAACACCATCAAGCAGGTCCACGCCAACCTGAACAAGGACCTCAAGATCATCGGCCTGCTGCGTGTCATGTTCGATCCACGCATCACGCTGCAACAGCAGGTCAGTGACCAGCTCAAAAGCCATTTCGCGGACAAGGTGTTCGACACCGTGATTCCGCGCAACGTGCGCCTGGCCGAGGCTCCCAGCTACGGCCTGCCGGGCGTGGTGTTCGACCCGGCCGCGCGCGGCAGTCAGGCCTACCTGAGTTTCGCGCGCGAGATGGTGGCGCGCGCACGATGAACGCTCAGGTGCTCACACTGCCGGGCTGGCAAAGCTCCGGCCCCGACCACTGGCAGACCCTGTGGGAGCAGCGTTACGGCGACCGCCGCGTCGAGCAGCACGACTGGCTGCGGCCGCTGCGCGGCGACTGGCTGGCGCGCCTGGACGAGGTGCTGCTGGAATTGCCGGCGGACCAGCCTGTGGTGCTGGCTGCCCACAGCCTGGGTTGCATTCAGGTCGCGGCCTGGGCGGACCACAGCCGGCTGACCGCGCGCGTGCGTGGGGCCCTGTTGGCGGCACCCGGTGACGTCGAGCGCGAAGACCTGCGTGTGCTACTGCCGGGCTGGGCACCCATCGTGCGCCGGCGACTGCCCTTCCGCACTGTGCTGCTGGGCAGCCGCAATGACCCCTTTTGCAGCGAGGAGCGCGCCCGCACCATGGCCGAGGACTGGGGCTCCAGCTACCACGACATGGGCGCCGGCGGCCACCTGAACGCCGAGTCCGGCCTGGGCGACTGGCCCGTGGCACGTGCGCTGCTCGAAGAACTCAAAAAGGACTGATTGCTATGGTCACCAAACGTCCCAAGGGCCTGGGCCGCGGGCTGGAAGCCCTGCTGGGCCCCACTGTCGCAGAGACGCCGGCCGCAGAGGCCGGCGCCGCAACCGACGGCAAGCCCAGCACGCTGAGCCTCGATGCCATGGTCCCCGGCCAGTACCAGCCGCGCACGCGCATGGACGAGGGTGCGCTCTACGAGCTGGCCGAGAGCATCAAGGCCCAGGGCATCATGCAGCCCATCCTCGTGCGCCAGCTGACCGCGGGAGAGCAGGCCGGCAAGTACGAGATCATCGCGGGCGAGCGCCGCTTCCGCGCGGCCCGCCTGGCCGGGCTGGACCAGGTGCCCGTGCTGGTGCGGGACGTGCCGGACGAGTCCGCGGCCGCGATGTCGCTGATCGAGAACATCCAGCGCGAAGACCTCAACCCGCTCGAAGAAGCCCACGGCCTGCAGCGCCTGGTGCGCGAGTTCGGCATGACGCACGAGCAGGCCGCCCAGGCCGTCGGCCGCTCGCGCAGCGCCGCCAGCAACCTGTTGCGGCTGCTGCAACTGGCCGAGCCCGTGCAGACCATGCTCATGGCGGGCGACCTGGACATGGGCCATGCGCGCGCGCTCTTGTCGCTGGACCGGGCGACGCAGATCACCGCCGGCAACCAGATTTCGGCCAAAAAGCTGTCCGTGCGCGAGGCTGAGAGCCTGGCCAAGAAGCTGTCGGCCGAGTTCACGCTGACCTCGCCCAACAAGCCCAAGAAGGACAAGTCGCGCGACCTGAAACGGGTGGAGGAGGAGCTGTCCGATCTGTTCGCCGCCGATGTCGAGATCCGCATCAAAAAGCGCGTCAAGCGCGGCGGCCGCGTGCTGGAGGCAGGCGAGCTGAGCATCCAGTTCGGTTCGCTCGAAGAGCTCAACGGCCTGATCGAGAAGCTCTCTCCCACAGTCGCGCGCTGATGCCGCGTCTTCCCTGGCCATTGCCCGCCGTGTTGGCCTGGGCGTTGGCCTGGGGCCTGTTCCGGGCACTGCTGGGGGCAGGCATGGCACCGGCGCTGGCCTTGTTGATGGCCAGCGCCGCGGGTGCCCTGGCCAGCGTGCTGGGCAGCACACTGTGGCGCCGGGCGCTGATCGCGTTGGGTTTTCCGATGGCCTCGTTGCTGAGCGGGGCCGCCCAGTGGCCAGCCTGGGCCTGGCTGCTGCCACTGGCCTTGTTGGCGTTGGTCTACCCGCTGAACGCTTGGCGCGACGCGCCGCTGTTCCCCACGCCGGCCGATGCGCTGCGAGGCCTGGCCACCCAGGCTCCGCTGCCGGCTGGGGCCCGCGTGCTGGATGCCGGCTGCGGCCTGGGCCACGGCCTGCAGGCACTTCGCTGGATGTATCCCCAGGCCGAAGTGCACGGCGTGGAGTGGAGCTGGCCGCTGCGCCTGGTTTGCGCGCTGCGCTGCCCCTGGGCCCGCGTGCGCCAGGGCGACATGTGGCGTACCGACTGGCGCCCCTACGCGCTGGTCTACCTGTTCCAACGGCCCGAGAGCATGGCGCGCGCCGCGGCCAAGGCCGAAGCCGAACTGGCGCCAGGTGCCTGGCTGGTCAGCCTGGAGTTCGAGACCACTGCGCTGCGGCCCGTGGCCCGCCTGCAGGGTGCGGACGGCCGGCCGGTCTGGTTGTACCAGGCGCCTTTCCGCAAGGCATGAAAAAACCGCCCGGAGGCGGTTTGTCCAGGGCGCAGTGCCGGCTTACTGGCCGACCTTGAGCACACCACCGCGGCCCAGGCCGCCCTTGACCTCCTGCGCCTTGTAGTTGCGCAGAGAGACCACCATCGAATTCCAGGAATCGACGAACGCCGCCACCGTGGCCTTGCCCTCGGGCGTGCGCGAGAAGCCGCCCAGGCCGGCCGCCGCGCCGCCACCGAAGGCGCCCAGGGCCGCGCCGAAGTTGGTGGCCGTGGCATTGCCCTCCGAGATGCCGATCTGCACGCCCGAGCGGATGTCGAACAGCGTCATGGTCACGACCGACGCCTTGCTTTCCATGGCCCCTGCGAGCGCGCCGAAGCCGCCTGGCAGGAAGGCGCCCAGCCCGGCCGCCACTTTGCCGGTGGAGTCGTTGTCGATGATGATGGCCGGTTCCAGGAAGTAGTCGGCGGCCACGCGCTGGCCCTTCTCCTGCTTGGAACCCGCACGGAATTCGCCCGAGTTGCGCTGCTTGTCGGTGATGGCCGACAGCTTGCTCTCGGTGCGGTTGTTGCCGATCGAGGTGATCACGAAGCAGTTGGACTGCTGCACGGCCAGGCGCAGCAGCGGTTCGATCGAAGTGACTTTGGTGGCTGCGCCGAAGCTGGCGTACCAGTCCTTGCCACGGCCGTCGTCCACGGCCAGCGTGCCCAGCGGGGCGTCGCAGCGCTCCAGATTGGGGTTGGCGCCCGCGCTGGTGCCGCCGGCCGCCCCGCCGGTCACGGCGGTGGGAGCGCTGCCGGTCGTGATCTTGCCGCCGCCGGGCGTTTCACAGCCGGCCAAGGCCAGCACGGAGGCGGCCAGCACGGCGGGGCGCAGGAAGGAGGAGGTGTTCATGGCTTGGCTTTCTGCAAAAGAATGGAAAGGAAAAGAAATGCGGGGCGCTCAATAGCGTGATGACCACCCGGTCGGTTGCCAGACCCAGTAGTAGGTGTAGCGGGTCTGCCAGGACTCGAGCTCGATCTGACGCTTCAGGTCCAGCCAGGCCTTGTATTCGTCCTGGTTCTTCTTCCTGGCAGCAGAAGCCTCGGCCAGCAACTTGCCGGCCTCCTTGTCGCCGCGGCCGGCTGCCATCGACAACCACCGCTCGGCCTCGGCCGGATCGGCGCCCATTTCCTGCAGGCCCGACAGGTACAAGCGGCCCAGCGCGAGCTGGGCTTGCGCATGGCCGCGTTCGCCCGCGCTGCGCATCCATTGCAGCGCCTGGTAGCTGTTCTGCGGCACACCGTCGCCGCGGAAATAGCGTAGCCCCAGATCGTAGGCGGCACGCGGATCCTTTTCGGCAAGCGCGGTCAGCGCGGCGATGCGGCGGGTCTGTTCGGGGTTGGTGTCGCGCGTGGCGTCGAAGCTGGCACTGTTGCGCGGGCGGTCGGAGCATCCCTTGTCGTCGCAGATGCGGACCATGGCCGGCTGGTCCGGCGGTGCAGCCGGCGGCGCCTGCACGCAGGCGGCCAGCGCAAGGGCGGCGAAAGGCAGGAGGGGTCTGACCATGACGATCCCATGAGAAAAGCCGTAACTTTATGTCTGGACTTGCAAGAAATCCACAGATGTCAAGTCGGAGGGTAACCAATTCTGACGAAATCTCCGAGCCCGCCCCCGCGACTTGCCGCGCCGGATCGCACCGTCTACAAGGCAAAGATCTTGCCGGGGTTCATGATGTTTTGCGGATCCAGCGCCCGCTTGATTGTCCTCATCATCTCCACCGCGCCGGCGCCGGTCTCGTCGACCAGGAAGCCCATCTTGTGCAGCCCCACGCCATGCTCGCCCGTGCAGGTGCCTTCCAGCCGCAGCGCGCGCCCCACGAGGTCATGGTTGAGTTGCTCGGCCTTCACGCGCTCTTCGGGGCGTTCGGGGTCGAGCAGATAGCCGAAGTGGAAGTTGCCGTCGCCTACGTGGCCGACCAGGAAGTAGGGGATGCCGCTGGCGTCGGCCTCGGCCACAGAGTCGAGCAGACAGTCCGCCAGCCGCGAGATCGGCACGCAGGTGTCGGTGGAGATCACCTTGCAGCCCGGGCGCGACTGCACGGCCGCGAAATAGGCGTTGTGCCGCGCCGTCCACAGCCGCGTGCGCTCCTCGGGCGTGCTGGCCCATTCGAAGGCGTTGCCGCCGAACTCGGCCGCGATTTCCTGCACAGTTTCGGCCTGCTCCTGCACGCCTGCTGGCGAGCCGTGGAACTCCATGAGCAGCATGGGCTCCTCGCGCAGTCCGAGCTTGGCATAGGCATTGACCATGCGCACCGTGTTCGCGTCGATGAGTTCCACGCGCGCGATCGGCACCCCCAGTTGCACGGTCTGGATCACCGTGCGCACGGCCGCCTCGATGCTCGGGAACGAGCAGATGGCGGCCGACACGGCTTCGGGCAGCGGGAAGATCTTCAAGGTGATTTCGGTGATCACACCGAGCGTGCCCTCGCTGCCCACGAACAGGCGGGTGAGGTCGTAGCCCGCCGATGACTTCTTCGCCCGCGTGCCCGTGCGGATGGCCTCGCCCTGGGCCGTGACCACCTCGAGCGCCAGCACGTTCTCGCGCATGGTGCCGTAGCGCACGGCGTTGGTGCCGCTGGCGCGCGTGGCCGCCATGCCGCCGAGGGAGGCGTCGGCGCCCGGGTCGATCGGGAAGAACAGGCCCGTGCTCTTGATCTCCTCGTTGAGCTGCTTGCGCGTGACGCCAGGCTGCACGGTCACCGTGAGGTCTTCGGCGTTGACCGACAGCACCTTGTTCATGCGCGACACGTCGATGCTGATGCCGCCCTGCACGGCCAGCAGGTGGCCTTCGAGCGAGGAACCGACACCGAACGGGATCACCGGCACGGCGTGCGCGGCGGCCAGGCGCACGGCCTCGGCCACGTCCTCGGTGCTTTCGGCGAACACGACGGCGGCCGGCGGCGGCACCGTGAACGAGGACTCGTCGCGCCCATGCTGCTCGCGCACCACGAGTGCGGTGGAACACTTCTCGCCGAAGCGCGCCTTGAGCGCCTCGATCAGCGCCGCGGGCACCTCGCGCGGGTGGAATTCGGGGATCAGCTGGGCGGTGCTGGCGGGAGCGTTCATGGGTGTGTCTCCGTAAGGGGCTGCCATTCTAGAAGTCGCCTGAACACCCCGTTCACCAAATACGGATGGCGCCGGCCGGGCCGCGCCGGCATGCTTGCGGCCATTCGAAACCCGAGCGAGACACGCGCTTCCCATGACCACCATCCTCCCACCCGATGCTGCGGGCGGCGTCCAGGCGCGCCACCAGGCCGCATTGAAGGAAGGCCGCTTCCTGATCCAGCGCTGCGGCGATTGCAGCCAGCATGTCTACTACCCACGGGAACTGTGCCCGCACTGCGGCAGCGGCGCGCTGCAGTTCGTCGCACCGGCCGGCACCGGCACCGTCTATTCCGTGACCACGGTGCGCCGCAAGCCCGAGGCCGGTGGCGACCTCAACGTGTCGCTGATCGACCTGGACGAAGGCGTGCGCCTCATGAGCCGCGTCGAAGGCCTACCGGCCAGCGACGTGCGCATCGGCCAGCGCGTCAAGGCGCGGGTGCTGCAGCGCGAGGGCGCGGACGCGCTCGTGGTGTTCGACCCGGTGCAGGGAGCCTGAGATGAGCGATTGGAAACAACTGCGCGGCCGTGCTGCGATCGCCGGGGTGGCCACCTTCGGCTGCGGCGAAGCCCCGGGCTACACCGACATGGAACTGCTGGCCATCTCGGCCCGCCAGGCCGTGGCCGATGCCGGTCTCAAGATGAGCGACATCGACGGCCTGTGCACGGCCAGCGCCGCCGCCACCATGTGGGCCATGCCCGTCATCGAGCACCTGGGCATCCGGCCTTCGTACATCGACTCCACGATGATCGGCGGCTCCAGCTTCATCGCCCACCTGCTGCCGGCCATCCACGCGCTGGAATCGGGCCAGTGCAATGCCGTGCTGGTCTGCTACGGCAGCACGCAGCGCACCGCCACCTTCGGCCGCAAGGAAGTGGTGGCCAGCCGCAAGTTCCTGGATCCGCAGCCCTACGAGATGCCCTACGAGCCCATGATGCCGCTGTCGGCCTATGCGCTCGCCGCCGCCCGCCACATGCACCAGTACGGCACCACGCGGCGCCAGCTGGCCGAGGTGGCCGTGGCCGCGCGCCAGTGGGCGCAGAAGAACCCCGAAGCCTTCATGCGCGACCCGCTCAGCATCGAGGACGTGCTCCAGGCCCGCATGGTCAGCGACCCGCTGTCGGTGCGCGACTCCTGCCTCGTCACCGACGGCGGCGGCGCCTACGTGCTGGTGCGTGCCGACCGCGCCAAGGACCTGCCGAACAAGCCCGTCTACGTGCTCGGCGACGGCACGGCCTGCTGGAACCGCCAGATCTCGTCCATGCACGACGTGACCGTGACGGCCGCCAAGGACTCCGGCGCCGCCGCGTTCGCGATGGCGGGCCTGGCGCCCAAGGACATCGACGTGCTTGCGCTGTACGACGCCTTCACGATCAACGTGCTGCTGTTCCTGGAAGACCTGGGCTTCTGCAAGAAGGGCGAGGGCGGCCCCTTCGTCGAGAACGGTGCCATCGCCCCGGGCGGGCGCCTGGCCGTCAACACCAACGGCGGCGGCCTCTCGTGCGTGCACCCCGGCATGTACGGCATCTTCGCGCTGATCGAAAGCGTGCGGCAGCTGCGCGGCAACTGCGGCGAACGCCAAATTGCCGGCGCCAAGACGGCGCTGGCGCATGGCAACGGCGGCACCTTGTCCAGCCAGGCCACCGCCATCCTCGGCTTGGCCGAAACCCTGTGAGAACCCGACCATGAGCCACACCCAAGACAAGTACGAAGAAATCCGCGACGCCGTGCGCTCGCTGTGCGCCGAGTACCCCGACGAGTACTTCCGCAAGATCGACGAGCAGCGCGTCTACCCCGAGGCGTTCGTCGACGCCCTGACCAAGGCCGGCTGGATGGCCGCGCTGATCCCGCAGGAGTACGGCGGCTCCGGCCTGGGCCTGACCGAAGCGTCCGTCATCATGGAAGAGGTCAACCGCGCCGGCGGCAACTCCGGCGCCTGCCATGGCCAGATGTACAACATGAACACGCTGCTGCGCCACGGCTCCAAGGCGCAGAAGGAGTTCTACCTGCCCAAGATCGCCAGCGGCGAATGGCGGCTGCAGTCCATGGGCGTGACCGAGCCGACCACGGGCACGGACACCACCAAAATCAAGACCACGGCTGTGAAGAAGGGCGACCGCTACGTCATCAACGGCCAGAAGGTCTGGATCAGCCGCATCCAGCACTCCGACTTCATGATCCTCCTGGCGCGCACCACGCCGTTGGCGGACGTGAAGAAGAAGAGCGAAGGCCTGTCCATCTTCATGGTCGACCTGCGCCAGGCCGAGAAGAGCGGCATGACCGTGCGGCCCATCCTGAACATGGTCAACCACGAGACCAACGAGCTGTTTTTCGAGAACCTGGAGATCCCGGCCGAGAACCTGATCGGCGAGGAAGGGCAGGGCTTCAAGTACATCCTGGACGGCCTGAACGCCGAACGCACGCTGATCGCCGCCGAATGCATCGGCGACGGCTACTGGTTCATCGACCGCGTCTCCAGGTACGTGAAGGACCGCATCGTGTTCGGCCGCCCCATCGGCCAGAACCAGGGCGTGCAGTTCCCCATCGCCGAGGCCTACATCGAGGTCGAGGCCGCCAGCCTCATGCGCTGGAAGGCCTGCGAGCTGTTCGACGCGCACCAGCCCTGCGGCGCGCAGGCCAACATGGCCAAGTACCTGGCGGCCAAGGCCAGCTGGGAGGCGGCCAACGCCTGCATCCAGTTCCACGGCGGCTTCGGCTTCGCCTGCGAATACGACGTGGAACGCAAGTTCCGCGAGACGCGCCTGTACCAGGTCGCGCCGATTTCCACCAACCTGATCCTGAGCTTCGTCGCGGAACACATCCTCGGCTTGCCCCGGTCGTTCTGAGGAGATGCACATGAGCGACCACCCCAGCAAGGAACTCGCCGCCTTCGCGGCCGGCCTGCGCTTCGAGGACATCCCCGCGCCCGTGCTGCGCCGCACCGAGGACCTGTTCCTCGACTGGTTCGGCTCGGTGCTGGCCGGCAAGGGTTCGCGCGCGGTCGAGTCCATCGCCACGCTGGCGCGTGCCATGGGCCCGGCCGATGGCGCGAGCGAGGTGCTGATTTCGCGCACGCGCTCCAGCCCGCTGTTCGCCGCCATGGTCAACGCCGCGGCCTCGCACGTGGCCGAGCAGGACGACGTGCACAACGGCTCGGTGTTCCACCCCGCGGCCGTGGTGTTCCCACCCGCGCTGGCCGTGGCCCAGGCCATCGGCGCCTCGGGCCGCGACCTGCTCGTGGCCTCGGTGGTCGGCTACGAAGTCGGCATCCGCGTCGGCGAGTTCCTGGGCCGGTCGCACTACCGCATCTTCCACACCACGGCCACGGCCGGCACCGTGGCGGCCGCGGCCGCCGTCGGCCGCCTGCTGGGCCTGGACGCCGCCAGGATGCTGCACGCCTTCGGCTCGGCCGGCACCCAGGCCGCGGGCCTGTGGGAGTTCCTGCGCGACGCGGCCGACAGCAAGCAGCTGCACACGGCCAAGGCCGCCAGCGACGGTCTGCTGGCCGCCTACCTGGCGCAGGACGGTTTCACGGGTGCGCAGCGCATCCTCGAAGGCAAGCAGGGCATGGGCGCGGGCATGTCGACGGATGCCAACCCGGCCAAGCTGACCGACGGCCTGGGCACGCGCTGGACGCTGGCCGAGACCTCGTTCAAGTACCACGCCTCGTGCCGCCACACGCACCCTGCCGCCGACGCGCTGCAGCAGGTCGTGCGCCAGCACGCCCTCAAGCTCGCCGACATCGCCCAGGTCACCACCCACGTGCACCAGGGCGCCATCGACGTGCTGGGCCCGGTGACCGATCCGAGCACGGTGCACCAGAGCAAGTTCTCCATGGGCACGGTGCTGGGCCTGATCGGCGCGTTCGACCGCGCGGGCCTGGCGGAATTCGACGCGCACTTCCGCAGCCCCGACGTGGTCGCGCTGCGCGACAAAGTCACCATGGTGCTCGACCCCGAGGTCGATGGCGCCTACCCTCAGCGCTGGATCGGCAAGGTCACGGTGGTCACCACCGACGGCCGCACGCTGCATGGCCGCGTGGACGAACCCAAGGGCGACCCGGGCAACACGCTGAGCCGTGCCGAGATCGAGGCCAAGGCGCTGCAGCTGTCCGCCTACGCGAACGGCGCGAGTGCCGACGAGACGCGCGGCGTGGCCGAACGCGTCTGGCGCATGGCCGAGTGGCCGCGCGTCGATGCGCTGCTGAACTGAATCCCAACCGAACGAAGGAGCACACGAGATGAGCGAACAAACATTGATGGCCGGCAAGGTCGTGGTCGTGACGGGCGCCGGTGGCGGCATCGGCCGCGACATCGCGCTGGCGCTGGCCAAGTCCGGCGCGCGCGTGGTCGTCAACGACATCGGCGCGTCCGTCAGCGGTGAAGGCAACGACGCCGGCCCCGCGCAGAAGGTCGTCGACGAGATCAAGGCGCTGGGCGGCGAGGCCGTGGCCAACACCGACAGCGTGTCGGATTCGCGCGGCGGCGCGCGCATCGTCACCTCGGCGCTCGACACCTTCGGCCGCATCGACGGCGTGGTGAACAACGCCGGCATCCTGCGCGACCGCTTCTTCCACAAGATGAGCGACGACGAATTCGACGCCGTCATCAAGGTCCACCTGTACGGCAGCTACTACGTGAGCCGCGCGGCCGCCACGCACTTCAAGGAGCAGAACTCCGGCGTGTTCGTGCACATGACCAGCACCTCGGGCCTGATCGGCAACTTCGGCCAGGCCAACTACTCGGCCGCCAAGCTGGGCCTGGCCGCGCTGTCCAAGTCCATCGCGCTGGACATGCAGAAGTTCAACGTGCGGAGCAACTGCATCGCGCCGTTCGCCTGGAGCCGCATGATCGGTTCCATCCCGACCGAGACCGACGCCGAGAAGGCACGCGTGGAACGCATCAAGCAGATGACGCCCGCCAAAATCGCCCCGCTGGCCGTGGCGCTGTGCAGCGATGCGTCCAAGGACACCAACGGCCAGATCTTCGCCGTGCGCAACAACGAGATCTTCCTGATCAGCCAGCCGCGCCCGGTGCGCTCGGTGCACCGCTCCGAAGGCTGGACGCCCGAGTCCGTGCTGAGCCACGCGCTGCCGGCCATGAAGGCCAGCTACTTCGACCTGGACCGCTCGGGCGACGTGTTCACCTGGGATCCGGTCTGAGCCCCGATGCCGCGCCGTCTCGGCGCGGCAACCCATGAAAAAGGCCGCGGTGACGCACAGTCGCCGCGGCCTTTGCGCTGGTGGCGCGCTGTTTACTTCAGGCTCTCGACCTTCCCGATCGGCTCCATGTCCACACCGTTGTAGCGCACCGGCTGCATGGCGGCCACGGCGTGCAGGTCGTCGGCGCTGGTCTGGATGGTCACGCCGGGCAGCAGTAACTCGACCTTGGGGTTCTTGAGGTTGCTGGCGATGCGGCGGATGTTCTCGCGCGTGAGGATGTCGCCGCACTCGCGCAGCACGTGGGCCATCAGCTGGGCCGCGACGTAGCCCGTCACGCCCGAACTGTTGAGCGGGTCCACGCCAGGCGCGTAGGTCTTGAGCAGCTCCTTGTAGGCCTTCATCTCGGGGTCGTTGTCCCAGGCCTTGGAGCCCGGGTCCTTGTAGTAGGCCAGCGTGATCGCGCCCTTGGCCTTGTCGGCACCGGCCGGCTCCATCGCCATCTTGACCGAGGCGCCCGCGATGTTCACGTAGCGCTCGGGCGTCCAGCCGATCTCGGCCGCCTTGCGCAGCGCCTGGGCCGTGGTGCGCGCGGTCGAGGCCATGACCAGCACGTTGGCGCCGGACGACTGCAGCTGCACGATCTGCGAATCCACCGTCGGGTCCGTCACCTCGAAGGTGGCCTGCGCGACCAGGCTCGCGTTCTTGCCCGCCAGCCCCTCCTGCAGCCCTTTCAGGATCTCGCGGCCGAGATCGTCGTTCTGCATGAGCATGGCCACCTTGGCACCCGGCCGGGTCGCCGCGATGTGCTGCGCGAACACCTTGCCCTCACCGCGGTAGCTGCCCAGCATCGGCGTGGTCCACGGATACTGCTTCGCGTTGTCGAACTGGCTGGCGCCGCTCTGCACGAACAGCTGCGGCACTTTCTTGGCGTTCATGTAGCGCTGGATGGCCACGTTGCTGGCCGTGCCCAGGCTGCTGAACAGCGCGAGGATCTGGTCCTGCTCGACCATGCGGCGCGCGACCTCCACCGCCTTGGGCGGCGAGTACTGGTCGTCGTACATGAGCAGCTTGACCTTGCGGCCGTTGAGGCCGCCCTGCGCGTTGAGGCGCGCGAAATAGGCCTCTGCCACCTTGCCGATGATCGAGTAGCCCGAAACCGGGCCCGACAGCGGCATCGGGATGCCGAGCAGGATCTCGGTGTCGCTGGCACCGGGGTCGTACTGCTTCTGGGCGAAGGCGAGGGGGGCCAGCAGGCTGCCAGCCAGGGCGGTGGCGGACAGCGCCAGCGTGCGGCGGGTGATGCGCATGGAGTCTCCGGGTTTGGAATGGTTTTGGCGCGCCCCGCGGCGCGGCCGAACGCGGACTATGGCCGGGCGCCGCCACCGGCACCATGGCCGAAGCGATCACGCGCATTGGCGCAATCGATCCCTCAGTCGCCTGTGCGCTCGCCCGCCACCCGGCGCACCAGGTCCCAGGCCAGCTGTGCGACCGGCGCCAGCGCCCGGTGCCTGCGCCGCACCAGCACCACGCGGCGCTCCATGCGCGGCAGCAGTGGCCGCGCCACCAGGCCCGGGAGGCCACCCGGCGGCAGTGCGAGCAGGGGCACGACCGAGACGCCCAGCCCCGCATCGAGCATGCGGAAGATGGTCGTGGGGTGGCCCACCTCCTGCGCCACGGGCGCCTGCACGCCGTGCGCGCGCAGCGCCTCGTCGATCAGCCGGCGGCTGCCCGACGCATGGTCCAGCAGCACCAGCGCCTCGCCGGCCAGCGCGGTCCAGCGCACGCTGCGGCGCCGCGCCAGCACATGGTCGGCTGGGCAGACCAGGCAGAAGGGCTCGGTCAGGATGGTCTCGGCGTGCAGGTCGGCGCTTTGCACGGGGTCGATCACCACGCCGAAGTCCACCTCGCCCGCGAGCACGCTGGCCAGCGCGTCGTGCTGGATGCGATCCAGCAGCACGAGCTCCAGGCCCGGGTGTTCGAGGCGGCAGCGCGCGATGCAGTTGGGCAGCAGGTTGGCCGACAGCGTGGGGCTGCTGGCCACGCGCACCCGGCCCTGGCGCTGCGTGGCCAGGCCGCGCACGTCCAGCAGCATGGTGTCGAGTTCGTCCAGCACGCGGTCCAGCCGCCCTGCCAGGCTGCGGCCGGCCTCGGTCAGCACCACCTCGCGCGTGGTGCGGTCCAGGAGCTTCAGGCCCAGCTGCTGCTCCAGCTCGGTCACGCAGCGGCTCACGGCCGGCTGGGTCAGGCCGATCTGGTCGCCGGCACGCGTGAAACTGGCCTGCGCCGCCACGGCCTGGAACACACGCAACTGGCGCAGGCTCACATTCATGCGGTCGAATCATAAATTCATCAGATCAATCCATTTCTCTTGGGTCGCCCAACGCGGTCCAATCGCGGCAGTTCCTGTTTTCCTGTTCCGACCATGGCCCGCTCCCGACTGCTGCCCGACAACTTCACGCTCTACCTCGTCTGCACGGTCGCACTGGCCAGCCTGCTGCCGGCCTCCGGCCGCTTCGCCCAGGTGCTGGAGGTGGCCACCACCGTGGCCGTGAGCCTGCTGTTCTTCCTGCACGGCGCCAAGCTGTCGCGCCAGGCCATCCTGGCCGGCATCGGCCACTGGCGGCTGCACCTGGTCGTGGTGGCCAGCACCTTCGTGCTGTTCCCGCTGCTGGGCTGGGCACTCAAGCCGCTGCTGCAGCCGCTGGTCACGCGGGATCTCTACACCGGCATCCTGTACCTGTGTGCGCTGCCGGCCACGGTGCAGTCCGCCATCGCCTTCGTGTCCATGGCGCGCGGCAACATCCCGGCCGCGGTCTGCAGCGCCTCGGCCTCCACGCTGCTGGGCGTGGCGTTCACGCCGCTCGTGGTGGGCCTGCTGCTGTCGCAGAACGCGGCGATGGGCGACCCGCTGGACGCGATGGGCCGCATCGGCCTGCAGCTCCTGCTGCCCTTCATCGCGGGCCACCTGCTGCGGCCCTGGCTCGCCGGCTTTCTGCAGCGCCGGGCTTCGGTCATGAAGGTGGTGGACCAGGGCTCCATCCTGCTCGTGGTTTACGCGGCCTTCAGCCATGCCGTGATCGACGGCCTGTGGTCGCAGGTGCCCCTGGGTGCGCTGTTCGGCCTGCTGCTGGTCTGTGCCGTGCTGCTGGGCCTGGTGCTGGTCATCACCACCTGGAGCGCGCGCCGCCTGGGCTTTTCGAAGGAGGACGAGATCACCATCGTCTTCTGCGGCTCCAAGAAGAGCCTAGTCAGCGGCGTGCCCATGGCCAAGGTGCTGTTCGCGGCCAACGTGGCTGGCGCCATCGTGCTGCCGCTGATGCTGTTCCACCAGATGCAGCTGATGGTCTGCGCGGTGCTGGCGCAGCGCTATGCGAAGCGGGCGCAGGCGCCGGGCGAGGTGCCTGCAAGTGTGGCGGCGGATCCGCAACGCTGAGCGCGCGGCCGGCTGCTACGATCAGCGGCATGACCCGCACCGTTGGCCAGCATGAGCGCTCCGAGCTGATCCGCGACCCGGCGGAAGCGCTGCGGCGTGGCCGCCGCCTCGATGCGATGTTGGGGAGTCTGCGCGTTCCGCACCCGCCGGGTGTCACGCGTGCCACGCACAGCGCCATGAACGCCGCCGACGACGCGCGCCAGCTGGCCATGGCGCGCCTGCTCAACGCCCGACGTTGAAGAGACCATGGACGCCGATGGCCTGCTCGATCTCCTGCGCCGCTTGCAGGCCGAGGGGGTGCAGTACATCCTGGTCGGCGGGCAGGCCGTCCGGCTGAATGGCTTCGTTCGCGCCACCGAAGACATCGATCTGCTGCTGCCTTCTTCCATCGACAACGGCCGCCGTGTGATCCGTGCCCTGTCCTTCCTGCCGTCCAGCCAGGAACTGGACCCGCAGTGGTTCGAGGTGCCGACGGACGAGCCCGAGAACATCCGCGTGGCCGACGCCTTGTTGATCGACCTGCTGTTCGCAGCGAATGGCCAGACCTACGAAAGCCTGCAGCCCCACGTGCGCACAGTGACGGTGGACGGCGTGGACATCCGCACGCTGGACATCGAAGGCCTGCTCAAGACCAAAACCGACTACCGCGACAAGGACCGCATCGACCGGGAGGTGCTGCAGCGCCTCAAGTCCCAGCTGTAGGCACCCAAGCTACAGCAGCCGGTCCGCGAAGCTGAAATTCGCCAGGTGCCGCACCAGTTCCGCCGCCAGGCGCGGCAGGGGCTGGCCGGCGCGGTTGACGATCTTGGTCTCGCGCTGGGCCCACGGGTCGCGCAGCGGCACCAGCGCCAGCTTCATCGTGCGCGCATGGCGCGCGGCCGAGGAGCGCGGCAGGATGCCGATGCCCACGCCGGCTTCCACCAGCAGGCAGATGGACTCGAAGCTGGACACCTGGATGCGGAACTCCAGATTGCGGCCGATGCTGCGCGCCAGCGGCGGCAGGAAGTTGGCCAGCGCGCTGCCCTCGGCCAGCGAGATGTGCGGCTCGTCCAGTGTCTGCACGAAGTCGATCTGCGCCAAGGTGGCCATGGCGTGCCGGGCCGGCACCACGACCACGAGCTCGTCGGCGACGAAATCACGCACCTCCAGGCCCTGCGTGTCGACATAGCCGGCCACCAGGCCGATGTCGGCATGGGCCTCGTGGATCGCGATCACGATCTCGTGGCTGAGCCGCTCGCGCAGGTCGATGCTGACGTCCTTGTGCTGGGCCAGGAAGCTGGCCAGCGCGGAGGGCAGGGCGCTCGTGATCGAGGTGGTGTTGGCCAGCACGCGCACATGGCCCTTGGCGCCCTGCGCATAGTCGCGCAGGTCGATCTTCAGGTGGTCCACCTGCTGCAGCACCTTGCGTGCGTGGTGCAGCAGGGCCTCGCCGGCCGGGTTCAGTTCCACGCCCTGGGGCTTGCGGTAGAACAGCTTGGCGCCGATGTTGTCTTCCAGCTGCTTGATGCGTGTGCTGGCCGCGGCCAGCGAGATGCAGGCGCGCTCGGCTCCGCGCCGCAGGTTGGATTCCTCGGCGACGTAGACGAACAGGCGAAGGTCGAACAGGTCGAAGTGCATGGCGTGGGGCCGCGAGCGTACCGCACCGGCGCGAACACCCCCTTTGCCAAAAACTGATGGCCGTGGCAGCGGCGCGGTGCCATCCTCGCCGCTCGGGCACAGACCCCCCCCACAACCATCAGGAGACCCCCATGCTGCCGACCCTTCACCGTTCCGCCCGCCGAGGCGTGCTGGCGAGCCTCTTCGGCCTGCTGTGTGCTGCCGCGCCGGCATGGGCCCAGCAGCAGCCTGTGCGCCTGGTGGTGGGCTATGCGGCCGGCGGCCCGGTGGACACGGCGGCGCGCCAGTTCGCCCAGGTGTTCGGCCGCGAGCTGGGTCGCACGGTGATCGTCGAGAACCGGCCCGGCGTGGCCGGCGCGCTGGGCGGCGAGGCCGTGGCGCGCGCCGCGCCGGACGGCAGCGTGCTGTATTTCGGCGCCAGCCCCACGCTCACGATCACGCCGCACGTGATCAAGAGCATGCCCTTCGACACGGTGAAGGATCTGACGCCGCTGTCCCCCGTACTGAGCTACGCCAACGCGCTGGTCATCAACAAGGACCTGCCGATCAAGACCCTCAAGGAGTTGATCGCGTACGCCAAGGCCAACCCGGGCAAGGTGTCCTACGGCTCGGCCGGCATGGGGGCGTCCAACCACCTGTCCGGCGAGCTGTTCGCCAAGCAAAGCGGCATCACGCTCACGCATGTGCCCTACAAGGGCAACGCGCCAGCCATGACCGACGTGATCGGCGGCCAGCTGACCATGATGTTCGACATCGTGAGCACCGCGCGCAACTACATCCAGACCCAGCGCGTGCGCCCGCTGGTCGTGACCTCGCGCGAGCGCAACGCTTCGCTCCCGGACGTGCCCACCATGCGCGAGGCCGGCCTGCCCGGCTACGAGGTGATCGGCTGGTACGGCGTCTACGGACCGGCCCAGATGAAGACCGAGCAGGTGGCCCTGGTCAACACGGCCGTCAACCGCACGCTGGCCGACGAAGGTCTGCGCAAGCTCTGGGCCGAGCAGGGTTACGACATGTGGAGCGGCGCGCCGGCCGTGCTGGCCGAGCAGCAGCGCAAGGACCTGGAGATGTGGCGCGGCGTGACCCAGGGCATCAAGTTCGAGTGAAGAGCGCCGCCATGTCCAAACACCTCGTTTCCTGGATCGCCGCACTGGTCCTGGCTGGACCGGCTTTCGCGCAGGACGCCTGGCCCACCAAGCCGGTCACCATCATCGTGCCGGCCGCGCCGGGCGGCACCACCGACATCGTCACGCGGCTGCTGGCCGACGGCCTCTCGCGCGCCTGGGGCCAGAGCGTGGTGGTCGACAACAAGGCCGGCGCCGCCGGCATCATCGGCACGCAGCAACTGGTGCGCTCCGCGCCCGACGGCTACACGCTGGTCATGGGCAACATCGGCCCCAACGCGATCAACTACAGCCTGTACAAGAAGCTGCCGTACAAGCCCACCGACTTCGCGCCCGTGACGCTGGCCGTCTCGGTGCCCAACGTGCTCGTGGTCAACGCCGACTCCGGCATCACGAGCGCCAAGGACCTGATCGCCAGGCTCAAGGCCGAGCCGGCCAAGCACGCCTTCGGCTCCTCGGGCAAGGGCCAGTCGCCGCACCTGTCGGGCGAGATGTTCCTGCAGCGCACGGGCACCAAGGCCGAGCACGTGGCCTACAAGGGCGCCGGCCCGGCCGTGGCCGCGCTGCTGGCCAACCAATACACCTTCATGGTGGACAACCTGCCCAGTTCGATCGCGCAGATCCAGGGCGGCAAGTTCCGCGCGCTGGCGCTGACCGGCGCCACGCGCAGTCCGCAGCTGCCCGACGTGCCCACCATGGCCGAGGCCGGCGTGGCCGACATGGTCGTCACGGCCTGGTTCGGCCTCGTGGCTCCGGCCGGCACGCCGCCGGCCATCGTGAACAAGATCCAGCAGAGCGCTCGCCAGGTGCTGCTGGCCCCCGAGAACGCCGAGCGCCTGCGCGCCATGGGCGCCGAACCCGGGGGCAACACGCCCGCGGAGTTCGCGCGCTTCATCGACGCCGAACGCGCGCGCTGGCACAAGACCGTCGAGGCCGCCGGGCTCTCGATGGACGAATGAGTTTCAACCGACCCTTGATGGACCCGACATGATCCGCGACCCCGACATCACCCAGGCCTTCCTCGACAGCGTGCGCACCTTCGTCAACGAGCGCCTGATCCCGGCCGAGAACACCGTGGCCGAGACCGACCAGATCCCCGAGGACATCGTCCAGGAGATGAAGGCCATGGGCCTGTTCGGCCTGACCGTGCCCGAGGAGTACGGCGGCCTGGGCGCGACCATGGAAGAGGAGTCGCTGATCATGTTCGAGATGGGCCGCACCTCGCCGGCGTTCCGCTCGCTGTTCGGCACCACCGTGGGCATCGGCTCGCAGGGCATCCTGATCGACGGCACGCAGGCGCAGAAGGACTACTGGCTGCCCAAGCTCGCCAGCGGCGAACTCACCGCCAGCTTCGCGCTGACCGAGCCCGAGGCCGGCTCGGACGCGGCCTCGCTGCGCACCACGGCGCGCCGCGAGGGCGACCACTACATCGTCAACGGCAGCAAGCGCTTCATCACCAACGCACCCACGGCCGGCATCTTCACGCTGATGGCGCGCACCGACCCGAACAACAAGGGCGCGGGCGGCGTGTCCTCCTTCATCGTCGATGCCAAGACGCCCGGCATCACGGTCGGCAAACCCGACAAGAAGATGGGCCAGCGCGGCGCGCACACGGCCGACGTGATCTTCGACAACGTGCGCGTGCCGGCCGAGAACATCATCGGCGGCAAGGAAGGGCAGGGCTTCAAGACCGCGATGAAGGTGCTGGAGAAAGGCCGCATCCACATCGCCGCGATCTGCGTGGGCGCCGCCGAGCGCATGCTGGAGGACGCGCTCAAGTACGCCATGGAACGCCGCCAGTTCGGCCAGCCCATCGCCGAGTTCCAACTCGTGCAGGCCATGCTGGCCGACAGCAAGATGGAAGCCTATGCCGCGCGCTGCATGGTCATCGACGCCGCGCGCCGGCGCGACAACGGCGAGAACGTCTCGACCGAGGCGTCGTGCTGCAAGCTGTTCGCCTCGGAGATCTGCGGCAAGGTGGCCGACCGCGCGGTGCAGATCTTCGGCGGCTCGGGCTACGTGGCCGACCACGGCATCGAGCGCTTCTACCGCGACGTGCGCCTGTTCCGCCTGTACGAAGGCACGAGCCAGATCCAGCAGCTGGTGATCGCGCGCAACATGATCAAGGCCGCGAGCTGATTGCAGCTGCCGGACCACGACAACCACAACGGAGACAAGACATGACCACACAGCCGCTGCGCGCGCTGTTCGCGGAGCGGTTGCGCCTGCCGCTGATCGCCGCCCCGATGTTCCGCGTGTCGGGGCTGGACCTGACGCTTGCGGCCTGCCGCGCCGGCGTGGTCGGCTCCTTCCCCACGGTCAACTGCCGCGGCGTGGCCGAGCTGGACCAGTGGCTCACGCGGCTCACGGCTGAACTCGGTCCGCAGGACGCACCGTTCTGCCCCAACCTCATCATGCGGCGCGAAAACCTGCGCGAGGAACTGGCCTGTTTGCTGCGCCACCGCGTGGAGCTCGTCATCACGAGCGTGGGCGCGCCCGACCCCGCTGTAGCGCCGCTGCACGACATCGGCTGCCGCGTGCTGGCCGACGTGGCCTCGGTGCGCCACGCCGAGAAAGCGATCGCGGCCGGCGTGGACGGCCTGGTGCTGCTGACGGCCGGCGCGGGCGGACAGACCGGCTGGGCCAACGGCCTGGCTTTCGTGCGCGCCGTGCGTGCGTTCTACGACGGGCCCATCGTGCTGGCCGGCGGTGTCTCCGACGGCGCGGCGCTGCTGGCCGCGCAGGTGGCCGGCTGCGACCTGGGCTACATGGGCACCAAGTTCATCGCCACCGACGAGAGCATGGCCGAGGACGGCCACAAGCAGATGCTGGTGGACAGCCGGCTCGACGACGTGCTGCTCTCGCGCGCCTTCACGGGCCTGGAGACCAACACGCTGATCCCGTCCATCGTCGCCGCGGGCCTGGACCCCAAGGCCCTGCCGACCGACATGACGGCCGAGCGCGCCAACGCGCTGTACGGCAGCGGCGGCGAGAGCAGCATCCGGCGCTGGCGCGACATCTGGAGCGCGGGCCACAGCGTCTCGGGCGTGGACCGGCGCGGCAGCGTGTCAGAACTCGTGGAACAAACGGCCGCCGAGTACAAGGCTGCCGCACTGGCGGCCTTGGCCTGGCTGCCTGCGGCGGCTGGAGCGGCACGGTGAACGCCGCCCACCAGCACCCGACCTACTGCGGCCTCGTGCTGCGCGCGCTCGCGCGCTTTCCGGAGCGCGTGGCCTTCCAGACCAGCGAGCGTCCCGTGCGCTACGCCGAGGCCGCGGATTTCATCGGCCGCACCCAGGCTGTACTGCAGGCCGCCGGCCTGCAACGCGGCCAGCGCGTGGCGCTGCTCAGCGCCAACCGCTGGGACAGCTGGTGCGCCGGTGTCGCGGCCCAGGCCCTGGGCGCGGTCGTCACCTCGCTGCACCCGCTGGGCGCGCTCGACGCCCACCTCTACCAGCTGGCCGATGCCGAGGCCGCGCTGCTGATCGTCGACGCCCAGGGCTTCGGCGAGCGCGGTGGCGAACTGGCCGCGCGCTGCCCCGGCCTGCAGGTGCTCACGCTGGGGCCGGCCGGCTATGGCCAGGACCTGCTGAAGCTCGCGGATACCCATGGCGCGGCCAATGCGCTCGACCTCTCGCAGGCCGCCGGCATCGCCACGCTGAACTACACGGGCGGCACCACGGGCCAGCCCAAGGGCGTGGTCAAGACCTCGGCCGCCAACGCGCTGATGTCGCTGACCGTGATGGCCGAGTTCGAGCTGCCGCGCCGGCCCAGCTTCCTGGCGGTCGCCCCGATCAGCCACGTGACCGGCACCAACGTGCTGCCCGTGCTGTGCAAGGGCGGCACCGTGCATCTGCTCGAGCGCTTCGACCCCGAGCGGCTGCTCGCCACCATCGCACGCGAACGCATCAACTTCGCGCTCATGGTGCCCACCATGGTCTATGTGCTGCTGGACCATCCAGGTCTCACGAAGCACGATCTCTCGTCGCTGGAACTGGTGCTCTACGGCGCCTCGCCCATGTCGCCCGCGCGTCTGGGCGAGGCCCTGGAGCGCATCGGCCCCGTGTTCTCGCAGCTTTACGGCCAGTCCGAGTGCTACCCGATTGCCTCTTTGCCCAAGGCCGACCACGACGTGGCACGCCCGCACCTGCTGGCCGCCTGCGGCTTCGCCAGCGCGGCCTGCGAGGTGGCGCTGCTTGACGACCAGTTGCAGCCCGTGCCGCCCGGCGAGGCCGGCGAGATCTGCGTGCGCGGCGGCATGGTCATGTCCGAGTACTGGCGCCAGCCCGAGCGCACGGCCGAGGCCCTGGCCGGTGGCTGGCTGCACACCGGCGACGTGGCCCGCCGCGACGAGGAAGGGCGCCTATACATCGTGGACCGCAAGAAGGACATGGTGGTTTCGGGCGGCTTCAACGTCTACCCGCGCGAGGTCGAGGACGTGCTGAGCAGCCACCCGGCCGTGGCCCAGGCCGCCGTGATCGGTGTGCCGGACGCCAAGTGGGGCGAGGCGGTCAAGGCCGTGGTGGTGCTGCGGCCGGGCCAGCAGGTGGAGGCCGAGGCGCTGATGGCGCTGGTGCGCGAGCGCAAGGGTGCGCTGCATGCGCCCAAGCAGGTCCAGTTCACGGACGCGCTGCCGCAGACGGCGCTGGGCAAGATCGACAAGAAGGCGCTGCGCGCGCAGGCATGGGCTGGCAGCGGCCGCAACGTGGCCTGAGCCACGCACGACAACCACCGGAGACAACATGGCCAAAACTTCTTTCGTGCGCCGCACGCTGTGCGTCGCGCTGGCATGCGGCTGGGCCTTCGCCACCGCACAGACCGCTGACCCCGCGCCCGACTTCCCCAGCAAGGCCGTGCGCATCGTCGTGAACTCGGGGCCCGGCGTGTCCACCGACATCCTCGCGCGCCAGATCGGCGCGCGCCTGGCCGAGCAGTGGAAGCAGCCCGTGGTGGTGGAGAACAAACCCGGTGCCAGCGGCACGCTGGGCGCGGACTTCGTGGCCAAGAGCCCGGCCGACGGCCACACCCTGCTGATCGGCGTGACCAACCTCGTGCAGACGCAGTTCCTCATGCGTTCGTTGCCCTACAACTTCTCGCGCGACCTGCAGCCCGTGGCGCTGCTCGCACGCGGCCCCAACGCGCTCGTGGTGGCCGCGAATTCGCCGGTCAACACGCTGGCCGAATACATCGCGCTCGTGAAGTCGCAGCCCGGAAAGCATGCGTACGGGACCTACGGCAACGGCACCACGGCCCACATTTGGGGCGAGACCTTCCGCCGCCAGGCGGGCCTGGACACCGTGCACGCGCCTTTTAAGAGTTCGGCCCAGATGCTGACCGACGTGACGGGCGGCCAGATCGGCGCGGCCTGGCCCGACCTGGCCTCGGCCATGGGTCTGGTGCAAGGCGGCAAGCTCAAGGTGCTGGCCGTGACGGGCAGCCAGCGCCACCCCAGCCTGCCGCAGGTGCCGACCTTCGCTGAGAGCGGCATCCAGGGCCTGGAGCCCTATGGCTGGTACGGCATCTTCGCGCCGGCCGGCACGCCCGAGAAGGTGGTGCGCAAGCTCTCGGCCGCCTGGGTCGATGCCGTGCACGCCGCGCCCATCCATGCGCGCATGGTCGAGATGGGCCTGGTCCCGGTCGGCGAACCGTTCGACGCCTTCGCGGCCATGCTGCGCACCGACACACCCATCTGGGGCAAGGCCATCCAGGACGGCGGCATCACGCTGGATTGAGGCTGCGAACATGGCGGGTCACGCAACCAAGAAAGCCGCCATGTCCAGCACCATCGACTACTTCGCCCCGGTCCGCGCCAAGACGCCGCCGCTGTCCTCCGCCACGCGCGTGGGCGACCTCGTCTTCGTCTCCGGCACGCCGGGCTACCACGACGACGGCCGCATCGATGAAGACGACTTCGCGGCCCAGTTCGACCAGGCCCTCGTGAACCTGCGCGCCATCCTGGCGCAGGCCGGCAGCAGCCTGCGCGGCATCGCCAAGGCCAACGTGCTGCTCACGCGCGCGCAGGATGTCGCCGAGATGAATGTGCGCTACGCGTTGGCCTTCGGGCCGGCGCCGTTCCCGGCGCGCACCACCTGCGTGGTGGCGGCGCTGCCGGACCCGCGCATGCTGATCGAGATCGAATGCGTGGCTGTGGTGCAGGCGGCACCGTAGACTCGCGCTTCGACGCTGCAGGCGTCGGCAACCGCAGGAGGCGCGCAGGTGCAGGACCAGACAGCGGATCTGCTGGACGGCTGGGGCCAGGAAGGTGGTGCCGATGCGGCTGCCTTGATGCTGCGGCGCTACGACCCCGCCACCGACCGCTGGCGCCTGCCGCGGGTGGGTGAGTTCTGGGATGCCGTCGCGCTGGCGCGCGCGCTGGGCCGCGAGGGCGAGGGACGGACCATCGCGGTGGTGGACGACGGGTTCGATGTGACGTTGCCTGCGCTGGCCGGGCATCTGCTCGTGCCCCACGTCGCGCAGCCGCAGCCGTGCGCGCATGGAACCGTCGTCGCCCTGCTGATCCTGGCCGTGGCGCCCAAGGCGCGCCTGCGGCTGTATCCGGTGCGGACGGCCGGGGGCTGGAACGCGCAGGCCATCGCCCGGGCGCTGCACGACATTCGACAGACCGATGCCGAGATCGTCAACCTGAGCCTGGGAAGGGCCCATGCCGTGGATGCCGCGGCGGCGCTCGCGCAGCTGTCCGCAGCCCATGCACCCTGGCCCGGCATGACGGAGGAGGACGTTCCGTTCTGGCTACACCAGGGGCTGGGCCTGCTGGCCGGGCAGGGCGCCTGGCGCCGCCTGCTGCGGCCCCCGGACGGGCCCCTGGCCGATCGGGTGGCCGCGCTGGTCGGCAGCGGCCGCACCGTCGTGGCGGCCGCCGGCAATGCACGCGGGCATGTCTATGACCCGGCGCTGCGGCCCGGCGTGTTCGCCGTGGGTTTCCACCGGGTGTCGCGCGCGGTGACGGGGGGCGCGGAGACGGCTGCGCTGCAAGCTCCCACCTACACGCAGTCGGAGTACTGCGATTTCGGCCTGCAGCAGCCGCCCGGCGTGCTCGGCTCCAGTTTCGCCACGCCGCTGGCCAGCGGCTTTGCGGCGCTCATGGCGCGGCGTGCCGACCTGCCGGCCTACGCCCGCATGATGTGGTGTGCAGGCCAGGCGGAGACGCTGATGGCGGACGCGCAGGACGCAGATGCCCGCTCCGCGCGGCGCGCCCAGGTCATCGCCGACCTGTTCTCCCAGGCGGTGCAGTGCGCGCCGCATCGGCACGGTCCGGCGGACGGACCTTGCCCTGAATGCGCGCTGTTTGCCACCGGCACCTTCGTCAACGGCGGGCTATACCGCTTGCAGTGGGGCCACGTCGCCGATGCGCTGCAGCTCCTGGCGCCGGCGCATGCCTTCGCCCCGACGAATCCCCACGCCGCCGCGAACCTGGCCATGGTGCATGCGCTGCGGGCGCGCCAGGCCAAGGACGCCGGCGACGGTCGCATGCTCGTTCAGGATCTGCAGGAGGCGGCGCGACTGATGCACAAGGCCTGCCTCCTGCGCCCCGAGCACGCGCCCTACGCCCGCCGTCTGCAGGAGTTCACGGCAGCGCTGGCCGATCCCTCCGGCTGGACCCTGGCCCCGTAGACTCCGTGCACCGCAACATCGACTCCCGAAAGGACAGTGCCATGGCGCAAGCACCTGTACAGCTGCGGCTGCGGACGCAGGACACGGAGGACCTGGACGCGGCCTACGCGCTCGCGGACGATCGGCCCGAGGTCGATCTCGAAGCCAGCGCCGGCGAGCCCGGCGGCGGCATCGAAGGCCAGGTCGAGCCCATTGCGGCCGTGCTGATCGGCGCCGGCGTGGTCGCGGCCGTCAAGTTCGTGCTGGATTGGTGGGACAAGCGGCGCGGTGGCCTGGTGATCGACCAGCGCGCCACGGCCCGCGACCAGCTCTACCGCGATCCCGACGTGCCCTATGGCGTGGTGCTCGTGTTCGCGGCCAAGGGCGGCAGCGTCAAGGTGCAGACGCACGACATGCCCAAGGACGCGATGCAGCAGCTGTTGGAAGCGGTGGTCGGCGGCGCCTACAAGAGCGTGGCCGACCTGGCCAAGCTGGCCAAGGACACGGTGCCCAAGGCCGACGTCCAGCAGCAGCCGGACATCCGGACGGCCTGAGCGCAGCTCAGTCGACCACGCCGCGCTGGAATTCCTCACGCGACAGCAAGCGGTCGCCGTTGCTGTCGATCTCGTCGAAGCGCTCGGCCACGGCCGGCAGGCGTTGCGCCTCCTCGCGGCTGAGCTTGCCGTCGCCGTTGGCATCGGCGCGGTCGAAGGCCGCGTCGATGCGCTGGTGGGCCTCGCCGCGCGCAGCGCGCGGTGTGGGTTGTTGCAGCTGCGCCTGCACCAGGCTGCCGTGTTCGCGTGCGTGGACGGCGGCACCCGAGCCGCCCAGCACCAAGGCGGCGAGCAGGGCCAGGCTGTGTTCTTCGAAGCGGGCGAGGGTGCGGGACGTGCGCATGCGGGACCAGGTCGGTGGAGTGGCAGGGTGGCCATTGCAGCAAACGCGCGCGCGCTGCGCCAGCACTCTTTCGCCCTGTTGCCGGGCTCACATCTGGCCGCGCGACTTCACATTTGGAAGCGGCACAATGCCCGGCTTTGCACCCGGGAGACCACGGCATGGGCAAGCGCCTCACACAGATCGCCACACGCACGGGCGACGACGGAACCACCGGGCTGGGCGACAACACGCGCGTCGCCAAGGACAGCCTGCGCATCACCGCCATCGGTGAGGTCGACGAGCTGAACTCGCACCTGGGCCTGCTGCTGTGCGAGCCGCTGCCCGGCACCGTGCGGGAGCTGCTCGTGGACGTGCAGCACCAACTGTTCAACCTGGGCGGCGAGCTGTCGATCCCGGGCTACGAACTGCTCAAGGCCGAGGCCGTGCTGCAGCTCGACCAGGCCCTGGCCGACCACAACGCCGAGTTGCCGCGCCTGGCGGAATTCATCCTGCCGGCCGGCACGCGCGCCGCCGCGCAGGCCCATGTGTGCCGCACCGTGGCGCGCCGCGCCGAGCGGGCCGTGGTCGCGCTGGGCCGCGCCGAGGCCGTGCGCGAGGCGCCACGCCACTACCTGAACCGGCTGTCCGATCTGCTGTTCGTGCTGGCGCGTGTGGTCAACCGCATGGACGGTGGCGACGACGTGTACTGGAAGAGCGAGCGGCTGGCGCGCGAAGGCTGAGCCTCAGCGGGGAGCGAGGATGGCCATGGTGATGCGCGAGACGCAGGTCAGCTCCCCCGCCTCGTTGACCAGGTCGATCTGCCAGACGTGGGTGCTGCGGCCCATGTGCACGGGCCGTGCGGTGCCCGTCACCCAGCCACTGGTGGCACCGCGCAGGTGGTTGGCGTTGATGTCCAGACCCACGGCGCGCCAATCCTCCGGAACGGCGTAGGCCGCGCCACAGGACCCCAGCGTCTCGGCCAGCACCACGCTCACGCCGCCATGCAGCAGGCCATAGGGCTGACGTGTGCGCGCATCGACCGGCACACGGCCGCGGATGAAGTCCTCGCCGACTTCCAGGAACTCGATGCCCAGGTGCTCGACGGCTGTGCCCCGGCTTCCGGTGGTCAGGATGTCGACGGAGATCGGCTTCTTCCAGATGGGCATGGCGGTGTGTGGGGCGGTGGCAAGAGCGCCACTATAGGACGCGCCGGCCGTGGACCGGTGCCTCGCTGGCGACATGCGCCTACGCGCGCGTGCGGTGCCCGTGCTGAGCCGGGCCGCCTGCTTGCAGCGACACTGCCGGCATGCGCGTGCTGAAGATCGCCTTGGTGGGCCTCGTGGCCGTTGTCGTTGCCGCGGCGGCCGTGCTGTGGTGGTGGCTGCCGTCGGATGCCGCGCTGGCGCAGCGCGTGGCCGACCAGGCCAGCCGCGCGCTCGGCGTGCCGGTGCAGGTGGGCCGCTTCGATTGGCGGCTGCTGCCCCGTCCGGAGGTGTCCGTGCACGACGTGGCCACCGGGCAGGAGCAGCCGATCGTGCTGCGCCGCCTGGTGCTGCAGCCGCAGTTGCTGCCACTGCTGCGCGGGCATCTGGTGCTGCAGCGCGTGGTGCTCGACGGCGCCCATGTGATCCAGCACTCACTGCGTGGGCTGGGTGGTGGCACGCAGCCGTCGACCGCGCCAGCCATCGACGTCCGGCGGCTGGATTTCCATGACGTGACCTGGGTGTCGCACAGCGGTGTGGCCGTGGCCTATGCCGGCGAGGCCGACATCGAGTCCGGTCTGCGCTTGCGCGAGGCGCGGTTGTGGCGCCCTGCACAGGAGCCGCCCGCCGACCTGCACATCGTGCGCGAGACCACTGATGCCGACGCCGCCACCCAGCGCTTCAGCCTGCAGGCGCGCGTCGGCGGCGGGAGCGCACAAGGGCAGGCGCGGGTGCTGGTGCGGCCCGACGGCCGGCTGCGCCTGGAGGGGGAACTGGCGCCGCGCGGCATCGAGGTGCAGGCCGCGCTGGCCACCTTCAACCGGCGGTCGCCGGTGGCGGGGCGGGCCGATGGCCAGACGCGCTTTGCGGCCGAGGGCCGCAATCCGCTGGCGCTGGCGCAGACCCTGCGCACCGAGACGCGGTTCACGATGCAGCCGGCCACCGTGCTGCGTTTCGACCTGGACCGTGCCATCGACACGCTGGGCCGTGAGCATGCCGGCCAGACCCGGCTGGACAGGCTCAGCGGCAGTGTGGAGACGCAGAACACGCCGACGCAGGGCATGGCGATCCGCTTCAGCGACATCCAGGCCCAGGCCGGGCGCCTGCACGCCAGCGGCTCGGCCCTGTTGCAGCGGCGCCGTCTGCAGGCCAGCGCGGCCGTCGACCTGGTCGACGGCGTGGTCGGCGTGCCCATGCGCATCGAAGGCCCGCTCGGCCAGCTCAAGGTCACGGTGTCGAAGGCGCCGCTGGTCGGCGCTGCCGCCGGCACGGCCGTGCTGCCGGGCATCGGCACAGCCATCGGCGCGGCGATCGGCCGGCTGTTGGGTGGCGACGAAGGCGAAGCCGTGCCCGAACTGCCAGCCACCCCCAAGCGCTGAGCGCGCGCCTATCATGCGCGGCGACCGGCCGTGCCCTGGACGCGGCCCCACTCCAAGGACGAGACAAGCCATGGCAGAACGCACGCCCCACATCACCCACTACCTCGAGTGGCTGCAGGCCACGCGTGGTCTGTCATTCGCCGACTACGACGCGCTCTGGCGCTGGTCCACCACCGACCTGGAAGGTTTCTGGCAGAGCATCTGGGACTACTTCGCCATGCAGTCGCCGACACCGCACCATGCCGTGCTGGCCAACGACGCCATGCCGGGCGCTGAGTGGTTTCCCGGCGCGCAGACCAACTACGCCCGCCAGGTCCTGCGCCATGTGCACGCGGCCCATGCCGCAGGTTGCCCGGCCATCGTCAGCGACAACGAGCGCGGCCAGCGCCGTGAACTGTCCTGGCCCGCGCTGCGCCGCCAGGTGGCGGCACTGGCCCTGCACCTGCGCGCCCAGGGCGTGCAGCGGGGCGACCGCGTGGCCGCCTACCTCCCCAACGTTCCCGAGACCATGGTGGCCTTTCTGGCCGTGGCCAGCATCGGCGCGGTCTGGAGCGTCTGCGCGCCCGACATGGGCCAGGCCGCCGTGCTCGACCGCTTCCGCCAGATCGAACCCGTCGTGCTGATCGCCTGCGACGGCGTGACCTACGGCGGCCGCGACCTGGACCGCACGCAAACCGTGGCCGAGTTGCACGCGGCCCTGCCCAGCGTTCGCCACCTGCTGGTGCTGGACAACCTGGGGGGACTGCCAGCCGTGGCCGGCAGCCATCCGCTGACCGCGGTGCTGGCGCGCGACGATGCCGAGACCGCTGCCTTCGCGCCCGACTGGCTGCCCTTCGACCACCCGCTGTGGATCGTCTACTCCAGCGGCACCACGGGTCTGCCCAAGCCCATCGTGCACGGCCATGGCGGCATCGTCATGGTGGCCCTGGCGCTGTCCACGTTGCACAACGACATCGGCTGCAGTTACGAGGGGCCGGGCCAGGGCGAGCGCTTCCTCTGGTACAGCACCACAGGCTGGATCATGTGGAACTGCCAGGTCGCGGGCCTCTTGGCCGGCACCACCTGCTGCATCTTCGACGGCAGCCCGGGCGGCAGCCGCGAGCAGCCGGACTGGGAGGTGCTGTGGCGCTTCGCCGCAAGCACGGGCGTGACCTTCTTCGGCGCGGGTGCCGCCTACTTCGCCAACTGCATGAAGGCTGGCGTGGACCTGGCGCGCCACCCGGGGCTGGCGCGTGTGCGCGCGCTGGGCACCACGGGCTCACCGCTCGCCGAGGAGGTGCAGCGCTGGGGCACGGCGCAGTTCCAGCGCCTGGGCGTGGACGACATCTGGTGGTGCAACATCTCGGGCGGCACCGATTTCGCGGGCGGCTTCATCGGCGGGCTGCGCACGCTGCCGCTGGTGCCCGGCAAGATGCAGTGCCGCATGCTGGGCTCGGCCGTCGAGGCGTGGAGCGACGAGGGCCAACCGCTCATCGGCGAGGTCGGCGAACTGGTCTGCACGCGGCCCATCCCCTCGATGCCGCTGTATTTCTGGAACGACGCGGGCGATGCGCGCTACCTGGCCAGCTACTTCGACACCTTCCCGGGCGTGTGGCGCCACGGTGACTGGCTGCGCATCGATCCCGACGGCAGCTGCGTGATCTTCGGCCGCAGCGACGCCACCATCAACCGCCACGGCCTGCGCATGGGGACGAGCGAGATCTACAGCGCGATCGAGGCGCTGCCCGAGGTGCTGGACGCCATGGTGGTCGATCTCGAGTATCTCGGAAAGCCGAGCTGGATGCCGCTGTTCGTGGTGCTGCGCGAGGGCGTGGTGATGGACGACGCGCTCAAGGGCCGGCTCAACGAGGCCGTGCGCCGCGCGCTGTCGCCGCGCTTCGTGCCCGACGCCATCTTCCAGGTGCCCGAGATCCCGCGCACGCTCTCGGGCAAGAAGCAGGAGCTGCCGATCAAGAAGCTGCTGCTGGGCCAGAGCGCCGACAAGGTGCTCAACCGCGGCACCATGGCCAACCCGGCCTGCCTGGCCTGGTACGAGCAATTTGCGCGAGAGCGCGCCGCCCAGGGCTGAAGCCGTGCAGCGCGGGTTGTTTCCGCAGGAGGAACTGCCGCCCGTGGTGCCCGCAGCGCCAGGTGCACCGCGCGGGCCCGCCGAACAGACTGCTGCGCCCACGGCCCCCGTCGTGCCGCAGGCTGCCGCGCGGCCGGCCCGCGCGCCGGCGACCGGTGCCCGCGGACGGGGCCGCCAGGTGCTGCCGGCCGCCTGGCCTGCGGACGCGGCCGCCCTGGCGGCGCGGCTGCCGGCGCGGCTGCATCTGGGCACTTCCTCGTGGTCCTTCCCGGGTTGGGACGGCCTGGTCTGGGAGGGCACCTACACCGAAACGCTGCTCGCGCGGCGCGGCCTGGCCGCCTATGCGCAGCACCCGCTGTTGCGCGCGGTCTCGCTCGATCGGGCCTTCTACCAGCCGCTGACCGTGGCGCAGTACGCGGCCTACGCGGAACAGGTGCCGCCCGATTTCCGCTTCGTGGTCAAGGCGCCCAGCGTGGTGGCCGACGCGCTGGTGCGGCAGCCGGATGGCAGGGGCATGCGCGCCAACGATGGATTTCTCGACCCGCGCCTGGCCTTCTCGGCGTTCGTCGAACCGGCGTTGGAGGGGCTGGGTGCCCGGGCCGGCGTGCTGGTGTTCCAGCTCAGCCCGCTGGCACCGGCCATGCTGGCGCACATGCCGCACTGGATCGAGCGGCTCGGCGCCATGCTGGCGGCGCTGCCGCCGTCGTCGCAGCTGCGCGCGCGTGCGCCGGATCTGGCCATCGCGGTCGAGGTGCGCAATGCCGAATGGCTGGTGCCGGCGTTCGCCGAGGTCCTGCGTGCCGCAGGCGCCACTTACTGCCTGGGCGCCCACCCCAAGCTGCCGCCCATCGAAGGGCAGCTGCCCGTGTTGCGGGCGCTGTGGCCAGGCCCGATGGTCTGCCGCTGGAACCTGAACCGCATGCATGGCGCGTATGGCTACGAAGAGGCCAAGGCGCTCTATGCACCGTTCGACACACTGGTGGATCCCGATCCACCGACACGTGACGTGCTGGCCCGCGTGGCGCGCGCCACGCTGCAAGCCGGGCACCACGCCTACATCACGGTCAACAACAAGGCCGAGGGCTCGGCGCCGCGCACGGTCGAGGCCATGGCCCGGTTGCTGGCGGATTGATCAGCGCTGCCCGTCGTGGACCGACACGTTCTCCTTGAGCAGGCCGCCCAGGCGCGAGTGCACGCGCCCGCCCGTCCCCATCACCAGGGCGAAGAGGATCTCCTTGGGCCGCGGTGCATCCTGGATGCCGACCTCGATGCTGTTGAAGTGGCTGCGCACGTAGCAGGCGTGGATGTAGTGCACGGGCACCATGAGCCGGTAACCCGCGCCGGCCACGGCCTTGGCCGCCGGCACGATGGCCTTGGGCTCGCCCAGCACCGTGCGCATGGCCCAGCCGCCGGCTTCGTGCCAGACGGCGCCGTGCTCCATCTCGCCGTCCACGCCGACGATGGCGGCCTTGCTGTAGACCTCCACCTTGTCGCGGCCCAGCGTGTCCACGAGCTCCTGTGCGAGCAGCGTGCCAAGGCTGCGCAGCTCGGCCATGAACGGCATCAGGTCGGGCTCGTAGCGGCCGGCGTAGGGGTTGCGGATCACGGCGCAGGCCGCAGCCAGCTTGAGCGGCGTCTCCACCGGCGGGCCACCCTCGTGGTAGGTGGTCTCGATGGTCAGGCTGCGCTTGCGGATCTCGATCAGGGACATGGGGCTTCCTTGCAGGGGAGGAAAGGGGCGATCATCGCCGAAGCGGCGCGCGGTTGACCAGCCAGATGCCGGCCGCCACCAGCGCCATGGCGCCCAGCAGGCTGGGCGTCAGCGGCTCGTGCAGCGCCAGCGCGCCGAACACCAGCGCGCACAGCGGTGTCAGGAAGATGAAGGCCGACAGCCGCGTGGCCGGGTAGCGGCCCAGCAGCCACATCCAGGCCAGGTAGCTGGCGAAGGCGCCGACCACGGTCTGCAGCAGCAGCGAGGTGACGACGAAGGGAGTGAACTGCACGTCCCAGCGCTCGCCCATGGCCAGCGACAGTGGCGGGAACAGCAGCGCGCAGACCACCAGCTGGTAGAACAGGAGTTTCTCGGGCGCCAGCCGCGTGAGGCCGGTGGCGCGGATCAGCACCGTGGTGAGCCCCCACAGGAGCGCCGCCAGCAGCGACAGCAGGTCGCCGCGCCAGCTGTCCAGCCCGGTGCCGAAGCCCTCGCGCAGCGCGAAGGCCACGGCCACGAAGGCGAAGGCCAGCCCAGTCCACTGCGCCGGCCGCAGCCGCTCGCTCGGCACCCACCAGGGCAGCAGCAGCGCCACCCAGAACGGCGAGGTGTACAGAAACACCGTGGCGCGCGAGGCCGTGGTGTGCACCAGTCCCAGGTACAGGCAGACGAATTCGCCGAAGAACAGCAGACCAGCGGCCAGCCCGGCCGCGAGCGAACCGTCGCGCGCGAACAGCGCGATGCCGCGCCAGCGGCACCAGACCATCAGCAGCAGCGTGGCCGCGACGAAGCGCAGTGCGCCCTGCAGCACCGGCGGCATGTGGGCGATGGTGGCCTTGACCAGCACCTGCTGGCCGCCCCAGAGCACGCAGCAGACCAGCAGCAGGCCGACCGCCAGGCCATCCAGGTGGTCCTTGCGCAGCGGCTGCGTGGTCAAAGGGGATGCTCGGTGTAAAAGCGCCCGCCGTGGAACAGCAGCGGAGAGGCGCCCGGCCGGTGCGCACAATGCTCCACCTCGCCGACGAAGATGACATGGTCGCCTTCCTCATAGCGGCTGCGGTTGAAGCACTCGAAGACGGCGGCCGCGCCGTCCAGCAAGGGCGCACCGGCCACGCCCTCGCGCCACGCCACGCCGCTCCAGCGGTCGGCGCCGCGCTGGGCGAAGCGCTCGGCCAGGGCCTTCTGGTCCGAGGCCAGGATGTTGATGGCGTAGTGCGAGCCGGCGCTCAGCGCAGCCATGGAGGAGGCCGCCTGCGCCAGGCTCCACAGCACCAGCGGCGGCTTCAGCGAGACGGAGTTGAAGGAATTGGCGGTCAGGCCGATCAGCTGGCCGTCGGCCCGGCGCGCGGTGACGATCGTCACGCCGGTGGCGAACATGGACAGGCCCTGGCGGAACTCGGCGGCGGAAAAACTCGGTGCGCGCGCTTGCGGCGGCACGGCGGGGACAGGCATGGACGGGGAATCTACCCGAACTGCCGCCGCGCCCCGCGGCGCAGCCCGATTGGCGGGCCCGGGGTCAGGGTCAACGGTGGCGCGGATGTCCTACGGCGGGTCTGCTTGCTCTCCGACAACAGCTGCGCCGTCGTGGTCCCAGAGTCCGAGGCTTGCCCATTGCTGCCCGGCTCTGCCTGGCGGCCAGGAGAACACCACCATGGCAGCCAACGACAGGCCCCCCGGCTCTTCCAAGCCCCGCGTCAACTACCTGCGCCGGCGTCCCCGGCCCGGTGCCTTGGTGCGGCCGGCCGACGACCTGGCGCTGCCGCACGAGCGCGACCAGACCGAACAGGGCATGACCGACGGGCGGGTGCCGCCCGAGGGCCGGCAAGCCCATGGCGACCTGCAGCGCGGCGTGCAGGACACCAGCAAGTCGCCCGAGATGGACCGCGCCTACCGTCACCAGAAGGACTGAGCAGCGGTCGCGCAGGCGCCGCGCCCCCGCCCGATTTCTGTTAATTTCCGACGCTGCTCCGCTCCATCGCCATCCGGGCCATGGAGTGCCCGATGGACCCGATCCCCGAAAGGCGCAGCTTTGGACACCCTCGCTTCCCCCACCCGTTTTGGCAGCGGCCAAGCGGTTCGCCGGCTCGAAGACGACGCTTTGCTGGCCGGCCGTGGCCAGTTCACCGACGACGTGGTGCCGCAGGGCCAGCTGCGCGCGGTGTTCGTGCGCTCGCCCTATCCGCATGCCAGCATCGTGTCGGTGGACGCCGAGAGCGCGCGCGGCATGGCGGGCGTGGTAGCCGTCTACACCGGGGCCGACCTCGTGGCTGCGGGTGTCAAGCCGCTGCCCGGCACGGCCGGCTTCAAGCGTGCCGACGGCGGGCCCGGCGTCACGCCGCCGCTGCACGCCCTGGCGCACGAGCGTGTGCGCTTCGTCGGCGAGCCGGTCGCCCTGGTCGTGGCCGAGACGCTGCAGCAGGCGCGCGACGCGGCCGAGGCCGTGTTCGTGGACTATGCCGAGCTGTCCGCCGTGACCACGCTGGCGCAGGCCCTGTCTCCGGGTGCACCGGTGCTGACCGAGGCCGCGCCCGACAACATCGCCGCCGAGATGCGCCACGGCAACGCCCAGGCGACGGCCGAGGCCTTCGCGCGCGCGCACAACCGTGTGGCGCTGGACATTACCCACCAGCGCCTCGCTGCGCTGACGCTGGAGCCGCGCACGGTGCTGGCCGGTGTCGACCCTGCCGATGGTCGGCTGACCATCCGCATGTCCACGCAGATGCCTTCGGGCGTGCGCAACACCGTGGCCGATGCGCTGGGCCTGGCCCGCGATCAGGCGCGTGTCGTAGTGGGCGACGTGGGCGGCGGCTTCGGCATGAAGACCGGCGCCTACCTCGAGGACGTGGCGCTCGCGCATGCCGCGCACCAGCTGCGCCGCAGCGTGAAGTGGGTGGCCGACCGCAGCGAAGAGTTCCTGTCCACCTACCACGGCCGCGACGTGCAGGCGCGCGCTGAGCTCGCGTTGGACGACAAGGGCCGCATCCTCGCGCTGCGCATTGCCTCGCAGGCCAATGTGGGCGCCTACGCCACGGGCACCGGCGTGGCGATCCAACTGTTGATCGGCCCCTGGGTGCAGACCAGCGTCTACGACATCCAGACCATCGACTTCCGCTTCCAGGCCGTGCTGACCAACCAGGCACCCACCGGCGCCTACCGCGGCGCCGGCCGGCCGGAGGCCATCTTCAACATCGAGCGCCTCATGGACGAGGCCGCACGCCAGACCGGCATCGACCGCATCGCGCTGCGCCGGGCCAATTTCATCCGCCCAGAGCAGATGCCCTACAAGAATCCGATGGCGCAGACCTACGACACGGGCGCCTTCGAGCAGCAGATGGACCAGGCGCTGGCGCTGGCCGACTGGAGCGGCTTCGATGCGCGCGCCAAGACCTCGGCCGCCAACGGCAAGTGGCGCGGGCAGGGCATCGCCACCTTCCTGGAATGGACCGGCGGCAACGTGTTCGAGGAACGTGTGACGGTCAACGTGCAGGCCGACGGCGTGATCGAGGTGTTCTCTGCCGTCAACGCCATGGGCCAGGGCATCGCCACGTCACTGGCGCAACTGGTCGTCGACGCCTTCGGTGTGCCACCCGAGAAGGTGCGCGTGGTCCTGGGCGACACCGACCGCGGCGACGGCTTCGGCAGCGCCGGCTCGCGCTCCATCTTCACGGGCGGCTCGGCCGTGCGCATCGGCAGCGAACGCACCATCGACAAGGCGCGCGAACTCGCGGCCAAGGAACTCGAGGCCGCCGCCGAGGACATCCGCTACGAGGCGGGCGCGTTCACAGTCGCCGGTACCGACCTCAAGATCGACCTGTTCGAGCTGGCAGCGCGCCAGCCCGAGCGCCGCATCTTCATGGACTCCACCAGCAGCGTGGCCGGCCCGACCTGGCCCAACGGCTGCCACATCAGCGAGATCGAACTCGACCCGCAGACCGGCGCCGTGGAGGTCGTGGGCTACGCCTCGATGAACGACGTCGGCCGCGTGATCAACCCGCTGATCGTGACCGGCCAGCTCGACGGCGGTGCCGTGCAGGGCATCGGCCAGGCGCTGTGCGAGGAGGTGGTGTACGACCGCGAAACCGGCCAGCCCGTGGCCGGCAGCCTGATGGACTACGCCGTGCCGCGCGCCGATATCCTGCGTGCCGACTTCGTCACGCGCATGGACCAGAGCGTGCCCTGCAAGAACAACCCGCTGGGCGTGAAAGGCGTGGGCGAGCTCGGCACCATCGGCGCCACGCCGGCCATCGTCAACGCCGTGGCCGACGCACTGGCGCGCAACGGGCTGGCGAGCAAGACGACGCAGCTGCAGATGCCGGTGACGGCGGCGCGGCTGTGGACGCTGATGCACGGGTGAGCAAGGGCGCGCGGCCGCGTTGTCGCGCCATCGGCTGAGCATTCCTGCCACGCCGATTCAGCTTTTTCGTCATTCGGCCGCGGCGGCCCGCTGCATAGACTGGTCTGGAACCCACCAGACCAGGAGACACTCCCCATGGGCACCGCGAGCTTCGACCCTGCGCGCTATGACGGCGTGCGCTACGAGCACCTGACGCCGGACATCGTCAACATCGCGATGGCGCGCCCACAGGTGCGCAACGCGCAGGACATGCAGATGACCTACGCGCTGAACGCCGCGTTCGACCGCGCCGCGCACGACGACGCGGTCAAGGTGATCGTGCTGTCGGGCGACGGCCCGCATTTCTCTACCGGCCACGACATGGGCGGCGACAGCGGCATGACCTGGCGCAATTTCCCGACCGTGGGCACCTGGGCCGGCTTCGACGCCAAGGGCGTCGAAGGCCTGTACGGCCGCGAGAAGGAGATCTACCTGGAGATGTGCGAGCGCTGGCGCAACCTGCCCAAGCCCGTGATCGCGGCCGTGCAGGGCAACTGCATCGCCGGCGGACTCATGCTGGCCTGGTGCTGCGACATCATCGTCGCCACCGAGGACGCGCAGTTCAAGGACCCCACGCTGGAGTTCGGCGTGGCCGGCGTCGAGTACTTCATGCACCCCTGGGAACTCGGCACGCGCAAGGCCAAGGAATGGCTGCTGACCTCGGACTGGCTCAGCGCGCAGGAGGCGCAGGTCTGCGGCATGGTCAACCGCGTCGTGCCGCGCGAAGAACTCATGGCGCAGACGCTGGCCATGGCGCAGCGCATCGCGCGCAAGGGCAGCTTCGTCGCCAAGGCCGCGAAGGAGGCCGTCAACCACGCGCAGGACGTCATGGGCCGGCGCAACGCCATGCAGCACGCCTTCGGCCTGCACCACCTCTCCCACAACCACAACCGGTTGCAGTGGGGCATCCTGATCGATCCCATGGGCGTGAGCCCGGTGCTGCGCGAGAAGATCCGCGTGCGCTTCAACCTGCCGCCGTTCGAGACGATGGCTGGGCAGGAGCCGCAGCCATGAGCGCGCCGCGTTCTGCGTGGATCGACGATGACCTGGCCATGTTCCAGGACGCGGCCCGCCGCTTCATCGAGGCCGAGGTGGTGCCGCACGAACTGCGCTGGGCCGCGCAAACGCACGTGGACCGGGGTATCTGGAACGCGCTCGGCGCGGCCGGCCTGCTGTGCCCGGCCATGCCCGAGGAATACGGCGGCGGTGGCGGCCACTTCGCGCACGACGCCATCGTCTCGATGGAGATGGCGCGCGCGCTGGCCATCGGCCCCAGCCTCAACGTGCACAGCGCCATCGTGGCGCACTACATCCTGCGCTACGGCAGCGAGGCGCAAAAGCGCAGCTGGCTGCCGCGCATGGCCAATGGCGAACTGGTGGCGGCCATCGCCATGTCCGAACCCGCGGCGGGCTCGGATCTCAAGGCCATCACCACGCGCGCCGTGCGCCAGGGCGACCGCTATGTCGTGAACGGCGCCAAGACCTTCATCACCAACGGCCACCTGGCGGACCTGGTCTGCATCGTCGCCAAGACCGATCCCGCGGCCGGTGCGCGCGGCGTCTCCATCCTCGTGGCCGAGACGGCAGGACTGCCGGGCTTTCGGCGCGGCCGCATCCTCGACAAGATCGGCCTCAAGGGCCAGGACACGGCCGAGCTGTTCTTCGACGACATGGAACTGCCGGTCGACAACCTGCTCGGTCCGCAGGAAGGCCAGGGCTTCGCGCAGCTCATGCAGCAGCTGCCGCAGGAGCGCATGCTGATCGCGCTGGGCACGCTCGCCACCATGGAGCGCGCGGTGGAGGACACGCTGGCCTACACGCGCCAGCGCCAGGTCTTCGGCCAGCCGCTGTTCGACCTGCAGAACACGCGCTTCAAGCTGGCCGAGTGCCGCACCAAGGCCACGGTGGCGCGCGCCTTCGTCGACGACTGCATGGCCAAGGTGCTGCGCGGCGAACTGAGCGGCGACGTGGCCGCCATGGCCAAGCTCTGGTGCACGCAGACCAATTGCGAGATCGTGGACGAGTGCCTGCAGCTGCACGGCGGCTACGGCTACATGACCGAGTACCCGATCGGCCGCATGTACGTGAACGCCCGGGTGGGGAAGATCTATGGCGGGTCGAACGAGATCATGAAGGAACTCGTGGCGCGGGGGATGTGAGGAGGATGCGCGGCGTGCACCGCGACATCCCGTCGTGGCTCAAGCCGAATCGTCGGGAGCAAAGGCGTCGTTGCCTGCCAGTTCACGCTCGATCTGTTCGATGCTGGGCAGGCTGGTCTGCAGTTCCGGCGGCAGGGATGCCACCAACTGGTACTCCGCGACGCCGATGGGTTGGGCCTTGCCTTGCAAGGCGTATTCGGCCACTACCTTGTTCTTGGTCTTGCACAGCAGCAGGCCGATGGTGGCGCTGTCCTGCGGATGCTTGACCTGGGCGTCGACCGCCGTGAGGTAGAAGCCGAGCTGGCCCAGGTGCTCGGGCTTGAATTTGCCCGCCTTGAGTTCGATCACCACATAGCAGCGCAGCTTGAGGTGGTAGAACAGCAGGTCGATGAAGAACTCTTCGCCGCCGACGTCCAGCGGCACCTGCCTCCCGACGAAGGCGAAGCCTGCGCCCAGTTCCAGCAGAAATTCCGTCACATGCTTGATGAGGGCGCTTTCGATGTCACGTTCCTGCGCTGTGTCGGTCAATCCCAGGAAGTCGAAGCGGTAGGGATCTTTCAGCGATTCGCGTGCCAGATCGGACTGGGGCTTGGGAAGACGGGCTTCGAAATTGCTGACGGCAGCGCCGCTGCGCTTGTGCAGCTCGGTCTCGATCTGCATGACGAGGATGTTGCGTGACCAGCTGTGCTCGATCGCCTTGGCCGCGTACCAGCGACGGCTGTCGGCATCGTCCAGTTTGTCCAGCAGCGCCAACTGGTGGTACCAGGGCAATTGTGCAAGCACCTCTTGCACAAAGAGGTCGTCCGGCCAAGCCTCGGCAAAGGCACGCATGTACTTGAGATTGCGGGGCGAGAACCCTTTCATCTCGGGGAAGGCCGCGCGCAAATCCTGCGCGAGCCGATCGATCACCTTGGCGCCCCAGCCCTGGGCTGCCTGCCGCGCCAGGATGTCGCGTCCAATCTGCCAGTACAGCAACACCAGCTCGCGGTTGACGGCCAGTGCCGCACGTTGCTGGGCTGTGTGGATGCGTCCTTTGAGATCGGCCAGCCACTCGGCATAGCCCTCGGGCGTTGGCGTCAGCCCGGCAGGCATACCGCTCGGGGCTGGCGGCCTGGATAACTTGGCCATGGTGTGCAGACGTTCGCTGGATCAGGTCGACGGCGGTGAGACGGCCCATTCTGTCCCAAGCCCCCGTCCGCACATGGATCCGATGGGCTGATCATCGCTGCTTGGCGACGGCCACGGAATATACGTTTCATAGACGTTTCGTATAAGATCGCCGCATGGGCATCGTCAAGATTTCAGACCTCATGCACGAGAACCTGCGCGTGGCAGGCAACGCACTCAGCCGCTCCATCAACGCGCAGGCCGAGCACTGGATGCGCATCGGCATGCTCAGCGAGATGTACCCCGACCTGGACCACCGCGACATCTGCCAGATGCTGGTGCGGGCCGAGCTGGCGGGCGGCTTCGACATCGCGGCGGTGGCCGCGCCGCCCCCTGGCGCCAAGCCCCGGGCCGCGGCGAAGGCCAGGCATTGAGCCCATGCTGATGCCGCGCACCATCGCCATCAAGTCGCCCGCGGAGATCGCCAAGGCGCGCGCGGCGGGCCGCCTGGCCGCCGAGGTGCTCAGCGTCGTCGCGCCGCATGTGGTGCCGGGCGTCAGCACCGAGGAACTCGACCGCATCTGCCACGACCACATCGTGCAGGTGCAGCGCGTCACACCGGCCAACATCGGCTACCAGGGCTACCCCAAGACCGTGCTGACCTCGGTGAACCAGGTCGTGTGCCACGGCATTCCCTCGCCCGACAAGATCCTCAAGAAGGGCGACATCGTCAACATCGACGTGGCCGTCATCCACGACGGCTGGTTCGGCGACACCAGCCGCATGTTCTTCGTCGGCGACCCGAGCCCGCTGGCGCGCCGCCTGGTCGCCACCACCTATGAGGCCATGTGCGCCGGCATCCGGCAGGTGCGGCCCGGCGCCACGCTGGGCGACATCGGCCACGCGATCCAGGCCGTGGCGCAGCGCGCGCATTTCAGCGTGGTGCGCGAGTACTGCGGCCATGGCATCGGGCGCAACTACCACGAGGCGCCCGACGTGCTGCACTACGGCCAGCGCGGCGAGGGGCTGAAGCTGGAGGCGGGCATGGTCTTCACCATCGAGCCCATGCTCAACGCCGGCAAGGCCGAGACACGGGAACTGGCCGATGGCTGGACCGTGGTGACCAAAGACCGCTCGCTGTCGGCGCAGTGGGAGCACATGGTGGCGGTCACGCCGGATGGGTACGAGGTGTTGACGGCGTGGCCGGAGGGGACGGGCGACTACGCGCCGGTCTGAAGCCAGCCCGCCACGCTATCCCAGCTCCCGCCAAAGAATCTTCCCCGTCGCCGAGCGTGGAAACCCGTCCACGAACGCCACCGTGCGCGGCGCCTTGTAGACCGCCATGCGCTCGCGCGCCCAGTCGATCAGGCCCTGCTCGCTGAGTTGCCCCTGCGCCTCCGGCCGTAGCCGCACCAGGGCCTTCACCGCTTCTCCCTGCCGCGCATCGGCCACGCCGACCACGCAGGCCTCCAGCACGGCCGGGTGCTCGTAGAGCCAGGTCTCCACCTCCGCGGGCCAGACCTTGAAGCCTGCCACGTTGATCATGCGCTTGAGCCGGTCGCGCAGGAAGAAGTAGCCGTCTTCGTCCTGGTGGCCCAGGTCGCCCGTGCGCAGGAAGCGCTGGCCACCGATCTCCACGAAGGCCTGGCGCGTGGCCTCGGGGTTGCGCCAGTATTCGCGCATGATCTGCGCACCGCGGGTCACGATCTCGCCGGCTTCGCCCACGGGCAGCTCCCGCAGCGTCTCGGGATCGACGATGCGCGTGTCCACGCCGAAGGTGGGCACACCCAGGCATTGCAGCTTGGGCCGGTGCAGCGGGTTGCAGTGCAGGAAGGAGGCGGTCTCGGTCATGCCGTAGGCCTCGTTCAGCGTGAGGCCGAAGCGCGCGCGCAGGTGCTGCGCCACGGCCTCGGGCACGGCCCCGCCGCCGCCCGTGATCAAGGTGAGGCTGGACAGGTCGTAGCGCTCCACGTCCGGGTTGGCGAAGAAATCCACGAGCGCCGCGGGCGGCACGGTCCAGGCCGTCACGCGGTAGCGGCCCAGCATGGCGCCGGCGAAGTCGCGGTCCCAGCGCGGCGCGATGACCACTGTGGCGCCCAGCAGGATGGGCAGGTTCATGCCGTTCTGCATGCCCAGCAGGTGGAACATGGGCGCCACGCCCAGGAACACCGTCTCGGCATGCAGACCGCGCCACAGCGCGGCCGACCAGATGGCGGCCATCATCGAGCCGTGCGTGTGCACGCAGCCCTTGGGCCGGCCCGTGGTGCCCGAGGTGAAGGGCAGCACGCAGAGGTCGTCCGGGCCGGCCGTGGCGGGTCGGGGGCTGCAGGCCGCGGCCAGCGCCTCGTGCCAGCGCACGACCTGGGTGTCGTCGGGCAGCGGCAGCGGTGCGGCCAGCAGCCATTCGGGCACGGGCACCGAGGCCGGCGCGGTCAGGTAGTCGCCATAGCGGTGCACCAGCACGTGGTCCAGCATGCTGCGCATGGGATCGACCTGGGCGAACAGCTCCTGCGCGACGAAGGCCACGCGCGCGCCGCTGTCCTCGGCGACCTGGCGCAACTCGTCGGCCGTGCTCATGGCGTTGAGCGGCACCACCATGGCGTCGGCGCGCAGGATGGCGTAGTAGGCGATGGCCAGCTGCGGGCAGCTCTGGCTGAACAGCAGCACCCGGTCGCCCTTGCGCACGCCGCAGTGCTGCTGCAGGTAGCCGGCCATGGCCTCGACCTCGGCGAGCAGCCGGCCGTAGCGGACCGGGTTGTCGTAGAAGATGAACGCGGGCTTGTCGGGAAAGCGCGCGGCCGACACCGCGAGGTTGTGGCTGAGGCTGGTCTGCGGCACCGGCACGGCCCGGGGCAGGCCGCGCGGCCAGAAGCGTTCGTGGAGCGTGGTCACCTGGTTGTCCCCTGCATGGTCCGGCGAGCGTAGGGGAGGCCGCCGCGGCGCGGGATTGCCAGGCACGCCAATCGGCGTGGCAAAAAACGTCAGTCGGCCGGCAGGTGTTCGAGCCGCGTCAGCCGGTACTCGCCGGGCGCCACGCCGGTCCAGCCCTTGAACGCGCGCTGGAAGGTGCTGGGCTCGGAGAAGCCGACCAGGGCCGAAATCTCCAGCACGGTCAGTTCGGGCCGGCTCAGGTGCTCGATGGCCATGTCGCGGCGCAGGTCGTCCTTGATGGCCTGGAAGCCCTGGCCCTCCAGCAGCAGCCGGCGGCGCAGCGTCTGCGGCGTCATGGCCAGCATGGAGGAGGCCTCCTCCAGCGTCAGGATGCGCTCGCGCATGTGCTTGCGCAGCAGCTGGCGGATGCGCTCGGTGGCGCTGGTCTGGTCGCGGTACTTCACGAGCAGGTTGGCCGGCGCGCCGCGCAGGAAGGCTTTGAGGCTTTGCGCGTTCTGCACCACGGGCAGCTCCAGCCAGCGCGCGTCGAAGCGGATGCCCGCGCGCGGCTGGCCGAACAGGATCTCGGCGTCGAACAGCCGGTGCGTCTTGTTGTTGAACGCGGTCTTGGTGTTGCGCATGCGCACGTCCAGCAGCGGCAGCTTGCGCGCGATCAGCCACGACAGCAGCCCGCTGCCGCAGAACAGGAAGGTGCTCTGCGCATAGGCGTGGCGCGCATGCCAGGGCACCTGCTCGAACAGCGCGATCTCGGCCACGCCGTCCTGCACCTGCAGACGGCCGGTGAAGTCGTCCAGCATCAGGTGGTAGTGGCGCAGGCCGGCGCGGATGGCCTCGCCGAGGTTGGTGCATTGCACCATGGCATCGCAGGCCGCGCCGAAGGTGCCGAAGCGCACGGGCGTGTCGCACAGGCCCCAGAACTCGTCGCGCAGCACGCGCACGAGCACGCGGACCAGGGCCGTGCACTGCGTCTGCGAGATGCGCGCGCTGGGGGCCTCCAGCAGCGCGCGCGAGATGCCGGCGCGCCGCAGGATGCTGTCCACGTCCACGCCCTGGTGGCGCGCACCCTGCAGCATGCGCTGGGCCTGTGCGATCGCGACGGTGTGGTGCGTCCCCGACATGGGCGGGCGTTATACCGCAGCGCTCCTGCTTGTCTTGCGCCCGGCTGTCGCCTGTGTGAGTTCCCGCCACTGTCATTCAGCAGTTTTGCCATTCGGCGCGCGGGCGGCGCTGCCTAGACTCGTCCGCAGAGACAAGGGCGCGCACAGCGCGCCGCCACACCAGGAGACGGACCCGCCATGCAGCCAGATGCCGCGACGCCTGCCACCATGCCCTGCCTGCAAGGGCGCGTGCTGGTCGTGACCGGTGGCGCCGGCGCCATCGGCCGCGAGATCGCGCTGCTGGCGGCGCGCCACGGCGCGCAGGTGCTGGTCAACGACATCGGCGGCGCGGTGGACGGCAGCGGCGGCGACCGGCAGGCCGCCGAGCAGGTGGCGCAGGCCATCCGCGCCGAGGGCGGCCAGGCCCAGGCCAGCAGCGACTCGGTGGCCACGCCCGCCGGCGCGGCGCGCATCGTCGCCAGTACGCTGGACCACTTCGGCCGCATCGACTGCGTGGTCAACAACGCCGGCAATGCGCGCAACGCGATCTTCCACAAGATGGCCGTGGACGACTGGGAGGCCGTGCTGCAAGTGCACCTGCACGGCAGCTTCTACCTGAGCCGCGCGGCCGCACCATACCTGCGCGCGCAGCAGTCCGGCGCCTTCGTGCACATGACCTCCACGGGCGGCTTGGTCGGCAACGTGGGGCAGGCCAACTACATGGCGGCCAAGATGGCGCTGACCGCGCTGTCCAAGGGCATCGCGCTGGACATGGGCCGCTTCGGCGTGCGCTCCAACTGCGTCGCGCCGCTGGCCAAGAGCCGGCTGACCGCACTGTTCGATGCCGGCGATGCCGCGGCCCGCGCGCGCGGTGCCAGCTTCGACAGGCTGCCGGCCGCCGCGGTGGCGCCGCTGGTGGTCTACCTGTGCAGCGGCGCCGCAGCCGACGTGACGGGCCAGGTGCTGGTCGCGCGCGGCAGCGAAATCCTGGTCATGAGCCAGCCGCGCCCGCTGCGCGCGATGCACCGCGACGGCGGCTGGACCGTGGACAGCCTGGCACGCCACGGCATGCCAGGCCTGCGGCCGGCTTTCGTGCCGCTGGAGCAGTCCGGCGAGGTGTTTAGCTGGGAGCCTCTTTGAGGCCCTGAGGCCTGGCGATGTCAACGACAAGAAGGAGACAAGCGCAATGAAGAAGACAGCCATCGCACGGCGTGCGCTCTGCGCCGGCCTGCTGGCGCTGGTGGGGACAGGCGCCGCGGCGCAGGCCGACTACCCCCACGCGCCCATCACGCTGATCGTGCCGTTCCCGGCCGGCAGCGTGACCGATGCACAGATGCGTGCGCTGGCGCAGGAAGCCGGCAAGCGCCTGGGCCAGCCGGTGGTGGTGCTGAACAGGCCCGGCGCCACCGGCACGCTGGGCCCGGCCAGCATGGCCAGAACCAACAAGCCCGACGGCTACACGATCTCGGCCATCGCCTCCTCGCTGACGGGCCTGCCGCACATGCAGAAGGTGGCCTACGACCCGCTCAAGGACTTCAGCTACATCGTGAGCGTGACGGGCTACAGCTTCGCGCTCGTGGTACCGGCGAACTCGCCGATCCAATCGCTCGACGACTACGTGGCCACGGCACGCGCGCAGCCCGGCAAGCTCAGCTATGCCTCCTCGGGCATCGGCGGCGGCACGCACCTGGCCATGGCGCAGTTCGCGGCCTGCAGCCAGATCGAGCTCAACCACATCACCTTCAAGGGCGGGGCCGATGCGACGGCGGCCTTCCTGGGCGGCCATGTCGCCAGCCAGGCCGATGGCGCCTGGGGCGCGCTGGTGGACAACGGCCAAGCCCGGCCGCTGCTCGTGCTCACACCCAACCGCCTGCCGCAGTACCCCGATGTGCCCACGCTCAAGGAGAAGTGCCCCGATGCCGCGGTGGACGGCCAGGTCATCGGCATCGCCGGGCCGGCCGGCATGCCGGCCGAGGTGGTGCGCAGGCTGCACGACGCCTTCAAGGCCGCCATGGCCGAGCCCGCTTTCGAGCAGGCGCTGCGCGCTGCCAAGCAGCAGCCGATCTACATGGGCAGCCAGGCCTACACCGACTACATGCACAAGAACTTCGAGGACAAGCGCGTCCTCGTCAAGGCCATCGGCCTGTCCATCCACTGAGGAGACGAGACACATGAGCGAGACATCCGAAGCCTGGGCCGCGCGTGTCCAGGAGGCCGCCAACGGCAACGCCGAGTTCGCGGCGGGCGCCGAGTGGCTGGACCTCAAGCTGCTGCTGCGCATCGGCGAGGCGGCCTGGTGGTTCAAGGTCTACCGCGGCCGCGTGATCGACGCCATGCCATACGCCGTGGCCAGCAACCGGCTCGGCTACGAGGTGGTGGTGGGCGGGCCGCGTACGGCATGGCAGCGCATCGTCGATCGCAGCAGCTCGTTCGGCCGCGAGCACGCGATGGCCGCGCTGCACGTGGACGGCCTGCGCGTGGAGGGCGACCGCGCCTACCGTGCGCTGGTCGCGCTCGGTGACCAGATCGTCCGCAGCGTCGGACTTCCGCAGGAGTGAGGGGCATGGCGAGTTTCGAAGACATCCAGGGCCGCTACGCCGACATCGGCGGCACCAAGATCTACTACGACGAACTGGGCAGCGGCGTGCCCATGGTCTGCGCGCACACGGCCGGCGGCTGCTCCATGCAGTGGCACGAGATCATGCCGTTGCTGGCGCGCGCGGGCTTCCGCGTGATCGCGCTGGACCTGCCGGGCCATGGCAAGTCCTACCCCGTGCGCTGGACACCGTTCACGCGCATGCGCGACTACGCCGAGTTCGTCTGGGGCTTCGTGCAGCATGTGGCGCGCGGCGAGAAGGCGGTGTTCATGGGCTGCTCCATCGGCGCCAACATGGCGACCGACCTGGCGGCCCACCATGGCGCCGAGCTGCGCGCCGTAGTGGCCATGGAAGGCGCGGCGCGCACCGCGCCGCTGTACGACACGCGCCGCAGCAGCGAGCCGCATGCCCATGTGTGCCGCAGCTACTTCTCCGAGGCGGTGACGGTGGCCTCCTGCGCCCAGCCCATGCGCGAGGGCAAGGACATCGAGCTGCAGTGGCTGCACCGCTACGCGCCGCAGCAGGTGGCCACGAGCGACCTGCAGTGCTGGATGAACCACGACGTGCGCGACCGCATGAAGGACCTGGCCTGCCCCTACCTCAACGTGCGCGGCGCGGCCGACTTCTTCCTCTCGCAGGAGGTGGTGGACGCGACCATGCGCGACATCCCCGACGGGTTGGGCGAGGCCGTGTGCCTGGATGGCATCGGCCACTACCCCATGTTCGAGCAGCCGCAGATGACGGCCGAGGTGGTGCTCGATTTCCTGCGCCGGCGCGGCGTTGTTTGATCAGGAACCTGGCATGGCGCACTACCAATTGATCGTCTTCAGCAACCCCGTGGCCGGCCAGGAAGCGGCCTACGAGCGCTGGTACACCCAGACCCACATCCGCGACCTGCTCAAGGTGCCCGGCGTGCGCACGGCGCAGCGCCACGCGGTGCTGCTGGACCTGAGCCGCGCGCCGCTGGCCGGCTTCGTCGCCGAGTACGCCATCGAGAGCGCGGACATCGCCGCTACCGTCGCCGAGATCCGCGGCCGGCTCGGCACGGCGCAGATGCCCATGGTTGAGGCATTCGACCGCGCAAGCTCCTCCTTCATCGTGGCCGAGCCCGTGGGGTCGCTGCGGCATTCGCCGCATGCGGACGACCCGGCCGCGTCGGTGCAGGCCGTGTCCTTCGTGTTCAGCAACCCGGTGGCGGGCCGCGAGGCCGAATACCAGCAGTGGTACGACGGCACGCATGTGGACGACCTGCTGCGCGTGCCCGGCTACCGCACGGGCCAGCGCCTGCGCGTGCTGCCGGAGCTGAGTCGCAACGTGCGACATGCCGTGGTGGCGCGCTATGCCATCCACACGCCCGACCTGGCTGCCACCATGGCCACGGCGCGCAGTCGGTTGGGCACGCCCGACATGGTGCTGAGCCCGGCCTTCGACATGGCCGGCGCGAGCTTCAACCTGACGCGGCCGCTGACCGAGCAACTGCTGGCCTGATGCCACCGATTCCCACAACGGAGACAAGCATGCAACGACGCACCACCTTGCGCTGGGTTGCCGCAGCGGCGGCCCTGGCCGCCGGCCCCAGCTTCGCGCAGAAGAAGAACTACGGCCCCGGCGTCAGCGACACCGAGATCGTGATCGGCCAGACCCAGGCCTACAGCGGCCCGCTGTCGGCCTTCGGCACGCTGGGCAAGGTCGAGGAGGCCTGGTTCCGCAAGGTCAACGACGAGGGCGGCGTGAACGGCCGCAAGATCCGGCTGATCTCGCTGGACGATGCCTACAGCCCGCCCAAAACGCTGGAGCTCACGCGCAAGCTGATCGAGCAGGACAACGTGCTGGCCATCTTCAGCACCATGGGCACGCCGACCAACACCTCCATCCACCGCTACCTGAACAGCAAGAAGGTGCCGCACCTGTTGATCAGCTCAGGCGCCAGCAAGTGGAACGACCCCAAGAACTTCCCGTGGTCGCTGGGGTTCAACCCGAACTTCCACACCGAAGGTAAGACCTACGCGCAGCTGATCCTCAAGAGCAAGCCCGACGCCAAGATCGGCTTGCTGTACCCGAACGACGACTTCGGCAAGGACTACACCAACGGCTTCAAGGAAGGGCTGGGCGACAAGCAGAAGATGATCGTCTCCGAGCAGACCTACACCTCGACCGACCCGACCGTGGACTCGCAGCTGGTGGCGCTGAAGGCCTCGGGCGCGGACGTGTTCTTCAACGTGGGCACGCCCAAGTTCGCGGCCCAGGCCATCCGCAAGGCCGGCGAGCTGGGCTGGAAGCCGATGCAGTTCCTCAACAACGCGTCCTCGTCCATCGGCGCGACGCTGGTGCCCGCCGGCGTGGAGAACGCGGTGGGCATCGTGACCGTGCAATATCTCAAGGACGCGACCAACAAGCGCTGGGCCGAGGACCCGGGCATCGCCGAGTTCAAGACCTTCATGCAGAAGTACTACCCGCAGGGCGACCTCAAGGACTTCGTCAACACCATGGGCGTGGCCCATGCGCAGACCATGGTGCAGATCCTGAAGCAGTGCGGCGACGACCTCTCGCGCGAGAACGTGATGCGCCAGGCGACCAACCTCAAGGACCTGCAGCTGTCGGTGATGATCCCGGGTGTGAAGATCAACACCGGACCCGACGACCATGCGCCGATCGAGTCGGTGCAGATGGTGCGCTTCGACGGCGCCGAGTGGGTGCCGTTCGGCGACATCATGGGGCTGCGATAAAGCCCACCCCGTATGGCCGGCGCACTGCGTGTCGCCGACCCACCCCTCTCAGGGGGCGCACCCAGCGGCCCGGCAGAGCGGGTTCCGCGGGTGCACTGGCATGGCGTGCTCCGCCGCCTTTCGCACCGGGACAGGCGTGATGCTGCCGATGAACCGGGATGTAGCGTCTTGCGCGGCTCAGGCCTGTCCGACGGCCTGGCGCATCGCACCGACCAGCGTTGCCGGCTCCTGCGCGCCCGATACCGCCAGCTTGCGGTTGAAGATGAAGAAGGGCACGCCGCTCACGCCCATTTGGCGCGCCTGCTGGTCGGCTGCATCGATCACGGCCAGCGCTTCGGGATCGGCCAGGTGTGCGCGCGCGGCCGCGGCGTCCAGACCGGCCTCGGCCGCGATGGCGGCCAGCACCTCGGCGTCGCCGACGAAGCGGTTCTCGATGAAGTAGGCGCGCAGCAGGCGCTCCTTCACATCGGTGGCATCGGCACCGCTGCGCTGCGCGAAGTCGATCAGCGCATGGGCCAGGCGCGTATTGGGCTGGCGCGTGATGCCGTCGATGTCGAGCGCCAGCCCGGCGGTGCGGCCCGCGGCGCGCACGCGCTCGTAGATTGCGGCGGCGCGTTCGGGCCCGCCGAACTTCTCTTCGAGGTAGGCCTTGCGGTCGATGCCCTCGGCCGGCAGGTCGGGGTTCAGCTGGAACGGGTGCCAGGTGATCTGCACGGGTGGCAGGCCGGCCGCCTCGGGGCTGGCCAGCGCGGCCTCGAGCCGGCGCTTGCCGATGTAACACCAGGGGCAGACCACGTCGGAGACGATGTCGATCTGGAGCGTGGAACTCATGCTTTCTCCTCGCGGCGGTGCCAGCCGATGAATTGGGGGGCGATGCGCGCGACCACGGGACCGTCGAAGTCCCAGGACATGCAGCCGCCCATGAAAAAGGGTGGGGTAGTGCGCACGGGCTCCGGCTCGCCGCGCTGCTGGCGCAGGTGGTCGCGGTACGCGCCCAGGGTCTGGAACGCGGCCGTGGCGGTGCCGAACAGCAGCTCGCGTAAATGGGTGCAGCCGCGCGTGCCGCCGATGGCCTCGTCCAGCGCGCGGCGCCAGCCGCGGCCCAGCGTGGCGCCGATCAGCTGGCGCACAGGCGGCTCGGCGCGCGGGCATTCCTCGAACGGCGTCGTCAGCATGGCGGCGTGGATGTCGACGATGGTCATCTGGTCGTCGATGGTCACGCGCACCTGCATGTCATGCACGGGCGCGCCAGCGGCGCGCTCGCGGCCCCGCACGGTCTTGCCGTAGGGCTTGGTGTCGCGCAGGTGGCCTTCGATGTCCCACAGGCCGTCCTCGCGGTGGAAGCCGCGGTAGCTGATGTGGCGGTCGTGGGCGGGCGCGCGGGGGGCTGGCGGCGGAAGAGGCATGGCGCTGGCGGCTCGGCTGGCAAAGCGAAAATTCTAGGAGCGCCATCCCGCCCGTGCTTTGAAGGGGCCAATGGCCCCGACGCGTGGGCGACACGTTCAGACCGGCTTGCGCGCGAACAGGAACAGCAGCGAGCCGCTGGCCGCCAGCAGCGCCAGCACCGTGAAGCCGGCGCGGTAGTTGCCCGTCAGGTCGACCAGCACGCCGGCGACCAGCGGCCCCGCGACTTGGCCGACCGCGATGATCAGCGTGGACAGGCCCAGGATCATGCCGATCGCATTGCGGCCGAAGTAGTCGGCGCGGATCGCCTGCATGAGCGGGCCGCGCAGCCCCCAGGCCGCGCCGTGCAGCACCGCGAAAGCCGCCACCATGGCGGTGGCGTGGTGGCCGTAGGTCAGCAGCAGCAGCGCCACGCCATGCGCCAGCATGCAGCCGGCCGAGAGGTAGCGCTTGTCGTAGCGGTCGCCGATCAGCCAGCCCAGCAGCACGCCGCCGATCTGCGCGCCGGTGAGCAGCGTGACGACCAGCGCGGCCTGCGCCACGGTGTAGCCCAGGCCCTCTTTCATGTGGCTGATGGCGTGCACGTTGACCGCCGTGACCACCAGCAGTGCGAAGCCGTGGCCCAGGCCCAGCAGCCAGAAGGCGCGCGTGCGCAGCGCCTCGCGCGCGGTGAACTCGCGCTGCGGCGCCGCGGCCGGCGTGGCCGGTCCGCCTGCGGTCGGCGCTGGCGGAGCGGGGTCGCCATCGACGGTGGCGCCGTGGTCTTCGGGCCGGCTGCGGAACATGGAGGCCAGCGGCCAGCCGAGCACGATGGCCAGGACGCCCGAGGCGAAGGCCGTGGCGCGCCAGCCGTAGGTCAGCATTGACCAGGCCACGATGGGCACGAACAGGCCGCCCATGGCCATGCCCAGGTTCATGGCCGACAGCGCCCGCGCGCGTTTGCGCGCGAACCAGCGGATCACGGCCACGTTGATCGGGAAGTAGCCCGACAGGCTGGTGCCGATGGCGATGACGGCCACCGCCATGTAGAAGCCGGCCACACTGTCGATGCGGCTCAGCAGCATGAAGCCGACGCCGAAGGCCACCACCCCGGCGCGGATCATGGCGCGCGGGCCGATCCGGTCGACCAGCCTACCCAGCACCGGGCCGAGCAGGGCCGACTCGGCCGACTGCATGGCGGCGGCGCCCGACAGCGTGGTCTTGCTCCAGCCGCGTTCCTCCGCCAGCACGGCCACGTAGGCGCCGAAGGCCTGCTGAAGCAGCATGGCCTGCAGGAACTGCAGGCCGCCGCCCGCGCCGACCATGCGCCAGCCGTAGAAGATCTTCATCGGTGTGGCGCGCTGCGCCGTCTCCTCGTGTGGTGGCGCTGACCATACCATCGCCCCCATGCACATGTTCGATCCCGATGCGCTGGAGTGCCTGGCCGCCATCGTCGAAGAGGGCGGCTTCGAGCGCGCCGCGCAGCGCCTGCACATCACGCAGTCGGCCGTGTCGCAGCGGCTGCAGGCGCTGGAGGCACAGGCCGGCACGGTGCTGCTGGTGCGGCGCCCGCTCAAGGCCACGCCGGCTGGGCAGCTGCTGCTCAAGCACACGCGCCAGCTGCGGTTGCTGCGTGCCGACCTGGACCGCGACATGCGCGCGTTCGCGCCGCAGGCGGGCGGCCGGCTGCGCGAGCAGGAGCGCATTTCCGTCGCCGTGAACGCCGACAGCATCGCCACCTGGGTCTTGCCCGCGCTGCAGGAGCCCGTGGCGCAGGGCCTGCCGCTTGAGATCATCGCGGATGACCAGGATTTCACGCAGGACTGGCTGCGCGAAGGCCAGGTGCTGGGCTGCGTGACCACGCTGGACCAGGCGCTGCGGGGCTGCCGCATGGTGCCGCTGGGCGCCATGCGCTACGTGGCCGTGGCGGCGCCAGCGTTCGCGCAGCAGCGCCTGGGCGGACAGCTCACGCCGCACAACTTCCACCAGGTGCCCTTCGTGGCTTTCAACCGCAAGGACGACATGCAACGCGAGTTCGTGTCAAGCCGGCTGGGCCTGCCGCGGCTGGCGTTGAACCAGCTGTTCGTGCCCAGTTCAGAAGGGCAGGTGCGCGCCGTGCTGGCCGGCTGGGGCGCCAGCGTGGTGCCCGAGCTGTTGGTGCGCGGGCTGCTGGCGGCCGGAGAGCTGGTCGACATCGCGCCAGGCCACACCGAGCGCGTGGCTTTGTACTGGCACTGCTGGAACCTGGAGTCCGAGGTGCTGGACGGTCTCAGCGCGGCGCTGACGCAGGCCGCGCACGCAGCGCTGGACTGAGCTATTCGTCCAGCGTGGCGCGCAGCGCGCGCGCCTTCTCTGGATGGAAGGGCCCCTCGACGCGTGCCAGAACCTCACCGCGGCGGTTCAGCACCACCACATGCGGCTGTTGGACGCCCGACAGGCCGGTCGAACGCACGAAGGCGTCGCGGTCGGTGAACACCGGCACCACGGCGGCTTTCTCCTGGGCGTAGCGCTCGCGCAAGCGGCTTTCGATCACGCTGCGTCCGGTTTCGTCGCCGGGATCGTTGAGCACCACCATGCGCAGCCAGCGCGCCGAGGCGTCCCCGCTGAGTTGCAGGCCCTGGATCCAGCTGTCGACGGCGGGACGCTGGTCGCGGTGGAAGCTGATGAAGGCCAGCGTGCGTTCGGCGTCCAGGCCTTCGGGCAAGGCCAATGGCTGCTGGTCGAGCTGGCGCGCCTGCAGGCTTGGCAGGCGGCCCATCACGCTGGATTCCGTCGGCGCCGCCACGGCGAACAGCACCGCCGCCACGACGGCAAGACACCATGCCAGAGTAGGGGACCAGACGCTTTTCATACGGTGGCTCCTGTGCGCGACGACGAAGGGGAGGTGATGCACAAGATAGCGCCCGCCCGGCAACCCTGGCGCCCGCGGGTGATTTCGAAACGTAAGCAGTTGCGACCGAATGCTGCGGCTTGTCAGACTTCCACGAGGAGCCGCGGGCGGAAGCCTGCCTGCTCGCCGTTCTTGGCATAGCCCAGTGGATTGGCGACCACGCGGCAGCCGCGGTGTACGTAGTCGCTGGGCGCGTGCAGGTGGCCGTGCAGCCATACCCGGGCGTGGGGCAGCAGTTCGTCCAGCGCATTGCAGAAGCCCGCCGTGCCGGGCGTGAGGCCGTAGCGCGGGTCGGCGCTGTGCAGGCTGGGGGCGAAATGCGTGACCACCACGGTCGTGCCGTCGAACGGCGTGGCGAGCGCGGCACGCAGCCATTGCTGGCAGGCCAGGCCCTCCTCCCGCATCTCGGCCGCCAGCCAGGGCTGGCCGTGGCGCGTGGTGCCGGTGCGGCGAAGGTAGTGGTCGGCCGCGCGGAAGGCCTTGTGCCTGGCCTTCAGCTGCTCGGCCAGCGAGAAGTCGCCGCCGCGCCCGGCCGGGCCGATGGCGTCGTAGTCGGTCCACAGCGTGGTGCCGACGAGGCGCAGCGCGCTGCCGTCGGCGGCTGCGCCGGGCAACGCGATGACCGTCCGGTCGAGCCAGCGCAGGCCCAGGCGCTCGCAGGTCTCGCGCAGGCGCAGGGCGGTGGCGTCCACGTCCAGCATGTCGTACTCGTGGTTGCCCGGCACGTAGTAGACCGGCACCGGCCAGTTGGCGAACAGGCGCAGGCCGAAGTCCGCATCGGCCATGCGCGAACCGGTCTGGTAGGAGCCGACGTCGCCGGCCAGGATGAGCGCATCGGCGCCAGCCACGGGCTCGGGCACGAAATCGGTGTGCACTTCGAGGTGCAGGTCGGAAAGCAGCTGAAATTTCATGGAATCTGGATCTGCGCGGCGCCATGCAAGGGTTATGCGCGAACTGCATGGGCCGGCTCTTGCAACCCTAGGGATAACCCTTATTCTTCATTCATCCTGAACTTTGGACCGCCACAAGCGGTGTTTGTATGTTGATCGTTTCCTGGTTTGCCCGTACCTACCAAGGGTGGACCGCTTCCGCCGCAGCCTCTGCCCACCAGGGCGCCCGTGACGGTGCCGCCAGCGAAGTCGCCTTCGCGCTGCTGGAGAGCGCGGACAACCTCGCCGGGCACGACCCGCACGAGGCACGCCGCCTGCGCAGCGCCGCGCGGGCCTGGCTCAGCGTGGTGCGCTGACCCCGCGCCTTCACAGCGCAAAAGCCTGTTCGGCCGCGCGCACGACGGCCTGGCGCAGCCACTGGTGGTGGCTCTGCAGGTCGGTGCGGCGGTGCCACAGCGCGGCCACGTGCACGGCCGCCACATCGAACGGCAGATCCTGGTGCACGAGCTGCTCGGCGATGCCGGTGGCTTCGACGAAGTGCCGCGGCAGCACCGTCAGCAGGTTGGAGTTGGCCACCACGCGGCCGGCCGTGAAGAACTGGTTGACCGTCAGCACCACGCGGCGTTCGCGTTTGAGCAATGCCAGCGATTCGTCGATGAAGCCATAGGGCCGGCCCGAGAAGCTGACCAGCAGATGGCGCGCGGCGCAGAACTGGTTCAGCGTGAGCGGGCCACCGGCCAGCGGATGGTCGCGTCGCATGACGCAAACGTACTCGCTGTCGTACAGGCGCTGGTGCTCGAAGGGCACGGCTTTGCCAACCTGGGCGCGCGCCGTGAGATCGGCGAGCACGGCCGGGAAGAAGCCCACGGCCAGATCGGCCGTCTCGTCGTCCAGCAGCCGACGCGGGTCCCGCGTGGTCAGCGGCACGACGCGCAGCGAGACGCCAGGTGCTTCTTCCTCCAGGATGTCCACCAGGCCGGGCACCAGCATGGCGGCGGTTGCATCAGCCATTGCCAACACGAAAGTGTTGTCGGCCGACAACGGGTCGAAATTGCTGGGCGCCAGCGAGGCCTGCAGCTGCCGCAAGGCCTCCCGGACGGCGGGCCACAGCGCCATGGCGCGCGGCGTGGGTTCGATGCCCTGGCCGCTGCGCTGCACCAGTTCGTCCCCCAATGCATCGCGCAGTCGCTGGATGGCGTTGCTCACCGCGGGCTGCGTCAGCGACAGATTGCGCGCTGCCCGGGTGAGGCTGCGCTCGGCCAACACCTCGTCGAACACGCGCAACAGGTTCAGATCCAGCGTGCGGAAGTTCGGTGATGCCATCGGCTGGGTGTGAAGAAGTCGGCAGCGAACTCTATTCATCACCAGGATGAATGTCCAGCATCATCAATATAAAGTTGAAGATCACTAGGGCAAACCCTAGTATTCATCCCATGACACGCCCGACCTCGGGCGTCGAAAGGAAAACACCATGACCAGCTTCGTCCACATCGACTATCCCCAAGAACACCCGGGCGTTGCCCGCGTTGAGGCCGCCATCCAGGCCGCAGGAAGCCTGCGCCGTGGCTTCGACGGTACCCGCGGCATTGCGGCGCTGCTGCTGGCTGCCGTGGTGTCCGCTTTGCTCGTGCTGGCCGACCGCATGGTCGACAGCTGGGCCGGCGGCCGCCTGATGGCGGCCTGGGTCGTGCTGTGGCTCGTGGCATTTGCCGCGCTGGCCCTGTTCGCCACCCCGGCCCGCCGCCTGGCTACCGCGCTGGTGCAACGCCTGGATGCTTGGTCGCAGCGCGTGGCCCGTGACCGCGCCGACGAACGCCTGTGGGCCACTGCCCAGACCGATGCCCGCGTGATGGCCGACCTCAAGGCCGCCGTGTCGCGCAGCGAACTGGCCGCCCCGCGCATGGCCGCTGCCCTGCGTGCTGCTGAAGCCCCGGCGCGCATCAGCCTGCGTGACGTGGTCCAAGGGTGGTACCGCGACGTGCAAAAGGCGCGCGCCGACGTCGCCTTCCTGGCCGCGGCCCACGAAGATCCGCGCATGCTGGCCGACCTGCGAGCCGCCGCCACCCGCGCCGAATCCGTTCCCGCCCAGACGCAGACCCTGCTGCGCGGTGACAGCGCCAGCAACGCGCTGCGCGACGCTGCCCACGCGATGGGCGCCCGCCGCAGCTACTACTTCTGAGCCAACGCGCCACGCCCCGGCCGCGCCGGGGACCTTTCGAAGCCACCCATGCGGTGGCTTTTTTCATGGACGGTCGCCCCACAATCGGCTGAATGACCGATTCGCCCGAACTGCCAAATGACGCCCATGACGAAAGCCGTTGAAGCCGGCGCCCGCGTGACGCACGCCCACGGCGCACGCGCCGTGCCCCGCAGCGTCTGGGCACTGGGCTTCGTCTCCATGTTCATGGACATCTCCTCCGAAATGGTCCATGCCCTGCTGCCGCTGTACATGGTGGCGGTGCTCGGCACCTCGGTGCTGGCGGTCGGCCTGATCGAAGGCATCGCCGAGGCCACGGCTTCCATCGTCAAGGTGTTCTCGGGCGCCATCAGCGACCGCTTCGGCAAGCGCAAGTTGCTGGCGGTCGTGGGTTACGGGCTGGGCGCGCTGACCAAGCCGGTGTTCCCGCTGGCCGGCACGCTGGACTGGCTGGTGGGCGCGCGCTTCGTGGACCGCATCGGCAAGGGCATCCGCGGGGCGCCGCGCGATGCACTCGTGGCCGATGTGACGCCGCCCGAACTGCGCGGCACGGCCTATGGCCTGCGCCAGACGCTGGACACCATCGGTGCTTTCACTGGTCCGCTGTTGGCCATGGGGCTGATGTGGTGGACGGCCAACAACTACCGGCTGGTGTTCTGGGTGGCCGTTCTGCCGGCTGTTGTGGCAGTGGCCGTGCTCGTCGTCTTCGTGCGCGAGCCCAAACCGCCTGAGGCCACGCGGCCGCGCAAGCCGCCGCTGCGCAAGAGCGAGCTCGTGCGCCTGGGCCGGTCATACTGGTGGGTGGTCGGCATCGGTCTGGTCTTCACGCTGGCGCGCTTCAGCGAGGCCTTCCTGATCCTGCGGGCCCAGGCGATCGGCCTGGCGCCGATGTGGGCGCCGGCCGTGCTGGTGCTGATGGGCGTGGCCTATTCGCTGTCGGCGTACCCGGCCGGTGTGCTGTCGGACCGCCGGCCGCGCAAGGACGTGCTGCTCGCCGGTCTGGCGGTGCTGGTCGCTGCCGACCTCGTGCTGGCCTTCGTGCCGGGCCTGTGGGGGCTGGGGCTGGGCGTGGTTCTGTGGGGCCTGCACATGGGTTTCACGCAGGGCGTGTTCAACGCGCTCATCGCCGACAGCGCCCCGGCCGACCTGCGCGGCACGGCCTTCGGCATGTACAACCTGCTGACGGGCGTGGCCCTGCTGCTGGCCAGCGTGATCGCCGGCGCGCTTTGGGACCGCGTGGGCTTTCAGGGAACCTTTGCCTGTGGTGCGCTGTTCGCCGCGCTGACGGCCATGGCACTCGTGTTGCGGCGGCGCCAGACCGCATAACGCGCGTGCATGAAAAAGCCACCTCGCGAGGTGGCTTCGTTCTTGGGGCGACGGTACCGGCTCAGGCCGCCAGGCGCTTTTCGATCTGCTGCTTGATCTCGCCCATTTCCTTGGGCAGATGGTAGGCCAGCTGCGTGAACAGTTCTTCGTGCAGCTTGAGCTCGGCCTGCCAGGCCGCCTTGTCGATGCTGGTCACCGTCTGGAACTGTTCGGCGCTGAAGTCGAGGCCGGTCCAGTTCAATTGCTCATAGGAAGGGCTCACGCCGAACACGTGTTCCTGGCCGCCCTGGGCTTGACCTTCCAGGCGGTCGATCATCCACTTCAGCACGCGCATGTTCTCGCCGTAGCCGGGCCAGACGAACTTGCCGTCAGCACCCTTGCGGAACCAGTTGGTGGTGTAGATGCGCGGCAGCGTGGCGCCGGACTGCTGCAGCTTGGCGCCCAGGTCCAGCCAGTGCTGGAAGTAGTCGCTCATGTTGTAGCCCATGAACGGCAGCATGGCGAACGGGTCGCGGCGCACCACGCCCTGCTGGCCGAAGGCGGCGGCGGTGGTTTCCGAGCCCATGGTGGCGGCCATGTAGACGCCCTCGTTCCAGTTGCGCGCCTCGGTCACCAGCGGCACCGTGGTCGAGCGGCGGCCGCCGAAGATGAAAGCGTCGATCTTCACGCCCTTGGGGTCGTCCCAGGCCGGGTCGAGCGCGGGGTTGTTGATGGCGGCCACCGTGAAGCGCGCGTTCGGGTGCGCGGCCTTGGCGCCGGTTTCCTTGGCGATCTGCGGGGTCCAGTCCTTGCCCTGCCAGTCGATCAGGTGCGCGGGCAGTTGCTTGCCCGGCACGTCGTCTTCCATGCCTTCCCACCAGACGTCGCCGTCGTCCGTGAGCGCCACGTTCGTGAAGATCACGTTCTTGTCCAGGCTGCGCATGCAGTTGGGGTTGGTCTTGTAGTTCGTGCCCGGGGCCACGCCGAAGTAGCCGGCCTCGGGGTTGATCGCGCGCAGCGAGCCGTCCGCCTGCGGTTTGATCCAGGCGATGTCGTCGCCGATCGTCGTGACCTTCCAGCCTTCGAAACCCGTGGGCGGCACCAGCATGGAGAAGTTGGTCTTGCCGCAGGCGCTCGGGAAGGCCGCGGCCACGTGGTACTTCTTGCCGTCGGGTTTGGTCACGCCCAGGATCAGCATGTGCTCGGCCAGCCAGCCCTGGTCGCGGCCCATGGTGGAGGCGATACGCAGCGCAAAGCACTTCTTGCCCAAGAGCGCGTTGCCGCCGTAGCCGGAGCCATACGACCAGATCTCGCGCGTGGCGGGGTAGTGCACGATGTACTTGGTCTTGTTGCAGGGCCACTTCACGTCGGCCTGGCCGGGCTCCAGCGGGGCGCCGACCGTGTGCACGCAGGGAACGAAGTCGCCGTCCACGCCCAGCACGTCGTACACGGCCTTGCCCATGCGCGTCATGGTTTTCATGTTCACGGCCACGTAGGGGCTGTCGGACAGTTCCACGCCGATGTGGGCGATGTCCGAACCCAGCGGGCCCATGCTGAAGGGCACCACGTACATGGTGCGGCCCTTCATGGCGCCCTTGAACAGGGCGTTCTCGCCCGTCTGCAGCAGCGCGCGCATCTCGGCAGGCGCGGTCCAGTTGTTGGTCGGGCCCGCGTCTTCCTTCTTGTCGGTGCAGATGAAGGTGCGGTCTTCCACGCGGGCCACGTCCGACGGGTCGGACAGGGCCAGGAACGAATTCGGACGCTTGGCCGGATTGAGTTTCTTGAACGTGCCGGCATCGACCAGCTGCTGGCACAAGCGCTGGTATTCCTCGTCGCTGCCGTCGCACCAGTAGATGTCGGCCGGCTGCGTCAGCGCGGCGATGTCGGCGATCCAGGCGATCAGCTTGGCGTTCTTCACATGTGCGGGGGGATTGATGTTCAGTCCCTGCATCGTGGGTGCGTTCATGGGCTAGCTCCTAAGTTGAAAAATCGTCTTTCACAAAGTCGCTCGCAATGCAAGCAGGCCTCGGACTTGGTGGAAGACGACAGGTGCAGCCCGGCGCATGGGACCGGCGCCGGTCGGGAGGCCAATTCTAGGGATGGGGCTCGCAAGCGGAGCCGCGTTGGAGACAAAAACCATGCAAAACATGCATAGGGTTATGTCGAGCTGATGACGCCCATGACAAAGTTGTCGTCGCGCGGAAGCAACATATGCTTACACCGCGAGCGGTGGCGCGATAGGAGGGGGGAGTGCGAGATAGCGACGCCGGCCAGCATGCCGCCGCGCAGAAAGGAACAGCAGGCCGCGTTGCACGGCCTGCACGAGCCGCAAGGCTCAGGCCATCGAGACGGCGATGAAAGCGAGCAGGAACATCATCACGCCGCCGACGATGGGCAGCACGATGGGAATCATGGGCACCACGGCCTCGACCGGGTCCACCTCATGGGCGGCAACCTCGTGCGGGTTGGGGCTCGCGTGGGAGTCGGACATGTCTCTATTCCTCTCTATACCGTCGCTCTGAAACGCGGGATTGTAGCGACGGGGTTTCAGCGCAATTCCTTGGCCTCGAAGCCGGCCCGGCCCAACGCCTGCACGAGCTCGTCTAGATGGCTGCGTCCGCGCGTCTGCACCACGAGCTCGATGTCCACGTTCTGCGCCGACAGCGCCGTGAACGCGCGCTGGTGCTCGACCTGGTCGATGTTGGCGCCGGTGTCGGCCACCACCGTGGCGATGCGCGCCAGCGAACCAGGGTGGTCGGCGGCGCTCACGCGCAGCCGGCCCAGCCGGCCCGAGCGCACCATGCCGCGCTCGATGATGGCCGCCAGCAGCATGGGATTGATGTTGCCGCCCGACAGCACCAGGCCCACCTTCTTTCCGCGAAAGCGCTCGGGCTCGCGCAGCAGCGCCGCGAGACCGGCCGCGCCCGCGCCTTCGACCACGGTCTTCTCGATTTCCAGCAGCATCAGGATGGCCTGCTCGATGTCGCCCTCCTGCACCAGCATCAGCGCGTCCACGCTCTCGCGCACGATGGCCTGCGTGAGCTGCCCCGGCGAGCCCACCGCAATGCCCTCGGCGATGGTGCTGGTGCCTTGCACATGCGCCGTGCCTTGCACGGCATTGACCATGGCCGGAAAGCGCGCCGTCTGCACGCCGACGATCTCGATGCCCGGCTGCAGCGCGCGCGCCGCCGTGGCGATGCCGGCGATCAGGCCGCCGCCACCGACGGACACGACCAACGTTTCCAAAGCCGGCACCTGCGCCAGCATCTCCAAGCCCACCGTGCCCTGGCCGGTGACGATGTCCTCGTCGTCGTAGGGATGCACGAAGGCCAGGCCCTGGGCCTTGGCCAGTTGCTGCGCATGGTTGCGCGCGGCGTCCAGCGAATCGCCATGCAGCACGATCTCGGCGCCGAAGCCGCGCGTGCGCTCCACCTTGACGGCCGGCGTGAAGCGCGGCATCACGATCACCGCACGCAGGCCCAGGCGCTGCGCGTGGTAGGCCACGCCCTGCGCATGGTTGCCGGCGCTCATGGCGATGACACCCTGGGCCGCACCGCCGGACTCCACCAGCCGCACGAGCTTGTTGCAGGCGCCGCGCTCCTTGAACGAGGCCGTGAACTGCAGGTTCTCGAACTTCAGGAAGACCTGCGCGCCGGTGATGTCTGACAGCGTGCGCGATTCCACGCACGGCGTTTCCAGCACCTGGCCTTGCAACCGGGCCGCGGCCTGGCGGATGTCGTCGAGGGTCAGCATGCGCGCATTGTGGGCCGCAACGACGGGCCTGCGCGCGTTTTTCCGGCGCTGTCTTCCAAACCCCCAGAGCCTGCGTTATCGTGGACCATCCTTTCTTTGCTGATGGGAGATCTGTCCATGGTGAAGCGTTTGGTCCGTGATCCGGTGGCTGCCCAGGTGATTGCTTCGCCCGGGCTGGAGGCTGCGCCGGTCCTGGACTTGATGTGTTCTCACTTCGTGCTGACATTGGTCGCGCGGCAAGGCCCCAAGTTCAACGTGCGGCGCGACCTGAACAGCCTGCTCGCGATGGCGGGGCGCCACCTGGTGTGGCCGCAGCCCGTGCTGCTGCGCCTGCGCGAGTTCCTGGCTCGGCGCTGCAAGGACAACGAGTTCTGGCGCGGCCACACCGCCTTGTCCACAGCAGAGTTCATGGAGCGGCATGGCATCTGGCGTGGCCCCTACGAGGAAGGCACGCTGTTCTTCTACCTGGATGAGTACGCCAAGGACCAACCCAAGGACCTGCTGGCCGCGCTCAAGATCACCTGCGACTGGCTCACGCGCGCCCTCAAGAAACAGTCCACGCTGGTGGAGAAGAACATCGATGCGCTGTCGGGTCTGCTGCAGCTCAACCGCGCCGAGCGCGCGCTGCTGCTGTACGGCACGCTCGCGCGCTACCAGCGCGATCTGCGCACCATCCTCGTGGAGGTCAAAGTCAACAATGCGCCCGAGGCCTATGCCGCCATTGCCGAGGTCGCCGGCGTCAGCGCCACCGAGGTCGGCGAAGCCCTGCGCGCGGGCTCGCGGCTCGAGCGCATCGGCCTCGTGGAGAACCTAATCTCCGAGCACAACATCACCGACTTGGCCGACCTCATGAAGGTCAGCGAGAAGCTGCCGCCCGTGCTCATGCGCGAGTACCGCGACCAGAGCGAGCTCATGGCCGTCTTCACGCGGCCGGCCACCAAGAGCGCGCTGTCCATGGCCGACTTCGGCTTCGTCGCCGACGACGCCGAGGTCCTGGTCGCACTGCTGCGCAACGCGGTGGCGCGCAAGGAGCCCGGCGTCAACATCCTGCTCTACGGCCCGCCCGGCACCGGCAAGACCGAGCTTGCACGCGTGGTCGCGCAGGCCGCGGGGCTGGACCTGTTCGAGGTCGAGTACGCCGACCGCGACGGCAATTCGCTGTCGGGCCGCGACCGCTACCGCTCGCTGCAAATCGCCCAGGTGTTCCTCAAGGGCAGCGTGCAGGCCGCATTGCTGTTCGACGAGGTCGAGGACGTGTTCCCGCCCATCAGCACCGAGGCCGCGCAACTCATGGCGCGCGCCGAGCAGGTGGCCGCGCCGCCCAGCGGTTCGGTCAGCGGCAAGGCCTGGGTCAACCAGATCCTGGAGAGCAACACCGTTCCCACGCTGTGGGTCACCAACCGCATCGAGCAGATCGACCCGGCCTTCCGCCGCCGCTTCGCCTACCACCTGGAGCTCAAGTCGCCACCGCCCGGTGCACGCGAAGGCCTGGTGCGCAAGACCCTGGAAGGCGTGGCCGTGTCCGATGCCTTCGTCGCCCGGCTGACCGAGCGCAAAGGCCTCACGCCCGCGCAGATCCGCACCGCGGTGCGCTTCGCCGGCCTGGCCCGCACCGACGAGGCCGGCACGGAGCAGCTCATCGAACGCCAGCTGCGCAACGCCGACAAGGCCCTGGGCCGGCACAGCGAGGAGCGCGGCGGCATTCCCGCCGCCACCACCTATGACCTGGAGATGCTGAACGTCGAGAGCCGCTTCGAGATCGGCCGCATCGTGCAGGCACTGCAGGCCCGCGGCCACGGCAGCCTGTGCTTCTACGGTGCGCCCGGCACCGGCAAGACCGCGCTCGCCGAGCACATCGCACGCGCGCTCGACAAGCCGCTGATCGTCAAGCGCGCCAGCGACCTCATGAGCAAGTTCGTCGGCGAGACTGAACAGCAGATGGCCGCCATGTTCCGCGAGGCCGAGGCCGAGAAGGCCGTGCTGCTGCTCGACGAGGCCGACAGCTTTCTGCAGGACCGCCGCGGCGCCCAGCGCACCTACGAGGTCACCGAGGTCAACGAGATGCTGCAGGGCATGGAGCGGCACCGCGGCGTGTTTGTCTGCACCACCAACCTCATGGACCGCATCGACCAGGCGGCGCTGCGGCGCTTCACGTTCAAGATCCGCTTCAAGCCGCTGCTGCCGGCGCAGCGTGAACGCATGTTCGTGGTCGAGGCGCTGGGAGGCCAAGCGCAACTGTTGGACGACGCGATGCGTGCGCGGCTGCAGCGGCTCGAGCACCTGTGTCCCGGCGACTTTGCGGCCGTGCGGCGCCAGGTCGACATCCTGGCTGCAGAGATGACGCCAGCGGAGTTTCTTGAGCAACTGGAGGCCGAGCACCGCATCAAGCCCGAAGTGCGCGAGGCGCGCGGCATCGGCTTCGTGCAGTAGCTCAGAGCAACGCCAGCGTTTGCGGGTCGGGCTGGCCGCTGTAGTAGCGCGCGAGCACCGCGCCGAACTCAGGCTGCTGCGGCACCGCGGCCTGGAACAGGGTCACGCACGAGCGCAGCTTGAGGTCGTCGGGTGAGCCGAAGATCGCGTGCGCGCTGCGGCCCTGCACGGCCAGCACGCGGCCTGTGGCCTGCAGCAGCCGCGGCCCCAGCACGGGGTGCGCAGCATAGGCCTCGGCCTCCATCAGTGAGGCCAGGCCGAAGCGCCGCGCCATGCTGCTGCGGCCCAGCGCTACATGCTGCGGAAACACGAACCACATCCAGTGGCTGGTCTTGTACCCGGCCTGCAGCTCGGCACAGACCTGCGACCAGACCGGCTCCTGGGCGTCGAGGAAGTGCGAGAAGTCGTGCATGGCGCCCTCAGCCCTGCTGGCACACCCGCAGCACGTCGTCGCCGTACTTCTCGAGCTTGGTCGCGCCCATGCCGCTGATGCCCTGCAGGTCGTCTAGCGTGTGCGGCGCGCGCTGCGCGATGGCGGCCAGCGTGGCGTCGTGGAAGATCACGTAGGCCGGCAGGTTGTGGGCCTTGGCGACCTCGGCGCGCCAGCCCTTGAGCGCGGTGAACAGCGCCTGGCCCGGCGCGTCCAGCGGCGCGGCGGCGGGCGCCACGCGGTCGCCGCGCGACTTGGACGTGCGCACCCTGCGGCCCGCTGGTGCAGAGGCCGATTCGCGCAACCGCACCGGCACCTCGCCCTTGAGCACGGCACGCGAGCCGTCGGTCAGCTGCAGCGTGTTGAACTTCTCGGCGTTGACGGCGATGGCGCCCGTGGCCACCAGCTGGCGCAGCACGCTGCGCAGCTGCGCCTCCGACAGGTCTGCGCCGATGCCGAAGGTGCTCACTTTCTCGTGCTGGAACTGCTTGACCTTCTCCGTTGCCTTGCCGCGCAGGATGTCCATGATGTGGCCCGCGCCGAAACCGATGCCGCTGTGCTGCTGCACGCGGTAGACGGTGGAGAGCAGCTTGCGCGCCGCGTCGGTGGCGTCCCAGACCTCGGGCGGCGCCAGGCAGTTGTCGCAGTTGCCGCAGGGCTGGCTGGCTTCGCCGAAGTACTTGAGCAGCCGCACGCGCCGGCAGTCCGTCGCCTCGGCCAGCGCCAGCAGTGCGTCGAGCTTGCCGCGCATGACCTGCTTGAAGGTCTCGTCGGCCGGGCTCTCGTCGATCATGCGGCGCTGGTTCACCACGTCCTGCAGGCCGTACGCCATCCAGGCGTCGGCGGGCTCGCCGTCGCGGCCGCCGCGGCCGGTCTCCTGGTAGTAGCCCTCGATGTTCTTGGGCATGTCCAGGTGCGCGACGAAACGCACGTCGGGCTTGTCGATGCCCATGCCGAAGGCGATGGTGGCCACGACCACGATGCCGTCCTCGCGCAGGAAGCGGTCCTGGTGCTTTTGGCGCACGGCCGCGTCCAGGCCGGCGTGGTAGGGCAGGGCGTTCACGCCAGCCATGCACAGCGACTCGGCCACCTCTTCCACGCGCTTGCGCGACTGGCAGTACACCACGCCCGCGTCGCCATCGTGGTCGCGTTCGATGAAGCGCAGCAGCTGGGTTACCGGGTCCTTCTTCTCGACGATGGCGTAGCGGATGTTGGGTCGGTCGAAGCTGCTGACGAACTGGCGCGCCTCTTCCAGCTGCAGCCGCTCGACGATGTCGGCGCGCGTGAGCGCATCGGCCGTGGCCGTCAGCGCGATGCGCGGCACGCCGGGGTAGCGCTCGTGCAGCAGCGTGAGCTGGCGGTACTCGGGCCGGAAGTCGTGGCCCCACTGGCTGACGCAGTGCGCCTCGTCGATCGCGAACAGCGCCAGCTTGCCGCGCGCGGCCAAGCCGTCCAACAGCTCGAGGAAGCGCGGCGTCACCACGCGCTCGGGCGCGGCGTAGACCAGTGTCACCTCGGCGCGGGCCAGCCGGCGCTCCAGGTCCTGCGTGGCAGCCCAGTCCAGCGTGGAGTTGAGGTAGGCCGCGGAGACGCCGGCTTCCTGCAGCGCGCCGACCTGGTCGTGCATGAGCGCGATCAGCGGCGAGACGACCACGGTCACGCCCAGGCCGGCGTTCTGCCGCGCGATCGCCGGGATCTGGTAGCACAGGGATTTGCCGCCGCCCGTGGGCATCAGCACCAGCGCGTCGCCGCCCTCGGCCACATGGTCGACGATGGCCTGCTGCTGGCCGCGGAACTGCGCGTAGCCGAAGGTCTCGCGCAGGATGGAACCGGTCACTTCACGCATCTCGCCACACCTGCCTACATCTGCTCCCAGGGCAGACCATCGAAGCGCCAGCCATTGGTGCGCGAGCGCTGCAGGTTCTCGTCGAGGTCGCCCTCGAAGCCATGCACGATGGCCACCACGTCGCCGAAGCCGGCCGCTTCAAGCGCCTGGCCTGCGTCGCTGGCGCGCTTGCCGCTGCGGCAGATCAGCACCACCGTGCGGTGGCGGCTGCCGGCGGCACGTTCGACGGCCGCGACGAACGCCGCCGGGTCCGGCGTCATGGCCGGGTACTCGTACCAGGGGATGTTCTGGGCGCCCGGCGGATGGCCGACAGAACGGAACTCGACCTCCATGCGCACGTCCACGAACAGCGGCGGATCGCCGGCGCCCTCGGCCGCGTCCTGCGTGCGTTCCAGCAGCAGGTCCCAGGCCTGCTTGGGAAGGAGTTCTTGCATGGGGGCGATTGTCACCCGGCCATCAGGCCGCTCGCGCGCAGCACACGCCGGCCGATGGCCTCGTTCAGCACCGCGCCATGCGCGCGGGCAGAACCCACCAGCGTGAACCAGCGCTTGGCGCGCGTAATGCCGGTGTAGACCAGCTCGCGCGTGAGCACTGGGCTGCCCTGGTCGGGCAGCACCAGCGCCGCGTGCTCGAACTCCGAGCCCTGGCTCTTGTGCACCGTCATCGCGAACACCGTCTCCACCGCCTGCAGCCGGGCCGGCAGCACCCAGCGCACGGCGCCGCTGCCGTCGCCTGCCGGGAAGGCCACGCGGCGCACCGGGGCGGCACCCGGCTCGGGCGCAGGCAGGTCCAGCGTGAGGCCCACGTCGCCGTTCATGAGCGACAGGCCGTAGTCGTTGCGCGTGACGAGCACAGGCCGGCCCGCGAACCAGCCCTGCGTGCCCTGCAGCAGGCCGGCTTCGCGCAGCAGTTCAGCCACGGTGGCGTTCAGGCCCGTCACGCCCCAGGGGCCTTCGCGCAGCGCGCAGAGCAGCTGGAAGCGGCCCAGGGCTTGCAGCAGGTCTCCCGCCCAGGCATCCCAGGCCGCTTGCACGGCATCGTCGGCCGGGCGCGTCGCGTGCATGCGGCGCAGGTAATGCGCATGGCCGAAGGGCGCGGTGCGCTCGGCCAGCACCAGCGCGCGCAGCTTCGCATCCTGCGCGAACAGCGCAGGCGGCTGGCTCAGTCTGCAGCTGCGCAGGTCGTCCAGCTCGGCGCGCCACAGGGCCTGGGCGGCGCGGCCGTCGCCGGCGTTGACGGCCTGGGCCAGCTGGCCGATGCCGCTGTCGGCCGTGAAGCGGTGGCTCACGCGCAGCATCGAGATGGCCTGGTCCAGGGGCTGGCCGGCGGCGTCCTGCAGTGCGGGTGGCGGCTGCTGGCCGGCTGCTTCCTGCAGCCACTGTGCGGTGGCCGCGTCGTAGTGGCCCTCCTGCGCGCGGCTGCACAGTTCGCCGAGCACGGCGCCGGCCTCCACCGAGGCCAGCTGGTCCTTGTCGCCCAGCAACACCAGGCGCGCGCGGGGCGGCAGCGCCTGCAGCAGCCGGGCCATCATCTCCAGGTCGACCATGGAGGCCTCGTCGACCACGAGCACGTCCAGCGCGAGCGGGTTCCCCGCGTGGTGGCGGAAGTGCCGGCTCTCGGGCTGGGGACCCAGCAGCCGGTGCAGCGTGGTGGCGGCGCTGGGCACATGGGGGCGCAGCGCCTCGCCGTGCGGCAGTGCGTCCCAGGGCAGACGGTCCAGCGCGCCGCGGATCGATTCGGCCAACCGCGCCGCGGCCTTCCCCGTGGGCGCGGCCAGGCGGATGCGCAGCGGCTCGCCACCGCCCTGCAGGGCCATGGACTGCAGCAGCGCGAGCAGGCGCACGACGGTGGTGGTCTTGCCCGTGCCAGGGCCGCCCGTGACGATGGCGAAGCGCTGGCGCAGCGCGAGCGCACAGGCCAGCTTCTGCCAGTCTGGGGCCGGGGCGTTGAACAGCGCATCGAGCACGGGCCGGATCTGCGCGGCCGGGGCCACGGGCTCGGGCGCCAGCCGCGCGCCGATCAGCGCACGCACCTCGCGCTCGTGCTGCCAGTAGCGGCGCAGGTACAGGCGCGGGCCCTGCAGCACCAGCGGTGCGTTGCCGGGGCCGGACTCGCAGAGCCGGCTGGCGCGCACCGCGGCGCACCAGGCGTCCAGCCGCAGCGCCTGCAGCCACTGGCCGGGCGTGCGCGAGAACTGGGCATGGGTCGCGTCGAGCGCATGGGCCGGCGGCAGCGAGAGACTGGCCGGGCTGTCGGCCAGCGCGGCCTGCAGGTCCAGACAGACATGGCCGCGGCCCAGCTGGTGGCTGGCCAAGGCCGCGGCCAGCAGCAGCGGCGCGCCGGCGGCCGGGTCGAGTTCGTGCAGGAACAGCGCGAAGCTGCGGTCCAGCTCGCGGAGCCAGCCGTGTTCCACCCACTCGCCGAGGTCGGCCAGCAGCGTGGCGCAGTCGTCCAGCGGCGGGGCGGGGGCGTCGAACAGGTCAGGCTGGTACATGGCGGAACACGGTGTCGAGCGCGTCGATCAGCGCACGTGGCGGCTTCGTCGCGAACGCGCCCTGCGTGTCGGCCTCGGCGCCGCGCAGGAACAGGTACAGCGCGCCGCCCACATGGCGGTCGTAGTCGTAGTCGGGCAGCCGCGCGCCCAGCAGCCGGTGCAGCGCGAACACGTAGAGCAGGTATTGCACGTCGTAGCGGTGCGCGAGCAGGGCCTGCTGCATGGCGGCGACGTCGTAGGCGCGCGCGTCGGGGCCGAGCCAGTTCGACTTGTAGTCCGCCACCCAGTAGCGGCCCTCGTGTTCGAGCACCAGGTCCATGAAGCCCTTGAGCATGCCGGCGAGCTTGGTGCCGGCCAGGGCCGGGCGCGCCGCGGCGTCGAAGGTGTGGGCCGTGACGAGCGCGTCGATGACGCGCGTGTCGGCACGGTGGATGGGGAACCAGAACTCCAGCTCGGTCTGGTACTGGGCCAGGCCGGCCAGCGCCACGGGGGCGGCGTGGCCAGGCAAGGCGAGCGGCAGCTGCAGCCAGCGTGGCACCCAGTCGCACAGCGGGTCGATCCAGGCTTCCCAGCCACGCACGGCGCAGCGGCGCGCGACGAGGTCGCGCAGCGCCTGCGGCTGTGCCACGACCTGGGCGAAGCCCTGCTGCGCGCACCATTCCAGCAGGCCGTGCAGGAAGCTGCCGGGCTCGGCGCCGCGCGGGAAGGCGTGCCAGCTGCCGCCGGCCGGCGCGCGTGGGCTGTCGGCCTCGTCGGCGGGTTCGGCCTCCTCCAGGGCCTGGTCCTGGCGCGCGTCCTCGGGTTCGGTGTCCGTCGCGCCGAGCTGCTGCACGAGCGCCGAGTAGCTGGCGATCCACCAGGGCGCATGGCCCTGGCGTTGCGGCTGGCGCGCCGGCCCCACGGGCGGCGGCGCCGCGGCCTGCCAGGTCGCGTCGTCGGGCGCGGGTGCGGGTTCCAGCGCGATGTCGTCGCAGCCCGCGGCCAGGGCTTGCAACCGGGCGCGGTAGCTGGCCAGGTCGTCGATGGGCGCACCGCCCGACAACACATGGCCCAACGCGCTGCGGTGCAGCTGGGGCTTGCCGGCATTGCCCGGCGCCAGCGGCGCCAGGCCCAGCCACAGCCCGTGGCGCGCGCGCGTGAGCGCCACGTACAACAGGCGCAGATCCTCGGCCAGCCGCTCCTCCTCGGCCAGGGCCCGGGCCTGGGTGTACTGACCGTCCAATTCGAGCACGCGCGCGTCGGCCGCGGTGTCGTGGAAGCCCAGCGTCTCCTGCTTGCCGCTCTTCGTCTCGCGCCAGGCACTGATGAAGGGCAGCAGCACCAGCGGGTACTCCAGGCCCTTGGACTTGTGGATGGTGACGACCTTGATCAGCGCGGCATCGCTCTCCAGACGCAGGATGTCTTCCTCGCCCTCGGGATGGGCCAGGCGCTCGGCCAGCGCGCGCAGCAGTGCATGCTCCCCATCGAGTTCCACGGCGCGGCGCTGCAGCCACTCCGCCAGGTGCAGCACGTTGGTCAGCCGGCGCTCGCCACCGGGCTCGGCGAGCCAGCGCGCGGGCAGGCCGAAGTCGTGCAGCAGCTGGTGCAGCATCGGCAGCACGCCGTGGCGCTGCCACAGCTCGCGCAGCGCGCGAAAGCGCAGCGCCAGCGCCTCCCAGGCCAGTTCGTCCTCGCGCAGGCGGGCCAGCTCGGCCAGCGGCATGTCCAGGGTGCGCGTGGCCAGGGCGCTGCGCAGCAGGGCTTCATCGGCGGGTGCAGCGCAGGCGCGCAGCCAGTGCAGCAGGTCCTGCGCCTCGGGCGTGGCGAAGACCGAGGCGCGGTCGGACAGGTAGACGCTGCGCAGCCCGCGCGCCGCGAGCGCGGCACGCACGGCATCGGCTTCGCTGCCGCTGCGCACGAGCACGGCGATGTCGGCCGGGCGCAGCGGCTGCAGACTGTCCCCGTGGACGAAGCCGGTGCGGCCCGCGTCGGCGCCGCGCAGCCAATGCACGACGGCGCTGGCGCTGGTCTCGGCCATGCGGCTGCGGTACTCGGCGCTGCCCACGCGCGGCTTGTCGGCATCGTACGGTGGCTCCAGCGACCACAGCGTCAGCGCGGCCGCCGGCGCACCGTCGATCTGCAGCCACTCGGGCCGGCCCTTGGCCTGCACGGGCACGAAAGGCACGGGGTTGTCGCCCTCCTGCGCGAAGCGGAAGGCCGCACGTGGCTGCTGCTCGGCGTGCAGGAACACATGGTTGACGGCGCGCACGACGGCCGCGGTGGAGCGGAAGTTGGTGTCCAGCGCGTAAATCGCCCCCACGTCCGGGCTTCGCCCGTCCCGCCCCCCGAGGGGGACAGGAGAGCTTGGGGCGGCCCGGCGCTCTCCTGGGGCATCGCCCACATCGCGGCGCGCGCGCAGGTAGGTGCGGATGTCGGCACCGCGGAAGCCGTAGATGGCCTGCTTGGGATCGCCGATCATGACCAGGCCACAGTCCTCCACGGCGTAGATGCGCCGGAAGATGCGGTACTGCACGGGGTCCGTGTCCTGGAACTCGTCGATCAGCGCGAGCGGGAACTGTGCGCGGATGCGCGCGGCCAGTGCGGCGCCGCCTTCGCCATGCAGCGCGCGGTCGAGCTGCTGCAACAGGTCGTCGAAGCCGAGTTCGGCCCGGCGCTGCTTCTCGGCGGCCAGGGCCGCGCGCAGCGCATGGGCCGCCTGCGCGGCCAGGCGGGCGCGCAGTTCGTCGATGTCAATGCCTTCGCTGGCCTGCAGCCAGGCGTCGATGGCGTGCAGCGCGGGGTGCTCGGGCGGCTGCTGGTTCTTCTTGAGTTTGGCGCCGGCCTGGCCGAACAGCGCGATGTTCTTGGGCGCGGGTGCGCCCTGGCTCCATTCGGCCAGGGCCTGCAGCCAGGCGGCGAAGACGGCCTCGTCGTCCTTGTTGCGGTAGCTGGTGCCGCTCAGGTGCGGGCGGGCGGCGTGCCACAGTCGTTCGAGGTCCTCGCGCGCGGCGGCCCAGGCGGCGCGCGCCGCCTGTTCCAGCGCATCGGCCCGCTGGCGTGCGGCGCCCGCGGCATGCAGCGCGGCCAAGGCATCGTCGGCTTCGGGCAATGCGCTGCCCTGCAGTTGCAGCAGCGCGTCCTCGCGGCGCAGCAGCGGCTCCACGGCCTTCCACAGTGCCTCGGGATGGGCGAAGCACTGCAACAGCATCTGCGCGGCCGGCGCCGCGAGAGGATAGTAGTGCCGGCGCCAATGGTCGTGCAGCACGCGCTGCTGCAGTTCGGCCAGGTCGGTCTGCAAGGTCTGGCGGAACAGGGTGCCGCTGTCGAAGGCGTGCTCGCGCAGCATGCGCCAGGCCCAGCCGTGGATGGTGGCGACGGCGGCCTCGTCCATCCATTGCGCGGCCACGCGCAGGCGGTGCGCGCAGGCCGGCCACTGCGCGGGCGGGAAGTCGGCGCGCAGCGCATCCAGCACGTCGCCGGGTGCGGCCTCGGCTTCGCCAGCGAACACGCGTGCGGCTTCGTCCAGCCGCGCGCGGATGCGCTCGCGCAGTTCCTGCGTGGCGGCCTCGGTGAAGGTCACGACCAGGATCTCGGGCGGCGTCAGCGCGCGCGCGAAGGCCGCGCCGTCCGCGCCATGGCCCAGCACCAGCCGCAGGTACAGCAATGCGATCGTGTAAGTCTTGCCCGTGCCGGCGCTGGCCTCGATCAGGCGCTGGCCGTGCAGCGGGAAGCGCAGCGGGTCGAGCGCTTGCACGACGCTCATGCCGTGTCTCCTGCGGGCTGGCCCCGGTGCACCCCACCCAGCGCGCGCCACAGCGGCCCATACAAATCCTCGCTCCAGTCGCGCAGGCCGCGGCCGTCGGCCGTCCGCGCCGCCTGCAGCGTGGCGAAATCGGCAAACACGCGTGCGAGCGCAGGCCGCTGGCCTTCCCCGCTGGCGTGCTGCCCGCCCTCGTAGAGCGCCTGTGCGGCATGCAGCTCGCCGGCCAGCACCGCGAACGCGGTCTTGCAGGCCACGGGCAGCGGTTCGGCCAGGCCCGCGGCCCAGCCCCGCACGAGCGCGGACAGCGAGGCCGCCGCCTCGTCGGCCTCGAGTGCGGGCAGCCGCAGCAGCCCCGATTCGCTGGCCAGCAGCGTCAGGGTGGGGCCGGCCGCGATCTGCAGCGCGAGGTGCTGGGGCCAGTGCCGCACGATGTGGTGCCAGGCCAGCGTGGGGCCCTTGTGCAGCCGGCCGTTGGCCAGCACCAGGCAGGCCGGCAGCTGCTCCGCGTCGGCCGGCAGGCGGCGCTGTGGCAGCGTGTCGTCGAAGGCGATGCTGGTGGCCGGATCGGTCCAGCGCAGCGTGTGGCGCTGGTCTTCCAATGCCGGCCAGCCTTCGAGCCCATCGAGGTAATGGCCCAGCGTGCGCAGAAGTGGTTGGGCCAGCGCGCCTTCTGCGATGGGGCCGAAGGCCTGCAGCGGCAGCTGGCCGGCGCGGGCGAGCGTGGCAGTCTGCTCGGCCAGCGCCTCGGCCAGGCCCGCGCGTGCGGCGGCGGGGCTGGGCTGGGCGTCGCACCAGGGCTGCAGCGCGGCGCGCAGGTCGCGCTCGAGCGTCCATTGCTGCAGGCTGTCCAGCCCGAAGGCCTCGTCGTCCTGCGTGTCCTCGGCATACAGCGCCATGCCGGTCTGCAGGCGCTGGCGGAAGAAGGCCTCCACGGGCTGGGCCAGGAAGTCCGCCAGCGGCCGCAGCGGCTGGGCGTTCTCGGGCTGCCAGGGCAGCAGCGCTGTGCCCGCGCCGCGCGCGGTAGTGGTCTCGGCATGGGCGGCCTGCCATTCGCGGCCGTAGCTGTAGAGCCCGTCGATGGCCGGCGCAGCCGGTGCGTCGAGCGCGAAGTAGCGCGTGCTGAAGGGCTGCAGCGGATGCTCGGTGGTCAGGGCCTGGAGCAGGTCGGCGCCGCCGGTGGTTTGCCAGCCGGCCGCGAGATGGTCGCGCAGCTGGCCGATCAGCACGCTGGGCGCGCGTGCGCTGTGGTCGCGCACGTTGCGGCCGACCCAGCTGATGTAGAGCTGCTCGCGCGCCGACAGCAGGGCTTCGAGCAGCAGGTAGCGGTCGTCGTCGCGGCGCGAGCGGTCGCCGGGCCGCCAGTCGCCCTGCATGAGGTCGAAGTCGGCACGCACCATGGGGCGCGGGAAATCGCCATCGTTCATGCCCAGCAGGCAGACCACGCGGAACGGGATCGCGCGCATGGGCATCAGCGTGCAGAAGCTCACGCCGCCCGTCATGAAGCGCTGCTGCAGGCCCTGCTGTTCGAGCACGGCCAGCCAGCGTTCGCGCACCACGGCCAGCGGCAGTGGCTGATCGAAATCGGCGTCCGCACATTCGTCCAGCCACTGGTCCAGGCCCTGCAGCAGCTGCTGCACGCGCAGCTGCTCGCGCGCATCCACGGGCGCGAAGAAGCCCTGCAGCAATGCGCGCAGGCGTTCGGCCCACTGCAGCGGCGGGGCCGGTTCGGTCAGGGTGGCCAGCGTCTCGCCGAGCGCGCGCAGCAGCGCGGCCAAAGGCCCCAGCGCGGCGGCGTCGAGCCCGCCGATCTCGTCAAAAGGCGCGATGCCCTCGAAGGGCTCGCCCTCGCCGACCGCGAAGCCCAGCAGCATGCGCTGCAGGCCGAAGCGCCAGCTGTTGACTTCGCCGGCAGCGCCCAGGGCGTGCTGCGCGCGCTGGGCGGCGTCCAGGCCCCAGCGCACGCCCGCGCCGGCGATCCAACGCTTGAGCTGGGGCAGGGCGTCGTCGTCCAGGCCGAAGCGCGCGCGCAGTGCGCCCACCTCCAGCAGGTCCAGCACGTCGCTGGCCGCGAAGCGGCTGTCGGGCAGCTGCAGCAGCAGCTCCAGCGCCACCAGCAGCGGCTCCTGGCCGCGCCGGCCCTGGTCGGCCACGGTGTAGGGGATGTGGCGTGCATCGCCGTGCGGCAGCCGGCCGAAGACGGCCTCGATGTGCGGCGCGTAGGCGTCCACGTCGGGCAGCATCACGATCACGTCGCGCGGCTGCAGCGTGGGGTCGGCGTCGAAGCGGGCGAGCAGCTGATCGTGCAGCACCTCGACCTCGCGCTGGGCCGAGTGCGTGCTGTGAAAGCGCAGCGATCGGTCCTGTGCGGTGTCGACGGCGGGCCAGCGCGCGCGCGTCTCGGCCAGCGGGCGCAGGTCCAGGATGTCGTCCTGCAGCTGCTGTAGCAGGCCGGCGGGGGCGGCGTCTTCGCTGAACAGGTCGATGCGGCCGCTGCCGATGCCGCTCCAGGCCGCGCGGTACTGGTCGGGCTGGTCGAAGCTGTCGATCAGGTGCAGGTAGTCGCGGCCCTGCTTGCCCCAGGCCGCCAGCAGCGGGTGGGCATGCTGGTGCAGGGCGGCCTCGTCGAGCTGGGCCGGCATGCCGGCGCGCCGGGCCTGGCGCCGGTACGGGCCGCGCAGCAGGTCCTGGTCGGCCACGATGTCGGTCCAGTGGTGGCGACAGGGGTTGTGCACGAACAGCATGACCTGGGCCACGCCCGCGATCGCGGCCAGCGCCTGCAGCGTCTGCGCCGGCAGGGCGGAGATGCCGAACACCACCACGCGGCGCGGCAGGCCGGCCGGTGCCGGGCCGCTGTGCGCCTGCAATGCCGCGATGAAGCGCTGGTGCACTCCGGCGCGGCTGCCGGCCTGGCCGGCGGCGCCGGCGTCGGCGACCAGCGCGCGCCAGAGCAGGGCCTGCCAGCGCTGGTCGGCGGGCAGGGCGTGTTCGCCGCGGCGCAGGTTGCGCACCACGTCGCGGCCGTCGGCCCAGTCGTACAGCCAGTCGGCACGGTAGACCTGGTACTGGTCAAACAGGTCGGCCAGGCGCTGGGCCAGCTGGTGGCGCTTGCGCAGGTCGGCGTCGTCGGCCAGGAAGCGGGCCAGCGGGGCGAAGCCGTCCTGGTCCAGCAGGGCGGGCAGCAGGCGCATGAGGCGCCAGGTCAGCGGGGCCTCGTCCAGCGGCGAGCGCTCGGGCACGGTGCCCGGGCCCAGCACGGCACGGTAGGCGCGCCACAGGAATTGCGCGGGCAGCTGCAGCTGCGTGGCGGCCGTGATGCCCAGGCCGCCGCCAGACGGGTCGTCGGCGTCGGCCGCCAGCGCGAGCTTGAGCCACTGCGCGATGCCGTTGCTCTGCACGAGCACGACCTCGTTCTCCAGCGGCGCCAGCGGGTGGCGGCGCAGCCAGGCCACGAGCAGCTGGCGCAGGTCTTCCGGCCGGTTGCCGTGCAGGACCATGAGGCCGGGTTGGAGGGGGGATGAGGGAAAGGCGCCGGGCATGCAGGGGTGCGATGCTAGCGCGCTGCAGTGCAACAACGCGCTTTCTACAATCGCCCCACCATGAAGCACCCCGCCTACACCCGCGCCCAGCAACTGCCGGCCATCCTGGCCGAGCGCATCGCCATCCTGGACGGCGCGATGGGCACCATGATCCAGCGCTTCAAGTTGACCGAAGCGCAGTACCGCGGCGAACGCTTCAAGGACTTTCACAAGGACGTCAAGGGCAACAACGAGCTGCTCTCGCTGACCCGGCCGGACGTGATCTCCGACATCCACGCGCGCTACCTCGCGGCCGGTGCCGACCTGATCGAGACCAACACCTTCGGCGCCACCACGGTGGCGCAGGAGGACTACGAGATGGCCCATCTGGCACGCGAGATGAACCTGGAGAGCGCCAGGCTGGCCCGCGCGGCCTGCGACAAGTTCAGCACGCCCGACAAGCCGCGCTTCGTCGCCGGCGCGCTGGGCCCCACGCCCAAGACCGCCAGCATCAGCCCCGACGTGAACGACCCCGGCGCGCGCAACATCGACTTCGAAACCCTGCGCCAGGCCTATTACGAGCAGACCGAAGCCCTGGTCGAGGGCGGGGCCGACGTGATCCTCGTGGAAACCATCTTCGACACGCTCAACGCCAAGGCCGCGCTGTTCGCCGTGGATGAGTACTTCGAAGCCAGCGGCCACCGCCTGCCCATCCTGATCAGCGGCACCGTGACCGACGCCTCGGGCCGCATCCTGTCGGGCCAGACCGTCACGGCCTTCTGGCACAGCGTGCGCCATGCCCAGCCGCTGGCCATCGGCCTGAACTGCGCGTTGGGTGCCGCGCTGATGCGCCCGTACATCCAGGAGCTCAACCGTGTCGCGCCCGACACCTTCATCAGCTGCTACCCCAACGCCGGCCTGCCCAACCCGATGAGCGACACCGGCTTCGACGAGACGCCGGCCGACACCTCCAAGCTGCTGCACGAGTTCGCGGCCGAGGGCCTGGTCAACATCGTGGGCGGCTGCTGCGGCACCACGCCCGAGCACATCGCGGCCATCGGCCAGGCCGTGGCGCCGGTGGCGACGCGCGTGGTGCAGCGGCGTGCGGCGTTTTACGCTGCGGCGGCCTGAGCCGGCCAGTCGCGGCGCGCGGCTTCAGCACTCCAGCGCGACGCCGTCGGCCGCGCGCCCCGCCACCGCGGCCTGCAAGGCGCGCGTGATCTCGGCCTGCACCTCGGCGGGGCCGCCGGTCGTCACCGAAGCCCGTGGCGTGCGCCAGTTCAGGCCGACGAAGACGGCTGGCAGGCATCGCTCTTGCATGCGCAGGCGGTGTCTTCCAAACGGAGGTGCCGCGATGAGAACAGGCCGGTCTCGGTCCGTGTCGCGCACCTGGGGCGACGAGCGTCCCAGGTCCGGACAGGCGCTGCGTGCCGAAACGCCGGTGGAACGTCTCCTGGGTGCTCGCTCCGGCGGCGCGGCCCAGCAGGTGATCGCCGAGCGCTGGGATGTGCTCTGCACCCATTTGTACCGGTGCCGTTGCAGCCTGGCCCGGCATTGAGCCTGCGCCGGTCTGGTGCCACGGCACCACGCTGGCGCCGGGTGCGCGCTATTCCGGCTCGATGCCCGCCGCCTTGGCCACCTTGCCCCACTTGACCATCTCGCTGCCGATGAAGGCCGCGAACTGTTCGGGCGTGCCGCCCACCGGCTCCACGCCGGCCGCCAGCATGCGTTCGCGCACGTCGGGCAGGGCGAGGATGCGCGTGGTCTCCAGCGCAAGTTTCTGCACGGTGGCCTTGGGTGTGCCGGCCGGGGCCAGCAGGCCACCCCAGGTGCTGGTCTCATAGCCGGGCAGGCCGGCTTCGGCCACCGTCGGCACGTCGGGAAAGGCCGGCAGGCGCTTGGGCGTGGTGACGGCCAGGGCGCGCAGCTTGCCGGCCTTGATCTGCGCACTGGTCGCGGCCAGCGTGTCGAACATGATGGAGACGCGGCCGCTCATGAGGTCCGGGTGCGCCAGCGTGCTGCCCTTGTAGGGAATGTGCTGCATCTGCAGGCCGGCCATGCTCTGGAACAGTTCGCCCGAGAAGTGCGGCGCACCGCCGTTGCCGCTGGACGCGAAGCTGAGCTGCCCCGGGTTCTTCTTGCCGAAGGCGATCACGTCCTGCATGGTCTTGAACGGCGCATCGGGCGCCACCACCAGCACCAGCGGCACGGTGTGCGTCTGCACCACGGGCTCGAAGCTCTTGACCGTGTCGAACGGCAGCTTCTTGAACATGCTGGGGTTGATGGCATGGCTGCTGGCCACCAGGGCCAGCACATGGCCGTCGGGCGCACTCTTGGCCACGAAGTCGGTGCCGATCACGCCGGTGGCGCCGGTCTTGTTCTCGATGACCACGGGCTGGCCCCAGGCCTCGGTGAACTTCTGGCCGATCAGCCGCGCGGCCAGGTCGATGGCGCCGCCCGGGGAGGCGGGCACGACGATGGTGATGGGCTTGGTCGGGAAGTTCTGGGCGAAGGCGGGAGCGGCCAGCATGAGCGTGGCGGCCAGGGCGAATGTTCTGCGTTGCATGTCTCCTCCTCGGTGTTCAGCGGCCCTTGGCCTGGCGCCATGCGGCGAAATCGGTGCGGCTCTGCTCGTCGGTCGGCGGGTACAGGCCCAGGATGCTGCGGCCTTCCATGACCTTTTCCTGCACGAAGTCCTCGAAGGCCGTCATCTCGGTGGCCTCCACGGCGATCTCGTCGGCCAGGTGCGCGGGGATCACGACCACGCCGTCGCCATCGCCCACGACCACGTCGCCCGGGAACACGGGTGCGTCGCCGCAGCCGATCGGGCCGTTGATCTCGATGGCCTCGTGCAGCGTCAGGTTGGTCGGCGCGCTGGGGCGCACGTGGTAGGCCGGCATGGCGTACTTGGCGATGTCCGGGCTGTCGCGAAAGCCGCCATCGGTCACGACGCCGGCCACGCCGCGCTGCATCAGCCGCGCGACCAGGATGCCGCCGGCCGAGGCCGCGCGCGCGTCCTTGCGGCTGTCGATGACCATCACGGCACCGGGCGGACACTCTTCCACGGCCTTGCGTTGCGGATGGTCGCGGTTCTGGAACACGGCGATGCCGTTGCGGTCCTCGCGCGCCGGCATGTAGCGCAGCGTGAAGGCCTCGCCGACCATGGTGGGCGCCTGCGGGTTGAGCGGGCGCACGTCCTGGATCATCTGGTTGCGCAGGCCGCGCTTGAAGAGGGCAGTGCACAGGGTGGCGGTGCTGACCTTCTTCAGCAGGTCGCGGGTTTCTTGCTTCATTCGATGTCCTTCATTGATCAGAGGGCGGTACGGCGTCTCAGGCAATGCGCGAGGCCAGTGCACCTTTGGCCCTGGCTCTGCCAGGCCGCTGGGTGCGCCCCCTTGAGGGGGGAATCGAGCTACACGCAGTGAGCGAGGAACGGGGGTGGGTTAGAAAATATCGGGCTCTGGGACGGGCTTGCCGAAGGTCGTCTCCAGGAAATCGAAATCGCAGCCCTCGTTGGCCTGCTTGATGTGGCGGCCGAACATCCAGCCGTAGCCGCGCTCGTAGCGCGGGGGCGGCGGGGTCCACGCGGCCTTGCGTTGCGCCATTTCGTCGTCGGAGATTTCCAGGTGGATCGTGCGCGCCGGCACGTCGACCGTGATGCGGTCGCCGGTCTGCACGAGTGCCAGCGGGCCGCCGATGGCCGCCTCGGGCGAGCAGTGCAGCAGGCAGCCGCCGTAGCTGGTGCCGCTCATGCGTGCGTCGGACAGGCGCAGCATGTCCTTCACGCCTTGCTTCAAGAGCTTGGTCGGGATCGGCAGCATGCCCCACTCGGGCATGCCGGCGCCCAGCGGGCCGGCGTTGCGCAGCACCAGGATGTCGTCGCCCGTCACATCGAGCTCAGGATCGTCCACGGCCTTCTTGAGGCTGGGGTAGTCGTCGAACACCAGGGCGCGGCCGGTGTGGCGCAACAGGTGCGGCGCCACCGCGCTGGGCTTGATGACCACGCCGTCGGGCGCGAGGTTGCCGCGCAGCACGGCGAGCGCGCCTTCCGCATAGATGGGCTTGTCCAGCGGGCGGATCACGTCGTCGTTGTAGACCTCGGCACCCGCGATGTTCTCGCCGATGGTCTTGCCGTTGACGGTCAGCGCCTCGGTCTTGAGGTGCGGGCGGATGCGCTCCAGCATCGCGCGCAGGCCGCCCGCGTAGAAGAAGTCTTCCATGAGGTAGGCGTCGCCGCTGGGCCGGATGTTGGCGATGACCTGCACGCGCCGGCTGAAGGCGTCGAAGTCCGCCAGGCTCACGGGGTGGTCGGCCCGGCGCGACATGGCGATCAAATGGATGATGGCGTTGGTCGAGCAGCCCATGGCCATCGCGCAGGCGATGCCGTTCTCGAAGTTGGCGCGCGTGAGCATCCTGGCGGGCGTCAGATCGTCCCAGACCATGTCGACGATGCGGCGGCCGCATTCGGCGCTCATGCGCACGTGGTTGGCATCGGCTGCGGGGATGCTCGACGCACCGGGCAGCGTGAAGCCGATGGATTCGGCGATGCCCATCATGGTGGCGGCCGTGCCCATGGTCATGCAGGTGCCGTGACTGCGCGCGATGCCGGCTTCCATCTCGAACCAGGCCTGGTCCGACAGGCGGCCGGCGCGGCGCTCGTCCCAGTACTTGAAGGCGTCCGAGCCTGAGCCCAGCACATGGCCCTTCCAGTTGCCGCGGAGCATGGGGCCGGCCGGCAGGTAGATGAAGGGGATGCCCATGGACAGCGCGCCCATGGTCAGGCCCGGCGTGGTCTTGTCGCAGCCGCCCATCAGCACGGCGCCGTCCACGGGGTGGCTGCGCAGCAGCTCCTCGGTCTCCATCGCGAGGAAGTTGCGGTAGAGCATGGTGGTAGGCTTGACCATGCTTTCCGACAGGCTGATGGCCGGCAGCTCCAGCGGGAAACCGCCGGCCTGGAACACACCGCGCTTGACGTCTTCCACACGCTGCTTGAAGTGGGTGTGGCACTGGTTGGCATCGCTCCAGGTGTTGACGATGGCGATGATGGGCTTGCCCTTCCAGTCCTCGTAGCCATAGCCCATCTGCAGCACGCGCGAGCGGTGGCCGAAGGAGCGGAAGTCGTCGGGAGCGAACCAGCGCGCGCTGCGCAGGCTGTCGTAGGTGCGTCTTGTCATCGGGTCACTCTGCCTTGATGCCGGCGGCCTTGATCACCTTGGCCCACTTGTCGACCTCGGCCTTCTGGTACTCGCCCAGCAGGGCCGGTGTCATGTCGGAGGGCAGCATGCCGAAGCCCTTGAGCCGGGCCTGCACCTCGGGCGTGGCGACGATCTTCATGATCTCGGCGTGCAGCCGGTCGACGATGGCCTTGGGCGTGCCGGCCGGTGCGAACACGGCCTGCCAGGAGCCCATGTCGAAGCCCTTCTGGCCGGCCTCGGCGATGGTGGGCACGTCGGGCAGCGATTCGAGCCGCCTGGCGCTGCTGACCGCGATGGGCCGCAGCTTGCCCGACTGGATGTGCGGGCCGACGATCAGCGTGGTGTCGAACATCATGTCGACCTGGCCGCCTACGAGGTCCTGCACGGCCGGGGCGCTGCCCTTGTAGGGCACGTGCGTGAAGGCCACGCCCGACTGGTAGCTCAGCAGGGCCATCGCCATGTGCGGCGAGGTGCCGTTGCCGGGCGAGGCCGAGGACAGGCCGCCGGGCTTCGCCTTGCTGGCCGCCAGCACGTCGTTCAGCGTCTTGTATAGGCTGCTCGCGTTGACCACCAGCACCAGCGGCCCGGAGCCCAGCATGGCGACCGGCGTGAAGGACTTGACCGGGTCGTAGTCGAGCTTGGAATACAGGCTGCCGTTGATGGAATGCGAGCTGATGGTGCCGCCCAGGATGGTGTAGCCGTCCGGTGCCGCACGCGCGGCAAGGGCCGAACCCACGCTGCCGCCGGCGCCACCCTTGTTGTCGATGACCACGGGCGTGCCCAGCGCGGTCGACAGGGCCGGCGCGATCACGCGGGCCAGCGTGTCGGTGTTGCCGCCGGGCGGGAAGGGGACGATGTAGGTGATCGCCTTGCCGGTCGGCCAACTGCCCTGGGCCAGAGCCGGCAGTGCGAGACTGGCCACGGTGGACAGCGCGCCCTGGATCATCGTGCGACGGTGCATGTGCATCTCCTGTGTCTCGGTGTCGATGGGTCTTGTTGGCACGGGATTGAAACACTAATATATTAGTACGTCAATGCAGAATTGCCCGCGATGAACGCCCTTCCCAAGATCCGCCTGGACCGCACGCGCCTGGCCGCGCCGCAGGTGCTGGAGCGGCTGCGCGAGGCGATCCTGGACCTGGAACTCGTCCCCGGCACCGTGCTGGCGCGCCAGGCCCTGGCCGAGCAATTCGGGGTGAGCCAGACGCCCGTGCGCGAGGCGCTGCTGCGGCTGGCGGAAGAGGGGCTGGTCGACGTGTTCCCGCAGCACGCCACGCTGGTCAGCCGCATCGACCTGCGCGCGGCGCGCCAGGCGCATTTCCTGCGGCGCGCGATTGAACTGGAACTCGTGCGCGAGCTGGCGCTACGCCGGCCGGCGGGCCTGGTCGAGGCGCTGCGGCGCCAGATCGCGCTGCAGCAGGCGCTGGCCGAGGCGCAGCAGTACGGCGAGTTCGTCGCGGCGGACCGGCAGTTCCACCAGCTGCTCTACGCAGCGGCCGACATGGCAGCCCTGGTCGATCTGGTCGGCCGCGTCTCGGGCCATGTGGACCGGCTGCGCCGGCTGCACCTTCCCACTGCGGGCAAGACCGCGTCCATCTTGCGCGACCACAGCGCCATCGCCGAAGCCATCGCGGTGGGCGATGCAGCGGCGGCGCAGGAGGCTCTGCGCACGCACTTGTCGGGCACGCTGTCGGCGGTCGAGGAGATCCGGCAACAGTTCCCCGACTACGTGGTCGAGCCCGACTAGCTCGATAGAATCCGCGCCTTCCCAAGGAGCGTTGCAGCGGGCCGATCCACCGGCGCCCGTCAGGCTTGGGACCGCGCATCCGCAACGACGCTCACCTGTTCCTTGACCGGATGCCCAGGTGAGACCATGACCCCAGATTCCGCTGCCTTTTCTTCCGCTGCCGACCTTGCCGCGCCGCCGCCCATGCGCCTTTCGGGCCTGGAGCCCGTGTCCATCGGCGCCGGCAGCCTGTTCGTCAACGTGGGCGAGCGGACCAACGTGACAGGCTCGAAGGCCTTTGCACGCATGATCCTCAACGGGCAGTTCGACCAGGCCCTGTCGGTCGCGCGCCAGCAGGTGGAGAACGGCGCGCAGGTCATCGACATCAACATGGACGAGGCCATGCTGGACAGCAAGGCCGCCATGGTGCGCTTTCTGAACCTGATCGCCAGCGAGCCCGACATTGCGCGCGTGCCCATCATGGTGGACAGCTCCAAGTGGGAGGTCATCGAGGCCGGCCTGCGCTGCATCCAGGGCAAGGGCATCGTCAACTCGATCTCCATGAAGGAGGGCGTCGAGAAGTTCAAGCACGAGGCGCGGCTCGTCAAACGCTACGGCGCAGCGGCCGTGGTCATGGCCTTCGACGAGGTCGGCCAAGCCGACACCTTCGCGCGCAAGATCGAGATCTGCGAGCGCGCCTACCGCATCCTCGTGGACGAGGTCGGCTTCGCGCCCGAGGACATCATCTTCGACCCCAACATCTTCGCGGTGGCCACGGGCATCGAGGAGCACAACAACTACGCGGTCGACTTCATCGAAGCGGTGCGCTGGATCAAGCAGAACCTGCCCGGTGCCAAGGTTTCGGGCGGGGTTTCCAACGTGAGCTTCTCGTTCCGCGGCAACGACCCCGTGCGCGAGGCCATCCACACGGTGTTCCTGTACCACGCGATCGCGGCGGGCATGGACATGGGCATCGTCAACGCCGGCATGGTCGGCGTCTACGATGACATCGAGCCGGTGCTGCGCGAGCGCGTGGAAGACGTGGTGCTGAACCGCCGCCCCGATGCGGGCGAGCGCCTGGTCGAGATCGCCGAGACCGCCAGGAGCGGCGCCAAGGACGAGAGCAAGAAGCTCGAATGGCGCGGCACGCCCGAGGCGCCGGTCAGCGTCGAGCAGCGCCTGGCGCACGCCATGGTGCACGGCATCACCGACTTCATCGTCCAGGACACGGAGGAAGCCTGGCAGGCCATCCTGGCCAAGGGCGGCCGCCCGCTGCACGTGATCGAAGGCCCGCTGATGGCGGGCATGAACATCGTGGGCGACCTGTTCGGCGCCGGCAAGATGTTCCTGCCGCAGGTGGTGAAGTCGGCGCGCGTGATGAAGTCCGCCGTCGCGCACCTGATCCCCTACATCGAGGAAGAAAAGCAGCGCGACGAGGCCGCCGGCCGCGACGTGCGCAGCAAGGGCAAGATCGTCATCGCCACCGTGAAGGGCGACGTGCACGACATCGGCAAGAACATCGTGACCGTCGTGCTCCAGTGCAACAACTTCGAGGTCGTGAACATGGGCGTGATGGTCCCGTGCCACGAGATCCTGGCCAAGGCCAAGGTCGAAGGCGCGGACATCGTGGGCCTGTCCGGCCTGATCACGCCCAGCCTGGAGGAGATGCAGTACGTGGCCGGCGAGATGCAGAAGGACGAACACTTCCGCATCAAAAAGATCCCTTTGCTGATCGGCGGCGCCACCACCAGCCGCGTGCACACGGCCGTGAAGATCGCGCCGCATTACGAAGGCCCCGTGGTCTACGTGCCCGACGCCTCGCGCAGCGTGGGCGTGGCGCAGAGCCTGCTGTCCCAGCAGGCCAGTGCCTACATCGCCGAGCTCAACGCCGATTACGACAAGGTGCGCGAACAGCACGCCAACAAGAAGCAGGTGCCGCTGTGGCCGCTGGCCAAGGCGCGCGCCAACAAGACACCGATCGACTGGAAGGCCTACCAGCCGACCCGGCCGAAGTTCATCGGCCGGCGCGTTTTCAGGAACTTCGACCTCGCGGAGCTGGCCAAATACATCGACTGGGGCCCGTTCTTCCAGACCTGGGATCTGGCAGGACCATTCCCGGCGATCCTCAAGGACGAAGTCGTCGGGACCGAGGCCCAGCGCGTGTTCAGCGATGGCAAGCGCATGCTTCAGCGCATCATCGAGGGCCGCTGGCTCACGGCCAACGGCATCGTCGCGCTGTACCCGGCCAACAGCGTGGCGCAGGACGACATCGCCTTCTACACCGACGAGACGCGCAGCCGGACCGCACTGACCTGGCACGGCCTGCGCCAGCAAATCGAGAAGCCCGTGATCGACGGCGTGCCCCGTCCCAGCCGCTGCCTGGCCGACTTCGTCGCCCCGGCCGACAGTGGCGTGGCGGACTACGCCGGTATGTTCGCGGTCACGGCGGGCATCGGCGCTGAGGTGCGCGAAAAGCGCTTCGTCGACGACTTGGACGATTACTCCGCCATCATGTTCAAGGCCCTGGCGGACCGGCTGGCCGAGGCCTTCGCGGAGTGCCTGCACCACCGCGTGCGCACCGACCTGTGGGGTTATGCGGCGGACGAAGCGCTGGACAACGAGCAGCTGATCCGCGAGCAATACCGCGGTATCCGGCCCGCGCCTGGTTACCCGGCATGCCCGGAGCACAGCGTCAAGCGCGGCATGTTCGACGTGTTGCAGTGCGCAGAGATCGGCATGGGCCTGACCGACAGCCTGGCCATGACCCCGGCTGCCAGTGTGAGCGGCTTCTATATCGGCCACCCCGAGAGCACCTACTTCAACGTCGGCAAGATCGGGCAGGACCAGGTGGAGGACCTGGCACGCCGGCGCGGCGTGCCCGTGGATGACCTCGCGCGCGCTCTCGCGCCGCAACTTTGACGGCCACCGGGGGACAACGCGCAATTTTTACGGTGTCTTACAAACCGGACACGGAGCCCTGACGCTGCCTGCATAGCCTTGGAGTCCATGGAGCCTGTCTGAGCTCCGCATCGAGGAGTGCACATGCAAGAACATCGAATCTCGCCACCTGTTCCGGCCCGCTCGGGCAACAAGCCGCTATGGGTCGTCGTCGGGGCTTTGGCCGTCGCCGTGGCGGGCCTGGGCGGCACACTGCTGGGTACGCAATTGCCGCGCGGCGCAGCAGAACCGACAGCCAGCCAGACCGCCGCCCTCGTGCCTTTCGATGGTGCCAGCGAGGCGGCTGCCAAGCCTTCCGCGCCGAGCGCAACGCCCGCCCCTGTGGCGCCGCGAACGGCACCTGCGGTCGTGCGGGCGCCTGCTGCGCAGGTGGCCGCCTCTCCAGTGGCGCGCTGCGAGAGCTGCGGCACCGTCCTCTCCGTGACCGCCGTGCAGCGCGCTGGCCAGGGCAGCGGTGTGGGCGCGGTCGCCGGCGGCGTGGTGGGCGGGGTGCTGGGCAACCAGGTCGGTGGCGGCAGCGGTCGGGCGGTGGCCACGGTGCTGGGCGCAGTCGGCGGCGGTTGGGCCGGCAACGAGGTGGAGAAGCGGGTGCGGCAGACGACCCACTACGCGGTGCGGGTCCGCATGGACGATGGAAGTGTGCGCACGTTGGAGCAAACCCAGGCGCTTGCGGTGGGCAGTCCCGTGCTGGTGCAGAACGGCACAGCCAGGCTGCGCACCGGTGGAGGTGCCTGGAACGGCTGACGGGCCAGCGCGAACCGTCGGTTGAAACAAACAAGAAAGGCCGGGCCTAGTCGCCCGGCCTTTTTTCGTTGGTGAGCGCCTGCTCCACTCCTCTTTTTCAGGTTCGTAACAAAAAAGCCATCGGAATAGTTCAAATTCCGGGTCGGTCAAGGGAACTATTCACGTTCACTGACATTTTGTAGCGGCGTTGACCTACAAAAACTACTAGCATTCGCCTACACCCGCTGAGCACGTCGCGCAACGGCACATCACTTAAAAGTCATGAAAACATTCGCCTCCTCGCCTGCCTGTGAGCGTTTTGGGCAATATTTCCGTATTGCACCAGCTCTGGACGAGGGGGCGCGAGACGAAGTGTATTTTGTGCGCCACGATGTGTATGCGCGGGAACTTGGTTTCGAACCGGTTAGCCCTTCACAACGTGAGGTCGATCGCTACGACCGCCATGCGTTGCACTGCATTGTCCGGACCAACGACGACAATGTGCGCCCTGTGGGCTGTGCCCGCGTGGTGTTGACCGACCCGCAGGACCGCAACGCGCCGTTGCCGTTCGAACAGTCCTGCCGCGACACGCTGGACCGTCGCATCATCGACCCCGCAGCGCTGCCGCGCGAGCGCATCGCCGAGGTGTCGCGACTGGCCGTCATGGGTGAGTTCCGTCGCCGGCGCGGCGAACTGCATCGCCCAGTCGCCCTGTCGTCGCGCGACAGCGCCGGCCATCCTGTCGCGCGCTTTCCCAACATCCCGGTGAGCCTGTACTTTGGTGCCGTGGCGCTGGCCCAGCGCGCAGGGGTCGAATATTTGTTCACATTGACGGAGCCGCGCCTGGCCAAGCACTTCGCGCGGGGCGGCGTGCAGATCGAAACCGTCGGTGCTCCCATCGAGCATCGCGGCATGCGCATCCCCTCACTGATGCGCGTCTCGCAGGTCTACAACAGTCTGCGCGCCATGGTGCGTCCGATCTGGCACGAGGTGCATGCCCAGATGGACACCTGCTACCTGTTGCACGAGGCCTTGGCGCAGCAGGCCCCGGAACAGGCACCCCGCCCCCAACGCGTTCCGGCCAGCGTTTGAGCTGGGCTTAGCCCGTGCCCGGGCTGCGCAATGCGCGGCGGTATTGCACCGCCTCGGCGATGTGGCTGGTGTCCAGCCGTTCGCTGCATTGCAGATCCGCGATCGTGCGCGCCACGCGCAGCGCGCGGTGGATGCCGCGGGCCGACCATCCCAGCCGGGCCGCCGCATGGTTCAGGAAGCGGGCCGCTTCCTCCGTGCGCGGGGCATGGCGCTCCAGCTCCTGGCCGGCAAGAGCCTGGTTGCACTGGCCCTGGCGCTCCATGGCCAGCGCACGCGCCGCGCTGCAGCGCGCGCGCACCGTGGCCGTGCTTTCGGCCGCGGGCGTGTCCAGCAGTTCCTGGGGCGACAGGGCGGCGATCTCCAGGTGCAGGTCGATCCGGTCCAGCAGCGGGCCGCTGAGCTTGGACTGGTAGCGCACCACCTGGTCCGGGCTGCAGCGGCAGGCGCGGTGCGTGGCGCCGAAGTAGCCGCAGGGGCAGGGGTTCATGGCGGCGATGAGCAGGAAGCGCGCGGGAAACTCGGCACGCCGCGCCGCGCGGGCGATGGCGATGCGCCCCGTTTCCAGCGGCTCGCGCAGGGCCTCGAGTGCGGCACGGGGAAACTCGACGAGCTCGTCCAGAAACAAAACCCCGTGGTGCGCCAGCGAGATCTCGCCGGGCCGTGGCGGCGATCCACCGCCCACCAAAGCCACGGCACTTGCCGTGTGGTGCGGCGCGCGTGTCGGCCGGCGCATCCACTGTGCCAACGAGAACTGGCCTGCCAGGCTGGCAACCGCCGCGCTTTGCAGCGCCTCCTCGGTGCGCATGGGCGGTAGCAGATCGGCGAAGCGCTGGGCCAGCATGGACTTGCCGCTGCCCGGTGGGCCCACCAGCAGCACGCTGTGGCCGCCAGCGGCCGCGATCTCCAGGGCCCGCTTGGCCGCGGCCTGTCCTTTGACATCGGCCAGATCCGGGCCCGCGGGGCCGGCGGGCGGCAGGCCGGGCTCCAGCCGCGTCCAGCCCGCGCCGGGCGCGGCCGCAGGCTCGTTGCCCGGCGCGAACGCCCCCACCACATCCAGCAGATGCCGCGCGCGCACCACCCGCATGTCCGGCACCAGGGCCGCCTCTTCGGCGCTGCCCGGCGGCAGCACCAGGGTCACGGCTTCGGCCCGGTCACGCAGCGCCAGACTCAGCGCCAGCGCGCCGTGCACGGGCCGCAGTTCGCCGGACAGCGACAACTCCCCGGCGAATTCGTGGCCGGCCAGCCGCCCGGCATCGACCTGTCCGCTCGCCGCCAGAATGCCCAGCGCAATCGGCAGGTCGAAACGACCGGAGTCTTTCGGGAGATCGGCCGGCGCCAGGTTGACCGTGATCCTCTTGTTGTGCGGGAACGCCAGCCCGGCGTTCTGGATGGCCGAGCGCACCCGCTCGCGTGCCTCCTTGACCTCGGTGTGCGCCAGACCCACCAGCGTGAAGCTGGGCAGGCCGTTGGCCAGATGCACCTCGACGGTGACGGCGGGTGCATCCAGGCCCACCAGCACACGGCTTTGCACCAAAGACAGGCTCATCGCTGAAATTCTCCCCATTGCGGTGCCTTGCTGGCCAACATGGCGCGCACCGCTCCAGATCGCACCAAACCCGTGCATTTACGGGAACTTGCGTGTACCGCACAACGCCCCAAACCCTTGCGCGGCGGCCGGGAAAGCCCGGTTTCGATTGGCACGCTCCGTGCATTGAGGAGCCGCGCCACCTTTTTACATCCCGGAGAACGACCCATGACCGTGTGCCTCACCAAGAGCCTCATCCTTGCCGGCCTCGCCCTCTCGGGCGCCGCATTCGCACAGACCGCTGCCCCGGCTGCACCCGCCCCGGATTACACGCTGAGCTTCAACGCCGGTGTCGTGACCGATTACCGCTACCGCGGCCTCACGCAGACGCGGCACCAGGCCGCCGCGCAGGGCGGCATCGATTTCGCGCATTCCAGCGGCTTCTATGTCGGCACCTGGGCTTCCACGATCAAGTGGATCAAGGATGGTGGCGGCGATGCGCCGGTCGAAATCGACTTCTACGGCGGCTACAAGGGCACGGCCGGCGCCATAGGCTACGACGTGGGCGTGCTGCGCTACCAGTACCCCGGCCACGACTTGGAGAACAGCCCCAACACCACCGAGCTGTACGGCGCCGTCACCTACAGCATGTTCACGCTGAAGTACTCGCACGCCATCAGCGATCTGTTCGGCTTCGACGACAGCAAGAACAGCTACTACCTGGACCTGTCGGCGGCCTTCGACCTGGGCAACGGCTGGTCGCTGACGCCGCACATCGGCTACCAGAAGGTCAAGGTCTCCGGTGACTACTCGTACACCGACTACGCGCTGACGCTGGGCAAGGACCTCGGCAACGGCTGGTCGGCCTCCGCCGCGCTGATCGGCACGGATGCCAACAAGACCAACTACCGCACCGTCAACGACAAGTTCGCCGGCAAGACCATGGTCGTGGTCGGCATCAAGTACGCATTCTGATTTTCGCGAGGAGCCAGCCATGAAACTCGTAACGGCGGTCATCAAACCGTTCAAGCTCGACGAGGTCCGCGAGGCCTTGTCCGGCATCGGTGTGCAAGGCATCACCGTGACCGAAGTCAAGGGCTTCGGGCGCCAGAAGGGCCACACCGAGCTGTACCGCGGCGCGGAGTACGTGGTCGACTTCCTGCCCAAGGTCAAGATCGAGGCGGCCGTGTCCGACGACCTCGTCGACCGCGTGATCGAGGCCGTCGAAAGCGCTGCGCGCACCGGCAAGATCGGCGACGGAAAGATCTTCGTCTACGACGTCGAGCAGGTCGTGCGCATCCGCACCGGCGAAACCGGCAAGGAGGCGCTGTAAGCAGCGTGCTCCCATCCATCAGAGAACATCGGCAATGAAAAAACTATTTGCATCTTTCGTTCTAGGCCTGGGCATGTTGATCGGGGGATCGATGGCCCTGGCCCAAACGCCGGCCGCTGAGCCGGCATCCGCCGCAGCACCCGCGGCCGAGACCCCTGCCGCAGCCGCTGCGCCGGCCGCAGCACCCGCCGCCGCCGAGGCCGCACCGGCTGCGGCGCCGGCACCCAAGGTGGATTCGGGCGACACCGCCTGGATGCTGACCTCCACGCTGCTTGTCATCCTGATGACGCTGCCCGGTCTGGCGCTGTTCTACGGCGGCCTGGCCCGTTCCAAGAACATGCTGTCGGTGCTGATGCAGGTCTTCGTGATCTTCTCGCTGATCAGCATCCTGTGGGCCGTGTACGGCTACAGCCTGGCGTTCTCGGGCGAAGGCAACTTCTTCGGCGGGTTCGACAAGATCTTCCTGAAGGGCGTGACGCAGGAAACCTTCGGCGCGCTGACGACCATCCCCGAATACGTCTTCGTGGCGTTCCAGGGCACGTTCGCGGCCATCACGGTGGCGCTGATCGTCGGCTCCTTCGCCGAACGCATCAAGTTCGCCGGCGTGCTGGTGTTCGCCGTGCTGTGGTTCACCTTCAGCTACGTGCCCATGGCCCACATCGTCTGGGGCGGCGGCCTGCTGGCCAAGGACGGCGCGCTGGACTTCGCCGGCGGCACCGTGGTGCACATCAACGCCGGTGTGGCCGGCCTGGTGGGTGCCTACGTGCTGGGCAAACGCCTGGGCTATGGCCGTGAAGCCTTCACGCCGCACTCGCTGACGTTGACCATGGTCGGTGCCTCGCTGCTGTGGGTGGGCTGGTTCGGCTTCAACGCCGGCTCCGCTGGCGCCGCCAACGCCGCTGCCGGCCTGGCCTTCGTCAACACCGTGCTGGCCACCGCTGCCGCCACGCTGTCCTGGATCCTGGGCGAGAGCCTGCACAAGGGCAAGGCCTCCATGCTGGGCGCTGCCTCCGGTGCCGTGGCCGGCCTCGTGGCCGTGACGCCCGCCGCCGGCTTCGTCGGGCCGATGGGTTCCATCGTGCTTGGCCTGATCGCCGGCCTGGTCTGCCTGTGGGGCGTGGGTGGCTTGAAGCGCATGCTGGGCGCCGACGACTCGTTCGACGTGTTCGGCGTGCACGGCGTGGGCGGCATCATCGGCGCCATCCTGACTGGCGTGTTCGCAGCCCAGAGCCTGGGCGGCACCGGCGGGCTGACGCCCGACACGTTTGCCATGGGTGCCCAGGTCTGGATTCAGATCAAGAGCGTGCTGTTCACCATCGTCTGGTCGGCCATCGTCGCCTACATCGCTTACAAGATCGCCGACATGACCGTGGGTCTGCGCGTCACGGAAGAGGAAGAACGCGAAGGCCTGGACATCTCGTCGCACGGCGAGACGGCCTACAACCGCTGAGGGGAGTGGCGCGGCAGACCACCTGCCGTGCCGAACACGAGCGAGGTCTCCTGAAGAGGTTGGGCCCGCGGAGCGAAAGCTCTGCGGGCCTTTTTTTGTCGCCGGGCCGCCCCAAGACAAAAAGCATCCTCTCGGGGGATCGGGCAAGACGCAGCACTTGCCCAAGGGGTTGGTTTTGTTCATCCTGCGGCTGAAAAAAGCTCAAAGCGCCGGTTGGCTCCGCGCCGTACCATCGTCCGCATGACAAGGACCCCACTGGAGGAGACCGCACTGCGCGTGCGCGCCGCCGCTGCGCAAGGGCAGCCGTTGCGCATCGTGGGCGGCGGCAGCAAGGACGCTTACGGCCAGGCGCTGGTCGGCGAGCCGCTCGACGTGCGTCGCCTTGCCGGCATCGTGAGCTACGAGCCGAGCGAACTGGTGGTGACCGTCCACCCCGGCACGCCGCTCGCCGAACTCGAGGCCGCCTTGGCCGAACGCGGCCAGTGCCTGCCCTTCGAGCCGCCGCACCATCTGCCGGGCAGCGACGCATCCGAGGCCAGCCGCGCCACCTGCGGCGGCATGCTGGCCGCCGGCCTGTCCGGCCCGGCGCGCGCGAGCAGCGGCGCCGTGCGCGACTTCGTGCTGGGCCTGGAAATGCTGAACGGCCGCGGCGAACTGCTGCGCTTCGGCGGCCAGGTCATGAAGAACGTGGCCGGCTACGATGTCTCGCGGCTCATGGCCGGCGCACTGGGCACGCTGGGCGTGGTCACCGAGATGAGCCTCAAGGTGTTGCCCGTGGCGCCGGCCGAGGCCACGCTGCGCTTCGCACTGCCTCAGCACGAGGCGCTGCACCAGCTCCATGCCTGGGGCGGCCAGCCGCTGCCGCTCAACGCGAGCTGCTGGCAGCAAGGCGTCGGCCTCACGCTGCGCCTGCGCGGCGCCGTGGCGGCTGTGGACGCTGCCTGCAGCCGGCTCGGCGGCGCGGTGCTCGCCGCCGACGAGGCCGCGCGGTTCTGGCAGGCGCGACGCGACCTGCGCATGCCCTGGTCGGACATCGGCCGCGCGCGCGACCTGTGGCGTCTGTCGGTCCCGCAGACCGCGCCCGTGCTGGACCTGCCGGACGAACCCCTCGTGGAATGGCATGGTGGCCAGCGCTGGCTCGCGGCCGCACCCGCGCAGGCCGAGGCGGTGCGCCAGGCCGCGCAGGCCGTGGGCGGCAGCGCCACGCTGTTCTTGGCCGCGCCCGGAGAGCGCAGCGGCGCACGCGCCGCGTTCTTCGACCCGCTGCCGCCGGCGCTCGCGCGCATCCATGGCGCGCTCAAGGCCGCGTTCGATCCGGCCGGCATCTTCAACCGCGGCCGCATGTACCCGGACCTCTGATGCAAACCAATCTCTCCCCCGAATACCAGGGCACGCCCGACGGCATCGCGGCCGAAGCCATCCTGCGCAAGTGCGTGCACTGCGGCTTCTGCACCGCCACCTGCCCGACCTACCAGCTGCTGGGCGACGAATTGGACGGCCCGCGCGGACGCATCTACCTCATGAAGCAGGTGCTCGAAGGCGCCGAGCCCACGCGCGCCACGCAACTGCACCTGGACCGCTGCCTGACCTGCCGTAACTGCGAAAGCACCTGTCCCTCGGGTGTGGACTACGGTCACTTGGTCGACATCGGCCGCAAGCTCGTCGATGCCAAGGTGCCGCGCCCGGCCGGCGAGCGCGCCGTGCGCTGGGCGCTCAAGGAAGGCCTGCCTTCGGGCGGCTTCGCGCCGGCCATGCGCGTGGGGCAGGCCGTGCGTGGCCTCTTGCCCGGCAAGCTGCGCGCCAAGGTGCCCGAGCGCCGCGACCCCGGTGCCTGGCCGCAGCGCCGCCACACGCGCAAGGTGCTGTTGCCTGAAGGCTGCGTGCAGCCGTCGATGGCGCCCGGCATCGACCGTTCTACGGCGCGCGTGCTCGACGCGGTCGGCATCACGGCGCTGCGCGTGCCGGCCGGCGGTTGCTGCGGAGCCGTCAAGTTCCACCTCAACGACCAGGACGCTGCCAAAGCGCAGATGCGCGCCAACATCGACGCCTGGTGGCCCTATGTGCAGGGCGCGGGCGACACCGCCGTCGAGGCCATCGTCGTCAACGCCTCGGGTTGCAGCGTGATGGTCAAGGACTACGGCCATGTGCTGCGGGACGATCCGGCCTACGCGGAGAAGGCGCGCCGCGTGAGCGGCCTCGCGCGCGACCTGACCGAGCTGCTGCCGCAGATCTCCGCGGGGCTGGCCCCGCGCTTCGCGGGCAAGAAGCCCTCCGGCGTCGTCGCGTTCCACCCGCCCTGCACCTTGCAGCACGGCCAGCAGCTGCGCGGCCTGGTCGAGCGCCACCTGGGCGAACTGGGCTTCAATGTGCAGGTCGCCGCCAACGAAGCGCACCTGTGCTGCGGCTCGGCCGGCACCTACTCGGTGCTGCAGCCCGAGATCGCGGTGCAGTTGCGCGACCGCAAGCTCGGCCATCTGCAGGCACTGGCGCCTGCGACCATCGCGTCGGCCAACATCGGCTGCATCACCCACCTGCAGGGCGGCTGCAGCACGCCCGTGCGGCACTGGGTCGAGGTGCTCGACGAAGCCCTCGCGGCCTGAGCCTCAGGCGGCCAGCGCTTCCTCAATGTCCTGGCCCAGGCTCTCGGGCTTGTCGGTCGGGGCAAAGCGCTTGCGCACCTGGCCGTCCCTGCCCACGAGGAACTTCGTGAAGTTCCACTTGATGGCCTTGGTGCCCAGCAGGCCTGGCGCTTCGCGCGTGAGCCACTGGTACAGCGGGTGCGCGCCGTCGCCATTGACGTCGATCTTGGCCATCATCGGGAAGCTCACGCCGTAGTTCTTCTGGCAGAACGCGCCGATCTCGTCGTTGCTGCCCGGGTCCTGCCGGCCGAACTGGTTGCACGGGAAGCCCAGCACCACGAGGCCGCGTTCGCCATAGGTCTTGTGCAACGCCTCCAGCCCGGCGAACTGCGGCGTGAAGCCGCAGGCGCTGGCGGTGTTGACGATCAGCAGCGGCCTGCCCTTGAACTGCGCCAGCGCGACCGGCCGGCCGGCGATGTCCAGGGCTTCGAAGTCGTAGACGGTGGCCATCGGCCCTCCCTCAATGCGTGTGGTCGTTGCGGGCGATTTCGAGCAGGTGTTCGACTTCGTCGGTGTGCACGCGGCAGTTGTGCTGGTGCCAGCGCTGGATCACGAACATGAAGCCGGCCACCACGATGCCAAAGGCCGTGATCGCGCCGAAGGCCGACAGGCCCAACCCCGTCGACAGGCTGTAGAACGCGCCCAGACCCAGGATGCAGGCCTGCTCGTTGAAGTTCTGCACGGCAATCGAACGGCCGGCGCCCATGAGGTTGTGGCCGCGGTGTTGCAGCAATGCATTCATCGGCACGACGAGGAAGCCGCCCAGTCCGCCCAGCAGGATCAGGAAGGGCGCGGCCACCCAGACGTTGTCGATGAAGTTCATGCCGATCACGAGCAGGCCCATGCCGATGCCCAGCGGCATCACGCGCGTGGCCATGTCCAGCTTCATGCGCATGGAGGCGATCACCGCACCGGCCGCCGTGCCGATGGCCACCACACCCACCAGCGACGAGGCCTGCGTGGTGCTGTATCCCAATGCGGCAGCGGCCCAGGCCAGCACGATGTAGCGCAGGTTGCCCGACACGCCCCAGAACAGCGTGGTGGTGGCCAGCGAGATCTGGCCGAGCCGGTCGTTCCACAGCCGCGAGTTGCACCGCCAGAAGTCCGGCAGCAGCGCCAGCGGATTGCGCGGCATGGGGCGCATCGGCACGCCGGTGTCAGGGATGCGCGTGTTGATCCAGGCCGCGAGCGCATAGATGAAGACCAGCACCGCGATGGCGGCTTCTGCCGGCGTGTCGATGCCGGTGTCCACGAATGGCAGGTCGATCGACAGCAGACGGTCGGAGATGGCATGGCCGACCAGCTGCCCCCCCAGCAGCACCCCGAGGATGATGGAGCCGATGGTCAGTCCCTCGATCCAGCCGTTGGCCTTGACGAGTTGGGACGGTGGCAGCAACTCGGTCAGGATGCCGTACTTGGCGGGCGAGTAAGCCGCGGCGCCCAGGCCCACGATGGCATAGGCCATGAGCGGATGGCTGCCGAACAGCATCATGAGGCAACCGACCACCTTGATCGCATTGCTCACAAACATCACCTTGCCCTTGGGCAAGGCGTCGGCAAAGGCACCCACGAAGGGCGCGAGCACCACGTAGAACAGCGCGAACATCGGCACCAGGGCGGCGCGCTGCCAGTCGGGCGCACCGCTGGCGCGCAGCAGCTCGATCGCGGCAATGAAGATCGCGTTGTCGGCCAGCGACGAAAAGAACTGGGCCGACATGATGGTGAAAAAACCGCGCTTCATCGCATGTCGTGGGGGCGATCAGTGGGGCTGATGCAAAGTGATAAGAGCTTGTGTGTTCTAGTGGCCGGCGGTTATATCACGGGGCCAATGCGAGAATTCTTCAAGTCCTTGCCACCGTTGCGCGGTTGCACACCGCCGCCATTGCCATGCCCCGTCCCATCCAGGCCACGATCCACCATGCTGCACTGCGCCACAACCTGCAGCGTGCGCGCCGTTCCGCGGGCGACGCCAAGGTCTGGGCGGTGGTCAAGGCCAATGCCTACGGCCATGGCATCGAGCGGGTGTTCGAGGCCTTGCGCGGTGCCGACGGTTTTGCGCTGCTGGACCTGGCCGAAGCCGAGCGCGTGCGCGCGCTCGGTTGGCGCGGTCCCATCCTGTTGCTCGAAGGCGTGTTCGAGCCGCGCGACCTGGAGCTGTGCTCGCGGCTGAGCCTGTGGCATGCGGTCCACTGCGAGGCCCAGATCGACTGGCTCGCCGCGCACAAGACCCAGCAGGGCCACCGCGTGTTCTTGAAGCTCAACTCGGGCATGAACCGGCTGGGCTTCGCGCCGGCCAGCTTCCGCACGGCCTGGATGCGGCTCGATGCGCTGCCGCAGGTCGAGGAGATCTCGCTGATGACGCACTTCAGCGATGCCGACGGCCCCAAGGGCATCGCCGCGCAGATGGCACTGTTTGAAGAGACCACGCGCGATCTGCCCGGCGAACGCAGCGTGGCCAACAGCGCTGCCACGCTGCGCCACATCGACACCGCGGGCGTGCGCGGCGACTGGGTGCGCCCCGGCATCGCCGTCTACGGCGGCGCGCCCGACCACCCGGTGTTCGACGCCGCGCACTGGGACCTGCAGCCCGCCATGACGCTGGCCTCCAAGGTCATCGGCCTGCAGGACCTGCTCCCCGGCGACAGCGTGGGCTACGGCTCCAGCTTCGTGGCCGACACCCCCATGCGCATCGGCGTCGTGGCCTGCGGCTATGCCGACGGCTACCCGCGCCATTGCGGCACGGGCACGCCGGTGCTGGTCGACGGCGTACGCACGCGCCTGGTCGGCCGTGTCAGCATGGACATGGTGACCGTGGACCTCACGCCCGTGCCGCAAGCCGGTCTGGGCAGCGCCGTCACGCTCTGGGGCCGGGCCGGCAACGGCGCGGTGCTGCCGGTGGACGAGGTGGCCTTCGCGGCCGGCACCGTGGGCTACGAGCTCATGTGCGCGCTTGCGCCGCGCGTGCCGGTCGTGGTCGCCGAGGAGCCGGCAGCGTCTGCGTGAGTTCGGGCGGGCTGCTCTTGACCCGCTCGTACAGGGCCTGCGCTGCCAGTGACAGGCTGCGCTCGCGCCGGCGCACCAGGTAGATGCGGCGCTTGAGCCCGCTCCAGGCCAGCGGCCGCGTCACGAGGCCTGGTTGCGCGAAGTGGAACAGCGTGAGCGCCGGCATCATGCTCACGCCCAGGCCGGCGCGCACCATGCCCATGGCAGTGGCGAGCTGATCAACCTCCATGAGCGTCTGCATCTGCAGCGGGTGCAGTGCCGCATCGAGGTACTGGCGCACGCTGGAGTTGCGCGCCATGTGCACGAAGGGGTAGGCCGCCACATCGCGCGGGCGGATCTCACGCAGCCGCGCGAGCGGGTGATCGGCCGGGCACACCAGGTGGAAGTCGTCGCTGCAAAAGGGCTCGGCACGCAGCTCCTGCGTGTCGGCGCGCACTGCCGCGAGCGCGAAGTCGGCCTGGCCCTGGCGCACGAGCTCCACGCAGGGCTCGGACAGCACGTCGGCCACGGCGATCTCCACGCCCGGGTGCGCGGCGCGGTACTCGCGCAGGATGCCCGGCAGCCAGCCGGCGGCCAGCGAGGGCAGCAGCGCGATGGACACGCGGCCGCGCCGCAGCGCGCGCTGCTCCGAGACGCCGGCCAGCGCCGCGTCGAACTCGGCCAGCACGCGCCGCGCCGAGGCCTCGAACGCCAGCCCCTCGGGCGTGGGCGCCACATGGCGCGTGCTGCGGTCGAACAGGCGCAGTCCCAGGGTCGCCTCGAGCTGGCCGATCAGTGCGCTGAAGGCCGGCTGCGACAGATGGCATTGGGCCGCCGCGCGTGTGAAGCTGCGCAGGTCGGCCAGCGCCACGAAGGCCTGCAGCTGGCGCATGGAGACGTTGGAGCGGGCCGGCTGATTCATTTGAATGGCGGATGAATTGATCCGAACTTTCGAATTCACAGATGAAGAGGCCGACTCTACATTGCACCCCAGACCGAAGGAGACATGTGAACACCGACATCCTGCGCATCGGCTGCGCTGCAGGCTTTTCGGGCGACCGCACCGATGCGGCTGGCCCCGTCGTGCAGGCCCTCGTGGCCAGCGGCGGTCCTGCCTTCCTGATCTTCGAGACGCTGGCCGAGCGCACGCTGGCGCTGGCCCAGCTGGCACGCCGTGCCGACCCCGAGGCCGGCTACGAACCCCTCTTGCCCGATCTGCTGCGCCCGGTGCTGGCCGACTGTCTGGCCCATGGCGTGCGCATCGTCAGCAACTTCGGCGCGGCCAACCCGGCCGCTGCGGCACGCCGCATCCATGCGCTGGCGCGCGAGCTCGGCCTGCCAGCGCCGCGCGTCGCCATCGTGGAGGGCGACGACGTTTCCAGTCCCACCCACCGCCCGCTGCTGCGGGCGGCGCTGGGCCCCGTGCTCGACGGCCTCGACCTGGTTTCGGCCAACGCCTACCAGGGCGCCGAGTCCATCGCCGACGCGCTGCTGGTCGGCGCCGACATCGTGGTCTGCGGCCGCGTGGCCGACCCTTCGCTGGCCGTTGGCCCCGCGTTGGCGCACTTCGGCTGGGCGCGCGACGACTGGACGCGCCTGGCCCGCGCGACCATGGCCGGCCACCTGCTCGAATGCGGCACCCAGGTCACGGGCGGCTACTACGCCGACCCGGGCTACAAGGATGTGCCCGGCATGGCCAGCCTCGGCTACCCCATCGCGGAGATCGATGCCGACGGACACTGCACCATCACCAAGCCGGCCGGCACGGGCGGGCGCATCGACGCCCACACGGTCAAGGAGCAACTGCTCTACGAGGTGCACGACCCGGCCGCCTACCTGACGCCCGACGTGGTGGCCGACATCACCGCGGCCGAGGTCGAGGAGCTGGGCCCCGACCGCGTGCGCCTGACCGGCGTGCGCGGCCACGTGCGGCCGGCCTCGCTGAAGGTCAACGTCTGCCATGCCACGGGCTGGCTGGCCGAAGGCGAGATCTCCTACGCGGGCGCACGCGCCGAGGGCCGCGCCCGGCTCGCCGCACAGATCCTGCGCGAGCGCCTGGCTGGCCTGGGCACGCTGCGCGCCGACCTGATCGGCGTGGCCAGCGTCTTCGCCGACGATGGCGGCGCCTGGCTCGAGGCCCTGCCGGACGGCGGTGCCCGCGACGTGCGCCTGCGCGTGGCCATGAACCACCGCGAGCGCGCCAGCGCCGAACGCCTGGCGCGGGAGGTGACGGCGCTGTACTGCTGCGGCCCGGCCGGCGGCGGTGGGGTGCGCACCGGCTTGCGCCAGCGCCTGGGCACGGTCTCCTGCTTGCTGCCGCGCGAGCAGGCGCCCACCTCCTTCCGTTTCATCGAGGCGACGGCATGACCACGGTCCCGCTCTACCGCGCCGCCCACGGCCGCACCGGCGACAAGGGCAACCGCTCCAACATCAGCGTGATCGCCTGGCACCCCGACCTGTGGCCGCTGCTGCTGGAACAGGTCACCGAGGCCGCAGTCGCCGCGCAGTTCGCGCACCGCCGTCCGACGCGCGTCACGCGCCACGTGCTGCCGCGCCTGCAGGCCATGAATTTCGTGCTCGACGAGGTGCTGGACGGCGGCGTCAACGACGCACTGAACCTGGACAGCCATGGCAAGGCGCTGTCCTTCCTGCTGCTGGATCTGCCGATCCAGGTGCCGCCCGAACTGCTGTCCCGGCTTGCCGGCCCACCGCTCGATCCACCCCACTGACCCTCAATCCCCAGGAGACAAGACCGATGCAAGAACACTTCCGCCCCCGCCGTACCTGGCTCGCCGCCGCGCTGGCCCTGGGCGCCGGCAGCCTGCTGCCGGCGCTGGCGAGCGCCCAGGACTTCCCCAACAAGCCGATCACCTTCGTCGTGCCCTTCGCGGCCGGCAGCGCGACCGACCAGATCGCACGGGCGCTGGGCCAGTCCATCACCGACCAGACCAAGCAGCCCGTGGTCGTGGACAACAAGGGCGGGGCCAGTGGCCAGATCGCCGCGAGCCAGGTGGCGCGCGCGCCCGCGGACGGCTACACCGTGCTGATCACCACCAACACCACGCACGCGGCCAACGAGCACCTGTACAAGAAGCTCAGCTACGACCCGGTCAAGGACTTCGCGCCCATCACCGGCCTGGGCAAGGGCGGCCAGGTGCTCGTGGTGCGTCCGGATGCACCGTACAAGAACGTCGCCGAGCTCGTGGCCGCGGCCAAGAAGGCGCCCGGCAAGCTCAGCTTCGGCAGCGGCAGCTCGTCCAGCCGCATGGCCGGCGAGATGTTCAAGCAGCTCTCGGGCACCGACATCCTGCACGTGCCCTACAAGAGCAACCCCAATGCGATCACCGACCTCATGGGCGGGCAGATCGACTTCATGATCACCGACACCTCCACCGGCGTGCCGCAGGTCAAGGGCGGCAAGCTCAAGGCGCTGGGCATTTCCACCGTCGAGCGCAACCCGCTCCTGCCCGAGGTGCCGACCATCGCCGAGGCCGGCGTGAAGGGCTACGACATGGGCTACTGGTTCGCGGCCTACGCGCCGGCCGGTACGCCGCCCGCCGTGGTCGCGCGACTGAACGCGCTGCTGGCCAAGGCCGTGCAGAGCGCCGGCGCCAAGACCTTCTTCGACGGCAGCGGTTCCACCGCCTGGACCACCACGCCCGAGGGCCTGGCCAAGTTCCAGGCTGAAGAGACGGCCAAGTGGGGCCGCGTGATCAAGGCGGCGGGCATCGAGCCCGAGTAAGCCGCACCGGCCGGCCAGGCGGCCGGCCTGCCTTGGGGCGCCAAGAAACCACTCGGCCCCACTTTCGCCAGCAGAACGGGTGCACGGCAGCGCAGTGCAGGGCGCAGCCATGCCCGGACGACAACGAGGAGACACAGCATGCATTCCATCTTCACGCGCGGCCTGGTCGGCTGCGCCGCCATGTCCGTGCTCGCCGCCTGCGGCGGCGGCGGGGACGATGCCCCCGAGACCCCGGTGGCCACGCCCAGGAGCTGCGAGCCGGCGGCACTGGCCAGCGTGCAGCTGGCCGGTGCCACCGTGACCGGCGCCGCGCCCGTGGCCGCGGGCAGCTACACCCCCGCAGGCGGCCGGCCCATCGCCAACCTGCCGGCCTTTTGCCGCATCACGGCGCAGGCCACGCCCAGCAGCGACTCGCTCATCAATTTCGAGATCTGGGTGCCCGAGGGTACGGCCTGGAACGGCAAGATGGTCGTCACCGGCAACGGCGGCTACAGCCCCGCGCTCAGCACGGGCGACATGGCCTACGCCATGCGCCAGGGTTATGCGGTGGTCGGCGGCGACACGGGCCACCAGTCCGCCGATCCGAACGAGATGTTCTGGGGCGTGGACCATCCCGAGAAGATCCGCGACTGGGGCACGCGCTCCATCCATGCCATCACGGTGCCGTCGCGCACGCTGGTCGAGGGCCTGCGCGCCCAGGCACCCAGCCGGGCCTACTACTACGGCTGCTCCACCGGCGGCCACCAGGGTTACGCGCAGATGCAGCGTTACCCGACCGACTTCGACGGTGTGATCGCCGGCGCACCCGGCAACAACCGCACGCGGCTCAACGTCGAATTCCTGCACCGCTACCTCTCCAACCGCGCACCGGGCACCAGCGGGCCGGTGATCCTCACCGCCGCCAAGGCCAACCTGATCACGCAGCGCGCGGTGGCGGCTTGCGACGCGCTGGACGGCGTGACCGATGGTGTGGTGGAGAACCCGCTGGTCTGCACCAGCGCCAGGTTCGACGTGGCCAGCCTGCAATGCACCGGCGCCGACGCTGCCGACTGCCTGACGGCCGAGCAGGTCGCCGTGGCGCAGAAGATCTACGCCGGCCCGAAGAACCCGCGCACCGGCGCCCAGATCTACCCGGGCCTGCCCGTGGGCACGGAATCGGGCTGGTCCGGCTACTGGGGTGGTGCCGAGCCCGTGCGCGCCGACTACTGGCGCCTGTGGGTCTTCGGCAATCCGCAGTGGGATTGGTGGAGCTTTGACTACGACCGCGACATCGCCTACGCCGACGCGCGCGTGAGCCCGCTGGTCGACCAGACCAGCGCCGACCTGTCGGCCTTCAAGGCGGCCGGCGCCAAGGCCATCGTGTTCCAGGGCTGGCAGGACGCGGTGGTCAACCCGGTCGACACCATCGCCTATGCCGAGCGCGTGAAGGCGGCCCAGGGCACGCAGGCCGAGATGGAGAAGTTCTACCGTCTGTTCCTCGTGCCGGGGATGGGCCACTGCAGCGGCGGCAGCGGCGCCACCGCCTTCGGCAACAGCGGCGGCCAGGCGCCCAACCCCACGGCCGACAACGACCTGCTGATGGCGCTGGACCGCTGGGTCGAACAGGGCCGGGCGCCCGACAGCATCGTGGCCGCGCGCCTGAGCGGCGGCAACGTGGTGCGCACGCGACCGCTGTGCGTCTACCCCCAAACCGCCGTCTACAAGGGCAGCGGCAGCACCGACGATGCAGCCAACTTCAGCTGCCAATGACATTCGCCCACGGAGACCACCCATGAGACACACCGCCATCCCCACGGCCCTGCTGGCCGCCGCCCTGCTCGCCGCCTGCGGCGGCAGCGACAACGACGACACGCCGGCGCCGCCCGTGGCGACCCCGCAGCTCAAGCTCAGCATCACCGCCACCGAGGACTTCCCCGGCAGCTACGGCAGCGTGGGCGCCTACGAGAAGCTGACCGGCAGCATCAGCGGCGAGGTCGACCCCAAGGACCCGAAGAACGCCGTGATCCAGGACCTGGCGCTGGCGCCGGTCAACGCGCGCGGCATGGTCGAGTACAGCGCCGAGTTCGTGATGCTCAAGCCCAAGGACATGTCCAAGGCCAGCGGCGTGCTGCGCTACGACGCACCCAACCGCGGCAACATCCTCACGCTGCTGAACCCGGCCGCCACGCCCAGCGACGCCGTGTACCTCGAGCGCGGCTACGTGGTGCTCTATTCGGCCTGGCAGGGCGACGTGCCCAAGAGCAGCCCGGCCCGGCTCACGGCCACCGTGCCCGTGGCGAAGAACGCCGACGGCAGCAGCATCACCGGCCCCTACCGTGCCGAGCTCGTGCCCGGCGCGGCCACGCCCGTCATGACGCTGCCCGGCGGCGTGTTCAACGGCACGATGATTCCGTATGCGCCGGCCAGCCTGGACAACACCCAGCCCGGTTACTCGCTCACGCGCCGCGTCAACGAGACCGATGCGCGCCAGCTGATTCCGGCCAGCGACTGGAAGTTCGCCGACTGCAGCGCGACCAACGGCTTCCCGGGCACGCCGGACGGCAGCAAGGTCTGCCTGAAGGGCGGCTTCGATCCCAAGTACCTGTACGAGCTGGTCTACTTGGCCAAGGACCCCAAGGTCATGGGCGTGGGCCTGGCCGCGCTGCGCGACACGGTCAGCTTTTTCCGCAAGGCCGCCACCGACAGCGCCGGCACGGCCAACCCGCTGGCCGGCCGCATCACGCACACCATCGGCCAGGGCACCTCGCAGTCGGGCAACGCGATGAAGACCTTCCTGCACCTGGGCTTCAACCAGGCGCTGGACGGCGGCAAGGTGTTCGACGGTATGTACGCCCACGTGGCGGCGCGCCAGACCAACATCAACACGCGCTTTGCCGTGCCGGGCGGCGGCGGCGGGCTGCGCACCGACCACACGGCCTTCGGCCAGACCGCGCCGCGCGGCCTCGCGGCCGACTACATGGACGACGTGAGCGGGCGCCAGGGCGGCGTGATGAAGCGCTGCGTGGCGACCAACACCTGCCCCAAGTTCTTCCTGGGCCTGTCGGGCACGGAGTTCTGGCAGCTGCAGGGCTCGCCCGTGCTGACCGACGCCTACGGCTTGCGCGATCTGGCCCAGCCCGACAACGCGCGCATCTACTACTACGCCAGCACCCAGCACGGCGGCAACGGCGGCACGGCCAGCATCGCCTACGCCCCCACGCGCAACGTCTATCCGGCCGGCACCGTGGTGCACTTCACCGACACCTTCCGCGCACTCTTCGTTGCGCTGGAGGACTGGGTGGTGCGCGGCACCGAGCCGCCGGTCAGCCAGGTGCCCAAGCTTGCCGACGGCACGCTCGCGCGGCCGGACCAGCTCGTCTTCCCCACGATGAAAGGACTGACCTGGCCCGTTTCCGGCACGGCCACGGTCATCCCGGACTTCAATTACCTGGCGCGCTACAACGGTTTTCCGCTGTTCGACTTCGGCCCGCAGTACATCCCGCAGGACGAATCGGGCATCGCCACGCTGCTGCCGCCGTATTACACGGGCCGCGACTACGCGATCCTGGTGCCGCAGGTGGATCCGACCACGGGGCTGACCCGCGCCGGCATCAAGAGCGTGGAGGCGCGCGCGCCGCTGGGCACCAGCATCGAGTTCAACTACGTGGCCACGCCGGGCATTGTCGACCTGTCCAACCTCACGGGCAGCTTCATCCCGTTCCACACCACCGAGGCGGCACGCATCGCGGCCGGCGACACGCGGCCTTCGCTGGAGGCGTTGTACGGCACGCAGGCCGGCTACGTGGCGGCCGTGACCACGGCGGCCAACCAGCTGGTGGCCGAGCGCCTGCTGCTGCAGCGCGACGCGGACCTGCGCATCCAGCAGGCCCAGGCCACGGTGGTGCTGCCCTGAAAAGGCTCAGAACGTGTGAATGAACCGATCGCGCCCACGACGGGGTGCGGCGGGCCGCAGGCGTAGGCGCGGGCCGCAGCCCGGGCTCGTGCCCGGGCAAGGACCGCAACGCCCGCATGCGGCCTGGCGCGCCCCGGCCCGAAGGGCGAGGCCCCGAGTGCAACGCACACGATGGAAACGGGTGCTCTTCGGGGGCCTCGCGTGGGTGTGAGTGGTTCGTTCACACGTTCTCAGTACAGCCCGCGCGCCCGGGCATGCAGCCGGGCCAGGCCGAACAGCGCGTCGGTGAACGGCGTCGGCGTCTGCGTGATCTGGCCCAGTTCGCGCACGGCGCCGACCAGTGCGTCCAGTTCCACGGCCCGGCCGGCTTCCACGTCCTGCAGCATGGAGGTCTTGAACGCGCCGAGCTTGCGCGTGACGGCGTGGCGGTCCTCCGGCTGCTGCGCGATCGGGATGCCGATGCGCGCGCCGATGTCCTTGGCCTCCAGCATGACCTGGGTGACCAGGCCGCGCACGAGGTCGTCGTCCATGATCTTGTCGGTGGTCACGCCGGTGATCGCGCTGATCGGGTTCACGGTCATGTTGCCCCAGAGCTTGTACCAGCAGTCCTTCTGGATCTGGGCGGACACCTGGGTGTCGATGCCGGCGCGGGTCAGCAGCGCGGCCAGATCCTGCACCCGCGCGGTGGCGCCGCCGGCCGGCTCGCCCAGGATCAGCTGGTTGCCGAAATGGTGCGTGACGAAGCCCGGCCCGTGCAGCGCGCAGCTGGCATGCACGATGCAACCCAGCACGCTCTGGGCCGGGATGGCCGCGGCGATGCGGCCCCCAGGGTCCACGCTCTCCAGGTTGCGGCCCGCGTAGCCCCCGCCGAAGCCCTGGAAGAACCACCAGGGCACCCCGTTCATCGCCGTCAGCACCACCGTTTGCGGGCCCAGCAAGGGTGCGATGCGTTCGGCCACCTGGCCCATGGCAGGTGCCTTGACAGCCACCAGCACGAGGTCCTGCACGCCGAGTTCCGCCGGGTCGGCGCTGGCGCGCACCGGGGTGGCCAGCACCTGGCCCGCCTGGTCCAGCCGCAGCCCGTGGGTCTGCAGCGCGGCCAGCGTCTCGCCGCGCGCCACGGCGCTCAGCGTGCATCCGGCCCGGCCCAGGCGCGCGCCGATCCAACCGCCGATGGCGCCGGCGCCGAACACGCAGACGCGTTGAAAGCGCTCCGCCATCAGCCTTCGGCCGTGAAGCCCACGGCCTTCACGATCGGGCCCCACTTGGCCGTGTCGCGTGCCACCAAGTCGGCCAGCTCGGCCGGCGAGGACGACATGGCTTCCAGGCCGAAGGTGGCCAGGCCGTCCACGACGTCCTTGTTGGCCAGCGCGGTCTTCATCGCTGCGTTGAGGTGGGTGACGGTGTCGGCCGGGGTCTTGGCCGGCAGGAAGAAGGCGAACCACTCGCTGTGCGTGCCTTCCTTGATGCCCTGCTCCTCGTAGGTGGGCACGTCGGGCGCGAAGCGGTTGCGCTTGCTGCCCGAGGTTCCGAGGATGCGCACCTTGCCGCTGGCCAGGTGCTGCGTGAGGTCGCCGACCGGGCCCGACACGGCCGAGACGTTGCCGCCCAGCAGGTCCAGCATGGCCGGCTGGGTGCCGCGGTAGGCCGCGTGCTTGAGGTCAACACCGGCGCTCTTGCCCAGCAGCGCGCCGATGAAGTGCGGCGTGGAGCCGGCCGCCGGCGAGCCGAAGTTGGCGCCGGCCGGATTGGCCTTGGCCCAGGCCAGGAACTCGGGCACGCTCTTGACGCTGGCCGGCACGGCCGGGCCCACGGCCAGGCCGAAGTCGAACACGCAGCCCAGCGAGACGGGCGCCAGGTCGGCCTTGGGGTCGTACGGCAGCTTCTTGTAGATGTGCGGGTAGATCGTCAGCATGGACGTGGGCGTCTGCAGCAGCGTGCCGCCGTCGGGCGCGGCCGACTTGACGAACTGGATCGCGATCTGGCCGCCCGCGCCGGTGCGGTTCTCCACCACGGCGGTCTTGGCGTAGCTGGGTGCCAGCTGGGTCGCGACGCGCCGGCAGATGGTGTCCGAGGTGCCGCCGGCGGCGAAGCCGGTGACGATGCGCAGCAGCTCGGGGTGGGCCTGGGCCAGGGTCTGCTGGCCGATGGCGGACAGCAGGGCACCGGCGCTGGCGGACTGCAGCAGTTGGCGGCGGTTCATGGGCATTTTGTACTCCTCGGGTGGACAAGTTGTGCGCGGCATTGGCGCCGCTGGGCGCGCCATTGTGGGCGCGCGCCGACGCGGGCGACCCCCGTGTTTTCTAGTATGTTGCAGTGCGCCATCGGGTCGATGCGCGGAAGCGCCATTGGCACAGTACGGAGCCGGCACGCAAGGAGATGCCGAAGGCCGCGGAGCAGGCCATGCCGGTGCACCCGCGGGACCGGCTCCGCCGGACCGGGGGTGCGCCCCTTGAGCAACTGTGTTGAAAGTCAAGCTTTTGCATGGGCGCTTTCGTGCTTGG
>NZ_VEDO01000129.1 GCF_007677875.1 Variovorax boronicumulans | reverse complement strand
CTGTAAGTGCTTGTCATGCAGTTCCTCCGCAGAAGCGAAAAGTGTTGCACTTCGCGCTTGAATTCACCGTTACTTTCTCTTGGCGAAACAAGAGAAAGTGACTGCGCTGCCGGGCGCACATCCCGGCCTCTGGTGCCCGCAAATAACACTACGGTTGCTCGAAGTGAGGAGGTGGGGGCTTCACCCCCACGCCCCGACCTACTTTTCTTGCTTCGCCAAGAAAAGTAGGCAAAAGAAGGCGACCCCGGTGCCCC
>NZ_VEDO01000128.1 GCF_007677875.1 Variovorax boronicumulans | reverse complement strand
TCCCCCACCCCTTCCTACACAACCCCCCCTTATACTCCCCCCCTCACCAAAACCCCCCCACCACACTCACCACAACATCACCCAACATCCCCACCCCCCCCCCCATACCCCACCACCAACACCATCGGCACCACCCTCCAGCAACCCACCACCGTCGCCACCGCCACCACCACCTCCCCGCACAACACCCCCAGCCACCCCCCACCCACCCTCTCCAGCCCGCCCACCCGCGCCAGCTCCGTCGCCACCCACCCC
>NZ_VEDO01000127.1 GCF_007677875.1 Variovorax boronicumulans | reverse complement strand
TCAAACCCCAATCACCCCCCTATCACCACACCATCACCCCCCCATCACCCCCCCAACCCCCCCTCAATCACCACCCTCCCCCCCCTCACCCACCTCCATCCCCCCCCCAACCACCTCCCCCAGAACCCAGCCAACCGCACGCCGCTACGCATCATCCCCCACCCCATCCACCCACACCCCCCGCACCCCCGCCCCATCCTCGCCGAACACTTCTTCGCCCTTGCGGCTCCCCGGCACGATGCCCTCCTGCGCATCG
>NZ_VEDO01000126.1 GCF_007677875.1 Variovorax boronicumulans | reverse complement strand
GGGGCTGGGTGCAGAGCCGCAGCAGGGTGGGGGTGGGCGGGAGGCGCATGGTGAGGTGGGGGTAGGGGGGGATGAGGGGGTTGCAGGAGGCGGAGATGTTGAGGGTGGAGGAGGGGAAGATCGAGAAGGTGGGTGTGGAGGGGGTGTTGGAGGAGTGGGAGGAGATGGTGAAGTTGGGAAGGCTGTGGGTGGGGGGGGGTGTGGTGGGGGAGAGGAAGGCCTGGGGGATGAGGGGGGTCACGATGGGGGTGGAGAGG
>NZ_VEDO01000125.1 GCF_007677875.1 Variovorax boronicumulans | reverse complement strand
CACCTCCATCCACTCCATCTCCTCCATCTTCTACATCAACTCCCCCACCATCCCCCTCTTCTCCACCATCTCTCCCCCCACGCCCATCCAGCCTTCCTCCACCACAACCATCTTCCCATTCCCCATCACCCCCCCCCCCCATCCCCCCTCACCACACACAAACCCGCCACCCTCCCCTCGCCCCCCATCCACAACTCACCCACACCGTCCGCGCCCCCGTCCACCCCGACGCCATCACCCCGCTCCTCCCCGCCGAC
>NZ_VEDO01000124.1 GCF_007677875.1 Variovorax boronicumulans | reverse complement strand
GGGAGGAGTTGGAAAAGGAGTTGGGACAAGGGGGGGGGAGGGATGGGAGGGAGGGTGGAGGAGGTGAAGGGGATGGGGGTGAAGGGGATGAGGGAGGGAGGGGAGAAGGTGTTGAGGAGGATGGAGGTGATGATGAGGGAGGTGGGGAAGGTGAAGGGGATGGTCGGTGGGGAGGGGGAGGGGACGAGGGGGGGGAGGGGGAAGGCGAGGGAGAGGATGAAGGGGATGTTGTGGTTTTGGAAGGGGATGGGGAGGAGGAG
>NZ_VEDO01000123.1 GCF_007677875.1 Variovorax boronicumulans | reverse complement strand
CAGCACTCCCACAACTTCCAAATCCTCCGCCCCACCTAACCCCCCTCCAACTTCCCCCCCAACTCCAACCCCACCATCTTCCCAATCCCCCCCCCGATCTCCCTCTACCCCCACACATCCATCTACATTTCCACTCTCTACCCCTACACCCCCACCATCACATCACCCCACATCCACCTCCCAAACACCCCCCTCCATATCAACTCTTCCCCCCTATCACCCTCTTATCCCCACACTACCTTTTATCCCTTCACCCATCG
>NZ_VEDO01000122.1 GCF_007677875.1 Variovorax boronicumulans | reverse complement strand
CCACTTCCTCTCCCCTCCCCAACCCACCATCCCTTTCCCCCCACCCCACCACCCCCTTCCCCACCATCTCCTTCCCCACCCCCATCCTCTACACCTTCGCCCCCCCCTTCACCCGCACCCTCTTCCTCCCCTCTCCCTCCCCCTCCTTCTCCACCATCCCTCCCACCCCCCCCCCCAACAACACATCCCCCCCATCCTCAACCTCCTCCGCCCGCCTCACACCCCCAACCCCCACCACGGCCCCAACATCCATCTGTCCTAC
>NZ_VEDO01000121.1 GCF_007677875.1 Variovorax boronicumulans | reverse complement strand
CACCACCCCTCCTCCCCCCTCCACCCCATCTCCACCTCCAACATCCACCAACTCATCACCCAACTCAACACCCAATACACCCTCCTCATCCTCACCCACAACATCCACCACTCCCACCACCCCCCCTTCTACACCACCCCCGCCTACACCACCCCCATCCTGATCCACCACCCCACCATCCCCTATCTCCCGAAGCGCCAACGTCAGCCCTTCATGCTCCACCTCATCCACCTCCTCCCCTACCCCCCCCCCCCCCCCCCCC
>NZ_VEDO01000120.1 GCF_007677875.1 Variovorax boronicumulans | reverse complement strand
CCCCCCCCCTCCCCCCCGCCCGCCACCCCACCCATTCCCCCCCAACTCCCCCCTCATCCTCCTCAGCGATCCCTCCACACTCAAACCCATCCCGCGCCCCCTCTCCCCTTCCATCTTCATCCCCATCATCATTCCCCCCTCTTCACCGCTCACCTCGCTCTAACTCCTTCTCATCCACTTCCTCCCCACAACCGAAAACTGTTCCACTTCACGCTTCAATCCACCAACCAGACAAACCCCCACCCCCCTCCCCCCCTCCCTC
>NZ_VEDO01000011.1 GCF_007677875.1 Variovorax boronicumulans | reverse complement strand
TCTGGCCGCCTCAACGGCCGCCAGACTCTACCGCGCCGGTCGGATCTAAAGATACAAGCCGCGAGCGCGTCGGCCACCTCTCTGCTGGCCAGCACGGCCTGCAGGTCGGCGGCCGTCTTCTGCACCACGGCCGGGGCCATGCCGGCCGGGCCGACCACGGCGATCCAGGCGTCGAAGCCGTAGCGCGGCAGGCCGGATTCGGCCAGCGTGGGCACCTCGGGCAGGAGGGACGAGCGCGCCGTGCTCGACATCGCGATGGCGCGCAGCGTGCCGGCCTTGATGTGCGGCGCCACGGCCGTGACCGAGACGAAGGCCATGTCGACCTGGCCGCCCAGCAGGTCGGTGGTGAGCGGGCCGGTGCCGCGGTAGGGGATGTGCTTGATCTGCACGCCGGCCTCCTGGCCGAACAGCTCGCCGGCCAGGTGCAGCGTGCTGCCGTTGCCGGCCGAGCCCAGGTTCAGCTGGCCCGGTTTGGCCTTCATGAGCGCGATGAGTCCGGGCGTGGTGTGGGCCGGCACGGACGGGTGCACCACCAGCACCAGCGGCACGCTGCCGATCACCCGGATCGGCGTAATGTCGGCGATGGCGTCGAACGGGACCTTCTTGTAGATGCCGGGGTTGATCACGTGGTTGGACGAGACCACGCCCAGCACCGTGCCGTCCTTGGCGCCATTGACGACCTGCAGCGTGCCGGTCATGCCGCCGGCACCCGGCAGGTTCTCCACGACCACGGGGTGGCCGGTCTGCCGGGCCAGCGTGGGGCCCATGGCGCGCGCCATGGTGTCCACCGTGGAGCCCGTGGTCAGCGGCACGATCAGGCGAATGGGCTTGTCGCCCTGGGCCCAGGCGGGCGCGGCCAGGCTGGCGGCGAGCAGCGCCAGGGCGCCACGCCGCGCGATCGCGGGGTGTTTCATCGTTGTCTCCTTGGTGGTTGTGAAGGCTTCAGCCGTGCGTGGCCTGCAGCTCGGCGAAGGACAGCAGGCGCCCCGCGATGGCGCTGGCCGCCACCGTGGGGGGGCTGGCCAGCCAGACGCTGCCGGGGCCCGAGCGTCCGGGGAAGTTGCGGTTGATCGCGCTGACCGTGACCTGGTCCGCCTGCGTGGACGAGCCCGGGCCGCAATTGGCGCAGGCGCCGCAGGAAGGCTGCAGCATCTGCGCGCCGACCTTCTCGAACGCCGCGAGGTAACCCTGCGCGGTGCAATAGTCGCGCACGGCCGTGGTGCCGAACTGCAAGTACAGCTGCACGCCCTCGGCCACACGCAGGCCGCGTGCGGCGGCCCAGGACAGCACGGCGTGGTAGTGGTCGAAGTCCTCGCGTTTGCCGGCGGTGCACGAGCCGCCATAGGCGATGTCCAGCCGCACGGGTGCGTCCAGTGCGGCCAGCGGCAGGCCGTTGCCGGGGTCGCCCGGGCGCGCCACCATGGGCGACAGCGTTCTGCAGTCCAGCACGATGTGGTCGGCGTAGGCGGCGCCGGCATCGCTCGCCATCCAGTCCTGCAGCACGAAGTCGACGCCGCGGCGCTCCTTCAGAAAGCGCACGGTCTCGGCATCGGGCGCGACGATGCCCGTGAAGCCGCCGAGCTCGGCCACCATGTTGGTCAGCGTGGCGCGCTCGTCGATGGACATGGCGGCCACGGCGCTGCCGCAGAACTCGAACACCCGGCCCACGCCGGCGCCGGCGCGGATGTCGGGCTGGGCCAGCAGGTGCAGCAGCACGTCCTTGGCCGTGGTACCGGCCGCCAGCGGGCCCTGCAGCTCCACGCGCAGGCATTGCGGCACGGTCATGCGCACCGCGCCGGTCACAAAGGCGTTGGCCATGTCGGTCGTGCCCACGCCGAAGGCCACGCAGCCCAGTGCGCCGCTGTGCGGCGTGTGCGAATCAGTGCCGACAACCAGTTCGCCGGGCAGCGCGTAGCGCTCCGCCACCATGGCATGCGAGATGCCGGCCACGTTGGTGTCGGCGCCCGGTGCGGCCGCCTCGGCGTCGGTCAGCGTGCGGTGCAGGGTCAGGCCATGCGCCCGCGCGAAGTCGCGCTGGGCCTGCACCATGGCGTTGATGTTGGGCACCAGGCCCATGCGCAGGTGGGCCGGGCTCTGGTCTACGTAGGAGGTGTGGTCCTCGAACACCACGATGGAGGCCGGATCGGCCAGCTGCAGCGCAGGGCCGAAGCTGGCCAGCAGCATGTGGGCGCACATGCCGGTGTAGTACTCGTGGATGAAGCGCCGGTCGGCGCGCACGAAGGCGCCGTCGCCGGCGGCTGGGTGCGCCGGCGTGACGGGGGTGGCCAGCGCGTGGCGCAGGGCGATCTTCTCGAACAGCGTGCGCGGGCCGGCGTCCGCTGCGTCGGCGGCCGGGCGGATGCCTTGCATGTGCAACTGGCCGAAGCGCAGCAGCCCGCCCGCGCGCAGGATGGCGGCGGCCAGTGCGTCGCGGCCGGCCACGAGCTCGTCGATCGCGATGGCCTCGCCGCGCTCGATGCGCGCGATGAGGCCGAGGTCGGTCGAGGTGAACAGGCCGATGTTGTCGGCGTTCTGCCGGTAGATGCGCTCGAAGCTTTCGGCCACCACGAGCCGGATGCCGGCCAGCTTCTCGGCGGCCGGGCTGTGCTCACGCGAAGAGCCCTTGCCGTAGCGCGCGCCGGCCACCGTGACCGAGAAGCCGCCGCTGCGAACGGCCCCAACGGCAATGGGCTGGCGACCCTCGACCGTGAAGCCGGTGTAGGGATAGCGGCCCAGCGCGTCGTCGTAGTGCGCGAGGATGGCCACGGGCGTGATCTCGTCGGTCGAGACCTCGTCGCGCAGCGCTCCGGCCTGGGCCAGGGTCATGGGCCGGCCGGTCATCTGTGCCGCTACCGCGGCGTGCGCCTGTGCCAGATACAGCACGCGGCCTGGAAGTTCGAGATGCACGCTGCTTGTCTCCGTCGCTCACCTTGGTGGCACGGACTGTAGGAGCGCGCCGCGCGCCCGACCAAGTGCTGATTGGTGCCGGGGGGCATGCGCTGAGCGCATGTCCGGGCCGATCCGGTGCCCGCTCAGGCGCGCAACGCTTCGATCAGCGCCGCCACGGCCGCAGGCCGCGGCATCTTGTGCAGCGCATACAGCCGCAGCGTGCGCGGCGCCCAGTCTTCGGCCAGCGGGCGCCGCGCGAACTGCGGCGCGCCGGCGTAGGCGCGCGCCGCGCTGCGCGGCAGGATGGCCAGGCCCAGCCCGGCTTCGACCATGCGTGCCACGCCGTCGAAGCTGTGCACGGCCACCGCCACCTGCAGCTGCAGGCCGGCAGCGGCGGCGCGCTCGCGCAGCTGGCGGTCCAGCGCGCCGCCGCTCTGCACGCAGACCAGCGGGTGCTGCGCGATCTCGGCGAAGCGCAGGCTGTCGCGTGCGGCCAGCGGGTGGGCGGTGGGCAGCAGAACGGCGAGCGGGTCGTCGGCGAAGTCCCAGGCGTCCAGCCCGGCGGGCACCGCGTGGGCCACGGCCACGCCGACATCGGTCGCGTCGTCCAGGCAGGCACGCAGCACCTCGTCGCTGAGACGCTCCTGCAGCGCGATGGCGACCTGCGGGTAGGCCTGGCGAAAGCGCTGCAACCGCTCGGGCAAGAAGCCGACCACCGAGGACTCGTTGGCGCACAGCCGCACCAGCCCGCTGACGCGGCCGTCGTGCGACTGCACTTCGCGCAGCAGCGCGTCAAGGCCGGCCTCCAGTTGCAGGCCGCGCGCGTGCACGAGCCGGCCGGCGTCGGTGAGCCGGATGCCCAGCGGCGAGCGCACCAGCAGCGGCACGCCGAAGGCATGTTCGAGGTCGGCGATGCGGCGCGACAGCGCCGAGGCGGACAGGTGCTCGCGCGCGGCGGCGCGCGCGATGGAGCCTTCTTCGGCGGCGCTGGCGAACAGGCGCAGGCTGTAGGGGTCGAGGCGGCGGGTGGCCATGGGGTGCGGCAGTGTAGGGGGATGGGCCGGGACCGGTCATGGCGCTCGGCTATCGTCGGCGCCATGACTTCCTCTACGGTACGCGCGCACTGGGCTGCGCGCTTTTTGTTTTTTGCGGCCGGTTTCATGTTCGCCACCTGGGGCGTGCAGATCCCCACGGTGAAGGCCGTTTACGGCCTCGGCGTGGGCGCCATCGGCGGCCTGGTGCTGGCGGCCGGCGTGGGCTCGGTGCTGGGGCTCACGCAGGCCGGCTGGCTGATCGCGCGCCATGGCGCGCGGCGCGTGGCCTGGTGGGGCGCGCTGCTGTCGGCGCTGGCCCTGGTGCTGTTGCTGCACATGCCGCACCTGGTGCTGCTCTGGGGGCTGCTGGGCCTGTTCGGCCTGGCCACCGGCCTGCTCGACGTGGCCATGAACGCCGACGCCTCGGAACTCGAACGCCAGGCCGGCCGGCCGCTCATGAGCGCCTTCCACGGCATGTTCAGCCTGGGCGGCATGGTGGGGGCGGGCGTGGGCGGGCTGCTGTTCACGGCCGGCGTGGCGCCGAAGCTGCAGCTGCTTGCGGTGGCCGTGTTCAGCATGCTGCTGGTGGGCTGGAGCATGCGGCAGATGGCGCCGGCGCCCGCTGCGGCCGATGAGGCGCACGGGCGCTTCGTGCTGCCGCGCGGGCGGCTGGCGCTGCTGGGCCTGCTGGCGGCACTGGGCTTCGTGGTCGAGGGCGCGATCTACGACTGGAGCGTGCTGTTCCTGGCCAGCGAGCGCGGCGCACCGCAGCAGCAGGCTGCGCTGGCCTACGCCAGCTTCTCGGCAACGATGGCGGCCACGCGCTTCGTGGGCGACCGGCTGCGCGCACGCTGGTCGGCTGTGGGCCTGCTGCGCGCCAGTGCCTGCCTGGCGGCCGTCGCGCTGGCGCTTGTGCTGTTGTCGCCCAACATCCCGCTGGCGCTGGCTGGCTTCGCGCTGGTCGGCGTGGGCCTGGCCAACGTGGTGCCGGTGCTGTTCAGTGCGGCTGCCCAGGTGCCGGGCGTGGCGCCGGCGCACGGCATCTCGGCCGTGGCGTCCGTGGGTTACTGCGGCTTCATGGTCGGGCCGTCCATCATCGGCTTCGTGGCCCACGGGAGCTCGCTGACGGTGGCACTGGCGCTGGTCGTGGGCTGTGCGCTGCTGCAGGCGGCACTGGCGCAGCGCGCATTGCGCGATTGAGCCGGCGCTCGACCAGCGCCACAGCGATGCCGGCACCGCAGATGCAGGCGATGCCCAGGGCGGTCGTGGCATCGGGCAGCTGGCCGAAGACGGCCCAGCCGAGCGCCGTGGCGCTCAGGATCTGCAGGTAGCTGTAGGGCGCGAGCAGCGAAGCCGGCGTGCGGGCATACGCTGCGGACTGCAGGCCGTGGCCGATCGCACCCGTGACGCCGGTGGACAGCAGCAGCACCCACTGCCCCGTGCTGAGCGCGGGCAGTTCCCAGACCCAGGGCAGCAGCGGCGTCAAAGCCACGGTGCCCACGAGGCCGCCGTAGTAGTTGGTCGTCAACGGATCGTCGCCGGCCAGCCGGCGCGTGGCGATCTGGAAGGCCGCGAAGGTCAGCGCCGTGGCCAGGCCCAGCAGCACGCCCACGGTGTCCAGCCCCGCGCCGGGCCGGACCACGAGCAGCATGCCGGCGAAGCCCAGCGCCACACCCAGCCAGCGGTGCAGACGGTGCGGCTCGTGCAGCAGCCAGGGCGCCAGCGCGAGCAGGAAGACCGGTGCCATGAAGTTCATGGCCGTGGCCTCGGCCAGGGGCACGCGCTTGAGGACGGAGAAGAACAGCAGCGTCGACGCGATCATGAGCACGCCGCGCAGCAGCTGCCCGCGCAGCGAGCGCGTGCGCAGCAGCGCACGGCCGCGGCGCGGCAGCAGGATGGCGCTGGACAGCGCCGTGTGCACGGCATAGCGCACCCAGGCCACCAGCAGCACCGGCACGCCGACCAGCGCCAGGTACTTGCCGCTCGCATCCAGCCCCGACAGCACCCACAGACCGACGACGTGCAGCAGGATCCCGTTTGCCTTCATATAAGCAATGAACTTTATATTCTTATGAGTTTTATAAAAAAGAGCGTAGATTCCTGCCCCTTGCATTGAATAAGGGTTTCCCCGATGGCGAAGCCCATGGTGAGCAATGATCGAGTTGAGGGATATCACCCAGACCTACCAGGGTAGCAGCGGACCGGTGCACGCATTGCGCGGCATCGACCTGCAGGTCGCGGCGGGCGAAGTGTTCGGCATCATCGGCCGCAGCGGCGCGGGCAAGAGTTCGCTGGTGCGCGTGATCAACCTTTTGAACCGGCCCACGGCTGGGCAGGTGCTGGTCGACGGCCGCGAGATGACGGCGCTGGACGATGCGGCACTTCGCATCGCACGGCGCGACATCGGCATCGTGTTCCAGCACTTCAATGTGTTGAGCTCGCGCACGGTCTACGACAACGTGGCCTTGCCGCTGGAGATCGCCGGGCTGTCCGATGGCGAGATTCGCAAGCGCGTGGAGCCGTTGTTGGACCTGGTCGGCCTGTCGGCGCTGGCCAAACGCCATCCCTCGCAGATCAGCGGCGGGCAGAAGCAGCGGGTGGGCATCGCCCGGGCGCTGGCCAACCGGCCCAAGGTGCTGCTGTCCGACGAGGCCACCTCGGCGCTGGACCCGGAGACCACGCGCTCCATCCTGGGCCTCTTGCGCCAGATCAACCAGGAGTTCGGCCTGACCATCGTGCTGATCACGCACCAGATGCAGGTGATCAAGCAGGTGGCCGAGCGCGTGGCCGTGATCGACGCGGGCCGCATCGTCGAGCAGGGCCGCGTGATCGATGTGTTTTCCAATCCGCAGCACGCCACCACGCGCAGCCTGATCGAGGAGATCGTGCCGCAGGAGCTGCCGGACTCCGTGCTCGCGCGGCTGCGCACGCTGATGGGCGCGAGCCCGGCGGGCCAGGGGCAGGGATTGCGCCTGGCCTTCGCCGGCGATGGCGCCGATCAGCCGCTGCTGACCGAATTGGTGCGCCGCTTCGGTTTGGACCTGTCCATCCTGCACGGCCAGATCGACGAGGTGCAGGGCCAGCCCTTCGGCCAGCTGGCGGTGTTCGCACGCGGCGCGGCGGATCAGCTGCAGGCCGGCATCGCGCATCTGCGCCAGGCCGGCGTGAGCGTCCAACCCCTGGTGCCGGAGTCCGCCCATGTTTGATTTCCTCGAGACCTTCAACGGCCCGCTGCTGGAACTGTTCGCCACCTCCATGTGGGAGACGCTGGTGATGGTCGGCATCTCGGGCCTGGCCGGCGCGCTGATCGGCGTGCCGTTGGGTGTGCTGCTGCGCCTGACCGACCGCGGTGGGGTGCGCGAGAACGCGCCCGTCAACCGCATCGTGGGCGGCATCGTCAACGCGGTGCGCTCCACGCCCTTCATCATCCTGCTGGTGGCGATCATCCCGTTCACGCGCTTCGTGACCGGCTCGTCCATCGGCACGGCGGCGGCCGTGGTGCCGCTCACGCTGGCGGCTGCGCCCTTCGTGGCCCGGCTCGTGGAGACGGCACTGCGCGAGGTCGACCACGGCCTTGTGGAAGCGGCGCAGGCCATGGGCGCCACCACGTCGCAGATCGTCTGGAAGGTGCTGCTGCCCGAGGCGTTGCCCGGCATCGTGGCGGCGCTCACGATCACGCTGGTGAGCCTGACGGGCTTCTCGGCGATGGCCGGCGCCATCGGCGGCGGCGGCCTGGGCGACCTGGGCATCCGCTACGGCTACCAGCGCTTCCTGCCCGAGGTCATGGCCGCCGTGGTCCTCGTGCTGATCGTGTTCGTGCAGCTGGTGCAGAGCGCCGGCGACTGGCTGGTGCGACGCATCCGCCATTGATTGATTTTCTAGAGAGAGCTTCCCATGCAGAAACGTACCTTCCTTTCCACCATCGCCTTCGCACTCGTGGCCGGCACCGCGCTGGCGCAGGACAAGCCGCTCAAGATCGGCGTGACGGCCGGCCCGCACGCGCAGATCTTCGAACAGGTCAAGCGCATTGCCGAGAAGGACGGGCTGAAGATCCAGATCGTCGAGTTCAGCGACTACATCCAGCCCAATGCAGCGCTGGCCGCCGGCGACCTGGACGCCAACAGCTACCAGCACCAGCCCTTCCTGGACCTGCAGGTCAAGGACCGCGGCTACAAACTGGTCTCGGTCGCGCAGACGGTCAACTACCCGATCGGTCTGTATTCCAAGAAGGTCAAGGACCTGAAGGACCTCAAGGAAGGCGCGCGCTTTGGCATCCCCAACGACCCGACCAACGGTGGCCGTGTGCTGCTGGTGCTGCAGGACAAGGGCCTGATCAAGATCAAGCCGTCCGCCGGCCTGAAGGCCACGCCGCTGGACGTGACCGAGAACCCCAAGAAGCTGAAGTTCGTCGAACTCGAGGCGGCGCAACTCGCGCGCTCGCTCGACGACCTGGATGCCGCGGCCGTCAACACCAACTTTGCGCTGTCGGCGGGGCTGAACCCCGGCAAGGACGCCATCGCGCAGGAGAGCGCCAAGTCGCCCTACGTGAACGTGCTGGTCGTGCGCGAGCAGGACAAGGACAAGCCGTGGGTCGGCAAGCTCGTCAAGGCCTACCACTCCGACGAGATCCGCAAGTTCATCCAGACCGAGTTCAAGGGCGCGGTGCTGGCGGGTTTCTGAAACTGGGCTAAGGTGGGCGTCCTTCAACACTTCCGAAAGGACAGCCCATGGCCCAGACCAAGATCGCCGTCGTCGTCGGCAGCCTGCGCAAGGACTCGTTCAACCGCAAGCTGGCCGTCGCGCTGGCCAAGCTCGCGCCCGCAGATGTGACGTTCGAGCAGCTGCGCATCGACGACCTGCCGCTGTACAACCAGGACGACGATGGCAGCCCGGCCGCCAGCGTCACGCGGCTGAAGGCCGAGATCCAGTCGGCGCACGGCCTGTTGTTCGTGACACCCGAGTACAACCGCTCCATCCCGGGCGTTCTCAAGAACGCCATCGACCATGCTTCGAGGCCCTATGGCAAGAGCGCGTTCCCCGGCAAGCCCGCGGGTGTGATCGGCGTGTCGGTCGGCGCCATCGGCACGGCGCTGGCGCAGCAACACCTGCGCAATGTGCTGGCCTACCTGGACGTGCCCACGCTGGGCCAGCCCGAGGCCTTCGTGCAGGCGAAAGACGGCCTGTTCGACGCCGACGGCAGCATCGGCGAGGCCAGCCGCGCTTTCCTGCAGGGCTGGCTCGACAAGTACCTGGCCTGGGTGCGGCTGCACACCGCGGGCTGATCTCTCAGGGGCGCGGCCGGTCCTGCGGCCGCGCGAACCAGGGCCAGGCGTTCAGCAGCGCATAGAGCGCCAGGCCTGCCACCATGATCGCCAGCAGCGTGGGCAGGCCGGCCCCCAGCCGCAGCGCCAGGTGACCTGCGAGGTACACCACCAGCAGCCGCGCCGCGCCGGCAACGATGCTCCAGCCCATGCGCCGCGCGCCCTGCGAGGCGAAGTACAGCGACAGCCCCAGCCCGAACAGGCCGTACGCCGGCCCCACGGTGCGCAGGTACTGCGTGCCGACGCGGATCGCCTCCTGGTCGTGCGTGAACAAGCCGAGCCATGTGGCAGGGAACAGCGCCGCTGCCAGACCCACGAACGAGGTGACGGCGGCAGCGAGCAGCGCCCCGGTCCACGCCACGCGGCGCGCGCGCACCAATTGGCCCGCACCGGTGTTCATGCCCACCATGGCGACCATGGCGGCGCCGAAGCCGAACACGATGGGAATCTGCAGGTACTCGAGCCGGATGCCCAGGCCGAAGCCGGCCAGTGCCTCGCTGCCCAGCGGGCTGACCAGGGCCGTGGCCGTCAACACGGACAGGTTCAGCGTGACGTTGTTGACGATGGCAGGTGCGCCCACGCCCAGGATGTCGCGGAACAGCGCCCAACGCAGCGGGTGGGACAGGCGCAGCTGCACACCGCCGTTGCCGCGCCACACAGACACCAGCATCACTGCTGCGGCCACGACGTAGTAGACGACCAGGGCCAGCCCCGCTCCCGTGATGCCCAGCGCCGGCACCGGCCCCCAGCCGAAGATCAGCAGGGGCGAGGCCAGCAGCAGGAGCAGCACGCCGCCGGACAGCACCATCGCGGGCAGCGCCATGTTGCCGCTGCCGCGCAGCACGCTGGCCATGCCGTTGGCCAGCCACAGGAACACAGCGCCGACGAAGATCGCGTTGGAGTAGGCGAGGGCGGCCTGCTGCACGGCCGGCGTGGCGCCCATGGCGCGGTACAGCAGCGGCCCGCCCAGCAGGCCGCCCAGCATGCAGGCCACGCCGAAGGCCAGCGCGATGACGAGGGCGTGCAGCGCCAGCGCCTGGGCCTTGGGCGTGTCGCCGGCACCGATGGCGCGTGCGATGGCCGAGGAGATGCCGCCGCCCATGCCGCCGGCGGACATGGTCTGCATCAGCATGACCAGCGGGAACACGAGCGCCGCGCCGGCGAGCGCGTCCACGCCGAGCAGGCCGACGAAGTAGCTTTCCAGGAAGTTGGCGGCGGCCTGCGCCAGCATGACGACCAGGTTTGGCGCGGCCAGCAGCAGCAAGGTGGCCAGCACCGGGCCCTGCAGCAGGCGCTGGGACCGGGCCTGGGCTGCCAGTGCGGCCTTGCCGGGGTTGGCGGCTGCCTGGGCCGCATTGGCGGTACGGGCTGCGGTGGTGGGCACGGCACTCATGGTTGGGGGCCCTCCTGCAGCAGGCGCGCGCGCGCGCTGGCCAGCAGCGCCTCGGAGATCGGGTCGCCCTTCGTGGCGCGCGACAACAGCAGCGCGCCCACCAGAGTGGCCATGTCGGCCAGCGCGCGCTGCTCGGCCTGCGGCGTGCCGGCGTCGGGCTGCAGGCTGGCCAGGCGGGCGGCCATGGTCTTCACGCCGTCCAGGTACGCGCTGCGCACGGGCGCCTGGGCATCGGTTCGCGCGACGTCACCGGCCAGCGCAGCGGCCGTGCAGCTGCTGCCGGGGCGGTCGCGCGTGGCCGTGGCCAGATAGCCCTCGACATAGGCCCGGCGGCGGTCTTCGCGCTCGGGCAGTTCGGCGAAGCGTTGGTCCCAGCGCGCGCCAGACTGTTCGAAGGCCTTGGCGCAGGCCACCGCGGCCAGCCCGTCCTTGGACGAAAAGTGGCCGTAGAAGCCGCCGTGCGTGAGGCCGGCCGCGGCCATCACCTCGGCGACGCTGACGCCGTGCAGGCCTTTTTCGCGGAACAGGCGCGCAGAGGCCTTCTCGATCGCGACGCGGTTCTCGTCGGTCTGTTGCTGGGATACACGTGGCATGCGCCGCTCCGTGGCTGATAAATGACAAGCATCATAAATCGGAAACTCGAATAGATGTTGGTCATCATGTGTTCGGTCGAACGCGCAGCAACGGCTCTTTACAGAACTTCATGCGCCGGATGTCGTCCTGGACGGCGCCGGGCCGTTGAATGCGCATCTGCTTGCGCTGCGATGGAGATCCGCATGAAACGTCTGTCCCTGTTTGCCTTGCTGGCCGCCGCCGCGCTGAGCGGCTGCGTGGTGGCGCCCGTCGGCCCGGGCTACTACGGCTACCGCCGTCCGGTGGTCGTGGAGCCTCCGGTGGTCGGCCCGCCCGTGGTGATCGTACGCCCGGGCTACGAAGGCCGTCCCTACCACGACGACCGCGGGTACGGCCGCCGCTGGCGCCGCGACGATTGAGCGTCGTGCCGGGAACCAAAGCCCGGGCAGTGCAATCCCATCGCCGACAATACCGCGACGCCCTCCGCCGGAGGGTGCGCGCCACAAGAAGCGTCGCAAGAAAGGGTGGGAATGCTGCTGCGAATGTTGGACCAGGCCCCGCGCAAGGTGCTGGCCCTGGTGAGTCTGTTCTGTATTGCCCTGTTGGGCTTCGGCCTTTACCTGCAGCACGGCCTGGGTCTGGAGCCCTGTCCCATGTGCATCGTGCAACGCTACGCACTCGTGCTCGTGGCTGTCGTGGCGGGGCTCACCGCCATGCTGCGTTCGCGGGGCGCCCATCTGGTCGGTGGCCTGCTGACGCTGTTGATCGCCGGCTTCGGCGCCTTCGTGGCGGCACGGCAGACCTGGCTGCAGTGGTACCCGCCCGAGGTCGCAAGCTGCGGCCGCGACTTCTACGGGATGATCGAAACCTTCCCGCTCAAGCGAGCCGTGCCCATGATTTTTGCGGGTGGCGGCGATTGCGCTGCAGTCGACTGGACCTTCCTGGGTGGCTCGATCGCCAACTGGTCTTTTCTGTGCTTCGTCGCCATCGGTGTGGCGATGCTGGCCTTGTTGTGGCGCCGCGGCCGTGCAGGCTGAGCAGCACTGGGCGCCATAGATGTCGGCCTCGGCCTACAAAGGCTCGTGCCCAAACCTGACCACAACTCATGGCTCCTGCGCTACCGTAGCCCATCGATTCAAATGGGGAGTGTCGGTTCATGTCTTCAGCCGCGTTGCATGCTCTGGAAGCGATTCCGCCAGCCACTGTGGCGGACGACGACGCGGTCTCCATCGCCCAGGAAGCGGCCCGCTATGCGGTGTTGCGGCGCATGGGTTCGGCCATCCGGCACCAGATCGCTGGATCCTTGCAGCCGGTCAGCATGATCGCCTCCCTCGTGGAGCGTCGCGTGCAGGCGCAGGCGCCCAACCTGGACGCCCTGCGGCGCAACTGCAGTGAGATGAACACGCTGGCACGCTCGGCCAGCAGCGAATGCGTGGCCCTGATGGGTTGGCTGGCGCCGCACGAGGGTGAGCAGGTGGCGCTCAACGAGGGCGTCGCCGACTGTCTGCACCTGCTGACCACCGAGCTGTCGTTCCGCGGGTTCACGGTGTTGGACACGACCCAGGCGCTGGACGCCCGCGTGGCGCGGCTGGGCCTGCGCACGCTGTTTCCGGCGTGCCTGATGGCGTTGACGGATGCAGCGGCCATGCCGGCCCAGGTGCGCATCGAGGCTGGCGTCGACGGCGCGGTGGTCAATCTCTCGATGTCGCTGCAACCCATGCCCGATGCCGAGAGCCCGGCGCAGCGCGCCAAGGCGTACCGGCCGCTGACGTGGGCGGACGTGAAGGCCTTGGCGCAGGCCGAAGGCGTGCGCCTACAGCTGGGCCCCCAGGCCGTGCACATGCAGTTCGAGGTGCAGCCGGCCGCGGACGATGAGGACGTGCGCTGGGGCTGAAATTCGCAATTTGCCACGGCATGAAAAAGGGGCTCCGCGGAGCCCTTTTTTTTGATGGCTTGCCCCAAGCGATCAATCGATCAGCTTGTTTTTCAGGGCGTAGTAGGTCAGGTCGCTGTTGGAGCTCAGGTTGAGCTTTTCCATCAGCCTGGTGCGGTAGGTGCTGACGGTCTTGACGCTCAGCGACAAGGTCTTGGCGATGTCGCCCGCGGTCTCGCCCTTGGCCAGCTTCAAGAATACCTGGAACTCGCGTTCGGACAGCTGCTCGTGCGGCGCTTCGTCACCCTTGCGGTTGATCTGCTGGGCCAGTAGTTCGGCCACGGCGGGCGTGATGTAGCGCCGCCCCATGGCGACCGTTCGGATCGCATTGACGATCTCCATCGGGTCGCATTCCTTGTTCAGGTAGCCGCTCGCGCCCTGGCGGATCAGGTTCATCGCATAGTGCTCCTCGGGGTAGCCCGAGAGGATGAGAATGCCGAGGTCCGGCGCCTTGGCGCGGATCATGGCGAGCACGTCGATGCCCGTCTGGCCAGGCATGGACAGGTCCATCAGCAGCACATCCATCTCTGTGTTGCGGACCAGGTCGATGGCTTCGCGACCGCTGGCAGCTTCGCCGACCACGCGCAGATCCACGTGGTCCGAGAAGAACTGCCGCAGACCTGAACGCACGATGGCGTGGTCATCCACGATGCCGACTTTGATCATCTGGCTCCTTCCGGTGAAGCGTGTTGTTGCTGTGTGGGGAGTTGTACTTTGGCGGCTGTCAAGCGTCTGTAGGACAGCGGCCAAATCAGGGCGCCACAAGGCGCACCGTGGAATGTGGCGACGGCGTCGGCACGTTGGACTGCCGATCTGTCAGGTGCGGGTACTGGCCGCACCGCCGTCGCCGTGAATGTAGGCCGCAGCCATAGGGGTCACAAGCCGTCGCCCCGCAGTCCATCGGACAGGATGTGACATTTGTCGTGTTCGCCAGACCGTGCTCAGCTCGCCCGGGCTTGGCGGCCGATGACGGGATAGGACGGATCGGTGTAGCCGGGCGTGGAGGGGTGGCCGGGCGGCACCAGGCGGTTCACGAAGGCCTCGTCTTCGGCCGTGAGCGCATGGTCCAGGGCCGGCAGGTAGTCCTTCCACTGCGCCAATGTGCGCGGGCCGGCGATGACAGAGGACACCGTACCGCTGCCGAGCACCCAGGCCGTGGCGAACTGCGCCAACGTGATGCCGCGACCCTGCACATGGGCCTGCAAGGTCTGCGCGATCTGCAGCGATTCGTCGCGGAATTCGGTTTCCATCACGCGCTTTTCGCCACGGCCCACGCGGCTCTCTGCGGCCGGCGCGGTGCCTGGCAGGTACTTGCCCGACAGGATGCCGCGCGCGATCGGGCTGTAGGGCACAACGCCCAACCCATACTGACGGCAGGCCGGCAGGATCTCGACCTCGGGCATCCGGTTGAGCAGGTTGTAGTAGGGCTGGCACACGGCCGGGCCGGGCATGTTTAAGCGCTGCGCGAGGTGCGCTGCTTCGGCGATGCGCCAGCCGCGGAAGTTCGACAGTCCCCAGTAGCGGATCTTGCCGGCGCGCAGCAAGGTGTCGATGGCACGCAGCGGCTCCTCCAGGTCCAGCCCGTCGAAGTCGCGGTGCAAGTAATAGATGTCGATGTGGTCGGTGCGCAGGCGCCGCAGGCTGTTCTCCACCTCGGTCAGTACCCAATGGCGCGAGTAGTGGCCGTGGTTGGGCGCATCGGCCATCTTGTTGCCGAGCTTGGTGGCGACGATCCAGTGCTGACGCCGGCCGGCGAGGATCTGGCCCAGCATCTCCTCGGAGGCGCCCTGCTTGTAGACATCGGCCGTGTCGAGGAAGTTGACGCCGTGCTCCTGCGCGTGCGCGACGATGTCGCTGGCTTCGGCCAGCGCCGTCTGGTCGCCGAACATCATCGTGCCCAGGCACAGGGCGGAAACGCGCAGGGGGCTCTTGCCGAGAGGGCGGTAATGCATGGGTGCTCCGGTGTCACGCAGGGTGGATGGCGCATGCCCGCCGGCCCGTCACCATAATGACGCCTCCGTTTTCCTTGAGGCCTCGGTCTGGCGCTGCCGCGATGAACAAGCGATGGATCTGCATGGTACTGGCGCTCTTGTCAGGGGGCGCCTCGCCGTCCATGGCGCAGGAGCAAACGAAGCTGCTGGCGCCCGTGCCGGTGGTGCAGCAGGTGTGCCAGCTCGTGCAAGAGGTGGCGCCGCAAGGGGACACCGGCAACGGTGCCCTGCTGGGCACGGTGGCGGGCGGTGTCGCCGGCAACCGCTTCGGCAGCGGGGAAGGGCGCGGGCTGGCGACCTTGTTCGGCGTGATGCTGGGTGCCCTATGGGGTGAACGCATTGAAGGCCGGCCCGCACCCCGGATGCAGCAGGTGCGGCGCTGCACCCTGCAGGGCGTATTGCAGCCGCAGGCCGTGCACCTGCAGCCAGGCAGCGCCATGCGGACGCAGCCAAGCCCGCTACCGATCGGTGGCGCGGACGATTCGGACGATTGAAACGAACGGGCAGCGCGGGAGCTGCCGGGCTCAACGGGCGAGCAGTTCGTCCAGTTCCTTGCAGGACGGTGCGCAGACAGCTTGCGACTTGCCGATGACCTTGCGCGTGCCCAGCTGGGAACGCAGGCGGTGCTTGCCGCACAGGAAGCAGGACATCGTGGAGCCGCCCATCGACGTACCAGCGGTGAAGGGCGAACCGGAGACCTTGGTCTTGTAGCGCAGCCCGTCAGCCAAGATTGCGGTTTTCACTTCAGCTTTGGCCATTGGCGGAACTCTCCCTGGGTATTTGCATTGCGCGCTGGATCACGGTCCTGGCCTGCTGCTCGGCGGCCACGGATGCATCCAGTGGCGAGCGGCACAGGCCAGCGACCTCATACTGCGTATTTTCGTACAACTCGGAGGCTGCTGGATGTTCTGCCAGCAAATCCCGCAGTCCATCGCTCGGTTTCACGGTCCGCAGCGCAACTTGCAGGCGTGCCACGACGGCCTGGTATTGCGCGGGATCGACGGCGATGCGGCTGTGCTCCAGACGTTCCAACAGCGCAGCCAGAACGCGGACGGGGGCGAGTTCGGTGGGGGCAGAGGGTTGGGTCTTCATGCTCCCACAAATGGCGTCGAACTGCGCCAATGCAAGCGGCAAAGCGAAAGGCCCCGCATCGTGCGATGCGGGGCCTTGGGCTTACTGGCTCCTCAACCTGGGCTCGAACCAGGGACCTACGGATTAACAGTCCGGCGCTCTACCGACTGAGCTATTGAGGAATCGATCGGTGAATTTCTGGCTCCTCAACCTGGGCTCGAACCAGGGACCTACGGATTAACAGTCCGGCGCTCTACCGACTGAGCTATTGAGGAACGGTAGCCCACGATTATAGCGTCTTTTTTCGACTTTCTGGCGCTTAGAAATCTGTCTGCATCGCAAGTCGCAAGGTGCGCGGTGCACCAGTGAACAGGTAGACATGGCCGTACTGCGTTGGCGACTCCTTGAAGTAGCGGCGGTCGAACAGGTTCTCCACACCCAGCGTCCAGCGCGTGTCGGCGCCGCCGAGCCTGGTCGCATAGCGCAGCGCGGCGTCGACGCGGGTCCACGAGGGCAGTTCGATCGACGCATCGGGCAGGACGGAGCGACGGCCCTCGTGCACTACGGTGCCGTCCAATGCGAGGCCAGGGATGCCGGCAACGGCGTAGGAGGCGTGGCCGCGCAGCACCAATTTGGGCACGTTCACGGGGCGCGTGCCATTGAGGGCCGGCGTCTCGGTGCTGCCGCGGCGCTTGGCGTCCAGAACGGTCGCTCCACCGTCCAGCCGCCAGGGGCCGCCGCGCCAGCCCAGCGTGCCTTCCAGGCCCTGGTGAACGGCCTCGCCGTCGTAGGCGCCGGTGCAGCCGTCGCCGCAGCTGTCGATGTTCGTCATGGGGCGCACGATGCGGAACCAGGCGAGTTGCCAGGCCCAGGTGGCATCGCCGCCTTTGGCGCCGATCTCCTGTTGGCGGGACTTGCGTACTGGCAGGGCGACGCCGGGGTTCAGGTACTGGCTTGTCTTGTTCGGCACCAGATAAGACTCGGTGCCCTGGCCATAGCTGGCATAGAGCAAGGGTCCGCCCTGCAATTGGTAGCCGAGCGCGAGCCATGGCGTGTTCACATTGGCGTCGTATGCGGTGGGCCGCGAACCGTCCGTGCGCACGCTCTCCCGGTCCAAGTGCGTGTGGCGCAGGCCCAGCCAGGTGGTCCATTGCGGTGACCAGCGGATGGTGTCCTGCAGCGACAACTCCAGCGAGCGCTCGACGCGGTTGGTGTTGAAGTCGGTCAGCGCGGGGTCGGGCGACGTGACGACGGAGCCATCCACATTGCCCACGCCCACGTAGTTGTAGGCCTGGTCCTGGAAGCGGTTGCGCACGCGCGAGGAGAGCAGGCCGACCGACAGGTCGTGCGCAACACTGCCCGTCGTGATCTTGCCCTTGAGCTTCACCTGCGCAGCGGTCAAGCGACGCCGCTCGTTCTCGCTGCGAAAGTCGTACATGTCATAGGTCCCGTCGCTGCAGTAGCGCGTGTAGTCGCCTTCTGCATCGCAGCCAAACGCATACGCCAGCCGATCATCCGTCTTCAAGCGCTGCTGCCCGACCTGCGCCGACCACCGCCAATCGGCATTCAGCGCCTGCTCGAGGCGCAACGTGCCCGTCAGCGCGCCGAACACCGAAGGCTGCGACCAGGGCTGGTTGTTCAGATTCAGGTGCGGACTGGGCACGGGCGGCAACACATTGCCGAGCAGGCTGTAGCCGGCCTGGCTGGGCTGCGACTTGTGGCTCCATTCCAGTTCTGCCTCGACCAGGGTGTCGCGGCCCACGCGCCAATCGGCCGCGAGCGCCGCCAGGCTGCGTTCGCCCTTCAGGTCGTCGATGCGCGGGCGCAGCGTTTCGTGCGCCACGTTGAAGCGGTAGCCGAACACACGGTCCACGCCGAAACGCCCGCCCAGATCGACGGCGCCTAGCACGCCACCGCGCCCCGACACTTCCACGGTGGCGCTCCGCAGGTCCTTCTCGGTAGGCCGCTTGACCACGTAGTTCACGAGCCCGCCCGGTGCACTGGTTCCGGCCTGGATGCCGCTGGTGCCCTTGAGGATCTCGATGCGCTCCTTGTTGTCCAGCGGGATCGAGGTCTCCGCACTGATCGGCAGGCCCTCGCGCCGGTAGTTGAAACGGTTGTCCAGGGTAAAGCCACGGATGCTCAGAAAGTCCCAGTAGCCTGCTGAGTTGTAGGCGTCGGTGACCGATGCGTCGAACTGGGTCAGGTCGGCGAGCCGGCGTGCGCCGCTGGCCTGCAATGCTGTGCTGTCCACCACGGTGGCCGACACCGGCAATTCTTGGAGCGGCTGGTCACCGAAGCCGGTCACGTCCGCCTGCGCCGGCAGGCTGCCGGACTGCACGGTCACGGCGGGCAAGCTCGCGGGCTGGGGGCTTTGGGCGGTGGCCGCGCAGGCCAGGCAGGCGAGCGCAGCGGCACAGGCCTGGGGAATCGGAGAGATGAAATTCATTGCCACAACGCGTTCACGTCATAGCAGGTCGGCCTGACGGATCGCGTGGACCATGGACGCCGGTCGGCGTGCACGGCCCAACCGGGTCAATGCTTCCCTGCGCGAGGATTAACTCGGGCCGCCAGCCTTGCAGCCGACGGGACAGGTTCCAAGGGTGTGATCTCAGCCGGACCGGTTGCAACACCGGGCCAGCACCCCTAGCGGACGCGGATTGTAGTGGTGCGACGCCGTGTGACGGACGACGGACGGGCTTCAGCCCAGCCCGCCCAGGCACACGTACTTGGTCTCCAGGAATTCCTCGATGCCGTACTTGGAGCCCTCGCGGCCCAGGCCGGACTGCTTGACGCCGCCGAACGGCGCCTCGGCCGTCGAAATCAGGCCCGTGTTGACGCCCACCATGCCCGACTCCAGGCGTTCGGCCACGCGCATGATGCGCCCGATGTCGCGGCTGTAGAAGTACGCGGCCAGGCCAAATTCGGTGTCGTTGGCCTGGGCGATGGCTTCTTCCTCGGTGTCAAACGCGAAGATGGGGGCCAGCGGGCCGAAGGTCTCTTCCTTGGCGAACAGCATGTCGGGCTTGGCACCGGCCACCACGGTCGGCTCGTAGAACTGCCCGCCCAGCGCATGGCGTCTGCCGCCCGTCAGCACCTGGCCGCCCTTGGCCACGGCGTCGGCCACGTGTTCTTCGATCTTGGCGACGGCCTTGGCATCGATGAGCGGGCCTTGCGTCACTCCGGCCTGCAGCCCGTCGCCGACCTTCAACGCCTGCACTTTGGCCACGAGCTTTTGCGTGAAGGCTTCCAGCACGCCGCGCTGCACGTAAAGCCGGTTGGCGCAGACACAGGTCTGGCCCGTGTTGCGGTACTTGGAAACCATCGCGCCCTCGACGGCAGCATCGATGTCGGCATCGTCGAACACGATGAAGGGCGCGTTGCCCCCGAGCTCCAGCGAAAGCTTCTTGATCGTGTCGGCCGACTGGCGCATCAGCGTGCGGCCGACCTCGGTGGAGCCCGTGAAGGTCAGCTTGCGCACCACCGGGTTGCGCGTCATCTCGCCGCCGATCTCCGCAGCGGAGCCGGTCAGTACCGACAGCAGACCCTTCGGAACACCAGCGCGCGCTGCCAGTTCGGCGAAGGCCAGTGCAGAGTAGGGCGTCTGCGTGGCCGGCTTGACCACCATGGAGCAGCCGGCGGCAAGCGCGGGCCCGGCCTTGCGGGTCAGCATGGCCGTCGGGAAGTTCCAGGGCGTGATCGCGGCCGTCACACCGATGGGCTGTTTGAGCGCGAGGATGCGCTTGTCGCCGCTGGTGGCCGGGATGGTGTCGCCGTAGACGCGGCGTGCTTCCTCGGCGAACCACTCGATGAACGAGGCCGCGTAGGCGATCTCGCCCTTGGACTCGGCCAGCGGCTTGCCCTGCTCGGTGGTCATGATCAGCGCCAGGTCGTCCTGGTTCGCGAGCATGAGGTCGTTGAGCCTGCGCAGCACGGCCGCGCGCTCCTTGGCCGGCACCTCGCGCCAAGCGCGCTGCGCCACGGCCGCGGCGGCGATGGCACGCTCGGTTTCAGCCGTGCTGCACATCGCAATCGTGCCGATCCGCTCGCCGTTGGCGGGGTTGGTCACGACCGTGGTCTTGCCGCTGTCGGCATCGGCCCACTCGCCGGCGATGAAGGCCTGCTGGCGCAGCAGGCTGGGGTCGTTGAGTCGCAACATGGTGGCTTCCTCCGTTTCAGGCCTGCAGGGCCGCGGCCAGGATGTCCAGGCCTTCGTCCAGCAGCGCATCCTCGATGGTGAGCGGAAACAGGAAGCGGATCACATTGGCATGCACGCCGCAGGTCAGTAGGAGCAGGCCGGCATCGCGCGCGCGGTCCTGCACCGTCTTCGTGAAGACGGGGTCCGGCGTGCCGTCGGCCTGCGCGAACTCCACGGCCACCATGGCGCCCAGGCCACGTACATCACTGATCCGCGGAACGGCCTTGCGCAGAGCCTGCAGGCGCGCCTTGAGCTTTTGCCCCAGGCGTTCGGCACGTTCGCTGAGCTGCTCGTCTTCGATCACGTCCAGCACGGCGTGGGCGGCCGCGATGGACAACGCGTTGCCGGCGTAGGTGCCGCCCAGGCCACCGGGCGCCGGCGCGTCCATGATCTCGGCCCGACCGACCACGCCCGACAGCGGCAGACCTCCGGCCAGGCTCTTGGCCACCGTCATGAGGTCGGGCAGCACGTCGTAGTGCTCCATCGCGAACAGCTTGCCGGTGCGGCCGAAGCCGGTCTGGATCTCGTCGGCGATCAGCACGATGCCGTGGCGGTCGCAGACCTCGCGCAGTGCCCGCATGAACTCGGGCGGCTGCACGTAGAAGCCGCCTTCGCCCTGCACCGGCTCGACGATGATGGCCGCCACCTGCTCGGGATCGATGTCGGCCTTGAACAGCTGCGTCAGCGCCGCGAGCGACTGCTGGACCGTGGTGCCGTGCAGCGCGATGGGCGCCGGCACGTGGTGGACGCTGCCGGGGAAGGGGCCGAAGCCGGTCTTGTAAGGCACCACCTTGCCGGTCAGCGCCATGCCCATGAAGGTGCGGCCATGGAAGGCGCCCGTCAGGGCGACCACGCCGGGGCGGCGCGTGTACGCGCGGGCAATCTTGATGGCGTTCTCCACGGCCTCGGCGCCGGTGGTGAAGAAGGCCGTCTTCTTGGCGTGCTGCCCAGGCGTCAGCGCGTTCAGTCGCTCGGCGAGTGCGACCACGCTTTCGTAAGGCACGACCTGGTAGGCGGTGTGCGTGAAATGCTCGAGTTGCTCCTTCACGGCCTGCATCACGCGTGGATGGCGGTGGCCGGTGTTGAGCACCGCGATGCCGGAGCCGAAGTCGATGTAGCGGCGGCCTTCCACGTCCCAGAGCTGCGCGTTTTCTGCGCGTTCGGCGTAGATCTGAAAGCCGATGCCCACGCCGCGCGGCGTGGCGGCGATGCGGCGCGCATCGATCTGCTGGTTGGTGCTGGTTTCAAGGGCGGTGGTCATGGAGGGTGCGGGGCTGCAAGGCCTGGGGTGACTGGACACGGCGGCAGTCTACGAATACATTGATTCCAGCAAAAGAACCAATTTCTTATCATTTAATGGAGCCAATTTCAGGCCAGGAAGCGCAGGCACTGCCAGACTTCGTGCTGCAGCAGTTCGCGCCCGGCAACGGCGAGTACAACCACCAGCAGCTCTACCGCATCCTGCAGGGCGGCATCCGCCAGTCCACGCTGGCGCCAGGTCTCAAGCTGCCGCCCACGCGCGCGATGGCGCAGGCCCTGGGCATCGCGCGCAACACGGTCGTGCAGGTCTACGAGCAGCTCGTGCTGGAAGGCCTGGCGCAGGCCGGCGTGGGCCGCGGCACCTACGTCGCCGAGGCGGCGCCGGGCTTCGTCGGCCGTGTGCGTGCCGCGCCACGGGGCGGCGGTGCGGACGCTTCGCCGCTCTCGCTGCGCGGCGCCGACCTGGTGCAGGGCGCGCTGGCCAGCCCCTTGCAGTGGGGCGCGTTCACGCCCGGCGTGCCCGAGGTGCGCATGTTCCCGTCCAAGGTCTGGAGCCGGCTGCAGAGCCAGGCCTGGCGCGAGGTGCAGCCGGCCCAGCTGAGCTATGCCACCGGCGCCGGCCACCCGGCCTTGCGCGAGGCCATCGCCGACTACCTGTGCGGCACGCGCGGCGTGGCCTGCGACGCGACCCAGGTGGTGGTGACCAGCGGCACGCAACAGGCGCTGCACCTGGTGGCGCACCTGCTGGCCGACAGCGGCGACCGGGTCTGGCTCGAGGACCCGGGCTATTGGGGCGCGCGCGCCATGTTCCGCGCGGCCGGCCTGACGCTGGAACCCGTGGACCTGGACGCGGAAGGCCTGGCGCCCAGCGCGCCGCAGCTGGAAAAGCCGCCGCGGCTGATGTTTCTCTCGCCCGCGCACCAGTACCCCACGGGCGTGCTCATGAGCCATGGCCGGCGCCGCCAACTGCTGGATTACGCGGCGCGGCACCGCGTCTGGATCGTCGAGGACGACTACGACAGCGAATTCCGCTTCGCCGCCCGGCCGCTCCCTGCACTGCAGGGCCTGGACGAGCAGGGCCGTGTGCTGTACCTCGGCACCTTCTCCAAGACCCTGTACCCCTCGCTGCGCCTGGCTTATCTGGTGCTTCCACGCGACCTCGTCGAGAGCTTCACGCGTGCGCTCAACGAGCTCTACCGCGAAGGCCAGACGCTGCAGCAGGTGGTGCTGGCGCGCTTCCTGCGCGAGGGGCACTACGCACGCCACATCCGGCGCATGCGCAGTGTCTACGCCACCCGCCGCGCCGCGCTGATCGAGGCCGTCACGGCGCGCTTCGGCACACGCCTGCCGCTGCTGGGCAGCGATGCCGGGCTGCACCTGGTGCTGGGACTGCCACATGCGGTGGACGACGCCGCCGTGGCCGACCAGGCCCTGGCCGCCGGCGTGATGACGCGGCCGCTGTCGATGTACAGCCTGCGCCGGCCCGCGCCGCACAAGGGCCTGGTGCTGGGCTACGGCGCGGTGACCGAACCCGAGATTCGCGCCGGCTTCGAACGCCTCGCGGCCGTGCTGGCGCGGCATGTCTGAGGCCGGCAAGCCCGCATGCAAACTCGGCATGCTTGGACCGTAGGCGCGCTCCTACACTGGGGCGATCAACACCCTGGAGATTGACGATGAGCACCCCCGCGTTCCGCATCGAGCACGACCTGTTGGGCGACCGCGAGGTGCCGGCCGAGGTCTACTACGGCGTGCACACGCTGCGCGCGGTCGAGAACTTCCCGATCACCGGCACCGCGATCTCGATCTACCCCGAACTGATCAAGGCCCTGGCCTGCGTCAAGCAGGCCGCGGCCCACGCCAACCACGAGCTGGGCCTGCTGGATGAGCCACGTTGCAAGGCCATCTCGGCTGCCTGCGACGAGTTGCTGGCCGGCCAGCTGCACGAGCAGTTCGTCGTCGACGTGATCCAGGGCGGCGCCGGCACCTCGACCAACATGAACGCCAACGAGGTCATCGCCAACCGAGCGCTGGAACTGCTGGGCCATGCCAAGGGCGAGTACCAGCACCTGCATCCGAACGAGCAGGTCAACATCGGCCAGAGCACCAACGACGTCTACCCCTCGTCGCTCAAGATCGCCACCTGGTTCGGCATCGCCGGCCTGGTCGATGCGATGGAAGTACTGCGCCAGTCCTTCGCGCGCAAGGCCGAGGAGTTCAAGGACATCCTCAAGATGGGCCGCACCCAGCTGCAGGACGCCGTGCCCATGACGCTGGGCCAGGAGTTCGGCACCTACGCCGTGATGGTCGAGGAGGACCAGCAGCGCCTGCGCGAGGCCGTGCTGCTGATCTGCGAGATCAACATGGGCGCCACCGCCATCGGCACCGGCATCACGGCGCACCCGGACTACGCGCCGCTGGTGCTGAAGCACCTGCAGCGCATCACCGGCATCCCGCTGGTCACCGCGCCCAACCTGATCGAGGCCACGCAGGACTGCGGCGCCTTCGTGCAGCTGTCCGGCGTCTTGAAGCGCGTGGCGGTCAAGCTGTCCAAGATCTGCAACGACCTGCGCCTCTTGTCCAGCGGCCCCCGCGCCGGCCTGAACGAGATCAACCTGCCGGCCATGCAGGCCGGCTCCAGCATCATGCCGGGCAAGGTCAACCCGGTGATCCCGGAGGTGGTGAACCAAGTCGCGTTCGAGGTGATCGGCAACGACATCACGGTCAGCTTCGCCGCCGAGGCCGGGCAGCTGCAGCTCAATGCCTTCGAGCCCATCATCGCGCACAGCCTGTTCAAGAGCGTGGCCCACCTGCGCAGCGCCTGCCTCACGCTGGCGTCGCGCTGCGTGGACGGCATCACGGCCAATGCCGAGCACCTGCGCGGCCTGGTCGCCAACTCCATCGGCATCGTGACCGCGCTGAACCCCTACATCGGCTACGCCAACGCCACGGCCGTGGCGCAGGAGGCCCATGCCACGGGCGGCAGCGTCTACGCCATCGTGCTGGCCAAAGGCTTGCTGACCAAGGAGCAGCTCGACGCCATCCTGCGGCCCGAGGTGTTGACGCAGCCGACGCCGCTGGTGCGGCCCTGATTCACACGTCGATGAACAGCGCCGGGTCCACCATCGCCCGGTTCAGCATCACCGACCAGTGCAGGTGCGGCCCGGTCACGCGGCCGGTCGCGCCGACCTTGCAGAAGGCCTCGCCTGCGCGCAGCGCGTCGCCCGGCTGCACGTCCATCGCGCTCAGGTGGCAGTACATGCTGAGCAGGCCGGCGCCATGGTCGAGCCAGACCGTGCCGCCGTTGAAGAAGTAGTCGCCGACGTCGATCACACGCCCGTCCAGCGGTGCCCGCACGGGCGTGCCCGTGGCGGCCGCGATGTCCATGCCGCTGTGGGGATTGCGCGCCTGGCCGTTGAACACACGCCGCAGGCCGAACGAGCTCGAGCGACGGCCCGGCACGGGCACCTGCATCTGCAGTTGCTGCGGCACGGCCGGGCTGAAGCGGGCCATCACGCCGGCCAGGTGCTCGCGTTCGCGCTCGTAGCGGGCCTGGTCCTCTGGCGAGAGGTCCACCGTGCGCGGCGAGACGGTCAGGCGCTGCTCCTGGTACTTCTTGTTGGCGATGCGGTAGGGCAGGCGGCGCGGCGCTTCGCCAGGCGCCGTCACGGTGATCGCGGCATCGCCAGGCTGGGCCGCCAGCGCGATGCCGACGACCGCAGTCCATTCGATGGGGTCGCCGACGACCAGCAGCGGCAGTTCGCCGGCATGGGCCTGCGGCCGCGTGGCCGCCGGGCCGAGCGAGAGGCGGGCCACGCCGCCGGGCACGGCCAGAGGGCGGGGCCAGACATCGGGCGCGGGCGGCGCCGGCTTGCGGGCCGGGGCGGCGTGGAGCGAAGGCAGGGCGAGCAGGCTGGCGGCGCTGAGCAGGGCGGTACGGCGGGAGGGCATGGTCCGATTGTGGCCGCCGCGCCGATGGCCCTTCAGCCGGGCGCGCCCGTCTCTGCAAGCCGGCGCGCATAGACGGCCAGCACGATGCGCTCGGAATGCACCAGATAGTCCTGCAGCGCCGCCGCGGCCTCGGCGTAGCGGCCGGCCTCGGTCAGCTCCAGGATCTTCACGTTCATATCCACATAGGGTGCGTGCAGGAATTCGGCGTCCTGCAGCATGCCGAAGGCCAGCCGCAGTTCGGCCAGGATGGGCTTGAACATGCCGTTGAGCCGTTCGCTGTCGGCCAGTTCGACGACGGCCATGTGGAAGTCCATGTTGGCGGTGCCCACGCCCGGCCAGTCGGTCGCAGTGCGGCGTGCCATGGCGGCTTCCACCGCCGTGCGCATGCGCTTCTTGGCCGGGTGCCGCGGATAGGCCTGGGCCAGGGCCTGGCATTCGATGAGCCGGCGCACGCGGTAGATGTCGATGATGGACGCGATGCTGGGCACCGCGACGCACACACCCCGGTTGGGCGCGTGCGTGACCAGCCCGTCCCGCGTGAGCATGCGGAAGGCCTCGCGCAGCGTGTTGCGCGAGACCCCCAGGCTGTCGCTCAGGCTCTGCTCGGGCAGGCGCTGGCCTGGGGCGAGTTCGCCTGCGGCGATCTGTTGGCGCAGGCGGGCCGCCAGGCGTTCGGCGAGGTTGGCGTCTGCAGCGGTGTCGGGGGCAACAGTTGGCATGGAGCAGGCTTTTAGCAGAAGGCACGGGCGCCTGGGGTGTTGAGCACCTCAAAAGAATTTTGGGACAGGGACTTGATTTGCGTGAGTGTCGAAATTACGATTGTTCAACAATCTGAATTTTAATGTTCCATCATTTAATTGAGATTGTTTTCCATTCCTCGTCCCTCCTGCCTGGAGTCCTGCATGTTCCACCGCATCCCCGCGCTCGCCGCCGCTGCCCTGCTGGCCTGGTTGCCCCTTGCCGCCGCCGCATCCGACTACCCCGCCAAGCCCATCCGCATCGTCGTGCCCTATGCCGCCGGCGGCTCCACCGACACGCTGGCCCGCATCGTGGCCGAGCGCCTGGGCAAGCAGTTGGGCCAGCCGGCGGTGGTGGACAACCGGCCCGGCGCCAGCGAGCAGATCGCTATCAGCTACGTGGCCAAGTCGGCCCCGGACGGCTACACGCTGCTGCTGTCCACGCTGAGCGGCCTGGCCGTGAACCCGGGCCTGTACCCCAAGCTGCCCTATGACGTGCAGAAGGACCTCGTGCCCATCGTGCTGGCCGCCACCGTGCCCAGCGTGGTGGTGGTGCATCCCTCGGTGCCGGTGAAGACCATGGCCGAGCTCGGGACCTACCTCAAGAGCAAGCCCGGCAGCATCAGCTATGCCTCGGCCGGTGCCGGCACACCCAGCCACCTGGCCATGGAGTACTACAAGCGTGCCAATGGCGTCGATCCGGTGCATGTGCCGTACAAAGGCGGCGCGCCGGCACTGGCGGACGTCATGGGCGGCCAGGCGCAATTGATGATCGCGCTGGTGCCCGAGGCCATGCCCATGGTCAAGGGCGGCCGCCTGCGCGCGCTGGCGGTCACGAGCAACAAGCGCCTGGCCAGCTACCCTGAGCTGCCCACCGTGGCGGAGTCCGGCGGGCAGGAGCTGGACGCAACCTTCTGGTACGGCTTCGTCGCGCCCACCGGCACGCCGCCGGCCATCCTGACCAGGCTGAACCAGGCCATCAACCAGATCCTGGCCGAGAAGGACGTGCAGGCCAAACTCGCGGAGATGAACCTCGATGTGGTGGGCGGCGCACCCGCACAATTGACCGCCTTGATCAAGTCCGATGCGGCCCGTTGGAAGAAGGTGATCGACGAGGCCGGCATCAAGGTCGACTGATCGCCCCACCACCCGAGGATGCCGATGCCCGCTGTCCAGCCCACCGTTCTCGTGACCGGCTTTGAGCCGTTCGACAACGACCCGGTCAACCCGTCCTGGGAGGTGGCGCGTGCGCTGGACGGCTGGGCCTGCATGGGCGCCACCGTGCGCGCCGTGCAGCTGCCCTGCGTGTTCGGCCTGGCGGCCGAGCGGCTGGACCAGGCGCTGGCGCAGTGGCAGCCCGGCCTGGTCGTCGGCCTGGGTCTGGCAGGCGGCCGCACCGAATGGCAGCCCGAGCGCGTGGCGATCAACTGCGACGATGCACGCATCGCCGACAACGCCGGCCGACAGCCGATCGACACGCCTGTGGTCGCAGGCGGGCCGGCCGCCTACTTCTCCAGCCTGCCGGTCAAGGCCATCGTGCAGGCGCTGCGCGCGGCCGGCCTGCCGGCCTCGGTGTCGAACACGGCCGGCACCTTCGTCTGCAACCACGTCTTCTATGCGCTGATGCACCGGCTGACCGGCCGGCCCGGCGTGCGCGGCGGCTTCGTGCACGTGCCTTGCCTGCCCGAGCAGGCCGCGCGGCATCCCGGCCTGCCCAGCATGGCGCTGCCGGCCCAGATCGAAGCCCTGCGCGTGACCGTGCGCACGGCGCTGGCCGTGCAGACCGACATCGTCGCCGAGGGCGGCCAGATCCACTGAACACCAGGAGCACCCACCATGCACATCGACCTCAACAGCGACCTCGGCGAGAGCCTGGGTGCCTGGACCATGGGCGACGACGCGGCCATGCTGTCCATCGTCTCCAGCGCCAACGTGGCCTGCGGCTTCCATGCCGGCGACGCGGCCGGCATCCTGCAGACGCTGCGCGCCGCCAGTGCGCGCGGCGTGGCCGTGGGCGCGCACGTGGCCTACCCCGATCTGGCCGGCTTCGGCCGGCGCAACATGGATGTGGCAAGTGCCGACCTGCAGGCAGACGTGGTCTACCAGATCGGCGCGCTGCAGGGCCTGGCCAAGGTCGCCGGCACGCGCGTGCGCTACGTCAAGCCGCATGGCGCGCTGTACAACACCATCGCCCACGACCGGCGCCAGGCCGGCGACGTGATCGCCGCGATCCGCGCCATCGACCCCACGCTGGTGCTGGTCGCACTGGCCGGCGCGCCGCTGGTCGGCTGGGCCCGCGAGGCCGGGCTCACCGTGGTGTCTGAGGCCTTCGCCGACCGCGCCTACACGCCCGAGGGCACGCTGGTCTCGCGCCGCGAGAAGGGTGCCGTGCTGCACGATCCCGAGGCGGTGGCCGCGCGCATGTTGCGGCTGGCGCGCGAGGGCGTGGTCCAGGCCATCGACGGCAGCACCGTGCGCGTGCAGGCCGATTCCATCTGCATGCACGGCGACAGCCCCGGTGCCGTGGCCATGGCGCGCCAGGTGCGCCAGGTGCTGGAACAGGCCGGCGTGGCGGTGCAGGCCTTCGCCGCATGATGCGCTGCCTGCCCGTCAACCTGGACGCGCTGCTGGTCGAACTCGACGACCTGCCGCAGACGCTGGCGCTGCTGGCCGCACTGCAGGCCGAGCCGCTGGACGGCGTGCTGGAGCTGGTACCGGCGGCGCGCACCATCCTGGTCCGCTTCCGACCCAGCGCGGTGTCGGCCCGGGCGCTGGCCACGGCCATCGCCGGCCGCCGGCTGGACCGCGCGGCCGAACGCGCCGGCACGCTGGTCGAGATCGAGGTCGACTACCGCGGCGAAGACCTGGACGAGGTGGCCCGCATGCTGGGCACCACGCGCGAGCAGGTCATCGCCTGGCACACCGGCAGCGAGTACACCGTGGCCTTCACCGGCTTCGCGCCGGGCTTCGCCTACCTGAGCGGTGGCGACCCGCGCCTGCTGGTGCCGCGCCGCCAGACGCCGCGCACCCAGGTGCCGGCCGGCTCGGTGGCGCTGGCAGGCGACTTCAGCGCGGTCTACCCGCAGCAGAGCCCGGGCGGCTGGCAGCTGATCGGCGTGACGGCCACGCCGATGTGGGACCTGGCGCGGCCGGTGCCGGCGCTGCTGCAGCCGGGCTTTCGCGTGCGCTTCGTCGATGCGACGGGGCGCACGGCGCGGGTGTCTCCTGCCGTCGCGGAAGTTCCATCTCAACCCGCGCACGACGGCCCGGCCTTGGAGGTGTTGCGCCCCGGCCTGCAGGCGCTGTTCCAGGACCTGGGCCGCCACGGGCAGGCCGGGCAGGGCGTCTCGGCCTCGGGTGCGCTGGACCAGGGCGCGTTGCGCGCCGCCAACCGGCTGGTCGGCAACGCGCCGGGCGCGGCGGCGCTGGAGATCGTGGACGGCGGCTTCGCGCTGCGCAGCCACGGCGACACGGTCCTGGCCGTGACCGGCGCTGAAGGTCCGCTCACGCGCACCGACGCTGGCGGCCTGCGCTGGCCGCTGCCGCGCCACGCGGCCGTGGCCCTGGCCGATGGCGACCACCTGGAGATCGGCGCACCGACGGCCGGCCTGCGCGCCTACCTGGCGGTGCGCGGCGGATTCGGCGTCGCGCCCGTGCTGGGCAGCTGCGCCACCGACACGCTGGCCAAGGTCGGCCCCGCGCCGCTGCGCGCAGGCGAGCGGCTGCCGGTGCTGGCCACGGCCCGCGGCGTGGTCGGCGCGCCGGAACTGCCGCCCGCGCTGCCGACCCTGCAAGAGACCGTGGTGCTCGACGTGGTGCCGGGCCCGCGCACCGACTGGTTCACCGAGGACGCCATCGCGCTGTTCGCCGCGCAGACCTGGACCGTCACGCCGCAGTCCAACCGCGTGGGCCTGCGCCTGGCCGGCGAGCAGCCGCTCGCGCGCAGCCGCATGGAGGAGCTGCCCAGCGAGGGCACGGCCCTCGGCGCGATCCAGGTGCCTGCGAGCGGCCAGCCCGTGCTGTTCCTGGCAGACCACCCGCTCACGGGCGGCTACCCCGTGATCGCGGCGGTGGCGCCGCACCACCTCGACCTGGCCGGGCAGATCCCGATCGGCGCCCGCATCCGCTTCAACCCCATCCGCGCGTTCGCGCCCATCGAACCATGAACATGACCCCCACGCTCGTCGCTGCGCCTACTTCGCTGCCCCCCGAGGGGGCGCCGCATGCCTTGGGGCGGCCCGGCGGCATGCGGAAAGTCCTGATCGCCAACCGTGGGGAGATTGCGGTGCGCATCGCCCGCGCCTGTGCCGACTACGGCGTGCAGTCCGTGTCCGTCTACGCAGACCCGGACCTGGATGCCTTGCACACCCGTGTGGCCGACGAGGCCTGGGGCCTTTCGGGCACCCGCCCGGCCGACACCTACCTCTGCATCGACAAGCTGCTCGACATCGCCAGGAAAAGCGGTGCCGACGCCGTCCACCCCGGCTACGGTTTCCTGTCCGAGAACGCCGGCTTCGCCCAGGCCGTGATCGATGCCGGCCTGACCTGGATCGGCCCGCCGCCCGCCGCCATCGCGGCCCTGGGCGACAAGGTGCAGGCGCGCAGGCTCGCGCTGGAGGTCGGCGCGCCGCTGGTGGCCGGCACGCCTGGCCCCGTGCGGGGCGCCGACGAGGTGCTGGCCTTCGCCGAACGCCACGGGCTGCCGATCGCGATCAAGGCTGCGTACGGCGGCGGCGGCCGCGGCATCAAGGTGGCGCGCGCCATGGACGAGGTGGCCGACCTCTACGCCTCGGCCGTGCGCGAGGCCGTGGCGGCCTTCGGCCGCGGCGAGTGCTTCGTCGAGCAGTTCCTGGACCGGCCGCGCCACGTCGAGGCCCAGGTCATCGCCGACACCCACGGCCACGTCGTCGTGCTGGGCACGCGTGACTGCTCGCTGCAGCGGCGCAACCAGAAGCTCGTGGAAGAGGCGCCGGCGCCGTTCCTGACCGACGCGCAGCGCGCGCGCATCCACCAGTCCGCCCAAGACATCTGCGCGCGCGCCGGCTACGTGGGCGCCGGCACGGTGGAGTTCCTGCTCAGCGCCGCGGGGGCGATCTCCTTCCTGGAGGTCAACACGCGGCTGCAGGTCGAGCATCCGGTGACGGAAGAGACCGCCGGCATCGACCTCGTGGTGGAGCAGCTGCGCGTGGCCGATGGCCTGCCGCTGTCCGTCACCGGGACGCCGGTGCCCAGGTGCCACGCTTTCGAATTCCGCATCAATGCCGAGGACGTGGGCCGCGGCTTCCTGCCCGCCCCCGGGCCGGTCACGGTGTTCGAGGCCCCGGGCGGCCCCGGCGTGCGCGTGGACACGGGCGTGGTCGCCGGCTCCGTCGTGCCGGGCAGCTTCGACTCGCTGATGGCCAAGCTGATCGTGACCGGCGCCACGCGGGCCGAGGCCATCGCGCGGGCGCGGCGCGCGCTCAAGGAGTTCCGCATCGAAGGCCTGGCGTCGGTGCTGCCGTTCCACCGCGCGGTGATGGACCATGCGGACTTCACGGGCGAGGCCTTCGCGGTGCACACGCGCTGGATCGAGACCGACTTCGCCAACACCCTGGCCGCGGCTGCGCCCGCCACCCGCGCGCCCGACCCGGCCCTGCTGCGCACCGCCATCGAGATCGACGGGCGGCGCGTGCAACTCGGCTTGCCGGCGGCGCTGCTGGGCGGGCTGGCATCGGCGTCTTCGGCCGCCGCGGTGCCCGCCGAGCCTGCTGCGGACGCCGCGGTGCTGACGGCGCCGGTGGCCGGCACGGTGGCGGCCTGGAAGGTCGAGGACGGCGCGGCCGTGGCGCAGGGTGAACTCGTCGCCGTCATGGAGGCGATGAAGATGGAAACCCAGGTGTTGGCGCAGCGCGCCGGCACGCTGGCGAGGCTGGCGGCGCCGGGTGCCTACGTCGCAGCTGGCGCCGCGCTCGCGCGCATCGGCTGAGCGCACGTCCCCGCAGAGGCGCGGCGTCGGCGGGTACGGCGCATGCCCGTCCCGCAGCGCAGCTTGGCGGCTCCACGCACGGTGGCGTTTCCCACTCCCGGCCGGGTGGGCCTGGCCCCGGTCACGGCGCAGGCTTGTGGAACAGCACCAGCTGCGTTGTCACCGTCACGTTCTCGCTGGCGTCGGCCTCGCTGCGGGTGGTGAATTCCTTGGTGGCCATCACGTCGCCGCCGATGATCGTCCACTGGCGGATCGCCAGCGCCAGGGTGGGATCGGCGAAAGGGTTCAGCCAGGTCGGGTACGCCGAAGTGAACCAGTTCTCGTACTCGGTGTGCGTGGCCGGGTTCTCGCAGCCGGTGGGGTTGCGCGGCGTGGACAAGGTCACGTTGTAGCTGGACCCGGCGAAGCCCGTGGGTGCAAAGGCCGGCGTCAGGTAGAAGTCCTCGACCTGGGCGCGCTGCGCGACGCCGCCCTGGCGCGCCGTGAATCCCAGCGAGCCGCGGGCCGTGAGGCCCAGTGGGGTGGTGCTGTGGACCGAAGCGCAGGTGTGCGGATAGGCCACCGAATAGCCCGAAGTGTTGACGGGCGCCGCGTCGGGCGAGACGGCGACGTAGGAGCCGCCGCTTTCGAAGAAGGCGATGCCCAGGTTGAAGGGCAGTGGCAGGCGCGTGCTGATGCTCTCGCGCACCGTGTGGGCATCCACGTCCGAGCCTTCGTTCAGCACCATCTGCGAATCGATCTGCAACTCGAAATTCAGGCACTTGGCCGTGGCCGCCTCTGCGTCCTGCAGCCAGGCCGGATCGGCCACGCCGGGACTGCCGGCCAGCCCCAGCAGCTGGGCCTGGCGTGACAGGCCCAGGTAGTAGGGCAGCATGCGCGTGATGATGTGCTCGTCGCGGCACAGCGCGTACTCCTCGCGCGTGCAGGCGGCGGTGGCCTGGGCCATGAGATCACCGTACAGCGCGCTCTGGCTGTAGGCATCGTCCGCATAGCCCAGCAGCTGGCGCTGGCGGCTGCGGCCCAGCACGGTCTGGATCGCCAGCCGGCCGGCTGCGCAGCTGCTGCCCGCGGCGGCGATGCGCGGCTTGAGCACCTCCTCGTCGTAGGCCGCGAAGATGTCGTCCAGGTTGAGCTGGGCCGGCGTCTGGCCCAGCAACTGGCGCTGGCGCTCCTGCAACAGCCGCTCGGCCGTGAGGCTTTGCAGCCGGGCTTCGGCATCGCTGCCCAGGCGGTGGCGTGCGGGCTCCAGCGTGGCGTTGGTGCCCTGGCGCGCCAGCAGCAGCGCATAGCCGCTGAAGTGCAGCAGCTTGAGCTGGACCTCGCGCGCTGCGGGGTCGAGTGCGGCCAGCGCCACGGTGTCGTCCGCGCCGCTCCAGCCGATCGGCAGCTGGCGCTCGACGGCCACGCTGGCGCCGGGCGGCGGCGTGATGGCCAGCGTCACGTAGTTGCTGAACCGGGCGCCGTCCGGGCCCAGCTGCACGCCGTAGGCGGCGTCGCTGGCCAGCCCGTCCACGGCCAGGCTGGCCAATGGCGTGAGGCTGATCTCGGTGGGTTCGTCGAGCGCGTCGGCAGGCACCGTGAGCGTGTAGACCGCGCCATCCGCGCCGGTGGCCGAGAGTGTCCCGCCCGCGAGCGGGACGCGTTGCGTGGCGGTGCGCGACGTGTCCGCGCTCAGTACGGCGCGCAGCGGACTGGCGTCGACAGCGATGGCGGCAGAACCGGTGCCCGACCCCGTGCCGACCCCTGGGCCGGGGCCGGTGCCCGGCCCCTGTACCGGCGTGCCGTCGTCACCGCCACCGCATGCCGTGAGCACGGCCATGGACAGGGCGAGCGCCGCGCGCAGCAGACCTGCGTTGCGCGGAAGGGGGGCGGGCCGGGTGCGGGCCGCGGCGGCGGGGTGGCGCATGGAACCTCCGTGTCGGCGCATCCGGCGGGTGCCGGCGCGCAAGCAGCATAGGCAGCACGGTGTCCTGCAGGCAGTGTCCCGGGTCATGCCCCCGAGGGGCCCTGTGTCAGCACCGGCCGAGGCTGCCGCAGCAGCGGCGGCCGTCGGCGCTCCGGCCTCTAGGCTGCCGGCGCGTCGCCCGCGTGGCGCAGCGTGTACAGGCCCACGTCCACGCGCCCGCTGCGAAAGCCGGCCTCGCAGTAGCAGAGGTAGTACTCCCAGAGCCGCTTGAAGCGCAGGTCGAATCCCTGGGCCGCGATGGCAGGCCAGGCCGCGAGAAAGCGCCGGCGCCATTCGAGCAGCGTGGCGGCATAGCTCTGACCGAACAGCAGTTCCTCCTGCAGCACGAGACCGGCGCGCGCCGCCTGATCGCGGAGCACGGTTGGCGAGGGCAGCATGCCACCCGGAAAGATGTAGCGCTGGATGAAATCGGCGCCGCGCCGGTAGCCCTCGAACTGCGCATCGGCAATGGTGATGGCCTGCAGCACCGCGTGGCCGCCCGGCGCCAGCCGCTCGCGCAGCGTCGCGAAATAGGTCGGCCACCAGGCCTCGCCCACGGCCTCGACCATCTCGATGGAGACGATGCGCGCATAGCGGCCCTGCACGTCGCGGTAATCCTGCAGGCGCAGGTCCAGTTGCTCGGCACAGCCCTCGGCCTGCGCACGCTGGCGCGCGAAGGCCAGCTGCTCCGTGGACAGCGTCAGTCCGGTGACCCGCGCACCGCGGCGCTGCGCCAGCGCCAGCGCCAGCGCCCCCCAGCCGCAGCCGATCTCCAGCACCTCGCCCTGGGGCGGCGCATCGACGAGCGTGACGATGCGGTTCAGCCGCTCGGCCTGCGCTTGTTCCAGCGTGGCCTCGGGCCGCAGGTACAGCGCGCTGGAGTACAGCATGCTTGGGTCCAGCCACTGGGCATAGAAATCGTTGCCCAGGTCGTAGTGGAAGGCGATGTTGTCGCGGCTGCCGCGCCGGGTGTTGGCGCGGCGCAGGTGCGCCAGCCGGGCGAGCCAGCGCGCCCAGGCCTTGCCCTGCAGGCGCTGCCCTGCCTGCTGGTCGTTGGCCGCGCCGAACTGCAGCAGCGCCACGAGGTCGGGACTGGACCAGTCGCCGTCGCGGTACGAGCGTGCCAGCCCGAGGTCTCCCTCAGCCGCCAGGCGCCACAGGGGCCGCCAGCGGTGCAGGACGAGCTGCGCCTGCGGGCCGGGCGCAGTGCCGCGCGCGTGCACGCGTTCGCCATGGGGCAGCACCACCGTGAGCTCACCGCAGGCCAGGCCGGCGAGCTGGGTGTGCAGCAGGCGGCGCAGCAGCCGGTGCTGCCAGTGGGTGGACAGAGGGGGTGCCGCAGCGGCGCTGGACAGGGTATCGGTGCCTGGCTTCATGGCGTTGTGTCGCGGATGACGAAGGTGACGGGTTCTACGGGTGCCGGCGGGCGCGGATGCAGGCGCGCGCCCTTGCACCACAGCTGCAGGGCCTCCCAGTGGATGCCGGCGATGACCTTGAGCGTGAGCAGCGGATGGGTGCAGAAGGCGCGCAGCAGGGCGCCGTCGCTGAGCGGCCGGCGCTGTGCATCCAGTTGCGCGAGCAGCACGGCGCCCTCGGCATCATGCGTCTGTACGCCGATGCCCAGCCGCTCGTCCGGCGGCCGCACGCGGAAGCGGTAGTGCATGTCCAGCGGCAAGAAGGGCGAGACGTGCATGCGCTTGGCACAGGCCTGCACCACACACTGTGCGTCCTGCGCAGCGTCGACCGGGATCAGGTAGCTGTGGCGCTCGCCGAAGGTGTTGTTGACCTCGTAGAGGATGGCCTGCAGCGCACCCCCCGGTGCATGGCAGAAGTACACAGCCAGCGGATTGAAGGCATAGCCCAGGATGCGCGGCATCGCCAGCAGCCGGATCGTGCCGCCCGGCGCCAGGCCGGCGGCACGCAGCTGGCGTTCCACGTGCGCGCGCGGGCCGGCAGGCTCGCCCGCACCATGGTCGGCGCCGTAAAAGCTGAACAGGTTGAAGCGGTCCAGCGAGAACAGCCGCAGCCGTGCCGCCAGGGCCGGCAACTCGTCCAGGTCCAGCAGCAGCGAGAACACGCGGTAGCGCAGGCGGTGCCTGAGCGGGCGCAGGCGCTGGTGCACCACCTGGCCGGTGTAGAGCGCGCTGTTCATGCGGTGGCTGGCGACGCCGGCAGCGCGATGCGACCCGATTCGTTGGCCACGGTCCACGGACGGCGCACGCCGCCGAGCGCCTCGGCCGCGGCCAGTCCGGCCTGCAGGCCGTCCTCGTGGAAGCCGGCGCCGAAGTAGGCACCGCAGAACCAGCTGCGCTGCCGGCCCTGCAGCGACCACAGCCGGGCCTGGGCGCGCAGCGCTTCGGCATCGAAAAGCGGGTGTTCGTAGACCTCGGTGCGCACCAGGTGCTCGGGCCGTGGCGGCTGCAGCGGATTCAGCGTGACGAAGAGCGGCCGGTCCTGCGGCAGGCCCTGCAACCGGTTCATCCAGTAGGTGACGCACAGCGCGTCAGGGCGCGCACGGTCGGCCAGGTAGTTCCAGGCCGACCAGACGGCGCGGCGCCTGGGCATCAGCGCGGGATCGCTGTGCAGCACCGCCAGGTTGCGGCTGTAGCCGAAGGCGCCCAGCAGTTGGCGCTCTTCGCCCGTCGCGTCGGGCAGCAGGCGCAGGGCCTGGTCGGCGTGGCAGGCCAGCACGACCTGGTCGAAGCGCAGCGGATGCCAGTGCTCGCGGGTGCGCAGGCGCACGCCGGCCGCGTCCCGGTGCACCTCGAGCACGGCACTGTCCAGGTGCAGACGATCGCCCAGGCCCTCGGTGAGCCGACGCACATAGCTGCGGCTGCCGCCCTGCACCGTGCGCCACTGCGGCCGGCCGTTCACCTGCAGCAGTCCGTGGTTCTGACAAAAGCGCACGAAGGCGGCCGTGGGATAGCGGCCGACTTCGGCAGCGGGCGTCGACCAGATCGCCGCGGCCATGGGGTAGAGGTGGTCTTCGCGCAGCGCCGCGCCGTATCCGTGCTGGTCCAGGTACTCGTCCAGCGGCTGCAGGCCGGCAGCAGCCGCATGGCCGGGCGCTTCCCGATAGAACCGCAGCAGTTCGCGCAGCATGCGCCAAAAGCGCGGGCGCACGAGGTTGCTGCGCTGGGCGAACAGGCTGTTCAGGTTGCTGCCTGCGTACTCGAGGGCGCCGTCGTCCAGGCTCACGCCGAAGGACATGTCGGTGGCCTGCGTCGGTACGCCCAGGTGGGCGAACAGCGCCGTCAGATTGGGGTAGGCCGGCTCGTTGTAGACGATGAAGCCGGTGTCCACGGCCACCGTGCCGCCCGGGCCGGGCGCATCGACGGTGTGGCTGTGGCCGCCCGGGCGCCGGTCGGCCTCGAACACGTGGACTTCGTGGCGTTGGCCCAGCAGCCAAGCCGCCGAGAGGCCGGCGATGCCACTGCCGACCACGGCGACACGCTGGCGTTGGCCGTTGGCCGCGGCGGCCGGTGCGTGGGGCAGGGTGTGTGCTGGCTGCATGCGCGAGATCCTTGGAAGCCTTGCGGCCATGTTGTCGTCGTTCTACGCGCCGGCGGCCGATTTGGATCTCCCGGTGATCCAGCGCCGCTCCCGCTGCGTAAGATGGACCATGCACCCGCAGCAGCCCGCTTCCTTTGAGCCGACCGAATCCGTCGCACCGGCGCTGCGCCCCGCCCACCTGTCCATCGTGCCCCCGCCTGGATCCCGCACCGCGCCGCCCAGCCCCGAAGACCTGGCCGGCTGGGTGCGCGCCGTCGCGCAGGCGGGCGACCGGGCGGCCTTCGCCCGGCTGTTCGCCCATTTCGCGCCGCGCATCAAGAGCTATCTGCTGCGCGCCGGCACCGACGACGCGCTGGCCGAAGATCTGGCCCAGGAAACCATGGTGCAGCTGTGGCGCAAGGCCGCCCTGTTCGACGCGGCCCAGGCCGGGGCTGCCACGTGGGTGTTCACGATCGCGCGCAACCTGCGTGTGGACCGCTTTCGCCGCCAGGGCGGCGCCGCCGCGCTGCACGAGGACGCGGTCGACATGGATGCCCTGGCCGATGGCGCGCCCGAGCCCGCGGCCCAGCTGCACGCCTTGCGCATGGAGCGCCACGTGCAGGCCGCGCTGCGCCAGCTGCCGGCCGAGCAGGCCCTGGTGCTGCAGTTGTCCTATTACGAAGACCAGCCCCATGCGCGCATCGCCGAGCGCCTGGGCATTCCCCTGGGCACGGTGAAGTCGCGCGTGCGGCTGGCCGTGAACCACTTGCGCCGCCTGCTGGCCGCGTTCGAAGACCCCACGCCATGAGTTCCGAGAGCATCCGACACCACCCCGGCGACGATCTGTTGCTGGCCCTTGCGGCAGGGCAGTTGCCGACGGCCCCTGCGCTGGTACTCAGCGCCCACGTGGAGGGCTGCCCGCAGTGCCGCGAGCAGCTGCGCCTGCTCGACACCGCGGGCGGCGCGCTGCTGCAGGAACTGCCGCCCGCGGCGCTGCATGCCGATGCACTGGCACGCGCGCTGGCGACCATCGACACGCCGAAACCGCCCCCCGCGGCGGTGCCGGTGCGTGGCTTGCCGCCGCTGCCGGCCGGCGCCCATTGGCCGCGTGCGTTGTCCGGTTGCCAGATCACGCGCTGGCGCTGGATGGCGCCGGGCATGCGCTATGCGCGCGTGCGGGTTCCGCGCGATCCTTCGGCCAATGTGGTGCTGCTGCGCATCGCCGCCGGCATGTACCTGGCCCAGCACACCCACAGCGACCGCGAACTCACGCAGGTGCTGCATGGCAGCTTCCATGACGGCCGCGCCCATTTCAGCGCTGGCGACTTCGACGCGACCGACACCCAGGTGCACCACCAGCCGGTGGTGCAGGCGGGCAGCGAGTGCGTTTGCCTGGCCTCGATCGAGGGGCGGCTGGAGTTCGACGGCTGGTTTGCGCGCCGTCTCGGGGCACTCGTCGGGATGTAGCAGGGGGGCGCTCTGTCGCAGCGCGGGCTGTGCCGGTTCCTGTCGAGGGGCTGACCGTTGGGGATCGCGGGTCCCTTTTTTGTGATCCTGCTGCATGGGCTGGCCCGGCAGAACGCCAGCGTACGCGACCGCCTGCCAGTCTGCGCCGCCGATCGGCGCTATCCGGTCAACCTCTGACCGATCAAGCTTTCGCCAGCAAGCCGTGCAGCCAGAGCGCGGCGGCTGCACCGCCCGCTGCTGCTGCCGCCGTGACGAAACTGCCCCAGGCCAGATCGGCCAGCGTCACCTGCCAGGGCCAGTCCTTGAGCACGGCCTGGTTGGTCAAGTCGAAGGTGCCGTAGGCCACCAGGCCCAGCAGCGCGCCATGGCCGAGCGCCGTCAGCAGCGGCCGGCGCGCCTCCAGTGCCGGCGCGATGGCGAAGAACACGATGCCGCCCACGTAGAGCAAATAGAACAGCGCGGCTGGCGCGATGGCGAAGCGCTCGGCCATCAGGTGGCCGATGGCCGGACGGTACAGGCGCTCGGCCATGCTGCCCAGCCAGACCGCATCCAGCGCGAGGAAGACGAAGGCGGTGGCGCCGTAGGCGATGGCGATCTGGGGCAGCGGCATGGAGTACTCCGGTGGGTTGTCCGCAATACGCCGACGCCGCCGGTTCGGATCACCCGCGCAACAGCACCAGTCCAGGTGGCAGGGCCTCGCCGAACACGCGTCGCTGGTCGGCCTCCTCGAGCACCGTCACCGCGCGCACCATGGCGGCCCAGCTGGGGGCCGCCTGGGCCGCGTCCAGCTGGTCGGCGATCTGCAGGCGCAAGGCCTCGGGCAGGTCGCGGGCGCGGTCGCCGGTGGCCCGCGCGATCTGGGCCACGGCGAACGCAGCGGCCTCGTCGCGCGGCCAGTGGGGCGCCAGCGCGGCGATCTGTGCGAGCCAGTCCTGCACGGTGGTGGGCGGCAGCACATGGTGCAAGCTCGCGTACAGCGGCTGGCGTGCGCCCAGACGGCCCAGCGCCCACCAGAGCTCGGCCGTGGGCCCCTGGGCCAGCCGCTGCAGCAGCCACCCGCCGAAGCGGGCTTTGTCCTCGAGCGCGATGCGCTCGAACGAGGCCGCCATGCGCAGCAGTTCGTCCAGCGCCTGCATGGGCGGGCCCTCGGGCGCGGGGATGTCGGTGCCGCCGGCCGGCTGCAGGTAGTAGGCGATGACCTCGTAGACCATCTGCTGCTGCTGGGCACCGAGACCGCCTGCGATGCGGCGCCACAGCGTCCACCACTCGGACCATTGCTGGCTGTCGTGGCTGTGCGCGATGCCGGGGCCGAACAGTTCCCACATCTGCTCCATGCGCCAGCCATCGAGCGGATCGCCATAGCCCGGGCGCAGCGTGAAGCCGACCAGGTTGAACCAGCTGCGCTCGTGCTGCAGCGAGCGGCGCCGGCGCCTGGCGCCTTGCAGCATCGCGCCGAACAGTGTGCGCAGCAGCGCGGCATGCCAGGTGCTGCGTTCGCCGAGCAGGCGCTCCAGCGTGGCGCGCAGCTGGCGCACCTCCTTGGCGTCCACGCCTTGCTTCTTGTCGCCGTAGACGCGGTCGATGGCGGCCAGGGCCTCGGGCAAGCGCGGGTGCGCGGCCACGGGCGCATCGGCATCCTGCGCGGCGGCGTCTCCGCGCAGCTGGAACGCGAGCTGCCAGCGCTGGCGCGGTGGGTCGGCGGCCACGCAGTGCATCTCCAGCGTGCCCACTTCGGTGATCTGCGCCTCGAGCTGCACTTGCACCTCGCCGGCGGCGCCGGCGCGGGGCTGCAGCACGGTGGCGATCGGCGGCAGGCGCTGTAGGCCGTCGCCCAGCGCGACGAGATCGCCGGCACGGTGCCGCAGGTCGACGGCGCTGGTGGCGAGGTTGAAGCGCACCGGCCGGCCCAGGCGCAGGCTGAAGCGCTGGGCCGCGAGCCGCACGGTCTCGCCCTCGGGCGTGCCATGCGGCAGCAGGCAGACGCCGTGGCCGTCCTCCAGCGCGAGGTAGTAGGCGCGCGCGGCGCCACCGCGGATGCGCGGCGCGCTGCCGGCCCGGGCCATGGCATAGGCCACGGCTCCGCGCGCGACGGCAGCGTCCAGCCGCGGTGCGTCCAGCAGGCGGATCGGCGTGGCGCCGGCGGGCTGCCAGCTGCGCAGCGTGGCCAGCAGGCGCTCGCGCAGCACCTGGGCATGGAACACGCCGCCGTTGAGCAGCACGGTGTCGGGCAGGGGGCCGCCCTGTCGCTGCAGAAAGGCGGCGATGTGGCGCGTGATGGCCGCGTCGCTGGCGTAGGGCAGCCCGAACTCGACCAGCGCGCCGCGTGCGCGCTGCGGCTGTGCATCGGCCGCCACCTGCGGGAAGAAGCCATCGACCAGCAGGCGGTCCACGTCGGCGCGCGACAACAGGGCCGAGCGCGCACCGCCGATCAGCCGGCTGCCGCTGCCTTGCAGCGTGACCGTGGTCTCGGCCGGGCCACCGGGGGCCAGCAGCCGTTCCTTGGCGCTGCGGCAGCGCTGGGTGAGCTGTGCCAGCTGCACCGCGCTCAAGCGCTGGCCCGGGGTGCCGCCGGACAGCCGCGGCTCGATCCAGCGTGCCAGTGCGAGGTCCATGTTGTCGCCGCCCAGCACCAGGTGGTCGCCCACGCCTGTGCGGGCCAGCTGCGGCTGGCCTTGCGCGTCCAGCGTCGCTTCGATCAGCGTGAGGTCGGTGGTGCCGCCGCCCACGTCGACCACGAGCAGGCGGCGCGTGCCGGCCAGCTGCTGCGCCAGGTCGGTGCGGTGGGCGTGGACCCAGTCGTAGAACGCCGCCTGGGGCTCTTCGATCAGGTGGACCGGCCCCAGCCCGGCCAGCCGCGCGGCCTGCAGCGTGAGCTCACGCGCGCCGTCGTCGAAGGAGGCAGGCACCGTGAGCACGGTGGGCTGCGCGGCCAGCGGCGCCTCGGGATGGGCCTGGTCCCAGGCCTGGCGCAGGTGGCGCAGGTAGCTCGCGCTGGCCTCGAGCGGCGAAACCTTGGGCACCTCGTCCGGTGCGCCCCAGGGCAGGATGGCGGCCGTGCGGTCGACCGCAGGGTGCGACAGCCAGCTCTTCGCGCTGGCCACGAGCCGCCCCGGCGTCTGCTGGCCCAGCTCGCGCGCGAAGGCGCCCAGGATGGCCGGCTCGTCCGACGGCCAGGGCAGGGGCAGATCGGCGGCCGCCAGGGCACCCTCGGCCGCATGGAAGCGCAACGAGGGCAGCAGCGGCCGTGGCGCCACCTCGCCGGCCGCGATGCTCTGCGGGATGGGGAACACCTGGATGCCGCCACCACCGATCGGCGCGAATGCCAGCACGGTGTGGGTCGTGCCCAGGTCGATGCCGATGCGGAAGGCGGCCGCCATCTGTTCAGGCGTCGTCGCGGACGTCGAACTCCACCTTCCACTGCGCGCCACCGGCGGCTTCTGCCAGCAGCTCCAGCGTGCCGATCTCGGTCACGCGCGCGCGCAGCTGCACGGGCACGACCTCGCCCACGGCACGGCCTTCGGCGGGCAGCGTGGCCTCAATACCGGCGAGCTCCTGCAGTTCGTCGGGCGACCAGAAGTCCAGCAGCGTGCCGGGCTGGTCGTCGCGCCGCACCGAGGACCCGAAGAAACGGAAGCGCACCGATTCGCCGACCACCAGACCCAGCTGCTGCGGCGGCAGCGCGGCCTCCGTGCCTTCCTCCATGCCGAAGGGCGCCACGCACAGCGCCTGCACGGGCGGCTCCAGCCCCGGCACGGCCGGCATGCTGGACTCGATGCCGACGTAGTAGGCCTGGGCCGTGCCGCCGCGGATGCGGATGCCTTGGCCGCGCCGCACCTGGCCGTAGTAGGCCGCGCCGCGGGCCACGGCGTGGTCCATGTCGGCGCCCTGCAGCAGCCGCGCGGCGGGCGCGCCGTCGGCGGCCAGCCAGGCGTTGAGCGTGTCCAGCACGCGTGCCACAAGCAGATCGGACTTGAACACGCCACCGTTGAACAGCACGGCCGTGGGGTGCAGGAAGTTGGCGGCCTCGGGCTGCGCGAAGCCGGCCAGTTGCGACGTGGCGCCAAGCTGGCGGCCGAGCAGTGCGGCCAGATGGCGCGTCACAGCCGCGTCCTGCGCATACGGCAGGCCGATCTGCGTGAGGCCCGCGCGCGGGCGGCTGACGGGCCGCGCATCGCTGGCGACGGCGGGGAAGAAACCTTCAAGCAGGATGGTGATGAGCAGTTCGCGCTGCAGTTCGGTCTTGATCGAACCGCCAATGAGCCTGGAGCCGCGGCTCGGCACGACCAGCGGCACGCTCTGCAGGCTGTCGTCGCTGAGCAGTTGCTCCTTGGCCAGGCGGCAGGCGTAGGTCAGCGCGCGCATCTGCCAGGGGTCCAGGGTCTTGCCCTCCGCGGCCAGGCCGCGCGCCACGCCATGGGCCAGCGCGAGGTCCATGTTGTCGCCGCCCAAGAGGATGTGCTCGCCCACGGCGACGCGGTTGAGCTGCAGGTTGCCGGCTTCCTCGGTCACGGCGATCAGCGAGAAGTCGCTGGTGCCGCCGCCCACGTCGACGACGAGGATGATGTCGCCCACCTGCACCTGCTTGCGCCAGTCGCCCGCGCTGGCGGCGATCCAGCTGTACAGCGCGGCCTGGGGTTCCTCCAGCAGCGTGATGTCCCGGTAGCCGGCGGCCTGGGCGGCCTCGGCCGTCAGTTCGCGCGCGGCGGGGTCGAACGAGGCCGGGATGGTCACCGTGACGGACTGCTGGTCGAACGGCGCCTCGGGGTGGCGGTGGTTCCAGGCCTCGCGCAGGTGCTGCAGGTAGTGCGTGCTGGCGGCCAGCGGCGAGATGCGTTCGACCTCGGCCGGCGCATCGGCCGGCAGGAGGCCGGCGCGGCGGTCCACGCCAGCGTGGCCGAGCCAGCTCTTGGCACTGGAGACCAGGCGGATCGGCGTCAGCGCGCCGTGGCTGCGTGCCCACTCACCGGTGATGCGCGTGGGCGCGGCGTTCCAGGGCAAGGCCAGGTCGCCAGCGGCGAACTCACTCGCGTTCGGCATGTACAGGAAGGACGGCAGCAGCGCGAAATCCTGCACGGCGCCGGGCCCGCTTTGCTGGGCGATGGGCAGGATCTCGGGCGCCGCGGCCTCGGCCTGCAGGTCGACCCAGGAAAGCGCGCTGTGCGTGGTGCCCAGGTCGATGCCGATGGCGTAACGGCTCACAGCTCCACCTCCGCCGGCGCGATCACGCGCGTGTCGTGGCCCTCGGTCAGTGCAGGCAAGCGCACGGCGGTGGCGCGCCAGCCCTTGTGCTGCAGCGTGCCCGTGAACGGCGGCTGGCCGACCACGTTGCCCGTCACGCGCACGGCGGCGGCGTCGAAGCCGGCCGGCAGCGTCAGGCGGCTGCCTTCGGCCTCGGTGCGCACGGGCTGCAGGTCAACGGTGTCTTGCAGCACCTTGCGCGCGCCGCCGTGCAGCAGGCGCGCGGCGCCGCCCACGTCCGCGTCGGAGTAGGCGGCGATGTCTTCCTGCAGGAAATCGACGAAGCGTGCCTCGCGCTGCAGCAGGGCCAGCAATTGCAGGGCGGCATCGACGTTGGCCGTGGCGCGCACCGGGGCGGGCGCGGGCGCAGGGGGCGGTGGCGGCGGGGCCTGCACGGGTGCGGGGGGCGGTACCTCGCTCGCCAGCGGTGCACCGCCGCGCAGGGCCTGCACGCGGGCCGCCAGCTTGCCGTCGCCCAGCAGCGCGAAGAAGCTGCCGATGGCCAGGGACAGGCGGGAGAAAAAGGGAAGGGCTTGTGGTTCGGTCATGGACAAAAGGGACGCGATGGGCGGGCGGCCCGGTTCGGGGGCCGGGCCGTGCAAGCCGTATTGTCTTGGATGCGGCGATGCACCCGGCAGGGCGGTCGGCCCGCCGCCAGCCGGGTGTTCTGGCGCAATGCAGGCTGCAGCCGACGGGCGGCGGCGCCGGCCCGGCCGGGCCGCGCCGAAGGTGATACAACCGGTCACTTTTCCATGTCCGGCGCCTGCCGCCGTCGCTGCCGTCTCCGCATGATCTGGCCCTCGTTTTTCTCCCGCAACCCCGCTCCAGAGGCCGATCCTGCCCTGCCCCTGATCGCGCCGATCGGCGAGGCGATGGCGCAGACCGCGCTGCATGTGGACGATCCACGCCGCGTGCTGGCCGTGCTGCGGGACTTGGCCATGCGGGCCGAGCCGGTCACGCTGTACCCGGACGACGGCGGCGCGCCGCAGTGCTGCCGACTGGTGCAGGTGGTCGAGCCGGACGGGCGCGTCGTGGTCCACCTGCGCGCGTCCCAGCCGCCGGCGGCCGGCCGTGCGCTGGTGGTGGCTGCGCCCGAGGGCCTGCGGCTGCAGTTCCATGCCGATCTGGCCTGGCAGCAGCAGGCGGGCGACTTGCTGGCCGGACGTGCGCCGCTGCCCACCGGGCTGCTGCAGTTGCAGCGGCGCCGCTTCGCGCGGCAGGAAACGCCGCTCGGGCCGGCGCTGCGTGCGGTGTTCCAGGCCAAGGGCAAACGGCGCGTGTTGACCGTGGACGATCTCTCCCTGGGCGGCGTGGGCCTGCGCGGCCCGCTGGCCGAGCACCGCGACCTGGCCGCCGGCCTGCGGCTGGAGCGGGTGCGGCTGGAACTGGGCTCGATCGTGCTGATGGACTTGCGGCTGGACATCTGCTCGCGCCGCGCCTACAAGTCCTTTCTCGCTGGCGAGCAACTGCACTTCGGCTGCGAGTTCGTCGACCTGGGCGAAGCCAGCCAGCAGACCGTCCAGAAGGTCCTGGCGCGCATGGGCCAGGGCTCGGGCGCGTTCCAGGACACGGCGCTGTAGGCCCCCCCCAACGGGGGCGGTCACTTCACGACACTGCGCCGTACACGAGGTTTTTGTAGAGCATCCGCGTGTGGATGCGGTTGGACGGGCACTGCGCCATCAGCACGCCGGCCAGCCGCTCGCGCGGGTCGATCCAGAAGCTCGTGCCCCAGGCGCCCGCCCACATCGCGTCGCCCACGCTGCCGGGTGTCCAGCCCACGCCGTCGTACAGGCGCACGCCCCAGCCCAGGCCGAAGCCGTACCCCGGTCCGGTGGTGGCATTGGGCACACCGGCCTTGCCGACCATGTGGTCCGAGAGCATGAACTCGGTGGTCTTGCGCGACAGGTAGCGTGTGCGCCCATCGGTGCCGCCGTTGAGCACCATCTGCGCGAACTTGAGGTAGTCCGCGCCCGTGCCGACCAGGCCGGCGCCGCCCTTGAGGTATTGGCGCGGCGCCGGGTCGCTGTCCTGGCGGTAGGCGCGCGTCATGGCGGCCTTGAGCGGGTCGCTGTCCAGCGTCTCGGCCAGGCGGGGGCGCTTGGACGGGGGCACCCACCAGGCCGTGTCCGTCATGCCCAGCGGCCCCAGCAGCAGCTCCTGCGTCAGCGCGTCGAGGCGCTTGCCCGACACCCGCTCGAGCAGGAGGCCCAGCACGTCGGTGGCGATGGAATAGAACCAGGTGGTGCCGGGCTGGTAGAGCAGCGGGATGGTGCCCAGGCGCTTGAGCATCTCGTCGCCCGAGATGTCGGTCTCCAGCGACTCGATGTTGAGGTCCGCGTACATCTTGCCGATGCGCGCCGACGGGCTGGCGGGGCCATAGACGAAACCGGCCGTGTGCATGAGCAGGTCCTGCACCGTGATGGGCCGGGCCAGTGCCACATCGCCCTGCGGCGTCTCGACCTTGAGGTTCTTGAGCTCGGGGAGCCAGTTCGTCACCGGGTCGTTGATCTTGAGCTGGCCCTGCTCGGCCAGCATCATGGTCGCGACCGAGGTGATGGGCTTGGTCATCGAGGCCAGGCGGAAGATGGCGTCGCGCGGCATGGGCCGGGTCTTGGCCGCGTCCAGGAAGCCCACGGCTTCGTGGTGCACGATCTTGCCGTCCTGCGCGACCAGCGAGACCGCGCCCGCGAAGGTGCCGATGCCCACCTGCGCGTTCAGCGCCGGCGCGATGCGGCCCAGCCGGTCGGCCGACATCTCGGTGCGCGGTACGGCAGGGGTGCTGGCACAGCCGGCCAGGAACGTGCTGCCCAGAGCGGAAAAGGCGAGCTGGCGCCGCGTGATGCTCATGCGATGTCTCCCGATTCGTTGTTGTAGCGCGCAGATTCTTTCGATCTTTGGCTTCAATCGATGAACGGGTAAACCCCTGGACGCCGGGTCTTCGGCCCGCCCAATTGTTTCAAACCGCAATCAGGCGGCTATCACGACACGATCACGCCGCCATCACGCCGCGAACCCGCCGTCAATGAGCAGGCTGCCGCCCGTGACCATGCCGGCCTCGGGGCCCACGAGGTAGGCCACCATGCCGGCGATCTCGTCGGGATGGGCGTGGCGGTCCACCGCCATCAGCCCATGCATGCCGGCGGCCATGGGGCCGTCGGCCGGGTTCATGTCGGTGTTGACGGGGCCGGGCTGCACGTTGTTGATGGTGATGCCGCGCGGGCCCAGGTCGCGCGCCAGACCGCGCGTCAGCCCGACGATGGCGGCCTTGCTCATGGCGTAGACGGCGCCGCCGGCCCAGGGCATGCGCTCGGCGTTGGTGCTGCCGATGTTGACGATGCGCCCGCCCTGGCCCATGTGGCGCGCGGCCGCCTGCACGGCGACGAAGACGGCGCGCACGTTGACGTCCAGCGTGCGGTCCAGGTCTTCCAGTCGGAAGCTGTCCAGCTCGCCCATCACGGCCACGCCGGCGTTGTTGACGAGGATGTCCAGCCGGCCGAAGTGCGCGGCGGCCCGGTCGATGGCGGCGCGCAGGGCGTCGGCGTCGGCGCTGTCGGCCTGTACAGCCAGCGCGCGGCCGCCGGTGCTCTCGATGTCGGCGGCCAGGGCGCGTGCTGCGGCCTCGGAGCCGGCGTAGCTGAAGGCAACGGCCGCGCCGTCGCGTGCCAGGCGGCGCACGATGGCCGCGCCGATGCCGCGGCTGCCGCCTGTGACGAAAGCGGCCTTGCCGGCCAGGATGGTGGTGGAGGGAATGGATGCAGTCATGTCTGAACTCCTGTGGATGGTGGGTGAAGGGAGTGTCGGGACGATGGCCTGATCGCGGTAGCCACGAATGGGATGGATCAATTTCAACCAAAATTTCAAAATCGCGGCCATGCCCTCCTTGAGCCACCTGGACTGTTTCGTCAAATCCGCCGAGCGCGGCAGCTTCTCGGCGGCTGCGCGGCTGCTGGAACTCACGCCGGCCGCGGTCAGCAAGAACATCGCGCGGCTGGAGGCCGAGCTCGGCGTGCGCCTGTTCCAGCGCAGCACGCGCCAGCTGAGCCTGACCGAGGGCGGCGAGCGCCTGCTGGCCCAGGTCGGCGGCCCGCTGGCCGCGCTGGCCGATGCGGTGGGCCACGCCGCCGAGCAGGACCGCCAGCCGGCCGGCACGCTGCGCGTGAGCATGGGCCAGGCCTTCGGCCGGGCCTATCTGGTGCCGCTGCTGGATGAATTCCTGCGGCGCTACCCGGCCGTGGTGCCCGACTGGCGCTTCGAGAACCGCCAGGTCGACCTGATCGGCGAGGGCTTCGACGCCGGCATCGGCGGCGGGCTGGAGCTCAAGCCCGGCATGGTGGCGCGGACGCTGGGGCGCATCCACATCGTGGCGGTGGCGGCGCCGGGCTACCTGGCGGGCCGGTCAGCGCCGCGCCATCCGTCCGAGCTCGCGGCGCTGGACGGCATCGTGCGCCGCTCCAGCCAGAACGGCCGCATCTACCAGTACACACTGCGCCGGGCCGATGGCGAGGTGGCCGCTGCGGCGCTACGCACGCGCGTGGTCTTCGACGACCCCGAGGCCATGTGCCAGGCGGCGCTGCTGGGCCTGGGCGTGGCGCTGCTGCCCATGCCGTTTGCCGTCCCGTGGCTGCAGAACGGGGCGCTCGTCCGTGTGCTGCCGGGCTGGTCGGCCGAGGCCGGGCCGATCTCGCTGTACTACCCGGCCAAGAAGCTGCTGCCGGCGCGCACGCGCGTGTTCGTGGACTTCGTGCTGGAGCAGTTCCGCGCGCGCGGCTTCGAGCGGCTGGTGGAGGCGGGGTGACTCAACGCAGGCGGTAGCGCAGCTGCCGTCCGCCGGCCACGGTGGAGTCCAGGCCCACCCACTGCCCGTCGGCGGTGTACCAGACGTCCACCGGCTGCTCCGGGCCTTCGATGCGCCAGCGCTCAGCTTGCTGGGGCTGGCCACGCACCTCGACGGTGCCGCTGTCCATGCGCCGGATGCGCACCGCGTCGTAGCGGCCGGTCTGCACGTTGAGCAGCTGGGTCTGCTGGCGCATGGCCGGGTTCCAATAGGCGTAGCTGAACACGCAGCCAGGCAGCGGCAAGGCGCCGTCGGGCCCTGAGACCTGCAGTACGCCGCCCTCGGTGCGGGCCTGCACGCGGCTGGGCTTGCCGTTGTCGTCGGTGTCGGCTTCCACCGCAGCGAGGCAACCGCCCTGCCAGCGCTCGCTGGCCTCGTGGCGGTAGCGGTAGACCGTCAGGCCGAGCAGCTTGACGGTGAACGATGCCTCGCTGCGCACGGTGCGGGTCTGCGCTGCTGCGCCGAGCACGAAGCGGTGGGTGCCGATGGGCTTGCCGTCGAGCGCCACCTCGAACTCCTGCGCGAACGCCGCGGTGCCCAGCGCCCACAGCCCCAGGCACAGGAATGCCCGCGGCACGGCGACACGGCGTTCAGTCGGCATGGCGACGCACCGGGCCCGGAAAGAACGCATTGGTGCGCGCCACGTAGGCACGGTAGGCAGGCCGCCTCTCGCCGATGTTCTTCTCGAGCAGGCGCACACCGGAGACCTTGAGCAGCAGCACGGTCATCAGCAGCGGCGAGACGATGCTCCATGCACCGGCCCAGCCCGTACCGGACAGCGCCGCCAGCCACAGCCCCCACCAAACGCAGGCTTCGCCGAAGTAATTGGGGTGGCGGCTGTAGCGCCACAGGCCGCGGTCCATCACCTGGCCACGGTGGACCGGGTCGGCCTTGAAGCGCGCGAGCTGCCAGTCGGCCACGGCTTCGAACACCAGGCCGAAGGCCGCCAGCGCCAGACCCAGCGCGTCCAGCGGGCCGAACGCACCGCCGGAGCGGGCCGCGGCAAGGAACGGTGCGGACACCAACCAGGCGAGCACGGCCTGCAGCGCGAAGACCAGGTACAGGCTCTTGAACGCGAAGCCAGGTTCGTTGCGTGCGCGGATCTCCTGGTAGCGCCGTTCCTCGCCATGGCCCCAGTTGCGCCAGGTGATGAACAGGCTCAGCCGCAGCGCCCACAGGCTCGCCAGCAGCAGCATGAGCAGCCCCCGCAAACCTGCGTCGGGCAGGCGCACCACGTAGACCCAGCCCGCCCCGACGATCAGCACGGCCCAGACACGGTCGACCAGGCTCACATCGCGGCGGACCAGGCTCGCGAGCCAGGTCAGGCCCCCCAATCCCAGTGTGAAAACGAGTCCGGCCAGCGCGGCGTGCCACAGCAGTGCATCAGTGGCCATGGTGGACCTCCTGCCGCGTCACGCCATCGAAGCGCGCCGACAGCCACAGCAACAGCGGCAAGGCCAGCGCCCACAGGCAGGCCAGCGTGGCCAGCGCCGGGCCTGGATGGACGAACTGCGCGCCGCCGAGGCGGACTCCGGCGGAGAACGCCGCCGGCCCGGCCACGGCGCCCACGAAGGCGGACAGCCAGGCACGGCCACGCAGCCAGCGGAGATTGACGTTCAGCGTGATGGCGAACAGTCCCCACAGCGCCACGATCCAGTAGGGCGGCCAGTCCGCCATGGGCTGGCCGGACGGGTAGGCCACATGGCCAAGCGCGACGACCACGGACTCCGCCGCACCGCCCACCACGCAAGCCAGCAGCACCAACCGCAATTCAGGGACAGGCCGCGGTACGACCCACAGGTGCCATGCAATGGCGGCAAGCGCGCACAGCGTGCCACCCAGCGGATGCCCGTGGGCAGCGCCGAGCACCACGGCGAACCAGGCAAGCTGCGACACCGCGAAGTTCGCCAGCTGCACGACGCGCGTGGGCCCCGGTCTGGCAGCGGTGCGGCGACGGGCAGTCGGTGCAGACACGGCCGGCAGCGCCCCAGCGGTCATGGCGCCCGCCGCTCGAAGAGATAGTGGCTGACCCACCATTGCTGGCCCGCGTCGTAGCCGAACAATTCCTCGACCGCCATGAAGAACAGCCGCCAGCGCTGCCACCAGACGCCGGCCTGCGCCTCGCCGTAGGTGGCCGCCATCAACGGCATCAGCGTGTCCTGCGCTGCATCCATGTTGGCCAGCCAGGCGGCGGCCGTGCGCTGGTAGTGGCGGCCGTCCCAGCGCCAGCGCGCCAGCAGGCGCAGGTCGTCCTGGCAATGCAAGGCCAGGTCGTCGCTGGGCATCATGCCGCCCGAGAAAAAATGGCGGCTCATCCAGTCGCTCTCGTCGCGCACCTCGAAGGGGTAGGGCGCCTCGCGGTGGGCGAACACATGCATGAAAAAGCGCCCGCCTGGCTGCAGCCAGCGCGCCACCTGTGCGAAGGCGCGCGGCCAGTTGCGCAGGTGCTCGAACATCTCGACCGAGACCACGCGGTCGAAGCGCTCCTGGGTGTCGAACGCATTGATGTCGCAGGTCAGCACGCGCAGGTTGGACAGGCCGCGCTGGCGTGCTTCGGCCTCGATGTGCTCGCGCTGCGAATGGGAGTTGGACAAGGCCGTGATCCAGCTGTTCGGATAGCGCTCGGCCATCCACAGCGAGAGCGAACCCCAGCCGCAACCCAGTTCCAGCACGCGCTGGCCGTCGTGCAGCTGCGCGCGGCTGCAGGTGGTGGTGAGTGCCGCAGCTTCGGCCTCTGCCAGCGTGTGCACCCCCGCCGGCCAGTGGCAGCTGCTGTACTTGCGGTGCGGGCCCAGCACTTCGGCGAAGAACGCGGCCGGCACCTCATAGTGCTGCTCGTTGGCCTTCTCGGGCAAGGGCGCCAGAGCCGCCTGGCGCATCTGCGCGAGGAAATCCTGCGTCTGCTGCGCCGCCGCTTCGGCATCGCCGCTGCGCAGCTCGGTCAGGCGCTGGCGCAGCAGGTGGCGGATGCCGCTGCGCACGAGACGGTCGGGCAGGCGGCCCTGCTCGGCCCAGCGCAGGGCCGTGGCGGCGGTGAGGTCGGGGTTGCGGGTCATGCCGCTGGTACGCGGCGGGCGGGCGGGTGGATCACCCGCAGCGACTCAGGCGCGCAGCAGCGCGTGCAGGCGCGTCGAGGTGGTCGTGTACTCGACCACCACCTTGCGGTCCACGACGAGGCGCTCCGCAGCGTCATAAGCCGCCAGCGTCGCCTCATGGAAGCCGCACAGGATCAGCTTCTTCTTGCCCGGGTAGTGGTTGATGTCGCCCACCGCATAGACGCCGGGCAGGCTGGTCGCGCAAGTGGCGGGGTCGACCACGAGTTGCTTGCGCTCCATGGCCAGACCCCAGTCGGCGATGGCGCCGAGCCTCGGTGACAGGCCCTGGCGAACGAGCAGCAGGTCCAGGTTCAGCGGCGTGTCCGGCCCTTCAGCATGGCTCAGCACGAGTTGCGCGAGCTCGCCGTCGCCGCCCGTCGCGAAGCCTGTCGGCTGGCCCGTCACGACCTGCACGCGGCCGGTCTCGCGCAGGCGCTGCAATGCGGCCAGCTGCTGCGGTTCGGCTTCGAACACATCGCGCCGGTGCAGCAGCGTCAGCGAGGCCGGCGACGCATCGGCCAACGCGATGGCCGATGCCACGGCTTCTTCGCCGCCACCGGCGATGACCAAGTGCCTGCCGGTGACGATGGACGGCTCGGGCGCGTGGTAGTGCAGCGCGCCGCCTTCGAACGCCCCGATGCCATCGATGCGCAGCCGGCGCGGCTGGAAGGCCCCGATGCCGGCCGCGATGAACAGCGCACGCACCGTGAACTGTATGCCTGCGCTGGTGGCCAGCTGCAGGCGCCCATCGGGCAGCGTGGCGAACTCGGTGACTTCCTGGCCCAGGTGCAGCGTGGGCGAGAACGGCGCCACCTGCTGCTGCAACGAGGCCACGAGCGCGCGCCCCGTGCACATCGGCACGCCCGGAATGTCGTAGATGGGTTTGTCCGCGTACAGCGCCGCACACTGCCCGCCCACGTAGGGCAGCACGTCGACGATGTGGGTCCGGATCTCCTGCAGGCCCAGCTGGAAGGCCTGGAACAGGCCGGCCGGGCCCGCCCCAATGATGAGCGCGTCGGTCTCGATCACGCGCGCCCGGCCCTCACTTCACCAGTTCGGCGATCTTGTTCGGCTTGTCTTTCCACTCGTCGGCGTCGGGCAGCGGTGCCTTGCGCTTGGTGATGCTCTTCCAGCCGTCGGCCAGCGCCAGTTCGGCATTGAGCTTGATGAAGGCCAGCTGGTCCGCGGGCAGGTCTTCCTCGGCGAAGATGGCGTTGGCCGGGCACTCGGGGATGCAGACCGCGCAGTCGATGCACTCGTCCGGGTCGATCACCAGCATGTTCGGGCCTTCGCGGAAGCAGTCCACGGGGCACACATCGACGCAGTCGGTGTATTTGCAGCGGATACAGTTTTCGGAGACGACGTGGGTCATGGTGTTGGTGGGTGCGGGCGGGCAGGGCCGCTGGGGAAAACCCGCGATTTTAGGGACTTTTGTGCCCCACCCTGTGCGCAGCCCTGTGGCTGGCATGGATGAGGCGGGAAGACGACAGGTGCGCGGTCAGCGCACCAGCACGGCGGCGGCGGTCTTGTGCGAGGCCTGGTCGACCAGCACCAGCGCACCCAGCGTGCGCGACTGGCGGTAGGGCAGCGTGGCGATGCTGTCCTGCAGCACCAGCTCGACCTCGCCGATGGCGTTGGCTTCGAGCTCGGCGGCGTCCTGTTCGGCCAGTGTGTGGATGTCCAGCTTGTGCACGATGCGGCGCACCTTGGCCTTGACCCAGCGGTGGCCGTGCAGCGCCCAGTAGGCACGGCCCGGCACCAGCGGCTCGTCGTCCATCCAGGCGATGGTGGCGGACAGCTCGCGCGCGCCCTGCAGCGCCGTACCGTCATCGGCCTGCGCCAGCAGCCAGTCGCCGCGCGAGACGTCGACCTCGCGGTCCAGCACGATGCCGGCGCTGTGGCCGGCCGCCACGTCGCGCTCCTGCCGCACGTGGCTCAGCACACGGGCGATGGTGGCGGTCTGGCCGCTCGGCAGCACGCGCACGCGCTGGCCGACCGTCGCCTGGCCCGTGGCCACGCGGCCCCAGAACACGCGGCGGCCCTGGCTGGTGTCCGACGAGGACGAGAACTTCTCGACCCATTGCACCGGGAACGCCAGCGGCAGGCCGGTTTCGGAGGGCGTGTTCGACAGGCCTTCGAGGATGCGCAGCAGGCTGGGCCCGTGGTAGCCGCACCAGTGGGCGCCATCCGGCGCGGAGGGCGCCGGATCGACCACATTCCAGCCCTTGAGTGCCGAGACGGGCACGATGGCCTCGACCGCGATGCCGGCCTCCGCCGCGAAGCCGCGCAGCGCCGCCTCGATGCGGGTGTAGGCCAGCTTGGGGTCGGCCACGGCGTCGAGCTTGTTCACGGCAAACACGATGGCCGGCACGCGCAGCAGCTGCACCAGCAGCGCATGGCGGCGCGTCTGCGCCAGGAGCGGGAAGCTCGCGTCCTGCCAGGCCAGCTTGGTGGCATCGACCAGCAGAACGGCTGCATCGGCGCTGGAGGCGGCCGTCACCATGTTGCGCGTGTACTGCTCGTGGCCCGGCGTGTCGCCGATGATGAACTTGCGCCGCGTGGTCGAAAAATAGCGGTAGGCCACGTCGATCGTGATGCCTTGCTCGCGCTCGGCGGACAGGCCGTCGGTCAGCAGCGCGAGGTCGGTTTCGCGGCCATCCTGGCCCTGGCGCTGCACGCCGGCCAGTTGGTCGGAGAGCACGGCCTTGCTGTCGACCAGCAGGCGGCCGATCAGCGTGCTCTTGCCGTCGTCGACCGAGCCGCAGGTGATGAACTTGAGCGCGGCCGTTGGGGCGGCGTCGTTGGCGGCAGTGGGCGCGGCGGTCGTCACGGGGTGTTCCAGAGTGGCAGTCATCAGAAGTAACCGTCCTTCTTGCGCTTTTCCATCGAGGCTTCGGAGGTCTTGTCGTCCATGCGCGTGGCACCGCGCTCGCTGACGTCGGACAGCAGCGTCTCCACCACGATCTCGTCGGGCGTGCTGGCCAGGCTCTCCACGGGGCAGGTGCAGGTGATGTCGCCCACGGTGCGGAAACGCACCTGGCGGCGCTCGGCCACCTCGCCTTCCTTGAGCGGCGTGAGTTCGGTCACGGGCACCAAGAGGCCGCGGCGTTCCACCACCGTGCGCTCGTGGCTGTAGTACAGCGAGGGCAGGGCGATGTTTTCGCGCGCGATGTACTGCCACACGTCGCGTTCGGTCCAGTTGGAAATGGGGAACACGCGGAAGTGCTCGCCGCTCTGCAGCCGGGTGTTGAACAAGGTCCACAGTTCGGGGCGCTGGGCCTTGGGCTGCCATTGGCCGAAGCTGTCGCGGTGCGAGAAGATGCGCTCCTTGGCGCGGGCCTTCTCCTCGTCGCGGCGGGCGCCGCCGATCAACGCGTCGAAGCGGAACTCTTCGATGGCCTCGAGCAGCGTGACCGACTGGTGCACGTTGCGCGACTCGCCCGGATGGGCCAGGCGCACGGTGCCGCGCTTCATCGAGTCTTCCACGCTGCGCACGATGAGTTCGGCGCCCAGCTCCTTGGCGCGCAAATCGCGGAAGTCGGTCACTTCATGGAAGTTGTGGCCCGTGTCGATCATGAGCAAGGGGTAAGGGATGCGGCCGGTGCCGAAGGCCTTCTCGGCGCACTTGAGCAGCACCAGCGAGTCCTTGCCGCCCGAGAACAGTAGAGCGGGGCGCTCGAACGCAGCCGCCACCTCGCGCAGCACGAAGATGGCTTCTTCTTCGAGCGCGTCGAGCTGGGCGTCGGCCAGCGGCGCGTGGGCGACCGGCGGCTGCAGCAGGTCGGGACGTTCTTCGAGTTGGGTGCGGGCGTTCATGTCAGGGTCGGTTTCTCGGTGCGCCAGGAGGGGCCTGATCGGTTCAAGTGGGCTTCAGTGGCTCAGGTGCAGGCCGCATTCGCGGTTGTCTTCCCCCTTGGTGGGGTCCACGTAGTCGAAGTTGTTGGGCAGGTCGTGGGCCTGGCAGTAGTCGTGCAGATCCTTCGACGACCAGTGCAGCAGGGGCGCGACCTTGATCAGGCCATCGGGGTTGATGCTCACCGGCTCCATCTGGGCCCGCACGGCGGTGTCGGTCGCGCGCAAGGCCGTGAACCAGACCTTGGGGGCCATCTCGCGCAGCGCGCGGGCGAAGGGCTCCAGCTTCACTTCCTCGGTGAAGGCTTGGTGCCGCGGGTCGTCCAGCGCTGGCGTGGCGCCTTCCACGGCTTCGCGGTGCGCGCGCGAGCGGCGCGGCAGGTAGACGTGCAGGTTCAGCTTCAGGCGCTGGGTCACTTCGTCGACGAAGCGGTAGGTGGCCTCGGTGTTGTAGCCGTTGTCCATCCAGACCACTGGCACATCCGGCTTGGCTTGCGTGACCAGGTGCAGGATGACCGCCTCGAACGGGCGGAAGTTGGTGGTGACGATGGCCGGCTGGCGCAGGCCGAGGGCCCAATCCACCAGGGCAGGCGCGTTGCGGCCGAGTTCGGCGTTGATGCGGGCAAGGTCGAGGGTCGACATGGCAGTTTCCTCAAGCGCTCAGGCAACTGCCGCGTCGGCCTCGGCGAAATGCGGCGCCGGGTGGCTCGCGTCGCCCTGGTAGAAGCCCTTGAAGCGGTCGAACTGGCGCTGGGCAGCGTCGGCCTTCAGGCCCTGGCGCAGCACGGCGGTGGTGACGCCCGAACGCGCCATCTGCACGAGCTGGTCGATCAGCACGTCGCCGGTGGCGCGGATCTCGCCCGCAAAGCCCAGGCGGCGGCGCAGCAGGTAGGCCTGGCTGTAGGCGCGGCCGTCGGTGAACTTGGGGAAGCTGAGGTCGATGCGCCGCACGCCGGCCAGCGACACGCTGCGCGGATCGACGGTGTTGTCCAGCACCAGCACGCCGGCTTCGCCTTCGGCCGGAGTCTGGTGGTCTTCGAATGTCAGGATGTTCATCGGATGGCTCTGCGGGTTCAGGCGGGCTGGGCTTCGGGCTTGCGCGCGGTGCTCACGCGGGCGGCGTTGGCCGCGGTCTTGAACGGGTCGTGGCCGACGCGGCGCAGCGTGGCGATGAAGGTCTCGCCGCTGGTGCGCTCGCGACGGTAGGTGTCCAGCAGGGCCTCGATGACTTCGGGTACCTCGGCCGCCGCGAAGGAGGGGCCGACCACCTTGCCGGCAGCGGGCGCGCCCGACAGCTGCGAGCCGTCCGAGCCGGCCAGCGTCACCTGGTACCACTCCTGGCCGTCCTTGTCGACGCCCAGGATGCCGATGTGGCCGGTGTGGTGGTGGCCGCAGGAGTTGATGCAGCCGCTCATGTGCAGGTCGATCTCGCCCAGGTCGTGCAGCTCGTCCATGTCCTGGTAGCGCGCCGTGATGGCGTGCGCGATCGGCAGCGAGCGGGCGTTGGCCAGCGCGCAGAAGTCGCCGCCCGGGCAGGCGATCATGTCGGTCAGCAGGCGCACGTTGGACTTGGCCAGGCCCAGCTTGCGGGCTTCCTGCCAGAGCAGCGGCAGTTCCTCGGCGCGCACCCAGGGCAGCACCAGGTTCTGGTCGTGCGTGACGCGCGCCTCGCCAGCGCTGTAGCGGTCGGCCAGGTCGGCCGCGCGGTCCAGCTGGTCGGCCGTGGCATCGCCGGGCGCGAAGCCAAGGCGCTTGAACGACAGCGTCACGATGCGCAGGTCGGGGTTCTTGTGCGGGGCCACGTTGCGCGCCAGCCAGCGCGTGTAGTCCACGTCGTTCTGGGCATCGATCTGCGCGGCGGCGCGCAGCGCGGTATCGACGTCGGCCACTGCGGGGCGGGCCGGGGCCTGGAACGAGGCCGACACACGGTCCAGCTCGGCCTGCGTGATGGTGTGGGCTGCGCCGTCATGCGCCATGATCTCGCCGTATTCCTGCTCGACCTCGTCGATATAGTGCTGGCCTTCGGCCTTCACGAGGATCTTGATGCGCGCCTTGTAGATGTTGTCGCGCCGGCCCCAGCGGTTGTAGACGCGGACCACGGCTTCCAGGTAGTTGATGATCTGGTTCCAGGGCAGGAACTCGCGGATCACCGTGCCCACCACCGGCGTGCGGCCCATGCCGCCGCCCACCAGCACGCGAAAGCCCACCTCGCCGGCGTCGTTGCGCACCACGTGCAGGCCCACGTCGTGCCAGAAGGTCGCGGCGCGGTCTTCGCTCGCGCCGGTGATCGCGATCTTGAACTTGCGCGGCAGGAACGCGAACTCGGGGTGCAGCGTGCTCCAGTGGCGCAGGATCTCGGCGAACGGGCGCGGGTCGGCGATCTCGTCCACGGCGATGCCGGCACGCTCGTCGCTCGTGATGTTGCGGATGCAGTTGCCGCTGGTCTGGATGCCATGCATGTTGACGCTGGCCAGCAGGTCCATCACGTCGGCGCTCTTGTCCAGCGGGATCCAGTTGTATTGCACGTTCTGGCGCGTCGTGAAATGCGCGACCTTGTCGGGCAGGCTGGACAGGTCGGACAGGCCGGCGTTGGCCTTGGCCAGGTCGTGCGCGCTGCGGTCGTCGTACTCGCGGGCGATCTTCGCCAGCACGCGCAGCTGGGCCGAATTCAGTTCGCCGTAGGGCACGGCGATGCGCAGCATGGGCGCGAAGCGCTGCACGTACCAGCCGTTCTGCAGGCGCAGCGGCCGGAATTCGTCTTCCGCCAGCTCGCCCTTCTGCCAGCGTTCGAGCTGGTCTCGGTACTGGGCAGCGCGCAGCTGGACGAACTCGCGGTCGAAATCTGTGTATTGGTACATCGTGGTGCTTGAGAAGGCGGGGCCCATGCAGGGCCGGCGGGGTTCAAGACTCAGTGGAAACCCGCGTACTCTAAGGAATGAGGCCTTAGATCCAAACTACTTATTTGTTCTGGCGCTATGTGCGCTTGGTTATAAGCAAAGCGCCAAGCGAGGCTAAGGCCGTCAGAAACCGCTGAGCGTCAGCGGCCAGGGGGTCTTGGACCAGGCCTGGGCCTCTTCGCGCAGCAGGTGCGCGGATTGCGGGAAGGCCTCGACCCAGCCGGCGCGGCAGGCCAGCGTGCGCGCCGCTTGACGGCCCCTGCCGGACGAGAGCGTGAGGCCGTCGATGTCGGGATCGCGCCGGGCGTGGCACAGGATCACGGCCAGGCGCAGCGCCAGCAGTTGCTGGGCCAGCGCCGGGTCGGCGAGGTCGGCGTCCAGCTTCTTGAGCTTGCCGCGGTGGCCCAGCACGAGCTGGCTGAGCCGGTGCAGCTCGGGCATGGCGAAGCCCGGTGCGTCGGCGTTGTCCAACACGTAGGCGCCATGGCGGTGGTAGCTGCTGTGCGAGATCAGGAAACCGATCTCGTGCAGCTGCGCGGCCCAGGACAGCTTGCGCTGCATGCGGTCGACCTCCTCGGCCGGGTGCTCGCCGGTCTGCAGCTGGGCGAAGAACGCGTTCGCCACGGCACCTACCCGCCGGGCCTGGGCGGGATCGGTGTCGAACTTGCGGGCCAGCCGGCGCACCGAGGCCGAGCGCACGTCGCTGTCGGCACCGTCGCGCTCCATGAGGTCGTACAGCACGCCGTGGCGCAGCGCGCCGTCCGCCGCATGCATCTCGCTGATGCCCAGCAGGTCGAAGATGGCCAGCAGCACCGACAGGCCGCCGCCGATCACGAGCTTGCGGTCGTCCTTCATGCCATCGATCTGCAGCCGGTCGACGGTCCGGGCCTTGAGCAGGCGTTCGCGCAGCCATTCGAGCCCGGCACGAGGGATCAGTCCGGGCGGGCCGCCGGCCGCGGCCAGCATGTCGGCCACGGCGCCGACCGTGCCCGAGGCGCCATAGGCCTGGTCCCAGTGGCCGGGGCCGTAGGCGGCGAGGGATTCGTCCAGCACGGCCTCGGCCGCGATCTGGGCCATGCGGAAGGCGTCGGCCGTGAATTCGCCCTTGGGAAAATAGCGCATGGACCAGGCCACGCTGCCCACGCGAAAGGACTCCATGACCCGGGCCTCGAAGCCCTGGCCCAGGATCATCTCGGTCGAGCGCCCGCCGATGTCGACCACCAAACGGCGTTCGTCGGACTGCGGCAGCAAGCGCGAGACACCCTGATAAATCAACCGAGCCTCTTCGCGGCCCGGGATCACGTCGATCGGGAAACCCAGGATGGCATGGCCGCGGCGCAGGAATTCATCGCGGTTGCGCGCCTCGCGCAGCGTCTGCGTGGCCACGGCACGCACCTGGTGCTTCTGGAAACCGGCCAGGCGCTCGGCAAAGCGGGCCAGGCAGTCCAGGCCGCGCTGCATCGCGTCTTCACTCAGATTGCGGGATTCATCCAGGCCGTTGCCCTGGCGCACCACCTCTTTCAGGTATTCGGTGCGGCGGATCTGGCCATGGTCGAGCCGGCCGATCTCGAGCCGAAAGCTGTTGGAGCCCAGGTCCAGGGCAGCGAGAAGGGTTCCGTTCTGCATGGCTGGGGCGGGATGCTAGCACCGATGCTGCAGCGCAACGCGGCAGGCTCCCGCAAAAGTTTGCATACCGTTTGGTGTCATGTTGCTGTCACACAAGCTTCTTAAATTCACGGCCATCGAGGGTGGCAATCCTGCTGCCTGGTGACCAACCGCAAGCACTCGACAGAGGTTTTTCATGCAATCGACGATCCGCTTTTCCACCATCGGCCTGCTGGGCCTGGCCATCTCGGGCTTCGCCAGCGCCCAGGACGTGACCGGCGCCGGCGCGAGCTTCCCCGCCCCCCTGTATGCCAAGTGGGCCGCCGACTACAACAAGGCCACCGGCACCAAGATCAACTACCAGTCCGTCGGCTCCGGCGCCGGCCTCAAGCAGATCGAAGCCAAGACCGTGGACTTCGGCGCCTCCGACGCGCCCCTGAAGGACGCCGACCTGCAAGCCAAGGGTCTGCTGCAGTTCCCCACCGTCATCGGCGGCGTGATCCCCGTGGTCAACATCCCCGGCATCAAGGCCGGCGAGCTGAAGCTTTCAGGCCAGGTCCTGGGCGACATCTACCTGGGCAAGATCACCAAGTGGAACGATCCCGCCATCGGCGCACTGAACAGCGGCCTGAAGCTGCCGGATGCCGCCATCGCCCCGGTGCGCCGCGCCGACGGTTCGGGCACCAGCTTCCTGTTCACGAACTACCTGTCCAAGGTCAATGCCGAGTGGAAGGACAAGGTCGGTGAAGGCACGGCCGTGAACTGGCCCACCGGTGCAGGCGGCAAGGGCAACGAGGGCGTGGCCGCCTTCGTGGGCCGCCTGCCCAACTCGATCGGCTACGTCGAGTACGCCTACGTCAAACAGAACAAGATGACCTATGCGCTGCTGCAGAACGCAGCGGGCAAGTTCCCGCAGCCTGACGACGAGGCCTTCAAGGCCGCTGCCGCCGGCGCCCAGTGGGACAAGAGCTTCTACCAGATCCTGACGAACCAGAGCGGCGACGGCGCCTGGCCCATCACCGGCGCGACCTTCATCCTGATGCACAAGAAGCAGGACAAGCCCGCCGTGGCCGCATCTGCGCTGAAGTTCTTCTCGTGGGCCTACAAGGAAGGCGACAAGACCTCCAACGACCTGGACTACGTGCCGATGCCCGCCGCCGTCAAGAGCGTGATCGAGAAGTCCTGGGGCCAGATCGTCGACGCGTCCGGCAAGCCGGTCGCGCTGGCTGCCAACTGAGCATCCCCTGACCTGACCCGCTGAGCCAAGCCGTGTCTTCTACACTTCCAGCGAACGGCGCCCCCTTCGATCTGTCCGGCAAGGGTGCCGGCAAGGGTGGTGAACGCGCGATGACAACACCTCCTCCCAAGAAGGCGCGCAGCGGCGCCATGGCCGACAAGCTGTTCGGCATGGCCGCGAAGGGCGCGGCCTGGCTCACGCTGCTGCTGCTGGTCGGCATCCTGCTGTCGCTGATCCAGGGCGCCTGGCCGGCGATCTCCAAATACGGCCTGTCGTTCTTGACCAGCACGACCTGGGATCCGGTGCAGGAAGAGTTCGGCGGGCTGGTCATGGTTTACGGCACGCTGATGACCTCGCTGATCGCGCTGGTCATCGCGGTGCCGGTCAGCTTCGGCATCGCGCTGTTCCTGACGGAACTGTCGCCAGCGTGGCTCAAGCGCCCGCTGGGGACGGCCATTGAGCTGCTGGCGGCAGTGCCCTCCATCGTCTACGGCATGTGGGGGCTGCTGGTGTTCGGCCCCATCCTGTCGACCTACGTGCAGCAGCCGCTGCAAAGCCTGCTGTCCGGCGTGCCCTACCTGGGCGCGCTGGTGTCCGGTCCCCCGGTGGGCATCGGCATCCTGTCTGCCGGCATCATCCTGGCCATCATGATCATCCCGTTCATCGCCTCTGTGATGCGCGATGTGTTCGAGGTGACGCCGCCGCTGCTCAAGGAATCGGCCTATGGCCTGGGTGCGACCACCTGGGAAGTCATGTCCAAGGTGGTGCTGCCCTACACCAAGGCCGGCGTCATCGGCGGCATCATGCTGGGCCTGGGCCGCGCGCTGGGCGAGACCATGGCCGTCACCTTCGTGATCGGCAACATGAACCAGCTCGATTCGCTGAGCCTGTTCCAGGCGGCCAACTCCATCACCTCGGCCCTGGCCAACGAGTTTGCCGAAGCCGGCGCCGGCCTGCACCAGGCTGCGCTGATGTACCTCGGTCTGGTCCTCTTCTTCATCACCTTCGTCGTGCTGTCCTGCTCCAAGCTGCTGCTGGCCCGCCTGCGCAAGAGCGAAGGAGCCAAGTCGTGAACACCACCACCACCACCACGGGGCAGGCCCTGGTCGCCAAGGCTGCCTACGAGGCCGCCAAGGCCGCCAAGTACGCCAGCCGCAAGCGAGTCAACCAGGTCGCGCTGTTCCTGTCGCTGGCGGCCATGGCCTTCGGCGTGTTCTGGCTGATCTGGATCCTCTGGGAGACCATCCGCCTGGGCGTCGGCGGCCTGGCGATTGCCACCTTCACCGAGATGACGCCGCCGCCGAACGAGGCGGGTGGCATCGCCAACGCGCTGTACGGCTCCTTCCTGATGGTGCTGGTCGCCACCTGCGTGGGCACGCCCATCGGCATCCTGGCCGGCATCTACCTGGCTGAGTACGAGCCCAAGGGCTGGCTGGCCTCGGTGACGCGCTTCGTCAACGACATCCTGCTGTCGGCCCCGTCCATCGTGATCGGCCTGTTCGTCTACGCCGTGGTCGTCACGCAGATGCGCTCGTTCTCGGGCATTGCCGGCTCCATCGCACTGGCGCTGATCGTGATCCCGGTCGTGATCCGCACCACCGAGAACATGCTGCAACTGGTGCCGCCGGGCCTGCGTGAAGCTGCCTACGCCCTGGGCACGCCCAAGTGGAAGGTGATCATGGCCATCACGCTGCGCGCCGCCCGCGCCGGCGTCGTGACCGGCGTGCTGCTGGCCGTGGCCCGCATCGCCGGCGAGACTGCACCGCTGCTGTTCACCGCGCTGAACAACCAGTTCTGGACCTCCAGCATGGGCGAGCCGATGGCCAGCCTGCCGGTCACGATCTTCAAGTTCGCGATGAGCCCGTACGAGAACTGGCAGCAGCTGGCCTGGGCCGGCGTGTTCCTGATCACGGTGGCCGTGCTGGGCCTGAACATCCTGGCCCGCGTGCTGACGCGCTCCAAGCAGTAAACCGAATTCCAAGAGAGAACCGATATGCCCGCAAGCATCGCCACCCCGGTGACCGAACGCGCCAAGATCGCCGTCAAGGACCTGAACTTCTACTACGGCAAGTTCCACGCCCTCAAGGGCATCAACCTGGAGATCCCCGAGAAGAAGGTCACCGCCTTCATCGGCCCCTCCGGCTGCGGTAAGTCCACCCTGCTGCGCACCTTCAACCGCATGTTCGAGCTCTATCCCGAACAGCGCGCCGAAGGCCAGATCATCCTGGACGGCGAAAACCTGCTGGAGAGCAAGCAGGACGTCGCCCTGGTGCGTGCCAAGGTCGGCATGGTGTTCCAAAAGCCCACACCGTTCCCGATGTCCATCTACGACAACATCGCCTTCGGCGTGAAGCTGTTCGAGAACCTGTCGGCCACCGACATGGAAGAGCGCGTGGAATGGGCACTGCGCAAGGCCGCGCTGTGGACCGAGGTCAAGGACAAACTCAACCAGAGCGGCTCCGGCCTGTCCGGCGGCCAGCAGCAGCGCCTGTGCATCGCCCGTGGCATCGCGATCAAGCCCGAGGTGCTGCTGCTGGACGAGCCGTGCTCGGCGCTGGACCCGATCTCCACCTCCAAGATCGAGGAACTGATCACCGAACTGAAGACCGAATACACGGTGGTGATCGTGACCCACAACATGCAGCAGGCCGCCCGCTGCAGCGACTACACGGCGTACATGTACCTGGGCGACCTGATGGAGTTCGGCGCCACCGAGCAGCTGTTCTTCAAGCCCAAGCGCAAGGAGACCGAGGACTACATCACCGGCCGCTTCGGCTGATCCGGACTGCTTGTCCAAGAGGGAACACAACATGTCGGACAAACATCTTTCGACCCAGTTCGACGCCGAACTGAACAACGTGTCCAGCCGTGTCATGGAACTCGGCGGGCTCGTGGAGTCGCAGATCCGCAAGGCGATCTACGCGCTGGCCCAGTTCAGCACCGAGGTGGCCGACGAGGTCGAGGCCGCTGAGCAGCAGGTCAATGCCATGGAAGTGGAGATCGACCGCGAGCTGGCTTCCATCATCGGCCGGCGCCAGCCCACGGCGCGCGACCTGCGCCTCTTGCTGGCGATCTCCAAGACCACGGCGAACCTGGAGCGCGTGGGCGACGAATCCGCCAAGATCGCCCGCATGGCCAAGTCCATCGCGCAGAGCGGTTCGGCCCGCCAGCTGCCCACGCTGGACCTGCGCGTCTCGGCCGACCTGGCCTCGGGCCTCTTGCGCAAGGCGCTGGACGCGTTCGCGCGGCTGGACACCGCAGCGGCCGTGAGCATCCTCAAGGAGGACGACCTGATCGACCGCGAGTTCGACGGCTTCGTGCGCAAGCTCATCACCTACATGATGGAAGACCCGCGCACCATCTCTTCCAGCCTGGACCTGCTGTTCCTGGCCAAGGCCATCGAGCGCATCGGCGACCACGCCAAGAACATTGCCGAGTTCATCATCTACATCGTCAAGGGAGCCGACGTGCGCCATGCCACCATGGAACAGGTCGAGTCCGCAGTCCAATGAAGCACATGCCGCGCGTCCTGATCGTGGAGGACGAACCCGCGATCGCCGAACTGCTGGCCGTGAACCTGCGGCACAGCGGTTTCCAGCCGACCTGGGCCATGGACAGCGTGACCGCGCAGGTGGAGCTCGATGCGGTGCTGCCCGACGTGATCCTGCTGGACTGGATGCTGCCCGGTGAGAGCGGGCTGTCGCTGGCACGCAAGTGGCGCGCCGACCCGCGCACCAAGGCCGTGCCCATCATCATGCTCACCGCGCGCGGCGACGAGCACGACCGCGTCGCCGGGCTGGATGCCGGCGCCGACGACTACATCGCCAAGCCGTTCTCCACCAAGGAACTGCTGGCACGCATCCGCGCGGTGCTGCGCCGCCGGGCGCCCGAACAGGCCGGCGGCTCAGTGCAGATCGGGGCGCTGCTGCTGGACAGCTCCACGCACCGTGTGAGCTTCGACGGCCAGCCGCTCAAGATGGGGCCGACCGAGTTCAAGTTGCTGCACTACCTCATGCAGCACGCCGAGCGCGTGCACAGCCGGTCGCAGCTGCTGGACCGCGTCTGGGGCGACCACGTGTTCATCGAGGAACGCACGGTGGACGTGCACGTCAAGCGCCTGCGCGAGGCACTGGGTGCGGCCGGTCCCATGGTGGAAACCGTGCGTGGCGCGGGCTACCGCATCACCGCGCAGCCGGTGGTACCCGTGACCACCACGCGAGCCGCGCGCGTTGCGCAGGCGCCGTCCACGTCGGCCTCCGCTTCCTGACCCTTGCCCCGCGCGGGCTGCCGCGACAATCGTTCGCATGTGGTTGCGTTTCACGAGTTTCCTTGTCTCGCTGCTGGCCGGCGCCACCATCGGCTGGTGGCTGCGCGGCTGGCCCGCCGCGTGTGCCGGCATGCTGCTGGCGGCGCTGGCCTGGTGGTTCGCCGACCTGGTCCGCGCCCTGCGTGTGCTGCGCAGCCTGCGCGATGGTGACACCCAGAACCTGCCGCGCATGGGCGGCCTGTGGGGCGAGTTCGCCGACCGGCTGCGCCGCCAGCAGCGCAATGGCGAGCGTCGGCTGCAAGACAGCGAGCGCCGGCTGCAGGAGTTCCTCGAAGCGATCCAGGCCTCGTCCAACGGCGTGATCCTGCTGGACGCCGAAGGCCGCATCAACTGGTGCAATCCGACCGCGGCCGCGCATTTCGGCATCGACACCGAGCGCGACCACGAGCAGCTGATCGGCAACCTCGTGCGCGACCCGGCATTCACGAGCTACTACGCGCAGCCCGACCCGACGCGCAACGCCATCGTCACGGGCCGTGGAGACAGCGCCGGCCACCCCGTGCGCCTGGCCGTGCGCCTGCATGGCTATGGCGAAGGCCGCCGGCTCATGCTGTCCAACGACGTGACGGCGCTGGAGCAGGCCGAGGCCATGCGACGCGACTTCGTGGCCAATGTCTCGCACGAGATCCGCACGCCGCTCACGGTGCTGACCGGCTTCGTCGAGACGCTGCAATCGCTGCCGCTGGACGAGACCGAGCGCGCACGCTACCTGGAGCTCATGGCGCAACAGGCTGCGCGCATGCAGACCCTGGTCAATGACCTGCTGACGCTGTCGCGCATCGAGGGCAGTCCGCCGCCGGGCCGCAGCGAGTGGACGACGCTGGCCCAGCTCAGCGCAGAGTGCGAGGACGAGGCCCAGGCCCTGTCGGCCCTACTCACCGCCGGGCAGGGCGCGCCGCATGCTCTGGACTTTGCGCCGCCGCCAGAGCTGGCGCTGGCCGGCGCGCGCACCGAGCTCATGAGTGCGCTCTCCAACCTGGTCAGCAATGCGGTGCGCTACACGCCGGGCGGCGGCAGCGTGAAGGTCTCCTGGCAGACGCTGCCCGCCGGCCAACTCGAGGTTGCGGTGGAAGACACCGGCCCGGGCGTGGCACCCGAGCACCTGCCGCGGCTGACCGAGCGCTTCTACCGTGTGGACCGCAGTCGCTCGCGCGAAACCGGCGGCACGGGCCTGGGCCTGGCCATCGTCAAGCACGTGGTGCAGCGCCATGGCGCCGAACTGCGCATCCAGTCGGTGCTGGGCAAGGGCTCGCGCTTCGCCATCGTGTTTCCGGCCAGCCGCGTGCGCGCGAGCACGCCGCTCAGCGCGCCCGTGTGAGACGCCAGAGCAGCACAAGGAAGATGGCGGCCGTGGTGCCCAGGGCTGCGGCACCGGCGATCCAGAACGCGGCGGGCGACTGCAGCGCTGGCCAGGGGCCCAGGCCGCGGTAGGCCAGCAACTGGCCGCCGTACAGACCCACGCCCCACAGCAAGACGCCGTAGACCAGCAGTGGCGCGAGCGTGACGCGGTAGCTGCGCAGCACGAACACGCACACCGCCTGCACCGCATCGGCCAGGTGGTACAGCGCCACCCAGCCCAGCAGGCCGGCGGCGACCGCGGCCACGGCCGGGCTGCCTGCGTACAACGTGGCGATGGGCGCGCGCAGCAAGGCCACAGCACCGGCCAGCAGCAGCGCCATGCCGGCGGCCAGGGCCAGGCCGGTGCGCAGGGCGACGCGTGCGCGGGCGGCATCGTCCTGGCCGCGCCACCAGCTCACCCGTGCGCTCGTCGCCAGGCCCAGCGACAGCGGCACCATGTAAAGCACGGCCGTCATGCTGGCAGCGATCTGGTGGCCGGCCGAGGCCTCCGTGCCCAGGCGCGCGATCATGAGTGCCATCAGCGTGAACGAGGTGACCTCGACCATCACCGCCAGGCCCGCCGGCACGCCCGGACGCAGGAACTCGGCCAGGCGATCCCATTGGGGCGCCTCGACGCGCGCGCGGATGGCCAGCTCGGCGTACAGCGGCTGCGTCTGCACCATCCACCAGGCCACAGCCAGCATGGCGTAGTTGACGACCAGCGTGGCCCAGGCGCAGCCCACTGCGCCGCCCGCGGGCAGCCCCGCGCCGCCGAAGGTGAACCAGACCGACAGCGGCACCTTGAGCACGAGGCCGACCACCTGCAGCCAGGTCACGAACAGCGGCCGCGCCAGCGCTTGGTTCAGCGTGCTGTAGAGCCGCAACAGCAGGGCCGGCGGAAGCGCCATGGCCAGCACGGCCAGGTAGTCCTGCACCTCGGCGCGCATGGTCGGCGGCACGTCGGCCCAGCGCAGCAGCGGCGCCGGTGCCAGCAACATGCTGCACCCCAGCACGGCGCAGGCGGCGGCGAGGTAGAGCGACTGGCGCACCGAGCGGCCGATCTCGTGGCTGCGGCCACCGCCGCGCAGCTCGGCCCAGACCGGCAGCAGGGCCTGCAGCACGCCCATCAGGCCCACATAGACGCTGACGTACAGTGCCGAGCCGACCGACAGCGCGGCCAGCGCCGCATCGGAATGCCGACCCGCCACCAGCGTGTCGGTCACGCCAAAGGCCATCACGGCCAGCTGGCCGACCAGGATGGTGCCCGCGTGCCGGGCGATGCGCGACAGTTCCGACGCCATCAGCGCCGGAACAGCAGCATGTCCTCGTCCTTGTCGGCCGGGCGGCGCACGGAGCCGACCAGCGTCCAGGGTTGGGCACCGATCGTGGCGCGCAGCGTGGAGATGGCGTCCGAGTGCACCAGCAGCCAGGGGCAGGCCGAAGGTTGGTCGGTGGCGGGCCGCAGATCCATGCCGCCGTGGAAGCGGAAGGCCGCGACCTGTGCGCGCGTGAAGCCGTGGATCTCCACGCAGCCCTGCGGCCCCTGCATCCTGGCCTGCACCAGGCGCACCAGCGGCGCGTAGCTGCGCGCGTAGTTCAGCGTGGGCAGGCCCAGCGTCATGAGCAGGAACCAGCACAGCGCAGTGCCGCCGGCCGGCAGCACCAGGCTCTTCCAGATCGCCGCGGGGTGGCGGCCGACACGCCAGCGCACGAGCCAGACCCAGACCGCGGTGGCCAGCAGGGCCAGCACGAAGGCGAGCGGCGAGAACACGGGCTCGAAGCCCGGCGCCAGCTTGAAGACGTTGGCGGCCGGTTTGGCCGGCACGCCGGTCTGCAACGAAATCCAGATGACCCAGATCGTGATCGCGCAGCTGGAGAAGAACAGCAGCGTGAACCAGTCGATCAACGCACCCATGCTGCGGCCGAAGGTCGGCAGCGCGAAGGCGGCCAGCGCGGCCATGGCCGGCAGGCCCAGCAGCAGGGCGCGGTCGGACGGGGGGGCCACCAGCGTGCCGCCCAGCAGCACGAGCAGGAACCACAGCGGGATGGCGAAATGCCGCTCGGGCCGGCCGCCCAGCAGCTGGCCGCGCCAGCGCCACAGCGTCCACAGCGCCAGCGGCCAGACCGGCCAGGTGAACCACAGCAGCAGGCGGCCCAGGCTGCGCCACGTGCTCCACTGCGCTGCCGGCAAGGCAATGCGCCATTGCCACAGACCGAGCGCGGCGGCCAGGGCGGCGGCGGCCAGCGTCAGCCCCAGCACCCACAGCGCGGCAAGTCGGCGCTCGGCCAAGAGATCGTCTTCCCCGCGTTCGATCAGGCTGGTGGCGGCGCCTCCCAGCCCCAGCAGCGCCGCGACCGTGGGGGCGCCGGACAGCGCCAGTCCGAACAGGCCTGCGGCCAGCGCGGCCAGTGCCTGGGCTCGGCGGTAGGGCAGGGCCGCCAGGCCGAAGAAGGCCAGCGCCGCGCCGCTGAGCTGCACCAGCGCCGGCGAGGTTTCATGCGAAAGCTGGGCCAGGCCCAGACAAGCCAGCAAGGCCAGCAGACCGCCGTCCGCCAGCGCGCGCGCATAGTCCACTGGACGGGCTTCACCGCCGAAGGCAAAGGCCACGGGCTGGGCCCGCGGTGCGCGGGCCAGGTAGTACACGCCGTACCAGGTGCAGGCCAGGGCCACGGCCAGCAGCAGCATGAAAGGGATTCGCGCGGCGAAGGCCGGATCGATCCACGAGGGGGCCAGCGCCAGCGCGCCGGCACCCAGCCAGAACGGAAGCAGTACGCCGGGTTCGGGCTGGTCCATCAGCGCCGGGTCCCACCACGAGGTGGTGCCGGCCACCAGCTCGAGCATGGTGCCGAAGGTGGCAACGTCGGTGTTCTTGAGCGGGTCGCGTCCGACGAACCCGGCCAGCACATAGGCCGCACAGAGTAGCAGCAGCGGCCAGCGCGGCAGGCGGCGGACCGAACTCTGGGCGACGATGGCTGGGCTGGGTTGGTTCACTGGTCGGGAAAGATGGAGGAGGGCAGCAAAAAGGGCAGCGCGGTCGAACCGGGCTGCCCTTGGGCTGCGTGCCTTGCGAACAGCTGCTTACTTGGCAGCGGTCTTGCCAAAGCGGTTGCGGAAGCGCTCGACGCGGCCACCCATGTTGTCCACCGACTTCTGCGTGCCGGTGTAGAAGGGGTGCGATTCGCTCGAGGTGTCCAGCTTGAACAGCGGCAGTTCACGGCCGTCGTCCAGCTTGATGGTTTCCTTGGTGTTCACGCACGAACGCGTGACGAACTGGAAGTTGTTGGACATGTCCTGGAACACCACTTCGCGGTAGTTCGGGTGGATGCCTTCTTTCATGGGAATTCCTTGTGTTTCAGTTGCGGCAGCCGTCCCGTGCCTTGCATGAACCTTTCATGCAATCCAAAGCCAAGATACTTGCCGCGAAAAGCCCGCGATTATCACATATCCGCGGGCGGTGGCTGTCAGCCGCCTCTGCGCATCATGTCGAAGAACTCGGTGTTGGTCTTCGTCGCGCGCATGTTCTTGAGCATGAGCTCCATGGACTCGATCTCGTCCATGTTGTACATGAACTGGCGCAGGATGCGGCTCTTCTGCAGGATCTCTGGGGCCAGCAGCAGTTCCTCGCGGCGCGTGCCGCTGCGGTTGAGCTGGATCGAGGGGAACACGCGCTTCTCGTACAGGCGACGGTCCAGGTGGATCTCGCAGTTGCCCGTGCCCTTGAACTCTTCGAAGATCACTTCGTCCATGCGGCTGCCGGTGTCCACCAGGGCCGTGCCGATGATGGTCAGCGAGCCGCCTTCTTCCACGTTGCGGGCCGCGCCCAGGAAGCGCTTGGGACGCTGCAGCGCGTTGGAGTCGACACCGCCGGTCAGCACCTTGCCCGAGGAGGGCACAACGTTGTTGTAGGCGCGGGCCAGGCGGGTGATGGAGTCCAGCAGGATCACCACGTCCTTCTTGAGCTCGACCAGGCGCTTGGCGCGCTCAATCACCATCTCGGCCACGTGCACGTGGCGGGCGGCCGGCTCGTCGAAGGTGGAGGCGATCACCTCGCCCTTGACCGAGCGCTGCATCTCGGTTACTTCTTCCGGCCGCTCGTCGACCAGCAGCACCATCATGTGGCTGTTCGGGTAGTTGGCCGAGATCGCGTGTGCGATGTGCTGCATCATGACCGTCTTGCCGCTCTTGGGCGGTGCCACCAGCAGCGCGCGCTGGCCCTTGCCGATGGGCGCGACGATGTCGATGATGCGGCCGGTGATGTTTTCCTCGCCCTTCATGTCGCGCTCGAGCTTCATCTGCTCCTTGGGGAACAGCGGGGTCAGGTTCTCGAACATGACCTTGTGCTTGTTCTCTTCCGGGCCGCCGCCATTGACCTTGTCCAGCTTGTTGAGCGCGAAGTAGCGCTCGCCGTCCTTGGGCGTGCGCACCTCGCCCTCGATCATGTCGCCGGTGTGCAGGTTGAAGCGCCGCACCTGGCTCGGGCTGATGTAGATGTCGTCGGTGCTGGCGGTGTAGCTGGTGTCGGGGCTGCGCAGGAAACCGAAGCCGTCCGGCAGGATTTCCAGTACGCCGTCGGCGAACACCTGCTCGCCAGCACGCGCGCGCTTCTTGATGATCGCGAACATCAGCTCCTGCTTGCGCATGCGGCCCGTGTTCTCGATTTCGAGTTCCTCGGCCTGCCGCAGGACTTCGGACACGTGCAGAGCCTTGAGTTCGTTTAAGTGCATGGAATGACTCCGTCGGGGAGTTCAGTGGTGGCTGACGCGGGGGAGGTGGTGCGGGGGAGGCGGCATGCGCCTTGCACCTGAATCGAACCGCTGTCCCCTGGTGGGGGAGGCGGCGAACTGCGGGGGATTATGACAGGAAAGAACGCCTGTCCGAGGGACCGGTGCGTGGAAGACCGGGTCGGGCAGGCGCCGCGGCGACGCTCAGGCGAGTTGCTGGTCGATGAAGGCGGTCAGCTGGGCCTTGCTCATGGCGCCGACCTTGGTGGCGGACAGCTCGCCGCCCTTGAACAGCATCAGTGTGGGGATGCCACGGATGCCGAACTTCGCGGGGATGTCGCGGTTCTCGTCCACGTTCATCTTGGCGATCTGCAGCTTGCCGGCATAGCCGGTGGCGACGTCGTCCAGGATCGGGGCGATCATCTTGCAGGGACCGCACCACTCAGCCCAGTAGTCCACCAGCACGGGCGTGGCCGACTTCAGCACATCGGCTTCAAAGCTCGCGTCGGACACATGCTTGATCAATTCGTTGGCCATCGGTCGCTTCCTTTATGGTGATACGGTACGGCTAAAGTCGCGGCATTGTGACAGAAACCAAGTACCCGGGCGGGCCCTCCAAGGCTATAGCCGCCATAGCCAAAACGGCTATTGAACAGGCGCCGTGCGCGGCGCGCAGAACATGAGGCAGACCCCGCAAATCGCCGTCATCGGCGGCGGCCCGGCCGGGCTCATGGCGGCCGAGCGGCTGACTGGCGGCGGCCTGTCGGTCGACCTTTACGATGCCATGCCTTCGGTCGGCCGCAAGTTCCTGCTGGCCGGCAAGGGCGGCCTCAATCTCACGCATTCCGAGGACGCCGCGCGTTTCGTGGCGCGTTACGGCGCCGAGCAGGGCGCGGTGGCCCGCTGGTTGGCCCGGCTCGATGCGCAGGGCGTGCGCGACTGGGCCCAGGGCCTGGGCGTGGCCACCTTCGTCGGCACCTCGGGCCGCGTGTTTCCGACCGAGATGAAGGCTGCGCCGCTGCTGCGCGCCTGGCTGCGCCGGCTGCGCGCGGCCGGCGTGCGGTTGAACATGCGGCACCGCTGGACCGGCTGGACGGGGGAGGGCGGCCTGCAGTTCGACACGCCCACCGGCCCTGTGCAGACGCATCCGGCCGCCACGGTGCTGGCCCTGGGCGGCGCCAGCTGGCCGCGGCTGGGCTCGGACGCGGCCTGGCTGCCGCTGCTGGCCGCGCGCCAGGTGGCGATCACGCCGCTGGCTCCGGCCAACTGCGGCTTCGACTTGCGGCCCACGCCGCGCGCAGCGGCTGGCGCCGGCTGGAGCGCGTACTTCGCCGAACGTTTTGCCGGCCAGCCGTTCAAGTCGGTCGCGCTGCGCTGCGCCGATGGCCAGGGCGGCTGGTTCGCGCGCAAGGGCGAGTTCGTGGCCACGGCGACGGGCATCGAGGGCAGTCTGGTCTACGCCGCATCGCGCCTGCTGCGCGAAGAGATCGCCCGCACCGGCCAGGCACGGCTGTGGCTGGACCTGCTGCCCGACCGCACGCCCGAGCAGGTGCTGGCCGCCTGCCGGCATCCGCGCGGCGCGCGCTCGCTGTCCAGCCATCTGAAGAGCCGGCTGGGGCTGGACGGCATCAAGCTGGCGCTGCTGCACGAAGTGCTGCCTTCCGAGACGCTGCACGACCCGGCTGCACTGGCCCCGGCGATCAAGGCCGTGCCGCTGCAGCTCGCGGCGCCGCGGCCGGTGGCCGAAGCCATCAGCACGGCTGGCGGCGTGGCCCTGGATGCGCTGGACGCCGGCCTGATGCTCAAGACCTTGCCCGGCGTGTTCTGCGCCGGCGAGATGCTGGACTGGGAAGCCCCCACGGGCGGCTACCTGCTGACGGCCTGCCTGGCCAGCGGGGTGGTGGCGGCCGAAGGTGTGCTGACGCACCTGCGCCAGGCGTAACGCGATTCGCGCCAGGCGCGGATGGGCAAGGCAGGCCCCGGCTGGGCCTAGGCTGGCAGCAGCGCCGAGACACTGAACGGCTCGCCCTCGCCGGCCTCGCGCTCGTCCCAGCGCTGCTTGACCTGCAGCACCTGCGGCAGGATGGACGCGAACACGGGCACCATCTCCGGGTCGAAATGCGATCCGGTCCCGTCGTGCAGCGCCTGCATGATGCGGTCCAGCGGCCACGGCTCCTTGTAGGGCCTGCGCATGCTGAGCGCATCGAACACGTCGGCGATGGCGACGATGCGCGCCGATTCCGGGATGTCCTTGCCCGCCAGGCCCTGCGGATAACCCGTGCCGTCCCAGCGTTCGTGGTGGGCCAGCGCCACCTCGGCCGCGAGCTGGAACACCGGCGCGCGGCTCTTGACCAGGATGTCGTGCCCGATGCGCGGATGCGTGCGCATGATTTCCCACTCGGCCTCATCGAGCTTGCCGGGCTTGCACAGGATGGTGTGGGGGATGCCGATCTTGCCGGTGTCGTGCATGGGCGCGGCCAGCTCCAGCATGGCCGCCTGTTCCGGATCCCAGCCCCAGGCTTGGGCCAGTAGCCGTGCGTAGGCCGCCATGCGCCAGATGTGCACGCCGGTGTCGTTGTCGTTGTAGTGGCCGGCCTCGCCCAGCATGAAGATGGCCGTCCGGTAGCTGGCCTCCAGCGCCGTCGCGCGCACCAGCGACAGATGGGTCCGCACCCGGGCGCGCACGATCGGCGCAGACACCGGCTTGACAATGTAGTCCACGCCCCCGGCGGCGAAGCCCGCGGCCTCGTCGCCGACATCGGCCAGAGCGGTCACGAAGATCACGGGTGTGTCGCGCGTGGCCCGCTCGGCCTTCAGGCGGCGGCACAGCGCATAGCCATCCATGTCGGGCATGCGGATGTCCAACAGCACCAAGGCCGGCTGGTGCTTACGGGCGGCCGCCAGGGCCTCGGCCCCGTCGCGGGCGAACACGAGCGGATGCTCGTCGGCCAGGATCTGACGCAGGGTGGCGAGATTGGCCGGTTCGTCATCGACGATCAGGATGGGCCGGCGGCGCTGCATGGGGGCTCCTTGGGACGCGGTCATGGGTGGTCGAGCAGGCGGCGCACATGGCGTTCGCCACCACGGAAGTCGTAGCTGTCCAGCAGGCCCTGCAGGGCCTGCCGGTCGGCGGGCGAAAGCTGCGGGCCCAGCGTGTTCAGCAAGGCTTCTGCGGGGCCCGGGTCGTCGGCGTCGAGCGCCCGCAGCAGGGCCTGCAGCAGCTGCTGCCGTTCAGCCGCTGCCGCCGGCGCGGCTGCCGCGGTCGGTGCGGCTGGTGCTGAGACCGGCTCGGCGACGTGCCACTGCCGCGCCGAGGCACTGGCCGTGGCCAGTGCCTGCTCCAGCCGCTGCAGTGCCGCGGTCGGATCCTGGCCGCGTTGCAGCGCCAGCTCGACCTCGGCCGCTGCCTCGGTGGTCTGTGCCAGGGCCAGATGGGCAGCGCCGCCGCGCAGGCGGTGCGCCAGCGCACCGGCCCGCTCGGCATCACCGTCGGCCAGCAGGGTTCGGATCTCCTGGGCGTTGGCGCCATGCTCGTCGAGGAAGCGCGCGAGGAAGCGACGGTAGGCGCGCTCATCGGCCCAGATCTGCAGGCCCTGCGCCACGTCGATGCCCGGCAGTCCGGGCTGCGCCAGCGCCGCGCGTCGCGCTGCCGGAGCGGCCACGGCCGCGGGCGTGCCGTCGCGCCCCGTCAGGCGCCGGATCAGCGCGATGGCCTCCGCCACGTCGAAGGGCTTGCCGATGAAGCCGTTCATGCCCGCGGCCCAGGCCGCATCCTGCTGGCTCTTGAAGGCGCCGGCGGTCAGCGCGACCACGGGCAGGTGCGCCATCCGTGGGTTGCGGCGCAGCCGGCGTGTGGCCTCGATGCCGTCCATGACGGGCATCTGCACATCCATCAGCACGATGTCCACCGCCGGGGCCGTGCCGTCGTCCAACCGGTCCAGCGCCTGTTGGCCGTCGCTGGCCAGCACCACGCCAGCGCCGGCGCGCTGCAGGATGCGCTGCGCCACCTCGCGGTTGATCTCGCTGTCGTCCACCACCAGGATCGACAAGCCGGCCAGCGGCTGTTCCTGCACCGCCTGTGCGGCCACCGGGGTCTCGGGCGTGGCACTGCGGCGCCGCTGCGCCTGCACCACCGCGTCGTAGAGCTTGGAGCCCGTGAGCGGCTTGTCCAACACGGCGTCCACGAGGTCGGGGCCGGCCTCGGCCAGCAGGGCGCCGCGCGCATGGGCCGTCACCATGATGACGATGGGGCAGGCGTGGGGCGGCACGGTGGCACGGATGGCCCGGGCGGCGGCCAGCCCGTCCATGCCGGGCATGCGCCAGTCCAGCAGCACCACGTCGGGCAGGGTCTGCGTCGTCAGGCGCCGCTCGATGAAGGCCAGCGCGTCGCTGCCCGAGGCCACGGCATCCATCTGCCAGCCCAGTCCGCGCGCCGTGGCGACGGCGGCTTCGCACACGAGCGGGTTGTCGTCGGCCACCAGCGCCTGCACCTGCAGCATGGCGGGTGAGGAGAAGTGCGTGGCCGGCGCCGGCTCGAACGGCAGCGAGAACCAGAAGGTGCTGCCCTTGCCCGGCGTGCTGTGCACGCCGATCTGCCCGCCCATGAGTTCCACCAGCTGCCGGCAGATCGCCAGCCCCAGGCCGGTGCCGCCGAAGCGCCGCGTGGTCGAGGTGTCGGCCTGTGCGAACGGCGCGAAGATCTCGCCCACCTTGTCGGCCGGGATGCCGATGCCCGAATCGGCCACCGAGAAGCGCAGCCGCACCTGGCGGCGGTCGCGGTGCTCGAGCTCCGTGTGCAGGGTGATCTGGCCGCGCTCGGTGAACTTGATCGCGTTGGCGGTGAGGTTCACGAGCACCTGCTGCAGCCGCAGCGCGTCGCCCATCAGCTGGCCTGCGCCCAGCGGCGGCGGCGAGATCACGAGTTCCAGCGGCTTGTCGCCGACATTGGCCCCCATGATGGTGGCCACGTTGTCGATGACCTCATCGAGCTGGAACGGCGCGCGCTCGATTTCCAGGCGGCCGGCCTCGATCTTGGAGATGTCCAGCACGTGGTTGATGGTGCCCAGCAGCGTGCGCCCGGCCGCGTGGATCTTGCGCACCAGGTCCAGCGGCTCGCCCTGCAGCGATCCGTGTTCGAGCAGGTAGGCCAGCCCCAGGATGGCATTGAGCGGGGTGCGGACCTCGTGGCTCATGTTGGCGACGAAGGCGGCCTTGGCGCGGCTGGCCTGCTCGGCCGCGTCGCGCGCCTGCACCAGCTCGGCCTCGGCGCGCTCCAGGTCCGAGATGTCCTGCAGGAACACCACCGTGGCCGGACCGTCGGACAGCTCCACCGCGGTGCAGGCCACGAGCACCGGCAGCAGCTCGCCGTTTTTGCGGGTGCTGTGGGCCTTCCCCGCACTGGCTGGGGTGCTCTGAGGCGTAGCCAGGATGGCGTGCGCATCGACCGCGAACGCCGCACGCCAGGGGCTGCCGGCCAGGGTGTCGCCGCTGTCGTAGCCGTGCATGGCGAGGAAGCGCCGGTTGGTGTACTCGAAGCGCTCGCCGCGCAGGATGGCGATGGCCGCCGGCGCGCCTTCGATGAGCATGCGAAAGCGCGCCTCGGACAGCTCCAGCGCGGTCTGGGCGCGCCGCGCGGTGATGTCGCGCACTACGGCAAGAAAGCGCGGGCGGCGCTCCGGGGTGGCCGGCAGGTACTGCAGGAACACCTCGGCCGGGATCGCATGCCCGTCGCGGTGCCGGTGCACGACCTCCACGAGCTGGGCCGGCTCGCGCCCTTCCACCAGCGGCCGCGTGCGCTCGAGGTACTGCGCGGGCGTGGTGTCCCACAGCAGGTCGGTCGGCTTCATCGTGAGCAGTTCCGCCTCGCCGTAGCCGCTCATGCGGATCGCGCCCTCGTTGACGTAGAGGAACTGCAAGGTCTGTGCGTCCAGGATGAACACGCAGTCCAGCGTCTCGTCCAGCATGCTCTTGAAGTCGCGCAGTTCGACCTCGCGCGCGGCCAGTGCCTGGGCGGCCTGCTGACGCGCCGTCACATCCATGTGGGTGCCGGCGAGACGCACCGGCAGGCCGTCGACGCGGTTGCCGCGCGCCAGGATCCAGACCCAGTGGCCGTCGGCATGGCGCACGCGGAATTCGGCCTCGAAGCGGGGGGCGCGGCCTTGCGCGTGGTCCGTGGCATGGGCCAGCACGGCGGCCGCATCGTCCGGGTGCAGCCGCTCGGCCCAGGGCCGGTGCTCGAGCTGCAACTGCGCCGGCGTCAAGCCCAGCATGCTGCAGCCGCGCGCATCGAGCACCATGCGCCCGCTGTCCAGGTGCCACTCCCACAGGCCCAGATCGGCACCGCGCAGGGCCAGTGCCACGCGCTCTTCACTGTCCTGCCGCGCCGCGCGGCCGGCCTCCTGCAAGGTTGCGACCTGCAGGCGGCGCCGCTGCAACAGGCCCAGCCCCACGCCGCTGGCCAAGGCTGCGGCGGCGAGCAGCAGGCCGTAGGTCTGCGCCTGCTGCCAGATGGGCGCGTACATGGCGGCTTCGGAGCGGCCAACGGCCACCACCAGGGGATGGTCGATCTGCACCTGCGGCGACCGCACGGTGCGCACCGCCACCAGTCTGTCCAGGCCGGCGCCATGGTCGCGTGCCAGGGCGTGCGGCGTGCCCGCCGTGGCGTGCTGCTGCCAGAACGAGCCGTCCTGCAGCAGGTCCTCCAGCATGTCGCCTGCGGTCAGGGGGGCGACCTGGAACGGCAGACCTGCGCCATGCACCACCGCGGCCCACATGTCGGGGGCGTAAGTGACCGAGCCGAGCACGCCGCCGAAGTATTCCGGGTCCAGCGTGGCGCTGACCACATGCTGCACGCGGCCATCGGGTGCGAGGCTGGCGCGCGTGGCGTTCAGCGCCACGCTGCCCAGGTAGGAGCGGAACGGTACCGAGAGCGCCAGCATGCCAGTCTGCGAACCGGTCACGGCCGCCCGGAAGAAGTCGCGCTCGCCGTAGTTGCGGCCCAGCAGTTCCGGCCGGTTCGCCGTCAGCACGGTGCCTTTGGCATCGAGCACCATCAGCGTGCGCACGCCCGGCATCACGTCGGCCAGCGCATGCAGAGTGGTCCCGCCGACGCCGCCCGTCGGCACGGACCCGTGCTGGACGGCTTGCAAGGTGGTGCGCAGTGCCTGGTCGACGCTTTCCAGTTGCCGGCGGACATGGTGCTCCACGACCTGGGCCTGTGTCTGCAGGCGGATGCTTTCAGACACTTCGACGCGCCGGTGCTCCCGCACCAGTGCGTACACCATCAGGCCGGCCAGAAGAGCAAGTACACCAGCCCAGAGCAGCCATTCGCGCAGTAAGACAGACGATAGGGTCCGACGAGCGTTATTGGCACCCATTTTCGTGCGTTTCGGTCGCTTTAATTGATCAGTTTTAGATCATATTACTGCGTGCCGAGGGGCGGGAAACCGCAGGACGCGCATGGAATGCGCGGACAACGGCCGTGCAGCGCCGCGCGCGCAGCGACATGGGCCGGACGAATGAGGTCTGCCTGCGCCGATGGGAGTTTGTGGGATGCCAACACAGGCCGCTGAGCGGCCTCGGGTCCGGAGGAGAGTCTGCTGAACAGCTGCAGCGTCAGGCCCATGGTGCTGGGCACGCCGGCAGCACCGCTGGCGCGGCGTCATGCGTAAGAAAAGAAGAAAGGTGACGAGCCTTGACCCCGGCACTGGCTCCACAGTTAGGGCTGCTTGGTTCCCCACCTGACCCGGTTGGCCGCTTCACCATGCGGGAAGGCCCGTCGGGGCGCATTGTAGCCGTGGCCGAATTCCCCTCTGGACCGGTTCGTAGAATGCGCGGATGTCCTATCTGGTTCTCGCGCGCAAATTCCGACCCAAGACGTTTGGAGAGATGGTGGGGCAGGAACATGTGGTCCGGGCGCTCGAGAACGCGCTGACCAGCCAGCGTTTGCACCACGCCTATCTGTTCACAGGCACGCGCGGGGTCGGCAAGACCACGGTGTCGCGCATTCTGGCCAAGTCGCTGAACTGCCAGGGGCTGGACGGGCAGGGCGGCGTGACGGCCCAGCCCTGCGGCGTCTGCCAGGCGTGCACCGAGATCGATGCGGGCCGCTTCATCGACTACACCGAGCTGGACGCCGCCTCCAACCGCGGCGTGGACGAGGTGCAGGGCCTGCTCGAGCAGGCCGTCTACAAGCCGGTGCAGGGCCGCTTCAAGGTCTTCATGATCGACGAAGTGCACATGCTCACGAACACGGCGTTCAACGCCATGCTCAAGACGCTGGAGGAGCCGCCCGAGTACCTCAAGTTCGTGCTGGCCACCACGGACCCGCAGAAGGTGCCCGTCACGGTGCTGTCGCGCTGCCTGCAGTTCAACCTGCGCCCTATGGCGCCCGAGACCGTGCGCGAGCACCTGGGCCGCGTGCTGCAGACTGAAAACGTGCCGGCCGACGAGGGCGCACTGCGCCTGCTGGCGCGCGCCGCGCGCGGCTCCATGCGCGATGCGCTGTCGCTGACGGACCAGGCCATCGCCTTCGGCGCCGGCCAACTGCAGGAAGACAACGTGCGCCAGATGCTGGGCAGCGCCGACCGCAGCCATGTGCTGCGTCTTCTGCAGGCGCTGGCCGAAGGTGACGGGCGCACAGTCGTCGACACCTGCGAAGAGCTGCGCCTGCAAGGCCTGTCGGCCGCCGCCACGCTGGAGGACATGGCCGCCATGCTGCAGCGCATGGCGGTGCTGCAGGCCGTGCCGGACGGTGCTCACGGCGACGATGCCGAACTGGCCGACGCCGCACGTCTGGCGGCGGCGATGCCAGCGGACGAGACGCAGCTGCTCTACTCCATCTGCCTGCACGGCCGCGCCGAGCTGGGCCTGGCGCCGGACGAGTACGCCGGCCTGACGATGGTGCTGCTGCGGCTGCTGGCCTTCAAGCCGGCCGGCGCCACCGCGGAAAAAAAAACTCCGCATGACGCTGGCGCCGGCCTGAGCCGCGCGGCAGCGGCTCCCGCGCCGGCACCCGCACTGCGGCCCGCCGCGGCGCCGCCACCGGCGGCTGCGCCGTCCCGGCCCGGGGGCGAGCGCCTGCGCGTGGTCGAGATGCCGCCCGTGGAGGTGCAGGCCCCTGCGCCCGCAGCCCCGCCGCATCTGCCGCAGCAGGACGTGGTGGCCATCGCGGTGCGCGAGCAGCCCGAGCCGGGCCCGCGCGAACAGCCCCAGTCGGCCACCGGACCGTCGCGCCTGGTGCCGAACGAGGAGGGCGATCTGTGGCACCAGACCGTGCAGCAGCTCATCGCCGCCGAGGCCATCACCGCGCTGGCACGCGAATTGGCGCTGCAGGCCCAGCTCGTCGCGCGCGATGGCGAGCACTGGATGCTGCGCGTGGAGCGCGAGTCGCTGAACCAGCCCGGAAGCCGCGAGCGCCTGCGCGCCGCGCTGGAGCAGGCCGGCCTGGGCACCCGGCTCAGCGTGGAGGTGGGCGTGGTGAGCGACAGCCCGGCACGCCGCAATGCGGCATTCGCAGCCGAGAAACAGCGCGTCGCCGAAGAGACGGTGCGCAACGACGCCTATGTGCAAAGCCTGGTGCGTGACTTTGGCGCGAAAATCGTCGCCAGCGGCATCAAGCCTCTCTGATCCAAACATCTTTAGGAGTATTCGCATGTTCAACAAGGGACAACTGGCCGGCCTCATGAAGCAGGCCCAGGCCATGCAGGACAACCTCAAGAAGGCGCAGGACGAACTGGCCTTCATCGAGGTCGAGGGCGAGTCCGGTGCCGGGCTGGTCAAGGTCGTCATGACCTGCAAGCACGACGTCAAGCGCATCACCATCGACCCCAGCCTGCTGGCCGACGACAAGGACATGCTGGAAGACCTGGTCGCCGCCGCCTTCAATGCCGCCGTGCGCAAGGCCGAGGAGACCAGCCAGGAAAAGTTGGGCAAGCTCACGGCCGGCATGCCCGGTCTGCCAGGCGGTATGAAGTTCCCTTTCTGAGGCAGGCGACCGCCAGAACACGGTGGCCGATTCCGGCTCATTGCAGGCGTTGGTCGAAGGACTGCGCCGCCTGCCCGGCGTGGGTGCCAAGTCGGCCTCGCGCATGGCCTTTCACCTGCTGCAGCACGACCGTGCTGGCGCCCAGGCGCTGGCACGCGCGTTGACGCAGGCCGTGGACCACGTGCGCCACTGCGCGCTGTGCCACACCTTCACCGAAGACGAGATTTGCAGCACCTGCGCCGACCCGCGCCGCGATGCGAGCATGCTCTGCGTGGTGGAGACGCCGGCCGACCAGTCGGCCGTCGAGCGCACGGCCGCCTTCCGGGGCCGCTACTTCGTACTGATGGGGCGGCTCAGTCCCCTGGACGGCATCGGCCCCAAGGAGATCGGCATGCACGAGCTCATCGAGCGTGCCTGCGATGGCGTGGTGCAGGAGGTGATCCTGGCCACCAACTTCACGGCCGAGGGCGAGGCGACCGCGCACGCCATCGCGGCCTCGCTCAAGGCGCGCGGCCTGGCCGTCACGCGGCTTGCGCGCGGCGTGCCTGCGGGCAGCGAGCTCGAATACGTCGACCTCTCGACCATTGCGCACGCGTTGGTGGACCGGCGTTGACGATGCTGGCGCGTAGCGCTCTGCGCAGCACCGCTTACGTGCTTTCCCGAAAGGGGATGTTCCGGATGACGCATACGGCAGCGCCTGACTATGCTGGGCCGGCCTTGTGTCCAGAACCAGAACCATGCAGACGCCTGCCCTCAGCCGACGCGGCATCGTGGCCGCCGGCATCGCCAGCGCGGCGTGCTGGGCAGCGCCCTCATTGCGCGCGCAAGACAAGCTCGAAAAGCCCCGGCTGACCCTGGCCGTGGGTGGCAAGGCCACCTTCTACTACCTTCCCCTGACGATCGCCGAGCAGCTCGGCTACTTCAAGGCCGAAGGTCTGGACGTGGTGGTCGAGGACCACGCCGCCGGCGCGCATGCCATTCAGGCCGTGCTCGCGGGCGCGGCCGATGTCGGCGCCGCCCCGTTCGAGGCCATGGTCGTGTTGCGCAACCGCAACCAGTCCTACCAGGCCTTCGTGCTGCAAGGGCGCGCACCGCAGATCGCCATGGGCGTTTCCACGCGCACATTGGCGCAGTACCAGGGGTTGGCCAACCTGCGCGGACGCAGCATCGGTGTGCCCGCCTCGGGAACCTCGGCCCAGATGGTGGCGCAATTGCTGCTCGCCCGGGCTGGGCTCAAGCCGCAGGACGCGCGCTTCGTCGGCGTGGGCACGGGCGCCGAAGCGCTGGCCACGCTGCGCGCCGGCGAACTCGACGCCATGTGCAACACCGAACCCGTGATGACCATGCTGGAGCAGCACGGCGACGTGCGCATCGTCGCCGACACGCGCACGCTCAAGGGCTCGCAGGCGCTGTTCGGCGGCAACATGCCGGCCGCCTGCCTGTACGCTTCCACCGCGTTCATCGCGAGCCACCCGCGCACCTGCCAGGCGCTGGCCCATGCGATCGTGCATGCGCTCAAATGGCTGCAGACGGCCGGGCCCGGCGACATCGTGCGCACCGTGCCCGAGAACTACCTGCTCGGCGACCGCGCGCTGTACCTGGCCTCGTTCCAGAAGGTGCGCGAGACGATCTCGCCCGATGGCCTGGTGCCGGACGACGGTGGTGTCACGGCGCTGCGCACGCTGGCCAGCTTCGACCCCGACATCGACGGCGCGCGCGTCGATCCGGCCAAGCTGTCCACCAACGCGTTTGCGCGCAAGGCCAAGGAGCGCTTCAAGCTCTGAGTGGCGCTACGTCCCCGGCTCGATCTCCAGCATGCGCACGCGCGCGTTCTCCACATGCGCGCGCATCGCACGGCGTGCCCCCTCGGCGTCCTGCGCGCGGATCAGCCCGAAGATGTGGCGGTGCTCGTCCAGCGCGTCCTGCGTGCGGCGCCAGGGCTGCATGCGCGCCAGGTGCCGCCACAGGTTGACGGCATGGCTCACGTCGTACTCGAGCGACTTGAGCACCTGGGCCAGCCGCGGATTGGCGCTGGCCTGGGCGATGGCTTCATGAAAGCCGTAGTCGAAGTGGTGCGCCACGTCGCCACGCCGGTTCGCATTCTCGAAACCTTCCAGCATCTCCTCCATGCGGGCCAGGTCGCGCGGCTTGCGGCGCATGGCGGCGAAGAACGCGCACTCGGGCTCCAGCACTAGGCGCAGTTCGAGGCCGTGGGCGATGTGGCTCAGGTCGGCCGTGCTCCGGGCCAGCGGCACCACGGGCATGGTGTCGGGTTGCGCGCGCACGTACGTGCCCGAGCCGCGGATGGACTCCACCAACCGGTCGCTGCGCAGGCGGTCCAGCGCCTGCCGCACCACGGGCCGCGAGACTTGGAAGCGCGCCGCCAGTTCCACCTCGGAGGGTAGCCGCGCGCCCGGTGCCAGGCGGCCGGTCATGACGGCGTGGAACAGGCTGTCGTACACGCGCTCGGCAAAGCGTTCGTGCCGCACGGGTTCCAGGCCAAGCGGCTGTGGGCCACCATCCTCTTCGTGCAAATTTGTCATCCTGGTTTACTTGTATGACCGATCGGCGTTGGGGCGGAAGCGGGATAGTACGGAGTCCACTGTCCAAAGTAGTAAAACGCTTTGACAACTCGTTCGGCACCGGCCTAACATCCGCGCCGCCGCCATTGGCCAGGAGACAAGCATGCAGCACCATTTCATCGGCAACCGCCGTGTCGCGCCCGCTTCGGGTGAAAGCATTCCCGTTGTCGATCCCTCCGATGGCCAGGTCTTCGACGAGATCGCGCGCGGCAACGCAGCCGATGTCGACATGGCGGTGGCCGCCGCCCGTGCCGCCTGCGAAGGTGACTGGGGTCGTCTCACGGCCGCCGAGCGCGGCCGCCTCATGCACAAGCTCGCACTGCACCTGGCCCAGCACACCGAGGAGTTGGCGCAGACCGAGGCACGCGATGCCGGCAAGCCCATGAAGCAGGCCCGCGCCGACGCGCTCGCGATCGTGCGCTACTTCGAGTTCTACGCTGGCGCCTGCGACAAGCTGCACGGCGAAACCATTCCCTACCAGAACGGCTACACGGTGCTGACCTGGCGCGAGCCGCACGGCGTGACCGGCCACATCGTGCCCTGGAACTACCCGCTGCAGATCTTCGGCCGCAGCGTGGGCGGCGCGCTGGCCGCCGGCAACGCGTGCGTGGTCAAGCCGGCTGAGGACGCCTGCCTGTCGCTGCTGCGCGTGGCCGAGCTCGCGGCCGAGGTGGGCTTCCCGTCCGGCGCCATCAACATCGTGACGGGCTATGGACACGAGGCCGGCGACGCGCTGGTCAAGCACCCCGGCATCGACCATGTCTCGTTCACGGGCTCGCCCAACATCGGCAAGGTCGTCACGCGTGCGGCCTGCGAGAACCATACGCCGGTCACGCTGGAGCTGGGCGGCAAGAGCCCGCAGATCGTCTTCGCCGACGCCGACCTCGATGCTGCGCTGCCCGTCATCGTCAACGCCATCGTGCAGAACGCGGGCCAGACCTGCTCCGCGGGCAGCCGGCTGCTGATCGAGCGCAGCGCCTACGAGGCCGTGCTGGCGCGCCTTCAGCCCATGTTCGCAGCGCTGCGCGTGGGCTCGGCGCAGCAGGATCTGGACTGCGGCCCGCTGATCCGCAAGACCCAGCAGCAGCGCGTGGCCGGCTTCCTGGACGAGGTGCGGCGCGATGGCCTGGCCATCGTGGCGCAGGGCACTGTGGACCCGGCCGCGCCGCGGGACGGCTTCTACCAGCCGCCCACGCTTGTGCGCGACGTGCCCGTCACGCACCGGCTCGCGCAGGAGGAGGTGTTCGGCCCGGTGCTGGCCGCCATTTCCTTCGACGACGAAGCGGACGCCGTGCGCATCGCCAACGCGACCGACTACGGCCTCGTGGCCAGCGTCTGGAGCCGCGACGGCGGGCGCCAGCTGCGGCTGGCGCGCAAGCTGCGCGCCGGCCAGGTCTTTATCAACAACTACGGCGCCGGCGGCGGCATCGAGCTGCCATTCGGCGGCGTCAAGGCCAGCGGCCACGGGCGCGAGAAGGGCTTCGAGGCGCTGTACGCGTTCACGGTGCTGAAGACCGTCGCCATCCGCCACGACTGAGCAGAACAACGCAGGGGGACAAGAACGATGGAACGCAGAAAATTCCTGGCCCGCGGCACCGCCGCCGGCACGCTGGCGGCCGGCCTTGCCGCGCCCGCGCTGGCCCAGGGCAGCAACCCGCAGGTGCGCTGGCGCCTGGCCTCGAGCTATCCCCGCTCGCTGGGCACGATCTACGGCGCCATGGACATGGCCGTCAAGCGCGTCGGCGAGCTCACGGAAGGGCGCTTCAACATCTCGCTGCACCCCGCTGGCGAGCTGGTGCCGGCGCTGCAGGTGCTGGACGCGACCCAGTCCGGCTCGGTCGAGGCCGGCCACTCGGCCAGCTACTTCTACATCGGCAAGGACCCGGCCTACGGCTTCGGCACGGCACTGCCGTTCGGCCTCAACGCGCGCGGCCAGAACGCCTGGCTCTACGAGGGCGGGGGCCAGGCGCTGCTCGACGAGTTTTATGCCAGCCAGGGCGTGTTGGCCATGCCGATCGGCAACACCGGCGCGCAGATGGCCGGCTGGTACCGCAAGGAAATCAAGACCGTCGACGACCTCAAGGGCCTGAAGTTCCGGGTCGGCGGCCTGGCCGGCATGGTGCTGGCCAAGCTCGGCGTCGTCGCCCAGCAGCTGGCGGCCGGCGACCTGTACGTGGCGCTGGAGAAGGGCACGCTGGATGCGGCGGAATTCGTCGGTCCCTACGACGACGAGAAGCTGGGCCTGCACAAGGTGGCCAAGTACTACTACTACCCGGGCTGGTGGGAAGGATCGGCCACGCTGGGCCTGTTCATCAACCCCAAGGCCTGGGCGGCACTGCCGGCGCACTACCAGGCAGCGCTGCGCACGGCGGCGGCCGAGGCCAACCAGTGGTGCACCGCCAAGTACGACGTGGAGAACCCGCGCGCGATGGGGCGCCTGGTGGCTGGCGGCGCCGTGCTGCGCGCGTTCCCGCGACCGGTGCTCGATGCCAGCTACAAGGCGGCGGAGGCCTTGTACGCCGAGCTGTCCGACAAGAGCCCCGCGTTCAAGAAAATCTTCGAGCACTGGGTCAAGTTCCGCAACGAGCAGGTGCTCTGGCAGCAGTTCTGCGAAGGCCCGTTCGACAACTACATGGCCGCGGCCTCGCGTCGCAAGTGAGGCCGGCCGCGCTGGAGCGCGCGCTGTCCATCGCCGACCTGCGCGCCATCGCGCAGCGCAAGCTGCCGCGCTCGGTGTTCGAGTTCATCGACGGCGGTGCCGAGGACGAGCTCACGCTGGCCGACAACCGCGCCGCCTTCGAGCGGGTGCGCATCGTGCCGCGCGTGCTCGTCGATGTCTCGGCGCCCGACCTTCGCACCGACATCGTCGGCACGCCGGCTGCCGCACCCTTCGTCGTCGCGCCGATGGGCTCGTGCGCGCTGGGCTGGCCCGGGGCCGACATCGCCATCGCCAGGGCCGCCGCGGCACACGGCATCCCCTACACGCTGTCGACCATGTCGACCACCAGCATCGAGCGCATGGCTGCTGCAGTGCAGGGTGCGCTGTGGTTCCAGCTCTACGTGCTGCGCGACCGGGCCTTCAACGCCACGCTGGTGCAGCGCGCCTGGGCCGCGGGCTACGACACGCTGGTCGTCACGGTGGACCTGCCGGCCGGTGGCAAGCGCGAGCGCGACCTGCGCAACGGTGTCTCCATCCCGCTGCGCATGACGCCGCGCCACTTTTGGGAAGGCCTCACGCACCCGGGCTGGGCCTGGCGCATGGCGCGCGCCGGCAGGCCTGACTTCGAGAACGTGCGCGGCCTGTTGGGCGACACCAGCGCGGGCCTCACGATCGCGGCCAAGGTCGGCCAGAACCTGGACGCCTCCTACGGTTGGGATGACTTGGCCGGCTTGCGCGACAGCTGGCGGGGCCGGCTGGTGGTCAAGGGCGTGGAGCATGCCGACGATGCCGAGCGGCTCGCGGCGCTGGGCGTGGATGGGATCTGGGTTTCCAACCACGGTGGCCGCCAGCTCGATGGCGCCATGGCTTCGGCCGATGCGCTGGCGGCGATCGCGCGCAGGCTGGGCGGGCGCGTGCCGCTGCTCGTCGATTCCGGCGTGCGCCGTGGCGTGGACGCGCTCAAGGCCCGCATGCTCGGGGCCCAGGCCGTGGCCATCGGCCGCGCCGCACTGTTCGGTGCCTGTGCGGGTGGCGAGGCCGGTGCCCACCGCGCCATCGCCATCCTGCTGGGCGAACTGCGGCTGGCCATGCAGCTGGCCGGGGTCGCAGCGCTGGCCGATGCCGGGCGTTCCAGACTTTTGTGCAGCACAAATGTTGTGGAAGATTGACCTGCGTCAATTCGCACGTGTGTCGGATTAATTTCCCGTTCTATTTGTGTGTTTATGTGACTAGACTGTGCGCACCGACCAACGTGTAGGGGCCGTATGCGCAACAACCAACCCGTCAGCGGGCACGAGTACCAATTTCCCGCCGACCAGACGCTCGTCTCGGTCACGGACCTGAAGGGCCGCATCACCTACTGCAACCCGGCCTTCATCGAGGTCAGCGGGTTTTCCCGCGAGGAGCTGCTGGGCCAGCCGCACAACCTGGTGCGCCATCCGGACATGCCGGCCGAGGCCTTCCGCGACATGTGGGCCACGATCGAGGCCGGCGAACCCTGGAGCGCCCTGGTCAAGAACCGCCGCAAGAACGGCGACCACTACTGGGTGCGGGCCAATGCCACGCCGATGATGGACGGCGAGCGCATCACCGGCTTCCTGTCGGTCCGCACCCAGCCGGCGCGCGAGGACGTGCAGGCGGCTGAGCGCCTGTACGCCAGCATGCGCGAGGAAGCCGTCAGCGGCCGGCTGCGCCACGTGCTGCAGCGCGGGGAACTGCGGCGCCGCGATTTCTGGGGCCGGCTCGTGCAAGGCCTCACGCCGCAAGCCAACGGCAAACTGCTGGCGCTGCAACTGACGGCGTCGGCCGCCATCGTGCTGGCCAGCTGGGCAGGCTTGCCGGACGCCGCGGTGCTGGCCGTGGCCGCCGTGACGACGGCCGCGGCGGTCTGGGGCGTGCGCCAGCTCATGCTGGCCCCGCTCAAGGGCCTGGTGGTGGACGCCAACCGGCTGGCCTCGGGCGATCTGTCGCACCGCGTGGCGACGGATGCCACGGGCGCCGTCGGCCGCCTGCAGCGCGCCTTGATGCAAATGTCGGTCAACCTGCGCACGGTGGTGTCCGACGTGCGCGCGGAGGTGCGACAGCTCGGTGATGCGGTGGGCGAGATCGCCGCCGGCAACCACGACCTGTCTGCCCGCACGGAGTCGCAGGCCAGCAGCCTGCAGCAGACCGCGGCCTCGATGGACGAGATCAACGGCACCGTACAGCAGAGCGCGACATCGGCCGCGCGTGGCGCCGAGCTCGCGCACGCCACCTCGGAGGTGACAGAGCGCAGCAATGCCGCAGTGCTGGCCGCTGCCGACACGATGGAGCGCATCACCCAGTCGTCCAAGCAGATCGGCGAGATCGTGCAGCTGATCGAGGGTGTGGCCTTCCAGACCAACATCCTGGCGCTGAACGCTGCGGTGGAGGCGGCCCGTGCCGGTGAGAGCGGGCGCGGCTTCGCCGTGGTGGCGTCCGAGGTGCGTGCGCTCGCGCAGCGCAGTTCGGGCGCGGCGCGCGAGATCCGCGAGCTGATCGTCGAATCGGCTGCACGCGTGGAGCAGGGCGCGAGCCGCACGGCCGAGGCGCGCGAGCGCATGCAGCAGGCGCTGGATTCGGTGGCCAAGGTGCGCACGACGCTGGACGAGATCAGCACCGCTGCGCGCGAGCAGCAGCAGGGCATCGCGCAAATCAACGAGGGCGTGAACCAGATCGACGGCATCACGCAGCAGAACGCGGCCCTGGTCGAGCAGCTCGCGGCCGCGGCGCAGTCGCTGCAGGGCCGTGCGCAGGGCGTCAGCGATTCGATGCGGCTGTTCCGGCTGGTGCGCGGCGAGCAGTCGCTGGCCGAGGTCGACGCCGTGGCGCTGCGCCGTCACGCGCGCCTGGAACTGACCGAGGAGACCGCCTGATCAGCGCGCGGCGCGCTTCTTGGCGACCGGCTGCCTGGCCGATGGCGCGACCTGCCGTGTGACAGGCCGCTTCGCCACGACGGATTTGCGCGCCACGCTGGCGCGCACCGGCAGGAACAGCGTGACGGCCTGGCCGGCGCGCAGTGCCGCCGTCGCGGAGATGTCGTTCCAGTCGGCGACCTGCGCCGCGGTGACGTGGTAGCGCCGTGCGAGGTTGGCGACGGTGTCCTTGCGCGCAGCCTTGACCACCGTCCTGCGCGTCACGATCTCGGGCGCGAGTTGCAGCGATGCGTTGTCGGCCAGGTGGCTGGCCACGTCGCCCATCTTGCCCGAGCGCGGCACCACCAGCACCGAGCCGGCCTTGATCAGCATGCGCGGCGGGATGTTGTTGACGCTGCGCAGCTCGGCCTCGCTCATGCCGACGCGCTCGGCGGCCGCGGCCACCGTCATGGTGCTGGGCACGGCCCAAGCGCCCCAGCTGGCGTGCTGGCCCTTGCCGCGCGCGTCCAGGTTTCGCTTGAAGACCAGTGCGTTGTCCCAGGGCAGCAGGATCTGCGGCGTGGCCGCAGCCAGGATCACCTGCTTGTTCATGGACGGGTTCAGCGCGCGGAAGTCCTCGGGCGAGACGTCGGCCAGCTGCGCGGCCAGCGCCACGTCGATGTCGTGCGCCAGATCCACCATCTGGAAGTAGGGGTGGTTCTCGATCGCGGGCAGCTCGGTGCTGAAGCGCTCGGGCCGGGCCACGATGTTCTTGACCGCCTGCAGCTTGGGCACGTAGTAGCGCGTCTCGTTGGGCATCGACAGGTCCAGATAGCCCGTCGGCAGGCCGGCGCGCTGGTTACGCTGGATCGCCCGGCTCACGCTGCCTTCGCCCCAGTTGTAGGCGGCCAGGGCGAGGTGCCAGTCGCCGAACATTCCGTAGAGCTTTTGCAGATAGTCCAGCGCCGCACGCGTGGACGCCAGCACGTCGCGCCGGTCGTCGCGGAAGATGTTCTGCTTGAGTTCGAAGTAAGTCCCCGTGGCCGGCATGAACTGCCACATGCCGGCCGCCTTGGCCACCGACACCGCCTGCGGGTTGAAGGCACTCTCGATGTAGGGCAAGAGCGCCAGCTCCGTCGGCATGCCGCGCACCTCGAGTTCCTCGACGATGTGGAACAGGTACTTGGAGGAGCGCTCGGTCATGCGCTGCATGTAGTCCGGCCGCGTGGCGTACCACTGCTCGCGGTCGCGCACGAGGTCGCTGTCCAGGTCGGGCATGGCGAAGCCGCGGCGGATGCGCTCCCACAGGTCGGCGGGCGGCAGCTGTAGCGTGACGGGGCCCGAGCGCAGTTCGGAGGCAGCGATCGGGCTCAGTGGCCCCGTGGGGATGATGGCCTGGCCGCGGCCCGCGGGGATGGCGGCGCCGTCCACCTGCACGGTGGCGGGCGGCTGCGGCGCATGGGCGGAGATCGCAGAGTCGGGCTTGTCGATGCTGGCGCAGCCGGTCAGCCAGAGCAGCACCGCCACGCCGAGATACTTCATCAGAACATTCATTTGAATTCGTTTTTCCACTGCCGCAGCGCGGCCAGCACGCCGACCGCATCCTGCGCGGCGGCGTCGAAGCCGCGGGCGGCATGGGCCACCTGGGGTTCGCGCACGCGCAGGAAGGGATTGATGCGCTGCTCCAGTGCGATGCGCGAAGGCAGCGTCGGCTGGTTCAGCGCACGTTGTTGTTCGCACTGCGCGCTGTAGTGGAGCAGATCGGCGCTGCCAGGTTCCACGGCGCGCGCAAATTTCAGGTTGGACAGCGTGTACTCATGGGCGCAGCACACGCGCGTGTTGCCGGGCAGGGCGGCCAGCCGGTCGAGCGAGTCGAGCATCTGCGCGGGTGTGCCTTCGAACAGGCGCCCGCAGCCGCCCGAGAACAGCGTGTCGCCGCAAAACAGCACGGGGCCGCCATCGGCGTCGTCGATGGCTGGGCACCAGTAGGCGATGTGGCCGGCCGTGTGGCCGGGCACGTCGATGACCTCAAAGGCCAGGCCCAGCGTGCTGGCGTCCACCGGCAGGCGGTCGCCGCCGCTGAGGCGCGTGAGCGGTTCGGGGATCCGCTCGCGCGACGGACCGAAGACCCGGGCACCGGTGGCCTCGCGCAGCGCGGCCACGCCGCCGACATGATCGGCATGGTGGTGCGTGACTAGAATCGAGCGCAGTTGCAAACCGTGGCGCTGCAGGGCCTCGAAGACCGGCGCGGCATCGCCCGGATCGACCACCAGCGCCGCCTGTCCGTCGTGCAGCATCCACACGTAGTTGTCGGCGAAAGCGGGCAGCGCAATGAGTTCCATGAGCGGTCAAATTATAGGTTTGCACGATTGGTTCCAGACCCCGCCGGGCCGCTACCTGCTGGCCTGGGAGCAGGCCGCCTTCGACCGGGTGGTGATCGACGTCTTTGGTTACCACGCGTTGCAATTGGGCGCGGGCGAAGTCGACGGCCTGCGCGCCTGCCGCATCCAGAACCGCTGGCTCGCTGCGGCCGAGCCACCGGTGCCCGGCGTGCCGGGCCGCGCTGCACTGGCGTGCGACTTCTCCGCCCTACCGTTCGAAGCCAACAGCCTGGACCTGGTGCTGCTGCCGCATGCGCTGGAGCTCAGCCCCGACCCGCACGCCACGCTGCGCGAGGTCGAACGCGTGCTCGTGCCCGAGGGCCAGGCCATCATCTGCGGTTTCAACAGCGCAAGCCTGTGGGGCTTGCGCCAGCGCCGCGCGCGTCTGGTCCGCAAGCTGGGCCTGGGCCAGCTGTATCTGCCGGCCGATGGCGACTTCATCGGCTACCTGCGCTTGCGGGACTGGCTGCGCCTGCTGTCCTTCGAGGTCGAGTCCAGCCGCTTCGGCTGCTACCGGCCGGCCGTGAACAGCGAGGCCACGCTGGGCCGTTTCGGCTGGATGGAGACGCTCGGCGAGCGCTGCTGGCCCATCCTGGGTGCGGTGTACTTCGTCACGGCCGTCAAGCGCGTGCGCGGCATGCGGCTGCTCGAGGCCAACTGGAAGGCCGCGCGCAAGCTGAGCACCGCGCCCGTGCCGCTGGCCAACCGGCGCCCGCGGCGGCCCGTTGCCGAGCCGGCGCACGCAGCGCCGGCCCCTTCCGTTTCCCAGAGAGATAAAGGACTGCGTTGAACCACGTCGAGATCTACACCGATGGCGCCTGCAAGGGCAACCCCGGCCCGGGCGGCTGGGGAGTGGTGCTGAAATCGGGCACGCTCGAAAAGGAGTTGTTCGGTGGCGAGCTGGCCACCACCAACAACCGCATGGAGATGACCGCCGTGATCGAGGCGCTGGCGGCCTTGAAGAAGCCCTGTGAGGTCACGCTGTACCTGGACAGCGAGTACGTGCGCAAGGGCATCACCGAATGGATGAAGGGATGGAAGGCGCGCGGCTGGATCACCTCGACCAAGCAGCCCGTCAAGAACGTGGAACTGTGGCAGAAGCTGGACGCGCTGGTGACCAACGGCGGCCACAAGATCGACTGGCGCTGGGTGCGCGGCCATGCCGGCAACCCCGGCAACGAGCGCGCCGACGCGCTGGCCAACAAGGGCGTGGACAAGGCATTGGGGCGCCTATGAGCCATACGTTCTTGTGGCACGACTACGAAACCTTCGGCGTGGTCCCGCGACGCGATCGCCCGGCGCAGTTCGCCGCGATCCGCACCGATGCCGAGCTCAACGAGATCGGCGAGCCCCTCATGCTGTACTGCCAGCCGGCGCCGGACTACCTGCCCGACCCGGCGTCCTGCCTCGTCACCGGCATCACGCCCCAGCTGTGCCTGGAACGCGGCCTGCCCGAGGCAGACTTCGCCGCGCGCATCGAGGCCGCCTTCAGCCAGCCCGGCACCATCGGCGTGGGCTACAACACCATCCGCTTCGACGACGAGGTCACGCGGTTTTTGTTCTGGCGCAACCTGATCGACCCCTATGCGCGCGAATGGCAGAACGGCTGCGGGCGCTGGGATCTGCTGGACGTGGTGCGGCTCACGCACGCACTGCGGCCGGACGGCATCCAGTGGCCGCAGCGCAGCGCCGAGGAGGGCGGCGGCCCCAGCTTCAGGCTCGAGCACCTGAGCGCGGCCAATGGCCTGGCGCACGAGGCCGCGCACGATGCGCTGTCCGACGTGCGCGCCACCATCGCGCTGGCGCGGCTGATCCGCCAGGCCCAGCCCAAGCTGTTCGAGTTCGCGCTGGCCCTGCACAAGAAAGACCGCGTGGCCAGCGAGCTGGGCCTGCCGACCTCGCCGCAGACGGCCCGACCCTTCCTGCATGTCTCGGGCATGTTCGGCACCGAGCGCGGCTGCCTGGCGCTGATGTGGCCGCTGGCCATGCACCCGACCAACAAGAACGAGTTGCTGGCTTGGGACCTCGCGCACGACCCGCGCCAGCTCGACGGCCTCTCGGTCGAGGAAGCCCGCCTGCGCCTGTACACGCGCGCCGCCGAGTTGCCGCCCGGCGTCACGCGCCTACCGCTCAAGAGCGTGCACCTGAACAAGTCGCCCATGGTGGTCGGCAACCTCAAGACACTGACGCCGGCCATGGCCGCACGCTGGGACCTGGACCTCACGGCCCAGCTGCAGAACGCGGCCCATGCCGCCGCGCTGCCGGACCTGTCGGCGCTGTGGGACGGCCTGCTGCGCCGCGAGCCGCAGGCCACGCCCGACGTGGACGAAGACCTGTACGGCGGCTTCATCGGCCCGGCCGACCGGCGCCGCCTGAACCAGCTGCGCCAACAGACGCCGCAACAGCTGGCCGCGGCCCGCAACAGCTTCGACGACGGCCGGCTGGAGGAGCTGCTGTTCCGCTACCGCGCGCGCAACTTCCCCGACACGCTGTCCGAGGACGAGCAGGAGCGCTGGCTGCAGCACCGCGCCGCACGCCTGATCGAAGGCGAGGGCGGCGTGCGCAATGTGGACCAGCTGCTGGAGGAGTTGGACCGGCATGGCCAGGACGTCGACGAACGCGCCACCGAGATCCTTGAAGCCCTGCACGCCTATGTCGAGGACATCACCGCAGACCTTTCCTGAGATGGACCCGCAGACGGCTCTGGCCGACTTCGTGCAACGCCACCCGCGGCTCATGGTGCTGACGGGCGCCGGCGTCAGCACGGAATCCGGCATTCCCGACTACCGCGACGCCAACGGCGACTGGAAGCGGCCACAGCCCGTGACCTACCAGGCCTTCACGGGCGACGAGGCCACGCGCCAACGCTACTGGGCGCGCAGCCTGCTTGGCTGGCGCACCATGGCGCAGGCACGGCCCGGTGCGGCGCACCTGGCGCTGGCGCGGATGGAGGCCGCCGGCCGGGTGGAGCTGCTGCTCACGCAGAACGTGGACGGCCTGCACCATGCGGCCGGCAGCCGGTGCGTGGTCGACCTGCACGGTCGCATCGACACGGTGGTCTGCCTGGCCTGCGGCACGCGCTCGCCGCGCACCCTGCTGCAGCAGGAACTGGTGGCGCGCAACCCGGCCTTCGCCGGCCTGTCGGCCGGTGCTGCGCCGGACGGCGACGCCGACCTGGAGCACGCGGATTTCTCGCGCTTCGAGGTGCCGCCCTGCAGCCGCTGCGGCGGCATGCTCAAGCCCGACGTGGTGTTCTTCGGCGAGTCCGTACCGCGGGACCGCGTCGTGCAGGCCATGGACGCGCTGCAACGGGCCGATGCGCTGCTGGTGGTCGGCTCCTCGCTCATGGTGTATTCGGGCTACCGCTTCGCGCTGGCCGCGGCCGAGCAGCACAAGCCCATCGCGGCCCTGAATCTGGGCCGCACGCGCGCCGACGCGCTGCTGGCTCTCAAGGTTGAGCTGCCCATCGGCTCTGCGCTGTCGGCATTGCCGAGCTGACACGCGGCTTTGCACAAGTCCCGCATTGCGCCACCGCAGCTTTACATTTCGGTCCTAAGCTGTTTGCAGCCCGGCACGACAGACCGGGTATCGAAAGGACTCCAGATGAAACGCTCGACCTTCACCACAGCCCTGCTGGCCATGGCCCTGGGTGTGCCATCCGTCGGCGCGCTCGCCCAGCCGCATGACCGGGACGACAGGGGCCGGCGCGGCGACCGCGACGACCGCCGGGGTCCCGGTCGCCATGACGACCGCCACCATGGCAAGCCTTCGCGCCATCCGCACGGGGGCCCGCCCGGCCATACCTATGGCGGGCCTCCGGGCCACTGGAAGAAGGGCGACCGCCTGCCCCCCGCCTACCGCACCCGCTATTACGTGGTCGACGACTGGCGTGGCCACCGCCTGCAGCGGCCGCCGCGCGGCTACCACTGGGTGCAGGTGGGCGCCGAGTACGTGCTGATCGCGATTGCGACCGGCGTCATCGCCCAGGTGCTGCTGTCGCAGTGAACCGGGCTCAGGGGGCTGGCGGGATCGCCAGCCCGCGTTGCACGGCCGGCCGTGCCACGAAGGCATCGAGCACGCGCCGCACCTCGCGGAAGTCGTCGAAGCCGACGATCTCGCCGGCGCCGTAGAAGCCCGCAAGGTTGCGCACCCAGGGAAACACGGCGATGTCGGCGATGCCGTAGTCGTCTCCCATGATCCATTGCCGCCCGGCCAGCCGGCCATCGAGCACCTTGAGCAGGCGGCGCGATTCGGCCACGTAGCGGTCGCGCGGGCGCTTGTCCTCGTAATCCTTGCCCGCGAATTTGTGGAAGAAGCCAAGCTGGCCGAACATCGGCCCGATGCCGCCCATCTGGAACATCAGCCACTGCAGCGTCTCGTAGCGCGCGGCCTCGTCCGTGGGCATGAGCTGGCCGGTCTTGGCTGCCAGGTAGACCAGGATGGCGCCGGACTCGAACAGCGCCAGCGGCCGGCCGTTCGGCCCGTTCGGATCCAGGATGGCAGGGATCTTGTTGTTCGGGTTCAGCGACAGGAACTCGGGCGAAAGCTGGTCGTTGGTGTCGAACGCGACGCGGTGCACCTCGTAGGGCAGGCCGGTTTCTTCCAGCGCGATGGACACCTTCACGCCGTTGGGCGTGGGCAGGGAATACAGCTGCAGACGCTCGGGATGGCGCGCGGGCCACTTCTTGGTGATGGCGAAGGCGGACAGGTCGGGCATGGTGCGTGGAAACCTTGGAAACGTTGGAGGTGCGCAGCATAGGCGGCTGCGGCCGGCCCTGCGTGGCCAGGGTCTTGCGGCGCATGGTGTGGCGGCTTAGGGTGTGGCGACTCAGGGCGTGGCGCGCGACTTCGGCACGGGCGGCGGCCGGCTCTCGACCGGCGGCAACGGATGGTCCTGCAGCGTGGTGTCGGCCGGCGCCACCCAGACCTCCACGGTGTTGGGCCGCGGCCGGTAGCGCGCGGAGAGCGGCTCGACGATCCAGTCGCTGAAGCCGGCCTTGGGGCCGAGCGCGCGCGCACAGGCCAGTGCGGCAGGGTCGTGGAAGCGCACCGTGGTCTTGTCCACCGGTACGGGACTCGCGTAGCCCCGTGCGTTGGCGGTTTCCACCACGTCCTCCAGCGGCGGCACTTCGGCGCCCATGGCGCGCCAGGTGCGGCGCAGCGGCCACACGGCGCGGCGCTGGCTGGGGCCGTAGATCTGCATGAAGACCGTGATGCCCGCGCATTCGTGGCTGGGCACGGGCGGGGGCAGGGGCGGCAGCGCTGCGCCCGGCGAAGGCGCTGCGGTGGGGGCACCGGCCGCGGTGGGATGGCGCGCGAACGCCCCTTCGGCGAAACGGCCCGAGTAGTGGCAGCTGGCCGGCGGTCCGTCGCGCGGCGCACCGGTGGCGGCCTGCTGCAGGTACAGCCGCTCGGCGACGACGGGATCGCAAGGATGGGAACTGGAAGCTGCGCCCTTGCCCGTGTAGTCGTAGACCCAGTAGCGCGGCGGCGGCGCCACGGCCAGGATCTCGGGCGCGGGCACCAGGCAGCTGCCGTTGGCGCGCGTGTCCGCATGGCGCTCGCCGGTGGCCAGCAGCGCCGCACAGGCGGCGGGAACGGTCTCGGTCAGCGCCGCACACTGCTGCATGGCGGACTGGTGGATGCGCCGCGCGAGGTCCGAGCGCGTGAACCAGCGCGCCTCATCGGTCGGACACAGCGTGTCGGCCGTGCGCAGCAGGGCGGCTGCCAGGTTGCCGGCGGCCGCCGCGTCGGGTCGGGCCTGGCCGCCGGGCGTGGCCTTGGCCCACAGCTCGGACAGTTCCTTGAGCGCGGCGCGTTCGTCCTGGGTCTGTTTGGCGAACACGCTGCGTGCCGCCTCGATCGCCTGCCACACCGTGACGCCCAGCGTGGCGGCGGCGCCCAGGCTCAGCGTGGCGCCCACGGCGGTGGCCGTGCCACTGATGCGGGCCGGCAGCCGGCCGCCAGGGGCCACGCGCGCGCCCTCAGGCTCCTGGGCGGCGCGGCCGGCCTGCGCGGCGGCGAAGGGCGAGCAGTCGTCGTCCTCGAACCAGGCGCCGGGGTCGCGCAGCAGCTCGGCGATCCAGGCGCGGTTGAGGTTCTGGCCCAGGAAGGTGCCCAGGTGGAAGTAGCTCTCCCACTGGGCTTCCGAGAAGAACTGGTCGGCCGTGGTCTCCTGCGGAAAGTCCGGGTTCTGGCGCTTGAAGTTGACCAGGTCCACGGGCAGTCCATCGCACAGGTTGGGCTTGATCACGAGCAGGATGCCCGTGCTGGGCCGGGCCCCGCCGTACAGCACCTTGGCCAGCGCCAGGCAGGCGGTGCTCTCGGGCGAGGCCAGGTCGTTGAGCGAGCCGAAGCGCGACAGGCCCGCCGGCGTGGGCCCCACGGCCGCTGCGACGCGGCGCGGGCGCTGGAACAGGATGTCGGCCTGCAGGTCGATGCGGGCCTTGCGCACCAGGTCTTCCAGGTTGTCGAAGCCGTAGCGCGGGTCGGCGCCGCAGTCGGCCAGCACGATGACCTGGCAGCGTTCGGCCAGCAGCGCGTAGGCCCCGGTGTTCTCGAAGTGGCCGCCGTCGGTCAGGAACCAGTTGTCGCCACGCCCGCCCAGGAAGCTGCCGAAGGTCTCGCTGAGCACGCCGCAGGATTTGACGAACAGCCGCGGCCAGCGGCGCTCGGTGCCGGTGCGCGCCGACACGTTCCACCAGTACCCCAGCCGGATGCCCGCGAAGGTGGCCAGCGCCGAGATGCCGCCGCGCGTGAGGTTGCCGAGGCCCGGGGCGATGGCCGCACCCGAGATCGCCATCCAGCCGCCCAGGCTGGGCAGGCCCTGAGCGGGTGGACGCTCCCAGTCCTCCTGCGAGACCTTGATCAATCCGCTGGAGGCGACCGACAGCGGCAGGCCGCGGCGGTCCTGGTTGAACAGGCCGCCGCGCGGGTCGCGTGTCTGGTTGATGCAGCAGTTCAGCAGGTGCACGGGGCCGCCGCAGTCCTGGGGCCGGTAGCGCTCCAGTGCGATGTCGTCGTCGGCATTGAGGTCGTCCACCGGGATGTGGCGGCGCCGCACGGGCAGCACCGGCGGCACCTCGCCCAGAGCCGACAGCGGCCCAGGCCCGGCCCCCAGGCGCGCGCCGTTGGCCGCGCCCAGGTAGCTGCGCACGATGCGCGCCTGGTAGAAGGCGTGCAGCGAGGAGAGATTCAAAAACTCCACGTTGCGTGCCGTGGCCAGGAAGAAGGCCGCCAGCGGCAGCAGGAACACCAGCCACATTTGCCAGCCCTGCGCGAACTGCGCGCCGTTGTAGCTGAACACCGCACCCATGACCGCCTTGTGCACGAGCGAGACCCACCACACGCACAAAGCGAACGACAGGCCATAGCCCAGCACGCGGCCGACCACCAGCAGCGCGCGCGTGAGCACGCGCCCGGGCAGCAGCTGCGAGGCCAGCGGCAGCACGGTGCGGATGGCGGCGGCCCACACGGCCAGCCACAGCGCGGCCGCGCCCTGGCCGGCCTCGGTCAGCGGTTCCAGCTCGAAGGCGAGGAACCAGGCGGCGCGGTCGATCAGGCCAGCCAGCGCCACCGCGCTGAACCAGCGGAAGGCGTTGGCCAGCCGGGCCGTGAGATCGCTGCGCGCGGCCTCGGCCGCCGGCCCGGCGCAGCGCCGCCGGGCCCGGCGCAGTGCCAACGCGCCCACGGGCACGGCCAGCAGCCACAGCAGCAGCAGCGCGGCCGTGACCGCCCACAGCGTGGTGCGCATGACTTCGCCGACCGGGCTGATGCTGGCCGCGACCAGACGCCAGTACCAGGACAGCAGCCAGGCCGTGGCCAGCGCCACGGCCAGCCAGCCGGCCAGGGCCCAGCGCCCCGCGAGCGTGAGCCAGGGCACGATCCAGTAGGCCATGGCGCGCGTGGCACCCACCAGCACCACGCCGGGCAGCAGCAGCCAGGCCATGGGCAGCCACAGCGGCACCCAGTCCGGCAAATTGCGCAACATGGCGAACACGGGCGTGGCGTGCGTGAACCCCAGGTGGTGCATGAGCTGCCAGCCCGCGAGGTTGGCCGCCGTGAGCAGCACGCCCAGCAGCAGCGCCAGCATGCCCAGCTCGAAATGGATGGCGACCAGGTTGCGCAGGTACAGCGCGGCGACGAAGGTGGCGTCGCGCGCGCCGCGCGGAATCAGGTAGCGGCCGTTCGCACGCAGCCACCAGACGAACCAGTTGGCGCGGGCCGCGCCCAGGGCCTGCTGCACCTGGGCGGCTTCCTGCGGCGAACTCGCGCGCGAGAACAGGCGCCCGAGCAGGCCGCCGATGTGGCCGCCACCGGAGACCGTGGAGAGCAGGTCGAAGCGCAGCAGGAGCCCCTCGCGCGCCAGCGCACGCAGCAGGCCGAAGCAGAAGGTCGCGCTGCGGATGCCGCCGCCGGACAGCGCCAGGCCCCACAGGCCGGCTTCCTCGAGCGGCTTGCCCAGCTCCTCGTCGGTGCCGGCCCGCGCCCAGGCCTGCCGGCGTGCCTGCACCTGCTTGCGCAATTCGTTGTCCACGCCAGCCTCCCGCCGCGCCTGTCGGCTGTTGTGCCGAGCCGAGGCTAGCGGGGTCGCGCCCGAAACGCGCGCTGCGAATTATTTCGTTACGTTACGGATGCGGTGCGTGCCGGCATGAATGCCGTCGTCCCGGGCCGTCCGGGCAGGTGCAGCGTGGCCGTGGCGGCGGGGCTTTCTGCCAGCACCTGGCCCTTGCGCACCACCAGCAAGCGCGTGGCGCGCAGCCGGATCGCCTCGACCGGGTCGCGCGCCTGCAGCAGCACGAAGCTCGCGTCGCAGCCCGGCGCCAGCCCGTAGCCGGACAGGCCCATCACGCGTGCGGCCTGGCTGGTCACGGCCTCAAAGCACTGGGCCATGCCGGCCTCACCGGTCATCTGCGCCACGTGCAGCCCCATGTGCGCCACCTCCAGCATGTCGCCCGAGCCCATGCCATACCAGGGGTCCATCACGCAGTCGTGGCCGAAGGCCACGGTGACGCCGGCCGCCAGCAGCTCGGGCACGCGCGTCATGCCGCGGCGCTTGGGGTAGCTGTCGTGCCGGCCCTGCAGCGTGATGTTGATGAGCGGGTTGGCCACCACGCTGACGCCGCTCTCGGCGATCAGCGGCAGCAGCTTGCTCACGTAGTAGTTGTCCATGCTGTGCATGGAAGTGCAATGCGAGCCGTTGACGCGCCCCGCCAGGCCCAGGCGCTGCGTCTGGAAGGCCAGCGTCTCGATGTGGCGCGACAGCGGGTCGTCCGATTCGTCGCAATGCATGTCCACGGGCAGGCCGCGCTCGGCCGCCAGTTCGCACAGCAGCTGCACGCTGGCCGCGCCCTCGGCCATGGTGCGCTCGAAATGCGGGATGCCGCCGACCACGTCCACGCCCAGGTCCAGCGCGCGCCGCAGGTTGGCGAGGCCACCCGGGCTGCGCAGTACGCCGTCCTGCGGGAAGGCGACGAGCTGCAGGTCCAGGTACGGCGCCACGCGCCGACGCACCTCCAGCATGGCCTCGACCGGCAGCAGGCTGGCGTCGCTGGTGTCCACATGGCTGCGGATGGCCAGCAGGCCGCGCGCCACGGCCCAGTCGCAGTAGGCGAGGGCGCGTTCGATCAGCGCCTCGGCCGTCAGCATCGGCTTGAGCTCGCCCCACAGCGCGATGCCCTCGAGCAGCGTGCCGCTCTGGTTGATGCGCGGCAGGCCCCGGCTCAGTGTGGCGTCCAGGTGGAAATGCGGATCGACGAAGGGCGGGCTAACCAGCAGGCCGGCCGCGTCCACCGTCCGGTGCGCAGGCGCCTGCAGGCCGGGCGCGACCTCCACGATGCGGCCGTCCTGCACGGCGATGGACATGTCGGACGCGCCGTCGGGCAGCGTGGCGTGGGTGACGAGCAGATCGAGCATGGCGTTGGGCGGTGCCGCGGGGCGCGGCTGGCAGTGGCAAAGGCGACAATGGCGGCGCAGCTTCCGTGCCAAGCGCGGTGCGGGGGGGACCGCGCCGGCGTTGGCGGGCGCCCGATTGTGCAGTGCGAGGGCCTAGAATTTCGCCCTCGTATTCGACTATTGTGTGGCCTCGACCGCCCACGCACCATCGGCCCCATGTCCAGCGCGCCTCCCAAGACCCTTTTGATCGTCGACGACAGCCGCGTGTCGCGCATGATGATCCGTACCCTGGTGGCGGCCCGCAAGCCGCACTGGACGCTGCAGGAATGCGAAACCGGCGACGAGGCGCTGGTCCGGCTGGCCCAAGGCGTGCCCGACTACGTGAGCATGGACATCAACATGCCTGGCACCATCGGCACGGACGTGGCCGAGCGCATCCTGCAGGCCTATCCGCAGGTGCGCATGGTCGTGTTCTCCGCCAACGTGCAGGCCGCGCACCAGGCCAGGGCGGCCGCCATGGGCGCCTGCTTCGTGCCCAAGCCGGTCAGCGATCGCAGCGTGCAACTGGCCCTCAACTTCTTCGACGGGGCCGCGTGATCACCCTGACCGAGCTGCAGAAAGACGCGCTGGCCGAGATGTTCAACGTCGGCGCAGGGCAGGCGGCTGCCAGCCTGTCGGAGATCGTTGGCGACGAAGTGCTGTTGTCGATCCCGCGCATCGCGTTCTGCCGCCGCGAGGAACTCGGCACCAGCCTGGCCTTGCTGCGCAGTGAGCGGCTGGGTGCGGTGCGGCAGGATTTCAGCGGTGCCTTCTCGGTCAACGCCTCCTTGTTGTTCACCGAGGACAAGGCGCTGGAGATCGTGCGCGAGATGCTGGGCTCGCAGGTCAGCGTGGACGACCTGCCCGAGTTCGAGCAGGAAGCGATGTGCGAGCTCGGCAACATCATCCTGAACGCCTGCATGGCCTCGATCTCGGAAATGCTGGGCGTGGAGATGACCAGCACGCTGCCGCAGTACCTCGTGAACCGCACCGAGACGGTGCTGCACGAGCTGACCTCGGACATGCAACAGCCCGTGGTGCTGGTGCTGCACATCGACCTCACCATCGAGAAGCGCGAGACGCACGGAGCGCTCGTGTTCCTGCTGAGTTCGGCCTCGTTCCACGAGCTCATCGCCGCCGTCGACAGGTTCCTGGCGCGCATTTGAACAACGGGTACGAGGCTCCGGCCCTTTCACCGCACCGATGACCGCACCGCGCCTGAAGGTCAACTGGCCCATGCTGTCCGACGCATTGGCGCTGGGCCTGGTGCTGCTCGACGGCAAGGGCCGCGTGCTGCACTGGAACGCCTGGATCAGCCGCTACGCCGGCATCGCTTTGGCCGACGCCCAGGGCCATACGCTGGAAGAGGTGTTTCCCGACGCGCTGTCGGCGCCATTCCGCAAGGCCGTGGCCAATGCCCTGCGGCACCGCCTGCCCATCGTGCTGTCCAACGTGCTGCACCGTGCGCCGCTGCCGCTGTATGCGCGGCCCGAGCACCGTGCTGGCAACCAGCGCCTGCCACAGTCCGTCACGATCACGCCCGTGGTGCAGCCGGGGGCCGGCCACCTGTGCCTGCTGCAGATCACCGACACGAGCACGCTGGCCACGCGCGAGCGCGTGCTGCAGCTGCGCTCGGACCGGCTCTCGCGCGAGGCCGTGGTCGACGGACTGACCGGCATCTACAACCGCAAATACCTGGACGACAAACTGCGCGCCGAGCTCGAGCGCGCCCAGCGCAGCCAGGTTCCGGTGGCGCTGGTGATGTTCGATGTGGACAGCTTCAAGGCCTACAACGACAACTACGGCCACCCGGCCGGCGACCGCGTGCTGGTGGCCATCGCCCACGCCGCGCGCGAGCAGATCAACCGCGCCACCGACGTGCTGGCGCGCTACGGCGGCGAGGAGTTCGCCGCCGTGCTGCCGGCGTCCGACAAGATCGGCGCGCAACGGGTGGCCGAGAAGATCCGCAGCGCGGTGGAGGCACTCGCCATTCCGCACCAGGCCTCCAGCGTGGCGCCCTGCGTCACGGTGAGCCTGGGCGTGGCCTGCCACGATCCGCGCGACGGCTACCCCGGCGCCCACGAACTACTGGAACTGGCCGACCGCGCGCTGTACGTGGCCAAGCGCAACGGCCGCAACCAGGTGCGCTGGACCATCAGCAGCGCCACGCCGCTGGACATCTTCCCGGTGACCGAGCGCTGATCAGCGCGCCAGCCGCAGGTCGCGCGCGAGCGCTTCGGTCAGGGTCTGCGGATCCTCGACGAAGCGCACCAGGTCGGTGACCTCGCTGGCGCGGATGGTGCCCAAGCGCGCCATCTCCTGCACGCGCTGCTCGAAGCCCTTCCAGTAGACCGCGCGCGGCCCGACCAGGTAGATCGGCACCGGGTCGAGCTGGCGGCTCTTGATCGACTCCACGGTCTGGTAGATCTCCCACTCGGTGCCGGTCCCGCCGGGCGTGACGACCACGGCCGCGGCGTGCAGCACCATCATGGATTCGCGCATGGCCACGCTCGTGAACACCAGGCCATCGCTGACGATGGGCTGGCCCTGCCAGGTCTGGAACGCGAGCCGCGCATCGGCCTTCTCGCGCGCCGGGCCGTAGTAGGTGGTGTAGCCGATACTGGGGCCGCCGGCCTCGGTGGCGCCACGCGCGGCGGCCTCCATCATGCCGGGGCCAGCGCCGGTCAGGATCGGCAAGCGGGCGCCGTGCGCGCGCGTCCAGTCGGCGGCGAAACGGCGCACGGCCTGGTACAGCCGGCCGCTGTCGGTGGACGGTGCACCGGCTTTGTCCTCGCCCAGGCGCGAACTGCCGTAGACCACGACGAAGCCGCGCGGGTACTTGGCGGCCTTGAAGGCCTCGGCGCAGTGCAGGTCGCGCGCCATGTCGGCCGCCGTAAGCCGGTTCTCCTCGCCCTTGTAGGGGCCGGTGTAGCTCGCGTTGGGCGCCGCGCTGGTGCACGCCACGGGAGGCGGCGTGGTGGCGCAGCCCTGCAGCAGGGCCAGCGCGGCGACGAGGGGCAGGCAGGCGGCGCGCATGGAAACGGCGCCGGCTACTTGGTGCCGAAGATGCGGTCGCCCGCATCGCCCAGACCGGGCAGGATGTAGCCGTGCTCGTTGAGCTGGCGGTCGATCGCGGCCGTGTAGATCGGCACGTCGGGGTGCTCCTTCTGCATGGTGGCGATGCCTTCGGGGCAGGTCAGCAGGCAGACGAACTTGATCGACTTGGGGTTGAGTTCCTTGAGCCGCTCGACCGCGGCGCTGGCGGAGTTGCCGGTGGCCAGCATCGGATCGACGACGATGATGTCGCGCTCGTGCATGTCCTGCGGCATCTTGAAGTAGTACTCCACGGCCACCAGCGTCTTGGGGTCGCGGTACAGGCCCACGTGGCCCACGCGCGCGCCCGGCACGATGTTGAGCATGCCTTCCAGGATGCCGTTGCCCGCGCGCAGGATGGAGACGAACACCAGCTTCTTGCCGTCGATGACGTTGGAGCGCATGGTCTCCAGCGGCGTCTCGATCTCGATCTCCTGCATGGCCATGTCGCGCGTGACCTCGTAGGCCATCAGGCTGGACAGCTCGTTGAGCAGCCGGCGGAAGGTGTTGGTGCTGGCGTCCTTGCGTCGCATCAGCGTCAGCTTGTGCTGCACCAGGGGGTGGTCGATCAGGTGGACATTGGACATGGCGGCTTCTTTATTGGTTTGAGGTGGAACTAGAAAACGGTGCCATCGCTGGCGATCTGCAGTGGCGGCAGGCCCCCACGCAAGCGCTGGGCCAGCACGCGGCCCATGGTCCAGGTACCGCCTTCCAGCACGCAGGCCAACGGCAGCTGTGCGGCCGGCACGCCGAGCTGGGCGCGCACGATGGGCGCCAGCTCGTCGAGCAACGCGACGGTCAGGGCGCGCCATTCCACCACGAGCTCGTCGCTGGGCTGCCAGCTGCGCTGGGCCAGGGCCGGGTCGCGCAGCGCCAGCACGCCGGCGTCGAGCAGCAGGCCACCGTTGCGGTACTCGGGCAGGCCGGTCAGCGCGTCGACGCCGTCCACATGCACGCCTGCCCACTGGAAGGGCTCGAGCAACGAATAGGTCAGCCACTGCGACAGCTTGTGGAACGGCATCCAGCCCGCGGTGAGGCCCGGGCCGGTGACCGCCTCGTGGCGCCAGCAGTCGCCCAGCGGCTGGGTGCCGATGCTGTTCTGCGCCGGCCAGATGCCCGAGAGCGACATCAGCAGTTGCGAGAGGATGTCGTGCGCCGCCACGCTGGCCGTGGGCGCGATGCCGGTTGGCCCGAGCGGCGCGATCAGCATGTCGAACAGCCCGCCGGGCCGGCCGTGCGGCCCGAACACCTCGGGCTGCGCCGCGAGCGCCTCGCCGAGCCTGCGCAGCAGCAGCACGCGGCCCTCCAGACCCACCAGCGGATTGGAGGTGCCGACCTGGAAGGCCTGCGCCAGCCGCTCGGGCACCAGGCCGCGCAGGCCGGCCGCGTCGACCTGCAGCGGGTGGGCAGGATCGCTGGAAAACAGCCCGCCCAGGAAGGCATGCCAGCTGGCCACGCCCAGGCCTTCGGAGCGCGCGAAGCGCTGGCCGCTGGCGGCTTCCAGGTAGCTCCAGTCCGGGCCGGCGCCGGCGTCCAGCAGCACGCTGACGAGCGCCAGGTCGATCATGGCGCGCGCGCGCGCCGGCGGGTCCAGCGGCGCGAGACGCGCGTCGAGCCCGGCCTTGCGGTCCACCCCGCCCGCCTCGAAATGGCGCCAGCGACTGTGGAACGGAATCTTGAGGTCGGGGTAGCGCTGGCGCGTGAGGGCGGCCACGTCGGCCGCCGTGCCCTGCAGCGCGTCGTCGTGCACCACGAACCAGCGCGAGGCGCCGACACGCGCGCGTTCGAGCAACTGGCGGGCGCGCGCGCGCACCGCCGTGGTGGTGCGCAAGGCCGTGGCCGCGCCCTCGGGTTGCTGGGTGTCCAGTTCCAGCGAGGTGCCGTCGAATGTCATGCGTCGAGCCCCCGGCCCTTGGCTTTCTTGAGTTCTTCCGCATCGGGTACAACGCCCGGCGTGAAGTAGCCGGCTGCCATCTTGGCGTCCATCTCCACGCGGGCATCGGCCGGGATCAGCTCGTCGGGGATGTTCACGCGCACGCCGACCTCGATGCCCGCGCCCGTGATGGCGTCGTACTTCATGTTGCTCATCGAGACCAGGCGGTGGATCTTCTGGATCCCCAGCCAGTGCAGCACGTCGGGCATGAGCTCCTGGAAGCGCATGTCCTGCACGCCGGCCACGCACTCGGTGCGCGCGAAGTACTGGTCGGCCGTGTCGCCGCCGACCTGACGCTTGCGCGCGTTGTAGACCAGGAACTTGGTGACTTCGCCCAGCGCCCGACCTTCCTTGCGCGAATAGGCCACGAGGCCCACGCCGCCGCGCTGCGCGCCCTGGATGCACTCCTCGATCGCATGCGTGAGGTAGGGCCGGCAGGTGCAGATGTCCGAGCCGAACACGTCCGAGCCATTGCACTCGTCGTGCACGCGGGCGGTCAGCTCCACGGCGGGATTGGCCAAATCGCGCGGGTTGCCGAAGATGTAGATGGTCTGCCCGCCGATGGGCGGCAGGAAGACCTCCAGGTCCGAGCGCGTGACGAGCTCGGGGTACATGCCCCCGGTCTCCTCGAACAGCACGCGGCGCAGGTCGGTCTCCGAGCAGCCGAAGCGCCGGGCCACGCCGGGCAGGTACCAGACCGGCTCGATCGCGGCCTTGGTCACCATGGCCGCGCCGCCCGCGGTCAGGAATTTGCCGTCGGCTTTCAGGCGGCCCTTCTGCAACGCCTCCAGCACCTCGGGCAGGATCACATGGGCCTTGGTCACGGCGATGGTCGGACGGATGTCGTAACCGGCGGCCAGTTCGGTCGCAAAGACGTCGGCCACCGAGGCGCCCCAGGGGTCCAGGCTCACGATCTTGCCGGGCTCGCTCCACTGCGGGTAGGGCCCGATCAGGTCGGTCGGCATGGTGTTGGTGAGGTCCGCCTTGTGCTGGCGCGAGAGCGCGCCGGCGGCCACGGCCAGCGCACGGTAGACGCTGTAAGAGCCGCTGTGGGTGCCGATCACATTGCGGTGGGCGCGCTTGGACGTGGTGCCGACCACGGGGCCGCGCTCGGCGGCGGTGGGTGCGTCCCAGCGAATCGGCAGGGCGCCGAAGCCGCCGCTATGCGAGGTCAGCCGGATGTGGCCCGCGGCCGGTTTGGGGCCGGCCGCGGGGGAGGGTGTGGGGGTGGCAGCGCCGGCTTCTGCAGACATGGTCGTTCCTCGAAAGGGACCGGCTGCGGGGACAAACGCAGCCGGCCTGCTGGCCCACCGGATGGTGGTGTCTGCCAAGCATAGCGACTCGCCGGACGTTGGGGCCGTGATGCTGTGGCGCGGTGTGCATCCGCGCCACAGCACGGCCGAAGTCAGGCCTTGTGCGCGGCTGCGGCCTTCTTGCCGGCGTGGCTGGTCTTGTGGCTCTTCTTCTTGGCCACGGTCTTCTTGACCGGCGTGGCCTTGGTGGTTGCAGGTGCTGCATCGGCAGGTGCGGTGGCTGCGGCCTGTGCAGCGGGCGCTGCAGCAGGCGCCTGGGCGAAGCTGGCCGAAGCGGCCAGGGCCAGTGCGGCGGCGGCGATCAGGGTCTGGGTGCGGGTCATGGTGTGGTCCTTCGGTGGGCAAGACTCCGTGGCTACTCCGAGTCGGTCGAGTAGGCCGGGCATGTGCCCGGCTTGGAACCACAACGCGGCTGGCCGCGGGCGCAGCGACAGGCTGCGCGCGTGGCCAGATGACAGATGCAACAAAGCCGGCGGCGAAATCCTGCTAGGCCTGGCCGGCCGTCACGTGCACACCGGGCCTGCGCCCGTCGTTCCAGCGCCCGCCGATGGCCCGCTCGATCTGCGCGGCCAGTTGCAGCAGCAGGCCGTCGCCGGCCTGGCGCGTCTGTGCGTGCATGCCCAGCGGCAGGCCATGCTCGTTCCAGGCCAGCGGCAGCGAGATGCCGGGGATGCCGCACAGGTTGGCGATCGGCGTGTAGGCGAAGTTGCGCCACAGGTTCTCGAACCAGTCGTGCACCGAGGGGTTGTCGCTGGTCGTCAGGTACTCGGTCGTGCCCACGCGCGGTGTCGGCAGCGCCGTCACGGGCGAGAGCAGGATGTCCCAGTCCTCGAAGAAGGCGCCGAAGCCGCGCGCCGTGCTGTTGAACGCGGCCTGCATCGCGAAGCGCTGGGCATAGCTCGCGTCGCGGCCGGCTTCCCAGATCTTGATGTTGATGGGCTCCACCTTGTCGGCGGGCGGGCGGTCCAGGCCCAGGGTGCGCAGCATGGTTTCGATGGTCTGCGCGAAATTGCTGATGTAGCAGAAGGTCTGGGCCTGGAAGGCGGCGCGGATGTCCACGGCCGGTTGCGCCCATGCGACCTCATGGCCCAGGCCTTCGAGCAAACGGCCCACGCGCTCGAGCTCGCCGGCGATGTGCGGCGTGGCCGCGAAGTCGCCCCACTGGTGCACGAGCGCGATGCGCAGCCGGCCCGGGTCGCGCTGGATCAGCTGGGCATAGGGTTCGGACGCGCTCCAGTAGGGCATGAACTCGCCCGGCGCGCCGCCGCGGCAGTGGTCGACGAAATTGGCCATGTCGCGCACGCTGCGGCTGATCGCGCCCTGGGTGGAGACCAGGCCGGACAGGTCCGACAGGTTCGGCGCGATGGAGAACACGCCGCGCGAGCACTTCAGCCCGATGGCGCCGTTGACACCGGCCGGGATGCGGATGGAGCCGCCGCCATCGGTCGCATGGGCGATGGGCACCACGCCGGCCGCCACCATGGCGGCCGAGCCGGCCGAGGAGCCGCAGGTGGTGTAGTCCAGGTTCCAGGGGTTGCGCGTGACGAAGAGATCGTTCTCGACCGAGCTGCAGACGCCGAACTCGGGGGTGGTCGTGCGGCCGATGATGTTGAGCCCGGCCTGGCGCAGCTTGCCGGTGAGGAAACTGTCGGCACTGGCGCGGTTGCCCTGCATGAGCTGCGAGCCCATCTCCTGCAGCCGGCCCTTGAGCGTGGGCCCCAGGTCCTTCATGAGGTAGGGCAGGCCGGCGAACACGCCGTCGGGGTTCATGCCGTCCTTCGATGGATCGGCGACCACGTCGTCGAAAACCTCGACCACGGCACTGGTCGGGCCGTTGGTCAGCGCGATGCCGGCCGCGGCCTGGGCCGCGAGTTCGGCGGGCGTCAGTTCGCCGTCGCGCACGCGCGCGGCCAGGGCCGTGCCGTCGTGCGCGGTCCATTCGTCCCAGGACATCGCGAGCGTCATGCCAATTGCTCCTCTGGGGTGTTCGACAGGCTGTTCATGTGGTGTGTGTCCGTCGGTTCAGGTGTTGGAAGGAAAGGGGACGCTGCCGCGCCCCCGCCGGGAAGCGACAGAGCGAGCGGGCGCCAGCGGCGTCCAGGCTCCAAAGCGTCAGCGCTTGCGGCCGCCGAAGATCCCGCCGAGCACGCCGCGCAGGATCTCGTTGCCGATCTTGGTGCCCATGGTGCGCATGGTGGACTTGGCCATGGTCTGCACGAGGCCGTCGCGCTTGCCGCCGCGCGGGCCCGTGGAGCCGAACAGCAGGTCATTGAGGCCATCCATCATGGTGCTGCCCGCGCCGCTGTCCTGGCGTGCGCCGGCCGTCGACTTCGCGTCGGCGGCGCCGGCCGCCGCGTCTTCGGCGCGGCCCTTGAGCTTCTCGTAGGCCGACTCGCGGTCGACCACCTTCTCGTAGACGCCGGCCACGAGCGAGCCGGCGATCAGCGCCTGGCGCTGCTGCACCGTGATCGGGCCGACCTGGCTGCCCGGCGGCAGCATGAACACGCGTTCGGTGATGCCGGGCCGGCCCTTGGCGTCGAGCAGGCTGACCAGGGCCTCGCCCACGGCCAGTTCGGTGATTGCGGCCTCGATGTCCAGGCCGGGCTTTTGCCGCATGGTGGAGGCCGTCGCCTTGACGGCCTTCTGGTCGCGCGGCGTGAAGGCGCGCAGCGCGTGCTGCACGCGGTTGCCGAGCTGGGCCAGCACGCTGTCCGGAATGTCCAGCGGGTTCTGCGTCACGAAGTACACGCCCACGCCCTTGGAGCGCACCAGCCGCACCACGAGCTCGATGCGCTCGATCAGCACCTTGGGTGCCTCGTTGAACAGCAGGTGCGCCTCGTCGAAGAAGAACACCAGCTTGGGCTGGTCCGGGTCGCCGACCTCGGGCAGCTGCTCGAACAGCTCGGACAGCAGCCACAGCAGGAAGGTGGCGTAAAGCCGCGGCGAATGCATGAGCTTGTCGGCCGCCAGCACGTTGACCATGCCGTGGCCGTTGCCGTCGGTCTGCATGAAGTCGGCGATGTCCAGCATGGGCTCGCCGAAGAATTTGTCGCCGCCCTGGCCCTCGATCTGCAGCAGCCCGCGCTGGATCGCACCCACGCTGGCCGCGCTGATGTTGCCGTACTCGGTGGTGAACTGCTTGGCGTTGTCGCCCACGTGCTGCAGCATGGCGCGCAGGTCCTTCAAGTCCAGCAGCAAGAGGCCCGAGTCGTCGGCGATCTTGAACACCAGGTTCAGCACGCCGGCCTGGGTCTCGTTGAGGTTGAGCATGCGCGCTAGCAGTAGCGGCCCCATGTCCGAGATGGTGGCGCGCACCGGGTGGCCCTGTTCGCCGAACACGTCCCACAACTGCACGGGGCAGGCCAGCGGGGGCGGGGGATCGATGCCGCGCTCGGCCAGGATGGCGGCCATCTTGGCGTTGGGTGCGCCGGCCTGGCTGGTGCCCGTGAGGTCGCCCTTGACGTCGGCCATGAACACCGGCACGCCGATCCTGGAGAAGCTCTCTGCCAGCGTCTGCAGCGACACCGTCTTGCCCGTGCCCGTGGCGCCGGTGATCAGGCCGTGCCGGTTGGCCAGTCCCGGAAGCAGTGCGCATTCGGTGGTGGCGTTCTTGGCGATCACGAGCGGCTCGGCCATGGCTTCGGGTCCTTCAATCGAAAAGTAAAATCCGCGCCCGAGATTAAATCAGACCGATCAAAGGATTCTTTGTGGCCGGACACAGCAAATGGGCGAACATCCAGCACCGCAAGGGCAGGCAGGACGAGAAGCGGGGCAAGATCTGGACGCGCTGCATCCGCGAAATCATGGTGGCGGCGCGCCAGGGCGGTGGTGACCTGTCGGCCAATCCGCGCCTGCGGCTGGCGGTGGACAAGGCCAAGGCCGCCAACATGCCGGCCGACACCGTCAAGCGCAACATCGACAAGGCCACGGGCAACCTCGAGGGCGTGAGCTACGAGGAGATCCGCTACGAGGGCTACGGCATCGGCGGCGCGGCCGTCATCGTCGACACCATGACCGACAACCGCGTGCGCACGGTGGCCGAGGTGCGCCACGCGTTCAGCAAGTACGGCGGCAACATGGGCACCGAAGGCTCGGTGGCCTTCCAGTTCAGGCATTGCGGTCAGATCGTGCTGGCGCCCGGTGCCGACGAGGACAAGGTCATGGAAGTCGCGCTGGAAGCCGGTGCCGACGACGTGGTCACCGACGAGGACGGCGCCATCGAGGTGCTGACCCCACCGGCGGCCTTCGAGACGGTCAAGAATGCGCTGGAAGCCGCTGGCTTCACGCCCGAACTGGCCGAGGTGACCATGCGCGCCGAGAACACCATCGAGCTCACGGGCGAAGACGCCGAGCGCATGCAGAAACTGCTGGACGTCCTGGAAGACCTGGACGACGTGCAAAACGTCTACCACAACGGGGCGCTATGAAAGTATTGGTCATTGGTGGCGGCGGACGCGAGCACGCGCTGGCCTGGAAATTGGCGCAGTCGCCCCGCGTCACGCGTGTCTATGTGGCGCCCGGCAACGGCGGCACGGCGCTGGACGAGCGGCTCGTCAATGTGCCCATCACCGACGTGGTGGCACTGCGCGAATGGGCACAGAAGGAACACATCGCGCTCAGCGTGGTCGGCCCCGAGGGCCCGCTGGCCGCAGGCGTAGTGGACGAGTTCCGCGCCCACGGGATGCGCATCTTCGGCCCGACCAAGGCCGCGGCCCAGCTGGAAAGCTCCAAGGCCTTCTCCAAGGCCTTCATGCAGCGCCACGGCATTCCCACTGCGCAGTACCAGACCTTCAGCGATCCGAAGGAGGCCCATGCCTACGTGGACGCCAAGGGCGCACCCATCGTCGTCAAGGCCGACGGTCTGGCGGCCGGCAAGGGCGTGGTCGTGGCCCAGACGCTGGCCGAGGCCCACGAGGCCATCGATTTCATGCTGGTGGACAACACGCTGGGCGTGGCGCACAACGAAGGTGGCGCACGCGTGGTGATCGAGGAATTTCTGGCGGGTGAAGAAGCCAGCTTCATCGTGCTGTGCGACGGCAAGAACGTGACCGCCATGGCCACCAGCCAGGACCACAAGCGCCTGCAGGACGGCGACCAGGGCCCCAACACGGGCGGCATGGGCGCCTACTCGCCCGCGCCCGTGGTCACGGCCGACGTACACGCCCGCGCCATGCGCGAGATCATTCTGCCGACCATCCGAGGCATGGAGAAGGACGGCATCGCCTACACCGGTTTTCTCTACGCCGGCCTCATGATCGACGCCCAGGGCCGGCCCAAGACGCTGGAGTTCAACTGCCGCCTGGGCGACCCCGAGACCCAGCCGTTGCTGATGCGGCTGAAATCCGACCTGTTCGAGGTGTTCTGGGCCGCCACCGAGCCCGGCCCGCACGGCAAGCTCGACCAGATCGAGCTGGAGTGGGACCGCCGCATCGCGTTGGGCGTGGTGCTGGCCGCCCACGGCTACCCGCTGACGCCGCGCAAGGGCGATGCCATCACCGGCCTGCCGGCTCCCGAGGCCGACGCCGTGGTCTTCCACGCCGGCACCCAGCGCGACGCCGACGGCACCGTGCGCGTGAGCGGCGGCCGCGTGCTGTGCGTGACCGTGCTGGCCGACAAGGTCAAGCTGGCCCAGCAGCGCGCCTACGAGGTCGTGCGCGGCATCCAGTTCGACGGCATGCAGTACCGCCGCGACATCGGCCACCGCGCGGTCCGATGACGGTTTCCGCGACCGCCTTCTCGGCGTGGCTGCGCGGGCTGCAGGACGCGATCTGCAGTGCAGCGGCGGCCGTGGACGGCGGCAGCTTCCTGTCCGACCACTGGACCAAGGGGCCCGACGAGGTGCTGCAGGGCGAGGGCCTCACACGCATCCTGGAGAACGGCGCCGTGTTCGAACGCGCCGGCTGCGGCTTCTCGCATGTGCGCGGCCCGAAGCTGCCGCCCTCGGCCACGCAGCACCGGCCGCAACTCGCGGGTGCGCCATTCGAGGCCATGGGCGTCTCGCTGGTGTTCCACCCGCGCAACCCCTACGCGCCCACCGTGCACATGAACGTGCGCATGATCGCGGCCGGCCATCCGGGCGAGCCGCCCGTGTGCTGGTTCGGCGGTGGCATGGACCTCACGCCCATCTACGGCTTCGAGGAGGACGCGCGGCACTTCCACCAGGCTTGCCGCGACGCGCTCGCGCCCTATGGCGATGACAAGTACCCGCGCTTCAAGCAGTGGTGCGACGAATACTTCTTCCTCAGACACCGCCAGGAAGCGCGCGGCATCGGCGGCGTGTTCTTCGACGATTTCTCCGAACTCGGCATGGAACGCAGCCAGGCCATGGCCCAGGCCGTGGGCGCGGCCTTTCTGGGCGCCTACCTGCCGATCCTCGAACGCCGCAAGGACATGCCCTGGGGCGAGCGCGAGCGCGCCTTCCAGCTCTACCGGCGCGGCCGCTATGTGGAGTTCAACCTGGTCTGGGACCGCGGCACGCACTTCGGCCTGCAATCGGGCGGGCGCACCGAGTCCATCCTGCTGTCGATGCCGCCGCAGGCCGCCTGGTCGTACCGCCACCAGAGCGAGCCCGGCTCGGCCGAGGCGCGGCTGACCGAGTACTTCCTGGTGCCGCGCACTTGGAGCTGAGCCACCCCACCATGCTGCGTGTTGGCGTCTACGGCGGTACCTTCGACCCGCCGCACAACACCCATGTGGACCTGGTGCGCGCGGCCATGGCCCAGTGGCAGCTCGACCGGCTGCATGTGCTGCCCACGGGCCAGCCATGGCACCGTCCCGTGCAGCCCACCGACGCCGTGCACCGCCTGGTCATGGCCGAACTGGCCTTCGAAGGCATTGCGGGCGTGGTCGTGGACGCGCGCGAGATGGAGCGCAGCGGCCCCAGCTACACCGTGGACAGTCTGCGGGAACTGCAGATCGGCTATCCTCGCGCCCGGCTGCACCTCCTGATCGGTTCCGACCAGGCGCGTGCATTGACCAGTTGGCACGAGTGGCAGGAGATCGTGAAGCTGGCAACCCTGTGCGTCGCCGCCCGCGTGGACGACGCCGCGCCCCAGGGCCAGATGCCCGACCTGGCATTGCCGGGCGCGACAATCGACTTCCTCCACACCCATCCGGTGGCGACCAGCGCCACCGACATACGCCAGCGCGTCGCGGCGGGCCAGGGCATCGCCCATCTGGTTCCGCCCGCCGTTGCAGGCTATATTGACCAACACCACCTCTACCGTACCGCTCGATGACCACTGGCCCCACCACGGAATCCGCCGCCAAGAAAGACACCCAGAAGCTGCAGAGGTCCATCATCGATGGCCTCGAAGACGTCAAGGCGCAGGACATCCAGGTCTTCAACACCGAGCACCTGTCCCCGCTGTTCGAGCGTGTGATCGTCGCCTCGGGTACCTCCAACCGCCAGACCCGCGCGCTGGCCGCCAGCGTGCGCGATGCGGTGCGCGAGGCCGGCTTCGCCAAGCCGCGCGTGGAGGGCGAGGACAACGGTGAATGGATCATCGTGGACTGCGGCCCGGCCGTCGTCCACATCATGCAGCCCAGCATCCGCCAGTACTACCACCTGGAGGAGCTGTGGGGCGACAAGCCGGTGCGCCTGAAGCTGGGGGCGCCCAAGCCCGCCGCACCGGCCAGGGCGGCCGAGAAGACGCCGGCCAAGAAGGTCGCCGCCAAGAAGGCCGCGGCCGGCAAGCCAGCGGCGAAGAAGGCCAGGCCCGAACCCGAATACGCACCCGAGCGTCCGGTGATCGCCGCGCCCGCCAGGAAGAAGGCGCCCGCGAAAAAGGCCGCTGCTCCCGCCCAGGCCGCTGCTCCCGCCAAGAAGGCCGCGGCCAAGAAGGCGCCCGCGAAGACCGCCGTGAAGACCGTGGTCGTGGGCAAGCCTGCGGCGAAGAAGGCGGCGCCCGCCAAGAAGGCCGCTGCACGTCGCACTTGATTCGCCGCTGATCCGCGCGTGAAGCTCGTCATCGTGGCCGTGGGCCTGCGCGTGCCCGACTGGGCGCAGACGGCCTACGATGATTACGCCAAGCGTTTCCCCGCCGAACTGCGCGTCGAACTTCGCGCGGTCAAGACCGAGCCGCGCGGCTCGCGCACCGTGGCGCAGATGCAGGCCGCCGAGCGCGAGCGCATCGAAACCGCCATCGCCTCGGCCGTCGGCCGCAATGCGCGCGTGGTCGCGCTCGACGAGCGCGGCACCGCGCTGACCACGCAGGCCCTGGCCACGCGGCTGTCGACCTGGCAGCTCGAAGGCGACGGCGTCGCCCTCGTGATCGGCGGGCCCGACGGCCTGGAGCCGGCCTTCCGCCAGGCTGCACACGAGCGCATCCGCCTGTCGGACATGACCTTGCCGCACGCCATGGCGCGCGTGCTGCTGATCGAGCAGCTCTACCGCGCCTGGTCCATCAACGCCAACCACCCCTACCACCGCGAGTAGGGGCGCTGCCCCATGCCCGATTTCGTCTACCTCGCCTCGCAGAGCCCGCGCCGGCGCCAGTTGCTCGACCAGATCGGCGTGCGCCATGAGCTGCTCTTGGCCGCGCCCGGCGAGGATGCCGAAGCGCTCGAGGCCGTGCGCGGCCGCGAAGCACCGGCGCGCTACGTGCAGCGCGTGACGGGGCTCAAGCTCGATGCCGCCGTGGCGCGGCTGCGGGCACGCGGCCTGCCGGACGCGCCCGTGCTGTGTGCCGACACCACGGTGGCGCTGGGGGCCACCATCCTCGGCAAGCCCGAGGGCGCGGACGACGCGGCCCGCATGCTGGCCGCGCTGTCCGGCCACACGCATCGTGTGCTGACGGCCGTGGCCGTGCAGCACGGCCCGCAACGATTGCACGCGCTGAGCGTGTCCGAGGTCCGCTTCGATGCACTGACGCCCGCGCAGATCGCCGCCTACGTGGCCAGCGGCGAGCCGCTCGGCAAGGCCGGCGCCTATGCCGTGCAGGGCAGGGCGCAAGCCTTCATCCGCACCATGCGCGGCAGCTACACGGGCATCATGGGCCTGCCACTGTTCGAAACCGCGCAGCTGCTGCGCCAGGCGGGCGTCGATTGCTGAAACCGCGGTGCCGGACTTGTGCCGGCCGCCTGTGGATATCGCTGGGGACAGGCTTGGGAGGGGCTGGCGCACCACCAGCACCCATGCGGCCTGCCACAGGATTGCCCGGATTTTGGGCAGCCGCAGTGCCGAGGAAGAACGCCCTCCGTGGCGCCGAACGTGCGCCCACGGCGCACTCGCACACTACACTCGCGCCACACCAGCCGAACCAGAACAAGGAGCCGCCGTGACCACCGCCAAGCCTGCCCGCACATCCGCCACCGCCAAGTCGAAAGCCGCCGCCGCGCGCAAGGCAGCGGCCAAGCCCGCACAGGCCGAAGCCCTGTTGCCCAACATGACGCGCGACGCGCTGGGCGAAGTCACCGAGACACTGGAATTCATGTGGTCCGCCACCCAGGCCGTGTTCGGTGAGAAGGCCCGGCCCGAGCATGCGATTTCGCTGCTGCCCTACGCGTTGGACGCGCTGGAGGTGCGCCGTCTGCTGGCCGAGGACGTGGCCAAGCAAACCAAACGCAAGGCCTGACGCGCCTTGTCGATTCCGGCCCGCGCCATACGTCGTGGGCGCAGAGGGTCGTCCTCGGCTTGATGCAGGAGCACCGCATGTCCGCGTCCACCCACACCGTCCGCCTGCACCGCGTGCTGCGCGCGCCGCCCGAGCGCGTCTACCGGGCCTTCATCGACCCCGAGGCCATGGTCAAGTGGCTGCCGCCGCACGGCTTCACGGCCAAGGTGCATGCCTTGGACGCGCGCGTGGGCGGCAGCCACCGCATGTCGTTCACCAACTTCTCGACCGGCAGCAGCCACAGCTTCGGCGGCACCTATCTTGAGCTGGTGCCCGGCGAACTGCTGCGCTACACCGACCGCTTCGACGATCCCAATCTGCCGGGCGAGATGCAGGTCACGGTGCGCCTGGCCAAAACCCTGGTGGGCACCGAGATGCACATTGAGCAGCAAGGCATTCCGGCCATGATCCCGGCCGCGGCCTGCATGCTGGGCTGGCAGGAGTCGCTGACGCTGCTGGCGCAGCTGGTCGAACCCGAGATTCCCGACGGCGCATGACGCCGATCCGGCCGCGCCATGAACGCTGACACCGCGGTGGCGGCCCGCGTGCACGGCGGGCCGGACGCCAACGGCCCGGCCGCGCACGATTTCTCGACCAATGCCAATGCCTGCGGGCCATGCCCTGCGGCGTGCGCGGCCCTGCAGGCCGCCGATCCCGCCCGCTACCCCGATCCCGGCTACGCCGCCTTGCGCGAGCAGCTGGCCGCCTTCCACGGCGTGGCGCCGGCGCGCGTTCTGGTGGCGGCCAGTGCCAGCGAATTCATCATGCGCATCAGCGCGGCCGTGGCCCGGCCGGGCGCCGCCATACGGGTGCCGGCCCATGCCTATGGCGACTACGCGTGGGCTGCGCATGCGCAGCGGATGGCCGTGCACAGCACGGATGCGCCGGCGCAGCTGGTCTGGGCCTGCGAGCCCTCCTCGCCGCTGGGCCAGGCCCATGCCGGCCTGGCAGGGGAGCTGCAGGCCCTGGAGCCGCATGTGCCGCTGGTGCTGGACTGCGCCTACGCGCCGCTGCGCCTGGCCGGCGCGGCATCGCTGGACGCCGCGCAGCGTGAGCAGGTCTGGCAGCTGTGGTCGCCCAACAAGGCGCTGGGCCTGACCGGCGTGCGCGCCGCCTATGCGATCGCGCCGCTGCGGGCCGATGCGCCGTTGCTCGCGCGGCTCGCGGAGCTGGCACCGTCCTGGCCGGTGGGCGCGCATGGCGTGGCCATGCTGCAGGCCTGGACCGGCCGCGCGGCGCAGGACTGGCTGGCCGCCAGCCTGGCGCAGCTGCGCGCCTGGAAAACACGCCAGGCGGCGCTGTGCGCCGGGCTGGGCTGGCAGGTGCTGCACAGCGATGCCAACTTCTTCTGCGCCCGCCTGCCCGACGCGGCGCGCCTGGCAGAGGACCTGGCCCGGCTGCGCGCGGCCGGCGTGCAGTTGCGCGACTGCGCTTCCTTCGGCCTAGCCGGCCATGTGCGCCTGGCCGCGCTGGCACCCGCCCACCAGGATGCACTGGCGCGGGCCTGGCCGCGGCGCTGAGCGCGTACGATCCAGACCCGGACAACAGAACAACGAGGAGCGGCCGCGCGCAGCCCCGCCGGCATCCGGCGGTTGCGCGCGCGCTCCACAGCAAGGAACGCATGCAGCAGGACATCCTGATCAACTGGTCGCCGCAGGAGACGCGCGTGGCCATCGTCGAACACGGCGCGGTGCAGGAGCTGCACCTGGAACGCACGCTGGAGCGGGGCCTGGTCGGCAACGTCTACATGGGCAAGGTGGTCCGGGTGCTGCCCGGCATGCAGTCCACCTTCATCGACATCGGCCTGGAGCGCGCCGCCTTCCTGCACGTGGCCGACCTGCTGCCCAGCGCGGCCGGCGTGCGTGGCGAGGGCGAGCCGGCGCAGCCGCGGCCCGGCGCGCATGGGCACGGCCAGGTGCCGATCGAACGCCAGGTCTTCGAGGGCCAGGCGATCATGGTGCAGGTCATCAAGGACCCGATCGGCACCAAGGGCGCGCGGCTGTCCACGCAGATCAGCATCGCCGGCCGCCTGCTGGTGTTCCTGCCGCAAGACGAGCACGTGGGCGTGTCGCAGAAGATCCCCGCGGCCCAGCGCGAGGACCTGCGGCGGCGGCTGCAGGCGCTGGTGGGCGATGCCGCCAGCGGCGGCGGTGGCGGCTTCATCCTGCGCACCAACGCCGAGGACGCGACCGACGCCGAGCTGGCGGAAGACATCGCCTACCTGCGCAAGGCCTGGGCGCGCACCAAGGCCGCCGCGCAGAAGCTGCCGCCGGCCTCGCTGCTGCACCAGGACCTGGACCTGCTGCAGCGCGTGCTGCGCGACCTCGTGACCGAGGAGACGCAGAGCATCCGGCTCGATTCGCGCGAACAGTTCGACAAGCTGCAGGCCTTCGGCCGCGAGTTCATGCCGGCGGCCACCCAGAAGCTGCAGCACTACAAGGGCGAGCGGCCGATCTTCGACCTGTTCTCGATCGACGACGAAGTCGCCAAGGCCCTGGGCCGGCGCGTGGACCTCAAGTCCGGCGGCTATCTGATCATCGACCAGACCGAGGCCCTGACCACGGTGGACGTGAACACCGGCGGCTACGTGGGCGCGCGCAACTTCGACGACACCATCTTCAGAACCAACCTGGAGGCCGCTGGCGCCATCGCGCGCCAATTGCGGCTGCGCAACCTGGGCGGGATCATCATCGTGGACTTCATCGACATGGTGCGCGACGAGCACCGCAGCGCCGTGCTCGCCGAGCTGCGCAAGCAGCTCGGGCGCGACCGCGTGAAGACCACCGCGAGCGGCTTCTCGCCGCTGGGCCTGGTGGAGATGACGCGCAAGCGCACACGCGAATCGCTGGCCCACATGCTGTGCGAGCCCTGCGCGATTTGCCGCGGCACCGGTGCCGTGAAGACCGCGCGCAGCGTGACCTACGACATCCTGCGCGAGATCCTGCGCGAGGCACGCCAGTTCAACCCGCGCGAGTTCCGCGTGGTGGCCTCGCCCAAGGTGGTGGAACTGTTTCTCGACGAAGAGAGCCAGCACCTGGCCGGGTTGTCGGACTTCATCGGCAAGCCGATCTCGCTGCAGGCCGAAAGCGCGATGGGGCCGGAGCAGTACGACATCGTGCTGCTGTAGCACCGGTCCATCGCCACTGCCGGCATGCCGCCACAGTCCCGCCACATTCGCTCGCGGGATCTCCCCACAATGGCGCAAGACGGGTCCTGCTGGCCTGTTTGCAAGCGGAGGGCAGCATGAATTTGTCAGTGATCGCGACGGGAGCGTCGCCAGAGCAGAAGGCCATGGCCGCCAGGGCGGCCGCCCACGTGCTGCGCGGCGCGGGTCTGAGCCCGGAGGCTGCTTTCCGCGCCCATGAACAGCTGGTGCAAGCCGCGCAAGCCGGCGCCCAGGACACCAGCCCGGCCATGGTGCGCGCGGCGCGCGCCTGGCAGATCGCGGGCCGTGCGGCGATGGTGGCCTGCAGCGGCTTGGCCACGGCAGATTTCCGTCTGTTGCCAGGGCCGTGAGGCGCCGCGGCCCCGCACTGGCGCCTGCCGCGCGTACCACCAACCGCATCCGCCGGGCTTGGCGCGGCCGTCCGCTGCCATGGCGGCTCACCGCAGGCTGCGTCGCCTTCGCCCTGGCGATCCTGCTGCTCGGCAGCCTGGCCTATCGGCAGGCCGAACGATGGAGCGAGCAAGCTGCGGTCGACAACCTGCGTGCCACCGTGCAGCTCGGTGCGCGCAGCATGAACGCCTGGCTGGCTGAACGCTTTGCCGATGCCGAGGTGTTCTCCAGCAATGCCAGCATGCAGCACGTGCTGCGCCATGCCATCGGCGAGGGCGTCGGCCCCGGCACCGAAAAAGACGAGGACATCCGCAACGCCCTGGAGTCGATCCGCCAGCGCTACGGCTACACCTCGGTCAGCATCGTCGACGCCGAGCAGAAACGGGCGGTCTACGCCAGCGGCGCCAGGCCGGATGCCGCTGACGCAGCGCTGGCCGCTGGCGTGTCTGTGGGCGATGGCGCACGCTGGATCGACCTGCCGCCGACGGTCTCCGGCCATGCCTACCGGGCCGCGGTGGTGCGCAGAATGGCCGACGGTGGGCCGCTCGCGCGCTTCGTGTTCTATCTCGAGGTGCAGCCCATGCAGCTCATGCGGGCGCTGGCCGAATCCAGCCCGCAGGTGCTCGACGGCGAAGGCATGGTGATGCGCGTGCAAGATGGCCGGCCCATGCGTTTTGCCAAGGTCGGCGGCCATGCCGGCACGTCGCTGGCGGTCTCGCACGAGGTGGTTCCCGGCAGCATCGAACACCGTCTGCTCACTGCACCGCAGGCCGTGGTCCTCGGGCCCACGGGCAGCGGCGAGCGTGCGATGGCCGTGCGCGAACCGCTGTCGCTGCCGGGCTGGTACCTGGTCGGCGTGCTCGACGAGACGCAATTCCTGGCGGGCCTGCGCGAGCCGACCCGGGTGGCGGTCCTGGCCTATGGCGTGCTGCTGGTGCTGGGGGCGGCCGGTCTGGCGTTCTGGCTGCGTGCGGAACGCCGCCACCACTTCCGGCGTGAAGCCGAGATGGCCGCCTTCTACGACCAGATCCTGCGCCATGGCGACGCCTTGTTCGTGCTCAACGACTGGCGCGGCAGAGTCGTCGACGCGAGCGCTTCGGCGCTGACGGCCTTCCGTCTGTCGCGCGACCAGATGATCGGCAGCGACGTGATGGTGCTGGCGCCCGACAGCGAGCGCGCGGCCGTCCTGCAGATGGTCGCGGGGATGCAGCCCGGTGACTCGCGCCGCTTCGCGGGGCGGCGGCGCCGATCCGACGGCAGTACCTTCTTCGTCGAAGGCCGCGTGGGCCTGCTGGAGATCCAGGGCCACCGCTACTTCCACACCGTGGCCACGGACGTCACGCAGGCGCGCGAGCTGCAGGCGCGCATGCAGCAGGCGGCCAGCGTGTTCGAGCTCGCACCGGCGGCCATCGTCGTGTGCGACAAGGCGCTGCAAGTGGTTTCCGTGAACCCGGCGTTCACGGCCATCACGGGCTACGCGCCCGAAGAGGTGCTCGGTGTCCGGGTCGAGGCGCTCACCACGGGCGCCCACCCTGAGAGGAACGCCTCGATGGTCGCGCAGGTGCTGCAGAACGACTTCTGGGAAGGCGAACTGATGGGCCGCCGCAAGAACGGCCAGGTCTATCCGCGCCACATGCTGGCTGCCGCGCACCGCGACGCTTCGGGGCAGGTCTACCAGTACGTCGGGATGTTCACCGACCTCACGGCCCTGCGCGAGGCGCAGACGCGGGCCGCTTTCCACGCCAACCACGACCAGCTCACGCAACTGCCCAACCGGCGCTGTCTCGATGCCGCGCTGCCCGCGCTGGTCCGCGAAGCGGCCGAGCGGGACAGGAGCCTGACCGTGGTCATGCTCAACCTGGACCGCTTCAAGTCCATCAACGAATCGTTTGGCCTGGCCGAAGGCGACAGGATGCTCATCGAGCTGGCGCGGCGGCTGCAGGCCTCGTTGCCGGCGGGCAAGCTGTACCACTTCGGCGCCGACGAATTCGTCGGACTGCTCGAGGGCCCGCCGGTCGGGCACGCGCTGACCATCAACCGCATGCTGGAGCTGGCCTGCGACAAGCACACCGCGGGCCACCATGCCATCACCCCGTCGGTCAGCGTGGGCGTGGCCAGCTATCCCGAACTGTCGCAGGACGCCGAATCGCTGCTGCGCAATGCCAGCGCGGCCCTGACCACGGCCAAGGCGCGGGGCGGCAAGACCTGGCAGCTGTACGAACCGGCGATGAACGCCTCGGCGCACGACGACATGTTGCTGGCGGTGGAACTGCAGTCGGCCATCGAGCACCGCCAGCTCGAACTGCACTACCAACCCCAGGCCCGCCTGGCGAACTGGTCCCTGACCGGGGTCGAGGCGCTGCTGCGCTGGAAGCATCCGCAGCGCGGCATGGTGCCGCCCGCGCGCTTCGTGCCCATCGCCGAAGCCTCGGGGCTCATCGTCGAGCTGAGCCAGTGGGTGCTGGAAGAGGCCTGCCGGGCCTGGGCCGCATGGCGCGACGCAGGCCTGCTGCCGCCTTCGGTCGCAGTCAACGTTTCGGCCCTGCAGTTCAGCCGCCCTGGCTTCGTCGAGCAGGTGGAGCGGACGATGGCGCGCTTCGATGTCGCACCGCACGGCCTCGTGCTGGAGCTCACGGAAAGCCTGATCATGGAGAGTTCCGAGGCTGCCATCACCACCATGCAGCGCCTGTCGGCGAGGGGCGTGCGCATCGCGCTGGACGACTTCGGCACGGGCTACTCCAGCCTGAGCTACCTCACACGGTTTGCGCTGGACAAGCTCAAGATCGACCGCTCCTTCGTGCTGCCGATCGGAACACCCAAGGGGCAGGAGGCCGAGGCCATCGTGCAGTCGGTCGTCTCCATGGCCAAGGCACTGCGGCTGCGCGTGATCGCCGAAGGTGTGGAAACCGATGAGCAGGCGAATTTCCTCAAGGACTGCGGCTGCGACGAGATGCAGGGCTACCTGTACGCCAGGCCGATGCCCGACGAGGGGCTGCGCGCCCTGCTGCAAACCACCTTGCCGCTGCGCAGCGCGGCCACCCCTTCCGGGCTGCAGCCGCTGTTCGACCACGCGGCACCCTGAGACGCGCGTGCCCGGCCCAGTCAGCGGCAGACCTGGAAGGGGCCGCGGTCCAGGTGGAAGTGGTCGTGGTGGGCCTGGTTGTAGTCCGGCCCCAGCACGCCGCTGAACAAGCCGCAGGCGCCGCGGTGGACGGCGTGCAGGAAGGCGGCGCTGCTGCCGCCACCGTCCCAGCCGCCCGCCACGCGGACGCGGCGCCCGTCCTCCAGGACGAAGGCCGCGACGTCCAGGGCATTGGCCGTGGCGTGCTCGCTGCGCCGCCCGGCGCCGCTGCCCGCGATGTCGCGGCAGGCGTAGCTGCCCAGGTGCTCCAGCCGGCGCACCGGCATGCCGAAATGCCGTTGCGCCTCAGGCTGGACCACGTGGCGTTCCCAGAGCGCGGTGGCGGCCGCGGCGGTGCAGCGCAGCGTGAAGGGGCGGCCGATGTCCAGCGCGGTGCGCTGCACCTGGACGGCATCGCGCAGGCCGCAGCCCGCGGCGTTGTCGCGGTCGGGCACCGGATGGAAGCGCCACGGCGTCTGTGCCAACAACGCCATGCAGGCTTGCGGCTGGGTGGACAGGCGCTGCAGCTTGTAGCGCGTGAGCCAGTTCGGCGCGTCGGCGTAACGCAGCGGCGCCCAGGGATTGTGTCGCTCCGGCAGGGACCACAGGCGCCCGTGGGTGGCGGCGGCGAGCGCCGCGCCGAGCAGCACGCAGGCGAGCGGCCACCGCATCAGGGGCGTCCGGCCGCAGACACGCTGCCGGCCCGGCTCTCAACGCGCCGCGGCACGGGCCAGCGTCCTGCGTGCGGCGGCCAGGCCCTGGCGCGTCGACCAGTAGTCCTGCCAGGGATCGTGCTGCTGAAAGCTCAGGTACTCGCGTGCGGTGGCGATGGTCCACTGCGCGCCGCTGCGCAGCTCGGCCAGCTGCTCCCAGGCCACCGGCATGGACACGCCCAGGCCGGCTCGCGCACGCGCCGAGAACGCGGCCGCGGTGGTGGCACCGTGGCCGTTGCGCAGGTAGTCCACGAACAGCTTGCCCACGCGGTTGCTGGGCCCGCTCTTGGCGACGAAGCGGGTGGGGATGGTGCGCGCCAGGTGCTGCACCACGTCTTGAGAGAACTCCTTCACCGTGTCCCAGGGCAGGCGCGGGGCCAGCGGCACCACCACGTGCAGGCCCTTGCCGCCGGAGGTCTTGAGCCAGCATCGCAGGCCGAGCTCCTGCAACAGGGCCCTCACGAGCAGGGCGGCCTCCTGCACCTGCTGCCATGGCGTGCCCTCGCCTGGGTCGAGGTCGAACACGATGCGGTCGGGCTTGGCGATCGTGCGCGCGCGTGCGTTCCAGGTGTGGAACTCGATCACGTTCATCTGCGCGCAGGCGAGCAGGGCCTGCGCCGTGGACACCTCCAGCAGTGGCGCATGCCCGGGCCACAGCCGCTCGGGCAGCTTGCGCACGTGCGGGATCGCCAGCTTGTCGTCATGCTTCTGGAAGAACAGTTCGCCCCCGACGCCCGTGGGGCCGCGCACCAGCGATACCGGCCGGCCCTGCAGGTGGGGCAGGATCCACTCGGCCACGCTCTCGTAGTAGCGCACCAGGTCGACCTTGCGCAGGCCGCTGGACGTGTCGATCACGCGTTCCGGGTGGGTGAGCTTGGCGCGGCTCGCGCCAGTCCTGGGCAGCGGCTCGGCGCCGAGCGGGCGCGGCCGCTCGCGCACGACCAGCGCCGCGGGTTTGTCGGTGCGCAGCCCGCGCCAGACCGCATGGCGCACCTTGCCGTCCGGCGTCCACTCGGAGAACGCCACCTCGACCACCACCTGCGGCTGCACCCAGCGTTCGCTGCCGGCCGCGCGGCGCGACCAGCGGCCGGGCAGGGCGTCCCCGGGGGCCACCGCAGGCCGGTCGGTCCGCAGGCCCACCAGCCTGGCGCGCAGCGCGCGCCCCGTCTCCGCGCCCCAGCCCGTCCCGACCGAGCCCGCAAAGCGCATGGCCGTGCCTTCGTGGTAGCCCAGCAGCAGGCTGCCCACCTCGCCGGGCGCGCCGGCGCGCTCGGTGAAACCCACGACCACGAACTCCTGCCGGTGCTGGCACTTGAGCTTGAGCCAGCTCTCGCCGCGGCCCGGTGTGTAGGCGGCGTCCGCGCGCTTGACCATCACGCCCTCCATGCCCATGCGGCAGGCAGCCTCCAGCAACTGCCCGGGCTGCACGTCGAAGGACTGGCTGAGGCGCACGGTGCCGCCGTCGCCGTGTGCCGCGAAGCGCTGGCGCAGCACCTCGCGCCGGCTGGACAGCGGCAGTTCGCGCAGGTCCAGGCCGTCGAGGTAGGGCAGATCGAAGACGAACAGCACGATCTCGCCGGTGCTGGCCTTGTCGATGGCGTTCTGCAGGCGGTTGAAGTCCGGCAGCCCGGCCTCGTTCAACACCACGATCTCGCCGTCCAGCCAGGCGCTGCCGAGCCCGAGGTCGGCGACGGCGCGCGCGATCGGCGCGAGCCTGTCGGTCCAGTCGTGCCCGTTGCGGGTGAACAGCCGCACCTGGCCCGGTGCGACGCGCGCCAGCAGCCGGTAGCCGTCGAACTTGGATTCGACGATCCAGTGGCCCGGGGGAACCGAAGACACCAGCGTGGCCAGCTGCGGCTGCAGCCGTGCGGGCAGGGGCGCGCGGCGGGCCTCGCGCAGGTCGACCGCACCGGGTGGCGGCGGCGCGGGCGGCCGCACGCGCTGCGGCTCGCGCTCCTCGACCGGGCCGAGCGGGTGCGTCACCACGCTGTCGGGCAGCGCCGCGATGACGTCGTACTCCGTGCCCGGTCTGGCCCAGGCGTCGCCGCGCTTTTTGAAGAACAGCCACTGGTCCTGCGGCTTCGCGCCCGGCCTGGAGATGCGCACGAGCTCCCACAGGCCCGCCAGCTTCTGGCCATGCAGGTGAAACACCAGCTTGCCCTGCGCCAGGCCCGCGCGGGCGTCGCCGACGGGTTCCCAGCTGCCGTGGTCCCAGACGATGACCTTGCCGGCGCCGTATGCGCCCTTGGGGATGCTGCCTTCGAAGCGGTTGTAGTCGATGGGGTGGTCCTCGACATGGATCGCCATCTGCTTGGCGGCCGGGTCGTAGGACGGCCCCTTGGGCACGGCCCAGGACACCATGACGCCATCGAGCTCCAGGCGCAGGTCGTAGTGCAGGCGCGATGCCCAGTGCTTCTGGATCACGAAGGCCCGTGCTGCGCCCGCGGCGCTGCCGCGGCCGGGCACCGTGCCGGCGGGCTCGGCCGTCCTCGAAAAGTCGCGCTTGGCGTTGTAGCGGGCGAGCGGCGCAGCGGCATCGGCGCCGCGCTCCGGCGTGCTCTGGCGGCGGGCCGTGGCGCGTGCAGGCCGCTTGGTTTTGGCGAGATCGAGTTCCGCCCAGATCGGGGCATGGTCGCTGGCACCCTCCCTGCCGCGCTCGTCCCGGTCCACCCCGGCGTCGCGCAGCACCAGGGACGCGCTGACCAGGATGTGGTCGATGCGCAGCCCGGCATCGCGCTCCCAGCGCTTGCGGCGGTAGTCCCAGAACGTGAACTGGCGGCCACCCGGATGCATGCGGTCCACTGCGTCGGTCCAGCCCTGGGCCAGCACGGCCGCGAAGCGTTCACGCACCTCGGGCTGCAGCAGCGCGTTGTCGCGCCAGGTGTCGGGCTTGTAGATGTCGGCATCGGTGGGCACCACGTTCCAGTCGCCCAGCAGCACCACGGGCTGCCCCGAGTCCCACAGGGCTTGCGTGCGCGCCTGCAGGCGCGCAAACCATCGCAGCTTGCGGTCGAACTTGGGCCCCGGTTGCGGATTGCCATTGGGCAGGTACAGGCAGGCGAACAGCACGCCACGGATGGCCGCTTCGACGTAGCGGGCCTCCTTGTCCGTCGGGTCGCCCGGCAAGGCGCTCAGGACCGGCAGCGGCTCGGCTCCGCGCGCCAGCAGCGCCACCCCGTTCCAGCTGCGCTGGCCGACCACCAGGCTGTGGTAGCCGGCGTCCGCCAAAGCCTGGGTCGGGTAGTCCGCAGCCGTCGTCTTGAGTTCCTGCAGGGCCAGCACGTCGGGCTGCGCACGGGCGAGCCAGTCCAGCAGCAGCTCCAGCCGCTTGCGGACGTTGTTGATGTTCCAGCTGGCGACGCGCATGCGTACAGGCGGGCGCGCTGCCGCGGCACCTGTCGCCGTCAGCGGCGCGGGGTGGCTGCCGCCGTCCCGGCTTGCCTGGCCTTGATTTGCTTCCACAGGAAGCCGGCCACGGCCATGAGGATCATCTTGCGCATGTTGTGCTCCGTCGCTGTCTTGGTTGAGTGGCCTGCAAGCCTGCCCGTTCCGTGCGGGCCTCCGTGTAGGCAGGCGGTGGGAGCCTGTGTCGGCGGCAGCGGCGTTCGCGACCCCGGGGCGCGTGTGGATCGTTCGTCTCTTCGCGCAGGTGGCATGGCATCGGACGGCGCCTAACGGGCCGGGCCGAAACCGAAATACCGGCCGCGTTCGGGCGCAGCGGGCGGGCCGGCCGTGGCGGTGTGCTGGTGCCCCCGCCGCACGGGCGAGGCCGTGCCCGCAGCGCGCGGCCCCACATCCAGGTCGTCCATCAGTTGCTGCAACGCCAGCAGCCCCTGTGCCATGGCGAGCCTGTACCGGGGCACGGCCGCGCCGGCCCGCTGCAGCGGCTGCCAGTCCCGGCCGAGGCGCTCGGTGAGCACCCAGACGAACTGCCCGCGACGGGGCTCCTCCACGTGGACGGCGATGTGGCGCAGGGCTGGCATGGCCCCGAGCGTAGCGCCGCCGGGTTCCGCCGTGCGCAGCTCGAGCCAGGCCCTGACATGCCGTGGCTGCACCGGCCTACGCCGCCATGGTGGCGCACGCCCACACTCGGAGGCTTCTGCAGTTCATGGGGAGGCCGCACATGGCAACAGGGTCGCGCACGCTCTGGAAGGGGGCCATCACCTTCGGTCTGGTCCACATTCCCGTGGGCCTGCACACGGCCTCGTCCGAACAGGGCGTGGACTTCGACTGGCTCGACAAGCGTTCGATGGACCCGGTCGGCTACAAGCGCATCAACAAGCGCACCGGCAAGGAGATCACCAAGGAAAACATCGTCAAGGGCGTGCAGTACGAGGACGGCAAGTACGTGATCATCAGCCCCGCGGAGATCGAGGCCGTGTTCCCCAAGACCACGCAGACCATCGAGATCGAGCGCTTCATCGACGCTGGCGCGATGCCCTTCATCTTCCTGGAGCGGCCCTACTATGTCGCGCCGATCAACAAGAGCGACAAGGTCTACGCGCTGCTGCGCGAGGCGCTGGTGGACACCGGCAAGATCGCGCTGGCCAAGGTGGTCATCGCCACCAAGCAGCACCTGGCGGCGCTGGTGCCTTCCGGGCCGGCACTGGTGCTGAACCTGCTGCGCTGGGGCGACGAGGTCAAGACGCTGGAAGCGCTGAACCTGCCGCCCGCGGGGCGCGGCAACATCAGCGCGGCGGAGATGAAGATGGCAAAGCAGCTGGTCGCCGAGATGTCGGGCGACTGGGATCCGGAGGACTTCAAGGACGAGTTTCGCCACCAGGTCATGAAACTCGTGGACAAGAAGGTCAAGGCAGGCGACACCGAGACCGTGGTCCAGCCCGAGGAAGAGGCGCCGCAGGCGGCCAATGTGTTGGACCTGACGGCGCTGCTGCAGCGCAGCCTCAAGGGCGGCAGCAAGCCAGCGGGCAAGACGGTGGCCAAGAAGGCACCCGGAAAAGCCCCGGCCAGCAAGACATCGGCCCGCAAGCCGGCGCAGAAAAAAGCGGCCTGAGCGCAGCCCGCATTCCGGCGCCCGGGCGCAGCGCCGTCCTACGCCACAGCCGCGGTGTGCGCGAACACCATGGGCGAACAGCAACGACAAGGAGGCCAGCATGGCAGACGACAAGGGCCAGACCGCCGCCGACCGGCAGCGGATCGCCATCGACGAAGCTTACGAGCGGCGCGACTGGGCCAGGAGTTTGGGCACGACCGAAGAGAAACTGCGCGAGGCGGTGCAGGCCGTCGGCCATTCGCCCGACAAGGTCCGCGAGTACCTGCGCAGCCATTGAGATGGCCGCTGGCGAACACAAGACCCTCGTCATCGCAGCGGAACGCTTCATGTGCCTTGCCACGTCGGCGGCACAGCTGCGCCCAGCCCGCGCACCCGCGTTCAGAGGAAGCACCATGCCCCACAACGCCGCGCTGTTGCGAATCCAGCAGCAGCAACAGCAGCAACAGCAGCAACCCCCGATGCCACAGTCCAGCCCGGCGCTGCCGCCGCAGCCGGGCCGGATCGACGAGCCGCAGCCGCCGCTGCCCGGCCATCCGCCTGCGTTCTCCCAGCCGACACCGCCAGAGACGCCGCCGCACCCGGGACTGTGACGTGGGCAGCGCGTCAGTGCATGGACCGCTCTGCCGATCTTGAAGACCGCAGTGCCTGCCCCGATCTGGTTGACTCGGTTGAAGGGTCAGCTTGAAAAGGAGGATGCGCATGACCATGCAACAGCCCGTTCCCCAACGGCGGGAGTCCGGCCACCGGCCGGCACAGGGCGCTGGTGCCGACCTGGTGGGCGAGCAATCGATGTCCTACCGCGGCGTGGACATCCGGATCGCGGTGCAGCGTACGCCGGACTACGTGTTCGGGCGGGCCGACCTGGTGGCCGGCGAGGACTATCTGGGTCGCTTGTCGATCGGCAACCCGCGGGCGACGCCGCAGGAAATCCAGCAGCGGCTGGCCGCGCTGGCGCAAGCGCGGGTCGACATCGCCAAAGCCTTTCGCGGTGGGTCCAGGACCCGGTCAGGTCAGGCCTAGCAGCAGCGCCGCCGTTTCCGTCGCGTTGTTTGTCCGGCCCGTGGGGAAACCGGCTCGTGCGGGAATGAAAACGGGCCGGCATGGGCCGGCCCGTGGACCTGGGATGGGCCTGGCGCCCATCTTGAAACGGCTTACTTGCCGTCGCGGTCGGAATCGCCAGGCACCGCCCGCTCGACGCGGTCGCTGAGCCGCTGCCAAGCGTCGCGCGAGGCGTGGCGCGCGTTGTCCCATTCCAGGGACGACCTGCCGCGTGACGCCGACCAGCCCGTGCTCAGTTCTGGCTCGACCTCGTCGAAGGAGCGGCCGGGGTACTTCTCGTAAGCGCTGGCGCCGTACATATAGGCCGGCCCGTACTGGTCGTAGCTCGAGCCCGTGGCATAGGGGCGGCTGTTGAAGTTGTCGCGCCAGTAGTTGTCCTCGGCCACCGGGTCGACCTTGGCGGCCTTGCCGGCCAACGCACCCACGGCAGCGCCGACTGCTGCGCCGACGGCTGCGCCCACGGGGCCCGTCATGCCGCCGACGGCCGCGCCGGCTGCTGCGCCACCGGCCACACCACCCGTCACTGCGCCCACGGCCGCGCCGGTACCGACCTTGCTCTTTTCTTCCATGGTGATCTCCTGTTGAGTGAAGGCCTCCACCGTAGGGCGTGCAGCGTGCTGGGCCTGCGGGAATGGGAGCACTGTGCGCGTCGTCCGTCTCCTGCGTCGCACTGCGTGGCGGCGCATTGTTCAGCGCGAGGAAACGGTGCTTTCCTGCGCCACCGGTTTTTCTCAGCCGTGCTCGACGGAACAATTCAAGCCATCGATGAGACGCACCCAACACGACTCGTCGAGCCGCGGCAGGCATGGGGCCTGGTCGCGCCGAGTGGAACGTTGCCTTCATCACCGAAAGGAATTCACCATGAACAAGTTCATCGCCTCCGCCCTTGTCGCCGCTGCCGGTTTTGCCGCATCCCCTGGCTTCGCCGCCGATTTCGTCGGTGGTGAGGTGGGCTACGTGCCGCAGGTCTCCAGCACCGTCAGCGGCCTGAGCCGCGAAGCCGTGCGCGCCGAACTGCTGCAGGCCGAGCGCAATGGCACCCTGCCCGAACTGGGCGAAGGCGCCGACGTGGGCGCCGTGGCCAGCACCAGGAGCACGCTGAGCCGCGATGCGGTGCGCGCGGAGGCCGTCTATGCCGTGCGCCACGGCCAGGTCGTGGGCGGCGAAGTCTGAGCGCCTGCCTTCTGCCCATGACGAGACGCCTTCGGGCGGCTTTGTCGTTTGGGGCCGTGCTTTGCGCGCTGGCGCCGCTCACGCCGGCAGGGGAGTGCGCCGCAGCACGTAGGTGTCCATGATCCAGCCATGCGCCTGGCGGGCCGTTTCGCGCAGCTGGGCGATGGGGCCGGCCAGGTCGGCCAGTGCGCCGTGCAGCAACAGCTGCTGCGGCAGCCCCAGATACGCGCCCCACCAGATCGACAGGCCGGTGGGGTCCAGGCCGCGGAAGGCGCAGCGCCCGTCCAGCAGCACGGCCACGGTGTCGGCACCGGCGGGCCATCCACCGGTCTGCAGCCGCCGGCCGGTGGTGATGGTGACCGGGCCGTTGATGGTGTTGAGCGGGATAGCGTGCGCGGCCGTCAGCGCCTGCAGCGCCGTGATGCCCGGCACGACGCGGGTGCGCAGTGCGATGCGCCGCGCCAGCCGCGCGGCGATGCGCAGCGTGCTGTCGTACAGCGAAGGGTCGCCCCAGACCAGCATGGCCAGGCGGCCGCCCTCGGGCAGGTGCTGTGCGATGCTGGCCTGCCAGACCTCGGCGATCGCGTCGTGCCAGCGTTCGACGGCAGCGGCGTAGTCGGCGTCCGCCCCTTCGCGCAGCGGCATGTCGAAGAACGCAATGCGCGCGGGCGTGGTGACGACGGCCGAGCAGATCGCCAGCCGCACCTCGGCCAGGTCGGCCTTGTCCTGCCCCTTGCGCGGGATCAGGATCAGGTCGGCCGCGTTGAGCGCGCGCTCGCCCTGGCGCGTGATGTGGTCGGGGTGGCCGGTACCGATGCCGACCAGCGTCAGCTCGATCATGCGTCCGTGGCCGCCGGAAAGCGCGGCGTGGCGCCGAGCGGACGGTAGCGGCGGTCGTAGTCGCTGGCGTAGAGCCGGCTCGTGCCGAAATCCTCGGCGCCCAGGTTGGCGCCCACCAGGATCAACGCCGTGCGCTCCATGGTGTCGCCGACCGCGCCCTCGATGCTGGCCAGCGTTCCGCGCACCACGCGCTCGTCGGGCCAGCTCGCGCGCCAGACCACGGCCACTGGGCAGTCGGGGCCGTAGAACGGCAGCAGCTCGGCCACCACCCGGGCCAGCACATGGATGGACAGGTGGATCGCCAGCGTCGCGCCGGTGGCCGCAAAGTGCGCGAGCGCCTCCCCCGGGGGCACGGCCGAGGCACGGCCCGCGGTGCGCGTCAGCACCACCGACTGGGCGCGGCCGGGCAGGGTCAGTTCCTGCCCGAGCGTGGCGGCTGCGGCGGCGAACGAGGGCACGCCCGGCGTGACCGTGAACGGGATGCCGAGTTCGCGCAGGCGGCGCAGCTGCTCGCCCATGGCAGACCAGACCGACAGGTCGCCCGAATGCAGGCGCGCCACGTCCTGGCCCGCCGCGTGCGCCTCGCGCAGCGTGGCGACGATCTCGTCCAGCGACAGCGGCGCGGTGTCGATCACGCGCGCGCCGGGTGGACAGTGGGCCAGCACGCCTGCGGGCACGAGCGAGCCCGCATAGAGGCATACCGGACTGGCGGCGATCAGGTCGCGGCCGCGCAGGGTCAGCAGGTCGGGGGCGCCGGGGCCGGCGCCGATGAAGTGGACGGTCATGGTTCGCAGGGATGGGTGGGAGGGGGCAGGGCAGTGGCCAGGGCCGCCGTGGCCTGCCGGTCGCGCGAGACGGCGCGCGGTGCGAGCAGCCGCGCGCCGGGGCCGGCGGCCGCGAGCGCGGCGGCCTCGGCCAGGCTGTGGCCGCCGTAGCGCGCGGGCGCGAAGGCGCTGGGCGTGGCGGGCTGCACGGCCAGCAGCGGCAGCGGCACGCCGACCAGCGGCACGCGCAGCTCGGCAGCGAACTGCACCAGCGCGGCGCTGTCCAGCTTGTCCTGTGCCGTGGCCACGGCGCGCAGCACGGGGCGGTCCGGCAGCGGGGCGCAGGCGGCGTGCAGAGCGTCGCGCAGCGAGGCCAGGCCGGCGCCGGATTGAAAGCCCAGGCCCAGCACCGTCACAGCGGCACGCTCCATTGCACGATGGGGCGCGACGGTGCCCAGCCGCGCAGCCGGCCCAGCGGCGTGGCCTGGGCGATGTCGATGCGCAGCAGTGTGCCGCCATGGCGGGCCTGCAACTGCAGCAGCAGGGCTTCGGTTTCCAGCGTGACGGCGTTGGTGACCAGGCGCGCACCGGGGCTGGCCGTGCGCAGCGCCTCGAACAACGCCAGGTCGAAGCCGCCGCCGACGAAGATGGCCTGCGCTGGCGCGAGCCCGGCCAAGGCCTGCGGCGCGCGGCCGGTGTGCGCCTGCAGCCGCTCGGCCACACCGAAGTGCGCGGCATTCGCGTGGATGTTGGCGGCGCGGGCCGCATGCTGCTCCACGGCGCAGGCATGGCCGCCCGCCAGGCACCACTCGATCGCGACCGAGCCCGAGCCGGCACCGACGTCCCACAGCAGCTCGCCGGGGCGCGGCGCCAGGGCCGACAGCGTCAGCGCGCGCATGGGCGACTTGGTGATCTGGCCGTCGTGCGCGAACGCGGCATCGGGCAGGCCGGCCGCGCGCGGCAGGCCCGCGGCGCCGGCCGGCTCCAGCGCCACGGCCACGGGGGCCACGATGCCAACCAGGTCGAAACCCTGCGCCTGGGCCTGGCGGACGCGCTCGCGCGGGCCGCCCAGGGCTTCCAGCACCCACAGCGTGGAGCGGCCGAAGCCTTGGTCGCAAAGCCATTGCGCGAAGGCACGCACGGCCTCGGCCGAGGCCAGCAGGCACAGCAGCCGCGCACCGGGATGCAGGTGGGGCCGTGCGGCGGCGAAGGGGCGGGCATGCAGGCCCAGGCAGATGACGGCCTCGAGCCGCCAGCCCAGCCGCGCAGCCGCGAGCGAGAAGCTCGAGGGGGCCGGGTGCGCCGCCCATTCGCCGGGCGCCAGCTGCGCCGCCAGGGCGCCCCCGGCGCCGAACCAGAACGGGTCGCCCGAGGCCAGCACGGCGACGCGGCGGCCGCGCAGCGCCAGCACCGGCGCCATGTCGAAGGGCTGCGGCCAGGGCTGGCCACGCGCGCCCGCCTGGGCCAGCGCGAGGTGCCGCGGGCCGCCGACCACGTGCTCGGCATGCTCCAAGGCCGCGCGGGCGGCACCGGACAATCCCGCCAACCCGTCTTCCCCGATGCCGATGATGTCCAGCCAGCGCTCAGCCACGCCCCGCCTCCTGCTCCTGGGCGGCACCACCGAAGCCCGGGAGCTGGCCGAAGCACTGGCTGCGGCCGGCGTGGACGCCGTCTACTCCTACGCCGGCCGCACGCAGACGCCGCTGGCCCAGCCGCTGCCCACGCGCGTGGGCGGCTTCGGCGGCGTGGCCGGCCTGTGCGACTGGCTGCGCGCGCAGCGCATCACGCAGGTGGTGGATGCGACCCATCCCTTCGCGGCGCGCATGAGCGCCAATGCGGTCCAGGCCTGTGCCGCGCTGGGCATGCCCCTGGTGGCGCTGGAGCGGCCGGCCTGGGTGGCGCAGGCCGGCGACGACTGGCGCACCGTGCCCGACATCGACGCCGCCGTCGCCGACTTGCCGAGCGCGCCCACGCGCGTGTTCCTGGCCATCGGCCGGCAAACCCTGGACGCCTTCGCCCGCGCGCCGCAGCACCATTACCTGCTGCGGCTGGTGGACCCGCCGCTGCAGCCCCTGCCGCTGCCGCAGACCACGCTGGTGCTTGACCGCGGCCCGTTCACGGAGCAGGGCGACCGGCAGCTGATGCTGGCGCACGGCAGCACCCATGTGGTGGCCAAGAACGCCGGCGGCAGCGGGGCGCGCGCGAAGCTCGACGCCGCCCGCAGCCTGGGCCTGCCGGTGCTGCTGATCCAGCGCCCGGCGCTGCCTGCGCGGACCTGTCTCGGCTCCGTCGCCGAGGTGATGGCCTGGCTGGCGGCTCACCGGGCCGCCCTCGGCGTGTAGACGAAGCGTCCGACGCGCCGCGTCGCCGCGTTGCCGACCAGCACCACGGTGCGCATGTCGGCCATCTCGGGCCTGGCCTGGTCCAGCGTCACGGTGCGCAGCTGCTCCTCGGGCGTGCCGACCGCGCGCGCGAAGATGACGAGGCGTTCGGGCGCGCAGATGTCGCGCAGCAGCGCGAGGATGCGCGCGAAGCCGTCGGGCCGGCTGGCCGAACGCGGGTTGTAGAAGGCCATGGCGAAGTCCGCCACGGCGGCGGCGCGCACGCGCGCCTCGATGGTGTCGGCGGGCTTGAGGTTGTCGCTGAGGTTGATCGCGCAGAAGTCGTGTCCCAGCGGCGCGCCGGCGCGGGCCGCAGCGGCCAGCATGGCGGTGATGCCAGGCAGCACGCGGATGTCCAGTTGCTGCCATGTCGGCGCGCCCTCCAGCGCCTCAAACACCGCTGCGGCCATGGCGAAGACGCCCGGGTCGCCCGAGGAGACCACCACCACGCGCCGGCCGGCGGCGGCCATGGCCAGCGCGGCCTGCGCCCGCGCGAGTTCCTGGCGGTTGTCCGAGGGGTGCAGGCGCAGGCCGTCGCGCGGCGCCACGCGGGCCACGTAGGGGATGTAGCCGACCACGTCGGTGGCCTCGTCCAGCGCCTGAGCGACCTCGGGCGTGCGCAGGGCGGCGTCGCCCGGGCCCAGGCCCGCGATGCAGAGCCAGCCGGCGCTCATTCGGCCGCCTCGGGCCGGCGCCCCTGGCCATGGACCAGCACGATGGCGAAGTAGGGGCAGTCGTCGCCGGTCACCTGCGCCAGCGGCACGATGCGTTGCCCGGGCATGGTGCCGCGCTCGACGAGCCAGGCCGCGCCGAGCCGGCCGGCGGCTTCCAGGGCGCGCCGCACGCGTGGCAGGTTGCGGCCGGTCTTCATGACCACGAGCGCGTCGGCCGAACGCATGTGGCGTTCCAGCTCCGCGTCGGGCAGCGTGCCCATCAGCACCACGAGCACGTCGTCGCCCCAGGTGATGGGCACATTCGTGGCCGACCAGCAGCCCACCATGCCCGGCATGCCCGGGATCACCTCGACCTGGGCACGGCCCTGCAGCCGCTGGTGCAAATGCATGAAGGAGCCGAAGAAGAAGGGGTCGCCCTCGCACAGCACCAGCACGTCCTGCTGCTGCGCGAGCTGGGCCAGCCGCGTGGCCCAGCCGTCGTAGAAGGCGGCCAGGCATGCCTGGTAGGCAGGGCTGTCGAAGGGCAGCTCGGTCGTGACCGGGTACTCCATCGCGTACTCCTGCACCGTGGGCGAGAGCATGCCCTCGACGATGCGCCGGGCCTGGCCGGGCCGGCCGCGTTTGCGGAAGTAGGCGACATGGCGGGCCTGTCGGATCGCGCGGTCGGCGCGCACGCTCATGAGTTCGGGGTCGCCGGGGCCCAGCCCGGCACACAGGATGCGGCCCATCAGATCTCCTCGCGGCAGGCCAGCGCGTTGACCGCGGCCACCGTGATGGCCGAGCCGCCCAGGCGCCCGTCCACCACGATGGCGGGCGCGGGCAGCGTGTCCATCAGCGCGGCCTTGGATTCGGCCGCGCCGACGAAGCCGACCGGGCAGCCGACGATGGCGGCGGGCCGCGGGCACATTGGGTCCTGCAGCAGGTTGAGCAGGTGGAACAGCGCGGTCGGCGCATTGCCGATGGCCACGACGGCACCGGCCAGCAACGGGCGCCACAGCTCGACCGCGGCGGCGCTGCGCGTGGTCGCGAGCCGGGCCGCGATGGCCGGCACCTCGGCGTCGTGCAGCGTGCAGACGACGCGGTTGCCCGCCGGCAGCCGCTTGCGCGTGATGCCTTCGCTGACCATGCGCGCATCGCACAGGATGGAGGCGCCGGCCTCGAGCGCGGCGCGCGCGGCCTCGGCTGCGCCCGCGGAGAAGCGGATGTGCGGCGCGAGGTCGACCATGCCCGCGGCATGGACCATGCGCACGGCGACCATCTCCTCGATGGGCGAGAAGCGCGCGAGCGCGGCTTCGGCACGGATCATGGCGAACGAGGCGCGGTAGATCGCGGCGCCGTCGGTCTCAAAGCAGTGGGGAATCGGTGGCCTCATGGGGCGGTGCGTCTTGTGTTGTTGTGGTGGCGTGCCATGCGCCGGCGAGATGGGTGGCGAGTGCATCGGCCCGCAGGGCCTGCCGGTCGGGGGCTGACCCGGCCTTGCCGTGGCGGACGAAGTCGTAGCCCGCGCGCGTGGCGACCAGCGTCACGGTGGGCTCGGCATGCGCGCAGCCCTTGCGGCAACCGGACACGTGCAGCAGCCCGTGCGCCGGCACGACGCCGGCCAGCGCGCGGGCCAGCGGGCGCGTCGGCCCGGCGGCCTGGTGGCAGCCCTCGGTGCCGCTGCAGGCGACCACACGCAGCAACGGGTCGGCCGGGTCGGTCAGCAGGCCGGGCAGCGCCGGCGCGCTGCGCGCGCCTTCGACCAGCAGCATGCGCCAGGGCGTCAGGCGCAGGTCTCCCTGTTCGGCCAGGCGCGCGAGTGTGTCGGCCTGCAGCTGGCCGAACGCGGTGGCCACCAGCCAGCCGCCGGGCGCCGGGCCCGGCAGCGGCCTGGGTGCCGTGCGGCAGCCAAGCGGGGCAGGGTGGAAGCCGGGCGGCGGCGCGCCCTGGCCGCCACCGGCGAACCAGTGCGCGAGCGCCATCGCGCGGGCCACGGCGTCGTGCGGCGTGGCGCGGGCCAGCAGCGGCACGGTGTCGGCGCGCACGACCAGACCCTGGGCATCGCGCTCGATGCGGATGGTGGCCGGCGTCGCGCGCAGCACGGGCACGGGCCCGCAGTCGACTGCGAAGCCGAACTTGGCCGGCAGCGCAGGAGCCAGCGGCCCGGCCAGGGCCTGGGCGAGCGCGGCCGCAAGGTCCGGCGTGGGCTCGCCCAACCGCCAGAACGGCGTGACGACGATGTTGCGGCGCTGCTCGGCCGCCGCATCGGCGTCGACGAGGCCCAGCGCCTGCAGGCCTGCGAGCAGGGCCGCGTGGTGTTCCGGTGCCACGCCGCGCAGCTGCAATTTGGCCCGCCGCGTGAGCTCGACCAGGCCGCGGCCGTGCGCCTGGGCGAGCCGCGCGATGCCGGCGGCCTGCGCGCGCGTGAGCCGCCCCGCATGCGGGCGCACGCGCACGATCCAGCCATCGCCCGAGGCCATGGGCCGCAGTGCACCGGGACACCAGCCGTGGACGGTGGGAGTGGCCGCAGGCGGCGGTGCCGGCAGAGCCGGCGGAGCCGAAGGCTTGCGCATCTGTCCTCTTGAACGGTACGGGCCGGGGCCCGGGGCTGCCGTACGTGGCAAGAGGGGGTGCGGTCGGATGGCCGAAAGTCGTGCGCGGCCATGGGACCCGCATCGCCCACCGCAACGCCAGCTCGATGCGACAGGCCGGTCTCCGGGCTCGCAAGTTCCGGGCGTCTGTCGCGACGCCCGACGCCCGCGGCACCCTTCCCAGGTGCACCGACCCAGTGGTTGTGTTTGCCGCTTGCTTCTTGCACACCGTTGCGGGGGCAGCGCCGGCTTCGTGCGGCCCGAAGGCCTGCAGACCGGCTTCCCGTTTAACCCGACGCGCTTGTGTCGCCGGGCACCTGTTGCAGCGGCGGATGGTAGCAGCCCGGCTGCGGCGCCTTCACCATCGGCAGGGCCTGCCTTCAGCGCCGCCGCCCGATGTGCAGGGCAATGCTTGAGCGGCCACGTCGCAGTAATTCATTCGATATTTCAAGGTTGCTCGAAATATCGTACAGTCGCGACATGGATGAAACCGAAGTTGCTGCAGCCCTTGGGGCGCTGGCCCACCCCGTGCGGCTGCGCATCTTCCGCGCCCTGGTGGTCGTCGGCCAGGATGGCCTGACCCCCGGCGTCATGAGCGAGGCGCTCGGCATGCCGAGCACCTCGCTGTCGTTTCACCTGAAGGAGCTCTCGCGTGCCGGGCTGGTGACTCAGGAGCGCGCGAGCCGCCACCTGGTCTACCGTGCCGAGTACGCGCGCATGGGCGATCTGGTGGGCTACCTGACCGAGAACTGTTGCCAGGGTGCGCCCTGCGCCGCGAGCGAGCTCGCGTGCAAGTGCTGATCGACTGGGTCGCGCGTTCGCCCTTCCCCCTGCGCGGCGCGGCGCCGCCAGCGTCCTGAAAGTTCCGACCGTCATGCTTGCGGCAGCCCTCGTTTTCATCGTCACCCTGGTCCTGGTCATCTGGCAGCCGCGCGGCCTGGGCATCGGCTGGAGTGCCAGCTTCGGTGCCCTGCTGGCGCTGGCACTGGGTGCCGTGCGCCTGGCCGACATCCCGGTGGTCTGGGCCATTGTCTGGAATGCCACGGCCGCGTTCGTCGCCATCATCGTCATCAGCCTGCTGTTGGACGAGGCGGGCTTTTTCGCGTGGGCGGCATTGCACATGGCGCGCTGGGGTGGCGGCAGCGGCCCGCGCCTGTTCGCGTCCATCGTGCTGCTGGGGGCTGCGGTCGCGGCGCTGTTCGCCAACGACGGCGCCGCGCTGATCCTGACGCCCATCGTGATGGCCATGCTGGCCGCGCTTGGGTTTTCGCCGGCCGCCACGCTGGCTTTCGTGATGGCCGCCGGCTTCATCGCCGACACCGCCAGCCTGCCGCTGGTGGTCTCCAACCTGGTCAACATCGTCTCGGCCGACTTCTTCGGCATCGGCTTTGATGCCTACGCCGCCGTGATGGTTCCGGTCAACCTGGTGGCCGTGGCCTCCAGCCTGCTGGTGCTGTACCTGTACTTCCGACGCGACCTTCCTGCGGCCTATGCGCTGGGCCGGCTCGAGGCACCGGCGCAAGCCATCCGCGACCGCGCCACCTTCCGCGCGGGCTGGCTGGTGCTGGCCTTGCTGCTGGCCGGCTTCTTCTGGCTGGAACCGCGGGGCGTGCCGGTGAGTGCGGTGGCAGCCGCGGGCGCGGCCGTGCTGTTGGCGGTGGCGGCCAGGGGCCATGCCATCGACACGGGCAAGGTGCTGCGCGGGGCGCCGTGGCAGATCGTCGTGTTCTCGCTCGGCATGTACCTGGTCGTCTATGGCCTGCGCAATGCCGGGCTGACGCACCAGCTCGCGGCGCTGCTCGACCGCTTCGCCGAGGGCGGTGTCTGGGGCGCGGCCTTCGGCACCGGACTTCTCGCAGCCGGCCTGTCCTCCGTCATGAACAACATGCCGACGGTGCTGGTCGGCGCGTTGGCCATCGAGCAGTCGACGGCCACCGGTGCGGTCAGGCAGGCCATGGTCTATGCCAATGTCATCGGCTGCGACCTGGGGCCGAAGATCACGCCGATTGGCAGCCTGGCGACCTTGCTGTGGTTGCACGTGCTGTCGCGCAAAGGCATGCGCATCGCCTGGGGCAGCTACATGCGCGTGGGCATCGTGCTGACGCTGCCCGTGCTGGCGGCCACGCTGGCCGCGCTCGCGCTGCGCCTTGGCTGATCCGAACATCCGAACTGAACAACACCCCATGCACACCATCACCATCTTCCACAACCCGGCCTGCGGCACCTCGCGCAACACGCTGGCGCTGATCCGCAACAGCGGCGAGGAGCCCGAGGTCATCGAGTACCTGCGCACACCGCCCGACCGGGCGACCCTGCAGGGCCTGGTCGCGGCGACGGGCAACGGCGTCCGCGCACTGCTGCGCCGCAAAGGCACGCCCTACGACGCGCTGGGCCTGGACGATCCGCAGTGGACCGACGCGCAGCTCATCGACTTCATGCTGCAGCACCCCATCCTGATCAACCGCCCGATCGTCGTCACGCCCCTGGGCACGCGGCTGTGCCGGCCGTCGGAGCTGGTGCTGGACATCCTGCCGAACCCCCAGCGCGGCGCCTTCGTCAAGGAGGACGGCGAGCCGGTCGTCGACGCCAACGGTCGGCGCGTCGCGCCAGGCTGAGCCGTCCGCTACGCCAGCCGGCGGCTGCGGCCCGTGGGGCTTGCGCCTGGCGGACGCGTCCGACGAACGCTTCAGCGCTCGTCTGCTGCAGCGCGCCGGACCATGCAAGGCACAGTGCGCTGGCGTGCACCGCACGCGCTCCATCCATCCTGTTCCGCACGCATGCCAGCCGACAACACCTTCGCTCCTTCCGCCCCTTCCGGTTCCTCCTGCGCGCCTGCCGTCCTGGCGCAACCCCCGGCCATCCGACTGCACGGGCCGGTCGACCAGGCCATGCTGACCGAATTCCTGCGCCAGCGTTCCGAGGCCCCGGCGGATGGCCCCGTCGTGGTCGAACTGTCGACCTCGGGCGGCGATGCCGACGTGGGCCGGCGCATCGCGCAGGAGATCCGCAGCTGGCGCCAGGGCGGCGCGGCGCTGTACTTTCTGGGCAAGTCCTACGTCTATTCGGCCGGTGTGACCGTGATGGCGGCGTTCGCACGCGAGCGCCGCTTCCTGACCCGCGATTGCGAACTGCTGGTCCACGAACGCCGGCTCAGCAAGACGCTGCAGCTCGAAGGCGCGCTGCAGGTCTGCATGGTCCAGGTGCAGAGCATGCTGGCTGAGATCGCCTCGGGCCAGCGCCTCGAGCGCGCCGGCTTCGCCGAGCTCGTGCAGGGCTCCGCGCTGTCGCTGGACGACCTGCAGGCGCGTGTGCGCGAGAGCGACTGGTACGTGCCCGCGGCCGAAGCGCACGGGCTCGGGGTGGTGGGCGGTCTCGTCGATTGAGGCAGGGCGCGCACGCCCGGCCTGCGGCGTGCCGGGCGGTGCTGCTGCCGCTGCCAGAATCGGCCGATGCACCAGGAACCCGACTTCTTCCAGAACCTGCGCGCCGAGTTCTCCAGCTGGCGCCTGTGGCTGGACCGCGCCATCGTGCTGGGCTATGCGATTGCTGCCGGGCTCTTCGTCGTGGGGTTCACCGTCGCGGCGGAATGGGCCTTCCATCTGTTCGAGCGGCTGCACCAGTTTCAGGCCTGGGCCGTGCTGCTGTGGACGCCGGCGTGGACCGCCGGCATCGTCTGGGCCACGCGGCGCTGGTTCCCCGGGGCCGGCGGCTCGGGCATTCCGCAGATCAAGGCCGCGCTCGACCCCGCCGTGCTGCCCGAACAGCGCGGCCTGTTCGCGTCGCTGCGCCTGACCGTCGCCAAGATCGGTCTGGGCGTCGCAGGCTTCGCGGCTGGCCTGTCCATCGGCCGCGAGGGGCCTTCGGTGCAGGTGGCCGCTGGCGTCATGCAGCATGCGCGGCGCTGGCTCTCGCCGAGCAGCCAGATCGACACCCGGGCCCTGTTGGTGGCCGGCGGCGCCGCGGGCATCGCGGCCGCGTTCAACGCGCCGCTGGCCGGCGTGGTGTTCGCCATCGAAGAGCTTTCCGGCCGGCTGGAAGCGCGCGCGAGCGGCCTCATCATCACGGGCATCGTGCTGGCCGGTCTGGTGGGCGTCTCGGCATTCGGCAACACCAGCTACTTCGGCATCATCCGCGTGCCGCCGCTGGGCTGGGACCTGTTCGGCCCCGGCCTGCTGGTGGCCCTGGCCAGCGGCGTGGCGGGCGGCCTGTTCGCGCGCCTGATGATCGCTTCGCTGACCGGGTCGCCGCAGCGCCTGAACCGCTGGCGCGCACGCTGGCCGGTGCGCTTCGCAGCCGCGGGCGGGCTGATGGTGGCCGCCATCGGCCTGGCGACCGGCGGTGCCACCTTCGGCGCCGGTTCGGAGGCGGTCAAGCAGATGCTGGCCGGCCACGATGAGCTGACGCCGCTGTACACGCTGCTCAAGTTCATCGCCACCTGGCTCACGGCCTGGTGCGGCGTGCCGGGCGGCATCTTCGCGCCATCGCTGTCCATCGGCGCGGGCATCGGCGACGCCATCGCGCAGCTCGCCGGGCCGGGCCTGGGGCCCGCGCTGATCGCCATGGGCATGACCGGTTTCCTGGCGGCCGTCACGCAGGCGCCGCTCACGGCCTTCATCATCGTGATGGAAATGGTCGACGGGCATTCCATGGTGCTGAGCCTCATGGCCAGCGCCATGCTGGCCAGCCTGGTCTCGCGCATGCTGAGCAGGCCGCTGTACGGCACGCTGGCCGAGCACATGGTGGCAGCGGCCTCGCGGGCCGCAGCGCCGCGAGCCTGAGCGGCGCGGCCGCGCACAGATCGGCAGGCTGCGCGGGCTGAAGGCCGACTACAGCGGCCGGCCGTCCAGGGGGCTCGGCTCGGCGCCGGGGCGCAGCAACGCGAGCGGCGACTGCAGGCGCCGGGCCAGCACCATGTGCAGCGGCTGCCAGGCCGCAGCCATGGGCGAGGACTCCTGGCACCAGACCAGGGTGTCGGCGGCGATGCTTCCCGCCGCGTGCAGCTGCTGCAGGCGTTCGGCGGCGACAGGGCCGCGCTTCTCCTGCGCGGACATGTACCACCAGGAGCCGTCCGGTGCATCGAAGGTGTTCATGCGGGCAACGTAGCAGACGATGGGCCATTGGGAATCCCCAGGAAGGTGGAAGTTCCTTCGGGCGGCGCGCGCCGGTAGGACATGGCGCACGCCCGGAGCACCGCCCTGCCTTCGGCGCGGCCCATGGTGCGTCCCTAAGGTGACGGACAGACCCATCCCACGGACAGGAGCTCTCCATGAACACCCCCACCGCACCGCTGGCCGTCGTCACGGGCGCCTCTTCGGGCATCGGCTTCCATCTCGCGCTGTGTTGTGCCAAGGCCGGCTACGACCTGGTGCTGGCGGCCGACACCTCGCTGGAAACCGTCAAGGCCGCATGCGAGGCGCATGGCGTCAGCGTGCAGACGCTGCAGGTGGAGCTCGCGAGCCGCGAAGGCGTGGACGAACTGTGCGAACTGGTCGGCGGCCGCCCCGTGGGCGCGTTGCTCGCCAATGCCGGGCACGGGCTCGGCCAGGCCTTCCTCGACCAGCGCTTCGCCGACATCCAGCATGTGATCGACACCAACATCACGGGCACGCTGTACCTGCTGCAGCGCCTGGGCCGGCGCATGCGCGACGCCGGCAGCGGGCGCATCCTGGTGACGGGATCGATCGCGGGCTTCCAGCCGGGCAGCTTTCAGGCCGTCTACAACGCCTCCAAGGCCTTCGTCGATTCGTTCACGGCGGCGCTGCGCAACGAACTGAAGGACACGGGGGTCACCGTCAGCTGCCTGATGCCGGGTGTGACCGACACCGAGTTCTTCGAGCGCGCCGGCCTGCTCGACACCAAGGTGGGCACGGGCAGCAAGATGGATCCGGCCGACGTCGCCGAAGCAGGTTTCGAAGCCATGCAGAACGGCGAGGCCGACGTGGTGGCGGGCCTGAAGAACAAACTGCAGGTCCTGCTGGCCAAGGTGACGCCCTCGCAGGTGGCGGCCGAACAGCACCGCAAGCTCGCCGAGCCGGGCACCGCGCAGCCCTGAGCAGCCAGCGGCCGTCGGCTGCCCACTCAGCCGCGCCAGGACGGCCGGCGCTCTTGCAGCCAAGCCTCGAGGGCTTCGGCCTGCAGCGGCCGCGCGAAAAGATAGCCCTGGCCCTTGTCGCAGTCCATCGCGCGCAGGATGTCGGCCTGCCCGACGGTCTCGATGCCCTCGGCCACGGTGCGGAAATTCAGGCTCTTGGCGACCTTGATCGTGGCTTCGACCAGCACGCGGTGGTGGGCGCTGGTCTCCAGCTGGCTGACGAACGCGCGGTCGATCTTGAGCAGGTCCACCGGCAGCTGGTACAGACTCGCCAGCGAGGAGTAGCCCGTGCCGAAATCGTCGAGCGCGAGGGTCAGGCCCAGGCGCTTGAGTTCGTGCAGCCGCATCTGCACCGCTTCGTCCTGCGCGGCCAGGCTCTCCGTCACTTCCAGCTGCAACGCGCCAGCCGGCATGCCGGTGTCGCGCAGGATGTCCTTGATGCCGCCGATCAGCGTCGGTTCGGGCAATTGGCCCCGCGACAGGTTCACGGCCAGCAGCCGCGGGCCGCGCTCGGGGTAGCGCTGCCGCCACTGCACGAACTGGCGGCATGCGGTGGCCAGCACGACCTGGCCGAGCGCTCCGATCAGGCCCGCGTCTTCGGCGATGCCGATGAACTCCATGGGCGACAGGGCACCGTGCAGTGGATGCTGCCAGCGCACAAGCGCCTCCACGGCTTCGACCGCGCCGTTGGCCAGCCGGACCACGGGCTGGTAGACGACGTAGAGCTCCGACGTGCCAATGGCACGGCGCAGGTCGTTTTCCAGGTCGGTCCGGCGCCGCGTGCGCTGCAGCATCAAGGTGTCAAACACCCTGATCCGCGCGCCGCCCTCGCGCTGCGCCTCGGTCATCGCCAGCCGCGCGTGGTACAGGCTGCGGCCGGGCGTGTCTTCACCGGGGTTGGCAGCAGCCACCCCCATGCTGAAGCTGCAGTCCATGCTGCGCTCGCCCAGAACATAGGGCCTGCTCAGTTCGGTGGCCAGGTGCGCGCTCAGCGTGTGCACTGCGGTCGGCGTGTCGTCCAGTTCGGCCACGACGGCGAACTCGTCTCCGCCCACGCGGCCCACGAGGGGGCGCGCGGTGCGCGCCACGGGTTCGAGGCTGGCCGCAACCGTGTCGGGCGCGGGGGGCGCTGCAGCGTCCGTGGCTTCGACCAGGCGCGCAGCGATCATCCCGAGCAGGGCATCGCCGGCCGTGTGGCCGGCCGAGTCGTTGATGTGCTGAAAGCGGTCGCAGTTGAGAAATAACACGGCGTGCTGGCGTCCGGGTGTGCGCGGCTGCGCCAACAGCACGGCCAGGTGTTCCTGCACGGCTTGCCGGTTGGGCAGACCCGTGAGGCTGTCGGTGTGGGCTGCCGCTTCCACCCGGCGGCGCTGGCGGCGCTCCTCGTGCGTGGCGTCGTGCAGCACGCCCGTGAGGCGGCCGCCTTCGGCACGGAACAGGCTCAGCGACAGCGTCGCGCGCTCGCCGTTGCGCTGCGCGCCTGCGAAGCGTTGGGCCACGCACACCGCCCCCGCCGCGGGACCATGGGCGGCCACCCGTGCACGCAGGTTGGGCAGAGCGACGGCGAGCGCCTCGAACAGGTTGTCCATGGACGCCGGACCGGCGAGCGGCAGCAGCAGCTGGGCCGCCATGGGCGTCATGAGGGCGATGGCGCCGTCGGCGTCGGCATCGATCAATCCGACAGGGCTGCGGTACAGGAACTGGAGCAGGTCCTGCTCCGTCGGGCTGGCCGCGCTCCCCTCATCCATCTTGGTTTTCCGTGGCGCTGTCGCGCCAGCTGCAGCCCAAGCGGCCGCGGACCAGGGCATGCGAGCGCAGCCGCACCACTGGCTCGGCCAGGCCGCCGGCTGCGCCCCCTGGAGGCGGGAGTGAATTTCCGTACGACGGGAGAAGTCCAGACTGCGGTGGCTTCATGTCATCGGCTCACCAGGATGTAGCGGTACGCCGCTTGCGGCAGGGCCAACAGCCGCAGGCGCACGGGCGTGGGCCGCATCCGCAGCGTCAGCACGTAATCGAGTTGCGCGTCCAGGACCTCGTGGCGCTCGGCGGCATCGGCGAAACGCTGGGCCACGAGGAAGTTGTTCATGCATGGCGCGACGGTGTCGAACACATGCTGGCCCAGCACCCGTTCGGGGGCCAGACCCGCGGCGACGGACTCGGTGCGGTTGTAGACGCGGACGAGGCCGTGCTGGTCGAAGCCGATGACGCCGACGTCCAGCCGGTCGACGTCCGTGGTCGCGAGAAGGCGCACGGCATCCTCGGCGTGGGTTGGAAGGTTCATTTCGTCTCCAGGCAGGCGAAGCATCCATCCGTGCTGCCTCCGGATGACGGCGGCCGGCGTCGGGAAGGTGCAGATGCGTGAGGCGGACTGCCGGCCGCGCAGATCGGCTCGCACCGAACGGCGCTGCACGCGGTTCACGCGTGGCGTCGGTAGTCCGCCAGGAACACGAGGCGTGAGGGCGTGCCCTGGTCCAGCACCGTGAAGCGCAGCAGCTTGATGGACTGCGGGCCGAACTGAGCACGCAGCGGCCCGGTCTGCATGCGGGCGGCCAAGGCGCGCACAGCCTGCTCCTGACCCTCGACCTCGGCGCTCAGCACACCGGTCGAACAATTGCGCGCGACGCAGCGGGCGAAGGCGGACGCCTGCTGCAGATCGGGGAAGGACAGTTGTTCGTTCATGGCACCACCACCTTTTCGACATGTGCGCGGCGAAACACGCTGCAGACATGTCGCAAATTGTGACGACGCCCCGCATGGCGATGCGTAGGACAGCGGCTTGGATTGCGCCGCTCTCACCGCTCCTGCGCCTCGGCGGCCTGCGGCCTGGGCCTCGCGGGGGCCGCATGGGGCCACAGCGGCCATAGCATCAGCCGGCCCAGCCTTTCCGATTGCGCATAAGCCAGGGCCATCCACAACGAGAAATTCATCATCTTCGCGCTCCTGATTTGGATTGGATGGCTGCAGCATGCGTGCAGCGCGATGCGACAGGGGTAGGCGCCAGTTCCGAAGCCGTGTCAGGTGCTGGGTGCGCCGCCCACCGGCCGGATGCCCGAAACCGTGTGCTTGCCGGACTCCTGTCCTGGACGATGGGCCGTGGCGAGGACCGGTGCCATCTCTCACGAGCCAAGCGCGCGAGAGGTCCCCTGCAAGCAGGGGGAGGAGGGCGGGCACGGTCCTAGGGCTTGGCATCGCAGGTGAACGGAGTGCGAATGTGCCCGGGGTGCAGCGCGCTGCCATGCGCGCTGGACCTGGCCGCCGGGGACGGGCTGGGCGCGACCGGCTGCTGCAGCTGCTCGCGCAGCGCCCTGCCCCACGGGTGCGGCCCCTGGAAGCGGTCGCACGCCCCCGGGGACGGGGCTCGACCTGTCAGGTTTACCAGCCAGTTTGGGCGAACCTGCCATGCAGGTTCTCTAAGATCGGCCGCACACACAAACGGGAGGCGACGTGGCCGATGGAGAGCGCGAAGGGCAGCCAGCCGCGGCGAGCGACGAGGACGCTTTGCTGGAGCTGCTGCGCCGCATGGAACGGGCGAACTTTCCGTTCCGCGTCGCCACACCTGGGCTGGTCGCGCAGGTCGAGGCCCTGTTGCGCGCCGGCCTGGTGGAAGGCGGGATCGGATGCTCGCCGGTCGATGCCGGGAAGATCGCCGTGGTGCGCAGGATTTCCCCGCTCGGTCGGGCCCGTCTCGCGCTGACGCGTGATTCGGCACGCGGCGCGCTGGAGTGGTAGGGCCAATCGGCTGCCGTCAGCGCCGACTGCGGCCGCCCAGCGCGCGGCCGTGAGGACCGTTCTCAGCGGATGATGGACACCAGCACGCTGCAGTGCGCGTGCTCGATCAGCGCGCCGGAGATGGCGCCCTGCCACCAGCGCGCAGCCCAGTTCTCCAGATGTTTGTGGCCGACGACGATGAGGTCGGCGTCGATCTCCTTGGCACGGCGCGTGATCTCGGTGACGGAGTCGCCGGTCACGACTTCGCCGCTCACCTGATGGCCGGCCGCGCGCAGCCGCGCCAGACCGGCGTCCAGGACCGACTGGTGGCGGCCGCGCTCGCGCTCCTCGGCCACCTGGTCGTACACCCCGACTTCCAGGCCGATCGAGCCCACATGCAGGGGCATCACGGCGATCAGCGTCAGGGCCGCACCGCTGAGGTGGGCCAGGTCGCCGCAGTCGAGCAGGGCCTTCTGTCCGGCCTCGGAACCGTCGTAAGCGAGCAGGATGCGCTTGTACATGGCGGAACTCCCTGGGTTGTGGTGAGGGCAGTCTAGGCACGCGCCGTGTTCGCGTCGAATCCGGGAATCCCCTGGTGCGGTTGTAGTCTTGGTCCTGCACGTGGCTGAGGCGGCGGCCGACGAGGGCAGCGGCCGGTCAGAGACGCGTCGCAGCGGTGCCCCCGCCTATGGTGTGGGCTCCGCTGTGCGAAGCCGCACAAGAATCGACGAGAACGAGGCCTTGCATGACCGTTTCCTCTCGCCCTGCCGACCTGTCGGCAGTGTCGCCGCCGCGCCAGGGCCTGCTGCAGCGCCTGGCAGCGGTGCGGGCCCATTCACTGGACCTGGCCGCCCTGCTGTCGGCCGAGGACCAGTGCGTGCAGTCCATGCCGGACGCCAGCCCGACCAAATGGCACCTGGCGCACACCAGCTGGTTTTTCGAAGCGGTCGTTCTGCAGCCGCTGTGGCCGGGCTATGCGGCCTTCGACGCGCGCTTTTTCTATCTCTTCAACTCCTACTACGAGGCGCTGGGGCCGCGCCATCCGCGTCCGCAGCGTGGGCTGCTGACCCGGCCCTCGGTCGCAGAGGTACTGGCGTACCGGCGCCACGTGGATGCGGCCATCGAGCGATTCGCCGTGCAGGCCGACGCGCAGGCCTGGGCCGCGGCGGCGCCGCTGCTGGAGCTGGGCCTGCAACACGAGCAGCAGCACCAGGAGCTGTTGCTGACCGACGTGCTGCACGCGCTCTCGTGCAACCCCTTGCTGCCGGCCTATGCCCCCGCCGAGGGCTCACCGCTGCGGCTGGTGCGCGAGCAACCCGAGCCCCTGCGCTGGCTGCGCCGGCCTGAGGCCATCGTCGAGGTTGGCCATGACGGCACCGGCTTTGCCTTCGACAACGAGGGCCCGCGCCATCGCCGGCTGCTGCCCGCCTACGAGATCGCCGACCGGCTCGTGAACTGTGGCGACTATCTGCGCTTCGTGCTGGATGGCGGCTACCGCCGCGCCGGCCTGTGGCTGTCCGACGGCTGGGCCCAGGTCCAGGCGCAGGGTTGGCAGGCGCCGGCCTACTGGATCGCGCCCGGCGACCCGCGCGCGCCAGCGGACGACTGGCAGGTTTTCGGCCTGGCCGGCGTGCAACCGCTGGACCCGGCCGAGCCCGTGATGCAACTGAGCTTCTACGAGGCTGCCGCCTATGCCGAATGGGCCGGTGCGCGGCTGCCGACCGAGTTCGAGTGGGAAGCCGCGCACGGTGCAGCGGCCTTGCGCGACATGGCGGGCAAGGTCTGGCAGTGGACGCGCTCGTCTTACGAGCCCTATCCGGGCTTCAAGCCGCTCGCCGGCGCAGTGGGCGAATACAACGGCAAGTTCATGGTCGGCCAGATCGTCCTGCGTGGCGCCAGCCTGGCCACGCCGGCTGACCACGTGCGGCCCAGCTACCGCAACTTCTTTCCCCCGCACGCGCGCTGGCAGTTCTCGGGACTGCGGCTGGCGCGCGATCCGCAACCCTTCGCGCCAGCCAGCCAGGAGACCTCCGAATGAGCTTTGTCATGCAACCCCATCTGCGTGTGGTGGACAGTACGCCCGAGCGGGATTTCCGCGCCGACATGCACGCCGCCCTCAGCGCGCCCCAGCGCAGCATCTCGCCCAAATACTTTTACGACGCGCGCGGTTCGCAGCTCTTCGATGCGATCTGCGAGCTGCGGGAGTACTACCCCACGCGCACCGAATTGGCGCTGCTGCGCCGCCATGCCGGCGAGATCGCCGCACTGGCCGGGCGCGAGGCCGAGGTCGTGGAATTTGGCGCTGGGTCGCTGCGCAAGGTGCGGTTGCTGCTGGATGCGCTGGACAGCCCGGCAGGCTATGTGCCCATCGACATCTCGGGCGAGCATCTGGAACAGGCGGCCGCGCAGCTGCGGGCCGACTACCCCGGCCTGGCCGTGCATCCTGTGGTGGCCGACTACACGCAGCCCTTGCACCTGCCGGTGGCGGCGCGCAAGTCCGGCATGCGGCTGGGCTTCTTCCCGGGCTCGACCATCGGCAACTTCGACCCGGAGCAGGCGCTGCGCTTTCTGCGCATGGCCGCGCGGGTGCTGCGCGGCGGTGCGCTGGTGCTGGGTGCAGACCTCGTGAAGGACCCGGCCGTGCTGCATGCCGCCTACAACGACGAAGCCGGCGTCACGGCCGCCTTCAATCTGAATCTGCTGGCGCGTGCCAACCGTGAACTCGGGACGGACTTCGACCTGAGCGGCTTTGCGCACGGCGCGTTCTACAACAGCCCGCGCCGACGCATCGAGATGCACCTGGTCAGCCGCCGTGCCCAGCGCGTGCAGCTGGACGGCCAGACCTACCTGTGGGAAGAAGGCGAGACGCTGCACACCGAAAACTCGCACAAGTTCACCGTGGACAGCCTGCGCGCGCTGGCGACGGAGGCGGGATTCACCCCCGGACCGGTCTGGACCGACCCCAACGGTCTGTTCAGCCTGCACTGGCTCGCGGCTGCGGCATGATGGCTGCCCGTTGAAAGGAGCAAGACCCATGAAAGCAGTCTGGAATGGCAAGGTCATCGCGCAGAGCGACGATCTCGTGCTGGTCGAGGGCAATCAGTACTTCCCGATGGACGCGCTGGACCGCCAGTACGTCACGTTCAGCAACCACAAGACCACGTGCCCCTGGAAAGGCCAGGCCAGCTACTACTCCCTGCTGGTCGACGGCGAACTGAACCAGGATGCCGCCTGGTACTACGCCAACCCCAAACCCGAAGCCGCGCAGATCAAAGACCGCGTGGCGTTCTGGAAAGGCGTGAAGATCGAAGCCTGATGAGCTCCATGCACAGTACTGTTGCGCCGATGTCATGGATGTAGGCTTTTGCGTTTGACGATGGTGTTCCGCACGCAATTTCGAAGTAGATTTCGCAGCAATTGCTGAAAACTATTTGAAATGCGTGCCCCGGCGGCCACCGGGCGGGGCCGTGGAAAGGGCACCCATGGCGCATCCTTGCAGGGGGAGAGTCGCACGCGGTCCGGGGCCGGGCCGCCCATGCATCTGACGCGGATCGGGCGCTGGCTGACCAGCACGGCGCTGCTGCTGGTGGCACTGTGCGTGCACGCGCCGGTCTGGGCGCAGGTGACGGTCAGCAACACCGCCACCATCACACCGCCTGCCGGCGTCAACGAACCCGACTGCGGCCTCCCCGGCCCGACCGATTGCGCAGGCGACAACCGCAGCGCGGTGACGGCGCCCGTCTGGGTCGACGCAGTCGCCAAGACCGCCGAGCCAGCCAGCGGCACGGCGGTGCAGAGCGGCCAAACCATCACCTACACCCTCTCGGTGGCCGTGGCCAACGCGCCCACCGCCGCCGCCATCGTGTTGCAGGACCAGCTCAGTGCCGGCCTGGCCTTCGGCCAGGTGCTGAGCGCAGGCCGCTTCGCCCTGGGTGGCAGCGGCAATGCGCGCAGCTTCACGCTGCCGCCCGGCACGCCGGTGGGCACGCATGTGCTGCGTTACACGGCCACGGTGGCCGCGGCCAGCGGCACGGTCTCCAACACGGTGACGGCACCGGGTTGCACCGCCGGCAGCTGCAGCACGGCGCACCCGGTCGGCGGCGTGACCGTGGCCAAGCTGCTCACGGGCGAGAGCGGCACACAGGCGGGCCTGGCGGAATTCGCCGAGACGCTGCTCTACACCATCACCGTCACCAACGCCGATGCCCAGCCGGCCAGCAACTACCGCTTCAACGAGAACGTGCCGGCCGGCGCCACCCTGATCGGGGTGGACGGCGCCGCCGGCTTCGCCGGCCCTGTGGCCGGGCCGGCCACCGTGCCGCTGGTGGTGCCCCAGGTGCCGGCGGGCGGCACGGCCACGGTGGCAGTGCGCTTCCGCATTGCCGATGCGCCGCCGGCGGGCCAGACGGAGATCGTCAACCGCGTCGACGGCGGCAACATCGACACCGCGCTGTGCGGCGCGCGCTGCGTCGTCACCACGCCGCTGGAGCAGCCCACCGCCATGCGCATCGTCAAGAGCGTGGCCGTGCGCGAGGTGCGCATCGGCGACCTCGTGCGCTACACGCTGCGCGTGGCCAACGCGGGCGCCATCGATATCGAGGGCGGCCGCATCCTGGACACCCCGCCGCCCGGCTTCAGCTACGTGGCCGGCTCCATGGCCGTGGCCGACCGCGACGGCGCCTTCACGCTGGGCGGCGCGCAGACGCCGCTGCAGATCGGCGGCATCGATATCGCCACCGGCCAGGAGGCCGTCATCAGCTACCTGCTGCGCGTGGGCGCCGGCGTGCGCCAGGGTGTGCACCGCAACCAGGCGCAGGCGGTGGACCGGCGCGGCTGGCCGATCTCCAACACCGCGACGGCGCAGGTCACGGTGGTGGCCGATCCGCTGCTGGACGAGTCGCTGATCCTGGGCACGGTGTTCGACGACCGCGACGGCGACGGCTGGCAGGATCCGGCCAGCCTGACCGGCGTGCGCGTGCAGGGCGGCTTTGCGCCCGAGGCCTACATCGCCGGCTCGACCGAGATCGACCGTGGCGAGGGCTTCGTGCCCGTGCCTGATGCTTCGCCAACAGCCAGCGCGCCGCTGCTGCACGGCATCGACCTGGGCCGCATCGCAGGCCGCCAGTCCGATGCCGACGCGCCTGAGAACCACCAGGTGGTGCTGCGCCAGCGCCTGCGCACGCTGGCCTTCGCCGACGGCTTTGTGCTGCGCAGCGCCCAGGGCATGCAGCTGCACATGGACGCGGCCGGCCAGACCCGCCTGGAACGCGAGGGCGACGCCGCCCGGGGGCTGAACGGCGCGCTGCCCGCGGTACGGCGCGAGGTCGCGCTGGGCGAGGGCGGCTACGTGGTCGACTACGTGCTGCGCAACCTGGGCGTGGACGAGCGCGGCATTGCGGGCGTGCGCATCGCCTCGGCCGAAGGACTTCTGGTCGAGACCGATCCCTACGGCCGCTACCACCTGATCGGCATCGGCGGCGGCACGCAGGGCTTCGGCCGCAACTTCGTGCTCAAGGTGGATCCGGCCACTTTGCCGGCCGGCGCCAAGCTCAGCACGCCGAATCCGCTGGTGCGCCGGATTACGCCCGGCCTGCCGGTGCGCTTTGACTTCGGCGTGCGGCTGCCCGTGCAGCGCATGGGTGGCGCAGCGCAGCCGGCCGACATCGTGCTCGGCGAGGCCTTGTTCCAGAGCGGCCAGGCCACGCTGAACCCGGCCCATGCCGGCGCGCTGGACGCGCTGGCGCGGCAGCTGCAGGGCGAGGGTGGCGCGCTGGTGCTGGCGGCGGGGGACGACCCCGCGCTCGCGCTGGCCCGCGCCCACGCCGTGCGCAGCGCGCTGCTGCCCCGCCTGCAGCCCGCCGGCGCCCGCGTGCTGCGCGTGGTGCTGCAGGACGCCACCGGTGCACTGCTGGCCGCGCAGGAGCAACGCGGCGTGCTGCTGGGGGGCGCCTGGTTCGAGCCCGGCCAGGCCACGCTGCGACCCGGTGCCGGCCCGCTGCTGCGGCAACTGGCGCAGCAACTGCAGCAGGACGGTGGCGGCCGCGTCGTGGTCGCGCAGGACGGCGGTGCGGCACTGACGATGGCCCGCGCGCAGACCGTGCACGCGGCGCTCCAGCCGCTGCTGGCCGAACTGCCGAAAGCCGTTCGCTTGCGGGTGCAGGTGGCACCCGAGATGACGACGCTGCCCTCTGGAGGCCAGCCATGAAGCGCCGTGTGCTGGGCTGCGCCCTGGTCTCCCTGGCTTCGGCTGGAACGCTCGATGCCTTCGGTCAGGTGGCCGCGCCTGCCGCCGCGCCAGCCGCATCCGCCGCCAACGCCGTGCCCGGCTGCAATGCCCAGGGCTGCAGCACGGCCGAGGGTCAGCCGCTTTTTCAGCGTCAGCCGCGCAGCGTGCCGGACGCCCAGGCGCCCGCACCGGCACCGGCCGGCCGCACGGTGGGCGGCACCGGCCTGTCGCTGCAGCTGCCGGGTGGCGGCATCGTCTGGGCCACCGAAGACCCGGCGCTGGGCCTGCCCGAACTGAGCGTGTCCGGCCCGGCCGAGGTGGCCTTCGAGAACGGCCGCCTCACGCGCGCCGTGCCCTTTTACCTGCGCAGCAACTACCCGGCCTTCGTGCGCCGCTTCGAGCTCACGCTCTACCGCGCCAGCGACAGCGCCTACACCGAACCGCTGGCCGTGCTGGCCATGCCGGTGGGCGCCGTCAGCCGCGTGGAGTGGAGTGGGGCGCCTGCTTCGCGCTTTCCGCTGCGCACGGGCGACGAGCTCGTCTATGTGTTGCGCGCCTACGGCGCCGATGGCGCAGTGGACGAAACCCTCCCGCGCAGCCTGCGCCTGGCCCGGCCCGAGGACGTGGAGCGCCGTGACACGCAGCTGCGCGACAGCGCCGAGCGCAGCCTGGGCCAGGCTCTGAGCCTGCAGCAGGCCCAGGCCCAGCGCCTGGTGGACAGCGTGTTCGCCAGCAACGACCTGCGCCAGCAGAACATCGCCATGTACGGCTCGCGCATCCGCATCCAGGGCCGCAACCTGCCTGAGGGCGCCTCACTGGAGATCAACGGCCAGGGCTACCCGACCGACCTGCAGCGCAAGTTCGTCGCCGAGTTCCTGTCGCCCGTGGGCCTGCACCGCTTCGACCTCACGGTGCGCGCGCCCGGCCAGGCGCCGCTGCAGCATGTGCTGGAGGTGGACGTCACGGGCAAGTACCTGTTCGGCGTGGGCATCGCCGACCTCACGGTGTTCCAGAACCAGGCCAGCGGCCCGGGCCGCGAACTGGCCCTGAACGGACGCGAGCGCAGCGTGCTCAGCAATGGCCGGCTGGCCTTCTACGGCAAGGCCAAGATCGATGGCACCTACCTCGTGACCGGCCAGGCCGACACCCAGGAGCGCGATGTGCGCCGGCTGTTTTCCGGCTTCACGCGGGCCGATCCGCAGGACATCTTCCGGCGTCTCGATCCCGACCTGTACTACCCGACCTACGGCGACGACTCCACCACGGTGCGCGACGTGGACACCCAGGGCCGCTTCTACCTGCGCGTGGACTGGGACAAGAACCAGGCCCTGTGGGGCAACTACCAGACCGGTTTGACGGGCACCGCCTACGGCCAGTACATCCGCTCGTTGTACGGCGCAGCGGCCAAGTGGCGCTCCACGGGCACCAATCCCTGGGGCGAGGCCAGCACCCAGCTGCGCGCCTTCGCCTCGGAGGCGCAGACCGCGCCGGGCCACAGCGAGTTCGTGGGCACGGGCGGCAGCCTCTACTACCTGCGCCACACCGACATCCTGCCGGGCTCCGAAGTGGTGGTCGTGGAGCAGCGCAACCGCAGCACCGGCCGTGTGGAGAGCCGACGCCAGCTGCTGCGCGGCACCGACTACGAGATCAGCGACCTGCAGGGCCGCATCATCCTGCTGCGCCCGCTGCTGCAGTTCGCCGACGACGGCCTGCAGGGCATCACGCGCGACACCCCGCTCGCGGGTCTGGAGCAGTACCTGCTGGCCGACTACGAGTGGATCCCGACCAGCTTCGACAGCGGCAATCTGGCGGCCGGGATCCGCGGCAAGCAGTGGATCGGCGACCATGTGGCCGTGGGCGCGACCTACGTGGACGAAGGCCGCGCTGGCGAGGACTACAGCCTCAAGGGTGTGGACGTGACCCTGCAGGCCGGCCGCGGCACCACGCTGCGGCTCGAGCGGAGCAACAGCCGCGCCAGCAGCGCGCCGGTGTTCGTCTCCAGCAACGGCGGCCTGAGCTTCGCGCAGCGCAACCCGGAGCTGGGCGCGCGCGCCGGCCACGCCACGCTGGCCGAGGCGCAGGCCAGCCTGCAGGAGCTTGGATGGACCGAACGCAACTGGACCGTGGGTGCCTGGTGGCGGCGGGTGGATGCGGGCTTCTCGGCGGCGCGCGAAGACTACGGCGTGGACCGGCTCGAGGTCGGCGCCGAGGTGCGCGGCCAGGTCAGCGACACGGTGGAGATCCTGGCCCAGCACAGCCGCGCCACGCGCGGTGCCGAGGCGCTGGAGCAGACCCGGTTGACCGCGCAATGGCGCCCGACCGAAGACGACACCGTGACCGGCGAGCTGCGCCGCATCACGCAGGAGCGACTCACGGGTCCGGCGCAAGGCACGCTGGGCGCCGTGAAGTACGGACGCCGCGTGACGCCGCAGCTGGAGCTGTACGGCATCGCCCAGCAGACGCTGGACGATGACGGCGGCCGCTACCCCGACAACGACGCCACCACACTGGGCGCACGCTACCGCTTCGACAACCTCTCGGTGCTGGGCGCGGAAGTCACGCACGGCGACCGCGGCAACGCGGCCCAGCTCAACGGCGAGTACCGGCTCAACACCGACCACAGCCTGTACGGAACCATCACCCATGCCACCGACACCAGCGACTACGACGCGCTGTTCAACCAGCGCCTGCAGAGCGGCTGGACGCTGGGCCAGCGCTGGCGCCTGAACGAGCGCAGCAACCTGTACAACGAGAGCCAGTTCCTCAAGGAGCGCGAAGGCCGCGGCCTGGTCCACACCTTCGGCATGGACTTCTACCCGGCGGTGGGCTGGAGCACCGGCTTCACGCTGCAAAAGGGCGACCTGGACACCAGCGCCGGCACCGTGCACCGGCGCGCCGTGAGCGTGAGCGCGGGCCGCGTGTCGGCCAGCACCGAGTGGTCCAGCAAGCTGGAGTGGCGCGAGGACACGGGCGCCGAACGCCGCCGCCAGTGGGTCAGCACCAACCGGGTGAACCACAAGCTCGACGAAGACTGGCGCGTGTCCGGCCGGCTGAACCATTCGCGCACGCGCGACCAGATCGATGCACTGGCCGGCGCCAGGTTCACCGAGGCCGGCGCGGGCTTCGCCTGGCGGCCGCACGACGATGCGCGCTATGCGCTGCTGGGCCGCTACACCTACCTGTACGACCTGCTGTCGCTGGGCCAGATCGGCAACACGGAATACGACCAGCGCGCGCACGTGGTCTCGCTGGAGGGCATCTACAGATACGACCACCGGTGGGAGTTCGCCGCCAAGCTGGCCGAGCGCGAGGGTGCGGCGCGCGCGCGCCGTGGCACCGGCCCCTGGTTCGATTCCAGCACCCGCTTCGCGGCCGTGCAGGCGCGCTACACGCTGCCCGAGCAGTGGCATGCGCTGGCCGAATACCGCTGGCTGGACGTCAAGAGCGGCGGCACGCGCCAGGGCTGGCTGGCCGGCATCGACCGCGACATCACCAAGAACCTGCGCCTGGGCGTGGGCTACAACTTCACCGACTTCAGCGACGACCTGACACGCTACGGCTACCGGTACCGGGGCTGGTACATCAACGTGGTGGGGAGCTATTGAGCGACATGGACAAGATCTGCACATCCCTGGCGCGGCGCGGGCTGTTCGTCCTGGCACTCCTGTTGCTCGCCGTGGGCCGGCCCGCGGTGGCGCAAACCGCCTGGGTGGACCTCGCCGGTGGAACACCCGGACTGACCAATGACGGCCAGACACGCACGCTGACCTGGGTGTGGACACCCGGGGGCGCTTCCATCAGCGGCACCGTGGACATCACACGCACCGGGGCTGGAGTGCACTACGTGTTCGCAGAGAGCCAACTGGCCACGACGCGGATCTACAGCCCCACCTACGGCGAGTACGACAACAGCCCCTATGCCCTGTCGCTCGGCGGTGCGTCCGGCATCACCCATTTCGGCTCCGAAGGGGAAGCGCCCCGGGCAGTGGATGACGTGCCTGCCAGTGCCGTGTCCACCACCACCATCGACTTCCGCTTCGACGGCACCGTGAGCGCGCCGCGCAAGACCATCCTGTCCCTGTTCGACCCCGGCGCCTGCGAGGTCTGCGGCCCGGCCAGCTACCGCTTCACGGCCTTCTACCGCGGTGTGCCTGTGGACACCAGCAGCTGGACCGTCACCGTGGTCGACCCGTACCTGCCCGCACGCACGCCTGCCTTCTGGAGCTGGGACGCGCCCACGGGCACTTACCGGCTGTCGCAGTACCCGTCGGCCTCTTTCGACCCCGACTTCGCCGACTACAACTTTCCGGACACCTTGGTGTTCATCGACACCCAGAACACCACCTTCGACCGGCTGGTGCTCACCGCCAACGGCGAGGCCTTCGACACCATGGCCCTGGGCATCGGCTCGGCCAACCGTCCACAGCTGCCCATCACGCTCCAATCCGGCTGGACCAATGCCACCGCCGCCGATGCCGTGGGCCTGGCCATTTCGGGTGCGGGCGCCGAGACGGCCACGGCGGGCAGCGCAGTCGCCCCGTCCGGCAGCACGCCGGCCAGTGCCAACGGACTGCCCGGCCAGCCTGTGACCATCCGCGAGACCTTCACGCGCGGCCTGGCTGCGAGCTACACGATCGCCTGGTCCTGCCGCCGGCTCAGCGACAACGCGGTCTTCGCCAGCGGCACGGGAGATACCGGGAACTTCACGATGCCGACCGACACCGGTGTGGCTTGCAGTTTCAGCAACGAGGGGCGCGCCGCGCTGAGCCTGTCCAAGCGCGTGCCGTATGGCCGGCGCAACGCGACCGACCAGTTCAGCCTTGCCATCGTCGGGCCCGGCGCACCGGCGCCCGTCATCACCACGGGCAGCGGCAACACCGCCAACGGCAGCGTCACCGTGGCGACGGCCACGGTGGGCAGCAGTTACACCTTGTCCGAGACGGCCGCGGGCGGTGCCACCCTGTCAGAGTACGCGAGCGGCTGGGCTTGCACCAATGCGCTTGCCGGGGGGCAGACGCCGTTCGGCGACGGGGCCAGCTTTTCCGTGACGCTGGTGGCCGGGGACAACCTGAGCTGCAGCTTCACCAACAGCGTGCGCCCGGCCGCCGATCTGCGCGTGCGCAAGAGCGTGCTGCCAGCCACCGGTGGCCGTCCCGGCGACGTGCTGACCTACACCATCGTCGCCGACAACCTGGGCCCGGACCCAGCCAACGGCGCGCTGCTGCGCGACGCACCGGGCGCAGGGCTGAACTGCAGCGCACCCAGCAGCACGGCCAGCTGCACCGGCATGGGCGGCGCGGCCTGCGCAGCCCCTGCGGTGCCCGTGGCCAGCCTGCTGGGCAGCGGCGTGGCCATCGCCAGCTTTCCGGTCGGCGGGCAGGTCACGCTGACGCTGCAGTGCACGGTCACCGCGACGGGCACCCCGTGAGGCCCTTCAGCCCTTTGCGCCCTGACGCAGCGTGGCCAGGCCGATGCCGGCTGCATCGAAGCCGCCATCCACGGCCAGCAACTGGCCGTTGACGTAGCTGGCCGCGGGGCTGCACAAAAAGCCGACGGCCTCGGCGATCTCTTCGGGCGTGCCGTAGCGCTCCAGAGGAATCACGTCGTGGTAGTCCTTGCGGATGGCCGGGCTGTGGACCTGCCTGGCCATCTCGGTGTCCACCGGGCCGGGCGCCACGCAGTTCACACGGATGCCGTGGGTCCCCAGCTCGGTGGCCTGCTGTTTCGTCAGATGGATCAGCGCGGCCTTGCTGGTGCCGTAGGCCACGCGCAGCGTGCTCGCGCGCAGGCCCGAGATGGAGGCGATGTTGACGATCGCGCCCCCGCCGCCCGCCCGCATGTGCGGCACGCAAGCCTGACTGCACAGGAAGGGGCCGTCCAGGTTCACGGCCAGCACGCGCCGCCAGTCGTCGAAGCCGGTCTCGCCGATGGGCTTGAAGATGGCGATGCCGGCGTTGTTGACGAGCGCGTCGATGCGGCCGAAGGTGGCGGCGACGCGGTCGATCGCGGCCTGCACCTGGGCCGGGTCGGACACATCGCAGGGCAGGCCCAGCACTGCGTCCGGCGCCGCCAGTTCCGCGACCGTGCGCCGCAGCGCTTCGGCCTCGATGTCCAGCAGGGCCACGCGCTGGCCGCGCGCGAGGAACCAGCGCGCCACGGCCAGGCCGATGCCGCGGGCGCCGCCGGTGACGACGGCAACAGGCGGCGTGGGGGTGGAGGAATTGAAAGGGGGCATGGTTGTCTCGTGTGGTGGTGGGCGTGCTTATACCCCGATGGCTCTAGAATGAGAACAACTCTCAATATCAAGCCATGCACGCTCCTGCCATCACCCGTTCGCATCTGCTGGCGCGCATCGGCGCGGCCGTCCTGGGCGGCTACGCCTTCGCCTGGGGCCTGGTCGCGCTGGGCATGGTGGGGCTGTTCGCGCTGGGCATGCCGTTCCACGACGCCGAGCACCTGACGGCCATGCTGGCCATGCTGGTCTACCTCGTGGCCTTCCTGTGGGCCTTCGCGGCGCGCAGCCTGCCGCGCGTGTGGGGGGTGCTGGCCGGCGGCGGGGCGCTCATGGCGGGCGCTGCCACGCTGCTGCAAACCGCGCTGCTGCGCTGAAACCGGGCTGAAAGGACCGCCGATGTTTCCGAACTTCCGCCTCACCATGGCGTGGCTGCACACATGGTTCGGCCTGGTGCTGGGTTTCGTGCTGATGGTCGTGTTCTTCTTCGGCGCGCTGTCGGTGTTCGACCGCGAGATCGACCGCTGGGCCATCCCGTCCTCGCGCTTCGCGCCGCAGCCCATGCCGTCTTATGACCGCATGCTGCGCCCGATCTTCGACGCCATGCAGCCGACCGCCGAGAGCGTGGAGCTCATGCGTGACCGCGTGAACGGCCCGATGCCCGCGCGCTTCGACACCGTGCAGCGCCTGGGTGCCTACACCACGCACCGCGACCCGGTGCTGGGCATCTTCGCGGGTTTCGAGCTGCCCAACGCCAAGGACCCGGACGAGTTGATCTGGGCCCTGCGCACCATCGACCCGCGCAGCGGCGCCGCGCTGCCGGACGACCGGCTCAAGATCGGCAGCCAGTTCTTCTACCCGCTGCACTACAGCCTGACCTTGAACTGGATGAACCTGGGGACCTGGATCGTCGGCTTCGCCGCGCTCATGATGCTGGCCGCACTGGTCAGCGGCGTGGTGATGCACCGCAAGATCTTCCGCGAGTTCTTCACCTTCCGGCCAAAGAAGGCCACCCAGCGCAGCGTGCTGGACCTGCACAACATGACGGGCGTGGTGGCCTTGCCCTTCCACTTCTTCTTCGCGTTCACGGGGCTCGTGATCTTCGCGGGCGTGTACTTCCCGGTCGGCCACACGCAGCTGAACCCGCTGCACGAGCTGCACGAAAAGCTGGAGGCCGAGGAAACCGGCCTGCCGCACAAGCGCGCGGGGGTGGCCGCGCCACTGGCCTCGGTCGACGCCATGGTGGCCGAGGCCCAGCGCCGCTGGCACGCCAAGGGCATGGCCGGCGAGGTCGGTTTTCTCGCTTTGCAGCATGTGGGCGATGCCAACGGCTACGTCAGCGTCTACCGCGCCGGCACCGACCGCATCGCCCTGGTGGGCGAGGGCATCCACTTCAAGGCATCGACGGGCGAACTGCTGCGCGAGGACCCGCCGCAAAGCGCGGTGGACAGCGTCAACGAGTTCCTGACCGGGCTGCACCTGCAGCACTTTCGCCATTGGCTGCTGCGCTGGTTATACGTGCTGGGCGGGCTGGCGGGCTGCGTCTGCATCGCCACGGGCTTCGTGTTCTTCGTTGAGAAGCGCAAGAAACAGCATGCCAGGCAGGGCATCCAGGGCGTGCGCCTGGTCGATTCGTTGGCCGTGGGAACGGTGACGGGCATGCTGGTCGCGGCCTTGGGGATGTTGATCGCCAACCGCCTGCTGCCCGACAGCCTGCCGGCCGGCTGGCCCGGCCGCGGCGACTTGGAGCGCTACGCCTTCTGGGCCGGCTGGGCGCTGGCGCTCGCGCATGCGCTGTGGCGCAGTGCGCCCGTCGCCCGGGGCCTCGGCAACCCGGCCTGGCGCGAGCAATGCCTGGCCGTGGCCGTGCTCGCGCCGCTGGCCGTGGTGCTGAACTGGCTGACCACGGGCGACCACCTCGGGAAGACATTGGGCGCGGGCTATTGGCCCGTGGCCGGTGTGGACCTGTTCCTGCTGGCCAGCGCTGGCACTGCCGCGTTCGCAGCCCGCATGCTGGGCCGCCGTGCGCCCGGCGCGGCGACGGGCAGCAACCCGGTGCGGAAGGCCGCCCATGCGTGATGCCTTGCTGCTGGGCGCTGCCCTGGTGTCCGCGCTGGCCGGCATGGGCTGGCTGGCCCTGGCGATGGACGCGCATTGGTCCCAGGTCTGTGGCGCCACGACGCAGGCGCCCGCGCCGCTGTTGCGCGTGCTGGGCGCGCTGGCGCTCGCGTGCGCGCTGGGTCTGTGCCTGGCGGTGGACCATGCCTCCATGGCCACGCTGGTCTGGGTCATGGCGCTGGCGGCGGCCGCGCTTGTCGTGGCCATGGCGCTGAGCTGGCGGCCGCACTGGCTGCGCCTGCTGGTGCCGGGTGTGCCACGGGCCTGAGCGTGGTGGCACCATACGCACCTGGGCCCTGCGCGGGCCCGCTCTGGATTTCCGCATGACCACGCCTTCCTTTGTTCCTCCGCTGACCCCGCCCGAGCAACTCCTCGCCACCGTGCACCGCCAGGGCTATGCGGTGCTGGGCGCCACCAGCGTGGCCCAGCTGGCCGGCTGCGCGCCCGCTGCGCTGCGCGCGCTGGAACCCTCCTGGTCCGACCTGCCGCCCGATGCCTACCTCAAGGACGGCGGCCGCTACCGGCGCCGCCGCCATGCCAGCTTCATCGCCGAGGCCGGCCAGCTGCAGACCGTGCCACACCGCGCGCACTGGCAGCCCGTGGCTTACAACGCACTGCACGGCGGCATGGAGCGCTGGTTCGAGCCCATGCTGGCCGCTGACCTCGCGCAGCCGGCCTGGCGGCAGCTCGTGCTCGGTCTGGCCGCCTTGTGCAGCCAGCTGCGTGGCAACGCGCAGGCCCGCTGGTACGTGGAGGCGCACCAGTTCCGCATCGACACCACCGATGGCATCGGCCGACCCACGCCCGAGGGGGCGCACCGCGACGGCGTGGATTTCGTGGCCGTGGTGCTGGTCGGCCGCCAGGGCATCAAGGGCGGCGAAACCCGCGTGTTCGAGGCCGAAGGCCCGAACGGTCAGCGCTTCACGCTGACCGAGCCCTGGTCGATGCTGTTCCTGGACGACGCCCGCGTGATCCACGAGTCCACGCCGATCCAGCCGCTGGACCAGGGTGGACACCGTGACACGCTGGTGCTGACCTTCCGGGCCAAGGGCTTCCAGGACGCCTGAGCGCATCCTTGCACTGGCGATGCCATTGCAGCCGGCGCTGCGCAGCGATGGTGGTCACGCAGCCGCAGCCGACCAGGTTGATCGCCGAGATCGCAGCCAGCGAAAGGTCGCGCGCCACCAGCAGCGCGTAGGCCAGCGCGCACAGGTTGGACAGGGTCCACGAGCCCCAGGTCAGCAGCGACAGCGTGCGCGCGCCCTCGCAGTCGCGCCAGACGGCGCGGATCTGCGGCAGGTAGGTGAACACGCGCAGGGCATTGGTCGTCAGGTAGAGCCAGACCACGGCATCGAGCGTGGGCGACAGGGCGGTCAGGTGCTCCAGGGCGGCCATCCGGGGTCTCCTTGCAGTGCGGATGGACGCGAGTCTGTGGCCCGGTCCGCCGCCGCGCATCCGCAAGGCGTGGGAATGTGGCGCCGGCATACCGTGTTCGCGGTATCCGTGGCGCGCTTCAGTCCTGCGGTGGGCCTGGCAGCAGGCGCAGACCGATCCGGCGCGTCAGCGTCTCGTAGGAGATCGGCGGGCGGACCTGTGCATCGGCGCTGTTGGGCAGCCAGTGCGCCCAGGCCCGGTGGCTGACCGCGTCGTAGACCAGCTTGAACATGGCCTCGGGCACCCAGACCTGGCCCGGCCCCAAGCGCGCGGGTTGCGGGCCGAACACCGGGCCCGTGATGACGTAGACATCGCCGCTGGCGCGGCGGATTTACCGGCGCGTGTCCTGCTCGATGCGGTTCCAGGGGCCCTGGTTGGCGGCCGGCACCTGCGGCACCATGTTGGCCAGCGAGAAGCTCTGCGCGAAGCCCCGGGCCTCGGTCATGTCGCCGGCCGGCACCACGTGGCCGCGGTCCATGCGCTGGCCACCGGGCAGCCTGGCGCGGTAGTCGTCCAGGGTGGCGCGTTCGGCGCGCGGCAGCCGGGCTTCCTCGTAGAAGGGGTTGCGGCCGCGCTTGCGACGGGTCGCATCGTCGAAGTCGCGCCGGTGGAGCCGTTCCACGGCGTAGACCGGCGTCTTGCTCGTGGCCGAGTACAGGATGGCGAAACGGTCGAAGCAGAGCGGCCGCGTCGCGTGCGCGAAGCCCGGCGGCAACTGGGGCACGTGGCCTTGCGGAAACAGGGCGCGGCAGCCATCGAAAGCGGCCTGGGCCGGCAGGCTGGCCAGGGCCAGCAGAGCCAGCCAGGTCGCAGCGAGGCCGGCACGCAGCAGCTGCCTCAAAGCACGAATCCGAAGCTGGCGGCCAGTGCACCGAGGCCGGCGCCGCAGGCGTTCAGCGCCCTGGCATCGCGATGGTTGCCCAGGGCGCGTTCGCGCCAGGCAGCGTGGAACAGGATCAGGGCGACGAGCCCGAGCAGGGCGGTGTAGGCGTTCATGGTGGTCCAAGCAGGAAAAGCAAGAGGCAGGGGCGCGCCCGCGGGCGGCCCCGTGCCGTATGGGATCAAGGGAGGGTTGCGCGTCCTGGCCTGTGGGCCGGCGCGCGGCGCGTCAGGCGGCCTGTGGTGGCGCGCGGGCGCGGTAGGCCGCGTGCACCGGCGCGCCGATGCGGCCGGACGTGGCCGCGGCGGGCTGCGCCCGCAGGACAGCCGGATGCGGGGACAGGACGTCGGCCCCGGCCAGCATGTCGTCGGCGGACGGGGAGGGCGTGCGCTGCACGCGCGGGTGTTCCGCCAGCGCGTCGGCGCGGTCGGGCCTTGCGGCATCGTCGCGACACTGTGCGGCCGTGAGCGGGCCCTGGGCCGGCGCCGCCACGGGGCTGTGCAAGCTGCCAAGCAGCAATTGCAGCAGAAGCCACAGCCCCAGTGTGGTGCGGGCGGCGTTCATGCCTGCCGCTGATGGCGATGCGAGAGCGGCGGCAGGATCAGGAACTCCGAAGGCGCATGGCGGGCGCGATGGTAGGTGTAGTCGCACCGGGTTCCGCGAATCCCCTTCGAACATCCCCCAAATGGGGGATATGCGGTTCCGTAGGGGCGCGCCGTGCGCGGCCACAACGGGTTACAAGGGGCGCGCCGTCGGGTGGGTGGGGGCCTTCCCTCGGCAGGGGAGGGATGCCATGCAGGTCGGAACGGTCGTGCGGCGCGCGCTGGATGCGTCGCGGCACCTGGACAGCGATGCACCGCCGTGGCCGGAGGTGCTGGACGGCCTCGGCGAGCTGCTGGGCGGCGATTCGGCCGCCTACCTTGCCTTCGACAGCGCGCAGGGCCTGCTGGCATTCGAGTTCCGCGGCGGCGATGTCGCGGCGCGGCGCGAGTATGCGGAGCACTACCACGCGCACGACATCATGAAACCACCGGCCCGCGGTGCGGCTGCAGGCGTCTGGCTCGACAGCGCGCAGTGCTATCCGCTGACCAGCCTGCAGCGCGATGTCTTCTATGCCGACTTCATGTGCAAGCACCGCCTGCGCCAGATCCTCGCATTCCTGACGGAGGCATCGGCCACGCGTCTGAGCGCCATCAGCGTGCAACGCAGCCGCGTGGACCAACGCATTGGCGATGTGCTGTGCTCGGGCGCCGTGCGCACACTGACGCAGAGCGTGGGGCAGGCGCTGGCGCGCGGTCGGTCACGCGCCGGCCAGGCCCTGGCCGCCGTGGAGGCCGCGCTCGGTGCGTTCGGCGAGGCCGCTGTGCTGGTCACGCGTTCGGGTGCCCTGGCCCATGCGCCCGGTCCGGCGGCGCAGGCCTGGTTCGGCCGCAACGGGGCGCTGGTGCCGCGCAACGGTCGCTTGCTGCACCGCGATCCTGCGCTGCAGGCCAGCTGGATGGCGGCGCTGCACCAGGCGGCTGCCGGCCATGCTCCGACGCTGGCACTGCCGGCTGGCGACGGTGCCGCGCACCGGCTCGCGCTGGCCGCCGCGCCCGCGGCTTTTGACAGCGGCAGCGAGGCCCTCGTGCTCGTGCGCATCGCGCCGGACCGCCAGCGCAAGCCGCTGCAGACCGAGCTGCTGCGCCTGGCATTCGGGCTCACGGCGGCCGAGGCCGGGGTGCTGGCGTCGCTCGCCGACGGTCTCACGCCGACCGAGCACGCGGCGCGCCAGGGCGTGGCGATCAGCACCGTGCGCACACAGATCGCGGTGCTGATGGCCAAGATGGACTGCTCGCGCCAGGTCGACCTTGTGCGCAAGGCCTGCGCGCTGGCCTGAAGCTTCAGCCTTCTGTTCAGCACCACGGCGACACCCAGCAGGCCGTGTATCGGCCTGCACCGTGGCTGCAGGGGCGGCCGGCGTCGGCCGGCCGCTGCGCGATGCCGACCAGCCAGAGCGCGAACAGCGCGCCGGCCAGGTTCACGAAGGACGCCACGGCATGCGCCGGGTGTGGATCCCAGGCGCTGCCTCAACCGCGACCGTACAGGCGCGTCAGCGTGGCGAGCTGCTCGGCATGCTCGGGACGCACCATGTCCCAGCCGAAGCGCCACGCCCAGTGGCCTTCGCCCTCGCCGGGCAAATTCATGCGGTGCTCGCTGGCCAGGCCCAGCACGTCCTGCAGCGGCGCGATGGCCGTGTCGGCCACGCTGGCCCAGGCCAGGCGGATCAGCGCCCAGTGGATGGTGGGTGTCATCTGCTCCACGTCCTGGCCCATGTAGGCCGCGGCCTGGACGCGCTCGGCCGCGCTGGCCGTCTCCCACCAGCCGCGCGTCGTGTCGTTGTCGTGCGTGCCGGTGTAGACCACGGTGGCGGCCTCGTAGTGGTGCGGCAGGTAGGGGTTCTCGGCCTTGCCGTCGAAGGCGAACTGCAGCACGCGCATGCCCGGCAGGTCGGCGCCGCGGCGCAGCGCATCCACGTCGGGCGTGATGATGCCGAGGTCCTCCGCGATGATGGGCAGCGGGCCCAGCGCGGCGGCGATGGCCTCGAAGAGCGCCGCGCCGGGGCCCGTGACCCAGCGGCCGTGGATGGCTGTGGGCTCGCTGGCCGGGATCTCCCAGTGGGCGGCGAAGCCGCGGAAGTGGTCGATGCGCACCACGTCCACGAGCGCGAAGGTGTGGCGGATGCGGGCCGTCCACCAGGCGTAGCCCTCGGCCGCGTGCGCGCTCCAGCGGTACAGCGGATTGCCCCAGCGCTGGCCAGTGGCGCTGAAGTAGTCGGGCGGCACGCCGGCCACCACACTCAGGCGGCCACCGGGTTCGAGTTCGAACAGGTCCTGCCGGGCCCAGACCTCGGCGCTTTGCGGTGCGATGAAGATGGGCGCATCGCCGACGATGGACACGCCCTTCGCATTCGCATACGCCTTGAGGTGGCGCCACTGCACGAAGAACTGCCATTGCACGAAGCGCCAGAACGCGATCCGGGCGGCATGCCGGCCGGCGGCCTCGGCCAGCGCGGCGGGGTCGCGGCGCGCCAGCGGCGCGGGCCAGTCGGCCCAATCCAGGCCGGGGTGGGCTTCGCTGAGCGCCATGAAGAGGGCGTAGTCCTCCAGCCAGGCCGCCTGCTCGGCGCAGAAGGCCTCGTGCGCGGCGCGCTGGGCCCGCAGGGCACCGGTGGCGAAGGCCTCGGCGGCCTGTGCGAGCAGGGCCATGCGCCAGGGCAGCATGGCCGCGAAGTCGATGCGCAGCGGGTCGAAGGCCGGCGGCCGTGCCAGCGCGGAGGCGGGCAGCCAGCCCTGGTCCGCCAGTGCCGCGAGATCGACCAGCAGCACGTTGCCGGCAAAGGCCGAGGGGCTCATGTAGGGCGAGTTGCCAGGGCCGACGCCGCCCAGCGGCAGGATCTGCCAGAGCTTCTGGCCGGCCGCGGCCAGCCAGTCGACGAAGTGGTAGGCGGCGGGGCCGAGGTCGCCGGCGCCGTGCGGGCCGGGCAGGGAGGTGGGGTGCAGCAGGATGCCGCTGGCGCGGGGCAGTCGCATGGTTCAGAAGCTGTGAATGGATCGATCGCGCCCGCGACGGGGTGCGGCGGGCCGCAGGCGTAGGCGCAGACCGCCGCCCAGGCCCGTGCCTGGGCAAGGTCTGCAACGCCCGCATGTGGCCTGGCGCGCCCCGGCCCGAAGGGCGAGGCCCTGGGAGGGTCGTTCAAAGGGGTTGACAAAGCTCATTGGGCCTCGCGCGGGGTGCGATGGATTCGTTCACAGCTTCTCTAATCGATCTTGATGTTGGCGCCTTCTGCCGCGAGCAGGGACAGACTCAGCGCCGGCAACGGGTAGGCCTGCTCGCCCTGGTCGTACCAGCGCGAATGGCCTTGGGGATGGGTGGTGTCGAGCCAGCAGCGCCAGACGCCAGCCGGCAACAGGAACTCGGCGTCCAGCGTGCTGCCGTTGACGAGCAGCAGCAGCGGTGCCCTGGCGCGGCCGGGCTTGCCGATGAGGCAGCCCAGCGCGCGCTGGCCGGCGTCCTGCCAGGCCGCGCCGGTCAGCAGGCTGCCGTCGGCCTGCAGCCAGGTGAGGTCGTGCAGCCCCAGCGGGTCCGACAGGCCGCTGTACCAGTGGCCGCCGAAGGGCAGGGCCTGGCGCCGCAGGGCCAGCACGCGCGCGGTGAAGGCGGTGAGGTCGGTATCGGCCTTCGCCCAATCGATCCAGGTGGTGGCGTTGTCCTGGCAGTAAGGGTTGTTGTTGCCGCCCTGGCTGTGGCCCAGCTCGTCGCCGGCCGCCAGCATGGGCGTGCCCTGGGCCAGCAGTGCCGTGGCCAGCAGCACCCGCTGCAGTTTGGCGCGCAGCGCCAGCACCTGCGGATCGGTGCTCGGGCCCTCGACGCCGCAGTTGAAGCCCAGGTTGTGGGCATGGCCGTCGCGGTTGTGCTCGCCGTTGGCCTCGTTGCGGCGCTGCTCGTACGTCACCAGGTCGGCCAGCGTGAAACCGTCGTGCGAAACCACGTAGTTGACCGATTCGCCGGGCACGCGGTTGCGCGGCTGGTACAGGTCGGAGGAGCCGCACAGGCGCAGCGCGAACTCGCCCCGGTCGGGGGCCGGGCGGCCCGCGGCGGCCTGCGTCCAGAAGCCGCGCATGCTGTCGCGGAACTTGTCGTTCCACTCGATCCAGCCGCGCGGAAAGCCGCCGACCTGGTAGCCGCCCGGGCCGATGTCCCAGGGCTCGGCGATCATCTTGACGCGCGAGAGCACCGGATCCTGCGCCACGGCCGTGAAGAAGGGGCCGCCGCGCTCGAAGCCCGCGTCACCGCGGCCCAGCACGGGCGCGAGGTCGAAGCGAAAACCGTCCACGTGCATCTGCGTGACCCAGTAGCGCAGGCTGTCCATCACGAGCTGCAGCACGCGCGGCTCGCGGATGTCCAACGTGTTGCCGCAGCCCGTGTGGTTCTCGTACAAGGCTTTGTGCTCGGGCGGCAGCCGGTAGTACAGCGCGTTGTCCAGGCCCCGGAACGACAGCGTGGGCCCGGTCTCGTCGGTCTCGGCCGTGTGGTTGTAGACCACGTCCAGCAGCACCTCGATGCCGGCCGCGTGCAGGGCCGCCACCATGGCACGGATCTCGGCGCGCTGAGCGGCGCCGCCCTGGCTGCTGGCCAGGCGCTGCGAGGGGCAGAAGAAGCCCAGCGTGTTGTAGCCCCAGTAGTTGGTAAGGCCCATGTGGACGAGCCGCTGCTCGTCCAGCGCGTAGTGCACGGGCAGGAGGCTCACGGCCGTCACGCCGAGCTGCTTCAGGTGCGCGACGGAGGCCGGGTGCGCCAGGCCCGCGTAGCTGCCGCGCAGCGCCTCGGGCACGGCGGGGTTGCGGGCCGAAAAGCCCTTCACGTGGACTTCGTAGAGCACGCTGTCCACGAGCGGCGTGCGCGGCGGCTCGTCGCCGGCCCAATCGTGGTCGTCGTGCACCACACGGGCCTTGAGCGCCCACGCCGCGTTGTCGGCCTGGTCCATGTGCAGCGGATGGCGCAGGTCGGCGCCGAAGTGCTCGTCGCGCCAGGTGAAGTCTCCGACGATCTCGCGCGCGTACGGGTCCAGCAGCAGCTTGAACGGGTTGAAGCGGTGGCCGCGCTCGGGCCGCCACGGGCCATGCGCGCGCAGGCCGTAGACCAGGCCGGGCAGGGCGCCCGGCAGGTAGCCGTGCCAGACGTCGTTGCTGCGGGCGGGCAACGCGATGCGCGCGGTTTCGGTCTGGCCCGATGCATCGAACAGGCACAGTTCCATGGCCTGGGCGTGCTCGGAGACGATGGCGAAGTTGACGCCCTTGCCGTCGAAGCTGGCCCCCAGCGGCCAGGGCTGGCCGGTGTGGAGCGCGGCCTGCCTCACGGCGTCCACTCCAGGAACACGGTGGACAGCGGCGGCAGGGTCAGCAGCACGGAGTGCGTGCGCCCGTGCGAGGGGATGGGTTCGGTGCCCGCCACGCCCCAGGGCGTGCCCGCATTGCTGCCGCCGTAGTGCACGGAATCGGTGTTGAGCCGTTCGTGCCAGCGCCCGGGCCGCGGCACGCCGAGCCGCCAGTCGCGTCGCACCACGGGCGTGAGATTGCACACCACCAGCATGGTCTGGCCTTCCTCGCGGCCATGGCGCACGAAGGCGAAGATGCTGTGCTGGGCATCGTCGGCTTCGATCCACTCGAAGCCGGCGGGCACGCTGTCCTGCGCGTGCAGGGCGGGGTGGTGGCGCAGCACGCGGTTGAGGTCGCGCACCAGGGTCTGCACGCCGGCGTGCAGGCCGTCGCCGAGCAGGTGCCAATCGAGGCTGGCCTCGTGGTTCCATTCGCGCGCCTGGCCGAACTCGCAGCCCATGAACAGCAGCTTCTTGCCCGGATGCGCCCACATGTAGCCGTACAGTGCGCGCAGGTTGGCGAACTGCTGCCAGCGGTCGCCCGGCATGCGCGTGAGCAGCGAGCCCTTGCCGTGCACCACCTCGTCGTGCGAGAAGGGCAGCACGAATTGTTCGCTGTAGGCATACACCATGCTGAACGTCAGCTCGTGGTGGTGGTGGCGCCGGTGCACGGGTTCACGGCCGAAGTAGCGCAGCGTGTCGTGCATCCAGCCCATGTTCCACTTGTAGTGAAAGCCCAGGCCACCTGCGGAGGTCGGACGCGAGACCCCCAGGAAGGAGGTCGACTCCTCGGCCACGGTGGTGGCCTCGGGCCGCTCGGCACCGACCACCTCGTTCATGCGCTTCAGGAAATCGATGGCCTCCAGGTTCTCGCGGCCGCCGTGGCGGTTGGGGATCCATTCGCCGTCCTTGCGGCTGTAGTCGCGGTACAGCATGGAGGCCACGGCGTCCACGCGCAGGCCGTCCACGCCGTGGCGCTCGAGCCAGTACAGCGCGTTGCCGACCAGGAAGTTGCGCACCTCCGTACGGCCGAAGTTGTAGATCAGCGTGTTCCAGTCCTGGTGGAAGCCTTCGCGCGGGTCGGCATGCTCGTACAGCGCCGTGCCATCGAAGCGGGCCAGGCCGTGCGCGTCGCTCGGGAAATGCGCGGGCACCCAATCCAGCAGCACGCCCAGGCCCTGGGCATGGGCGCGGGCGACGAAGCGCGTGAAGCCGGCGGGATCGCCGAAGCGCGATGTCGGCGCATACAGGCCGATGGGCTGGTAGCCCCAGGAACCGTCGAAGGGGTGCTCGCTGATGGGCAGCAGCTCCAGGTGGGTGAAGCCCATGTCCACCGCGTAGGGGATGAGCTCGGCCGCGAGCTCGTCCCAGTCGAGCCAGCGGTTGGCTTCCTCGGGCTTGCGGCGCCAGCTGGCCAGGTGCACCTCGTAGATGCTGATGGGCGCGTCGATCGCGTTGGCGGCCTGGCGCTCGGCGCTGGCCGGCACCCGGGCCGGCAGCCGGGCGACCTGGCTCGCGGTGTCGGGCCGCAGTTGGGCCGCCAATGCATAGGGGTCGGCCTTGAGCGGCAGCAGCTGGCCTTGCGCGTCCTCGAGTTCGAACTTGTAGAGCGCGCCAGGCCCGACACCAGGCACGAAGGCTTCCCACAGGCCGGCGCTGGGCCGCGCGCGCATGGGATGCACGCGGCCGTCCCAGGCGTTGAAGTCGCCTACCACGCTGACGCGCCGCGCATTGGGTGCCCACACCGCGAAGCGCGTGCCGGCCACGCCATCCCGCGTGAACGCATGCGCGCCCAGCACCTCGTAGGGCCGCAGGTGCGTGCCCTCGGCCAGCAGCCACAGGTCGGTGTCGGAGATCAGGAAATCGTTCTGGGCTGGACTGGGCGGCGGCAGGGTCATGGTTTCGGTTCGATGCGCCAGATCTGGCGGGCGTATTCCCGGATCGTACGGTCAGAGGAGAACACCCCCATGCCGGCAACGTTGGCGATGGCGCGCTGGCACCACGCCGCCGGCTGGCGGTACAGCGCGTCGACCTCGCGCTGCGTGGCCACGTAGCTGGCGTAGTCGGCCAGCAGCATGTAATGGTCGCCGCCCCACAGCAGCGAATCGACGAGGCCCCGGTAGCGCCCCGGCTCTCCGGGTGAGAACTGGCCGCCAGTGATCGCGTCCAGCACGGCCTTGAGGTCCGGCTGGCCCTCGTAGTGGCGCATGGGCTGGTAGCCGCTCGCGCGCAGGGCCTGCACCTCGGGCGTCTTCAGGCCGAAGATGAAGATGTTGGCATCGCCCACCGCCTCGCGGATCTCGATGTTGGCGCCGTCGTCGGTGCCGATGGTCAGCGCGCCGTTGAGCGCCAGCTTCATGTTTCCGGTGCCGGAGGCTTCGGTGCCGGCGGTGGAAATCTGCTCGGACAGGTCTGCGCCCGGCATGATGGTCTCGGCGACCGAGACGCCGTAGTTCGGGATGAAGACCAGCTTGAGCAGGTCGCCCACACGCGGGTCGTTGTTGATCACGCGGCCGGCGTCGTGGATCAGCCGGATGATCTGCTTGGCCATGTGGTAGCTCGACGCGGCCTTGCCCGCGAACAGCACCACGCGCGGGACCCAGCCCTGACCGTCCGGACCCTTGGGGTTGGCGAGGATGGCCTGGTAGCGGCCGATGACGTGCAGCACGTTGAGCAGCTGGCGCTTGTACTCGTGGATGCGCTTGACCTGCACGTCGAACAGCGCGTCGGGGTTGACCTGCACGCCGGTCGTGCGCGCGACGAGGGCGGCCAGCCGTGCCTTGTTGGCGCGCTTGACCTCCATGAACTCGGTGCGCACCTCGGGGTTGGCCGCCAGCGGCGCGAGCTTGTGCAGTTCGTCCAGGTCGCGCCGCCAGCCATGGCCGATGTGCCGGTCCAGCAGGCTCGACAGGCCCGGGTTGGCCTGCGCCAGCCAGCGCCGCGGCGTGACGCCGTTGGTCATGTTCGTGAAGCGCTCGGGCCACAGCGCTGCAAAGTCCGCGAAGATGGTCTGCACCAGGAGGTCGGAGTGCAGCTTGGACACGCCGTTGACCTTGTGGCTGCCGACGATGGACAGGTGCGCCATGCGCACGCGGCGCTCACCGGCCTCGTCGATCAGCGACAGCCGCGACAGAAAGCCGTTGTCGCCGGGCCGGAACTGGGCCGCGAAGTCCAGGAATTCCTTGTTGATGCGGAAGATGATCTCCAGGTGCCGCGGCAGCACGTGCTGCATGAGGCCCACGGGCCAGGTCTCCAGCGCCTCGGGCATCAGCGTGTGGTTGGTGTAGCTGAAGGTGCGGCGGCAGATCGCCCAGGCCGGCGTCCAGTCCATGCCGTGCTCGTCCACGAGCACGCGCATGAGCTCGGCCACGCCGATGGCCGGGTGCGTGTCGTTGAGGTGGATGGCGACCTGGTCGGCCAGGTTGGAGAGGGTGCCGTGTTCGTCCAGGTGGCGGCGCACCATGTCCTGGATCGAGGCGGCGACGAAGAAGTACTCCTGCTTCAGGCGCAGTTCGCGGCCGGCCGGCGTGCTGTCGTTGGGGTAGAGCACCCAGGAGATGTTCTCGTACTCGTTCTTGGCCGTGGCGGCGCGCTGGTAGTCGCCGGTGTTGAAGGCGTTGAGGTCGATGTGCGCGGGCGCCGTCGCCTTCCACAGGCGCAGCGTGCTGACCTTCTTGGTGCCGTGGCCCGGAATCACGAGGTCGTAGGCCTTGGCCGCGACCTCGCCGGCCGGGCGCCAGACGGCCTTGCCGTCCACGTGCTCGACCCAGCCGCCGAAGCGCACCGGGTAGCTCAGCTCCCAGCGCGGGAACTCCCAGGGCGTGCCGTCCTTGAGCCAGGGGTCCGGGTGCTCGACCTGGGCGCCGTTCTGGATCTCCTGCGCGAACATGCCGTATTCGTAGCGGATGCCGTAGCCGAAGGAGGGCAGGCCCAGCGAGGCCATGGAATCGAGGAAGCAGGCGGCCAGCCGGCCCAGGCCGCCGTTGCCGAGTGCGGCATCGGGCTCGTGGTCGGCCACCTCCTCCATGGCCTTGGCATGCGCGCCCAGGGCCTCGGCCGCGCCGTCGTTCTGGCCCAGCGCCGCGAGCGCGTTGGACAGCGTGCGGCCGATCAGGAACTCCATCGACAGGTAGTACACACGCCGTGCGCGCGCACCGCGGTCGGCCGCCTGGGTCTGCACCCAGCGCTGCGAGAGCTCGGCGCGGGCGGCCTGCGCGACCGCATGCATGAGTTCGGTGGCGCTGGCCGCGGCCGGGGCCACGCCCACGGTGTGCAGCAGATGCTCTTCGGTGCGGGCGGCAAAGCTGTGGGAGGAAGGGGTGGGGCTCATGGCGTTCCTTTTTTTGTCCCTGATGCGGTGGCGGATGAAGCGTGCGCGGACTAGCAGGGTCCATGCCAGACAAGCGCTGATTTCTTGCGCGGCACACCGGTATGCACCGCGACTGCGGCTATCCTAGACGCTCAACGTAACCAATTTGTGAGTGAAGGCCATGGCCGCAGTAGAACGCATGAAATCCCTGGACCTGGCCCAGCAGCTGGACTTGCCCAAGCGGGCCGTGGCCCTCGTGCTGGCAGGCGGCCGCGGCAGCCGCCTCATGAACCTCACGGACCGGCGCGCCAAGCCCGCCGTGTACTTCGGCGGCAAGTTCCGCATCGTCGACTTCGCCTTGTCGAACTGCCTGAACTCGGGCATCCGCCGCATCGGCGTGATCACGCAGTACAAGAGCCACAGCCTGCTGCGCCACGTGCAGCGCGGCTGGGGTTTCCTCAAGACCGAGATGAACGAGTTCGTGGACCTCATGCCGGCGCAGCAGCGCGTGGACGAGGAAAGCTGGTACCGCGGCACGGCCGATGCCGTCTACCAGAACCAGGACATCCTGGCCAGCTACCGGCCCGACTACATCGTGGTGCTGGCCGGCGACCACATCTACAAGATGAACTACGCCATCATGCTGGCCGACCACGTGGCCAAGGGCCGCGAGTGCACGGTGGGCTGCATCGCCGTGCCGCGCGCCGAGGCCACGGCCTTCGGCGTGATGGCGGTGGACGAGAACAGCATGATCACGGACTTCCTGGAAAAGCCCGCCGATCCGCCGCCCATGCCCGGCCGGCCCGACATGGCGCTGGCCAGCATGGGCATCTACGTGTTCAACGCGCGCTACCTCTACAAGGAGCTCGAGCGCGACATGAACGATCCGAACTCCAGCCACGACTTTGGCAAGGACATCATCCCGCGCGCCGTGAAGAACGCGCAGGCCGCAGCACACCCGTTCGAGCTCTCGTGCGTGAACATGCGCGTGGGCGAGGAGGCCTACTGGCGCGACGTGGGCACGATCGACGCCTACTGGGACGCCAACATCGACCTCACGGCCACCGACCCGCAGCTCAACCTGTACGACACGCGCTGGCCGATCTGGACCTACCAGGCGCAACTGCCGCCGGCCAAGTTCGTGCACAACGCCGACGACCGGCGCGGCATGGCCATCGAGTCGCTGGTGTCTGGCGGCTGCATCGTCTCGGGCAACGTGCTGCGCTCGGTGCTGTTCTCCAGCGTGCGCGTGAACTCCTATTCCAGCGTGAACTGGTCGGTGCTGCTGCCTGCCGTGCAGATCGGCCGGCATGCGCGCATCACGCGCGCCATCATCGACCGCGGCGTGTCCATCCCCGACGGCATGGTGATCGGCGAGGACGCCGAAGCCGATGCAGCGCGCTTTTACCGCAGCCCCAACGGCATCGTGCTCGTGACCCAACCCATGCTGGACAAGCTCGGTTCATGAAGGTTCTGCAGGTTGCCGCGGAGGTCTATCCGCTGGTCAAGACGGGCGGGCTGGCCGACGTGGTCGGCGCACTGCCGCAGGCGCTCGCAACCCAGGGCGCGCAGGTGCGGCTGCTGCTGCCCGGCCTGCCGGCCGTGCTGCGCGGTGTGGAGAACCTGGCCGAGGTCTGCACGCTCGGCCCGATGTTCGGTGCCGGCCGCGTGCGCCTGCTGCGCGGCAAGCTGGACGGGGTGCAGGCGGCCTATGTGGTCGACGCGCCCTTCCTGTACGAGCGGCCCGGCAACCCTTACCTGGGACCCGACGGGCTGGAGTGGGCCGACAACCTGCAGCGTTTCGCGCTGCTGGGCTGGGTCGCCGCCCACGTCGCGGCGGGCGAACTCGATCCGGCGTGGAAGCCGCAGGTCATGCACGCGCACGACTGGCATGCCGCCATGTCGTGCGCCTATCTGGCGGCGCGGCCCGTGCGCGACGTGGCGACCGTCTTCACGGTGCACAACCTGGCCTTCCATGGCTTGTTCGAGCCCACGGACTTCTTTCTGCTGGGCCTGCCGGCGCGGTTCATGGCGCCTTCGGCGCTGGAGTTCCACGGGCATTTCTCGTTCATCAAGGCCGGCCTCAAGTTCGCCACGCGCGTGACCACCGTGAGCCCGACCTATGCGCGCGAGATCCGCACGCCCGAGTACGGCAGCGGGCTGGACGGCGTGATCCGCGCACGGGGCAACGAGGTCTCGGGCATCCTGAACGGCGTCGATCCACAGGTGTGGGACCCCACCGCCGACCCTGAACTGCCCGCGCGCTACAGCGCAGGCGCACTGACCGGCAAGGCGCAGTGCAAGGCGCAGCTGCAGCAGGCGCTGGGCCTGGCGCCCGAGGCCGATGCGCCGCTGTTCGGCGTGGTCAGCCGGCTGACCTCGCAAAAGGGCCTGGACCTTGTGCTCGAGGCCTTGCCCGATCTGCTGGCCCAGGGCGCGCAGTTCGCCGTCCAGGGCACGGGCGATGCCGCGCTCGAAGGCGCCTTCCGCCAGGCCATGGCCCAGCACCCGGGCCGCGTGGCGGTGCGGCTGGGCTACGACGAAGCCTTCGCGCACCAACTCATCGCAGGCGCCGACGCCATGCTGGTGCCTTCGCGCTTCGAGCCCTGCGGCCTGACGCAGCTCTACGCGCTGCGCTACGGCACCGTGCCCATCGTGCGCCGCGTGGGCGGCCTCGCGGACACCGTGGTCGATGCGAACGAAGACACGCTGGCGCGCGACGTGGCCACGGGCTTTGCGTTCGGTCCGGCCACGGCCGATGCGCTGGGCCACACGCTGCAACGGGCGGTGCTGGCCTACCGCCAGGGTGCGCTGTGGCAGCAGCTGATGCGGCGCGGCATGGCGCAGAACTTCTCCTGGGAACCCGTGGCGCAGCAGTACCTGGCGCTCTACCAGGAGGCCATCGCGGCCCTCTGACCGTGCTGTCGGCGCCAGCAGCCGGTGTCCCGTCCCGCGCAATCCGCACGGGAAAGCCCTTTTCTGGGCCCGGTCGACGATCTCGCCTCCCAGGTGCCGCTGGGCCGCCTCCGCGAGCCCGGCGAGATCGGCAAGGCCGTGGCCTTCCTGGCCTCGGATGCGGCCAGCTTCGTCAACGGCATCGAGCTGTTCGTCGACGCGGGCATGGCGCAGGTGTGAGGCCGCAGGCTTCGCGCAGGCGTCGTGCCGGGCGGCCGAGCCTGGGGTTTCCCCCATAATCGCCCGCACCGCAAGCCACCCTCCCCAGGAGTTCCATGCAAGTTTCCGCGTCCATCTTCAAGGCCTACGACATCCGTGGCATCGTGCCGTCCACGCTCAACGAGGCCGTGGCCGAAGGCCTGGGACGTGCGTTCGGCACCATCGCCCGGCGCGAGGGCGAAACCACGGTGGCCGTGGGCCGCGACGGCCGCCTGTCCGGTCCCAGCCTGTCGGCCGCGCTGATTCGCGGCCTCGTGGCCGCCGGCGTGCAGGTCATCGACGTGGGCATGGTCACCACGCCCATCCTGTACTTCGCTGCCCACACGCTGGCCAAGAGCGGCATCCAGATCACGGGCAGCCACAACCCCAAGGACTACAACGGCTTCAAGATGATCATGGGCGGCCGCGCCATCTATGGCGACGAGATCCAGGCGCTGCGCAGCATGATCGAGGCGGAGGACTGGGCCGAGGTGCCGGGCGGCAGCGTGCGCCAGGCCGACGTGCTGCCGGCCTACCGCGAACGCATCGTGGGCGACGTGAAGCTCGCGCGCCCGCTCAAGATCGTCGTGGACTCTGGCAACGGCATCGCCGGTGCCTCGTCGCCGGAGATCTTCCGCGCGCTGGGCTGCGAGGTGACCGAACTGTTCAGCGAGGTCGACGGCAACTTCCCCAACCACCATCCGGACCCGAGCAAGCCCGAGAACCTGCACGACCTGATCGCCGCGCTCAAGACCACGGGCGCCGAGCTGGGCCTGGCCTTCGACGGCGATGGCGACCGCCTGGGCATCGTCACGCGCGAGGGCAACAACATCTTCCCGGACCGCCAGATGGCCCTGTTCGCGCAGGACGTGCTCACGCGCGTGCCGGGCGGCACCATCCTGTTCGACGTCAAGTGTTCGCAGCGGCTGGCCCCGGCCATCGAGGCCGCTGGCGGCAAAGCGCTGATGTTCAAGACCGGTCACTCGTTGATCAAGGCCAAGATGAAGGCCATCGAGGCCGAGGGCGGCCAGGCGCCGCTGGGCGGCGAGATGAGCGGCCACATCTTCTTCAAGGAACGCTGGTTCGGCTTCGACGATGGCACCTACGCCGGCGCGCGGCTGCTGGAAATCCTGAGCAAATCGCCCGATGCCAGCGCCGTGCTCGACGCGCTGCCCACGAGCTTCTCCACGCCCGAACTCAATGTCGGCTGCGCCGAGGGCGAACCGCATGCGCTGGTGGCCCAGCTCGTGGCGGCCGCGAAGTTCGACGCACCGGCCACCGTCAACACCATCGACGGCCTGCGCGTGGATTGGCCGGACGGCTTCGGCCTGATCCGCGCCTCCAACACCACGCCGGTGCTGGTGCTGCGCTTCGAGGGCCACACCGAGGCCGCGCTCGAACGCATCCAGACGCAGCTCATGGCGCTGCTGCGTTCGGTCAAGCCCGACGCGCAGATCCAGGCGGCCGCGCATTGAGCGCAGGCGGCGGCTTCAGGGCTTGTGAAGGAGTTGATTGGACCCACGACGGGGCGCTCGCGGGTGCCGGGCAAGGCGCGTCGCGCAGTCCGTATCGAGATACGGACAAGCGGCGCAACGCCGCCCGGCGCCTGTGGGCGCTCCGGCCCGAAGGGCAAAACCCCGCGCGCGGTCGGTGCATGTCGAACTGATGTGCATCGGGGTCTTGCGTGGGTTCAAGCGATTTCTTCACAAGCTCTCACTGCATGAGGATCCTGATCGTCAAGCTCTCGTCGCTGGGCGATGTGGTGCAGGCCATGCCGGTCGTGAGCGACCTGCGTGCCGCGCTGCCGCCCGCGACGATCGACTGGGTGGTCGAGGAGTCGTTCGCGCCGCTCGTGGAATGCGTGGTCGGCGTCGAGCGCGTCCTGCGCTTCGCCGGACGCCGCTGGCGCAAGTCCTGGCTGGATGCGGCGACCCGGGCCGAGCGCACGGCCTTCTACACGGCGCTGCGGGCCGTCGAATACGACGCCGTGCTCGACATCCAGGGCCTCATCAAGTCGGGCATGGTGGCGCGCAAGGCACGCCTGTCGGCCACCGGCTTTCGCGCGACCTACGGCAACCGCAGCGAGGAGTGCGGCTACGAGTGGCCCACGCGCTTCTTCGCCAACCGCCTGGTGCCCATGCCTCGGCGCGTGCACGCGGTGCAGCGCTACCGCGTGCTGGCGGCCGGCGCGCTGGGCTATGAGCTCAAGACGCCGCCCGTCTACCAGCTGCGCGTGGAGCGCCCGGCACCGGTGCGCGCCGTGGTGCTGGCCCATGGCACGACGCGGCCCGACAACGAGTGGCCGCAGGCCGACTGGGCCGCGATCGGCCAGCGGCTGGCGGCCGATGGCTTCGAAGTCTGGCTGCCGCATGCCTCGGATGCCGAGCTGCGCCTGGCGACCGCGCTGGCCACGGCCATCGGCCCGAAGGCCCGCGTCTGGCCGCGGCTGTCGCTGGCCGGCGTGCTGCGCGAGATGGCGGCCGCCACGGGCGTGATCGGCGTGGACTCCGGCCTCAGCCACATGGCCGTGGCGCTGGACCTGCTACACGTGCAGATCTTCAGTTATCCGCGCGCCTGGCGTGCCGGCCCGGTGGGCCATGCGCACCAGGTGCCGGTCGGCGGCGAGCGCGCGCCCAGTGTGGACGAGGTCTGGGCCGCCTGGCAGGGTGTGCTGGCCGCCGCGCCCCGACCGGTGCCACGCTGATGCTGCTGCGCCTGTACGGCTGGCTGACCTGGCTGGCGCAACCGCTGTTGCGGCGCAAGCTCGCGCGCCGCGCCGTGGCCGAGCCCGGCTACGGCGCGCACGTGCCCGAGCGCTTCGGCCATTACACCCAGCCGCCGTCGCGCGGCTGGGTCTGGGTGCATGCGGTCTCGCTGGGCGAAACGCGCGCGGCCGCCGTGCTCGTCGCTGCGCTGCGCGAGCGCCTGCCGGGCATGCGGCTGCTGCTGACGCACGGCACGGCCACGGGCCGGGCCGAGGGCGCGCGGCTGCTGTGCGAAGGCGACCTGCAGGTCTGGCAGCCCTGGGACACGCCGGGCGCAACTGGGCGCTTTGTGGCGCAATTCCAGCCGCGTGTCGGCATCCTCATGGAAACCGAGATCTGGCCCTGGCTCATCGAAAGCTGCCGGCGGGCCGGCGTGCCGCTGGTGCTGGCCAATGCGCGCTTGTCCGAAAAATCGCTGCAGGGAGCGCAGCGCGTGCCGCTGTTGCCGCCGGCCTATGCCGCGCTCGCGGCCGCGTACGCGCAGACCGAGGACGATGCCGCGCGGCTGCGCAGTGCCGGTGCGCCGGTGGCCGGCGCCTTCGGCAATCTCAAGTTCGATGCCACGCCCGATGCGGCGCAGTTGGCGCGTGGCCACCAATGGCGTGCCGCGGCGGGCAAGCCGGTCGTGCTGTTCGCCAGTTCGCGCGAGGGTGAGGAGGCTGCCTTGCTCGCCTTGCTGCAGGCGGACCCGGCCGCTGCCGCCGCCGTGCAATGGCTGATCGTGCCGCGCCATCCGCAGCGTTTCGATGCCGTGGCCGAACTGGTGCGCATGCATGGCTTCGCAGTGGACCGCCGCAGCGGCTGGGACGATGCACCGCCAGCGAATTCGAACGCGGTCTGGCTCGGCGATTCGCTCGGCGAGATGGCGCTGTACTACGGCCTGGCCGACATGGCCTTGCTGGGCGGCAGCTTTGAACCCCTGGGCGGCCAGAATTTGATCGAGGCGGCGGCCTGCGGCTGCCCGGTGCTGATGGGGCCGCACACCTTCAACTTCGCCGAGGCGGCGGCATTGGCGGAGCAGGCCGGCGCGGCTCTGCGCGTGGAAGATCTGGCGCAGGCCGCACAGACCGCTCAGCGGCTGGCGGCGGACCCTGCGGCACGCCAGCAGGCCAGCGACGCGAGCCTGGCATTCGCTGCAGCCCACCGCGGCGCGGCGGCACGCACGGCGGTGGCCATCGTGGAACAGCTTCGGCGCTGAACGCGTCGGCTCAGCGCACCAGCAGCGCCTCGATGCCCTGCAAGTCTTCGGCGCGCAAGCTGCCGCTGGCCTGGCGCAGGCGCAGCTCGCCCAAGAGGACGTTGTAGCGGGCCTGGGCCAGGTCGCGCTTGGTCTGGTAGAGCTGGCTCTGCGCGTTCAGCACGTCGATGTTGATGCGCACGCCGACCTGGTAGCCCAGCTTGTTGGCGTCCAGCGCACTCTGGCTGGAGGTCTCGGCGGCCTGCAGCGCCTCGACCTGGCCCTTGCCAGACATCACGCCGAAGTAGGCCGTGCGCGTGTTCTGCACCACGGTGCGGCGGGCCGCTTCCAGGTCGGCCGCTGCTTTTTCTTCGAGCGACAGGGTTTCGCGCACGCGGTTCTGCACCGAGTAACCCGCGAACAGCGGCACCGTCAGCTGCACACCCAGCGAGCCCTGGTTCTGGCGCGTGCCGAAGGCCAGGCTGTTGCTCGGATAGCCCTGCGGGTAGCGGTTGACGCCGTAGCTGGCCTGCAGGTCCAGCGTGGGCTTGTGGCCGGCGCGCGCCTTCTCGGTCTCCAGCCGTGCGACGTCCACGCCGATGCGGGCCTGCTGCACCACCGGATGGCCTTCGGCCTGTTGCACCCAGGTTTCGGCATCGCCGGCCAGCGCGGGCAGTGGCACGGGCTGGGCCAGCGGGGTGGGGCGGGCATCGGTGCGGCTGACCACGGTGTCCAGCGCCAGCTTCTTGACGCGCAGGTCGTTGGCAGCAGCGATCTCCTGGGCCATCACCAGGTCATGCCGGGCCTGCGCCTCGCGCGTGTCGGTGATGGTGGCGGTCCCGACCTCGAAGTTGCGGCGCGCCGAGGCGAGCTGTTCGGCCACGGCGGCCTTTTGCGCCTGCACGAAAGCCAGCGTGTCCTGTGCCGCCAGCACATCGAAATAGGCCTGCGCCACGCGGATGATGAGGTCCTGCTCGGCCACGAGCAGCTGCGCGCGGGCGATGTCCGTCAGCTTGAGGCCCTGCTCGTAGCCAGCCCAGTTGCCAGGGCGGTACAGCGGCTGCGTCGCGCCGACGCTGGCCGTCAGCGCCGTGTAGGGCCCATCGACGGGCGGCGTGGTGCTGTCGTAGGTGTTGCGCGAGGCGCCGGCCGAGAGGTTGGCGCTGGGCAGGATCAGCGCGCGCGACTGGTCGGCCTTGGCGAGGTTGGCCTCGTACTGGGCGCGCGCGCTTTGGTAGGTGGCATCGGTGCTGCGCGCCGCTTCGAACAGCTGTACGAGGGTCTGGGCCGATGCGGTGGCCGGCAGGCTGCCGAAGGTCAGCAGGAGCAGCAGGCCGGTGGTGCTGCGTCGGAGTGCGGTCTTGTGTTTTCTCGTCTGCACCATGGCCATGCCTTCGTCTAGTAACGGGGGACGGTGGGATCGCGCTGTACGGACCAGGCGTCGATGCCGCCGCTGATGTTGGCGACCTGCGCAAAGCCCTGCTGGACCAGGAACTGCGCCACGCGCATGCTGCGCGCGCCGTGGTGGCACAGGCACGCGATCGGTGTCTCAGGGTCCAGCTCGGCCAGGCGCGCGGGGATCTCGCCCATGGGAATGGCCAGCAGCGTGAACCCATCGGGCTTCACGCTGGCCACCGCCAGTTCCGCGGGTTCGCGTACGTCGAGGACCGTGATCTGCCCGGGCTGCCAGTCGTCGAGTTGTGCGGGGTGGATGTGGTCGATCATCGGCTCAGAACTGGAAAGGCGACGGTTCCGGGAAGTTCTGAAGCCGCGGCACGATGGCATCCCAGGGCGAGGCGGTCTCGAACCTGCCTTCCCCTACGCGCGTGATGACCTGGGCGCGCATCATGGGCTCGCCGCCGACGATGGCGAACAGCCGGCCCCCGGGCTTGAGTTGCTGCAACAGGGCCGGGGGGACGACTGCCACCGAGCCGCTCAGCAAGATGGCATCGAACGGGCCATCGGCCGCGGCGCCATTGGCGCCATCGGCATGGCGCACCTCGGCGTTGGCGATGCCGGCCTCGCGCAGGTTGGCACGGGCGGTCTCGGCCAGAGCCGCCTCGATTTCCAGTGTCAACACGCTGGCCGCCAGGCTGGCCATCAGCGCTGCGGAATACCCCGAGCCGGTGCCGATCTCGAGCACGCGGTCGGTCTTTTGCAGCTTGAGGTCCTGCACGCTGCGCGCCTCCACGCGCGGCGCCAGCATGCAATGGCCATGCCGTAGGGCGTCGTCGTGCGGGGTGCGCAGCGGCACTTCGGTGTCCATGAAGGCCAGGCCGCGCAGCGCGGCCGGCGTGAACTGCTCGCGCCGCACCTGGCCCAGCAGTTCCAGCACGGCTGCATCCAGCACGTCCCAGGGGCGGATCTGCTGCTCGATCATGTTGAAACGGCTGCGTTCGATTTCGGCGGGGGTCATTTGTTCAGGAAGGCGTAGCGGGAGACGCGAAGTCACGACAGAGCCGGGATTCTAGAGGGCAGGGGCTGGGCCGGTCCCAGCAGGCCGTGCAGGATGATGTCCAGCTGGGAGGCAATGTAGCGTTCGGGCATCAATTGGCCCGACGCCGGCCCCACCAGGCCGATCGCGTGCTTTTGCATGACCAGGTAGAGGATGGCGCTGGTCACGCTGTAGACGGCGTATTCGGCGTCCAGCGGTCGGAACTCGCCGCGGTCGATGCCGCGCTGGATCACGCGGCGCAGCAGTTGCTGCGAAGGGTGCACCACCTCGGCGTGGTAGCAGGCTGCCAGCTCGGGGAAGTTCTGCGCCTCGCTGATCACGAGTTTGGTCAGGCCGGTGAGCTTGGTGGAACCGACCCGCGTCCACCAGGACTGCAGGGCATGTCGCAGCATGTCGGCGGCGCTGTCGCTACCGCCGTCCATGGCCTCGTACTCGGTGCCCCAGTCGGCAAAGCGGGCAGCGAGGTTCTCCTGCACGACAGCGCGGAACAACTCGGCCTTGCTTGGAAAGTACAGGAACAGCGTGCCTTTGGAAACGCCCGCCCGCGCCGCAACGGCTTCCACCTTGGTGGCGGCGAAACCCTTCTCGACGAACAACTCGAGCGCCGCATCCAGCAACTCGCTCGGACGCGCGTCCTTGCGCCGGGCCCGCCTGCCGGCGCCCGTGGGGCTGGGGTTGTCGGAGGAGGCTGGCATTCCTTAATGACTGACCGGTTAGTAATGTAGGCAGTCCCAAATTGGCCTGTCAAGGCAGGCCGGTGCTCAGCGCCCAAGGCGCAGCGCCAGCCATTCGCGCACCACGGCCGAGGTATTGGCCAATCCGTGGGTCGAAGGCAGCCACTCCAGCACGGGACGCTGCAGCGGCACGACAAAGCCCATGGGGGCGGGCAGCACGGTGAGGCCGGTCGCCTCGAAGGCGCGCACCGCGCGCGGCATGTGCCAGGCACTGGTGACCAGCGCGATGCGCTCGATGCCGTCGCGGCGCAGCAGCGCCGCCATGTTCTGGGCGTTCTCGATGGTGTCGCGCGACTGGCCGTCGGCCCAGCGCAGCGGCGGCAGACCGGTGCGGGCCAGCAGGCGCGCCACCGCATCGGCTTCGTCGGGGTGTTCGGCCTCGCCCGCATTGGCCCAGCCGACGCCGCCGGCAAAACCCAGCGGCAGGCCGCTCTCGCGCGCGAGCCAGGCGCCGTACAGCGCCCGCGTGCCGGTCTGGCCGGAAGGCTGCGGGCCCTCGAGTTCGGGCACGCGCGGGTAAAGCCCGCCGCCGAGCGCAACCACGGCCTGCACCTGGCGCGCCTGCAGCCGGGCCGCGGCCTCGGCCGGCGGCAATGCCGCCACGGGGGGCAGCAGCAGGTCGGACAGGCGCACCGCCACCGCATTGCTGCTGAGCAGCCACAACAGTACCAGGCCGGCCAGACCCAGCGCACGCCCGGCCGCGCGCCGGCGCCGCGCCAGCAGCCAGCCGAACGCAATCAGCAGCAAGGGGCCGGCCGGCGGCAACACCAGGGTGGAGAGGATGGGGCGCCACTCGGCGGAGTTCATGGGCAAAGGCGGTGAAAGGTGGAAGGAAACGGGCGGGGCATTCTCGTGGATGGCCACGGCACAATGCCGGCTGCACATTTTGCGAAGGGCATGGCATGGCAACGGAAACCATCACATTGGGCGGCGGCTGCTTCTGGTGCACCGAGGCGGTGTTCAAGGAAGTGCAGGGCGTGCTCGACGTGGAAAGCGGCTACAGCAACGGCCAAGTGCCGCGGCCCAGCTACGAGCAGGTCTGCACCGGCCGCACCGGCCACAACGAGGTCGTGCGCCTGCAGTTCGACCCGGACCAGATCAGCCTGCGCGAAATCCTGGAGATCTTTTTCGTCGTGCACGACCCGACCACGCTGAACCGCCAGGGCAACGACGTGGGCACGCAGTACCGCAGCGGCATCTACCTGGACAACGCGGCGCAGGAGCCCGTCGCGCGCGAGGTCATCGCCGAGCTGGCCAGCCACAGCAGCGCACCCATCGTGACCGAGGTGCTGCCGGTGGCCAACTACTGGCCGGCCGAGGAGTACCACCAGGACTTCTTCGAGAAGAACCCGCACCAGGGTTACTGCATGGCCGTGGCCGCGCCCAAGGTGGCCAAGTTCCGCAAGACCTTCAGCCGGCTGGCCAAGCCCTGAACCCCGCATGATGCACCGCCTGCGCGTGTTGCAGCGCCGGCCACTATGGTGGCTGGGCCTGCTGCTGGGCGTGTGGCTGTCCGCGCAGACGCTGGCGCTTGCGCACCGCGAGGTGCATGGCTCGGCCGCCGACCATTTCCACATCGGCCACGCCGCGGCCGACTGCCAGCTCTACGACCATGCCGGCGCGGCCGACCTGCTGGCGGCCGTGCCGCTGCTGGCGCTGCCCGCGGTGCCGGCGCTCGCACCGCAGGCCACCGCGAGCCCGCCGCTGCGGGCGCCGGCGCCACCGCCCTTCCAGGCCCGCGGCCCACCCGCGCTTCGCTGAACTCCCCCGTCCTTGGCCGCGCGCCTGTCGCAAGACAGGTGCGCGCGGCCGCATGCACGACCGATTTCAACGAAGCTTTTCCATGTCTCCTCATTTCTCGCGCGGCGCCGTCGCCGCCGCCGTTTCGCTGGCCTGCCTGTCTCCCGTGTGGGCGCAATCCGAACCCGGCACGCTGAAGGAAGTCACCGTCACCGGCAACCCGCTGGGCACGGCCGACGCCGTCGCCCCGACCACCCGCCTGGAAGGCGACGAACTCACCCTGCGCCGCCAGGGCACGCTGGGCCAGACGCTGGACGGCCTGCCCGGCGTGGGCAGCACCTACTTCGGTCCCAACGCCAGCCGGCCCGTGGTCCGCGGCCTGGACGGCGACCGCATCCGCGTGCTGCAGAACAGCGGCGCGATGCTGGACGCCTCATCCCTGAGCTTCGACCATGCCGTGCCCTCCGATCCCCTGACCGTGGAGCGCATCGAGGTGCTGCGCGGCCCCGGTGCGCTGCTGTACGGCGGCAGCGCCGTGGGTGGCGTGGTCAACCTGATCGACAACCGCATCCCGCGCGCGCCGCAGTTCGATGCTAGTGGTGGCATCACGGGCGCAGCCGAGGCCGGCCTGTCCACCGGCAACAAGGGCCGCGACGGTGCGCTGCTGCTCGAAGGCGGCAACGACCGCTACGCTTTGCACCTGGACCTCAGCAAGCGCCGCACCGAAGACGTGTCCGTGCCCATCGACCTGCCCTGCAGCAAGGCCGGCAGCGCCGAATCGGCGCGGCGCATCTGCAACTCCGCCAGCGACACCGAAAGCGGCTCGGTCGGCGGCTCGCTGTTCTTCGACCATGGCTACCTGGGCGCCTCCGTCACCGACTACCGCAGCGACTACGGCACCGTGGCCGAGGACGAGGTCACGATCGGCATGCGTTCGCGCCGCTACGCGCTGGCCGGCGAATGGCGCCAGTTGCCGGGCTGGTTCAGCAGCGTCAAGCTGCAGGCCGCCCACACGCGCTACCGCCACACCGAATTCGAGGGCGACGAGGCCGGCACGCGCTTTCGCAACCAGGGCAACGACCTGCGGCTGGAGGCACGGCACCGGCCCATCGGCCCGCTGGAGGGCGTCATCGGCCTGCAGCTGGACAGCAACCGCTTTTCCGCCGAAGGCGAGGAAGCCTTCGCGCCGGCCAGCCGCACGCGCCAGCAGGCCTTGTTCGTCTACGAGGAATTGCCCACCGGCTGGGGCAAGTGGACGCTGGGCGGCCGTGTCGAGCGCGTCCGCGTGCGTTCCGACGGCAGCAGCGACCCGGACGTCACGCGCTTCGAAACCGGTGAGCGCAGCTTCACGCCGCTGAGCCTGGCCGGCGGCGCACTCGTCAAGCTGTCACCGGCCTGGCAGTTCACGGCCAACCTGGCCCACAGCGAGCGCGCGCCGCGCGACTACGAACTGTTCGCCAACGGTCCCCACCTGGCCACGGCCGCCTGGGAAACGGGAGACGCTTCCTTGCGCAAGGAAAAGTCCAATAGCGTCGATCTGGGCCTGGCCTGGCAGGAGGGCCCGCACAAGGCGGCGCTGAATGTCTACGCCAGCCGTTTCTCGAACTACATCGGCCTGGTGGGCACGGGCAACACGCGGAGCGCCGAGGGCGAGCTCAACCCCACGGACGGCGACGAGGCACTGGCCGACCTACGCTACGCCGGCGTGCGTGCACGCTTTTACGGCGCCGAGGCGAATGGCACCGTGCGCCTGCTGGGCGCGGGCGGCTTGGGCCGTGCGGACCAGATCGGCACGCTGGACTTCCTGTGGCGTGCCGACCTCGTGCGCGCGACCAACCTGGACAGCGGCGAGCCGTTGCCGCGCATCGCGCCGGCCCGTCTGGGCGGCACGCTGTCCTGGGCGCGCGGCCCCTGGGGCGCGCAGCTCGGCGTGGACCTGGTCCGCGCCCAGCGCCGCGTGCCCGCCGAGGGCCAGCGCGCGACCGACGGCTATGCGCTGTGGAACGCCGCGCTGAGCTACCGCATGCCGCTCGGAAGTTCGGAACTGCTCTGGTTCGCGCGCGTGGACAACATCACCGACGAACTGGCCTACAGCGCCGTCTCGGTGCTGACCACCACGGCCTTCCCGAAGTCGCCCTTGCCCGGACGCAGCGCGCGGCTGGGCGTGCGGCTGAACTTCTGAAACATGCCCAGGGCATGACATCGGATCGCATGCCACTGCGCTGAAGGCCACGGAGCAGGCCATGCCAGTGCACCCGCGGAACTGGCTCTGCCAGGCCGCTGGGTGCGCCCCTTGAGGGGGTGGTCCATCTCACGCGCCCCGGAAGCAGGACATGCCCCAGGGCGTCAGCTTGACGGGCAGGTGGTAGTGGCGCGTGGTGTCGGCCACCGCGAAGCGGAACACCTGCACGTCCATGAAGGCCGGCTCGGGCAGATGCGTGCCGCGCGCGCGGTAGTAGTCGGCCACGTGCAGGCGCAGCTCGTACTGGCCGGCGCCCATGGGCTCGGCCACGCCTTCGATGGCAGAGACCAGGCCGTTGCCGCCCACGTTGCCCGACACCACCTCGCGCCACTGTCCACCTTCGTGGAACAGCACGTCCACGCGCATGTTGCGCGCGACCAGGCCATTGGCGACATCGACGACGTGGACAGAGACCGTTTGCATGGCAGCCGTGGAAAGTGAAGGCGCCGCATCCTACCGTGCCGATGGCAGCGGTTCACCCACCCCGGCCGCGTAGCGGCGCGCCTCCTCGCGCAGCCAGTCGACGAAGTCCAGCGGCGGCGCGGCGGTCTGCGGCCAGACCAGCCAGTACGGGTAGGCATAGGGCGCGCGCAGCGTGGTCAATGCCACCAGTTCGCCGCTGCGCAGCAGGCCGTCGACCAGGCTCAGCCGTTCCAGCGCCACGCCCAGTCCCAGGCGCACGGCCTGCAGCGAGAGGTTGGAGTCGTTGATCCACAGCCCACCCTCGGGCGAGGGCTCGGGCAGGCCGGCCAGCTGGCACCAGGGCGCCCAGGATTCGGCCGAGCGGACCAGCTGGCATTGCAGCACCTCGGCCGGCGTGCGCGGCAGCGCGCCGCCGTTCAGCCCGGGCGCGGCCACCATGACCAGCTCGTCCGTGAACAACTGCTCCTGCACCATGCCGTCCCAGGGACCCTGGCCCATGCGGATGGCCAGCTGCGCGCCGGCCTGGCGCAGGTCCTGCAGATCCAGGCTGGCCTGCAGGCGCACGCGCCGTCCCGGGTGCGCAGCCAGGTAGCGCGGCAGCCGCGGCAGCAACCAGTGCTGGCCGAAGGAGGGAATCAGCGCCACCACGAGCTCGCCCGCGCGCGGGCGGATGCGCAGCGCGCGCGTGGCATCGCCGATGCCCTGCAGCGCCTCGCGCACCTGCAGCGCGTAGAGCCGCCCGTTTTCCGCCAGGCGCACGCCGCGGCCTTCGCGCTCGAACAGCGCCAGGCCCAGCAGGCCCTCGAGCTGGCGCAGCTGCTGGCTCACGGCAGAGTGCGTGACATGCAGCTCCTCGGCCGCGCGGCCTACGCTGCCGAGCCGCGCGACGGCCTCGAAGCAGCGCAGGGCGTTCATGGGTGGCAGGTCGTTCATGTCAGTTTTTCTAACGGATTCGACAACAAGATGTCGATGGTAGAAGAGCTTCTTCTTCGTTAGATTCCTGGTTACCCTGCACATGGCTGCGGGGTGATGAAGGAGAACTGACATGATGCAGCTGGTCGGCATGCTCGACTCGCCCTATGTGCGCCGTGTGGCCGTGAGCCTGGAACTGCTGGGCCTGCCGTTCGAATCGCGGCCGATCTCGGTGTTCCGGCAGATGGACGCCTTTCGCGCGATCAATCCCGTCATCAAGGCGCCTACGCTGGTGACGGCGGAGGGCACGGTGCTGATGGACTCCAGCCTGATCCTGGACTGGGCCGAACAGCTGGCCGGCCCGGCGCGCAGCCTGTGGCCAGCCGCACCGGCCGAGCGCCTGCGCGCGCTGCGCCTCACGGGCCTGGCGCTGGCCGCCTGCGAGAAGGCCGTGCAGATCGTCTACGAGCAGCAGGTGCGCCCGCCCGAGAAGCAGCACCAGCCCTGGCTGGACCGCGTCCATGCCCAGATGCTGGCCGGTTTCGGCGCGCTGGAGGACGAACTGCGGCGCGGCCCGCCGCCGGCGCCTGCCGGTGGACAGCCGGTCGGGCAGGCCGAACTCACGCTGGCGGTGGTCTGGCATTTCGCGCGGCAACTGGTGCCACAGCACCTGCCCGAGGCGCCATTCCCGCTGCAGCGCGCGGCCTCGGAGCGGGCCGAAGCGCTGGCCGCCTTCGCGGCCTGGCCGCACGGCTGATCAGCGGTAGCCGAGCTGCCGCGAGATCGCGACCGCGGCGCTGCGCACCGCCTGGGCCGCGGCCGAATCCCAGTCCGCCGGGAAATGGTCCTGGTGGCCCAGCGCCGTGATCACGATGGCGGGCTGGCCCTCGTGGTCCAGTGCCGCGGCGCTGAAGGCGTTGACGCCCGGCATGGGCCGGCCGTTGGCGCGGGCCACTCCGTGGGCGCGGTGTTCGGCGACGGCCGTCTCCAGTTCGGCGCGCTGCGCGCGCGAGAGCGGCCGGCCGGCCTGGTCCGGATCGCCCAGCGGGCCGGCCAGCGTGCGTTCGATGCGCTCGACCGGCAGCACGGCGGCGAAAGCCCGGCCCGTGGCCGTGTTCAGCAGCGACATCACGGTGCCCGCACGCATCGACACATGCAGGGGCTGGCGCGCATCGATCATGCGCACGATGGTGGCGCCGAAGTTGCCCCAGACCGCCAGCGCCACGGCATAGCCCGTGCGCTGCGCCAGCCCCTCGGCCACGGGCATGGCCGCTTTCACAGGGTCGAGCTGGTGCAGGTACGTCAGCCCCAATTGCAGCGCCGCCGGCCCCAGCGCATAGTGGCCGGTGCCGGCGTCCTGGGCGATGAGGTCCAGCCGCGCGAAGCTCACGAGGTAGGGGTGGGCGCGTGAAGGCGGCATGTCGGCCGCGGCGGCCAGATCCTTGAGCGACATTGGCCCGGGTTGGCCGGCGAGGGCCAGCAGCAAACGGGCCCCCACTTCGGCCGACTGCACGGCGCGCTGGCCTTTGTCCTGTGTCTTGTCCATGGCTGCGAGTTTGCAGGATGCAAATCCATTTGACAAACGCGAACCCGTGGAAATAATGCGAACCAGTTTGTCAATGACAAATCGCAATCCACACGCATTCGCAGGAGACACCCGATGAGCCAGCAGAAGAAGTTCGCGTCCCAGGCCGACCTGGAGGAGAAGAAGGTCACCTTCAGCCAGATCTCCGAGCACGCCTGGGCCTACACGGCCGAAGGCGACCCGAACACCGGCATCGTGATCGGCGACGACGCCGTGCTCGTGGCCGACACCCAGGCCACACCGGCGATGGCCGCCGACGTGATCCGCCGCATCCGCGAGGTGACCGACAAGCCGATCAAGTACGTGGTGCTGACCCACTACCACGCCGTGCGCGTGCTGGGTGCCAGCGCCTACCAGCCGCAGCAGATCCTGGCCAGCCAGGACACCTACGATCTCATCGTCGAGCGCGGCGAGCAGGACAAAGCCAGCGAGATCGGCCGTTTCCCGCGCCTGTTCCAGAACGTGGAGACGGTGCCGCTGGGCCTGACCTGGCCGACCATGACCTTCACGGGCAAGATGACCGTCTGGCTCGGCAAGCTCGAGGTGCAGTTGCTGCAGCTGGGCCGCGGCCACACCAAGGGCGACACCGTGGTCTGGCTGCCGGGCGAGAAGACGCTGCTGTCGGGCGACCTGGTCGAGTTCGGCGCCACGCCGTATGCGGGCGATGCCTACTTCAAGGACTGGCCGCAGACGCTGGAGAACCTGGCCGCGCTGAATCCCAAGGCGCTGGTGCCGGGCCGCGGCGCCGCGCTGACCACGCCCGAAGACGTGGCCCGGGGCCTGCGCGAGACGCGCGAGTTCATCGCCGACGTCTACGCCAACGTGCAAAAAGGCGTGGCGGCCGGCAAGGACCTCAATGCCGTCTACAAGGACACCTTCGCCGCGCTGAAGCCCAGGTACGGCCACTGGGTCATCTTCGACCACTGCATGCCCTTCGACGTGACGCGCTGCTTCGACGAGGCCACGCAGTACGCCGATCCGCGCATCTGGACCGCCGAGCGCGACATCCAGATGTGGAAGGCGCTCGAAGGCTGAGCAGCCCGCGGAGGAGACACCCCATGAAGCTCCAAGAGCTCGCCACCGCCCCCCGACCCATCGACTACCAGAAACTGGTGTTCGACTACCAGCCCCATCCCGACCAGCGCGCGGACACGCCTGCGCGCCACCCCGTCGTCATTGTCGGCGCCGGCCCGGTCGGCCTGGCCCTGGCCATCGACCTGGCCCAGCAGCAGGTCCCCGTGGTGCTGCTGGACAACGACCACAAGCTCTCCACCGGCTCGCGCGCGATCTGCTTTTCCAAGCGGTCGCTGGAGATCTTCGACCGCCTGGGTTGCGGCGAGGCCATGGCCGCCAAGGGCGTGTCCTGGAAGGTCGGCCGCGTGTTCCTGCGCGGCGAGGAGGTCTACCGCTTCGACCTGCTGCCCGAGGACGGCCATGCGCGCCCGGCCTTCGTGAACCTGCAGCAGTACTACGTCGAGGGCTTCCTGGCCGAGCGCGCCGCGCAACTGCCGCTGATCGACCTGCGCTGGCAGAACAAGGTCACGGGCGTGGAGCAGCGGGACGACCACACGCTGCTGACCATCGACACCCCCGACGGCCCCTACCAGCTGCAGGCCGACTGGGTGGCCGCCTGCGACGGCTCGCGCTCGGCCGTGCGCCAGCTGCTCGGGCAGGAAAGCCATGGCCGCGTGTTCCGCGACCGCTTCCTGATCGCCGACGTGAAGATGGACGTGGACTTCCCGGCCGAGCGCTGGTTCTGGTTCGACCCGGACTTCCACCGCGGCCAGAGCGTGCTGTTGCATCGCCAGCCCGACGGCGTCTGGCGCATCGACTTCCAGCTCGGCTGGGACGCCGACCCCGAGGTCGAGAAGCGGCCCGAGAACATCATGCCGCGCGTGCGCGCGCTGCTCGAGGCCTCGCCGTTCAAGGGCGCGGAGGTGCAGCTCGAGTGGGCCAGCGTCTACACCTTTGCCTGCCAGCGCATGGACGCCTTCCGCCATGGCCGCGTGCTGTTCGCGGGCGACGCGGCGCACGGCGTCTCGCCCTTCGGCGCGCGCGGTGCCAACTCCGGCCTGCAGGACGCCGAGAACCTGGCCTGGAAGCTGGCCGCCGTGCTGCGCCAGCAGGCGCCGGACGCGCTGCTGGACAGCTATGCCCGCGAACGCGAGATGGCGGCGGACGAGAACATCCGGAACTCCACACGTGCCACCGACTTCATCACGCCCAAGAGCGAGATCAGCCGGCTGTTCCGCGACGCCGTGTTGCAGCTCGCGCGCCGCCACGACTTCGCGCGGCGCCTGGTCAACAGCGGGCGGCTCTCGGTGCCGGCCACCTTGCACGGCTCGGCGCTCAATACCGAAGACGCCGACGCGTTCGCGGGCCGCATGGTGCCCGGCGCCGTGGCCGCCGATGCGCCCGTGGCCGGCGGCTGGCTGCTGCAGCGCCTGGCCGGCACACGTTTCGCGGCGCTGGTCTTCGGCGAAGGCGAGGGCGCCCAGGCCAGCCTGCGTGCGCTGGCCGCGACCGAATTGCCGCTGCAGATCGAGCGGGTGCCGCTGGACGCAGCCCATGCGCTGGCCGCCGATCGCTACGACGCGCAGGACGGCACCACCTACCTGCTGCGCCCGGACCAGCATGTCTGTGCGCGCTGGCGTCGGCCCACGGCCGCTGCGCTGCGTGCCGCCCACGACCGCGCCCTGGCCAGGGCCTGAAGGACATGCCGATGACACCGGAACACCTGGACACCCGCGCGCGTTTGGCCGCGCCCGACGATTTCTACGAAGCCCTGATCGACGCCCACCAGGGCCTGTCGACCGATGAGAGCCATGCGCTCAATGCGCGCCTGGTGCTGCTGCTGGCCAACCAGATCGGCAGCCTGCCGGTGCTGCAAGAGGCTTTGGCGGCCGCCCGAGAAGCCTGACGATTTCACAACCCCTGGAGACAAACCATGATGCGCTTTCTGACCACCGGCCTCGTTGCCGCCACACTGGCTTTCACGGCGTCGGCCCAGTCCGGCAAACCCATCGAATGGGTGGTCGGCTACGCGGCCGGCGGCGGCTCCGACGCCGTGGCGCGCGCCACGGCCGAGGCCATGACCAAGACGCTGGGCGCGCCCGTGATCGTCAACAACAAGCCCGGCGCGGCCACCAACATCGCGGCCGAGTACGCCGTGCGTGCCAAGGACCTGGAGAACACGGTCTTCACGGCCGACTTCGCCACGCTGGCCGTCAACCCCTTTCTGTTTCCCAAGCTGCCCTACAGCGCAGAGAAGGACTTGAAGCCCGTGGGCCTGCTGGCGCGCTTTCCGCTCGTGCTGGTGGTCGGCCCGCAGGTGCCGGCCAGCAACTGGAAGGAGTTCGTGGCCTGGGCCAAGGCGCAGAACGGCGCTGTCAACTACGCCTCGGCCGGTGTCGGCAGCCCGCACCACCTGGCCACCGAACTGCTGGCCGAGCAGGGCGGCCTCAAGCTCACGCACGTGGCCTACAAGGGCGCGGCGCCCGCGGTGGCCGATGTGCTGGGCGGCCAGGTGCCGTTCATGCTCGTGGACACCGCCAGCGGCAACCAGTTCGTGCTGTCCGGCAAGCTCAAGGCCATCGGCGTGGCCAGTGCCCAGCGCATCGCCAGCCTGCCCAACGTGCCCACGCTGGCCGAGCAGGGCCTGGCGGGCTACGAGGCCTATGCCTGGCAGGGCCTGACGGTGCCGGCTGGCGCGACCGACGCCACGGTTGCCCGCTACAGCAAGGCGTTGCAGGAGGCCCTGGCCTCGCCGACCGTGAAGGCGCGCTACGAGGCCCTGGGCGTGGAAGGCCTGCCCGGCACGCCGGAGCAGATGGCCGCCTACGTGAAGCAGGAGCGCGAGCGCTGGGGCCGCGTGATCCGCGCCAACAATATTCGCATCGATTGAAAGGAACACCATGGCCCAGGACCCGCTGCGCTACCAGAGCGGCTTCGGCAACGAGTACGCCACCGAGGCCGTGCCCGGCAGCCTGCCGCAAGGGCGCAACAGCCCGCAGCGCGCGCCGCACGCTCTCTATCCCGAACTGATCTCGGGCACCGCGTTCACGGCGCCCCGGCACGAACAGCGGCGCAGCTGGATGTACCGGCGCCAGCCCTCGGTGGTGGCGGGCCGCTACCAGCCGTACGCGCAGCCGCTGTGGACCACGGGCGGCGACGCCGGCACGGCGCTGCCGCCCGAGCCGCTGCGCTGGCATCCGGTGCCGCTGGACGGCACCGGGCTCGACTTCGTCGACGGCATGCGCACGCTGGCTGCCAACGGCGATGCCGATGCGCAGACCGGCGTGGGCTCGCTGGTCTACGTGGCCGGCCAGTCCATGGGCCGGCGCGCCTTCGTCAATGCCGACGGCGAGCTGCTGGTCGTGCCGCAGCAGGGCCGGCTCCGGATCACGACCGAGCTCGGCGTTCTGGAGGTGGCGCCCGGCGAGATCGCGCTGCTGCCGCGCGGCCTAGCCTTCAAGGTCGAACTGCCCGATGGCTTGTCGCGCGGCTATGTCTGCGAGAACTACGGTGCGCAGTTCCGCCTGCCCGAGCTGGGGCCGATCGGCTCCAACGGACTGGCCAATGCGCGCGACTTCTTGGCGCCCGTGGCGGCCTACGAAGACACCGCGGGCCCCTACGAACTCATCAAGAAATTCGGCGGCCGCTTCTGGCGCGCGCCGGCCAGTGGCACGCCGTTCAACGTTGTGGCCTGGCACGGCAATCTCGCGCCCGTGAAGTACGACACGAAGAACTTCATGACCATCGGCTCGATCAGCTTCGACCACCCGGACCCGTCGATCTTCACGGTGCTGACCTCGCCAAGCGACACGCCCGGCACGGCCAATTGCGACTTCGTGATCTTCCCGCCGCGCTGGCTGGTCATGGAGGACACCTTCCGCCCGCCCTGGTACCACCGCAACCTCATGAGCGAGTTCATGGGCCTGGTGTATGGCGAGTACGACGCCAAGCCCGGCGGCTTCAAGCCCGGTGGCGCGAGCCTGCACAATGCCATGGTGCCGCACGGCCCCGACGAGGAAGCCTTCGAGAAGGCGTCTTCGGTGGACCTGAAGCCGCAGAAGCTGGACAACACGCTGGCCTTCATGTTCGAGAGCCGCTACCGCTTCATCCCGACCGCCTGGGCGCTGCACAGCGCGCCGCTGGACCACGACTACGCCGACTGCTGGGCCGGCCTGAAAGACAACTTCCAACCATGACTTCCGTGAACGCCACCCACGATCCCCAGTTGCGCAGCTGGGTCGCCTCGGCCAATGCCGCTGGCTGCGACTTCCCGATCCAGAACCTGCCGTTCGGCCGCTTCCGCCCGGCCGGCAGCACCGGGCCCTTCCGCATCGGTGTGGCCATTGGCGACCTGGTGCTGGACCTCAAAGCCGCGGGCCTCGTCGACCATGCCGACATGAACGCGCTGATGGCCGCCGCGCCGGCCCAGCGCCAGGCCCTGCGCGCCCGCCTGTCCGCCGGCCTGGCCGAGGGCAGCGCCGCGCAGGCGGCCTGGGCCAACGCGCTGGTGCCGCAGGCGCAGTGCGAGTACACCGTGCCCTGCGAGGTGCGCGACTACACGGACTTCTACACCAGCGTGCACCACGCCACCACCATCGGCAAGCAGTTCCGTCCCGACAACCCGCTGCTGCCCAACTACAAGTGGGTGCCCATCGGCTACCACGGGCGCGCGAGCTCCATCGTGGTCAGCGGCACGTCGTTCAAGCGCCCGCAGGGCCAGACCAAGGCGGCGGACGCAGCGGCGCCCACCTTCGGCCCCTGCAAGCGGCTGGACTACGAGCTGGAGCTCGCTTACTTCGTCGGCCCGGGCAATGCGCTGGGCGAGCCGGTCGGCATCGAGGCGGCCGAAGACCACTTGTTCGGCGTGGGCCTGTTCAACGACTGGTCGGCGCGCGACCTGCAGGCCTGGGAGTACCAGCCGCTGGGGCCGTTCCTGTCAAAGAACTTCGCCTCCACGGTCTCGCCCTGGATCGTGACCATGGAGGCGCTGGCACCGTTCCGCGCCCCCTTCACGCGGCCGGCGGATGACCCGCAACCCTTGCCGTACCTGGACAGCGCGGCCAACCGCGCACAGGGCGCGCTCGACATCACGCTCGAAGTCTGGCTGCAGACCGCCAGGATGCGCGCGGCCGGCGAGCAGGGCGTGCGCCTCACGCGCGGCAACACTACGCAGGCGGCCTACTGGACGGCCGCGCAGCTCATCGCGCACCACACCGTGAACGGCTGCAACCTGAACCCGGGCGACCTGCTGGGTTCGGGCACGCTGTCCGGCCCCACGCCTGGCGAGGCCGGTTCGCTGCTGGAGCTGTCCCAGGGCGGCAAGCAGCCCGTGGCCTTGCCCGACGGCGAGACGCGCAGCTTCCTCGAAGACGGCGATACGCTCATCCTGCGCGGCTGGTGCGAACGCGCCGGCGCCGTGCGCATCGGACTGGGCGAGGCGCGCGGCACGGTGGTGGCCTGAGGCCCTGCGACAGGCGGGATGGAGGCTTCTGGCCGGGCCTCCACGCCGCAGGACCGGTCTGGCGCGACATGCGGGTAAGTCCTCAATGGCAAACGTTTGCGCAAACGTTTTCGTCTTCTATACTTTGCACCCTTTTTTAGTGCGCATCCATAAGGAGACAGCATGCGTTCGACCCGCCGCACCCTTTGTACCGCGCTGGCCCTGGCCGGCGTCCTGGCCTGTGCGCCAGCCCTGGCGCAGACCCCGCCCAAG
>NZ_VEDO01000119.1 GCF_007677875.1 Variovorax boronicumulans | reverse complement strand
GTTGAGGAAGTGTGTTGAAAGTGAAGGTTTTGGATGGGGGGTTTGGTGGTTGGAGGGATGGGAGATGGGGTGGTGTGTGAGGATGGGGTTGAGGATGGTGAGGAGGTTGGGGATGGAGGGAAGGAAAGGGAGTTTGTTGGGGTTTCCGGGTTGGAGGAGGGGGTGGTAGAAGGTTTTGAAAATGGGGTTGAAGGGAACCGCGGTGAGGGTGGCGATGTAGACGACGGCGGGTACTTGTGGGCGTCGACCGCAGACTCGGCGT
>NZ_VEDO01000118.1 GCF_007677875.1 Variovorax boronicumulans | reverse complement strand
AACCACCCACCCCTATCCCAACCCCAACATCCTCCCCACCCACTTCCTCCTCCCCATCCCCAACCCCTCCCCCAACCCCCACACCCCCACCCCCCACAACCACCTCCTCCTCAACCCCACCCACACCAACCACCTGACCAACTTCCCCCTCTCCGCCCCCCTCTCCCCCGACTCCTTCTCCACCATCCACCACAACAACATCCCCATCATCCCCTCAACACAACCCTCCTCTCCACAAAACCCAATCCCTCAACAAATCATCC
>NZ_VEDO01000117.1 GCF_007677875.1 Variovorax boronicumulans | reverse complement strand
AAATCAACCACCTGTCCAACTCCTACCCCCCGCTCCACCTACTCAACAACTCCAACCTCACCATCAACAACCCCCACCTCCTCCTCCCCCACTCCCCCCTGCTCCCCTCCTTCATCCCCTCCTTCAACCCCTTCACCCCCCCACCCACCTCCCTCCCCATGTTCTTCACCTTCTTCCTCCCCAACACCATCACCACCATCACCAACACCTCCATCCACTCCACCACCCTCAACTCCTCGCCCGACACCAACCTCATCTTCTCCC
>NZ_VEDO01000116.1 GCF_007677875.1 Variovorax boronicumulans | reverse complement strand
GCCGCCTTCTCTTTGGTTACTTTCTCTTGGGCGGTAGCCAAGAGAAAGTGACTGCGCTGCCGGCCGCACATCCCGGCTCCAGGTGCTTGATTTGAAGTCGTGTGTTCTATGCACACCACTGGCTGATCCGAGTGAGGAGGTGGGGCTATCCACCCCACACCCGGACTTACTTTTCTTGTCTCGCCAAGAAACGTAAGCAAAAGAAGGCGACCCCGGTGCCCCTGTCCCTGCGCTGGCGCTCCGGGCAACCTGCGGTGCTCGCGC
>NZ_VEDO01000115.1 GCF_007677875.1 Variovorax boronicumulans | reverse complement strand
ACTCCTTCCCCGCCACTCCCCAACTCCCCAACCTCATCCCACCTCCTCAACCACACAACACCTCTCCCCCCCTTCCACTCCCCTACCAAATCCCCCAACCCCCTCCCCAACAACACCAACCTCTACCTCCCCTCCACCCAACTCCCCTCGATCTCCTCCAAGCTCCCTCCCATCCCCACCAACCAACACTACATCCCCCACATCCCCCTCTTCACCCCCCCCACCCCCCCCGACAACATCCCCCCCCCCTAGCCCCCGCCCCGTCC
>NZ_VEDO01000114.1 GCF_007677875.1 Variovorax boronicumulans | reverse complement strand
GTGGTTTGTGGAAAGTGGAAGGAAGGGGAAAGGGTGAGAGTTATGGGTTGTTGGAAGGTTGTGGGGGAAGGGTTAGGTTGAGGGGTGGTGGAAGGGAGGGGGTTGGGTGTGTAGGTGAGTTGGTTAGAGGAGGGTGTTGATAAGGGGGGGGTGGTTGGTTGGAGAGGAAGGAGAGGGAGGATCGGTGGAATGTGGTGTAGGTGTTTGGGGGTGTAGGTGAGGTGGGAGAGGGGGTGGTTTGGAAGGAGTAGGTAGGGGGTTGGAGG
>NZ_VEDO01000113.1 GCF_007677875.1 Variovorax boronicumulans | reverse complement strand
CTTCTACACCCACATCACACCCCCCACCCAACTCCCCTACCTCTCTCACCCCCAAACCCACGTCTTCCCCCTACCCCTCCACACCACCCCAACTCGAAACCCTCAACCCACTTCAAACCCTTTCCACCGCCCCCTCACCCCTTCCACCGCCCCCCACACCCACACCCACCCCCTCCTCAACGCCTACGACACCCTCATCATCCACGACCCCCACGAGCGCACCCTCAACATCCACTTCCTCCTCGCTTATCTCCCCCACATCCTCCC
>NZ_VEDO01000112.1 GCF_007677875.1 Variovorax boronicumulans | reverse complement strand
CCCCCCTTCAAACCCAACCATTCCTCCTCCTCACGCTCCCCTCTCCCCATCTCCATACCCCACCAATCCACACCCACCACCTTCCATCCCAATCCCTCACCCGACCCCCCCTCCCCCATCACCGCCCCTCCGTCCGCCACCACCTCCCTCTCTCCACCCACCATCTCACCCCCCCCCTCGACCTTCACCTCCCCCACCCTCCCATCCCCTACCCCCACCCCTCCACCCACCTCCCCCCCCACTCCACCCCCAACCCCCCCACCCCCC
>NZ_VEDO01000111.1 GCF_007677875.1 Variovorax boronicumulans | reverse complement strand
CATCCTCCCCCCCCCCCCCCCCATCGCCCTCATCAGCCTCCCCTCCCACCACCACACCATCATCCTCCCCCTCCTCCACAACTTCCTCCTCCACCTCCAAACCCAACTCCCCCACAACAACCTCCAACTCACCTTCACCCACCCCCTCCCCAACTACCTCCCCCCCAACCCCTTCCATCCCCTCATCCCTCCCCCCCCCATCCACCCCCTCATTCACCACATCATCCCCCCTCCCCTCCCCCACCAACTCCTCTTCCCCCCCCCCCCC
>NZ_VEDO01000110.1 GCF_007677875.1 Variovorax boronicumulans | reverse complement strand
GCGCGGAACTGGTCGCCGCGGCGCGCTGCAAGACATCGTCAGCATCCATGTGCGCCCGCCCGAGGCGAACGACAGGCTCATGCCCGGGCACTGGGAGGGCGATCTCATCAAAGGAGCGCGCAACCAGTCGGCTGTGGGCACGCTGGTGTGCCGCAAAACGCTGTTCGTCATGCTGGTCAAGGTCGATGGCAGCACTGCACTGGACACGCTCCATGGATTCGAGCAGGCGTTCTCGCCTCTGCCCGCCGAGGCGCGTAAGACGCTGACCT
>NZ_VEDO01000010.1 GCF_007677875.1 Variovorax boronicumulans | reverse complement strand
CATTTCCACGCCGGTGCAGGTGGTCTTGAGCGTGGGCTTGATGCCGACGATCTCGATTTCTTCGCCGACCTTGATGATGCCGCGCTCGACGCGGCCGGTCACCACGGTGCCGCGGCCGGAGATGGAGAACACGTCTTCCACGGGCATCAGGAAGGCACCGTCGACCGCACGCTCGGGCGTGGGGATGTAGGTGTCCAGCGCTTCGGCCAGCTTCAGGATCGCGCCTTCGCCCAGGTCGCCCTTGTCGCCTTCCATGGCGAGCTTGGCCGAGCCATGGATGATGGGGGTGTCGTCGCCGGGGAATTCGTACTTGTCCAGCAGTTCGCGCACTTCCATTTCGACGAGCTCGAGCAGTTCGGCGTCGTCCACCATGTCGCACTTGTTCAGGAACACGATGATGTAGGGCACGCCCACCTGGCGGGCCAGCAGAATGTGCTCACGGGTCTGGGGCATCGGGCCGTCGGCGGCCGAGCACACCAGGATGGCGCCGTCCATCTGAGCGGCACCGGTGATCATGTTCTTGACGTAGTCGGCGTGGCCGGGGCAGTCCACGTGGGCGTAGTGGCGGTTGGCCGTCTCGTATTCCACGTGTGCGGTGTTGATCGTGATGCCGCGGGCCTTTTCTTCGGGAGCCGCGTCGATCTGGTCGTAGGCCTTGGCCTGGCCGCCGAACTTGGAGGCCAGCACCGTCGTGATCGCTGCCGTCAGCGTCGTCTTGCCGTGGTCCACGTGACCGATCGTGCCGACGTTCACGTGCGGCTTGGTCCGCGCGAATTTCTCTTTTGCCATGTTTCGACTCCGAAAAAAATACGTTCCAACTAGCCAAGCACCCAGCGCTCCGCATGGGAACGCCGGGTAATCATGGTGCCCTTTGCGGGAATCGGACCCGCGACCTCTCCCTTACCAAGGGAGTGCTCTACCACTGAGCCAAAAGGGCGCTCAAACCTTTGCTGACGATCGATGCTGCTGGAGCGGGAGACGGGAATCGAACCCGCGTCATTAGCTTGGAAGGCTAGGGTTCTACCATTGAACTACTCCCGCCTTGCTTGCGCCGCCACCCCGGCGGATGACGACAAACATGGCGCTTTCGCACACTCCAACTATCGATCGATCGCCAACCTGACCTCAAAAACTGCTGGTGGAGAGGGCTGGATTCGAACCAGCGTACTCGTAAGAGGGCAGATTTACAGTCTGCTGCCATTAACCACTCGGCCACCTCTCCAGCGAACTCAGGACTATAGCAGAACTTTTTGACTCTGCACATCCGCCGCAGCGGACAAGCGTAAATTTATTGGCTGGCCACGTTCGGCGAGCCACCGGCTCGCCTGGCCGAAGTGGCCGCAACCGATGAAGGGCACGGGGGGACGCAGCGCCGACAGCGGCGACGGATGGTTGGCCATCAGCACCAGCGCCTCGCGGCCTGCGGCACGGGCTTCGCGCTCGATCAGCGGTGCCTTGGCCTGGGCGTGGGCACCCCAGAGCAGATAGACGCAGGGCGAAGCCGTGGCCGCCACCCGGGCGATCAGCGCATCGGTCAGCGCCTCCCAGCCCTTTCTGGCGTGGCTGGCGGCCTGCCCTTCCTCCACCGTGAGGCTGGTGTTGAGCAACAGTACGCCCTGTTCGGCCCAATCGGCCAGCGAGCCGCTGGCCGGCATGGGCAGGCCCAGGTCGCGCTGCAGCTCCTTGAAGATGTTGCGCAGCGAAGGCGGCAGCCGCACGCCGGGCGCGACCGAGAAGGCCAGCCCCTCGGCCTGGCCCGGGCCGTGGTAGGGGTCCTGGCCCAGGATCACGGCGCGCACGCGCTCGGGCGGCGTGAGGCGCAGCGCGCGCAGCGGCTCGGGCGGATAGATGACGGCGCCGGCGGCCTGGCGCGCGGCCAGGAAGTCCTGCAGCCGGCGGCCTTCGGAGCTCTGCACAAAGGCATCGACCACCGGCTGCCAGCCAGCCGCGACCGGTCCGAACACCGTCATGCGCCGAACAACTGCGCCAGCGCCTCGCCCGGCTCGGGCGCGCGCATGAAGGCCTCGCCGACCAGGAATGCGTGCACGCCAGCCGAGCGCATGCGCTGCACGTCGGCGGGCGCGAGGATGCCGCTTTCGGTCACGAGCAGACGGTCCGCCGGTACGGCGGCCTGCAGGTCCAGCGTGGTCTGCAGCGCGACCTCGAAGGTGCGCAGGTTGCGGTTGTTGACGCCGATCAGCGGCGTCTTGAGCTGGAGCGCGCGGGTCATCTCGGCCGCGTCGTGCACCTCGACCAGCACCGCCATGCCCAGGTGCCGCGCGATGGCCTCGAACTCGATCATTTGCGCGTCGTCGAGGATGGCCGCGATCAGCAGCACGCAGTCCGCGCCCATCGCGCGCGACTCGTAGATCTGGTAGGGATCGACCATGAAGTCCTTGCGCAGCACGGGCAGCTGGCAGGAGGCGCGCGCCTGCTTTAGGTAGTCCACGCTGCCCTGGAAAAACTGGCGGTCGGTCAGCACCGACAGGCAGGCTGCGCCGTGCTCGGCATAGCTCTGCGCGATGTCGGCCGGGATGAAGTCCTCGCGCAGCACGCCCTTGGAGGGGCTGGCCTTCTTGACCTCGGCGATCACGGCCGGCCTGCCGGCGGCGATCTTGGCGCGCAGTGCGCCGACGAAATCGCGCGTGAGCACGCGCGATTCGGCGTCCTCGCGGACGGCGGCCAAGGGCTTGCGGCCCTTGGCGAGAACCAGTTCCTCGTGCTTGACGGCAACGATCTTCTGCAGGATGTCGGACATGGCGGGTCTCAGGCTGCGGCCAGCTCGCGCGTGAGCGCGGCGAACTGGGCCAGTTTGGATTGGGCGGCGCCCGAGGCGATGGCCTGGCGCGCCGCGGCGATGCCCTCGGCGATGGACGCGCTCACATTGGCCGCGTACAGCGCGGCACCGGCGTTCAGCACCACGATGTCGTAGGCCGGGCCGTGCTCGCCCTCGAGCACGCTGCGCAAGATTGCATGCGACTGCTCTGGCGTCTCCACGCGCAGCGCGCGGTTGCTGACCATGGCCATGCCGAAGTCCTCGGGATGGATCTCGTACTCGCGCACCTCGCCGTCCTTGAGCTCCCCGACCAGCGTGGCCGCGCCCAGGCTGACCTCGTCCATGCCGTCCTTGCCGTAGACCACCAGCGCATGCTCGGCGCCCAGGCGCTGCAGCGCACGCACCTGGATGCCGACCAGGTCCGGATGGAACACGCCCATCAGGATGTTGGGCGCGGAGGCCGGGTTCGTGAGCGGCCCCAGGATGTTGAAGATGGTGCGCACGCCCAGCTCCTTGCGCACGGGCGCCACGTTCTTCATGGCCGGATGGTGGTTGGGCGCGAACATGAAGCCGATGCCGACTTCCGCGATGCAGCGCGCGATCTGTTCGGGCGTGCGCTGGATGTCCACGCCCAGCGCCTCCAGCACGTCGGCGCTGCCGGACTTGCTGGACACGCTGCGCCCGCCATGCTTGCTGACCTTGGCGCCGGCCGCGGCCGCGACAAACATCGCGCAGGTCGAGATGTTGAAGGTGTGCGAGCCATCGCCGCCGGTGCCCACGATGTCGACGAGGTGGCGCGTGTCGGCCACCTGCACCTTGGTCGCGAACTCGCGCATGACCTGGGCCGCGGCCGTGATCTCGCCGATGGTTTCCTTCTTGACGCGCAGGCCCGTGATCAGCGCTGCCATCATCACGGGCGAGCATTCGCCGCGCATGATGAGCCGCATGATGTGCAGCATCTCGTCGTGGAAGATCTCGCGGTGTTCGATGGTGCGCTGCAGCGCTTCCTGGGGGGTGATCATGGGAAAGTCTTTCGAAGAAGGGTTCAGCGCGCGGGGTTTTCCGACCATGCAAGGCGCAGGCCGAAGCCGATGAACAGCACGCCGGCCACGCGGTCCATCCAGGCCAGGCCGCGCTGCACGCGGGCGCGCCGCGCCATCCAGGCCGCGGCCAGCGCCCAGCCCACGTTGACTGGAATGGCGTTGAGGGTGAACAGCACGCCCAGGGCCACGAACACCCAGGCCGCATCCGCCGTGCCCGGCGCGATGAACTGCGGCACGAAGGCCAGGAAGAACAAGGCCACCTTGGGGTTCAGCACATTGGTCCAGAAGCCAACGAGGAACACGCGGCGCGGCGCCACGGGCGCCCCCACCTGCCCAGCAGGTGCCTGGGCTAGCGGGCTACCGCCAGAGCGCGCGAACAGCAGGCGCAAGCCGGTCCAGGCCAGGTAGGCCGCGCCCACCCACTTGAGCACGTTGAAGGCCGTGGCCGAGGCCGCCAGCAGCGCGCCCACGCCGACGGCCGCGGCCGCCACGTGCACGAAGCAGCCGGCCGTGACGCCCAGCCCGGCCAGGATGCCGGCACGGGCGCCGCCGCGCAGCGCGTGGCGCACGATGCACAGCACGTCGGGGCCCGGCGTGAGGTTCAGCAGCCAGCCGGCCGCGATGAACAGCAGCAGATGGTGAAAGTCGGGCATGGGCAGCCCCTCATGCCTGCGCGAAGTAGTCGCGCACGGCCGCCACGGCCCGGTCCACGCCCGCGGCATCCACGTCCAGGTGCGTCACGAAGCGCAGCTGGTACAGGCCCGTGGCCAGGACGCCGCGCTCGGCCAGCCAGGGCAGCAGCCCTGCGCCCCGTTCACGCGCCGCACCGGTCAGCGTGGCGAACACGATGTTGCTGTGCGGCGTCTGCGGCTGCACGCCGTCGATGCCGGCCAGGCCCTCAGCCAGCCGGCGCGCCAGCGCGTGGTCGTCGGCCAGGCGCGCGACATGGTGGTCCAGCGCATGCAGCGCCGCCGCGGCCAACAGGCCGGCCTGACGCATGCCGCCGCCGGCCATCTTGCGGATACGGTGGGCGCGCGCGATGAATTCGCGCGAGCCGCACAGGGCCGAGCCCACGGGCGCGCCCAGGCCCTTGCTGAAGCAGACCGAGACGCTGTCGAAGCACTGCGCGATGCGCCGGGCCTCCGCGTATGCATCGGTGCCCTGCGCCGTCGCTGCGTTGAACAGCCGCGCCCCGTCCAGGTGCCGCGCAAGGCCCTTGTCGGCCGCCAGCTTTGTCGCGGCCTGCACGTAGTCGAACGGCAACAGCTGCCCGCCCAGCGTGTTCTCGAGCGCGAGCAGCCGCGTGCGCGCGAAATGCGCGTCGTCAGGCTTGATCGCCGCCTCGATCTCGGCCAGCGGCAAGGTGCCGTCCGCCGCGTGCGCGATCGGCTGCGGCTGCACGCTGCCCAGCACGGCGGCGCCCCCGGCCTCCCAGCGGTAGGCGTGCTGCATCTGGCCGACGATGTACTCGTCGCCACGGCCACAGTGCGCAAGGATCGCGCAGAGGTTGCTCTGCGTGCCGCTGGGCACGAACAGCGCCGCCTCGAAGCCCAGCAGGCCGGCGATGCGCTCCTGCAGCGCCTGCACCGTCGGGTCGTCGCCGAACACGTCGTCGCCGAGCGGCGCGGCCAGCATCGCCTCGCGCATGGCGGGCGTCGGCCGCGTGACCGTGTCGCTGCGCAGGTCGACGACAGAACTGGCCCCCACGCTCCCCGTTGCGCGAGGTTCGCTGCCCCCCGAGGGGGCTGGCCCGCCTTGGGGCGGCCCGGCGGCGGGCCTCACCGCTGCTCCAGGAAGTTGCGCAGCATCGCGTGCCCGTGCTCGGTCAGGATGGACTCGGGATGGAACTGCACGCCCTGGATCGGCAATTCCTTGTGCCGCACGCCCATGATCTCGCCGTCCTCGGTGCGGGCCGTCACGGCCAATGCAGCCGGCAAGGTGTCGCGCGCGATGGCCAGCGAGTGGTAGCGGTTGACCGTGAAGCGCTCGGGCAGGTCGGCGAACACGCCTTCGCGCGTGGTCGTGATCTCGCTGGTCTTGCCGTGCATGAGCTGCTGCGCCCGCATGATCTGGCCACCGAAGGCCGCGCCGATGCTCTGGTGCCCCAGGCACACGCCCAGGATGGGCAGCTTGCCCGCAAAATGCCGGATCGCCTCGACCGAGATGCCGGCCTCGGCCGGCGAGCAGGGGCCGGGCGAGATCACCAGCAGGTCGGGCGCGCGCGTGGCCACGCCCGCGATGTCGATCTCGTCGTTGCGGAACACCTCGACCTGCGCGCCCAGCTCACCGAAGTACTGCACCAGGTTGAAGGTGAAGCTGTCGTAGTTGTCGACCATCAGAAGCTTTGCCATGGCTTACTCCAGACCTTCTTCGACGAGTTCGCTGGCGCGCAGCAGCGCGCGCGCCTTGGCTTCGGTTTCCTTCCATTCCAGCTCGGGCACGGAGTCGGCCACCACGCCGGCCGCGGCCTGCACGTGCAGGGTTTGGTCCTTGATCACGCCGGTGCGGATCGCAATCGCCACGTCCATGTCGCCCGCGTAGCTGATGTAGCCACAGGCGCCGCCGTACAGGCCGCGCTTGGTCGGCTCCAGCTTGTCGATAAGCTCCATGGCATGCACCTTGGGCGCACCCGTCAGCGTGCCGGCCGGAAAGGTGGCGCGCAGCACGTCCATGTTGGTCATGCCGTCCTTGAGAATCCCTTCGACGTTGCTGACGATGTGCATCACGTGGCTGTAGCGTTCCACGGCGAAGGCCTCGGTCACCTTGACGGAACCGATCTTGGCGATGCGGCCGATGTCGTTGCGCGCCAGGTCGATCAGCATCACGTGCTCGGCCCGCTCCTTGGGATCGTTCACGAGTTCGACCTCGGCCGCCTTGTCCTGCTCCAGCGAGGCGCCGCGCGGCCGCGTGCCGGCCAACGGGCGGATGGTGACCTTCTGCTCGCCGGCCTCGGTGACCTCCTGGCGCACCAGGATCTCGGGCGAGGCGCCCACGACATGGTGGTCGCCCATGTCGTAGTAGTACATGTAGGGGCTGGGGTTCAGCGAGCGCAGCGCGCGGTACAGCGACAGCGGCGATTCGGTGTAGCGCTTGCTGATGCGCTGGCCCACCTGCACCTGCATGAAGTCGCCCGCCGCGATGAGCTCCTTGGCCTCTTCCACGGCCTGGAGATACGCCGACTTGCCGAACGGCCGCTCGGCCGGGTGCGCCAGCGTGGGCTTGACTTGCGGCGCGCTGACCGAATAGCGCAGCTTGTCCTTGAGCTCGCGCAGCCGGCGCTTGCCGTTGGCATAGGCCTCGGGCTGCTTGGGGTCCGCGTAGACGATCAGGTAGAGCTTGCCCGAGAGGTTGTCGATGACGGCCAGTTCCTCGCACTGCAGCAGCAGGATGTCGGGGCAGCCCAACTGGTCGGGCGGACAGCTGTTTTCGAGCTTCTTCTCCATATAGCGCACCGCGTCGTAGCCGAAGTAGCCGGCCAGGCCGCCGCAGAAGCGCGGCAGGCCCGGGCGCAGCGCGACCTTGAAGCGCTTCTGGTAGGCCTCGATGAAGTCCAGCGGATTGCCTGCGGCGGTCTCGACCACCTGACCGTCTGTCACAACCTCGGTGCGCGCTTGGGCACCGAAGCCGCTGGCCCGCAGCATCGTGCGCGCCGGCAGACCGATGAAGCTGTAGCGGCCGAAGCGCTCGCCGCCCACCACGGATTCGAGCAGGAAGCTGAACTTGCCGCCGCCCTGGGGTCCGTTGGAATAGGCGAGCTTCAGGTACAGCGAGAGCGGGGTTTCGAGGTCCGCGAACGCCTCGACGATGAGGGGGATGCGGTTGTAGCCGTCCTTGGACAGGCTCTTGAATTCCAGTTCAGTGATCACAGCGTGCTTTCGAAGTTCACGCCGGGCGCTTGTCGAGGGTGGGCGTCCCGGCGGCAGCGGGGTGCTGCCTTCGTATCCAAAAGCCCTTGCGCGGGAGGGAGGGAGGCGCGAAGGGCACGGGCGCACGGCGATGCGCCGTGCAATCAGGTGCGGCTTGTCGTTGGCTTACGCCAGGGCCAGGCTCCCCGGCCTGCGCCTGATGTCTTGGTGCTGTGAGCGGACATGGGCGGCGAGTGTAGCAAAGAGACTCAAAGCGCTGCCGCTTGGCGGCTGTTCGCGACCAGTTGGCGGCTGATGTTGACCAGCCCCCAGGCCGGCACCCACAATCGTTTCAGCCCAGTAACGGGTCCAGGGGAATATTTGTCATGAGCACGGTACAAAAAGAGGTCGACGAGCGCACCAACCTCACGACGAGCAACAAGTTCGAGCTGCTGCTGTTCCGCTTGGGCGTGACGCCCAATTCCGAGCACCGCGAGCTCTTCGGCATCAACGTGTTCAAGGTCCGCGAGATCATGGTCATGCCCACCGTGACGGCGGTGGCCAACTCCACCGCCCACATGATGGGCGTGACCAACATCCGCGGCCAGGTGATCCCGGTCATCAATTTGCCGGCCGCCGTGGGCTGCGTGCCGCAGACCGGGCTCAACATCCTGCTGGTGACCGAGTACGCGCGCACCACCCAGGCCTTCGCGGTCGAGGAAGTCGACGAGATCGTGCGGCTGGACTGGAACCAGGTGCTCTCGGCCGAGGCCAACACCTCGGCCGGCGGGCTGATCACGAGCATCGCCCGGCTGGACGGCGACGTACACAACACCCGGCTGGCCCAGGTGCTGGACGTGGAGCAGATCCTGCGCACGGTGATGCCGCCGGCCGGCCCGGAGATCACCGAGGAAAGCGTGGGTGCGCGGGTCAGCCTTCCGCCAGGCAGCGTGATCCTGGCAGCCGACGATTCCTTGATCGCGCGCTCCCTGATCGAGAAGGGCCTGTCGACGCTGGGCACGCCCTTCGTCATGACCAAGTCGGGCCGCGAGGCCTGGGACAAGCTGCAGGACCTGGCCAGCAAGGCCGAGGCCGAGGGCAGGCCCGTCTCCTCCAAGCTGGCCATGGTGCTGACCGACCTGGAAATGCCCGAGATGGACGGCTTCACGCTCACGCGCAAGATCAAGCAGGACCCGCGCTTTCGCACGATCCCGGTGGTGATCCATTCCTCGCTGTCGGGCACCACCAACGAAAGCCATGTGAAGACGGTGGGCGCCGACGCCTATGTCGGCAAGTTCGTCATCGAGGAACTCGCCGACACCATCCGCAAGATGCTGCGGATGGCCAAGATGGTGGCCTGATCAGGCCGGCACGCCGTCGGCCAGCGGGCGGTCCCAGTGCCGATGGCGGGCAATGGCCTCGATGAAGGCCTTGGCCGTGTCGGGCGCCCGCTCCGCCCCGCCGGGCCCGATCACCACGCCCGGATGCCGGGCCAGCGCGGGGGCATCGGCCTTGCCGTCCAGCCCCAGCCAGCGCAACAGCGCCGCGCCCTGCCCCAGCACGCAGACCGCCTTGGCGTGCTTGTAGGCCTGCAGCACGAAGTGGTGGGCGGTACCCAGACCGTCCAGTGCCTGCGCGGCGCGCTCGCCGCCGGCCACCAGCACCGCGTCGAACAGCACCGAGGGCATGGTCGCCAGTGCATGGTCCACGGCGAACTGCCGGCCGCCTTCGGTGGCCACAGGGCTCAGCTGGGGGGCCAGCACCAGGCAATGCGCGCCCGCGTCCTGCAGCGCCTGCAGCACCGGGCGCAGGCCCTGCACTTCCACGCCGTCGGCCACCAGCACGGCCACCTTGCGCGTGGCCAGTGGATGTGAACCCGAAGGCGGCTGGCTCGCCATGCGCAGCGCGGCCGATTCCTCGATGGGCAGCTTGCCGCGCACCTCGCGGAAACCGGCGCGGCCGGCCGCCGCGCGCGGATCCGGTGTGAGGCCCAGGCCGGACGCCACCTTGCGCGCGAGCATCGCGTCCACATGCGCCAGGTTGTCCACCATGCGCTGGCGCACCTCGGGATGTTCGACCTTGCCGAGCTCGAAGCGGAAGGCGGCCACGATGTGCTCCTTCTCGGCCGGCCCCTGGCTGTGCCAGAACAGCGCAGCCTGCGAGAAATGGTCGTCGAACGAGGGACTGCGCTGGCGGATGCGCGGCGTGCCGGTGGCGGCCTGGAACTCCTGGAAGCCCTGGGGCCCGCCGTCGACGCGGAACTCCGTGCCGGCCTGGCCCAGCGTGTTGGGCTCGTAGGCGGCGCGGCCACGGTGGACGCCCATGCGGTGCATGCCGTCGCGCTGGAAGTTGTGGAAAGGGCAGACGCCGCGGTTGATCGGGATCTCGTGGAAGTTCGGCCCGCCCAGGCGCGACAGCTGGGTGTCGGTGTAGGAGAACAGCCGGCCCTGCAGCAGCGGGTCGTTGGAGAAATCGATGCCGGGCACGATGTGGCCCGGGTGGAAGGCCACCTGCTCCGTCTCGGCGAAGAAGTTGTCGGGGTTGCGGTCCAGCACCAGCTTGCCGACGCGCTGCACCGGCACCATCTCCTCGGGCACGAGCTTGGTCGGATCCAGGATGTCGAAGCCGAGCTGGTCGGCCTTGCCCTCGTCGATGATCTGCAGACCCAGCTCCCATTCGGGGAACTCGCCGCGTTCGATGGCTTCCCAGAGGTCGCGCCGGTGGAAGTCGGGGTCGGTGCCAGCGATCTTCTGCGCCTCGTCCCAGGCCAGGCCGTGCACACCCAGCTTCGGCTTCCAGTGGAACTTGACGAACACCGCATCTCCGCCCGCGTTCACGAGCCGGAAGGTGTGCACGCCGAAGCCCTCCATCATGCGGTAGCTGCGCGGGATGGCGCGGTCGCTCATGGCCCACATCAGCATGTGGGTGGTCTCGGGCATCAGCGAGGCGAAGTCCCAGAAGGTGTCGTGCGCGCTGGCGGCCTGCGGCATCTCGTGGTGCGGCTCGGGCTTGACGGCATGGATCAGGTCCGGGAACTTCATCGCGTCCTGCACGAAGAACACCGGCATGTTGTTGCCCACGAGGTCGTAGTTGCCCTCGGAGGTGTAGAACTTCACGGCGAAGCCGCGCACATCGCGCACCGTGTCGGCCGAGCCGCGCGAGCCCGCCACGGTGGAGAACCGCACAAACACCGGCGTGCGCTGCTCCGGATCCTGCAGGAAGGCCGCGCGCGTGTAGGTTGCGAGCGAGCGGTACAGCTGGAAGTAGCCGTGCGCGCCGGCGCCGCGCGCGTGGACCACGCGCTCGGGAATGCGCTCGTGGTCGAAGTGCGTGATCTTCTCGCGCAGGATGAAGTCTTCCAGCAGCGTGGGGCCGCGCACGCCGGCCTTGAGCGAATTGTGGTTGTCCGAGAGCCGCAGTCCCTGGTTGGTCGTGAGGCCGGTGGCCGCCGTGGCCTCGGCCGCGGCGAACGTCTGCATCTGCTGCTGCTTGGGGCTGGTGCCGGCCCGCGGCGCCTTGGCGCCGGTTGCGTCCTTGCGCGCCATCGCCTCAGGCGTCCACGCAGCAGGCGATGGCGCGGCCCACGGCCACCAGTGCCAGCACGCCCACGATGCCCGCGACAGCCCAAACGACGATGTCCATGACCTGATCCCCTCTTTGTGCGCAATGACGATGCGCACAAGGCTAAGGGGGCGCCGGGGTGCCTCTGGTAGTTGCCCGCTTCAGCGGGCTGTGGGACCAGCCTGCGAGTGCCGGTAGGAGGCCAACTACAGCAGGGCAGCAGCTTCGACCAGCGAGTCGACCCAGCCGTCGGCATCGACCGCGCGCACCGGCTGCCCGTGGTTGTAGCCGTAGCTGACCAGCACCACGGGGCAACCCGCCGCGCGCGCGGCCCGGGCGTCGTTGCTGGAATCGCCCAGCATCAGCGTGCGCGCAGGCGGGCTGCCCAGAGCCTCGCAGGTGCGCAGCAAGGGCAGCGGGTCGGGCTTCTTTCGCGCGAAGGCATCGCCGCCGAAGACCTGCGCGAAGAAGCCGTCCAAGCCCTTGTCACGCAACAGCGCACGTGCGAAATCAGTGGGCTTGTTGGTCAGGCAGGCCAGCGCCAGGCCACGCGCCTGCAGCGCGCGCAGGCCTTCGACCACGCCCGGGTACACCTGCGAATGGCGGCCGTTCACCTGCGGGTAGTGGCGCTGGTAGCTGGCCCAGGCGGCGTCGTACAGCCCCGGGTCGGCTTGCACCCGGGCCAGTACGCTGCGGATCAGGTGCTCCGAGCCCTTGCCGACCATCTCGGCCACGGCGGCGGCCGGCACCGCGGGCAGCGACAGGTCGGCCAGCATGCGGTCCAGCGCGGCGCTGAAGTCGCCGAGCGTGTCGACCATGGTGCCGTCCAGGTCGACGATGGCGGCCTGCAACGGCGTTTGCAGGGCGAAAGCGGATGGCGTGGAACGGGCGGGCAGCATGCAGATCCTCGGGCGGTGCAGCCCCCGATTGTGTCCGGCCGGGTCAGCCGGGCTTGAGCTGCCGGTAGACCTCCTCGGAGACCTCCATCAGCGCGGCCCGGTCGGCATCGGCCGAGATCGCGTAGCCGAAGCCGTTCTCGACCCAGTAGAACACCTTGACCGCGCCGTCCTGGCCGAAGCGGAAGGCGGTGTCGGCGGCCGCCACCTCGCGCGTCACGTACAAGGTCAGGCGCCGGCCGTCGTCAGCGCCGTACATGAACTGCGCCACCGGGCCTTTCTCGCCCGGCAGCAGCCGGCCACCGATCAATGCATAGCCCAGCGGTGCCAGTGCCGGGGCGCGCACCTGCGCGCCCATGCGGCGGGTCAGCCAGGTCACCAGGGCCTGCTCCTGGTCGGCGCCCACCTCCACCGGGCGCCGCTTGTCGGGGCTGTAGACCGCGTGCGCGATGGCCGCGCGCTGTGCGAACCCGCTCAGCGCGGGACCAGCGGCCAGCGAGAGCGCCGCACCGCCCTCGACCATGCCGCGCAACGACCAGGCGGCGCCCGCGCTCACGGCGGCGATCAGCACGCCCGCGGCCAGGCTGCGCCAGGCCATGGCCGTGCGCGCCGGCATGGACAGGCGCGGGGGCACAGGCTCCGCGCGCACCGGGTCCAGCAGGCTGTGCAGCAAGGCGTTCTGCTCTTGCCAGGCACGCACGCGGGCGGCCTGCGTGGGGTGCTCAGCCAGGAACTGCTCCATCTGCGCCTGCCGCGCGGGCGCAAGCTGGCCGTCGGCATAGGCATGCAGGTCGGCTTCGGTGATGGGCACAGGCTGGCCCGTGCCGACGCTGTGGAGTCGGGGATCGTCCATGGTCATTTCACGCGCCGGATGCGGTCGGCCGGCTGGCCCGCACGGGCCGGGTCCGGCCCGCGCAATTCTTCGTGCAGGCGCGCGCGTGCGCGCGACAGCCGCGACATCACGGTGCCCAGCGGCACGCCGACGGCGCTGGCCACCTCCTGGTAGCTCATCTCTTCCACCGCGACCAGCAGCAGCACCTCGCGCTGCTCGGGCGGCAGGCGCTGCAGCACGCGCTCGAGATCGCGCAGCTCCAGCGCATCGGTCTGCTGCGGGCGCTGCGGCTGCTCGGGCAGAGCGTCGCCGGCACTGTCCTCGGGCCGGCTGCGCTGGGCGCGCAGGCGGTCCACGAACTGGTTGTGCATGATCCCGAACAGCCAGGCCCGGACCTCGCCCTGCCGGCGCCACAGCGCCCAGCGCGAGCAGGCACGCTCCAGCGTGTCCTGCACCAGGTCGTCGGCCCGGTCGCGCTCGCCCACCAGCGCCCGTGCGTAGCGGCGCAGACTGGGGATGCTGGCCACGATCTCGGCTTCGTCCTGGGAGCGCATGGCGCCCGAGTGTCGGCGGTCCGGCCCTTACTTGACGACGTGCCAGATGTCCTTGAAGTTGTCGCCCGTCGCATCGCCGGCCTTCTTGTCGGATGCATAGGTGTAGACCGGCTTGCCTTTGTAGGCCCACTGCCTGGCGCCGTCGTCGCGCGTGACCACGCTCAGGTCGCCGGCGGGCTTGGCGTCGGCATCGGCCAGTGCCGGCGGCCACAGCGTGGCGCAGGGGCCGTTGCACACGCTCTTGCCGCTGCCGGCCTGGTCCTTGTCGAAGGTGTAGAGCGTCATGCCGGCGGCGTTGACGAGCATGCCGCCGGCCATCTTGGGCGCGGGCTCGGCCTGGGCCGGCAGCGTGAAGGCGGTGGCGAGCGCCAGGGCGAGCGTGGTAGCGAGGCGGGTGTGCATGGTGGCGGTCTTTCGCAGGGGGTGGAGAAACACCGGCATGGACGGATGGCAGGGCGCATTTATTCCACCGCCCATCAAAAAAAGGGGCAGGCGCAGCCCGGTGGCGCACAAGCTGTGACAGCTCCGGCCGGCCCGCCCATGTAGACTGCGCGGTTTTTTCGAATCCGTCGGCATGGTGCAAGCGTCACGGCACACAGGCACGCCCGACTCGGCACTGGTCCGTCTGCTGGCCCGCATGGCCGGGTCGGACGTGCGCGAATCCCCACAGGGCTTTGCAGACCGCCTGGGCCTGTGGCTCCGGTGGACCGATGCCATGCCCTTGTTCACGGCCCTGAAGGACGCGCCCGCGCCGCGGCCCGCCAGCGGGGACCCGGCCAAGGCGGCCGCTGCGGTGCAGACCATCGCCGGTGCCGCCGCACGGCTGCGCAGCGCGCTGGTCCGCGCCATCGCCGAGGAAACGGCGGCCGCCACGGTCGAGTTCCGCGCCCCGCCGGTGCCGCTGCCCGGCGAGGTCAAGGAGGCCACGCCGGGCTTTCCGCCCTACCGGCGCTGCGTGCTGGCCCGCCAGTCGGCCATGGCTGCGGCCATCGCGCCGCTGCGCGGGCGCCTGCGCATGGCCTTGTCGGCGCGCTCGCCTGCGCTGGCCCGGCTGGCCACGGTGGACACGGTGCTGGAGCAGGTCATCGGCAACCAGGAGCACAGGCTGCTGGCCGGCATCCCGAAGGTGCTGGAGAAGCGATTCCGGCAACTGCGCGATGCCAGTGGCGAAGACGCCGTGGCGGATTGGCCCACCGTGTTCCAGCACGAAGTGCAGAGCGTGCTGCTGGCCGAACTGGATCTTCGATGGCAACCGATCGAGGGACTCATGAAGACCCTGCGATCCAATCTTTGAGATGCAAGCAAGTCCCATGAACCGAGTTCTCCACCACGCCGTCCTGCTCGCGGGCCTGGCCTGCATCGTCTGGGTCGGCGCTGGCTACGCCGGCAGCAGCCATCTGCTGGCGCTGGCCGTCACGGCGCTGATCGGCGCCTTCTTCGTGTCCGGAGCGCTGGAACTGTGGCGCTTTCGCCAAGCCACCGACCAGCTGTCCGCCGTGCTGGCCGACAGCGGTACGCCGCCGGCGGCGCTGGAGCCCTGGCTGGAGCGCCTGCCGGCCACGCTGCGCCACCCCGTGCGCCTGCGCATCGAAGGCCAGCGCGTGGCCCTGCCCGGCCCGGTCCTGACGCCCTACCTGGCCGGCTTCCTGGTGCTGCTGGGCATGCTGGGCACCTTCCTGGGCATGGTGGTCACGCTGCGCGGCACCGGCATGGCGCTGCAGGGCGCGACCGACCTGGCCAGCGTGCGCGCGGCCCTGGCGGCACCCGTGAGCGGCCTGGGCGTGGCCTTCGGCACCTCGCTGGCCGGCGTGGCGGCTTCGGCCACGCTGGGCCTGGCGGCGGCCTTGGCGCGGCGCGAGCGCCTGGTCGCCGGCCAGCAGCTCGACCAGCTGACCGGCACCACGCTGCGCGCCTTCTCCGAAGCCCAGCGCCGCGACGATTCCTTCCAGCTGCTGCGCCAGCAGGCCGAGGCCATGCCGGCGCTGGTCGAGAAGCTCAACACGCTGGTGCAGGGTATGGAACGCCAGAGCCAACAGCTGCACGAGCGCCTGCTGGCCGACCAGCAGGGCTTCCACAGCCGCACCGAGGCCGCCTACACGGGCCTGGCGAGCGCCGTGGACCGCTCGCTCAAGGACAGCCTGGCGGAAAGCGCGCGCCTGGCCGGTGCCGCGATCCAGCCCGCGGTGGAGGCCACCATGGCCGGCGTGGCGCGCGAGGCCGCGGCCCTGCACGCGGGCGCGGCCCAGGGCGTGCAGCAGCAGCTCGAGCAAGTCGCGCAGCGCTTTGCCACGAGCGCCGAAGGCGTGTCGCGCGCCTGGACCGAGGCCCTGGCCGAGCAGCGCGCGGTACAGGCCCAGCTCGGCAGCGGCCTGCAGGCCGGCCTGGACAGCTTCACGCAGGGCTTCGCGCAGCGCTCGGCGGCGCTGGTGGAGCAGGTTTCCGAACAACTCGCGCGCACCACGGGCGCCCTGGAGCAGCGCTGGCAGGACAGCCTGGCCCGGCACGCCCAGGCCAACAACAACCTGGCCAGCGACACGCAGGCCGCCCTGGCCGGCAGCACGGCGCAGTTCGCGCAGCACACGGCTGCGCTGCTGCAGACCGTGGAGCAGGCCCATGCCAGGCTGCAGCAGCAGGCGGACGCGCGCGACGCGCAGCGCCTGGCAGCCTGGACCGAAGCCCTGGCCGCGCACGAGCGCGCCACGCAGGCCCTGTCCAGCGACACGCAACAGGCACTGGCCAGCACGGCCGCCGGCTTCGACGCCCATGCCGCCGCGCTGCAGCAGGGGGTGGCCCATGCGCACGCCGAGCTGATGGCCCAGGCGGAAGCCCGCAACGCCGAGCAGGCCGCGGCCTGGAGCGAGGCACTGGCCCGGCACGAAGCCACGCAACAGGCCGTGGCCAGCCAGACCCGTGCCGCCTTGGAAGCGGCCGCCAGCGGCTTCGTCGAACAGGTCACCACGCTGCAGCAGCAGGTGGCGGAGCGCGACGCCGAACGCCTGGCGGCCTGGACCGCCGCACTGGAGCGGCACGAACGCAGCGCCCAGGCCCATGGCCAGGAGACGCGCCAGGCGCTGGCCAGCGCGTCCGACGGCTTCTCGCACCACGCGGCCGTGCTGCAGGCCACCGTGGCCCAGGCCCACGCCGACCTGCAGGCCCAGGCCGGCGCACGCGATGCCGAGCGCATGGCCCACTGGAACGCCACGCTGACGCGCATGACCGAGCAATTGGCGGCCCAGTGGCGCCAGGCCAGCGAACACGCCCTGGCCCAGCAGCAGCGCATCTGCGCCGCACTGGCCGAGACAGCCCAGGCCATGGGCGAGCGCGCCGAGGCCCAGGCCAGCGCCACCGTCGCCGAGATCGGCCGCCTGGTCGATGCGGCGGCCCAGGCGCCGCGTGCGGCCGCCGAAGTCATCGCCGAGCTGCGCGACAAGCTGACCGACAGCATGGCGCGCGACAACGCCATGCTGGACGAACGCGCCCGCGTGCTGGACACGCTGCGCACCTTGCTGGACGCCGTGAACCACGCTTCCAGCGAACAGCGCGCCGCCATCGACGCCCTGGTGGCGGGCTCGGCCGAACTGCTGGAACGCGCGGGCGAGCGCTTCGCCGCCCAGGTCGAGCAACAGGGCAGCCGCCTGGCCGATTCCGCCGCCCAGCTGGGTGCAGGCGCAGCGGAGGTCGCGAGCCTGGGCGAGGCCTTCGGCGCCGCCGTGCAGGTGTTCAGCGCATCCAACGCCGAGCTCGGCGCGCACCTGCAGCAGGTCGACGAGACGCTGGCCAAGTCCATCGCGCGCAGCGACGAGCAGCTGGCCTACTACGTGGCCCAGGCGCGCGAGGTCATCGATCTCTCGCTGCTGTCGCAAAAGCAGATCGTGGAAGACCTGCAGCGGCTGGCCAACGAGCGCAGCGCGCAGGCCGTCGAAGCATGACCGCCGAAGAACTCGACGACGGCCTGGGCCACGACGGGGCCGCGCCGGTCTGGACCGCCTTCGCCGACCTCATGGCCGGCCTGCTCGGCGCCTTCGTGCTGATCCTGGTCGGCGTGATCGGCATGCAGCTGGAACTGGACACGCGGCTCAAGACCGAACTGGCGCGCAGCCAGGCCCAGGCGCAGAAACTGCAGACGCTGGAGCAGGCGCTGTCGGGCCCACTCGCGGCCGGCCGCGTGACGCTGACGGACGGTCGCATCGGCATCAGCGGCAGCGTGCTGTTCGCGTTCAACTCCAACGAACTGCAGCCCGAGGGCCGGCAACTGCTGCAGAGCCTGGCCGGCCCGCTGGCCACCTACCTGCAGCAGCGCGAGGAGATCCTGATGGTCAGCGGCTTCACCGACGACCGCCAGGTGCGTGCGAGCAACCGCCAGTTCGCCGACAACTGGGAGCTCTCGGCGCAGCGCGCGCTGACCGTGACGCGCACGCTGATCGAGGAAGGCATTCCCGCCTCGGCCGTGTTCGCCGCGGCCTTCGGTTCCGAGCAGGCCGTGGCCTCCAACGCCGATGCCGAGGGCCGCGCGCGCAACCGCCGCGTGGAGATCGCACCCACGCCCCGGCCGGCCCGCACCGACAGCAAGCCGCGTGACTGAGCAGCCCGCCAGCAGCCCCACCGACCCGCTGCACGCGCACCTCGTCGCGGCGCTGGCGCGGCGCGCGGCCACGCGCACAGGTGCCGAGCGTGCGCTGCTGGACGCGCGCTTGGCGGCTCTGCAGACCCAGGCCCCGGCCCGGCCCGCCAGCCCTGTGCCCGCACGCAGCCCCGCGGCGCCAGGCCCACTCGCCGACCTGCTGCAGGCGCTACGCCCGCCCGCGACGCCCAACGGCCCGCGCGCGGGCCAGACCGCCGAGCCGGAGATGCTGCAGTTCTTCCGCAGCACCTGGGCCCGGCTGCATGCCGAGCAGCGCTTGAAGCATGCGCTGGCCGACGCCCCCGAGAACCCCGGCCCGCTGAACTCCGAGCACCTGGTGCACCAGGCGCTGCAGCTCATGCGCAGCTGCGCGCCGGACTACCTGCGGCACTTCATGGCCCAGGTCGACGCGCTGGCCTGGCTGGAGGATCTGCAGGCCGAGGCCTCCACGAAGCCAGCGGCGAAAGCCAGAGCCGCCGCCAGGAAGACGTCTCGCGCCAAAAAGGCCTGAAACAACGGCACCCGCAGCGGCCCCACCAGCGCGCAGCAGACCAGCGGCAGGAGCGACGGCAGCACCCGCAGCGCCAGGCAGGCGCAGCCGACGTCGCAGGGCAACGGCGCCAGGCGACAAGCCACCAGCGCGGCGAAGAACCGGTGTGATGGGCATGGCCGCCTCGTGCTGGCCGGCCCCTGCACGATGGGGCGCCACTGTGGCGCACCCCGCGCAGGATCGTGGGGCGGGCTCAGCCGGCCAGCGCCGCGCGCATCCTGTCGATCACGCCCTTGTAATCCTTCTGGCCGAAGATGGCGCTGCCGGCCACGAAGGTGTCGGCACCGGCCGCGGCCACGCGCGCGATGTTGTCGGCCTTGATGCCGCCGTCCACTTCCAGCCGGATGTCCTTGCCGATGGCGTCGATGCGCTTCCTGACCAGCTCGGTCTTGCGCAGCGCGCTGTCGATGAAGGCCTGGCCGCCGAAACCGGGGTTCACGCTCATGATCAGCACCAGGTCCAGGTCTTCCAGCACCCAGTCCAGCACGTCCAGCGAAGCGGCCGGGTTGAACACCACGCCGGCCTTGCAGCCGGCCGCGCGGATCGCCTGCACGCTGCGGTGCACGTGGGTGCTCGCATCGGGGTGGAAGCTGATCAGGTCGGCGCCGGCCTCGGCGAAGGCGGCGGCCAGTGCGTCCACGGGCTGGACCATGAGGTGCACGTCGATGGGCACGGGCGTGCCGTCGGCCTTCCTGGACAAGGGCTTGAGCGCCTTGCAGATCATGGGGCCGAAGGTCAGGTTGGGCACGTAATGGTTGTCCATCACGTCGAAGTGAATCCAGTCGGCGCCGGCGGCGATGACGTTGGTGACCTCCTCGCCAAGCCGCGTGAAATCGGCGGACAGCAGGGAGGGGGCGATGCGGTAAGTGGGGCGGCTCATGGCCGCGCATTTTCGCCGAGCCGGGTTTTGCGCGTCCGGCGCGGACGGGCAGGTAGGATGCCGGCCATGCCAAAGTACCAGTTCACGGCCGAGGCCCAGCCGCATTACCTGCCGGACCAGTCCTCGCCCGAGCAGGCGGTCTACAGCTTCGCGTACCAGATCACCGTCCACAACCGCGGCGACGTACCCGCGCAACTCATCTCTCGCCACTGGATCATTACCGACGGCCACGGCCACACCGAGGAAGTCAAGGGCCTGGGGGTGGTCGGCCAGCAGCCGCTGCTGCGGCCCGGCGAATACTTCCAGTACACGAGCGGCTGCCGGCTGCACACGCCCACGGGTTCGATGCGCGGCAGCTACTTCTGCGTGGCCGAGGACGGCACGCGCTTCGAGGTCGAGATCCCGGCCTTCATCCTCGACGCCGACACGGGCACCGGCGCCGGCGCACGGGTGCTGCATTGACTCCCTTGCCATGCCGCAAGACATCAACCGCATCCTCGATGCGCTGGACCCGTCGGCGCCGCTCGCCCACCGCCACATCTGGCTGATCCGGGTGCTTGACTGGGTGCGCGGCGACGGCAAGTCCGTACCGGCCGCCGTCAGCCGCGTGCAATTCCTCGTCGAAGCGCTGGAGGCCCGCCCCGACCTGCTGCCGCGCCTGCGCGCCTGGTGGCGCACCATGGTGCTGACGGTCGACTTCTCGGTGCTGCTGGGCGACCACGGCTTCGCGCCGCGCACGGCCTTCGCCAGCGAGTTCAACGAACGGCTGCGGCGCAAGCTGCTGCCCGGCACGCCCGAAACCGTGGACGCCTCGGCGCTGTTCTCGCTGGCGTTTCCGCGCCGCATCGACGGCGCCTGGCTGGCCGCACTCGACGAGCCGCTGCTGCAGCGCCTGGCGGCGCAGCTGTCCGACCCCGACGACCCGCGCACGCCGCCCTGGCAGAGCATCGTGCTGGACGCCATCACCTACTGCGCCGGCCAGATCCAGGCCAACGGCTTCGCGCCCGAGCTGCGCCTGCGCATGGGCGAGAAGACGCGTGCCGACCGCGCCTTCCACTTCCTCGTCAGCGACGTGGACCAACTGGCGCGGGCCGTGCGCCAGACCGCCTCGCAGGAGGCCGTGGACGCGGCCGCCCTGCAACTGCGCGAGCGGCTGGAGGCCTGCCGCCAGGCCGTGAACGACGTCTACGCGCACCTGGAGGAAAACGGCATCTCGGTCGGCGTGGTGTTCCGGCTGCGCCAGCTGCGCGAGCGCATCGTGCGCGTGCGCGAACTGCTGGACATGCTGCTGGGCGGCAAACCGCTGGCCAGCGGCGCACGCCTGATCGCACGGCTGGCGCAGGCCGAGCAGGACAAGAAGAGCTTGCGCGCCCTGGTCGCGGCGAACTCCTCGCTGCTGGCCGCCAAGGTGGCCGAACGCAGCGCCGAGACCGGCGAGCACTACATCACGCGCGACGTGCCGGCCTACTTCACGATGCTGCGCAAGGCCGCCGGTGGCGGCTTCCTGACCGGCTTCACGGTGCTGCTCAAGTTCAGCATCATGGCCCTGGGACTGTCGGCCTTCTGGGGCGGTTTCTGGGCCGGCCTGTCCTATGCCGTGAGCTTCGTGCTGATCCAGCTGCTGCACTGCACGCTGGCCACCAAGCAGCCGGCCATGACGGCGCCGGCCATGGCGGCCAAGCTCAAGGACCTGACGGGCGACGCGGTGACCCGCTTCGTCGACGAGATCACCCACCTCACCCGATCGCAGGTGGCGGCCGTGCTCGGCAACGTGCTGGTGGTGGTGCCGGCCGTGCTCGGCATCAGCCTGCTGATGCTGCACACGCTGGGCCATCCGATGATCGACGCCCAGGGCGCGCAGTACGTCCTGCACTCGCTGGACCTGCGTGGCCCCACGGCACTGTTCGCGGCGTTCACGGGCGTGCTGCTGTTCGCCGCCAGCCTGGTCGGCGGCTGGGCCGAGAACTGGTTCGTGCTGCACCGGCTGGACTCGGCGCTGCGCTACAACCCGCGCATCACGCGCTTGCTCGGCCCGGGCCGCGCGGCGCGCTGGGCGGGCTTCATGCGCGAGAACATCTCGGGCCTGGCGTCCAACGTCACGCTGGGCTTCATGCTGGGCCTGGTGCCGGCCTTCCTGGGCTTCTTCGGCCTGGCGCTGGATGTGCGCCACGTCACGCTGTCGTCGGGCCAGCTGGCCGCGGCGGCGGCCACGCTCGGGCCGGCCGTGCTGCGCATGGAAGCCTTCTGGTGGTGCGTGGCCGCGATCCCGGTGATCGGCATGCTCAACGTGGCCGTGAGTTTCTACCTCGCGTTCCGCGTGGCGGCGCGCGCGCACAACGTGAGCGGCGTCGATCGCGCGCGCATCTACGCCGCCATCCGCGCGCGGCTGCGGCGCCGGCCGCTGCAATTTTTCCTGCCCGTGCTGCGGCCCGCCGCCACGGACACTCCCGACCACGCCACTTCAAGGAGACCCCCACCCGATGCAGGATCTGCTGACCTTCTGGAACGCTGACGGGGCCAGCGCCAGCCTGCCCACGCTGGCCTGGTCTCTGGTGCTGGCCTGCGCGGCCGCGGCCGGCTACCTGGTGCAGCGCCACAGTGGCCTGCCCAAGGTGGCGGGCTACTCGGTGGTCGGGGCCATCGCCGGCTTCTTCGGTTTTGCCGACGCGGCCTGGCCGCTGACCGGCAATGCGTTGTTCCTGCTGCAGATCGCGATCGCCGTGGTGCTCTTCGAGGCCGGCGCGCGCATCTCGCTGCGCTGGTTCCAGCACAACCCCATGGTGCTGGTGCAGTCGCTGCTCGAGTCGGTGCTGAGCTTCGTCGCCGTGTACTGGCTGCTGCGCCAGTTCGACATCGCGCCCATCGCCGCGCAGGCCCTGGCCATCGTGGCCGTGGTGGCCTCACCCGCCGTGCTCACGCGCGTGGTCATGGACACGCATGCGGCCGGGCCGGTGACCGAGCGCGCGATCGCGCTGTCCACGCTGTCCACGCTGTACGCGCTGACCATCGGCAGCGCGCTGGCCGGCCTGATCGAAGCCGGCGAGAACACCGGCGTGCTGGAAACCATCGCGCCGCTGTTCAAGCTGCTGGGCCTGTCGCTGGCCGTGGCCGCGCTGCTGGGCCTGGCCATGCGCGCGGCGCTGCGCGTGATGAGCCCGACCAGCGAGAACACCTCCATGCTGCTGCTCGCGCTGATCGCGGCCAGCACCGCGCTGGCCACGCTGGTGGGCGGCTCGGCCGCGCTGTCGGCACTGCTGGCGGGCCTCTTGCTCAAGCAGGTCAACCCGCGGCCCTGGATCTGGCCGCGCCAGCTCGGCACGGCCGCCTCGATGCTGACCATGCTGATGTTCGTGCTGGTCTCCACGGTGGCGGCCGGCACGGTCTGGAGCGCGGCCGGCGCGGCCCTGGTGCTGGGCGTGGTGGCCGTGCGGCTGCTGGCCAAGGTGCTGGGCACGGTGGTCGCCAGCCCCGGCAGCGGCCTGCGGCTGTCGCAGGCGCTGTGGGCGGGCTGCGCGATGTCGCCCATGTCCTCGGTGGCGCTGCTGCTGGCTTCGCAGTTCGCGCTGGCCTCCAAGACGCATGGCGCGACCATCACAGGCGTGGCCCTGCCCTGCATTCTCATGATGGAAGTGGTCGGCGCCGTGATCGCCACGGTGGCGCTGCGGCGCGCCGGCGAGAGCGGCCGCGACCACGCACGCGAGGCCGGCGACAGCGGCCGGGGAGCATTGGAATGAGCGCCATCGGGCTGGAACCCTTCGGCAAATCTGCCGCTTTGTCGCTGGGCGTGGAACTGGAACTGCAGCTCGTCAACACGCACAACTACGACCTCGCGCCCTATGCCGAGGACATGCTGCGCCTGATGGCCGGGCGCAAGCTGCCCGGCTCGGTGGTGCCGGAGATGACCTCCAGCATGATCGAGATCTCCACCGGCGTGTGCAACAGCGCCGGCCAGGCGCTGGACGAGCTCACGCAGCTGCGCGACGCGCTGGTGGCCTGCGCCGACAAGCTCAACATCGCGATCCTGGGCGGCGGCACGCACGCCTTCCAGCAATGGCACCAGCAGCGCATCTACGACAAACCGCGCTTTCGCGAGCTCTCGGCGCTGTACGGCTATCTGTCCAAGCAGTTCACGATCTTCGGCCAGCACGTGCACATCGGCTGCCCCGACGCCGACACCGCGCTCGTCACGCTGCACCAGATGTCGCGCTACATCCCGCACTGCATCGCGCTGTCGGCCTCCTCGCCCTATGTGCAGGGGCAGGACACGGCCTTCGACTCGGCGCGGCTGAACTCGGTGTTCGCGTTCCCGTTGTCGGGCCGCGCACCCTTTGCGCTGACCTGGGACGCCTTCGAGGACTACTTCAGCAAGATGACGCGCACGGGCGTGGTCAAGAGCATGAAGGACTTCTACTGGGACATCCGGCCCAAGCCGGAGTACGGCACGATCGAGATCCGCGTGTTCGACACGCCGCTGACCGTGCAGCGCGCCGCCGCGCTGGCCGCCTACGTGCAGAGCCTGGCGGCCTGGTGCATGCACGACAAGCCCTTCGTGCCGACGGACGACGACTACCTGGTCTATACCTACAACCGCTTCCAGGCCTGCCGCTTCGGGCTGGACGCGGTGTACGTGGATCCAGCCACGGGCGAGCACATGGCGCTGCGCGAGCACATCCTCGCCACGATGGACCGCATCGCGCCGCATGCGCGCGAGCTCGGCGCCGAGAACGGCCTGGCGCTGCTGCGTGCCGACGTGCAGGCCAGCCGCAACGATGCGCGCTGGCTGCGCGAGCGGCAGGGCCAGGAGCGCTTGCTGGCCGAAGTCGTGCGCCAGGCAGCCGAGCGCTTTCGGGCAAGCTGACATGGGCGAATTCGATCTCATCGAGCGCTTCTTCAAGCGTCCCGTCCAGCGCGCGGCATTGGGCGTGGGCGACGACTGCGCGCTGCTGCAGCCCGCCCCCGGCATGCAACTGGCCGTCTCCAGCGACATGCTGGTCGAGGGCCGGCATTTCCTGTCCACGGTGGACCCGCGCGCGCTGGGCCACAAGGCGCTGGCCGTGAACCTGTCGGACCTGGCGGCCTGCGGGGCCAAGCCGCTGGCCTTCACGCTGGCACTGGCCCTGCCCGCGGACGACGCGGCCTGGCTGGAGCCGTTCTCGCAAGGCCTGCTCGCGCTGGCCGATGCGCACGGCTGCGAACTCGTGGGCGGCGACACCACGCGCGGCCCGCTCAACATCTGCATCACGGTGTTCGGCGAGGTGCCACGTGGCCAGGCCCTGCTGCGTTCGGGCGCGCAGGCCGGCGACGACATCTACGTGAGCGGCACGGTCGGCGATGCACGGCTGGCACTCGAGGTGTTCCGTGGCAGCCTGGCCATGCCGCAGGAGGTGTTCACTCAGGCGCGCGCGCGCATGGAGCAGCCCACGCCGCGCGTGGCGCTGGGCCTGGCCCTGCGCGGCGTGGCCACGGCGGCCGTGGACGTCAGCGACGGCCTGCTCGGCGATCTGAGCCATGTGCTCAAGGCGTCCAGCGTGGGCGCGCGCATCGAGGCAGCGGCCGCGCTGGGCCTGATGGCTTGCGTCGACGCTCCGCTCTCGCCGGCCCAGCGCCTGGACTTCGCGCTGGCCGGCGGCGACGACTACGAACTCGTGTTCACGGCGCCGCCTTCGGCGCGCGGCCGGGTCAAGGGCGCGGTGGCCCACGCCCAGGTGCAGGTCACGCGCATCGGCAGCACCACGGCCGCGCCCGGCGTGCAGGTGGTCGATGCCCAGGGCCAGCCGCTGGACCAGCGCTTCGGCTCTTTCGACCACTTCGGCTGATCATGCAACGCCGCCTGCTGCTGTTGGCGCTGCCGCTGAGCGCCGCGGCCTGCACCAGCCCGCCGCAGACCCGCGGCAGCGCGCGCGGCGAGCCGGCCTCGGCCGGCGAAGCCGTGCAGTCGGACACCAACCGCATGGCCACGCTGGCCATGCGCGACAACCTGGCCAGCCTCATGCTGCTGGCCGACAAGCTGTACCGGCGCAACCCGGCCGAATGGCGCCGCGCCGGCCAGGCCAGCCGCGAGGCCGCGCTCGACCACCTGGCGGCGGCCATCCGCATGGCCCAGCTCCCGGCCTCGCTGCAGGGCCGGCGCGACATCGCCGCCATGGCGCTGGCGCTGCAGCCCGAGTTCGTGGGCGACCGCGTGAACGCCTTTGTCTATGCCACGGCCGACATGCTGATCACGGCCCACGGCGGCAAGACCAGCTTCAACCTGCTCGACAGTCTGGAGCCGCAGCTGCTGCACAACGCGGCGCGCAACGTCGAGGCCGCCGCCTGGCTGCTGGCCCAGCGCCGCAACAGCGCGGGCCAGCCACTGCTGCTGGCCGACGAGATCAACGCCAACGAGCGCAACCTGAGCTTCGAGCGCGAGTTCGGCAAGATCATCGGCCGGCTCGACCTGCTGGCGGCCTACCTGACCGAGAAGCTGCGGCGCGCCGCCATCGGTTACGTGCAAAGCCTGCTGGGGGGCCAGTTCTTCCAGTTCCTGCCTGTGCGCTGAGGCCCGCAGGGCCGTGGGCGACAATCCCGCCCCATGTTTGCCCCGCTCCAGAACGATACGTTCCTGCGCGCCTGCTTGCGCCAGGCCACCGAACACACGCCGATCTGGCTCATGCGCCAGGCCGGCCGCTACCTGCCCGAGTACCGCGCCACGCGCGCCAAGGCCGGCAGCTTCATGGGGCTGGCGACCAACCCCGACTACGCGACCGAGGTCACGCTGCAACCTTTGGCCCGGTATCCGCTGGACGCCGCCATCCTGTTCAGCGACATCCTGACGGTGCCGGACGCCATGGGCCTGGGCCTGTCGTTCGCACTCGGCGAAGGCCCGCGCTTCGCGACGCCGGTGCGCGACGAGGCCGCCGTCGCCAAGCTTGCGGTGCCGGACCTGGACAAGCTGCGCTATGTGTTCGACGCGGTCACCTCGATCCGCCGCGCCTTGAACGGCCGTGTGCCGCTGATCGGCTTCTCGGGCAGCCCCTGGACGCTGGCCTGCTACATGGTGGAAGGCCACGGCTCGGACGACTACCGCCTGGTCAAGAGCATGCTGTACGGCCGGCCCGACCTCATGCACCGCATGCTGCAGGTCAACGCCGATGCCGTGGCCGGCTACCTGAACGCCCAGATCGAGGCCGGCGCCCAGGCCGTGATGCTGTTCGACAGCTGGGGCGGCGTGCTGGCCGACGGTGCGTTCCAGCAGTTCAGCCTGGCCTACACGCAGCAGGTATTGCGCCGGCTCAAGACCACGCACGACGGCCAAATCATCCCGCGCATCGTCTTCACCAAGGGCGGAGGCGTCTGGCTGGACCAGATGGCCGAACTCGATTGCGAGGTGCTGGGCCTGGACTGGACCGTCAACCTCGGCCAGGCGCGTGCGCGTGTCGGCGACCGCAAGGCGCTGCAGGGCAACCTCGATCCCAACGCGCTGTTCGCACCGCCGGACGCGGTAGCCGCCGAAGCGCGCCGCGTGCTGGACAGCTTCGGCGCGCCGCACCGGGGAGAGGGACATGGGCCGACGCAGATCTTCAACCTGGGCCACGGCATCAGCCAGCACACGCCGCCAGAGCATGTCTCGGCCCTGGTGGAAGCGGTCCACAGCCACTCGCGCGCGCTGCGCCGTTGACACATCCGGCGCCTCTTGCATACACGGGGCCGGCTGCCAAGGAGTTGGAGGCCGACCCACTTATGCACAAAAAAGGGGAAGCGGTAAGAGCAAGCTTGCCGGGTCGAGCGCCCACGATCGCGCCAGCGGAGCGCATTGCAAGTCATTGATTTCAAAGGATTTACGGATTTGCCCGATTTGCAGGCAGTGAACCGGCGTGCCTTGCGTGGCAAGGACTTGCGAAAGCTGCGGGCCTGCTATCAACAAAGTTATCCACAGGCTTGGTGGATGAGCTTTAAACCAGTTCGGAATCAACAACTTAAGGGCATAACCTTGAGTTCACATCAACAAACCACGCTAGTGGGCGCCTAGCATGCCGTTCACCGTTTCCGTGCTCGTGCAACTGCCGGCGCACAGTGCGCTGGCGGGACCACTCAGCTACACCTGTGAGCAGGCTTTGGCGCCGGGCACCCTGGTGCGTGTGCCTCTAGGCCGGCGCGAAACCCTGGGCGTGGTCTGGGAGGCCGCAGCCCCGCCGGACAGTGCAGCGCTCAAACCCGTGACCACCGTGTTGGAGGGGATGCCGCCCCTGAGCGCCGTCTGGCGCCAGTTGGTGGGCTTTGCCGCCGGCTATTACCAGCGCGCGCTGGGCGAGGTGGCGCTGGCCGCGCTGCCGCCGCAGCTGCGCGAACTGGACGCTGCGCAATGGCAGCGCCGGCTTCGACGCAAGAAGCGCCAGGCGGAGACGGGGCAAGCGGCCGACATGCCTGCGCCGGCGCCGACCGCGGAACAGGCCCACGCGCTGGCACGCATCCAGTCGGCGGACGGCCCCTTCCTGCTCTACGGCAGCACTGGCAGCGGCAAGACCGAGGTCTATCTGCGCGCCGTGCAGGAGGTGCTGGCAGCGGATCCGCAAGCCCAGGCGCTGGTGATGGTGCCCGAGATCAACCTCACGCCGCAGCTCGAAGAGCGCTTCATCGCCCGCTTCGCGCCGGCGTTCGGCCGCCAGGCACTGGTGTCCATGCACAGCGGCATGACGCCTGCGCAGCGCCTGGCCAGCTGGCTGGCGGCCCACACCGGCAGCGCCCGCATCGTGCTGGGCACGCGGATGGCGGTGTTCGCCTCCCTGCCGGTGTTGCGCCTGATCGTCGTGGACGAGGAACATGACCCCAGTTACAAGCAGCAGGAAGGTGCGCGCTACTCGGCGCGCGACCTGGCGGTCTACCGTGGCCGGCTGGAGAGCCGACACGGTGGCCAGCCCTGCCGCGTGCTATTGGGCTCGGCCACGCCCTCGCTGGAAAGCTGGCACCACAGCCGGCCGGCGGTCGAAGGCGGCAAATACCTGCGGCTGGCCATGCCGAGCCGCGTCGGCGCCGGCCGGCTGCCGACCGTGCGCCTGATCGACATGGGCCAGCAGCCGCGCAACGCCCAGCTCGCGCCGCAGCTGCTGGCCGCCATCGGCGCGCGCATCGCGCGGGGCGAGCAGGCCATGCTGCTTCTGAACCGGCGCGGCTACGCGCCGGTGCTGGCCTGCGGCAGCTGCGACTGGAAGAGCCTGTGCCCGCACTGCAGCGCCTACCGCGTGTTCCACAAGATCGACCGCTCGCTGCGCTGCCACCACTGCGGCTTTGCCGAACGCGTGCCGCGCGCCTGCCCCGAATGCGGCGATGTGGATCTGGCGCCCGTGGGCCGTGGCACCGAGCGGCTCGAGGAACATCTCGCACATCTGTTCGAGGGCATCGAGCGCCCCGGTGCCGAGGGCGAGGACCGGCGCGTGCGGGTGCTGCGCATCGACGCCGACAGCACGCGCCACAAGGGCGCGCTCGAGGAGCAGCTGGCCCAGGTCCATGCCGGCGCGGTCGATGTGCTGGTCGGCACGCAGATGATCGCCAAGGGCCACGACTTTCGCCGCATCACGCTGGTGGCTGCCGTCAATCCGGACGGTGCGCTGTTCTCCAGCGACTTCCGCGCACCCGAGCGCCTGTTCGCCCTGTTGATGCAGGCCGCGGGCCGGGCCGGGCGCGACGCCAGCCAGGGCGCGGCGAGCGAGATGTGGATCCAGACCGCCCACCCGCAGCACGCGCTGTTCGCGGCACTGCGTCGGCATGATTACCCGGCTTTCGCGGACGGCCAACTGGCCGAACGCATGCAGGCGGGCATGCCGCCATTCAGCTTCCAGGCCCTGGTGCGCGCCGATGCGCGCACACAGCAGGCGGCCCAGGCTTTCCTGACCCAGGCGGCCAGCCAGGTCACCGGCTTGCCGGGCGCCGACCAGGTGCTGGTGTACCCGGCCGTGCCGACCGCGGTGCAGCGCGTGGCCAATGTGGAGCGCGCGCAAATGCTCGTGGAGAGCGCGTCGCGCAGCGCGCTGCAGCAGTTTCTCGCGGCCTGGCAGGCGGTGTTGCACGGCACGCGGCGCGATGGCGGCATCGAGGGCGTGCTGCGCTGGGCCATCGATGTCGATCCGCTGATGGTCTAGACCGTCACGCGCCCGATGAGGTCGCGCGCGAAGCGGTTGCGGTTCGCGGCGAACCACTCGGGCGTGTAGCGCGCCGCGATGCTGCGCGCCGCCTCGCCGAGGGCAGGCGCGTGCAGCAAACGCCGCAACGCCTCGCGTGCCGTGCACTCGGCCGGGTTCCAGAGCGCAGCGGCACCGCACGCCGCCACCCGCTGGGCCACTTTGAGCTTTTCGAAATCGGCCGGCAGGATCAGCTGCGGCTTGCCGGCCAACAGGCAGTGGCTGACCAGCGCGGTCGAGCCCTGGTTGATGACGGCGTCGGCATCGGCCAGCACACGGCCCAGGTGCAAGGGCTGGCGCAGCACGCGCACGGAAGTGTGGCGGTAGCGCGCCAGCACCTCGTCCGGCGCATCGCGCCAGACGCACAAGGTCACGGCGTCCGAAAGCTGAAGCTCGTCCAGCAGGGCGCAGGCACCAGCGCCGCTGCGCAGGTGGGCGAACACGCGGCGGCGCTGCCAGCTTTCCGGCCAGGGAACATCGACGGTCTCGGCATGGGTGGCCAGGGGACCAACCCACAGCCCCTCGTGGCGCGGGCCGTAGGGGTCGGTTTCGGGAATGCACTCGAACACGCGGCGCGGGTGCTGCAGGATCAGGGGCAGCGAACTCGCGTGGGGACCACCGAAGCGCTGCCCGACCTGCGCGATCGTGTCCGACAAGCGCGCCACCCGCTCGGCCGTGCGCTGGCCCAACGGCGATGTGGGGCGCACGCCCGCGTAGGGCGGGCAATCGGGCGGGGGCGCGTCGAAACCATTGGTGATCTGGAAGGCGGGCAGCCCGAGCAACTGGCTGGTCAGCTGCGCGGCCGGCGCATAGTCCAGCACCACGCATTCGGGTGCCAGGACATCGATGAGACGGGTCCAGCCCTCGACGGCCGAGAGCAGCCGGCCTGCATCGTCGAAGCCGCTGGCCAGCAGCACATCGGCGAAGGAGTCGGCGCGAAAGGCCGGACCGAAGGTTTGTTGTTCCAGCACGGGCGCCTCTTCACGGCGCTGCGACAGCGCGGCCAGTGCCGGCGCGTCGCGCTGGCTGCGCGGAACCACCCACACCGGCTCGCCCCCCTGTTGCTCCACCATGCGCGCAATCGCGAGCAGCCGCGACAGCCGCCCGAAGTTGCGGCCATGTTCCCAGGCAAGCAGAACGCGCGGGCGGCGGCGCTCGGTCACCCAGGCAGGGGGGTGGCAGCTGATGTCTGCCAGTTTTTCAGTTGTTTCCAAGGCCATCGCATGCACTCCTGTTTCATGTTGTTACATCTTAAGGAATGTATGCACTAGGTGAAGGGCGCACAAGCCGTGCGCACTGTTCGAGGAGGCCTTGTGTGAAGTGCTACCGCCCCTGGGCTGCGCGCAACCAGCCCAGTCCCTCGCTGGTCCCCGCAGCGGGGCGGTACTCGCAGCCGACCCAACCTGCGTAGTCCAGGGCGTCCAGCACGCCGAACAGGTGCGGGTAGTTCAGTTCGCCCATGTCGGGCTCGTGGCGCGCCGGCACGCCAGCGATCTGGATGTGACCGACGCGTCCGGTCGGCAAATAGCGGCGAAGCTTGGTTTCCAGGTCGCCCTCGACGATCTGGCAGTGGTACAGGTCCATCTGCACCGCCAAGCCCGGGCTGCTCACGGCTTCGACGATGGCATGCGCCTGGTCCTGGCGCTGCAGGAAGTAGCCAGGCATGTCGCGGCCGTTGATGGGTTCGATCAGCACCGTGCGGCCAGCCGCGTGGGCCTGGGCTGCGGCCCACGACAGGTTGGCACAGTAGCAATCGTGCATGCGCGCGCGGTCGGCATCCGGGGCCACCAGGCCCGCCATCACGTGCAGGCGCGGGCATTGCAGCGCCTGCGCGTAGGCCAGCGCACGCGCGAAGCCGCTGCGGAATTCTTCCTCGCGGCCCGGCAATGCGGCGATGCCGCGTTCACCCGCTTCGAAGTCGCCCGGCGGCGCGTTGAACAGCACCTGCGACAGGCCGGCTTCCCGCAGCCGCGCGGCGATCTCGTCAGCCGCAAATGCATAGGGAAACAGGAACTCGACCCCGCGAAAGCCGTCCCGCGCCGCCGCCGCGAAGCGGTCCAGGAAGTCGTGCTCTTGGTACATCATGCTGAGGTTGGCGGCGAAACGGGGCATAGGGCGTCTCCAATGAAATCGTTGCGCGCGTCTTGTACCACCGGCCGGCCTGCGGCTTAACAGCGGCAGCGCTGCGCCGCATAATGGCGCCCCAGGACGGACCGCCCGCACGGCCAACCCTGGCGGCGCCACGGGCCCGCCCAACCGCCGCAATGCAAGAACACCGCCCTCCGTCCATCCTGTCCGGCCCCTTCGCAGGCCAGCCCAGCCGCCGGCTGCAGCCCCGCAACGCGCTGCGCTGGCCGGTCACCATCCTGATCTCCGGCGGCAACGAACGCAGCGGCATGACGGTGGACCTCAGCGCCGAAGGCCTCTCGCTGTCCACCGACCGACCGATCGCGCCGGGCTCGCGCTGCACGCTGCTGCTGCGCCCCACGCCCGACGAGGAATGGCTCAAGCTGGAGGTCAAGGCCGTGTACTCGTCTTATACGGCGCCGGGCGACTTCCGCATCGGCATGGCCTTCCTGCCGCAGGACGCCGCGGGCCGCGACCGGCTGCGCGCCATCGCCACGGCCCGCGCCTGATCTCACCGACCTTTAAGTCGAGGCTTGCGGCAGACGCACCACGGCGTCCAGCCCCACAACCTGTCCGTCCGCGGCGAGACGGTTGTCCAGCGCGATCTCGCCGTCCAGCGCCTGCACGATCTCACGACAGATCGCCAGCCCGAGCCCCGAACCGCGCGCCACATCGCCGGCGGCGAACGGCGTGAACAGGCGCTGGCGCAACTCGGCCGAGATGCCCGGACCGCCATCGGCCACGCGCAGCACCGCGGCGCCGGCCTGCGGCCGCACCTGCACCAGCAGCGCGGCGCCCTGCGGGCTCAGGCGGATGGCGTTGTGCAGCAGATTGCGCGTGAGTTCCTGCAGCATCCAGCGGTGCGCGCGCACCGGCGTGGGCTGCACCTCCAGTGCGAAGTCCAGGCCTTTGTCGGCCAGCAGCGGCGAGACGTCCAGCGCCACGTCGCGCACCGCCTCGGCCAGATCGATGCGCTCGAACTCTGGTCGCTGGCGCAGTTGCTCCACCTTGGCCAGCGACAGCATCTGGTTGGCCAGCACGGTGGCGCGCTCCACGGTCACGCCGATCTCGGCCAGGGCCTGCTCTGGTGGCGCGTCGCCACGCCGCGCCGACTGCACCTGGGTCTTGAGCACGGCCAGCGGCGTGCGCAGCTGGTGGGCGGCATCGCGCACGAAGCGCTTCTGGTGGTCCAGCAGACGCTGCAGGCGGGCCATCACGGCCGTCATCGCGTCGATGAGCGGGGCGAGTTCGCGCGGTGCATCGGGCGCCTGGATGGGCGACAGGTCGTCGGCCGCACGCGCCTGGATGGCCTGGCCCAGCGAGCGCACGGGCCGCGTGGCGCGCTGCACCACGAGCACGGTGGCTGCCGCCACCACGGCCAGCAGCAGCAGCTGGCGCCACAGCATGTCCAGCAGCAGCCGGCGCGCCAGTGCCTCGCGCAGCTCCAGCGTCTCGGCCACCTGCACCACGGCCATGCCGCGGCCGCGCTCGCTGGCCACGGGCTGCAGCAGCACGGCCACACGCACGGGCAGGTCGCGGAAGCGGTCGTCGTAGAAATCGACCAGCGCCGCATACGGCGGCCGGGCCGGCAGGGTGCCGCGCCAGAACGGCAGTTCGGCGAAACCCGAGACCATCTCGCCGTCGCGGCGCGAGACACGGTAGTACATGCGGCTCTGGTTGTCGGCCTCGAAGGCCTCCAGCGCCGAGAACGGCACCGTGGCACGCAGTGCGGCCAGTTCGCCCTCGCCCTGCACATCGAGCTGTTCGCCGATGGTCTTGGCCGAGGCCAGCAGCGTGCGGTCGTAAGCCGTGGTTGCGGCCGCCAGCGCCTGGCGGTACACACTGATGCTGTTGAGCACGATGAACAGCGTGAGCGGCAGCAACAGGCCCAGCAGCAGCCGAAAGCGCAACGAGGTCCGCGCGGACATCAATCGGGTTTGAGCAAATAGCCCAGTCCGCGCAGCGTGACCAGGCTTGCGCCGCTGCCGGCCAGCTTCTTGCGCAACCGGTAGGCCACGACCTCGATCGCCTCGGTCTGCACTTCGGCCTCGCCCGGAAACACCAGCGCGAACAGCCGCTCCTTGGCCACGGCGTGGCCGGGCTTGGCCATCAGCGCGCGCAGCAGCGCGGCCTCGCGCGGCGTGAGTTCGAGCACCTCGCCGCGCAGGTACACGGCACCGCTGGCCGGGTCCAGCCGCAACGCGCCGACTTCGGGCGCGGGCTCGTCCACGCCGCCCAGGCGGCGGCGCAGCGCGCGCAGCCGCGCCTCGAGCTCGTCCAAATCAAACGGCTTGGGCAAGTAGTCGTCGGCGCCGGCATTCAGGCCCAGCACGCGGTCGCCCACGGTGCCGCGCGCGGTCAGCAGCAGCACGGGCGTGCGCAGGCCGGCGGTGCGCGCATCGGCCAGCACCTGCAGGCCGTCGCGGCCGGGCAGGCTCAGGTCCAGCGCCACCACGTCGGGCTCCAGTGCCTGCCACAACGCGAGCGCCGCGGCCCCGTCGCCGCACACGCGCACGTCGATCTGCCTGCGGGCCAGCGCACGCTGCAGCGTGGCCTGCATCGCGGGGTCGTCTTCGACGAGCAGCAGCTTCATGGTTCTCAGTGTTTACCCCAGGTCGCTGGACAGCCAACTGACAGCGGGGCGGCGCATCATAGCCACGCCGTCAGGCTCCCGTCAGCCCATGGCGGGGCCGCTTCTTTCATGCACACCAAGGAGACGCAAGCATGCGCCGCGACCACTTCCTCAAGTCCCTGGCCGCTTTGGCCGCCACAGGCGCCCTGCCCCTGCACGCGCTGGCCGCGCCCAACGTCAAGATGCTGATCCCGGCGAACCCGGGCGGCGGCTGGGACATCACCGGCCGTGCGCTGGGCAAGGCGCTGATGGACTCCAAGGCCGCCGACACCGTGAGCTTCGACAACAAGGGCGGCGCGGCCGGCGCGCTGGGCCTGGCCCAGTTCGTCAACGGCGCCAAGAACGACCCGAACGCGCTGATGGTGATGGGCGCCGTGATGCTGGGCGGCATCATCACGGGCAAGCCGCCCGTGAACCTGTCGCAGGCCACGCCGATCGCGCGCCTCATCAGCGAATACAACGTGTTCGTGCTGCCGGCCAACTCGCCGTTCAAGACCATGGCCGACGTGATCGCACAGCTCAAGAAGGACCCTGGCAGCGTCAAGTGGGGCGGCGGCTCGCGCGGCGCCACGGAGCACATCGCCGCCGCCATGATCGCGCGTGCAGTCGGCGTCGACCCGGCCAAGATCAACTACGTGGCCTTCCGTGGCGGCGGCGAGGCCACGGCCGCCATCCTGGGCGGCAACGTGAGCATCGGCGGCAGCGGCATGAGCGAGTTCGCGCCCTACATCGCCGACGGCAAGATGCGCGCGATCGGCGTCACCTCCGAGCAGCGCCTGCCCGGCGTCAACGTGCCCACGCTCAAGGAACAGGGCATCGACGTGGTGATCGGCAATTGGCGCGGCGTCTACGGCGCGCCTGGACTCACGGCGCCGCAGCGCAAGGCGCTGACCGACATGGTGCTGACTGCGGTCAAGAGCCCGTCGTGGCAGGAGTCTGTCAAGAAGAACGACTGGACGCCGGCCGTGCTGACCGGCCCCGAGTTCGACAAGTTCGTCGACGACGAGTTCGCCACGCTGCGCGCCATCATGGCCAAGTCCGGGATGGTGTAACCAGCCCACGCCCGTCTGGCCGGCTGCACTGGGTGTGGCCGGCCTAACCCCCTCGATGGGGCGCACCGAGCGGCCGGGCCCGAGCCCGTTCCGCGGGTGCCCTGGCCACGGACGCGCCAGGCACATGGCGCCATGCCTCTGGAGTTACCGGATGACAGATTCTTCTTCGAACAAGGGCCCGCAGACGCTGGTCGCCCTGGGTGTACTGCTGACCGGCCTGGCCATGGGCTGGGGCGCGCTGGGCATCTCGTCGGACGCCGGCTACGGGGGCGTGGGGCCCAACTTCCTGCCCATGCTGTGCGCCGGCGCGCTGACGCTGTGCGGCGCCTTCCTGCTCTGGGAAGCGCGCAGCGGCGGCTTCCGCGACAGCGGCGACGAGGCCGACCTGCCGCCGGCCAACTGGAGCGGCCTGGTCTGGGTTTCGGCCGGCCTGCTGCTCAACGCCGCGCTGATCGAACACCTGGGCTTCATCCTGGGCTGCACGCTGTGCTACCTGCTGGCCGTACAGGGACTGCGCCGTGCCGCCGGCCAGGCGGTCGCCGGCAGCGCGCGCACCTGGGCGACAGACTTCGTCACCGGGCTGCTGATTTCCGCCCCCGTGTACTGGATGTTCACCAAGTTCCTGGCGATCAATCTGCCGGGCCTCACCGACACCGGCTGGATCTGACATGGACATCTTCAACGCACTCCTGCAAGGCTTCAGCCAGGCCATCACCCTCAGCAACCTGCTGTGGTGCCTGGTCGGCTGCGCGCTCGGCACGGCCGTCGGCGTGCTGCCCGGCATCGGCCCGGCCGTCGCCGTGGCCATGCTGCTGCCCATCACGGGCAAGGTCGAGGTCACGGCCTCGATGATCTTCTTCGCCGGCATCTACTACGGGGCGATGTACGGCGGCTCCACCACCTCCATCCTGCTCAACACGCCGGGCGAGACGGCCTCCATGGTCACGGCCATGGAAGGCAACAAGATGGCCAAGAGCGGGCGCGCCGGCGCGGCGCTGGCCACGGCGGCGATCGGCTCCTTCGTGGCCGGCACCATCGCCACCGTGGTCGTGACGCTGTTCGCGCCCAGCGTGGCCGAGTTCGCCGTCAAGCTCGGCCCGCCCGAGTACTTCATGCTCATGCTGCTGGCGTTCACCACCGTCAGCGCGGTGCTGGGCCAGAGCACGCTGCGCGGCATGACGGCGCTGTTCATCGGCCTGGCCATCGGTTGCGTGGGCCTGGACCAGATCTCGGGCCAGGGCCGCTACGTGGGCAACATCCCCGAACTGCTGGACGGCATCGAGATCGTGCTCGTGGCCGTGGGCCTGTTCGCTGTGGCCGAGGTGCTGTACGCCGTGCTGTACGAGGGCCGCATGGTCGAGTCGCAGAACAAGCTCAGCCGCGTGCACATGACCGCCCGGGACTGGAAGCGCTCGGTACCGGCCTGGCTGCGCGGCACGGTGATCGGCACGCCCTTCGGCTGCATCCCGGCCGGTGGCACCGAGATCCCGACCTTCCTGTCGTACGCCACCGAGAAGAAGCTGGCCAAGGATCCCGCAGCCCAGGCCGAGTTCGGCACCAAGGGCGCCATCGAAGGCGTGGCCGGCCCCGAGGCCGCGAACAACGCCACCGTCACGGCCGCGCTGATTCCGCTGCTCACGCTGGGCATCCCGACCAGCAACACCACGGCCATCCTGCTCGGCGCGTTCCAGAACTACGGCATCCAGCCCGGTCCGCAGCTGTTCACGACCTCGGCTGCGCTGGTCTGGGCGCTGATCGCCTCGCTGTACATCGGCAACGTCATGCTGCTGGTGCTGAACCTGCCGATGGTCGGCCTGTGGGTCAAGCTGCTCAAGATCCCCAAGCCGCAGCTGTACGCGGGCATCCTGATCTTCTCGACCGTGGGCGCCTATGGCATGCGCCAGAGCGCGTTCGACCTGTTCCTGCTGTTCGGCATCGGCCTGCTGGGCGTGCTGATGCGGCGCTACGCCTTCCCGACCGCGCCCGTGGTCGTCGGCATGATCCTCGGCCCGCTGGCCGAAGCACAGCTGCGCAATGCGGTCTCGATCGGCGAAGGCAGCGCCATGGTGTTCCTGCAACGGCCCATGTCGCTCGCGCTGCTGGTCGTGGTGCTGGCCGTGCTGGTGCTGCCGCGCCTGGTGCAGTGGATGGGGCGGCGCAAGGCCATCTGAATCCCCTGCGCAACCGGGAAAAGCCGGCCGGGGCGCCTAGCGAGGCGTACCCTGCCGGCTTTCCTTTTGCACGGAGCAGGCGATGGAGACGAATCAGTTGCACCGCGGCCGGTTGATCGACCACATCCAGCTGGTGGTGCGCGACCTGGAGGCGAGCCGGGCCTTCTATACGGCGGTGTTGGCTACGCTGGAAATCCCGCTGGGCGGCACGGGCGAAGACTACTTCTGGGCCGACGAGCTGTTCGTCTCGACCGCCAGCAGCACGGCCGCGCAAGGGCAGCTGACGGGCCGCCACCACCTGGCCTTCCAGGCCAGGGACCGCGCCACCGTGGACGCCTTCTACAAGGCCGCGCTGGCCCATGGCGGCCGCGACAACGGCAGCCCCGGCGAGCGGCCCTACCACCCCGGCTACTACGGCGCCTTCGTGCTCGATCCGGACGGCAACAACATCGAGGCGGTGTTCCACGGCGAGGCGCAGCGCAATGTGCCCTCGGTGGTCGTCACGTTCTGAGCCTCAGAGCAGACCGGGATTGCGCTGCCAGACGGACCAGTTCAGTGCGGCTGCGAAGCTGACCCAGGCCAGGTAGGGCACGAGCAACAGCCCGGCGCTGCGCCGGATGCGCCAGAAGCCCACCAGCGTCGCAACCAGCAGCAGCCACAGCAGTGCGATGTCTGCCAGGGCCGGCCCACCCAGGCGCCAGCCGAAGAACAACCAGCTCCACAGGCCGTTGGCGGCCAGCTGCGCGATGAAAAGCCCGAGCACCGTGCCCGCACCGGCCCAGCCGCGCAGGCGCCAGACCTGCCAGGCGGCCACGGCCATCAAGGCATAGAGCACCGTCCACACCGGGCCGAACACACTGGCTGGTGGGGCCCAGGGCGGCCGCTCGAGCGCCGCGTAGAAGCCCGGGGCGTTGCGCGAAGCCACCGCACCCAGCGCGGCGACCGCAAAACACAGCACCAGCCAGCCCAGCAGTCCGAGCCAGGGACGGTCCGGGCGCGTGCCCGGTGCGGTGGAGACAGGCGAGGATGCAACCATGGTCGGATGATCGCACCTCAGGCGTCGCGCAGCCGCCGGTAGCGCTCCAGCAAGCGCCGACCCTTCTCCGCGATGCGGCGGGCCGCAGCTTCGGTGCGCGGCACCGGCTCGCCCCAAGCGTGGGCAGACAGCGCAAAGCGCGTGGGCTTGCCGTGTGCATCGCGCAGCGCAGGCAACTCGGCCCGCCCGAAGAAGCGCGTGGCCCAGCTACCCTTGCGACGCATTTCCTCCGGCGTCATGTCGCTGATGCGCTGCTTCCTGACGCCCGGCTTGAGCTGCGCGCCGTCGCGCCGCCGAAATTCGGCGCGGCCCGCGGCGGTCAAGCCGCCTTTGGGGTCGCGTCCCTGCGCCTTGGCGGCGTGCGACTTGCCGGCGTGGTCCTTGGCGGAGGCACTTCGGGCCGCTGGCCGCTTGGCGGCGGTCTTCTTGGCTACGGACTTCTTGGCTGCGGTTTTCTTGGTTGCGGTCTTCTTGGCCGCGGTCTTCTTGGCGGCCGGCCGGCCGGATGCGCCAGCCGTTGCCATGGTCCGTGGGGCAGCCGTGGACTTGCCCGCAGACTTCTGTCGCTTGGCGGCCTGCATGTTGTCTACCAGATTGGGATAAGGCCGCCCGGCCGCCTTGGCGCGCCGCTTGGCCGCCGCTTTGGCCGCAGGCGTCAGGGACTTGCTGCGCGTACCGCGCGGCGCGGCATGGTCCCAGGGTTGTTCTTCGTGGCGCGCCTGTGTCATGGGCGTGGTCCTTTCGGGGCAAAACGAAGACCCGATGCTGCGATACGCCGCTGCCCGCGCGCGTGGGAAGCCAAGCCCGGCCACCGTGGGATGCCGCCGACGCGACAGCCGGGCGCGCGAGGGTAGCCAAGGTGACACGGCGGCCGCGGAGCGCTGCGCTAGTCTCGCGCCTCTTTTCATCCCCCGCCTTTTCCATCATGGATTTCAGCCTCTCACCCTTCCAGCAGGAACTGCAGGAGCGCACGCGCCGCTTCATCGCCGAGCAGGTGATCCCGCTGGAGAAGGACCCGCGCCAGGACCACCACGGCCCGCACGAAGCCCTGCGCGACGAACTCGTCGCGCGCGCCAGGCGCGCCGGCCTGCTCACGCCGCACGCGGCCAAGGAACATGGCGGCCTGGGCCTGTCGCACGTGGACAAGGCCATCGTGTTCGAGGAGGCCGGCTACAGCCCGCTGGGCCCGGTGGCGCTCAACATCCACGCGCCCGACGAAGGCAACGTGCACCTCATGGAAGTGGTGGCCACCGATGCGCAAAAGAAGCGCTGGCTGCAACCGCTCATCGACGGCCACATCCGCTCGTGCTTCTGCATGACCGAGCCGCCTCCGGGCGCCGGCTCCGACCCGTCCATGATGCAGACCCTGGCCGTGCGCGATGGCGACGACTACGTGATCACCGGCACCAAGTGGTTCATCACCGGCGCCACAGGCGCGGGCTTCGCCATCATCATGGCGCGCATGGAGGACGGCAGCGCCACCATGTTCCTCGCGGACATGGACCAGAAAGAGATCGTCATCGAGCGCCAGATCGACGCGCTGGACAGCTGCTTCATGGGCGGCCACGGCGTGGTGCGCTTCGACGGCCTGCGCGTGCCGGCCACCGACGTGCTGGGCGAGCTGGGCCAGGGCTTTCGCTACGCCCAGGTGCGGCTGGCGCCGGCGCGCCTCACGCACTGCATGCGCTGGCTGGGCCAGGCACGCCGTGCCCACGACGTGGCCAGCGACTATGCCAAGACGCGCCAGGCCTTCGGCCAGCCGCTCGTGGAGCACGAGGGCGTGGGCTTCATGCTGGCCGACAACGAGATGGACCTGCACAGCGCGCGCCTGGCGATCTGGCACTGCGCCTGGGTGCTGGACCAGGGCGAGAAGGGCCGGCACGAATCCAGCGTGGCCAAGGTGCTGTGCTCGGAGGCCGAGTGGCGCGTGGTCGACCGCTCGGTGCAGATCCTGGGCGCCAGCGGGGTCAGCGACGAGACCATCGTGGCGCGCATCTTCCGCGACATGCGAGCCTTCCGCGTCTACGACGGTCCGAGCGAAGTGCACCGCTGGAGCATGGCCAAGACCATCGCGCGGCGCGGCCGGCACTGAACCGCTGCCCGGTCAGGGCCGGGCCGTGGCCTTGAGCTGCTCGACCAACCGTTCGCGCAGCACCGCGAGGCCCCGGTCGTCGTCGGCGGCCTTGCGCGTCACCAGCGTGAGCTCGAGCACTGGCGCGTTGCGGCCCAGGCGCACCAGCCGCACCGGGTAGGCCGCCAGCAGCGTGGCGTCCAGCAGGTGGATGATGGCCACGCCCAGCCCGCCACTGACCATGGCGACGATGGCGGGCGCCGAATCGAGTTCCAGCGCGCCGCGCTTGTCGGGCACCAGCGCGAGCACGTGGCGCGCGGCCATGGCGCCCGTGACGGTGTTGCGGTCGTAGCGGATCCAGTCGTGCCGGCGCAGCAGCGCCATGGCGCTGGACTCGGTGGCGTCCGGCGGCGCGATCAGCACCAGTTCGCGCCGCGCCAGCGGCCACCAGCGCAGCTGCTCGCTGCCACCCTTGGCCGGCATGGCCACCACGGCCGCATCGATCTGCCCGGCCTTCACGCCCGCGATCAGCGTGGCGCTGCGCCCGCGCACCGGCCGCACCGCCAGCCGCGGGTGCTGCGCGCGCAGCGCCGACAGCGTGCCCGGCAGCAGCGACGGCAGCAACGACTCGATCACGCCCAGGCGCAGCACGCCCTCGACCACGATGCCCGGTCGCCGGCGCAGGCTGTCCAGCCGCTGCAGGCCGCCGCGCATGGCCGCGGCCACGTCGAAGGCGGCCACGCGCGGGCGCACCTGTAGCCCGGAACGGTCGAACAGCGGCTGGCCCAGGTACTGCTCGAGCTGCTTCATCTGCATGCTGACGGCGCTGGGCGTGAGGTTCATGGCCGCGGCGGCGCCAGCGAAGCTGTCCGTGCGCAGCACGGCGTCCAGCGTGGAGAAGGCTTCGATCTTCATCAAATTCCTTGACGTTCCAATTCAAAAATCATCGCTTTTTCTTGACGATCCACGCACCTAGACTGGGCGCCACTCCCCACGAAGACCTCTGGAGACCACATGAGCCAAGAGAACAAGCCGCGCGCCTGGCTGGCGCGCGACGTCGAACAGGATATGTCCTGGACCATCCGCATGACGCCCGAGGAGGCCGCCGGCTTCGATACCGCGCTGGCCCACGCCGAAGCCGCCGCCAAGCCGCTGCTGGCCATGACGCGTGCCGACTTCCCGCTGCCGCCGGCCTCCGCCGCCGTGCTGGACCGCGCCATCGCCACGACGCAGGGCCGCTGGGGCATGTGCCTGCTCAAGGGCTTCGGCGTGGACCGCTGGACCGAGGCCCAGACCCGCCTGGCCTACTGGGGCATGGGCCTGCACATGGGCACGGCGCGCACGCAGAACCGCGCCAGCGAGATCATCAACGACGTGCGCGACACCGGCGCCGACTACAAGGTCAAGGGTGGCCGCGGCTACAACACCAACGCCGGGCTGGACTTCCACCAGGACTCCTGCGACGTGGTGGCGCTGCTGTGCCGGCGCACCGCCAAGAGCGGCGGCACCAGCAAGGTCATCAGTTCGATCGCGCTGCGCGACGAGGTGGCGCGGCTGCGGCCCGACCTGGTGCCGGTGCTGCAGCAGGACTGGTACCACAGCTACCAGGGCACGCAGGACCCGGTGCAGCCGCCCTACTACCGCTGCCCCATCGTGGGCGACGATCCGGACTGGTTCTGCGCGCGCACCAACCGCAAGAACACTGACGCCGCCCAGCGCGACTTCGACGCCGTGCCGCGCCTGACGCCAGCCCAGCGCGAGGTGCTGGACCTGCTGGACGAACTGATGCCCAGCGACAAGCTGTGCTACTCGATGGAACTCGAGCAGGGCGACCTGCAACTGCTGAACAACTACGTGACGCTGCACTCGCGCACGCCGTTCGAGGACTTCCAGGAGCCCGACCGCAAGCGTCACCTGTTGCGCCTGTGGCTGGCCGTGCCGTCCTCGCAGCCGCTGCCGCCACAGTGGGAGGAGTACTACGGCGACCGCCGCGCCGGCAGCGTGCGGGGTGGCGTGCGCGGCAGCGCGATCACGGCCGAATTCCTGGCCTACGAGCAACGCCAGGCCAGGGACCTCAACATGGCCTGGCGCCCCTGGCGCCCGCTGGTGACGCGCGACACCGCCAGCGCCTGAGAACGACCACGACGACCCCACGGAGCACGAGACATGCAACGACGCGACCTGCTGGCGGGCCTGGGCGGCCTGCTGACCCTGAGCAGCCCCGGCCTGCACGCCCAGCCGCAGGTGAGCCGGATGCTGGTCGGCGCCACGCCCGGCGGCGGCACCGACATCGTGGCGCGCGCGCTGGCGCAGGAGCTCAGCCAGCGCATCGGGCGCCAGTTCATCGTGGACAACCGGCCCGGCGCGGCAGGCAACATCGCGGCCCAGGCCGTGGCCAAGGCCGCGCCCGACGGCGCCACGCTGCTGCTGAGCTACACCAGCCACGTCATCAACCCGTCGCTGTACGACAAGCTGCCGTTCGACACGGTGCGCGACTTCACGCCCATCGCCGGCGTGGCCTCGCTCCCGGGCATCCTGGTTGCGCACCCCTCGCTGCCGGCCAACACGCTGCCCGAACTCATCGCGCTGGCCAAGCGCCAGCCCGGCAAGCTCAACATCGCCATCGCCGGCCTGGGCAGCTCCAATCACCTGGCCGGCGAGATGCTGAAGGTCGAGGCTGGCGGACTGCAGATCACCAGCGTGCCGTACAAGGGCACGGGGCCGGCGCTGCAGGAGGTGCTGGCCGGGCAGATCGAGCTCGTGATCTCGGGCGTGGCCAGCGTGCAGCAGTTCATCAAGGCCGGCAAGGTCAAGGCCCTGGCCGTGACCAGCGCGCAGCGCGTGGCCGAGTTCCCGCAGGTTCCCACCGTGGCCGAAACCCTGCCGGGCTTCGACTTCAGCTCCTGGTACGGCCTGTTCGGCCCCGCCGGCATGGACGCGGCCGAGACCCGCAAGCTCGCCCTGGCGGTGCAGGCGGCGCTGCAGTCGCCGTCCATGCAGGAGCGCTTTCGCCACGAGGGCTTGATCGCGATGGCGCGCGGCCAGGCCGAGTTCGGCGCCTTCGTGCAGAGCGAGATTCCGCGATGGGCGAAGATTGTCGCGGCCACCGGAGCCAAAGCCGAATGACAGCGCTGCGTGAACGCCTGGCCGCGCCGCGGCCGCTGCTGGTCCCCGGTGTCTACGACGCGCTGACCGCACTGCTGGCCGCGCAGGCCGGCTTCGAGGCGCTGTACCTGTCGGGCGGCGCCGTGGCCTACAGCCAGCTCGGCCGCTCCGACATCGGCCTGACCACGGCGAGCGAGACCGCCAACGTGCTGGCGCGCATCACCGACCGCGTGGACCTCCCCGTCATCGTGGACGGCGACACGGGCTATGGCAACGCGCTGAACGTGCAGCGCACGGTGCGCGACTTCGAGCGCGCAGGCGCCGCCATGGTCCAGCTCGAGGACCAGGACTTCCCCAAGCGCTGCGGCCACCTGGCCGGCAAGCGCCTGGTGTCCTGCGCCGAGATGCAGGGCAAGCTGCGCGCCGCATTGGACGCGCGCCGCTCGCGCGAGACGCTGATCCTCGCGCGCACCGACGCCGTGGCCGTGGAGGGCCTGGAGGCCGCCTTCGAACGCGCCGAGGCCTATCTCGCCTGCGGCGTAGACGCGCTGTTCATCGAGGCGCTGCGCTCGCCCGCGCAGATGCACCAGGCCTGTGCCCGCTTCGCCGGCCGTACACCGCTGCTGGCCAACATGGTCGAGGGCGGACAAACGCCCATCGGAAGCGCGAGCGCGCTGGGCGACATCGGCTTTCGCATCGTCATCTTCCCGGGCGGCACGGCACGCTTCGTCGCCGCCGGCCTGCAGCAGTACTTCGCCACGTTGAAGGCCGACGGCACCACGGCCGCGCTGCGCGAACGCATGCTGGACTTCGACCAGCTCAACGGCGTGATCGGCACCTCCGAACTGCTGGCGCGCGGCCAGGCCTACGCCGACCCCGGCGCGCGCTGACGCAGCAACAGCGCCTGGGCCAGCAGGCCGCACACGGCCCAGCCCAGCATCAGCGCGCCCAGCCAAACCGGCCCATCCATGGGCACCAGGCTCACGACATAGCCTCCCACGGCGCCGGATAGCTGCTGCATCAGCCCCGCCACGGCCGCGGCCGACCCGGCAAGCGCCGGCACCAGGCCTACCGTGCCGATCAGCGTGGGCGGCAGCAGCAATCCATGGCCGACGCCCAGCGCCAGCATGGGCAGCGACAGCGCCAGCGGGTGGTGCAGGCCGGCCAGGGCCAGGACCAGCACCGCGACGAGGCCGCTCAGCGTGACGGCCTGGCCCAGATTCATGAGGAAGCGGTCGCTGCGGCCCGCGCGCAGCAGGCGCTGCGTGAGCAGGTTGCCGACGACGTAGGCGATGGGCGGCGTCATGATGTACAGCCCCATCTGCTGCGGCCCCACGCCGTAGCTGGCCAGCACCAGCGGCGCCCCGCCCAGAAAGGTATAGAACGTCCCAGCCGTCATCGCGAGGATGGCGACATACAGCACGAAATCGCGTTCGCGCGCCAGCCGCGCGTAGCCGCCCAGCAGCGCTGCAACGCTGGCGCCGCTGGTCTGTGCCGGCGGCTGCGTGGCGGGCAGCCAGCGCCAGGCCGCCACCAGCAGCAGCGCGGCCAGCGCGGCGATGAGCACAAAGTTGGCCTGCCAGCCCCAGCGCGCGTGGATCTGCCCACCTAGCAGCATGGCCGTGGGCGGACACAGTCCCATCATCATGCCGATGAAGGCCATCACGCGCGTGCGCTCGGCACCCGTGAACAGGTCCTGCACCATGGCCCGGCCGATCACCATGCCGGCCGCGCAGCCCGCGCCTTGCACGGTGCGCGCCAGGTTGAGCACCGCGAGGCTGGGCGCCAGCGCGGCCGCCAGCGATGCCAACAGGGCCAGCGTCAGCCCGGCCAGCAGCACGGGCTTGCGGCCGACGCGGTCGGACACTGCGCCGTAGACCAGCTGGAACACACCGTAGGCCGCGACATAGCCGCCGAAGCCCAGTTGCACCTCGGCCTGGGTCGCGCCGAACTCGGCAGGCCACTGCTGCATGGAGGGCAGGCACACCGTCATGGCCAGCAGACCCAGGGCCAGCTGCGCGACGAGGTTGGCCGTGAGCCAGACGGGACGGATGGTGGGAGATGAGAGAACGGGCATGGAAGAGCTGGGCGAAGCCATCGATTGTTGCCCCAAGCGGGCAGAGCGCGCTGCCCGTGCGCGGCGTCGGACAACGGGGTCCGCCCGCGGCACCGCCTGGAGCGCGCCGTGTCCTACAGCGCCCCGACAGCCGCCGACCAGAATGAAACCATGGCGCGACAGCCCGCCGCGCACCCACAGGAGAACACCATGCGCACCACCGCTTTGCTCCCAGTGCTTTGCGCGGCACTGCTGGCCACCGGCGCCCAGGCCAACGACCTGGTCGTCAACGAGGGAGCCGACTCGATCCGCTTCACCGATGCGGCCTGCAGCAATGAAGCCGTGCTGCAGCGCATCGACCCCGGCGACCGCCCACTGTTCCGCACCGCGTCGGCCACATTGCGCGGCCAGCGCTACACCGCCTGCTGGAGCGTGGTGTCGACCGCCGTCTATCTGGTCTACGAAGACGGCGACCAGGGTCTGGTGCCGGTGTCCAGGCTCAAGGTGCCCGTCGACATCTGAGCGCGGCGACGCCCCCGCGCAGTGCAAGGTCGGAAGGCGTCACAACTCCTTGCAAATCTGCTGCCGTTTGGTTCACAGCCTTGTCATAGTGGCTGCGGAGACTCGCCGCCCAACAACAAGGAGGACCGACATGCCGCTGCTGAACCAGCGCCCTTTACTGCGCGTGACCCTGCGCCCCCTGGCCGCCACCCTGACCGCCTGCGCCCTGCTGTCTGCCTGCGGCGGCGACGGCGGTGACGACTACCCCACACTGACCGGTGACAAGCCGCTCGTGGTCGGCCACCGCGGCGCCAGCGGTTACCGGCCCGAGCACACGCTGGCCTCCTACCAGCTGGCCATCGACATGGGCGCGGACTTCATCGAGCCCGACCTCGTGGCGACCAAGGACGGCGTGCTCGTCGCGCGCCACGAGCCCAACATCACCAACACCACCGACGTGGCCACACGCCCCGAGTTCGCCGACCGCAAGACCACCAAGACCGTCGATGGCGTCGACGAAACGGGCTGGTTTGCCTCCGACTTCACGCTGGCCGAGCTCAAGACGCTGTTCGCCAAGCAGGCCAACGCGGCCCGCGACCAGAGCTACAACCAGCAATTCCGCATCCCCACGCTGCAGGAGGTGCTGGACCTGGCCAAGTCCGAAAGCGCGCGCCTGGGCCGCACGGTCGGCGTGATCCCCGAGACCAAGCACCCGACCTTCCACGCCAACCTCAACCTCAAGCTGGAGGACCGGCTGCTCGACCTACTGGCCAGCTACGGCTACACGCAGAAGACGTCGCCCGTGATCGTGCAGTCCTTCGAGGTCTCCAACCTCAAGTACCTGCGCAGCAAGAGCCAGATCCGCCTGGTGCAGCTCGTCGACGGCGACTCCGTCGACAAAAACGGCCAGTTGCAGCTGGTGGCGCCCTACGACAAGCCCTACGACTTCGCCGTCGCGGGCGACCCGCGCACCTTCGCCAGTCTGCTGACACCCGAGGGCCTGCGCGAGGTCAAGACCTACGCGGACATCATCGGCCCCTGGAAGCCCTACCTCATTCCCACGAAGCAGGTCGATGCCAACAACGACGGCCAGCCCGACGACTTGAACGGCGACGGCAAGATCGACGAGCGCGACCGTGTGGTGATGCCGGTGACCAACGTGATCAAGGACGCGCACGCTGCCGGGCTCATGGTGGTGCCCTACACCTTCCGCAACGAGGTGACGGGCCTGCCTTCGGACGACAAGGGCGACCCCGCGAACGAGTACAAGCGCTTCTACGCCGCCGGCGTGGACGGTGTCTTCAGCGACTTCCCGGACACGGCCCTCAAGGCCCGCTGATCGCAGAACATCAGATTCGCTTCAGCCGCAGGGTGTAGCCTCGCGGCTGTGCGCATCCTGCTCCTCGAAGACGACCGCTCGCTCGGCAGTTCGCTGCAATCCTGGCTGCAGCTGGACGGCTACGCCGTGGACTGGCTGCAGCGCGGCGACCAGGCCGCCGCTGCGCTGGCCACGCACGACTACCAGTGCGTGCTGCTCGACCGCGGCCTGCCCGGCCTGGACGGTGATGCGGTACTGGCAGCGCTGCGCCAGCGTGGCGCACCGGCGGGGCTCGTGCCGGTCATCGTCATCACCGCGCGCGACACCCTGCACGACCGCGTGCAGGGGCTGGATCTGGGCGCCGACGACTACCTCGTCAAGCCCTTCGACCTGGAGGAGCTCTCGGCGCGCATCCGCGCGCTGCTGCGGCGCGAGGCGCGCCAGAGCAGCACGGAACTGCGCCACGGCGCCGTAGTGCTGGACACCGCAGCCAAGCGCGTGCTGCTGGACGGCGCGCCGCTGGCGCTGACCGCCCGCGAGTTCGCCGTGCTGCGCGCGCTGATGCGCCGGCCCGGGCAGATCCTGTCGCGCGCGCAGCTGGAGGAAGCGCTGTACGGCTGGGGCGAGGAGGTGGAGAGCAACACCATCGAAGTGCACATCTACAACCTGCGCAAGAAGCTGGGCAGCGGCTTCATCACCACCGTGCGCAACCAGGGCTACGGGCTGGCCGCCGCGTGAAGTCTTCCTATTCGCTGCGGCGCCGCCTGCTGGCTTGGGTGCTCGGCGCCAGCGTGACGGCCTGGCTGGTGAGCCTGGCCATCGTCGTCGGCGTGGCCTGGCACGAGTCCAGCGCGGTGTTCGACGAAGCGCTCGAAGAGACGGCCCGTCTTGCGCTGGCGCTGGGCACCGATCCGCAGGGACGCGGCGCGACGCCGCGCGCCGGCACTGCGCTGGCGGGAGAGAACCGGCTCAAGCTCTACTACCAATTGGTCGATGCCGATGGCCGGGTGCGCAGCCGCGCCGAGGACGCGCCCGAACAGCCCTTCGTGCGCGGCGACAAGCGCCGCGACTTCCACGCCAACGTCTGGATCGACGGCGCCTACTGGCGCGTCTACGTGGAGCGCGACGCGCGCAGCGGCCTCACGGCCCAGGTCGGCCAGCCCTGGAAGGAGCGGCTGGAACTGCTGGAGGAGATGGCCGAGAAGCTGGCCTGGCCGATGCTGGGTCTGCTGGTGCTGCTGGGCGCGGTCTGCTGGCTGGCGATCCGGCGCCAGCTGGCGCCGCTGGAGCGCACGGCCGCCGGCATCGCCGCCAAGTCGCCGCAGGATCTCTCGCCCGTGGCCGGTGCCGGCCAGCCGCGCGAGCTGCAGCCCATCCTCGATGCGCTGAACGCGCTGCTGGCCCGGCTGGAACAGGCTTTGGCGTCCGAACGCCGCTTCACGGCCGACGCCGCGCACGAGCTGCGCACGCCGCTGGCCGCGCTGCGCATGCGCGTGCAGTTGCTCGAACGCCAGCAGGCCGGGCCCGCCGATGCCTTGCTTGCCCTGCGCGAGGATGTGGACCGCTGCACGGCGCTCGTCGAAAGCCTGCTCGCGCTCGCCCGGCTCGACCCCGAACATGCCGCCCTGGCACGCCAGGACGTGGACCTGGCGGCGCTGTTCGAGAGCCTGGACTGCAGTGCGGCGCAGGCGCGCGGCATGCGCGTCACGCAGAGGCTGCAGGCCGGCACGCTGCAGGCCGAGCCGGCGCTGCTCGCCAGCGCGCTGCGCAGCCTGCTGGACAACGCCGTGCGCTACGGCCGGCCGGGCGGCCAGGTGCAGCTCAGCGCCACGCCCCTGCCGGACGGCGGCGTGCGCCTGGCCGTGCGCGACGACGGCCCGGGCGTGGCGCCGGTCGAGCGCGCGCGCCTGGGCGAGCGCTTCTTCCGCGTGCTGGGCACGGGCCAGAGCGGCAACGGGCTGGGCCTGTCCATCGTCGCGCGCATCGCGGCGCTGCACGGCGCCAAGCTGCACTTCGCCGACGGGCTGGACGGGCAGGGACTGGCCGTGCTGCTGGATTTTCCGCCCGCTCAGGGCAGCAACGCGTAGCGGTAGCGCGCGGGCACGTCGCCCGAGGCCGAGAAGAGGTAGGGCAGCACGAGGTCGTGCGGCCGGGTGGGCAGCGTGTCGGTCAGCGGCTCGACCCAAAGCAGCGGGCGCTGCGTCGGCAGGCTGCCGTCGCCGTCGTCGACTTCGACGTGCGCGCCCGGGAACTGCAGCCGCAGCGCGCCGGCCAAGGTGCGGTCGTTCGACAGGATGATGCCGTTGCCCGCGTAGCCGCGCGCACGCAGCGCCTGGGCCAGTTCGCGCACCGGCTGGTTCAGCTCGTCGGGCTTGTCGCGCATGGCGTTGTAGGGCACGCGGGCCGTCAGCAGCACCAGCACCAGCACGGCCACCGTGGCCAGCACCCGGCGCAGGCGGGGCAGCCGCGCATGCTGGGCCAGTTCCGGCGCGCAGCCGAAGAAGGCCACGGGCAGCAGGAACAGGAAAGGCATCATCCAGCGGTCCTTGAAGCGCGTGACCTCGCCGAACACCAACATCGCCAGGAACAGCAGGCCCAGCGCCACGAAGTAGCGCCGCCACAGCGCCTGCAGGTGCAGGCCGCCCCCGGCCGGCGCAGGCTGCGGCCGCCACCAGCGCGACCAGGCCTGCAAGGCGCCACGCCCGAAGAGGAGACCCATGGCCAGCGCCCAGGGCCCGGCGAAGGCCAGCACCGCCAGCACCAGGCTGGCCAGACCGCGCCACAGCCCCTGGAAGAAACCCATCGGAACCGCGCTCGTGAGCTTGCCGGCCGTGGATTCCACTGCCAGCCCCCAATGCTGCAACACCCACAGGCCGTGCGGCACGACCATCGCCGCGCCCACGGCCACGGCGCCCAGCGTCCAGCGGTTGAGCAGCACGGCGCGCGTGTCGCGCCCGGCCAGCAAGGCCGCCAGCAGCACCCCGAGGAAGCCTGCGTAGCTGTACTTGGACAGCATGCCGAGACCCGCGACGACCCCGGTCAGCAGGTACAGCGCCGGGCGCGGGCTGCGCAGCAGCGCCAGCACCACGGCCAGCGTGGCGGCCGACATGGTGGTGAGCAGCACCGAGTGGGTGAGGTCGCGCGAGGCCTCCCAGCCGATCTGCGGCAGCAGCAGCATGGTGGCCGCAGCCAGAGCCGCCAGGCCAGCCGGCATCAGCATGCGGCCGGCCAGGTAGACGCAGACGTAGGCCAGCGCCAGCAGCGCGTTCTTGAGCAGCGACAGCGTGAGCACCGAGGCGCCCAGCATCTGGAACACCGCCCATTGCAGCCAGGTGTACAGCGGCGGCTGGGCGCCGTAGCCCCATTGCAGGTGCTGTGTCCAGACGGCCTGCTCGGCCTCGTCGAGCTCCAGCGCCGGCGACACCAGCACGCGGCCCAGCACATGGGCCGCGAAATAAAGCAGCAGCCAGCCGCAGGGCGGCATGGCCGTTGCGGGGAGAATGCGTGCGCGCGCAAGCGCAGGGGGGGTGCCGGCCATCGTGGGAAGCTCGAATTCGCGCGCGATGATAGCGGCCCTCGCCCACCAAAGGCCGGCAGCCGTGGCGCCGGCGCTCGCGCCCGCCTCCCCAGAATGCAGCTCCCTTCAACGATGCCCACCGCTCCTTTGCCCGATCCCACGCTCCTGCACCCTGCCGCTGCACCGCAGCCGCCGGAGGTGTCCATCGTCGTGCCCATGTTCAACGAGGCCGAGAGCCTGCCCGACCTGGTCGCACGCGTGGGCGAGGCCATGCAGGCCAGCGGCCGCAGCTTCGAGCTGATCGCCATCGACGATGGCTCGCGCGACGGCTCGCCCACGCTGCTGCGCCAGCTCGCGCGGGAGCGGCCCTGGCTGCGCCCGGTCTGCCTGGCGCGCAACTACGGCCAGTCCTGCGCGCTCCAGGCCGGTTTCGACCGCGTGCGCGGCCGCTACGTGGTGACGCTGGACGCGGACCTGCAGAACGATCCGCTGGACATCCCCGCGCTGCTGGACCGGCTGGACGCCGAGCCCGAGCTCGACTCCCTGTCGGGCTGGCGCCAGAACCGACAGGACAAGGCCTTGTCGCGCAAGCTGCCCTCGATGCTGGCCAACCGGCTGATCTCGCGCACCACGGGCCTGCAACTGCACGACTACGGTTGCGCGCTGAAGGCCTACCGGCGCCCCATCGTCGACCGCATCCATCTCTACGGAGAGCTGCACCGCTTCCTGCCGCTGCTCGCGCACGATGCCGGCGCGCGCATCGCCGAGGTGCCCGTGCGCCACCATGCACGCGCCAAGGGCAAGTCCAAGTACGGCATCGACCGCACCTTCCGCGTCGTGCTCGACCTGGTGCTGGTGCTGTTCTTCCTGCGCTACCGCCAACGGCCGCTGCACGCCTTCGGCGGCCTGGGCCTGTGGCTGGCCACGCCGGGCGTGTTGATCCTGGCCTGGCTGTTCGTGCAGAAGCTGGCGGGCGAGGCCATCGGCGGCCGCCCTTTGCTGCTGGCCGGCGTGATGCTGGTGCTGGTGGGGATGCAGCTGGTCGTCGCCGGGCTGATCGGCGAGGTCATGATGCGCATCTACTACGAGGGCGGTGGCGGCAAGCAATACCACCTGCGCGACGAGCCCGAGAGCCCTGCGCCGGGCGCCTGACCCCATGGTCTGGCTGCGCATCGCGCTCGCGCCCGTCCTGTTGCTGGGCGTGCTGTGGTTCGTCGACCTCGGCGACGTCGCGCGCCAGTTGCGCCAGGCCCAGCCCGGCTGGCTGGCGGCGGCGCTGGCCAGCGCGGTCGCATCCAACATCGTCTCGGCCTGGCGCTGGCGTTCACTGGTGCGCTGGCTCGGCCACGGGTTGGCGCTCGGCCGCGCGCTGCGCCTGTACTTCCAGGCGATGGCGCTCAGCGCGCTGTTGCCGGGTGCCGTGGTCGGCGGCGACGTGTTCCGCGCCGTGGCGCTGCGCCGCGGCGGCATGGAGACCTGGTCCGCAGGCCTGTCCGTGCTGCTGGACCGGCTCAGCGGCCTGTGGATGCTCTGGGTGCTGGCGGCCGTGGTGGCCGCCTGGAGCTGGCACGGCGGCGCGCAGGCGGCACTGGTCGGCTGGGGCCTGCCGGACTTCGGCATGGCGTTGCCGCTGGCCGCCTCCGTGTTGCTGCTCGCGCTGCCGGCGGCCGTGCTGTGGGCCCTGCAGCGCGGGCCCTTGCGGGGCCGCAACGCCGTGCTGGCGCAGCGCCCCGACACCGCCGGTGAGTTCGGCCGCCAGTTGCTGCAATCGGCGCTGGTGCAACTGCTGTCGGTCGGCGCCCTGGCCTGCTGCGGCCGGGCCTTGAACCTGGACACCCCCTACTGGGCCTATGCCATCGCGGCAGCACCGACGTTTCTGATGGCGGCCCTGCCCGTCAGCTTTGGCGGCTGGGGCACGCGCGAGGCCGCGGCCGCGCTGAGCCTGGCGCCGTTCGGCGTGGCCTCGGCGTCCGCAGTGGCGGTCTCGCTGCTGTACGGCGTGCTCGCCCTCGTGCAGGGCGCGGCCGGCCTGGGGCTGATGCTGCTGCAGCGGCGCACCGGCCGCTGACCATCCGAGCCGACCGCACAATTCGGCCCATGTGCGACAACCGCCTGCTGCGCATCGAGCCCCTGGCCGAGCGCCATTTCGCCGGCCTCCACCAGGCCCTGGACCAGGTGGCGCGCGAGCGGCGCTACCTGGCCTTCACGCAGGCGCCGCCCTTCGACGAGGCCCTGGCGTTCTACCGCGCGATCATCGCGGGCGGCCAGTGCCAGTGCACCGCCGTTCTGGGCGACGAGGTCGTCGGCTGGTGCGACGTGCTGCCCGTGCGCGGCGAGGCACGCGCGCATGTCGGCACCCTGGGCATCGGCCTCGTGGCCAGCGCGCGCGGACGCGGCATCGGCGCGCGCCTGCTGGAACAGGCCATCGCCGGCGCCTGGGCCCGCGGCATGGCGCGCATCGAGCTGGCAGTGCGCGCCGACAACCTGCCCGCCCAGGCGCTGTACCGGCGCTTCGGCTTCGTGCAGGAAGGTGTGCAGCGCCAGGCCTTCTGCGTCGATGGCGCCTATGCCGACAGCCTGGCCATGGCGCTGCTGCGGCCTGGTCTTTAGGACGGCACGGCCCAGCGCGCCGCAATGCGCGCCGCCTGCGCGATCGGCGCGTCCAGCGCCGGCGCATCGGCCGCGTGCCGCGTCGTGAACACCGCCAGCACCAGCGGTGCGCGCGCCGGCGGCCAGACCACGGCCACGTCGATGGCCGAACCGTAGGCACCCTGGCCACTGGTCCCCGTCTTGTTGCCCACGACCCAGCCAGCCGGCATGCCGGCACGGATGCGGGCCGCGCCCGTGACCGTGCCGCGCAACCAGGTGGCCAGCTGCGCGCGATGTGGCGGCGCCAGCGCGTCGTCGACGGCGAGCTTGCGCAGGCTCTCGGCCATGGCGCGCGGCGTGGTGGTGTCGCGCGGATCGCCCGGAAGCGAGCTGTTGAGCTCCAGCTCCCAGCGGTCGAGCCGGAACTGCGCATCGCCGATGCTGCGCATGAAGGCCGTGAGCCCCGCCGGCCCGCCCACACGCTGCAGGAGCAGGTTGGCGGCGGCGTTGTCGCTGGTCTGCACGGTGGCCTCGCACAGCCCGGCCACGCTCATGCCCTCGGCCAGGTGCTGCGAGGTGACCGGCGAATGCGGCAGCAGATCGCCGCGCTGGTAGCGCACGTGCTGCGCCAGCAGGCCGGGCTCGGCGCCGCTGCGCGCCAGGATGGCGGCGGCCAGCACCGCCTTGAAGCTGCTGCACATCGGAAAGCGCTCGTCGGCGCGCTGGCCCAGCAGCGCGCCGTCGGCGGTGTCGATGGCGCAGACGCCGATGCGGCCGGCAAAGTCGTGCTCCAGGGCGGCGAGTTCGCGTTCGGCCTGCGTCTGGCCGGTGCGGCGCGCCGGTGCGGCACACGCACCGATCAGCGGCACGGCGGCGGCGGCCAGCAGCAAGCTGCGGCGGCCGCACAAACGGGATGGATGCATCGAAGAGTCTCCGAAGAAGGGTTGGAAGGAAGAGAGGTGTCGCGACGCTGCGCATGCTAGGCAGCGTCGCGCCGCGCACCAAGCGCCGGACGCGGCCGTGGCGCACGGGTGTAACCTGTGTCACATGGCTGCCGACCCGATCACCATCGAATTGAGCTGTCCGCAGAGCGTGGACGGCCGACCGGCGACCTACCAGTCGCTCTGGCTGCTGGTGCGCCTGCTGCATGCCCATGCCGAAGGCCAGCCGGTGCGCATCGACGACCTGCGCGGCCAGGTGTCGGCCGCGCGCACGCAGCGCATGCTGGTCAGCCGCGCCTTCCGCGACTTCAAGGCCTGGGGTCTGGCGGTCGGCTGGGGCGAGGACCGCCAGCGCGACCCGCGCTTCCTCAATGCGGAACGCCGCAGCCAGGGCCCGTTCTGGTTGCCAGAGGCCCAGGCACGGCGGGTGCAGCTGCAGGTGGAAGGCCAGCCCGCCACGCCGGCCGAGCGGGCCGCCTTCCTGGGGCTGCCCGTGCCCCTGGCCCGTACCGTTGCCGCGTCGGGCGCGCCGCCCGATGCCGTGCACCTGCAGGACGCCGGCTTCTGGCAGCAGCTGGTGGCGGCGCAACAGGCCATGCGCCAGGGCCGCTGGGCCGCACAGCTGACGGCCGGCGGCGCACCCGCGCCGGCCAGCGCGCTGCAGGCCATGCGCCGGGCGGCCCAGCTGGCCGGCAGCGACTTCCAGCGCGCGCTGGTCACGCTCAACGAGGCGCTGCTGTGGCGCCGCATCGGCGATGACGCCCAGGCGCGCCGCCGCGTGCGGTCACTCGCGCGCCAGCGCCTGGCCCGCCACGTGGCCGGCCACGACTACCTGGGCGCCATGGCGGCCATCGTCTCGGCCTGGTGCGACTACACGGCGCGCGACCTGCCGGCTGCGCGCGCGCAGCTGCAGGCCATCGCGCGCGATCCGGCCCAGGGTGCGCTGCTGGCGCACCATCCGCAGGTGCGCTTCGAGTGGAGCAATCTGTGGGCGCTGGCCTGCCGATCGCAGGCACTGGGCAGCGCGGCCCAGGCGCCCACGCAAGCTGCGGCGCAGGCCGAGGAGTCGCTTCAGCACTTCGGCCGCGCACTGACGGCAGCCTTCGAATCGCACTCCTTCGACGCGGCCCAGCACGTGGCGGCCAACATGGGCATGGCGGTCTGGCTGTTCGAGCGCGTGGGGCTGCAGGCCGGCGTGGATCATGCCCGGCCGCGCGCTATCCAGTGGATCGCCTTCAGCGAGTGGCTCAGCGGCCAGGCCGAGCTGCAGGGTCGCTCGGCCTGGAACGCGATCTACCTGCTGCGCATCGCGCGCGGTGCCTGCCAGCCAACACCGCGCTGCACGCTGGCGCAGTTCCGTGCGCTGGCCCCGTTGACGCCCACCGCCCTGTCGCGCGAGGCCGGTCCGCTGGCCGACGTATTTCGCGGTGCCGACTGGCCGGACGACTGGGTCCAGGTGGCCGGCCAGCGCCTGGCCGAACACCGCGGCGGCGTGCGCCGCTACCCGGGCCTGCAGTACTGCGGTCTGCTGCTCGAGCAGGCCTGGTTTGCCGCGCACGCCGGCAAGCTCGCACTCGCCGCGCAGGCGCTGGCCGCACTGCGCGAATCCCTCCCCCAGCTGGTGCCCAGCGACCGGGCCTACTTCCGCGAAGTGTGGAACGACGGCCTGCCGGCCGAGCTGCTGGCACTGGAGCCGCCGCCGCGCAGGCCTCGGGCGCGTTGAGGCCCCTGCATTTAGTCCTGAGGAAAGTCCGAAGGCCTGAAGCCCGAGAGCCCGTCCAGAACGCCCTTGGGCTCCAGGCTGGCGTAGGACGAGCTGATCCATGGCAGCGACTCACTGCGCCTGAACTCCCGGTGCCCCATGGCGGCCGACTGGTGCGCCGCGAAGCGCACGAGCGGTCCCACGATGTGGGCGACCTGCGGCAGCTCGTGGAAGGGTTCGAGCGCCATCTTGAGGAAGGGGGCCGTCAGCGTGCCGCCGTCGTGTAAGGCGATCAGGTGGTTTACCAGATCGTTGGCCAACCCGTGCGCGTCGTCGGGAAGCCGCGTGCGCGCCAGCGCATCGCGGAAACGGACCAACAGGGTGCGGACTTCAGGGGGCATGCCACTGGATGGCGACAGGCGCAGGCCCAAAGCTAAGCGATCGGCCCCGCGCGCCGGCACGCATTGGTAACCGGTCGCAACCGAGCGCGTGCGCCCCAATGCTAGGCGGGCTCGCCGACGATCGGTCCGAACTGCCAGCGGCCGCCACCCGTGAGGGACAGATGGTGGGTATGGAACTGCCGCACCGCTTCGCGGTGGGCCACGCTCACCAGGCAGGCGCCGCTGCTCCGCAGGCGCGCGTAGATAGCAGCCTCGTTCTCGGCATCCAGTGCACTGGTGGCCTCGTCGAGCACCACCACGTCGGGCTTGTGCACCAGGACACGCGCCAGCGCCAGGCGCTGCTGCTCGCCCATGGACAGCAGCTTGTCCCAGGGCTGTTCGGCGTCCAGCGCAGGCGGGTCTCCGGCGAGGTGGCCCAGTTGCACGTCCTGCAGCGCCCGAAGGAGGTCGGCATCTGCAACCGCCGCGTCCGCAAAGGGATACAGCAGCTGGCCGCGCAAGCTGCCGCCACGCACATAGGGGCGCTGGGGCAGGAAGAACAAGGATTTGTCCGACGGGTGGCAGATCCGGCCCGATCCTTCGCGCCACAGCCCTGCCAGCGCGCGCAGCAGAGAGCTCTTGCCGCAGCCGCTCACACCCGTGATCAGCAGCGCATCACGCATTGCCAGTGCGAAGCTGAGCTGCTCGATCAGCACGCGCTGCGTCCCCGGCACGGCGACGCACAACGACTGTGCGCCGACGAAGTCCGCCGTGTCGTGCCTGATCTGCGGGTCCGGCTGGTCGGGTGCCGGCACGCGGGCCACGGCATCGCCCTGCCCGTCCTGCGCCGGCGCGAGCACGCGCCGGGACAACTCGTCGAGCCGGTCGATGCCGGCGACGAACCGGCTCAGGCTCTCGAAGTTGTCGACGATGAGCGCGACCGCACCGAGGACCATCGCGAATGCGCCAGCGGCCTGCACCGCGCGGCCCACTTCCAGGCGACCCGCCAGCACGTCTGCAGCGAGGATGACGGCGGGCAGCACCAGCGTGAGCTGGGTGAATGCGCGCTGGAACAGGTTCAATGCACATTGCCGCCGCACGAGGCGCGCGTAGTTGCGAAACGCGGCGTCGAAGCGCGCATCGATCTGGGCCCGCTCCTGCGCCTCGCCGCGGTGGAAGGCGATGGATTCGGCGCTCTCGCGCACCAGGATCAGGCTGAACCGCAGGTCGGCCTCCTTGCGCAGCTGGGCGAAATTGAGCGTGATCAACGGCCGGCCGAACAGATACATCGCGCCCACCGTACCCGCCACCGCATACACCACCAGGAAGCCGACGAGCGCCTCGGAAATGGACCACAGCACCGCGCTGAAGGCAGCCAGCTGCATCACCGAACCGATGAGGATCAGCAGGAAATGGATCGAGCGTCCCGTGAAGGTGTTGATGTCCTCGGCGATGCGCTGGTCCGGGTTGTCCAGTTCCGACTGCTGCGCCAAGGTGTAGTAGCGCCGCTCCGCCAGGTAGCCGTCGAGAAAGCGCCCCGTGAGCCAGCGTCGCCAATGGTTGGCGAAGGTGTCGCGCATGAAGTAGTAGATGGCATAGCACGGCGCTGCGATCGCGACCAGGACCAGGGTGGTCTTCACTGCGCTCCAGAACCGGTCGGACTCGCGGCCCGCCAGGGCCGACATCAGTTCGCCAGCCTCGTCGTTCAGCAGGACCGCCAGTTTCGTTTCGCACAGCATCAGCAGGACCAGCGTGGCAAGCAGGCCCCAGGCCTTCAGGCGCGCGTCGCCGAACCAAAACGGCTTGGCCAGCTGCAGGAAGCGCTGCCAGGAGCTGCTGGTACGCGTCGGCGCTCCATGCGATGGAGGGATCTGTGGCGGCGTCGGCAGCGTCGCGGAAATGGCTTCTGGCATGGAGTGCGGCGGTAGGTCTGCTGCGAGGCTAGAACCCGCACCCGTTCCGACATGTGGGACAGTGCCGCAGCTTGCTGGAGGCGTCCCCGCGCGGCGCCTGCCGTACAGCACCCCGCCCGCGGGACGGCTCCATCATTTGATGTAGGAGGAAGCGATCGCGCTGGCCAGAATGCACGGCCATGAACCTGAACGTCTCGTTCGCACAGCCGCACGCTGTGGCGCGCGCCGACCGTCTCTTGCAGCGGCGGTGAATGCCCTTCGCTCCGAGCCCCGCGCTTCCTCTCACCCCTCACCACGACTTCCGTCGCCATCCCGTTTCCGGCCTGCAGGAACTGGTCGTCACGCCGCAGCTGCAACGCTGGGCGTCCGAATGCGTGGATTTGCTCGGCCACCGCTCGCCCATTGCATTGCGTTTGCTCAGCGAAGGCCGTCCGGTTTACCGCGACCCCTGGGAATGGCTGTTGCGTTATGGCTTGGCGTCGGCGTGACGTGCGCGCATCCCAGTGCCGCAAGATGTATCCAAACGCTCTCTTTGTGACAAAACACGATCGCAACACAAGCGGTCCATGGCAGACCTACAGTTCCTACCACAAGCCAACAACAGGGCGCCAGCCCACCAGGGGGACGACCAGGCATGCACGCAAGCTCCGTGACTTCCTCGTGCCCCAGCGGCGCGGTGCCCGAGACTCCAGCAGCGCCGAGCCTGGGTCAGGCCGACGCGGTCAGTGTGCTGGCCACCGCGATGGAGACGGCGCGCGAGCATGCCGGCCGTGACACACCGCTGCTGATCGTCGGCGAGCACAGCAGCGGCCGCGCGCGCGTGGCGCGCGCCGTGCACTACCTCGGCCCACGCCGCGAACGCCCCTTCATTTGCCTGCACTGCGCGGCGCTGCGTAGCGTGCCCCTGGACAGCATGCTGCCCGGGCTCGTGCAGCTGGCCGCGGGCGGCACCTTGTTCCTGGACGGGATCGCCAGCCTGCCGGACGGCGGCCAGGCGCTGGTGTGGCGACAGGCGCAGCGCGTGCCCGCCGTGCGCTGGATCGCAGGGGCCGAGCCGCTGCCGGTCCGGGCCGGGGCGGCCGCCTCGCCCAGCACGCTGGCGCCATGGCCGGCCACAGCCCGCATCGATCTGCCTGCACGCGCGGCGGCGGTCAGGGTGTGAGCAGTCCGTTCCGATGCTCTCAGCCCGGATCGATGCGGTAGCCCACCGCCAGCGCCTCGGTGTAGGCGGCAAACGGCCCTTCGCGCGGCTGCCCCGGCACCAGTTGCGCGGGCGGCTTGAGATAGGCCTGCACGTGCAGCACGGTGTGCGGCGCTTCGAGGGCTTGGACGGCGATCTCCGCGCGCACGTAGCCGCCCGGCAGCCCCACCTCCTCGAAGGCGTCCATGGCCGCCAGCAGCGCAGCGTCCACCGCGTAGACCTCGCCCGCCACCTGCTGGCCCTGGCCAGGCAGGTCCACGAGCCAGGGGGCGCGGTCCTCGTTGGGCAGCTGCACCACATACAGCGGATAGGGCCGCTGTGTGCGGTAGGCCCCGCCGATACGGCGCCCGCTGTTGCGGAAGAAGTTCGGAAAGCCCTGCTTGAGGGTGCCGTAAACGAAGACCAGCGTGTCCATGGCCTTCAACCCAGGCGCAGGCGGTAGAAACGGCTGTTCACCGTCATGACGGGACAGGACAACCCGGCCTGCACGCCGCTCCTGCGCCGAGTTGTGCTCATCGGGGACCTCGCGTGGGTGTGAGCGGCTCATTCACACGTTCTCAGCGGTAGCGGGCCGCCGTGATGAACTGGCCGAAGCTCTCGCACCAGACGATCACCGTGGTGTAGCGCGCCACGTCGATGGGTTCGGGCACGGCCACCACGAAGTTGCGGAAGGTGCGCACATCGCCGACGCGCACCATGGCAGCCTTCACGCGCAGGAAGTCGGCTTCGGTCTCGACGAACTCGGGCGAAAGGTAGAGCTTGTAGTCCGGGCCCGGGGCCAGCTCACCGGCCAACGCGATGCTGCGCGCCGCCACCGTGACGGTGCCTTCGCCCCAGTGCAGCGCGTCGCTGTCCTTCAGATCGCGGCGGAACTGCGCAGTCCATTGCGCGGCCTGGGCCTGGGCGGCGACTTCGGCAGCGCTGGGCGCAGGCGGGGCGGTCAGGACCGGCAGGAAGTACACCCCCAGGGCAAACCCGACTCCGAGCACCGCCAGGTGCGAACCCAGCAGCAGGACGAAGTGGGTGGTGCGGGACATGGCGGCCTCGGACGAAGGGAGCGATGGCCGCATTCTGGCCCCTCACCGCGCCGCCGCGCAGGCCCGCGCATCCCGCTCAGAACGGTGCGTCGGCGTCCTCGCCTGACGCAGAGGCCGGTGCCGCGGTCTGGCCCGGCTTGCCCAGCAAGGTGAGCACCTGCTTGCGCAGTGCCGCATTCTCGGACTCCAGTTCCTTGACCCGCTTGCGCAGCGCAGCCACTTCGTCCTCGCCAGTGGCCGCTTCGGCCATCGCATCTTCCGCGCCAGCCTCTTCCTGCGCGCGCGCCGGCTTGCGCTTGGCCTCGCGCACGCGCTTGGCGGCCTGCTTGAGCTCGTCCTTGCCGGCGGCGGCCGCGGCGGTCTGCTCTTCGACCGGCAGGCTGGCCACGGCGGCCGCCGCGCTCAGCGTGATCTCGCCGGACTTGACGGCGGCCACCACCTCGGGCGCGGCGCTCTGCTGGATCTTCTCGATCATGACGACCTGGTTGCTCTTGAGCCGCGCGGCGCGCGCCAGGGCCTCGCGGCTGTCCAGCGATTCGCTCTTGGGGAGCGGCGCGGCGGCGTCCTGCGGCGCAGCTTCGGCACCCTCGGCCGGGGCCGCCTTGGCGCGCTCGCGCCGGCTGGCCACGATCTCGCGCTTGCGCAGCGCCAGCACACCGCGCTGGAAGTCGGACACGCTGCGCCGGCCCAGGTGCTGGTCGATCATCCACAGGTGCACGTCTTCCATCGACTGGAAACGCGTGTTTTGCACGGTCTGGAACGGCAGCCCGTGCTTGCGGCAGATGCCGTAGCGGTTGTGGCCGTCGACCAGCACGTCGCCCCACAGCACCAGCGCATCGCGGCAGCCCTCGGCCAGCAGGCTGCGTTCGAGCGCCTCGTATTCGTCCGGCGTCAGCGGATCGATGTAGGCCTTGAGTTCTTCGTTGACGACGATGTCCATGGGTGGCGTGGGAGGCAGGGCTGCACAAAGGGCGCGGATTGTAGAAGCGCAGCCCAACACGGCAGCCGACGGCTGCTCGCGGCCCCGTCCGGCAGCATCGGCGGGGCGTGCGGTCCAGCATGCGCCGGTGACCGCCCCCAGCACTCTCCCCGCCCGTCTGGACGCCCTGCCCTGGTCGAACTGGCACTGGCGTGTGGTGCTGGCCCTGGGCGTGGCCTGGGTGCTCGACGGGCTGGAAGTCACCATCGTCGGCGCCTTCGGCAGTGTGCTGGAGAGGCCCGACACGCTGGCGCTCTCGGCCAGCCAGGTCGGCTGGGCCGGATCGCTCTACGTGCTGGGCACCGTGGTGGGCGCGCTGTGGTTCGGCCGCATGGCCGACCGCCTCGGGCGCAAGCGGCTGTTCCTGCTCACGCTCGTGGTCTACATGGCGGCCACCATGGCTACGGCCTTCACGACCGGCTTCGGTTGGTTCGCGCTGTGCCGCTTCGCCACCGGCGTGGGCATCGGCGGCGAGTACGCGGCCATCAACTCGGCCATCGACGAACTGATCCCGGCGCGCGTGCGCGGCCGCGTGAGCTTGGCCATCAACGGCAGTTTCTGGATCGGCGCCGGCATGGGGGCGGCGCTCAGCCTGGTGCTGCTGGACCTGCCCTGGCTCGACGTGGCGCTGGGCTGGCGCCTGGGTTTCCTGCTCGGCGCCGTGATGGCCGTGGCCGTGCTCGTGGTGCGCCGCCATGTGCCGGAAAGCCCGCGCTGGCTGCTCGCGCATGGCCGCGCGGCCGAAGCCGAACGCACCGTGCGCGCGATCGAGGCCGAGGTGCAGGCCCAACATCCGCACTGGCGCCCGGCGCCGCCGCTGCCCGTGACCGACGACCCGGCACGCAACGCACTGCCAGGCCTGGCTGAGGTCGCCCGCGTGCTGCTGCACCACTACCGCCGGCGCAGCGCCGTGGTGCTCGCACTGATGGTTTCGCAGGCCTTCTTCTACAACGCGATCTTCTTCACCTACGCGCTGGTTCTGACGCGCTTCTACGGCGTGGCGGCCACGGCCGTGGGCTGGTACATCCTGCCGTTCGCGGCCGGCAATGTGTTGGGGCCGTGGCTGCTGGGCCCGTTGTTCGACCGCGGTCGCCGCGCCATGATCGCTGCCACCTACGGCCTGTCGGGCCTGGCCCTGCTGGTGACGGGCTGGGGCTTCCTGCAGGGCTGGTTCGACGCGACGACGCAGACCCTGGCCTGGTCCGCGGTGTTCTTCCTGGCCTCGGCTGCGGCCAGCTCCGCCTACCTGACGGCCAGCGAGCTGTTCCCGCTGGAGATGCGCGCGCTGGCCATCTCGATCTTCTTCGCGGTCGGCGCGGGCATGGGCGGCTTCGCCGCACCCGCGTTGTTCGGCGCGCTGATCGAGACGGGCAGCCGCGCCAACGTGTTCGCGGGCTATGCGGTCGGCGCCGCGCTCGTGATCGTGGCCGCAGTGATCGCCTGGCGCCACGGCGTGGACGCCGAACGCCGCGCGCTCGAGGACATCGCGCCACCGCTGAGCCACCAGCGCACAGGCCCGCCGCGCAACTGAGCCACCGGGCACCGGACGCGCGCACCACCGCGATCACCCTGCAAGGGTCCCCGCCTTAGTTCAATCAATTGATTGAACTGTGCTGTAATGCACGCCGCATGTCCAAGCCCGCGCCCGCCTCCCCCGCCCGCCAGACCGCCGCACGCAGCGACGGGCAGGAGGCGCGCGCGCAGCTGCTCTCCGCCGCACTCGCCCTGTTCGCCGACCACGGCTTCGCCAAGACCTCGACGCGCGCCATCGCCCAGGCCGCCGGCGTGAACCTGGCCGCCATCCGCTACTACTTCGGCGACAAGGCCGGGCTCTACGCGGCCTGTTTCTCCGAGCCGCTGGGCGGCAACGCGGGCGACCTGACGCGCCTGTGCGGCGCGCCGGAGCTGCCCGTGGCCGAGGCGCTGCGGCTGTTTCTGACCGGCTACGTGGAGCCGCTCAAGCAGGGCGAGATCGTGCGCCAGTGCATGCGCCTGCACCTGCGCGAAATGCTGGAACCCACCAGCCAGTGGGCGCAGGAGGTCGAGCGCGACATCAAGGGCCCACATCTGGTGCTGGTGGACATCCTCGCGCGCCACCTGGGCGTGCGTGCCGACGACGACCTGCACCGCCTGGCCTTCGCGATCACGGGCCTGGCCATGCAGCTGTTCGTCACGCGCGACGTGGTCGGGGTGATCCACCCTGGGCTGATGCGCGACGCCGCTGCCATCGACCGCTGGGCCGAACGCCTGGTGGGCTATGCGCTGGCCCTGGTGGAAGCCGAGAAGCTGCGCCGCAGTGCGAGCGCTGCGACCAAGACCCGTAGAAAAGAATGAATTTTTCCTCCTCCCTCTCCCCCGCGCTGCGGCATCTAGCCCTGGCCGGGCTGCCGCTGCTGCTGGCCGCGTGCAGCGTCGCGCGGCCACCGGCCGCTGTCCAGGCGCCCACCCCCGCGCAGTGGCACACACCGCAGACGGTTCTGCCGCATGGCGGCGCCGTGCCGCAGCTGGCCGATTGGTGGCGCCAGTCCGGCGACGCGCTGCTGGTCGAGCTCATTGACGCCGCGCAGGCCGCGAGCCCCGACGTCGCCAGCGCGGCCGCACGCATCGCCGAAGCCCGCGCCACGCGCGTGCAGGCCGGCGCCGCCATGGGGCCGACGCTGGACGGCAGCCTGTCGCTGAGCCGCGGCAACACGCTGTCCACGGGCAGCGGTGGCGTCTCGGGCGGCACGGCTTCGCTGCCGACCTTCACGAACGCGCAGGCTGGCCTGCAGGCAGGCTGGGAGATCGACCTGTTCGGTGGTCTGGCCGCCACGCGCGACGCAGCTAGTGCGCGGCTGTCGGCCAGCCAGGCGCAATGGCACCAGGCCCGCGTGGCGGTGGCCGCAGAGACGGCCAATGCCTACTTTGCCGAGCGGGCCTGCGCGCGGCAGCTTGCGGTCAGCGAACAGGACACGGCCTCGCGCCGCGAGAGCGCACGCTTGACCGCGCTGTCCGAGAAAGCCGGTTTCGCCGCGCCGGCCGATGCGGCGCTGACGCGCGCCAGCGCCGCCGATGCCGCCGCCCGGCTCACGCAGCAGCGCACCCAATGCGCCTTGCAGCGCCAGGCGCTGGTGGCCCTGACGGGCTGGGAGCTGCCGGCCCTGGCACAGCGGCTGGACGCCGGCCCCGGCGACCTGGCGCTGCCCGCCTTGCAGAGCGTGGACAGCGTGCCCGCGCGCGCACTCGCGCAACGGCCCGATGTCTACGCAGCCGAGCTGGCCGTGGCAGCGGCCAGCTTCGATGCCGGCGCAGCGCAGGCCCAGCGTTACCCGCGGCTGTCGCTGTCGGGCAGCATCTCGGCGCTGCACGTGCGCGGCGCGGGCGCCAGCGAGACCATCAACAGCTGGAGCATCGGCCCGCTGCAGTTGAGCCTGCCGCTCTTCGACGGCGGCGCGCGCGCAGCCAATGCCGAAGCCGCCCACGCACGCTACGACGAGGCCGTGGCGCTGTACCGCACCAAGGTGCGCCAGGGCGTGCGCGAAGTCGAGGAGGCCCTGCTCAGGCTGCAGGACACGGCCCGGCGCGCCGACGATGCCGACACCGCCGTGGCCGGCTACCAAGCCTCGTTCGACGCCACGCAGGCCCGCTACGACAGCGGCCTGGCGAGCCTGTTCGAGCTGGAAGACGCACGCCGCACGCTGTTCGCAGCGCAGACCGCGCGCGTGGCGCTGCAGCGCGAGCGCACCGAAGCCTGGGTGGCCCTGTACCGCGCGCTCGGCGGCGGCTGGACCCGCCCCGAAGATGGCCAGGCCGCTCTCACCACCTCTTCCCCGGCTGCCGCCGCGCAGCCCCGTTGACCATGACCCGTATCCAACGCAACGTTTCCATCACCGCCGTCGTGCTGGCCCTGGTGGCCGCCGGCTGGTGGTTCACGCGCCAGCCTGCTTCCGAAGCAGCGCCGCAGCCGGCCAAGGCTGACGCAGCCCAGCCCCGCCCGGCGCTGACCGTGCGCGTGGCGGCGCCCGAGCCGGCCGAGCTGCCCGTCACGCTGGCGGCCAACGGCAACATTGCCGCCTGGCAGGAGGCCAGCGTGGGTTCCGAATCCGCCGGCCTGCGGCTGGCGGAGGTGCGGGTGAACGTGGGCGACGTGGTGCGCCGCGGCCAGGTGCTGGCCCGCTTCGCGCCCGAGACCGTGGATGCCGACGTGGCCCAGGCCAAGGCCGCGCTGGCCGAGGCCCGCGCGACCGCCGCCGACGCGGCAGGCAACGCCGCCCGCGCGCGTACGCTGGAGAAGACCGGCGCGCTGAGCCAGCAGCAGATCACCCAGTACCAGACCGCCGAGCAGACCGCCAAGGCCCGCGTGGAGGCGGCCGAGGCGGTGCTCGCTGCCCAGCAGGTGCGCGGGCGCAACACCCAGGTCCTGGCGCCGGACGACGGCGTGATCTCGGCGCGCAGCGCGACGGTCGGCAGCGTGGTCGGCTCGGGCACCGAGCTGTTTCGGCTGATCCGCCAGGGCCGGCTCGAGTGGCGCGCGGAGGTCGGCGCGGCCGAGCTGGGCCGCCTGGCCGTGGGCATGCCCGTGCGCGTGACGGCGCCTGACGGTGCGCAGGTGCAGGGCAAGGTGCGCAGCATCGCGCCGACCGTGGACGCGCAGACGCGCAACGGCCTGGTCTATGTCGACATCCCGTCCGTACAGGCCCACAAGGGCTTCAAGGCCGGGATGTTCGCGCGCGGCGAGTTCGCGCTGGGCAAGAGTGTGGCGCAGACCGTGCCGCAGGCCGCCGTGGTGCCGCGCGATGGCTTCAACACCGTGATGGTGCTGCAGGCCGACAGCCGCGTGCAGATGCGCAAGGTGCAGGCCGGACGGCGCATGGGCGAGCGCATCGAGATCACTGGGGATCTGCCGGCCGGCGCGCGCGTGGTGACCGAAGGCGCGGGCTTCCTCAACGACGGCGACCTCGTGCGTGTGGTCGACGCGGCGCCGGCCGAGGCGCCGGGCGTGGCCAAGTGAAACGGGACCTGCCATGAACCTGTCTTCCTGGTCGATCAAGAACCCCATCCCGGCGGCGATGCTCTTCGTGCTGCTGACACTGGGCGGGCTGTTCGCCTTCCATTCCATGAAGGTGCAGAACTTCCCGGACATGGACCTGCCCGTGGTCATCGTGACCGCCGCGCTGCCGGGCGCCTCGCCCGCGCAGCTGGAGAACGACGTGGCGCGAAAGATCGAGAACTCGATCGCCACGCTGCAGGGCCTGAAGCACATCACGAGCACGCTGACCGACGGCTCGGCCACCATCGCGGCCGAGTTCGTGCTGGAAAAGCCGATCCAGGAGGCCGTGGACGACGTGCGCTCGGCCGTGAGCCGGGTGCGCTCGGACATGCCGACGGATCTGCGCGATCCCATCGTGACCAAGCTGGACCTGGCGTCCCAGCCCATCCTGGCTTTCGCGATCTCCTCCGAGCGGCTCGACGACGAGGCACTGTCCTGGTTCGTCGACGACACCGTCGCGCGCCGGCTGCTGGCCGTGCGCGGCGTGGGCGCCGTCAACCGCGTGGGCGGCGTGACGCGCGAGGTGCGCGTGGCGCTGGACCCGGCCAAGCTGCAGGCGCTGCGCGCCACGGCGGCAGACGTGTCGCGCCAACTGCGCCAGGTGCAGCTGGAAAGCGCGGGCGGCCGGGCCGACCTGGGCGGCAGCGAGCAGCCCGTGCGCACGATCGGCACCGTGCAATCGGCCGACGAGCTGCGGCGCATGCAGATCCCGCTGGCGGACGGGCGGCGCATCCTGCTCTCCGACGTGGCCACGGTGGAGGACACGGTGGCCGAGCAGCGCGCCACGGCGGTGCTCAACGGCAAGCAGGTGGTGGGCTTCGAGGTCGCGCGCTCGCGCGGCGCCAGCGAGGTCGAGGTCGGCGCCGGCGTGGAAGAGGCGCTCAAGAAGCTGCAGGCCGACCACCCCGACATCCGGCTCACGCGCACGCTGGACTTCGTGAAGATCGCTTCCGAGGAATACGACGCCTCGATGAAGCTGCTCTACGAAGGCGCCGTCCTCGCGGTGCTGGTGGTCTGGCTGTTCCTGCGCGACTGGCGCGCCACCATCGTCTCCGCCGTGGCGCTGCCGCTGTCGGTGATCCCGGCCTTCATCGGCATGTACCTGCTGGGCTTCTCGATCAACATCATCACGCTCTTGGCGCTGTCCCTCGTGGTGGGCATCCTCGTGGACGACGCCATCGTCGAGGTCGAGAACATCGTGCGCCACCTGCGCATGGGCAAGACGCCCTACCAGGCCGCGATGGAGGCGGCCGAGGAGATCGGGCTGGCGGTGGTGGCCACCACCTTCACGCTGATCGCGGTGTTCCTGCCCACGGCCTTCATGAGCGGCGTGGTCGGCAAGTTCTTCAAACAGTTCGGGTGGACCGCTTCGCTGGCGGTGTTCGCCTCCCTCGTGGTGGCACGGCTGCTCACGCCCATGATGGCGGCCTACCTGCTCAAGCCGCTGGTGGGCCAGGAGAAGGAGCCCGGCTGGCTCTCCTGGTACATGCGTGCGGCCCAGGCCTGTCTGCGCCACCGCTTCATGACGATGGTGGGCGCCACGGTGTTCTTCTTCGGCTCGCTGGCGCTGATCCCGCTGCTGCCTTCGGGTTTCATCCCGCCCGACGACAACGTGCAGACCCAGGTACGCGTGGAGCTGCCGCCCGGCGCCAAACTGGAGCAGACCATGGCCATGGCCGAACAGGTGCGCCAGCGCCTGCGCAAGATCGACCACATCGGCGACATCTACACCGCGATCGGCGCAGGCAGTGCGGGCGCCGACCCGTTCTCGGGCAACTTCGTGGAGGCGCGCAAGGCCACGCTCACGTTGCAGCTGGCGCCGCGCGGCCAGCGGCCGAAGAAGCAGGTGATCGAGCAGCAGATCCGCGCCGCGCTGGCGGACCTGCCCGGCGTGCGCACGGGCGTGGGGCTGGGTGGCTCCAACGACAAGTACGTGCTCGCGCTGTCCAGCCAGGACCCGCATGCGCTGCGCCAGGCCGCCACCGACGTGGAGCGCGAGCTGCGCACGATCCCGGGCATCGGCAATGTGACTTCGCTGGCCAGCCTGGTGCGGCCCGAGATCGTGGTGCGGCCGGACTTCGCGCGCGCCGCCGACCTGGGCGTGACGAGTGCGGCCATTGCGGACACGCTGCGCGTGGCGACCATGGGCGATTACGACAACCAGCTCGCCAAGCTGAACCTGCCGGAGCGCCAGGTGCCCATCATGGTCAAGTTGCGCGACGACGCGCGCCAGGACCTGGCGCTGCTGGAAAGCCTGGCCGTGCCCGGTGCCCACGGCCCGGTGCGCCTGGGCGAAGTGGCCACCCTGGAGCTGGCCGGCGGGCCGGCCGTGATCAGCCGCTACGACCGCGCGCGCAACATGAACTACGAGATCGAACTGTCCACGCGCGGCCTGAACGACGTGACCGAGGCGGTGCGCATGCTTCCGGCCGTGAAGAATCTGCCGGCCAGCGTGCGCATCATCGACGTGGGCGACGCCGAGGCCATGGGCGAGCTGTTCACGGGCTTCGGTCTCGCGATGCTGACCGGCGTGGTCTGCATTTACATCGTGCTGGTGCTGCTGTTCAAGGACTTCCTGCAGCCGGTGACCATCCTGGCGGCGCTGCCGCTGTCGCTGGGCGGGGCCTTCGTGGGCCTCATGGTGGCCGACAAGAGCTTCTCCATGCCCTCGCTGATCGGCCTCATCATGCTGATGGGCATCGCCACCAAGAATTCCATTCTTCTCGTGGAGTACGCCATCGTGGCGCGGCGCGACCATGGGATGAACCGCTGGGAGGCGCTGCTGGACGCCTGCCACAAGCGCGCGCGGCCCATCATCATGACCACGCTGGCCATGGGCGCGGGGATGCTGCCCATCGCGGTCGGCTGGGGCGCGGCCGACGCGAGCTTCCGCTCGCCCATGGCCACGGCGGTGATCGGCGGCCTCATCACCTCCACGGTGCTGAGCCTGCTCGTGGTGCCGGCCGTGTTCACCTATGTGGACGACTTCGAGCAGTGGATCCGCCGCAGCCTGCGCCGGGTACGCCGCCAGCCGCCCGAGGCCGCGCACGTGCCACACTGAGCATGTGAACCACAACGACGATTGGTCCTGGCCCGCGCTGTGCCTGCTGCTGGCAGCCGGCAGCGGGATGGCTTGGTGGGCCGGCAACCCGATCGAATGGGAGTGGTGGCCCGACTTCGCGGGCGATGCCATGACCTGGTGGGCCGCCGCGCTCGTGCACCGCTCTGCGGCCCACGGGCTGGCCAACCTGCTGGCGCTGGCGGCTGTGGCCGTGCTGGGTCTGGCACTGCAGGTGCCGCGGGCCCAGGCCTGGGCGCTGTTCGCGGCCTGGCCTCTGTCCACGCTGGGTTTGCTGCTGTTCCCGCAGATCGAACGCTATGCCGGCCTGTCCGGCGTGCTGCATGCGGCCGTTGCCGTGCTCGTGGTGCACTGTGCCTTCACGCGCGGACACCAGGTGTGGGCGGGCCTGCTGGGAGCGGGCCTGGCGGCCAAGCTGCTGGCGGAGGGGGCCTGGAGCCGGCCGCTGGTGTTCGAGCCCGAATGGGGCTTCGCCGTGGCCACGGGCGCGCACCTCACGGGCGCGCTGGCCGGGCTGCTCTGCGCGCTGGCGGCCTACGGTTTGTCGCGGATGCGTGCCACCAGCGCGGTGGTCGAGTAGCCGTCCACGAACGGGATCGCCAGCGCGTCGCCGCCCCAACTGCGCACCAGCGCGGTTTCGGGCAGCTTGTCCATGTCGTAGTCGCCGCCCTTGACGATCAGGTCGGGCCGCAGCTCGCCGATCAGCGCCTGCGGCGTGTCCTCGTCGAACCAGGTCACGAGGTCGACGGCGCCGAGCGCGGCCATCATCACGGCGCGATCGGCCTCGGCGTTGAGCGGCCGGTCCGGCCCCTTGCCAAGGCGCCGCGCCGACGCGTCGCTGTTGAGCGCCACGATGAGGCTGCCGCCCTGCCCACGTGCCTGCGCGAGGTACTGCACATGGCCACGGTGCAGGATGTCGAACACCCCGTTCGTGAACACCCAGGGGCGCGGCAAGGCGGCCAGGCGCGCGGGCGCATCGCTGCGGGCGCAGATCTTGTCCAGGAAGGCGGGCGGGGCGAAGGCGGTCATGTGTGGCGATGCTAGCAGCCGAAATGGCGCGCCATGGCCTGCCATTTCGGGCGGTGCGACCGGCGCCGCGGCTCCCATAATCATGCGGCCATGAACCTTGTCGAAGTCAACATCAACTCGATCAAGCTCGGCCAGCCGCTGCCGTTCGAGCTGCGCACCGAGCGCGGGGTGCTGCTGGCCCACAAGGGCTACGTGATCCAGACGCGCGAAGAGTTCATGCAGTGGACTTCGCGCGGCATCACGGTGTGCATCGACATGGACGCCAGCGACGACCGCCAGCGCGCCTACATGGGCAAGCTGCACGACATGGTGCGCTCCGAGCGCACGCTGGGCGAAATCCAGAACGTGAAGATCGCGCCGGACGACCTGTTCTCCAGCAACGTGCGCCCCGAAAAGCCCGACCGACCCGACTGGGTGGCGCTGCAATCGCGTGCCAACGGCCTGCTGCGCGACGTGCAGGGCGAAGATTTCCTGGGCCGGCTGGACAAGCTCTACCAGGAGCTGCGCGAGGCGCTGCAGCACCACCCGGACGCGACGCTGCTGGCGCTGAACCACCTGGCGGCCACCGAGACGCGCCTGTACAGCGCCACCCACGCCATGGTGGTCTACGCAGTGTGCAGCCTGGCCGCACGCGAGGTGCTGCAGTGGCCGACCGCACTCGATGAAGCCCTGGGCAAGGCCGCGCTGACCATGAACATCAGCATGACGGTGTTGCAGGACCAGCTGGCCCAGCAGGCCGATGCGCTGACGGCGGCGCAGATCGAGGCCATCGAGCAGCACGCGCAGCGCAGCTTTTCGCAGTTGCTGTCACTCGGGGTGACCGACGAGAACTGGTTGCTGGCCGTGCGCCACCACCACGACCGCGCCCCGGGGCCGCTGGCAGACAAGACCGTGCCGTTGCGGCTGGCGCGGCTGATCCAGCGCGCCGACATGTTCACGAGCCGGCTGGCGCCGCGCGTGTCGCGCACGCCCATGTCCACCTCGGCCGCCATGCAGGGCTGCTACTTCGACGAGGCGCAGCAGGTGGACGAGGCCGGCGCCGCCCTGATCAAGGCCGTGGGGGTCTATTCGCCGGGCCTGTACGTGCGGCTGGTCAACAACGAACTGGCGGTGGTGGTCCAGCGCGGCAAGAACACCAGCACGCCGCGCGTTGCCGTCCTGGTCAACCGCGACGGCCTGCCGGCCGGCACCATGATGCTGCGCGACACGGCCTTGCCGCAGTACAAGATCGCGGCCAGCGTGCCGCAGCGCGAGGTGAAGGTCCAGGTGCCGCTGGACCGGCTGCTGGCGCTGGTCTGATCAGGCGGCGCGGGGGGCGACCGCGGCAGCCTGCTCGCGCATGAGTTCCTTGCGGTAGCGGTTGAGTTCCTGCACGGTCTTGAAGCTGCGGTCCATCAGCAGGCTCAGGTTGTGCAGGATGCGCTCGACGACCTTGCCTTCCCAGACGGCGTCGAACTTGATCTGCTGGTCCAGCCAGTGCTCCAGCCATTCGGGGTTGGGCAGGCGCGACTGCACGGTGTCGCGTGGGAACAGGGCCTGGTTCACATGCAGGTTGGTCGGGTGCAGGGCCTGGGCGGTGCGCCGCGCGCTGGCCATCAGCACGCCGACCTTGGTGAAGGCGGCGCGCGCCTCGTTGCCAGCGTTCTGGATGGCGCGCTTCATGTAGCGCAGGTAGGCGCCGCCGTGGCGGGCTTCGTCCTTGCTGAGCGTGTCGTAGATCTTCTTGATCACGGGCTCGGTGTGCCATTCGCTGGCGCGCCGGTACCAGTGGTTCAGGCGAATCTCGCCGCAGAAGTGCAGCATCAGCGTTTCCAGCGCGGGCGCGGGGTCGAACTCGAAGCGCACCTCGTGCAGCTCTTCCTCGGTGGGCGCCAGTTCAGGCCGGAAGCGGCGCAGGTACTCCATGAGCACCAGCGAGTGCTTCTGTTCCTCGAAGAACCAGACCGACATGAAGGCGGAGAAATCGCTGTCGCCCTGGTTGTCGCGCAGGAACATCTCGGTGGCCGGCAGCGCCGACCACTCGGTGATGGCGTTCATCTTGATGGTCTGCGCCTGTTCGTCCGTGAGCTTGGCGGCGTCGAACTGGTCCCAGGGGATGTCCTTCTCCATGTTCCAGCGCACGGCTTCGAGTTGTTTGAACAGTTCCGGGTACAGCATGGCAGTCTTCATTGAGGCGAGGATTGTAGGCAAGACGGCCTTGGCGGAGCCTTTTTCCGCGCCGGCTCGAGGGCAAGCACCGATGCGTGAACATTTTTTTACGCCCGGACCGGAACGTTGCCGGAACTTTCCCGCGCGCTCCGTGCTCCATGGGGAACGTTGCCTGTAGGGCATCGCCCTTTTTTCGCTGCGAAGCCTTCCTCTCGATGGAAGCAATCCCGGAGTGGTTCTCCTCCTCCTCCCTCCCCCTCGTTCGCTCCGGGGCGCTTCGCAGCCTTTCATACACCGCCAACGACGACAGGGCCCCGCGGGGCCCTGTTCTGTATCTGCACCGGGTGCTTCAGCGCGGCGCGGTGTCGGCGAAGCTGGCGCGCTGCATGAGCTTGTCCTGCAACCGCGCCAGGTTGGGATGGGTGTTGCGCCAGGCGATGTCAGGGAAGCGGAATTCCAGCCAGCCCAGCGCGCAGCCGACCGCGATGTCCGACAGGCTCAGGTGGATGCCACTGCAGTAGGGCTTGTCGCCCAGGCCCTGGCTGATGGCCTTGAGCCCGGCGTTGACCTTGCCGAGCTGGCGGTCGATCCACGCCTGGCTGCGCTCGCCCTCGGCACGGTGCGCCCAGCCGGCTTCCAGGCGGGCCAGCACGCCGGCGTCCATGACGCCGTCGGCCAGCGCCTCCCAGGTCTTGACCTCGGCGCGCTCGCGGCCCTGGGTCGGGATCAGCCGGCCGACCGGCGACAAGGTGTCCAGGTACTCGACGATCACGCGCGAATCGAACACCGCCTCGCCACCTTCCATGACCAGGCAGGGCACCTTGCCCAGCGGGTTGGAGCGCGCGATGGTGGTGGCATCGGCCCACACGTCCTCGTCCACGAACTGGTAGTCCAGCTTTTTCTCGGCCATGACGATGCGTACCTTGCGGACGTAGGGGCTGGCGAGGGAACCGATCAGTTTCATGGGCATGGGGTCGTGGGAGCGGCCTGGGCAAGGCCCCAGGCGGGCAGATTCTAGGCGGCCGGTCCAGGGCCGGCGTGGTGCGCAACCTACAATTCGGCCCCATGAGCCTCTCGACGATCTCCGCCCTTTCCCCGCTGGACGGCCGCTATGCCGCCAAACTCGCGCCGCTGCGCCCCCTGATGAGCGAACAGGGCTTCATGCACCGGCGCGTGCAGGTCGAGATCGCCTGGTTCATCGCGCTGAGCGACGCCGGCTTCGCCGAATTCAAGCCGCTGACGCCGGGCGCCCGCACCTACCTGCTGGGCTTGGTCAAGAACTTCAGCGAGGCCGATGCCCAGGCCATCAAGGAGATCGAGAAGACCACCAACCACGACGTCAAGGCCGTGGAGTACTGGATCAAGTCCAAGTTCGAAGCCCGGCCCGAACTGCTGGCCGCCGCCGAGTTCGTGCACTTCGCCTGCACCAGCGAGGACATCAACAACACCAGCCACGCGCTGCAACTCAAGGCCGCACGCGAGACCGTGCTGCTGCCGGCGCTGGACAACATCCTGGCCAAACTGCGCGAGATGGCCCAGACCTTTGCCGACGTGCCCATGCTGTCGCGCACGCACGGCCAGACCGCCAGCCCCACGACCGTGGGCAAGGAGGTGGCCAACGTGCTGCGCCGCCTGGAGAAGGCGCGTGCGCAGATCGCCGGCGTGCAACTGCTGGCCAAGATGAACGGCGCCGTGGGCAACTACAACGCCCACCTGTCGGCCTGGCCCGAGTTCGACTGGGAAGCCTTTAGCCGCAAGGTCATCGAGACGCCCGAGCCGCTGGGCCTGGGCGTGAGCTTCCAGCCCTACAGCATCCAGATCGAGCCGCACGACTACATGGCCGAGCTGTTCGACGCCGTGGCCCGCGCCAACACCATCCTGGTGGACTGGTCGCGCGACGTCTGGGGCTACATCAGCCTGGGCTACTTCAAGCAGCGCCTAAAGGCCGGCGAGATCGGCTCGTCGACCATGCCGCACAAGGTCAACCCGATCGACTTCGAGAACGCCGAGGGCAACCTGGGCCTGGCCAACGCGCTGTTGCGCCACCTGTCCGAGAAGCTCCCCGTGAGCCGCTGGCAGCGCGACCTGACCGATTCCACGGTGCTGCGCAACATGGGTGTGGCGCTGGGTTATGCCGTGCTGGCCTACCAGTCGCTGCTGACCGGACTGAACAAGCTGGAACTGAACCGCGAGGCGCTGGACGCCGACCTGGACAGCGCCTGGGAGGTGCTGGCCGAGCCGATCCAGACCGTGATGCGCCGTTTCGGCGTGCAGGGCGCCTACGAGAAGCTCAAGGAAGTCACGCGCGGCAAGACCGTGCAGGCGGCCGACCTGCATGCACTGATCCGCTCGCTGGACATTCCGCAGGCCGAGAAGGACCGGCTGCTGGCCATGACGCCGGGCAGCTACATCGGCAAGGCCATCGAGCTGGCCCGGCGCAGCTGAAACCGTGGCGCTCAAGTCCACGGTCTTCAAGGCCGCGCTGTCCATCGCCGACATCGACCACAACTACTACGCCGACCACGCCTTCACGCTGGCCCGCCATCCGAGCGAGACCGACGAACGCATGATGGTGCGGCTGGCCGCGCTGGCGCTCAACGCGCACGCGCTGCAGACGGTCTGCAACGGCGACGGCCTGCTTGCCTTCGGCGCCGGCCTGTCCGACCCCGACGACCCGGACGTGATCCTGCGCGACTTCACGGGCCAGGCCCGGCTCTGGATCGAGGTCGGCCTGCCCGAGGAACGCGCGCTGGCCAAGGCCTGCGGCAAATCCGACGCGGTGGCGGTCTACGCCTACCAGAGTTCGGCAGAGATCTGGTGGCAGGGCATCCGCGGCAAGCTCACGCGGCTGGACAAGCTCACGGTCTGGCGCATCCCCACGGCCACCAGCCAGGCGCTGGCCGCCATGGCCGAGCGCAGCATGCAGCTACAGGCCACGGTGCAGGACGGGCAACTGCTGCTGTCCAACGCCAGCCAGACGCTCGAGCTGGCCTGCGAACGCTGGATGCCCTGATCAGGCCGGGTCGGGCGCGCCCGCGGCCTGGTTCTCGGTCGCCCGCTCGGCGTAACGGTTGAAGCGCCAGGCTTGGCCGTGCAGCGTGATGCGCCGCCAGGTGGCGCGCTTCTCGGCCGGCGTCATCTCGGGCCACAGCTGCACCTCCTCGAAGGTGCGCCCGCATCCCTTGCAGTCGTCGTCGCCCTGGCTCGTGGAGCAGATCGCGATGCAAGGCGTGTCAGGCTGGGTGGCGTACCAGTCCAGCCAGGCCTGGCGGGCCTTCGTGGGCATGGTGGCTTCGTCGGCCTCGTCCTCGTGGTAGTACACCATCAGCGCATAGACCTCGGCCAGGGCGCGCAGCTCCGGCCCCAGCGTGATGCCATCGGGCGAGGGCGTGCGCTCGCGCCAGAAGTTGATGGCGGCTTCGATGTCGGTGATGTGGATGCCGGCCATAGGGGCGCGGATCATAGCGCCGCCGGCAGCGGGGGCAGCGGTCGCGCGCGTTGTGGCCCTTGCGCCATCGCGTCAAGCCCCTTGCGCGGCGCGGGGACTTGCAAGCACATGCTGCAGCCGGTGCTCTAATCCGCGCCGCGAAGGGGAGTAGCTCCCATTCGGCCTTGCCGTCATGACGAAGCGCACGCTTCCGGCAGGTCGGGCAGACACCGGACAACGACATGCCGAGCAAGACCTTCGACCCACGCCTGGAAGGGGCGCGGTCGAAGTGCGCTTGCGTGGCATCCCCCACCCACTCCGCCAAGGCTCGCCTGTTTCTGGTTGTACTTGATCTACAACACGGAGAGTTTTGTTCATGGAGTTCATGTCCACCGCGTGGTGGTCGGCGTTGCTGGCCATCATCCTCATCGACCTGGTCCTGGCCGGCGACAACGCCATCGTCATCGCACTGGCGGCCCGCAACCTGCCGCCGCACCTGCAGAAGAAGGCCGTGATCTGGGGCACGGTCGGCGCCATCACGGTGCGCGCCGTGATGACGGTGGGCGTCGTGTGGCTGCTCAAGATCCCCGGCCTCATGCTGGTCGGTGGCATCGGTCTGGTCTGGATCGCCTACAAGCTGCTGGCGGACAACCAGGGTGGCGAAGAGGACCATGGCCCCATGGCCACCACCTTCTGGGGCGCGATGAAGACCATCATGATCGCGGACGCGCTGATGGGCGTGGACAACGTGCTGGGCGTGGCCGGTGCTGCGCACGGCGCCATGGACCTGGTGGTCATCGGCCTCTTGATCAGCGTGCCCATCGTCGTCTTCGGCAGCACCATGGTGCTCAAGCTGGTCGAGCGTTTCCCCATGATCATCAAGGTTGGTGCTGCGGTGCTGGCGTTCACCGCGGCCAAAATGATCGTCAACGAGCCGGTGCTGGGCGCGGCGTTCTCCGAGAATCCGGCCGCCCGCTGGGGCCTGACGGCTGCCGTCATCCTCGGCGTGCTGGCCGCGGGCTGGCTCAAGGAGCGCCGCGACGTCGGCCGGCAGCAGGCGGCCTGAGCAGCCTGACCCGGGCACTGGATTGCGGCGGCAGTCCGGTGCCCCAATCCCCACCCGCCGACCTGGACTGGAGACCCCATGGAAACGGTCATTGTGTACATCGACGATGCTGCTTACGCCCGCCAGCAACTGGCCAGCGTGCTCGCCGCCGGTGCGACCGACACGCCGCTGCCACCCGTCCACTGGGTGCTGGTGGCCTGCGCACCGCGCATGACCCACCGCATCAGCAAATGGGTGAGCCACAGCGCACGCGAGAACTGGCGCGCCAAGTGGTCCGAGAAGCTGTTCAACGAGGTGTCGCCCTGGCTGCGCCAGCGCGGCGACCGCATCACCGAGGTGCTGGCCAAGGGCCCGCTGACGGAACTGCAGACCCAGCTGGCCGCCGAACACGGCACGCAGCACCTGCTGGACGCGCGCCGGCCCAAGCTCGGCCACGACATGGCGCCGGTCGTCGCGCCGCCGCAGGCGGCCGCCGCGGAACCGAAGCGCCCCTGGTCGCTGCCAGGGGCCGTGGCCGGCATCTTCGGCCTGATGCTGGTGCTGGCGGAGTGAGGCCCGGCCGGCTCAACGCTCGGCCTGGCGCTCCTTCTCCTGCTCCTTGACGATGGCTTCGATCGCGCGTGCGCGCACGTCGATGATCGAGGCCTCGATGTGGTCGCCGGGCGCATTGCCCTGGCGCGGGCCGCGTGCGTAGTTCTGTGCAGCCTTGAGGCGGTCCAGCGCGCCGGCGTAGTCGAGCCGCGCGACCTGCAGTTCGGCCTCGGCGCGGATGGCGCGCAGCGTCTGCCCCTGTTGTTCGTAGGCATTGGCCAGCTGCTGCCAGGCAGCGGCGTCGCGCGGGTCCAGCGCCACGCGCGCCTGCAGCCGCTGCGCCACCTCGGCCGCATGGCCGCTGCGGATCTGCAGCGGCGCGGCCAGCAGCATCTCGGGCCGGCCCGCCAGTTCCGCGGGGATGGCCGCCAGCGCCGCCAGCGCGCCACTGCCATCGCCGGCCACGGCGCGCAGTTCGGCATCCAGCAGCGCCGCCTGGCGCAGGGCCTTGGGATCGGACTGCACCGCCGCGCGCAGACGCACGACCAGGCTGCGCGCCGCCGCGTCGTCGCGCAGGCGGCTGGCCGACAGCGCGCCTGCGTACAGCACCGGCACGGCCTGCGCCGCGGGCACCTCGCCCAGCGCACCGGCTTCGCCCACCCAGGAGCGCAGCCGGTCCGGGCCGGGGTTGGAGAGCACCCGCGCGCGCGCCGCCATCATCGCGTGCACGAGATCGGGCTGGGCCGCCGCCGGCCGACGCTCCAGCAGGGCCTGGCGCGCCTGCATGTCGGCCATGCGCTCGGTGGTCAGCGGGTGGCTGCGCAGATAGGGGAAGGAACCGTTGTCGTTGAGTTTGCTGGCCTGCTGCAGCTTGTCGAACATGCTGACGAAGCCGGCCGGGTCGAAGCCGGCCTGCGTGGCGACGCCGTAGCCGATGCGGTCGGCCTCGCGCTCCATGTCGCGCGAGAAGTTCAGCTGGCTCTGCACCGCGGCGCCCTGGGCGCCCATGATGACGGCGCCGGCCGCGTCCGGGCTCCGGCTGACGGCCAGCGCACCCAGGATCATGGCGCCGATGGCCAGGGGCGTGACGCGAGAGGACTGGTCCATCAGCCGCGAGATGTGGCGTTGGGTGACGTGGCTCAACTCGTGCGCCAGGACCGACGCCAGCTCGTCGCGCGACGAGACGACACCGATCAGGCCCAGGTGCAGGCCCAGGTAGCCGCCCGGCAATGCGAACGCGTTGATCGTACGGTCGCGGCCCATGAGGATCTCCCAGGCGTAGCGCTCGTCGAGCTCGGACGTCAGCTCGCCACGCTGCCGGGCCGCCGCCAGCAGCGGCTGCCAGATGCTCTGGATGTAGTCCTCGAGCACGGCGTCATCGATGTAATCCGGATCGCGGTAGAGCTCACGCGCGATGCGCTCGCCCAGCCGGCGTTCGGCCGCCGTGGTCATCGAACTGCCGTCGCCCAGACTGGGCAGGCCCTGGGCCGTGGACAGGGTCATCGAACAGGCCAGCGCCAGGCACACCAGGCGCTGCGCACCGCGCAGGAATGTGGAAACCATGCCCTCTATGATGCGCGATCCGGCGCCGGGTTCAGTCCACCGGTGCGCCGCCTCTGCCCTTCCCTCCATGAGCAAGCTGACACATTTCGACACCCACGGCCAGGCCCACATGGTGGACGTGGCCGACAAGCCCGCCACGCGCCGCGTGGCCGTGGCCACCGGCCGCATCGCCATGCAGCCGGCCACGCTGGCGCTGATCCGCCAGGGCAACGCCAAGAAGGGCGACGTGCTGGGCATCGCGCGCATCGCCGCGATCCAGGCGGCCAAGAAGACGAGCGATCTGATCCCGCTGTGCCACCCGCTGGCGCTGACGCGCGTGGCGGTGGAGTTCGCGCTGCCCGGCGACGGCGAGAGCGCGGCCTGGGTCGATTGCACCGTGACGGCCGAGACCATCGGTCCGACAGGCGTGGAGATGGAAGCACTGACGGCCGTGCAGGTGGGGCTGCTGACCATCTACGACATGTGCAAGGCGGCCGACCGCGGCATGGTCATGACGGACGTGCGGCTGCTGGAGAAGCGCGGCGGCAAGTCGGGCGACTACCTGGCGGGCGGATCGGCAGGCTGAGCGGCGAGCCAACGCGCGTAGTCTTTCGGGAAGGCTGCCGCGAAGCGTGGCTTGTGGAACGCCACCTCGATCTCGAGGCCCAGCAATTGCGCGCTGGCGAGCAGCTTCTCGATGACGCGCGGCTCGGGCGAGAAGTGCAGCAGTTCGGTGGCCAGCGCGTGCATGGACGCAGCGTTGTCCGGCGTCACCTCCGCCACGCTGAGCGCCGCGAACTTCACCTGCCGCTGGTAGAGCCAGCTCTGCTGCGCCTTGGCCAGCGCATCGTCGCGGTAAGCGGGTGCCCGCTGGTCCGGCGGCAGGTAGACCTGGCTGATGCGCCGGTAGTCCCAGGCAGCGTAGGCGACCAGGGCCAGCAACACGACGGCCAGCACCGTGGGGAGATGGCGCGCAGCGGCCGGGGCGGGCCGTGCGGCCGGGTCGTCACGCCAGAGCAGGCCCAGGCACAGCCCCAGCGCGAGCTGGAACGGGCCGTACCAGAGCGGGTACTCGAGCATGCTGTGCACGCCGATCACAGCCAGCACCATCCAGGCCGCGCGCCGCACCGCGTCGGTCTCGCGCCAGGGCCGAGCGCGCAGGATCCAGACCAGCGCGCCGCCGCAGACCAGCACGGCGGCGGGAATGCCGAGTTCCACGGCGAGGTGCAGCGGCAGGTTGTGTGCGTTGTCGAGGATGTCGCAAAAGCGCGGACCGTCGTAGAGCGTGATGTAGTGGGCGTAGTCCAGTTCGCCCCAGCCCCAGCCCAGCCAGGGCTTTTGCGCGATCAGATGCAGCACGTTGCTCCACAGGGTGAGGCGGCTGGCGCACAGGGTGTCGCCTTCGCGCAGGCGAGAGAACATGCCGTGGGTGGCGGGGTCGAGGCCGGCGAGCCAGGGGAGTGCGAAGGTGGCGAGGGTGTAGCAAGCGAGGATGCAGCCGACCCAGGCCAGCGTTCGGGCATCGCGTCGCCAGAACAGCGCCGCACCAGACAGCAACACAAGCTGCAGCAGCCCGGTGCGGGAGGACGATGCCGCGTTGGCGACTAGGAGCAGCGCTGCGGCGACGGCGGTACTGACCGCCTCCAAGCACGCGCGCCTGCGGCGCGGCAGGATGCAGGTAGCCAACAGCGTCGCCAGGCCGATGTTTGTCAGCGAGGCGAATTGGTTGCGCTGACGCAAATTGGCGAAGGCCTCGCCGGCAGGCGCCCAGTTGATCCATGGAACGAAGGCGCTGGCCTGGCCGAAGTACTGGACCAGGGCGATGAGGCTGCTGAGCAGGGCGGCGGCGATCCAGGGGAGGAGGGCGCAGTGCGAGGCCCAGGGCTTGGCGCGCAGGATGCTCAAAGGAGTCGACCGCGCCAGGGCGGCGCCGATGCCGATCAGCACGCAGGCGCCCACCAGCGCCGACGCTTCATAAGCGGGCAGCGCGGCGGGTGGCCTTCGGCCAAGGGCGGCAATGGCCCAAGCTGTGCCGGCGCCGGCGACGCCGCCCACCACGGTCCGCAAACCGCCCCGGATCCATGGGCGGGTCGGCCATCCTGCCGAAACGGCCAGGGCGAGCGAGCCCATGGCGGCTGCCCAGAGCCAGGGAGGAATTGAGGCGACGGGTCCCGATGTGAAGGGGTTCATCCACACCGCAAGGAGCGCGAGCGACACCGCGATGCCGGTCGCATTCAGGTCGTCCGGCGGCACGCGCAGCACGGATGGCACAACAGGTCGCTTCCGGTGCCTTGTCAAACGTCGAGCATCTCGGTGCGCATACCTTTCACAAGAGCGCAAGCACCGCAGACACCTCGGGATGGCGCTGCTGCAGTTCGAGCAGTTCTTGCTTTGCCGCGCTGAAGTACTGCTCGCCGAACATGCCGTGCACGACGCGCAGTTGCTGCGCAGCGCCTTGCGGATCGCCGTTCAGCGCAAGCGCATACGCATATCGCAGATGCAGGGCTCCCCACGGAAACCGCAAGGCAACCTGGCGGAGACGCTCGATCTCCATCGCCGTCATGCCCGGCGCCGGCCGGACACGTGCGGCATGAAGCATTTCTCCCAGGTGCGTCAGCACGCGGATCTCGGGGACCTCGTATGCGGACGGTGTCTGCCCGATCCGAAGATTCTCGAAGCGCACGATGCGAAAGTCTTCTTCCACTCGCAGGTACTCATGGCAGGTCCAGACACCAGCCACCGTCCATGGAATCACCAGAACGACAAGCCAGCGCCGCGCAACGGGGATCGCTCGCGCATGCGCGCAGGGATGATGCGCTTCCACAATGCCAGCCAGCAGGCCGACGGCCACCAGGAAGTACGCGTAGGCGAACGGGAACTCCACCTGGCTGTGCACCGCTACCGGCAGCAACCCGGCGAACGCCGCCACAGCCGTAGGCGCTGTCGCAGCCGCGGCACGGGACACCAACCACCAGCCGACCAGTGCCACGAGCAGCAGCCCGATCGGCACGCCCGTCCAGGCCATCAGATCCAGCACCACGTTGTGCGCATAGCCGTAGGTCAGGGAACCAGGAACGTCCAACGCGCCCGCCGCATGCGCGGTGGGCGTCTGGTTCCATCCGTACCCCCACCACGGAGACCGCGCAATAGCCGCGATCATCTGGCGCCAGATTTCGATCCGCTCCTGGGTGCGCGCCAGCGATTCCGCATCGCGCCCAGCGCCCAGCATGAAGAATTCCGAGATCGCCGGCATCGCCGCGGTCAGCGCGAAGACAGTGATAGCCCACGCGGCTAGCGGCCAACGACGCAGCCGTTCAGCCTTGAACGCCAGAAATACCGTGACCACGGCAACGCTCAGCAGCGCCGCCCGCGACTGGGTGAGCACCAGCGGGATCGTCAAGAACGCGATACAGACCGCGAACGCGAGCCGGCCCAGCTTGCGCGTCTCGAACAGGTGCACGAGACCGGCCATGCCCATCAGCAGAAAAGTGCCGAGCTGGTTGGGTTGTCCCATGTTGCCCAGGGCCCGGTCTGCGAGATCCGCCTGGACCATGTACATGCCGAACGGCAAGGTCATCTGCAGCCATTGCAGCAGGCCGATGAGGCCGGACACGGCTGCGGAAAGCGCAAGTGTTCCGGCCAGCGCATCCACCCACCTGGACCCCGATGCAACCCAGGACCATCCCACGATGACCATGGCTGCCAGCGCCAGCAGGTACAGCGACACCACGAGTGCATCGCTGGCGTACAGGCCGATGCCAACTGCCCACCATACCCACGGCAGGAAGGCCGCCAACAGGACCCACCGCACGACACGCGGGCTATCCCGCAATGCCGGCTTGCTGACCGCCTGACCGATCAGCAACAACAGGGCACCGGCACAGGCGAGCGCCTCGGAATGGAAGTTGACCCAGGGTCGGTAGTGGTCGTACGCGAGCCATGAGAGCCCGAACAGCAGCAGCCCGAAGGCACTGAACCGGTCAGCCAACATGAAAAAAGCGACCGAAGTCGCTTCTTTCCGTGACGGATGCGTGGAGATCAGGTCGTGCGGCACGAGCCGGGAAGAAACTTGGCCTGCACCGGGTTCGTCGCACCAGGCCCGCAGAGCCACGTGCTGATCTGCTGGCCCCACGTGGGCGCCGTGCAGCCCGCGAAATTGGTTGCAGCGTTTGTGCACGGCACCAAGCGGATCGTGCCATTCGCCCCGTTCGCGATGCCTTGGGTCGTGACCGTGACAACGGCACCAGTCGCCGAGCCAGTCGTCGTCACAGACTGCACGTAACGCGAACCGGATCCCGTGCTGACCTCGCAGCCCCAACCGTTGTCTGCCACCGTCGTGCCCGACGCCCCGGACTGGATTGCTTCCGTGATGCTCGTCCGGCACGTCGAGCCCGCCAGAATCGCCTCCGAAATCTTTGCCCGCGCCGTGTAATCCTGATACGCCGGCAGCGCCACCGCCGCCAAGATGCCGATGATCGCGACCACGATCATCAGTTCGATCAGGGTGAAACCCTTCTGCAGGGTGCGCATGGAACGCTTCATTCGGAACTCCTCGAAACTGGTGGATGAGACAACCGGCACTTCTGTGCAGGTTGCGTGCCAGTTCCGAATCGCTGCCCCTCGTCCTGTGGATTGCGACATTTTTCTCGCTTTTCCACCCAAAAACGGATGTCAGGCCCGCATGTTCCGGCCATTTATGGAACACGCCCTGACGTTTTTGTCACCCGATCAGCGCCGCGGGGTGGGCGCGGGGCCGCGCGTCTCCAGGTGGCGGAAAGTGATGCGGCCCTTGGTCAGGTCGTAGGGCGACAGCTCCAGCGACACGTTGTCGCCGGCCAGGATGCGGATGCGGTGCTTGCGCATCTTGCCGCCGGTGTAGGCAACGAGCTGGTGGCCGTTTTCCAGCGTCACGCGGAAGCGCGAGTCGGGCAGGACCTCGTCGACCTTGCCGCGCATTTCAATCAGTTCTTCCTTGCTCATACAAAGCTCCTCGCAGTGGCCGAGCTGGTTGCGACAGGCACGGCCTTCGGTTCATCACATGGCCCGGCTGCCATCGGCCAGACGCACACGCCAGACGGCTGGCCGCCTGGCAACAGTTGGGACGGAAAGATGGAAAGCGCCGGCCCGGGCGTTCGCCGCTCGCAGGGAATCGGCAAACTGGCGATCGGCGCAGCCAGCCGGTCAGAGGCAGGTCCAGGGGCGCATGGCGCCGGACCCGTTCGCCGCATCGGCAAGCTGCCGCGTGGCGAGGGCAGCGATTTTAGCGTGCACGCGCCCCATCGTCGGCCTTCCGGGTGCAAGACCCTTGCGGCCAAGGCCTGGCGTAGACTGCGCCGCCGCCCGCAGCGCCCGCGCCGGCCTTTCGCATGAACGCTCCCAAGCCCCTCTCTCCACCGGCGATCCGCCGCATTCCCAAGGCCGTAGCGGCCGCCCCTGTCAGCGGCCCATCCGAGCCGGTACGCCTGAACAAGCGCATGGCCGACCAGGGCCTGTGTTCGCGCCGCGAGGCCGACGACTGGATCGAACGGGGCTGGGTGCGCGTGAACGGCCAGCCCGCCACCATGGGCCAGAAGGTCACGGCCGCAGACCGCATCACCGTGGAACGCGCGGCCCAGGGCCAGCAGGCGCGCCAGGTGACCATCCTGCTGCACAAGCCCGTGGGCTATGTCAGCGGCCAGGCCGAAGACGGCCATGCGCCGGCCGTCACGCTCATCACGGCCCAGAACCGCTGGGCCGAGGACCGCGCGCCGATCCGCTTCAGCCCTGCGCAGCTGCGGGGGCTGGCGCCCGCGGGCCGGCTGGACATCGACTCCGTGGGCCTGTTGGTGCTCACGCAGGACGGCCGCGTCGCGCGCCAGCTGATCGGCGAAGACAGCCGCATGGAGAAGGAATACCTCGTGCGCGTGCAGTGGGGCGATCTGGCCCAGGACGTGCGCGCCGCCTTTCCCGCAGCCCAGTTGGCCCGGCTGCGGCACGGGCTGTCGCTGGACGGCAAACCGCTCAAGCCTGCGGTGGTGGAGTGGGAAAACGCCGAACAGCTGCGTTTCGTGCTGACCGAGGGCAAGAAGCGGCAGATTCGCCGGATGTGTGAGCAGGTCGGCCTCAAGGTCGTGGGCTTGAAACGCATCCGCATGGGGCGGGTGCTGTTGGGCCGCCTGCCGCCGGGGCAATGGCGCTACCTGGCCCCCGGCGAGCAGTTTTAGGTCCGGTCGATCCGGCGGGGTCGAAACGCCGCGGAGCAGGCGATGCCAGCGACATCCGCGGGGCTGGCTTTGCCAGACCGCTGGATGTGCCCCCCTTCGCGCAGCAGAAGGGGGGAGCGGCGCAGCCGCTTGGGGGGATGCTCTCTATTCGTCGCTGAGCACAGCCTGGTAGATCAGCGCGCCCAGCACGGCGCCGACGATGGGCGCCACCCAGAACAGCCAGAGCTGGTCGACAGCGCCGGTGCTGGCGAACAGCGCTGGGCCCGTGCTGCGCGCCGGGTTGACCGAGGTGTTGGACACCGGGATCGAGACCAAGTGGATGAGCGTGAGGCACAGGCCGATGGACAGGCCAGCGAAGCCGCCCTGCGCACGCTTGGCCGTGCTGCCCAGGATGACGAGCAGGAACACGGCCGTCAGCACCACCTCGGCGATCAGCACCGCCGTCATGCTGTATTTGCCGGGCGAGAGCTCGCCGAAGCCGTTGCTCGCGAAGCCGCCGACCTCAAAGCCCGGCTTGCCCGTGGCGATCAGGTACAGCACGCCAGCGGCGGCGACGGCGCCCAGCACCTGGGCCGCCACATAGCCTGGCAGCTCGGCCCAGCGGAAGCGGCCGCCGACGGCCAGACCCACCGACACGGCCGGGTTGAAGTGACCGCCCGAGATCGGCCCAAACGCGTAGGCACCGGTCAACACCGTCAGGCCGAAGGCGAGCGATACGCCCAACAGGCCGATGCCGACCTGCGGGAATGCGGCCGCGAGCACCGCACTGCCGCAGCCGCCGAAGGTGAGCCAGAACGTGCCAAGGAACTCGGCCGTCCATTTCTTGATATTGCTGTCCATCTGTTTGATCTTTCTTGAAGGGTGGATGCTGTGCACACGCACGGGGAGAAAATTTTCGACACGCCATTGCACACAATTTGTAACTGCGCCATCGCAGTTTGTAACGAGTTGGCGTTCCACCACGAACTACTTCACGGACTTGAAGACTTTTACGCCGCCCATAATTGCGGCCCTGCCCGGCGTGCCGCCAGGGCGCCTGACCTGACATCGACAAAGACATGACCAAGCAAACCCTGTCCTTCCAGGCCGAAGTGGCCCAGCTGCTGCACCTCGTCACGCACGCGCTGTACTCCAATCCGGAAATCTTCCTGCGCGAACTGATCTCCAACGCTTCGGACGCCTGCGACAAGCTGCGTTTCGAAGCGCTCAACGATGGCAAGCTCTACGAGGACGCACCCAACCTGGAAGTGCGTGTTTCGTTCGACAAGGCGGCCAAGACCATCACCATCACCGACAACGGCATCGGCCTCTCGGAAGCCGAGGCCATTGCCAACCTGGGCACCATCGCCAAAAGCGGCACCAAGGAGTTCATGGGCAAGCTGTCGGGCGACCAGAAGGTCGACGCGCAGCTGATCGGCCAGTTTGGCGTGGGCTTTTACTCGGGCTTCATCGTCGCCGACAAGATCACCGTGGAATCGCGTCGCGCCGGCCTGCCGGCTGAGCAGGGCGTGCGCTGGGTGTCCGGCGGCACGGGCGACTTCGAGGTCGAAACCATCACGCGCGCCGCGCGCGGCACCAGCGTCACGCTGCACCTGCGCCCCGACGCCGAGGAATACCTCAACACCTGGAAGCTCAAGTCCATCATCGGCAAGTACTCCGACCACATCTCGCTGCCCATCCTGATGCGCAAGGAAGAGTGGAAGGAAGGCGAGGACAACAAGGGCGGCGACATGGTCCTCACCGACGAGTGGGAAACCGTCAACAAGGCGACGGCCCTGTGGTCGCGCCCCAAGAAGGACATCACGGCCGAGGAATACGCCGAGTTCTACAAGCAGATCAGCTACGACCACGAGGCCCCGCTGGCCCACTCGCACAACCGTGTGGAAGGCGGCACCGAGTACACGCAGCTGCTCTACATCCCGGCCAAGGCGCCGATGGACCTGTGGAACCGCGACAAGAAGGGCGGGCTCAAGCTCTACGTCAAGCGCGTCTTCATCATGGACGAGGCCGAGGCGCTGCTGCCCAGCTATCTGCGCTTCGTCAAGGGCGTGGTCGATTCGGCCGATCTGCCGCTGAACGTGAGCCGCGAGCTGCTGCAGGAAAGCCGCGACGTGCGCGCCATCCGCGACGGCAACACGCGCCGCGTGCTGTCCATGCTGGAAGACCTGGCCAAGAAGCAGAAGACCGCGCCCGAGAGCCAAGAAGGCAAGATCGACGTGGGTTCGGGCGACGCCGTGCCCGCGCCCGAGCCGACCGAGGCGCTGAACGCCGAGGTCACCGACGTGGTGGACAAGACCGCCACGGCCGCCGACGCCGCCGCGCAGTTCGCCGACGAATCGGACAAGTACGCGCGCTTTTACGCCGAGTTCGGCTCGGTGCTCAAGGAAGGCCTGGGCGAGGACTTCGCCAACCGCGAACGCCTGGCCAAGCTGCTGCGCTTCGCGAGCACGCAGTCCGATGCCGTCACCGTCTCCTTTGCCGACTACAAGAGCCGCATGAAGGAAGGCCAGGAGGCCATCTACTACATCACGGCCGACACACTGGCCGCGGCCAAGAACAGCCCGCAGCTGGAGGTGTTCAAGAAGAAGGGCATCGAAGTGCTGCTGATGACCGACCGCGTCGACGAGTGGGCGCTGAACTACCTGCACGACTTCGACGGCACGCCGCTGCAGTCGGTCGCCAAGGGTGCGGTGGACCTGGGCAAACTGCAGGACGAGCAGGAAAAGAAGGCCGCCGAAGAGGCCGCCGAAGCCTTCAAGCCGCTGCTGGCCAAGCTCAAGGAAGCGCTCAAGGACAAGGCCGAGGACGTGCGCGTGACCACCCGCCTGGTCGACTCGCCCGCCTGCCTGGTGGTGCAGGACCACGGCATGAGCACGCAGCTGGCCCGCATGCTCAAGCAGGCCGGCCAGAAGGCACCGGACGTGAAACCCGTGCTGGAGGTCAATGCAGAGCACCCGCTGGTCAAAAAGCTGGACGGCTCGGTGCACTTCCACGACCTGGCCCACATCCTGTTCGACCAGGCCCTGCTGGCCGAAGGCGGACTGCCGGACGATCCCGCGGCCTACGTGCGCCGGGTGAACGCCTTGCTGGCCTGAAGGTCCAAGCCCGCATGACCCACGCCATCCGCCGTTCCACCGTCCCTGCCGCGCTGGCCTGCGCTGTTCTGCTGGGCGGCTGCGCGGCCGGCGTGGGGGTCAGCGTGCCGGTGTTTCCGGGGGTCTCGCTCGGCGTGGGCGTGGGCTCGGGCGGCAATGTCAACGTCGGCGTGGGCACCGGTGTCGGGCCGGTCGGCGTGGGCGTGGGCGTCAACCAGCGCGGCCAGGTGTCGGCCGGTGCGGGCGTGGGCGTCAGCACGGGTGTGGGCAACAGCGGCGCACGTGTGGGCGCCGGCGTGGGCACCGGCACCGTGATCTACGACCCCAAGGACCCTCGCCGGGCGCCGCCGGCCAACACCAACGCCGACAACGTCGGCGGCCCATAGCCCCCGTGCGCTCAGGCGCTCAGCGGCGCCTCGTCCATCGCCTCGATCTGGTCCTGCAGCAGCACCACCTGGCCCTGCCAGTAGTCGCTGCTGCCGAACCACGGGAAATTCGCCGGAAAACTCGGATCGCTCCAGCGCCGCGCGAGCCAGGCGCTGTAGTGGATCAACCGCAGCGTGCGAAGCGGCTCGATCAGCGCCAGTTCGCGCCGGTCGAACTCCCGGAATTGCTCGTAACCGTCCAGAAGGCCCGACAGCTGCAGCGTGCGCTGCTTGCGGTCCCCCGACAGCAGCATCCAGAGATCCTGCACCGCAGGGCCCATGCGCGCATCGTCCAGGTCGACGAAGTGCGGCCCCCCGCCCGGGCGGTCGGTCGGCGTCCACAGGATGTTGCCGGGGTGGCAGTCGCCATGCAGGCGCAGGCTGGCAATGCCGCCGGCCTGGCCGACCTGCAGCAAGGCACTGGCCTCGACGCGTTGCAGCGCTTCGGTGCAGACGCGCTCCCAGTCGGCCTGCACGTCCAGCGGCACCATGTGGTGCGCCAGCAGCCAGTCCCTGGACGCGGTGCCGAAGCTCTGCAGGTCCAGCGTGGGCCGCTCCACGAAGGGCCGCGTCGCGCCCACGCTGTGAATGCGGGCGAGGAAGCGGCCGATCCATTCCAGCACCTCGAAATCGTCGAGCTCGGGCGTGCGGCCGCCGCGGCGTGGGCTCACGGCGAACCAGAAGTCCTCGAAGCGGTGCAGCGTCGCGCCGGCAATGGCCAGCGGCCCCACAGCGGGCACCTCGGCCTGCTCCAGCTCGGCGGCGAAGGCGTGCTCCTCGAGGATCTGCGCCTCGCTCCAGCGGCCGGGTCGGTAGAACTTGGCGACCACGGTCTCGGGCACGCCCGCGGGCGCGCTCTGCAGCTGCACCTGGTAGACCCGGTTCTCGTAGGAGCTCAGCGCCATGAGCCGGCCGTCGCCGACCAGGCCGATGCTGTCCAGCGCGTCGAGCACGCGGTCGGGCGTGAGGCTGTCGTAGGGGTGGCGCGATGCGTCCGTGAAGAGGGTGTCGGAAGACATCGCGCGATTGTCGCCGGGCACCCGCCGCACTGGCGGATGCCCTGCCGGCGTCAGACCAGCGTGATCTCGACCGGGATGTTGCCGCGCGTGGCGTTGGAGTACGGGCAGACCTGGTGGGCCGCATCGACCAGTTCCTGGGCGGCGGTGCGGTCCATGCCGGGCAGCGAGACCTTCATGCGCACGGCGATGCCGTAGCCCTTGGCGGTCGGGCCCAGGTCGACTTCGGCATCCACGGCCACGTCGGCCGGCACGGTGATCTTCTTCATGCCGCCCACCGCCTTCATGGCGCCGATGAAGCAGGCCGAGTAGCCGATGGCGAACAGCTGCTCGGGGTTGGTGCCGGTGCCCGAGGTGCCGGGCGAGCTCAGCTTGACGTCCAGCTTGCCGTCGGACGACTTGCCGGCGCCGCCATCGCGGCCGCCCGTGGTGTGGGATTGGGCGGTGTACAGAACCTTGTCGAGCGTGGTGGTCATGGTGACTCCTGGGAAAGTGCTTCGGTCGAAGCGGTTGGGGGTGAAACGGAAACCGAGGCGATGCGGTCGCGCAGCGTACGCACCTGCTGTGTCAGTTCGGAGATCTCGGCCAGCGTGCACTGGCTGGCCTGCAGCACGCAAGCCGGGATGTCCAGCGCCTGGGCCTTGAGGGCCCGGCCTGCCGCTGTCAGGTGCACGTGCACGCGGCGTTCGTCCGCGGCGGCGCGCGCGCGCTGCACGAGACCGGCCGCCTCCAGCCGCTTGAGCAAGGGCGTGAGCGTGCCGGAATCCAGCCGCAGCCGCTCACCCAGCGTGGAGACCATCGCGCCGTCCTCTTCCCACAGCACCAGCATGGTCAGGTACTGCGGGTAGGTGAGGCCCAGCGGCTCGAGCAGCGGCTTGTAGAGCTTGGTCATCGCCAGCGAGGCCGAATACAGCGCGAAGCACAGCTGGTGGTCCAGCTGCAGTGCCTGTTCGCCGAGTGCGGGGTTCGATGCCATGGATCGAATTCTATCTCGCTATTAAATTGCACGCAACTTAATCGCGAGTAACAAGATGCATCACGCGGAAGTCAGCCCAGCAGGATCAGCAGGCGTTCCAGCGCGTACTGCACAGTCGCCGCCCGCACGGCGGCGCGGTCGCCGCCGAAGCGGCGCTGCTCGCTGTGTGTGGTGCCGTCGGGCAAGCGCCAGCCGAACCACACCGTGCCCACGGGCTTTTCGACGCTGCCGCCGCCCGGCCCGGCCACGCCCGTCACGGCCACAGCCAGCTGGGCACGGGCATGGCGCACGGCCCCCTCGGCCATGGCGCGCGCCACTGGCTCGCTGACGGCGCCACGGGCTGCAATCAGCGCCGCGTCCACGCCCAGCATCTCGGTCTTGGCCGCATTGGAGTAAGTCACGAAGCCGCGGTCGAACCAGTCGCTGGAGCCCGCCAGATCGGTGCAGGCCCCGGCGATCAACCCACCCGTGCAGCTTTCGGCCGTGGCCAGCAGGAGGCCGCGCGCACGCAGCACATCGGCCAGGCGCACCACCAGCGCCTCGACGGATTCGTTCACCACAACCACCTCCACAGGGCCATCACCAGCAGCGTGCAAAAGGCCGCCACCAGGTCGTCGAACAGGATGCCGAAGCCGCCGCGCGCGCCGAAGCCCTTGAACTGGCGGTCGGCCCAGGCCACGGGCCCGGGCTTGGCGGCATCGAAGAAGCGGAACAGCGCGAAGGCCGCGAGCTGACCCCAGAAGCCCGTGGGCATGACGAGCCACAGCACCAGCCAGAACGCGACGATCTCGTCCCAGACGATGGCGCCGGGGTCGGCCACGCGAAGGTGGCGCGCACAGGTGGTGCAGGCCCACCAGCCCAGCAGCAACGACAGCGCGATGAGCCAGCCGATCTGCGCCGTGTCGAGCCGGCTCTGCATGACCCAGTACGCCAGCCAGGCCCACAGCGTGCCAGCCGTGCCGGGCGCCTTGGGCGAGAGCCCGGAACCGAAGCCCAGCGCGATCCAATGCGCCGGATGCGACAGCATGAAACGCGCGCTTGGCCGCAGAATCGGCGCGCGCAGCGCCGGGTCGGGCGCGGAGACAGCGGAGTCGGTCGTCATGGAAGCAGGCGATGGTAGCCGCGCGCTCCCCCACGGTGCTGCGTGCCGCGTCTGTCCACCGCTTTCACACCATGCAAGACACCATCGACCAGCCCTTCGCCCGCATCGCCGACCTGATCGCCCTGCACGCCCAGCGCCAGCCGCAGCACCCCGCCTTCGTGCAGGGCGACGAGCGTCTGGACTACGCCGCGCTGGACCGCCGCATGGACCAGGTGGCCGTGGCCCTGCAGGACGCAGGCATCCGCCCGGGTGAGGCCATCGCCATCTGCGCGCCCACGTCCATCGCCTACGCCACGGTGTTCCTGGGCGCGCTGCGCGCCGGCGTGGTCGTGGCGCCGCTCGCGCCCAGCACCACGCCCCAGGGCCTGGCCCAGATGGTGGACAACGCCGAAGCCCGGCTGCTGTTCTGCGATGCCACGAGCGACATCGCCACCGGCAGCCTCAACCCGCCGCGCATCGCGCTCGATGGCAACACCGCCGCCGGCCGTCCGCTGGCCGACTGGCTGGCCGCCGAGGGCCGCAAGCCGCAGCCCGTGCCGGTGGAAGCGTCGCACCCCTTCAACATCATCTATTCCTCAGGCACCACGGGCGCGCCCAAGGGCATCGTGCAATCGCACGGCATGCGCTGGGCCCATGTCCAGCGGGGCCGGCAGTACGACTACAGCCCGCAGACGGTCACGCTGCTGTCCACCCCGCTGTACTCCAACACCACGCTGGTGCTGTTCTTCCCGACGCTGGCCTTTGGCGGCACCGTCCTGCTGATGGCCAAGTTCAACGCGGCCGAGTACCTGAAGCTCGCGGTGCGCCACCGCGTGAGCCACACCATGCTGGTGCCGGTCCAATACCAGCGTCTTCTGGCCCTGCCGGACTTCGACGCGCACGACCTGTCCAGCTACCGCTTCAAGTTCTGCACCAGCGCGCCGTTCTCGCCCGCGCTCAAGGCCGACGTGCTCAAGCGCTGGCCCGGCGGTCTGGTCGAGTTCTATGGCATGACCGAAGGCGGCGGCAGTTGCATCCTGGACGCCCACCTGCACCCCGACAAGCTGCACACCGTGGGCAAGCCCGCCGCCACCAGCGACATCCGCCTGATCGACGACGCCGGCAAGGAAGTTCCCGCGGGCGAGGCCGGCGAGGTGGTCGGCCATTCCGGCGGCATGATGAACGGATACCACCGCCAGCCCGAGAAGACGCGCGAGGCCGAGTGGTTCGACCCCAGCGGCAAGCGCTTCATCCGCACCGGCGACATCGGCCGCTTCGACGACGACGGCTTCCTCGTGCTGTTCGACCGCAAGAAGGACATGATCATCTCGGGCGGCTTCAACATCTACCCGAGCGACATGGAAGCCCAATTGCGCGAGCACCCGGCCGTGCTCGAAAGCGCCGTGGTCGGCGTGCCGTCCGAAGCCTGGGGCGAGACGCCCGTGGCCTTCGTCGTGCTGCGGCCCGGCCAGTCCGTGGGTGCGGCCGAGCTCAAGGACTGGGTCAACGCGCGCGTGGGCAAGACCCAGCGCCTGTCCGACCTCGTGCTGACCGAAGAGCTGCCGCGCAGCGCGATCGGCAAGATCCTCAAGCGAGAACTGCGCGACAGCTGGACCGGCAAGGTCGCCTGAGAGCGTGCCCGACCTGCCCAAGGCCGCGCTCGAACGCGCGATCTTCGTGGAGTTCGCGCAGCGCTGGCGCGCCGACATCGACCTGGCCTCGGTCACCAGCGGCAACCCGAACGCGCGCGAGCCCGACATCCTGGCGAAGTCGGTCGAAAGCGACGAACCGCTGGCCATCGAACTCGTGCGCCTGACCGAGCAGGACAGCCAGATGCTGGCACGCCAGGCGCCGCGGCTGCCGCCGGCCGACGCTCCGCCGGCCCGGCTGCCACCCATGGCCAGCGCGGTCGACGCCTTCTCGCGCAAGTTCAAAAAGGCCGAGGCCGGGCTGTACGACGGTGTGGAGGCCAGCCGCCTGGAGCTGCTGGCTTGGTCCGACCACCTCGCCACACCCTGGCCCGAGGTGCTCGCCAGTGCCGAGGTCTGGCTGACCCACTACGCCAGCGCCGAGCACTTCGCGGCGGTCTGGCTCTGGCGCCGGCCCGACTTCCCGGGCGACCCTGCGCAGTCGGCCTGGGTCTGGTCGCATGCCAAAGGCCTGCAGCGCTTCGGCTGATTGGCCCATCGCGGGCTGCGGGCTTGGCGATCCGGCGATCATCGCGCCGACACAACAAGGAACAAGACGATGGAACAGTTCGATCACGACCTGCTGGTGCTCGGCGGCGGCAGCGGCGGCGTGCGTGCCGCGCGCATGGCGGCCCAGCGCGGCGCCCGCGTGGCCCTCGTGGAAGCCGCGGCACTCGGTGGCACCTGCGTGAACGTGGGCTGCATTCCCAAGAAGCTTTACAGCTACGCGGCCGGCTACGCCGAGGCTTTCGAGGAGGCCGCGGGCTTCGGCTGGCGCGTGCCCGAGCCGCGCTTCGACTGGGCCACGCTCAAGGCCAACCGCGCCAAGGAGATCGGCCGGCTCAACGGTATCTACCGCGACCTGCTCAAGGGTGCGGGCGTCGAGGTCGTCGAGGGCTGGGGCCTGCTGGCAGACGCGCACACGCTGCAGGTCGGCACACGCCGCATGACCGGTCGCCACATCCTGGTCGCGACGGGCGGCACGCCCTTCCTGCCCGACATCGCGGGCCGCGAGCTGGCCATGAGCTCCGACCAGATGTTCGACCTCGACCCCTTCCCCCGGCGGCTGGTGGTGGTGGGCGGCGGCTACATCGCCTGCGAGTTCGCGTCCATCTTCCGCGGGCTCGGGGCCGAGGTCACGCAGCTGCAACGCGGCGGGCGGATCCTCTCGTCCTTCGACCAGGACATCAGCCGCTTCCTCGCCTCGGAGATGGGCAAGACCGGCATCGATCTGCGCCTGAACGCCCAGGTCGAACGCATCGCGCGCATGCCCAAGGGCCTGCACCTCACGCTGGCCGGCGGCGATCTGCTCGATGCCGACGCCGTGCTGTTCGCCACGGGCAGGCGCCCCAACACCGCCAACATCGGTCTGGAGGCAGCGGGCGTGCGGCTGGACGCGCAGGGCGCCGTGGTGGTGGATGCCCACTACCGCAGCAGCGTGCCGTCCATCTTCGCGCTGGGCGATGTGTCCACCGAGATGCAGCTCACCCCCGTGGCCACGGCCGAAGCCATGGCCCTGGTGGACCACCTGCTCGGCCCGGCCCCCGGCAAGGCCGCGCGCACGGTGTCCTACGAGTACATCCCGACGGCCGTGTTCACGCACCCGCCGGTGGGCACCGTGGGCTACACCGAGGAAGCGGCGCGCGCCAAATTCGGCCGCGTCACGGTGTTCCGCACCGAGTTCAAGCCGCTCAGGCACACGCTGTCCGGCCGCGGCGAGCGCACGCTCATGAAGCTCGTGGTCGATGCGGCCAGCGACCGCGTGGTCGGCCTGCACATGGTGGGCGCGGACGCCGGTGAGATCGTCCAGGGCTTCGCCGTGGCGCTGCGCGCAGGCGCCACCAAGGCGGTGTTCGACGGCACCATCGGCATCCATCCGACGGCCGCCGAGGAATTCGTGACTCTGCGGGAGCCCGCGCCCGAATAGGCGTCGCCGGGGCGCTGCACAATGGGTGCATGCCCTATCTGCCACCCTTCATCGCCCCGACGCTCTACACCGACCCTGCCGCCGCGCTGGCGCAAGTGCAGCGCATCTACGCGCAGCAGATCGAGCACCTGCGCGAGGCCATGGCACGCTTCGTGGCCGGTGAGACGCTGCCGGGCCATGTGCGGGCCTGCTACCCCTTCGTGCGGGTGCACACCGAGACGCTGTCGCGCGCCAAGGTCGAGGACGAACTCGACCGCCTGGCCTACGGCTTCGTGGCTGGCGCCGGCCGCTTCGAAACCACGCTGACGCGCCCCGACCTGTACGGCAAGTACTACCTCGAGCAGTTCCGCCTGCTGCTGCAGAACCACCAAGTGCCGCTGGAAGTGGGCATCAGCAACCAGCCCATCCCGGTGCACTTCTCCTTCGCCGAGAACGACCATGTGGAAGGCAGCATGAGCGCCGAGCGGCGCGGCCTCATGCGCGACGTGTTCGACCTGCCCGACCTGGCCGCGATGGACGACGGGATCGCCAACGGCACCTACAACCCGCGGCCGGGCGAGCCGCAGCCGCTGGCGCTGTTCACCGCGCCGCGCGTGGACTACTCGCTGCACCGGCTGCGCCACTACACGGGCACGGCGCCCGAGTGGTTCCAGAACTTCGTGCTGTTCACCAACTACCAGTTCTACATCGACGAGTTCGTGCGCATGGGCCACGAGGCCATGGCCGACGAGAACAGCGAGTACATCGCCTTCGTCGAGCCAGGCAACGTGGTCACGCGGCGCAAGGACCTCGCGCCCCAGGACATCGACGCCTTCGGCGCGCAGCCGCCGCGGCTGCCGCAAATGCCGGCCTACCACCTGATCCGGCCCGACCGCACCGGCATCACCATGGTCAACATCGGCGTGGGCCCGGCCAACGCCAAGAACATCACCGACCACATCGCCGTGCTGCGCCCGCACGCCTGGCTCATGCTGGGCCACTGCGCGGGCCTGCGCAACACGCAGCAGCTGGGCGACTACGTGCTGGCCCACGGCTACGTGCGCGAGGACCATGTGCTGGACGAGGAACTGCCGCTTTGGGTGCCGATCCCCGCACTGGCCGAGATCCAGCTCGCGCTGGAGAAGGCCGTGCGTGACGTCACGCAGCTCGAGGGGCCGGAACTCAAGGGCGTGCTGCGCACCGGCACCGTGGCCAGCACCGACAACCGCAATTGGGAGCTGCTGCCCGACAACAAGGCCCAGCTGCGCTTCAGCCAGAGCCGCGCCGTGGCGCTGGACATGGAGAGCGCCACCATTGCGGCCAACGGCTTTCGCTTCCGCGTGCCCTACGGCACCTTGCTGTGCGTGTCCGACAAGCCACTGCACGGCGAGATCAAGCTGCCCGGCATGGCCAACCACTTCTACCGCGAGCGCGTGGACCAGCACCTGCGCATCGGCATCCGCGCGGCCGAACTGCTGCGCGCCCAGGGCATCGACCAGTTGCACAGCCGCAAGCTGCGCAGCTTCGCGGAAGTCGCCTTCCAGTAAGCCGCGGTGCAGCTCGACGCACTGTCCCTGATGACGGTGGCGATGGTCAACCTCGTGACCATCTCGCTGGCTCTGCCGCCCATCATGGGCAAGAGCCTGACGCCGGCCGCCCGCGCGGCGCAGCGGGCACTGCTGCTGCTCACGTCCGGCTGGACGGCGCTGGTGGTGTCCGAGTACCTGGTGTCCTCCTACGTCCTGTCGGTGCTGGCCATGGCCGGCCTGTCGGCCAGCCTGGTGCTGCTGCACCGCGCGCTGAGCGGCTGGCTGGGGCCACGCCGCGGTGCGCGCACGCTGCTGCTGCTGGCCATCGCCATGCCGCTGGGCTATGCCTTCTCGTTCAGCCACTACCCGCTGCGCGTGGGCTGGTCCAACTTCCTGCTGGCCGCCATGCTGGTGCTGCTGGCCCGCGCCACGCTCGTGGCGCGCCGCCATGCCGGGCGCCGCTGGCGGCTGCTGCTGCTGGCCTGCTTTGCCATCATGGCCGTGCTCACCGCCGCGCGCGGCGTGCTGGGCGCCTTCTTCACGGCGGCCTACCCCACCTTCCTGTCGCCCAACCCCGTCAACATCGCCGCCGCGCTGGCCGTGAACATCGCCGTCGTGCTGGGCACGGTGGCGCTGCTGGTGGCCTGGCGCGACGAGGCCGACGACAGCCTGCGCACCATGGCCAACACCGACAGCCTGACCGGCCTGCCCAACCGGCGCGGTTTCATGGAGCGTGCCGAGGCGCTGTTCGCCAATGCCCACCGCTACCGCCAGCCGCTGGCCGTGCTGATGCTGGACCTGGACCACTTCAAGCGCATCAACGACAGCTACGGCCACGACCGCGGCGACGACGCGCTGCGCTTGTTCGCCCAAATGCTGCGCGAGACGCGCCGCACCGGCGACCTGGCCGGCCGGCTCGGCGGCGAGGAGTTCTGCGTGGTGCTGCCCTCCAGCCAGCGCCACACCGCCAGCGGCTTCGACCAGCGCCTGCGCGCGCGGCTGCAGCAGCGCAGCGAAGAAGAACTCGGTTTCACGCTGTCCTACAGTGCCGGTGTGGCCGCCATGACCGATGGCGACGCCACGCTGGCCGGCCTGCTCGCCCGGGCCGACGCCGCGCTGTACGAGGCCAAGCACGGCGGCCGCGGCATGCTGTTGATGGGCGACAGCGGCTCTGGCCACACGGTGGTCTGACGCCCGGGGCGCCGCCCATGCGCTGTTGGGGGCGCTGTTAGCATCCACCGATGCTCGACCAGCTCTCTCCCTTCCTGATCCACTGGGCCATCACCGCGCTGTCGCTGTGGGTCGCCAGCCACATCTTCCGCGGCGTCAAGTTCGACAGCACCGGTGCGCTGGTCGTGTCCGCCCTGCTGCTGGGCTTTGCCAACGCCATCGTCAAGCCGCTCCTGATCGTGCTGACGCTGCCGCTCACCCTCGTGACCTTCGGCCTGTTCCTGCTGGTCATCAACGCGCTCGTGATCCTGCTCGTCGCGGCGCTGGTCAAGGGCTTCCGGATCTCGGGCTTCTGGACCGCCGTGTTCGCGAGCCTGTTCGTCTCGGTGCTCAGCCTCGTGATCGGCGCTTTCGTCGGCGGCAGCGATCCGGCCCAGCAGATCCAGATGCCGCAGGGCAGCGGCAACTGGCTGTAGCGCCGCGGGCTGCTAGCGCGCGGCGCCCGGGGGCACGCTGCGCAGCACCTCGCCCAGCCCATCCTTCCACCACCGGGCCTGCCCGGTCGTGCCGTGCCCACTGGTCTGGGCGCTGGCCGGAATCAGCAGCACGCGGCCGTTCCTGACGCGGCGCATGCCCTGCTCCAGCAGGCCCAGCTCCGGTGGGTTGCGCTCGTCGTCGGCCGAGTTGATGGCCAGCACCGTCGCCTCGATGCGTTCGAGCTGTCCTGAGGCATCGTAGTCGCGCGACGCGTCCCACTGGTAGATGTGGTCGTTGGCGTCGCCGACGGCGGGCGCGGCCAGTTGCCGGTCCACCAGTGCATCCGCCCGCGTGCGCGTCGGCCCATCGTTCTGCAGTTTCTGCGTGCCGCCGCTCGTTGCGAGGCCGAAGTAGGCCAGCGCAAAACCCAGGCCCGGCGGCTGTGCGGTGTAGTTGCCGTTGGCCCAGGCCGGATCGCGCTGGATCGATTCGACCAGCAGTCGGCGCATCATCCAGTTGCGCCCGGACATGGCCGCCGGCACCGAGGCCATGGGCACGGCGATGTCCATGTAGCCGGGGTACTTCTGCGCCCACATCCAGGCCTGCATGCCGCCCATGGAATTGCCCAGCACCATGCGCACATGGCCCAGGCCCAGGTGTTCGCGCACGAGGCGGTACTGGGCCTGCACCATGTCCTCGTAGTTGTACCTGGGGAAGGCCATGCGCAGGCCATCGGACGGCTTGCTGGACGCGCCGGCACCGATCGCGTCGGGCAGGATGATGTAGTACTTGCGCGCATCCAGCGGCTGCCCCGGGCCGAACAGCTCGCCCGCGAAGGCCGGCGTCAGCATGCGCTCGCCCGAACCGGCCGTGCCGTGCAGCACCACCACCGCTTCGCCTTGGGGATCGCCGACGGTGGTGTAGGCCAGGCGCAGCTGCGGCAGCACCTCACCGGTGTGGAAGCGGAAGTCGTTGACCACCCATTCCTTCTTCTGCGGCGCCGGGTAGTCCGCGGCGCCTGCCGCGCCGGCAAAGACCATGGGCAGCGCGAGCGCCGCGCCTAGAAGAGGAATGCGCATGGGTGTCTCCTGGTTGTGGGTTCAGGCTGCCAGGGACTTCATCTCCGCATACAGATCGGACTTGCCCTCGAAGCCGATGCCCGGCAGCTCCGGCATCGTAATGTGCCCCGCCTCCACGCGCACGCCGTCCGGGAAGCCGCCATACGGCTGGAACAGGTCGGGGTAGGACTCGTTGCCGCCCAGGCCCAGGCCGGCCGCGATGTTCAGCGACATCTGGTGGCCGCCGTGCGGGATGCAGCGGCGCCAGGACCAGCCGTAGGCCTTGAGCATCTCCAGCGTGCGCAGGTACTCCACAAGGCCGTAGCTCAACGCGCAGTCGAACTGCAGCCAGTCGCGGTCCGCGCGCATGCCGCCGTAGCGGACCAAGTTGCGCGCGTCCTGCATGGAGAACAGGTTCTCGCCCGTGGCCATGGGGCCTTCGTAGTGTTCGGCCAGGCGCGCCTGCAGCTCGTAGTCCAACGGGTCGCCGGCCTCCTCGTACCAGAACAGCGGGTACTGGCGCAGCGCCTTGGCATAGGCGATGGCGGTTTCCAGATCGAAGCGGCCGTTGGCGTCCACGGCCAGCTGACAGCCGGGCGGCAGCATCTTGAGCACGGCCTCGATGCGTGCGCAGTCCTCCGCCAGCGGGGCGCCGCCGATCTTCATCTTGACCACCGTGTAGCCGCGGTCCAGGTAACCCTGCATCTCGGCCTTCAGGCCCTCCAGCCCCTTGCCGGGGTAGTAGTAGCCGCCAGCCGCGTAAACGAAGACGCGCGGATCGGCCTGGGTGCCCTGGCGTTCGGCGAGCAGGCGGAACAGCGGCTTGTTCTCGATCTTGGCGACCGCGTCCCAGACCGCCATGTCGATGGTGCCCATGGCCACCGAGCGCTCGCCGTGGCCGCCGGGCTTCTCGTTCTTGAACATCGTGGCCCAGACCTTGTGCGCGTCGAGGTTGTCACGCGCATCGTCGCGCAGGCTGTCGGGCGCGGCCTCGAGGATCCGCGGCGCGAAGCGCTCGCAGATCAGCCCGCCCTGGCCGTAACGGCCGTTGGAGTTGAAGCCGTAGCCGACCACCGGCTTGCCGTCGCGCACGACGTCGGTGACGACGGCCACCAGGCTCAGCGTCATCCTGGAAAAGTCGATGAAGGCGTTGGCGATCGGCGAGGCGATCGGGGCGGTGCGTTCGAGGATGTTGACGATGCGCATGGCGGGTTCCTGTTGAAGTGGGTCGATGCTAGGCAGGATCCTGGAATCTCTGAAGTGGTATGTTTTCTCGCTTGAGATTCCATTCCGAGATGCCATGCACGCGTTCGACCCCACCTCCCTGCGCCTGTTCGTCGCCGTCTGCGAGGAACGCAACATCGCGCTGGCCGCGCAGCGCGAGGCCATCGTGCCCTCGGCCGTGAGCAAGCGCATCGCCCAGATGGAGGCCCAGGCCGGCACCCCGCTGCTGGCCCGCGGCCGCCGCGGTGTGGCGCTCACGCCGGCCGGCGAGACACTGTGGCGCTACGCGCGCGAGGCACTGCAGCTGCTCGAGCGCATGCAGGCCGAGCTCACGGCCTATGCCGAGGGCGTGCAGGGCCAGGTGCGGGTGTTCGCCAGCATGTCGGCACTGGCGCAGTTCCTGCCGGCCGACGTGGGCCGTTTCGCGCGCGCGTCCGCCCAGGTACGCGTGAGCATGGAGGAGCGCGAGATCTGGGAGGTGGTGCGCGGCGTGGAGGAAGGCCGGGCCGACATCGGCGTCTGCTGGGACGCCGTGGACCTGGGCCGGCTGCAGCGCTTCGCCTACCGCGAGGACCTGCTGGCCGTGGTGCTGCACCCCGGCCACGCGCTGGCCGGCCGCAAGCGCCTGCGCTTCGCCGACACGCTGGACCACGAGCATGTGGACATCCTGGGCCGCAGCATCATGAAGACCACGCAGCAGCGCCAGGCGGCGATTGCCGGCAAGCCGCTGCGCACGCGGCTGCAGGTGGCCACGGTGGACGCGGCCTGCCGCATCGTCGCCGCGCAGCTGGCGCTGGCCATCGTGCCGCGCGAAGAGGCGCGGCTGTTCGAGCAGCCCCTGGGCCTGGTGGTGGTGCCACTGGCCGACGACTGGGCCCGGCGCCGCTTCGTGCTCGCGGTGCGCGATGCCAAGACACTCACGCCGGCTGCGCGGCTGCTGCTGGATGGCCTGCGCGCCGGCAGCGGCCAGCCGGCCGGCTGAACATGGCTCAGACCGGATTCGGCGAAGGCGGCTGCGGCTGCACCGGCGGAAGGGGCTGGGCCGGCCCAGGCGGCAGCGGCCGCTCGGCCAGGCCCTGGGCGCCCGACAGCGGCGGCTCGCCACCGCGCAGCTCGGCCCGCGTGAGCGGCAGGTGCTCGGGGTACTCGCGCGCGATGAAGGCGATCAGCCCTTCGCGCAGGAAGCAGCGCAGGTCCCAGGCCTTGCCTGAATCGGACGCCGTACACAGCAGCCGCAACTGCATGGTCCGCTCGGTGGTGTCGGTCACCTGCAGCAGGCACAGCCGCTTGTCCCAGTGCGGAGAGTCTTCGCACAGGCGCTGCGCCTCGGCCCGCAGCGGGGCCAAAGGCAGCCGGTAGTCCACCCACAGGAACACCGTGCCGATGATGTCCGAGCTGGTGCGCGTCCAGTTCTGGAACGGGTTCTCGATGAACCAGCGCAGCGGAATGATGAGCCGGCGCTGGTCCCAGATGGCCAGCACCACGTAGGTGCCCGTGATCGCTTCCACGCGGCCCCACTCGCCCTGCACGATGAGCACGTCGTCGATGCGGATCGGCTGCGCCAGCGCCAGCTGCAGCCCGGCGATCAGGTTGCCGAACACCGGTTGCGCCGCCATGCCGACCACCAGGCCCACCACGCCGGCCGAGGCCAGCAGACTGGTACCGAACTGGCGGGCGCCGGGAATCGTCATGAGCATCAGCGCCACGCCGGCCAGGCCCACCACGACCATGACGGTGCGCGACAACACCTTGGCCTGGGTATGGATGCGCCGCGCGTGCAGGTTGTCCACCACGTTGAGCGGATGTTGGTCGACCACGCCCTGGCCCACGCCGGCCACCGCGCGCAGACCCACCCAGGTCAGGCAGGCCAGCAGCAGCAGGCTGTTGACCTGCCGGATGGTGCCGATCATGGCGGTGTCGTCGGGCGCGCCCTGCCACACCACCTGCAACGCCAGAAACATGAGCCACCAGCGCGCGGCCGGCCGCACGAAGCGCACCACCGTCGAGGCCACCGGCATGCCGCGCGTGACGCGCGCGAGCACCAGTGCACCGGCACGGTGGACGATCCAAGCCAGCACCACGGCGAGCGCCGCGGCCGCCAGCAGGCCCAGCGCCGACGTATCGGCCCAGGCCACCAAAGTATTCCATTGCGTCTGCATCACCGCGGCATGCTAGCCGTGGCAGCAAAAGGCTTTTGAGAGCCGAGAAATGCGCGGCAGCGTCAGGCTTGGCGCGGGCGCACCAGCGCGGCGGCGCGCTTGGCCTTCACGCGGGCCTGTTCCACGTCGGCATCGCGCGCGAGCAGCACGCCCATGCGGCGCTTCACAAAACTCTCGGGCTTGCCGAACAGGCGGATTTCGGTGCCCGGCACCTGCAGCGCCTCGGCCACGCCGTCGAAGACGATGCCCTGGGCGTCCACGCCGCCATAGACCACGGCGCTGGCGCCCGGGCTCTTGAGGCTGGTGTCCACGGGCAGGCCCAGGATGGCGCGCGCGTGCAGCTCGAACTCGTTCTGCCACTGCGTGGCCATGGTGACCATGCCGGTGTCGTGCGGGCGCGGGCTCACCTCGCTGAACCAGACCTGCTCGCCCTTGACGAACAGCTCCACGCCGAACAGGCCCAGGCCCGCGGGCTGCCCGTCCAGGCCGCGGCCCAGGTCATCGGTCACGGCCTTCGCGATGGCGCGCGCTTTCTCGAGTGCGGCGGGGTGCATGGGGTGCGGCTGCCAGCTTTCCACGTAGTCGCCGCTGACCTGCACATGGCCGATGGGGTCGCAGAAATGCGTCTGCACACTGCCGTCGGCGGCGCGCGCCCGCACGGTCAACAGCGTGATCTCGTAGTCGAAGTCGATGAAGCCTTCGACGATCACGCGGCCATGGCTTACGCGGCCGCCGGCCATGGCGTAGTCCCATGCGTTCTGCACATCGGCCGGGCCGTCGATCTTGCTCTGGCCCTTGCCCGAGCTGCTCATGACGGGCTTGACCACGCAGGGATAACCGATGCCGGCGTCGATGGCAGCCTGCAGCTCCTCGAACGAGTCGCAGAACTTGTAGGGGCTGGTGGCCAGGCCCAGCGTTTCGGCGGCCAGGCGGCGGATGCCTTCGCGGTCCATGGTCAGCCGCGCGGCGCGCGCCGTGGGCACCACGCGCACGCTGCCGGCGGCTTCCAGCTCCGCCAGGGCGGGCGTGGCGATGGCCTCGATCTCGGGCACGACCCAGTCGGGCTTTTCCTTTTCGATCAGCGCCTTGAGCGCGGCCGGATCGCTCATCGCGATGGTGTGGGCCCGGTGCGCCACCTGCTGGCCGGGCGCGTTGTCGTAGCGGTCCACCGCGATGGTCTCCACGCCCAGGCGCTGCAGCGCGATCAGCACCTCTTTGCCGAGTTCTCCGGAGCCCAGCATCATGACGCGCGTGGCGTGGGGGGACAGGGGGGTGCCGAAGGTGGTCATCGTGTGTGCGCCGCAGGACTGGAGGAAGCGCGCGATTATCAGTCCAGCTTGGCGCCCGAGGCCTTCACCGCTGCGGCCCAGCGCGGCATTTCGGCAGCGAGGAATTTGCCGAAGTCTGCGCTGCCCAGGAAGGCCGGGTCGGCGCCCTGGGCCACCATGCGGCTGCGCACCTCGGGGTTGTTCAGCACCTGCCCGAAGGCGTCGCTGAGCTTGGCGGTCACGTCGGCCGGCAGCCCGGCCGGCGCCAGGAAGCCGTAGAAGCCCACGACCTCGAAACCCTTGAAGCCCGACTCGATCACGGTGGGCACCTCGGGCAGCGCGGGGTTGCGCTCGCGGCTGGTCACGGCCAAGGCGCGCACCTTGCCCTGCTTGGCGTAGGCCGCCGCCTGCGGGATGGACTCGGCCATGAACTGCACCTGCCCCGCCATGAGGTCGGTGAAGGCCGGTGCGCTGCCGCGGTAGGGGATGTGGACCATGAACAGCCCAGCCGCGTTCTTGAACATCTCGGGCACCAGGTGGCTGATGCCGCCGTTGCCAGCCGAGCCGTAGTTGATATGGCCGGGCTTGGCCTTGGCGTAGTCGGCGAACTCCCTCAGCGTCTTGACGGGCAGCTGCGGGTTGACGAGCAGCGCCAGCGGCTGCATGGCCGTGCGCGCGATCGGCGTGAAGTCCTTGAGCGTGGCGTAGGGCAGGCGGCTGTACAGCGCCGGGTTGATGACCATCACGCCGGTGTTGGCCAGCATCAGCGTGTAGCCGTCGGGCGCGGCCTTCATCACATCCTGCGCGCCCACGGTGCCGCCTGCGCCGGACTTGTAGTCGACCACGATGGGCTGGCCCAGCACCGCCTGCAGCTTGTCGGCCAGCAGCCGCGCGTGCTGGTCCAGCGGGCCGCCGGCGGGAAAGCCGATCACGATGCGGATGGGTTTGTCGGGGAAGGCGGCCTGGGCCAGCGGGGCCAGCGCCAGCAGCGCGCAGGCGGCCAGACGTTGCAGGGTCTTGGGCATGGGGGGAGTCTCCTCTTCTCGGACGCGGAGCGGCCATCATAGGACGGCCCTGCTCCGTCCCACCGCCCGGCACAACGGTTGCTATCCTGCCGCGTCCATCCTGCCGCGGCCGCGCGCTGCCCCAAGACCATGCCCCATGAAGCCCCCCTCCTGATCCTGCGCCATGCCGATGTGCTGGTGACCATGGACGATGCGCGCCACGAGATCGCGGACGGCGCCATCGTGGTGCAGGGCCCTGCCGTGGCCTGGGTCGGCCCCAGCGACGCGCTGCCGGCGCCCTATGCCCAGGCGCTGGCCGCGGGCCGCGCCGAGGCCATCGACCTGCACGGCCATGTCCTGATGCCCGGCCTGGTCAACACCCACCACCACATGTTCCAGAGCCTCACGCGCGCGGTGCCCGAGGCGCAGGACGCCGAGCTGTTCGGCTGGCTCGGCAGCTTGTATCCGCTATGGGCGCGGCTCACGCCCGAGATGGTCCACGTGTCGACGAAGACGGCGATGGCCGAGTTGCTGCTGTCGGGCTGCACCACCACCAGCGACCACCTGTACCTGTATCCCAACGGCAGCCGGCTCGAGGACGCGATCGAGGCCGCCGCGGCCATGGGCATGCGCTTTCACGCCGCACGCGGCAGCATGAGCGTGGGCCGCAGTGCCGGTGGGTTGCCGCCGGACGAGGTGGTCGAGCGCGAGGACGCGATCCTGGCCGACAGCCAGCGCCTGATCGAGCGCTGGCACGACCCGGCGCGCCACGCCATGCTGCGCATCGTGCTGGCGCCCTGCTCACCGTTCTCGGTCTCGCGCGAGCTCATGCGCGCCTCGGCCGAACTCGCGCGCGCCACGGGCGTCTCGCTGCACACCCACCTGGCCGAGAACGACAACGACGTCGCCTACTCGCGCGAAAAATTCGGCATGACGCCGGCAGAGTACGCCGAAGACCTGGGCTGGGTCGGCCGCGACGTCTGGCACGCGCACTGCGTCAAGCTGGACGAGGCCGGCATCCGCCTGTTCGGCCGCACCGGCACCGGTGTGGCGCACTGCCCCTGCAGCAACATGCGGCTGGCCTCGGGCATCGCACCGGTGGGCGCCATGCGCCGGGCTGGCGTGCCGGTGGGTCTGGGTGTGGACGGCAGCGCCAGCAACGACGGGGCGCACCTGCTGGGCGAGGCGCGCCAGGCGCTGCTGCTCGCGCGCGTGGGCTTCGGCCCGGCCGCGATGACGGCGCGCGAGGCGCTGGAGATCGCCACGCGCGGCGGTGCCCAGGTGCTGGGCCGCGACGACATCGGCGCGCTGGCGCCGGGCATGTCGGCCGACCTCGTGGCCTTCGACCTGCGCGGCGTGGGCCATGCCGGCGCCGGCCACGACCCGGTGGCGGCGCTGGTGTTCTGCCAGCCGGCGAACGTCGCGCTGTCGGTCATCCACGGCCGCGTGCGCGTGCGGGGCGGGCACCTGGTGGACTGCGAACTGGCCCCCCTGCTGGAACGGCACCGCGCCCTGGCGCAGCGGCTCGTCGATGCGGCGCGGCACCCACACACGGCCTAGCCGCGCGCGCGGCTATGCTGCGGGGCTTCGCAGCAGGAGACCCCCATGAGCATCCGTGTCGGCATCGGTGGCTGGACCTTCGAGCCCTGGCGCAGCAACTTCTATCCGGCCGGCCTGCCGCACAGCCAGGAGCTGCACTTTGCGAGCCGCGCGGTGACGGCCATCGAGATCAACGGCACCTACTACAGCACGATGACGCCCAAGAGCTTCGCGCGCTGGCACGACGAGACGCCCGGGGACTTCGTGTTCTCGCTCAAAGCCAACCGCTTCGCGACCAACCGGCGCGTGCTGGCCGATGCGGGTGCATCCATCACGCGCTTTGTCGAAAGCGGACTGTCCGAACTCGGCAACAAGCTCGGGCCCATCGTCTGGCAGTTCGCGCCGACCAAGCCCTTCGACGCGCCAGACTTCGAGGCCTTCCTCGCGCTGCTGCCCAAGGCCGTCGACGGCCGCGCGCTGCGCCACGTGCTGGACGTGCGGCATCCGAGCTTCATGGTGCCGGCCTACCTCGCGCTGGCCCGGCGCTATGGCTGCGCGACGGTGTTCGCGGATTCCGACAAGTACCCCAGCTTCGCCGACGTGACGGGCGACTTCGTCTATGCGCGGCTCATGCGCAGCCAGGCCGACTGCGCGACGGGCTACACCACCGAGACGCTGGGCCGATGGGCCGACGTGGCGCGCGACTGGGCCCGGGGCGCGACGCCGGCCGGTGCGCCGCTCGTGGAGCCGGCGCAGGACTGCGGCCAGGCTCGCGATGTCTTTGTGTTCTTCATCAATGGCGCCAAGGAGCGCGCGCCCGCTGCGGCGCAGGCGCTGATCGAACGGCTCTGAGCCCGCCACGCATGCCGCCTGCACGCAAGCGTTCCGCCACCATCCGCGATGTGGCCAAGGCCGCCGCGGTCTCGACCGCCACGGTCTCCAAGTTCGTCAACGGCAGCCAGCGTTTCTCGGCTGACGTGGAGGCGCGCGTCACGCGCGCCGTGCAGGAGCTGGGCTGGTCGCTCAATCCCATGGCGCGCAGCATCACGACTGGCCAGACCGGCAACATCGGCATCGTCATCCTGGACATCCGCAACCCGCACTTCACGAGCATGGTCAAGGGCGCCGCGCGCGGCGCAGCCGCAGCCGGCCTGAACCTGATCGTGGCCGACGCGGCCGAGAGCAAGGCGCCCGAGCTCGCCGTGCTGCGCGCGCTGGCGCGCCGGGTCGACGGGCTCATCGTCAGCGCGCGCCTGCCCGAACCCGTGCTGCAGGCGCTCTACGACAGCGGCACGCCCGTGGTGTTCTACGGCGGCCCACCGCCGCACCCGGCCTACCACAGCGTGTGCTGCGACAACCACCTGGCGGGCCGCATGCTGGGCCGGCACCTGCGCGACCGCGGCCACCGGCGCATCGGGTACCTCGGCTTTCCGACGGCCCCGTGGAGCGCCGAACGCTGGCAGGGCGTGCAGGACGCTTTTGCGGGGGAAGATGCGCACTTCATCGCGCACGAGGCCACGGCGCCGGTCGCGGCAGAAGGCGAGCGCCTGGCCTCGCTGGTGCTGCTGTCGGGCGAGCGGCCCGATGCCGTGGTCGCTTTCAACGACCTGCTGGCGCTGGGCCTGCTCGCCGAAGCCCGGGCGCTGGGAGTGCGTGTCCCCGAGCAGGTGGCGGTGGCAGGCTTCGACAACATCGACTACGGCCGGTTGGGCTGCCCTGCGCTCACCAGCGTGGACATGGCCAGCGAAGCCGTGGGCGAGGTTGCCATGCAGCGCCTGGCCGAACTCGTGCAGGGCGCCCCCCGCCCGCCGCAAGAGCACGCCCACGTGCTGACCTGCCGGCTCATGGTGCGCGAATCGACGACACGCCGCCCCCCCGGGTAATTCCCAGGGTCGCTGCGCTTGACCCTGCAAATGTTATCGATCACTATCGCGATCAAGTTAACCGGTTAACTTGCTTCGCCGGTGAGCATCCACACTTTTACAAATCTCCTCATCGCGCTCTTGACCGCATGGCATCGCAACAGGAAGTTAACCGGTTGACCGACGGCATGCCGACGGCGGTGCGCCAGCGTGCCACGACGGTGCTGGACGTCGCCCGCGTGGCCGGCGTCTCCGCCATGACGGTCTCGCGCGCGCTGAACCAGCCGCAGCGGGTGCCGACCGCCACGCGCCTGCGCGTGCAGGCCGCTGTCGAAGCCACCCACTATGTGCCCAACCTGCTGGCGTGCGGGCTGCGCTCGCGCCGCAGCAGGCTGGTCGCCGCCGTCGTCCCCGCGCTGGGCAGCCCGGTGTTCGCCGAGACCGTGCAGGCGCTGGCGGCCACGCTGGACGCGGCCGGCTACCACCTGATGCTGGGCCAGAGCGGCTACGGCCCGGCCGGCGAGGACGCACTGCTGCAGGCCCTCATGGGCCGCCGGGCCGACGGCATCGTGCTGGTGGGCGTGGACCATTCGCGCCAGGCCCGCCGCCAACTGGCCGGCTGCGGTGTGCCTGTCGTCGAGACCTGGGACCTGACACCTGCCCCTGTCGACATGCTGGTGGGCTTCTCGCATGCGGACGTGGGCGCGGCGGTCTGCCGCTTCCTGGCCGGCCAGGGCCGACGCCGGCTGGCCGTCGTCAGCGGCGCGGACGGGCGCGCCGCGCGCCGCACCCAGGCGTTCGCGGCCACTGCCGCCCAACTCGGCCTGCCACCGCCTGCGCTGGTCGCGTCCGAATCGCCCACCACACTGGGCCATGGTCGGCGGGCGTTGCGCCAACTGCTGGCGCAGCCGCACGGGGTGGACGGCATCTTCTGCAGCTCCGACATGCTCGCCCTCGGCGTGCTGACCGAGGCGGCGCACCAGGGCATCGCCGTGCCCGGCCGCATCGGTGTGGTCGGCTTCGGCGACCAGTCGTTCGCCGCCGACGCCGAGCCCGCACTGACCACCGTGCGCGTGGACGGCGCGCGCATCGGCCGCGAGGCGGCGCTGCGCGTGATCGGCCGCATTGCCGGATCGCCGGCGCCGGACCCGACCCCACTCGACGTGGGCTTCCTGATCGTCGAGCGGCAGTCGACCTGAAGCCGCCCTTTTTCCCATTCCAGTTTTCAAACAAGGAGACCCTGATGCGACATTCCATCCAACGCCTGCGCGCGGTTCCACTGGCGACCAAGCTCGCCGTTTGCGGCGCCACCGGCCTGATCGTGCTGGCCGGCTGCGGCGGCGGCGGCGATGACGAGATCGCGCAGCCCGTCATCGGGGCACGCGCCAAGGCCGTGATCACCGTCGACGGCAAGCAGTTCAAAGACTCCAATGCCAACGGCAAGCTGGATCCGTACGAAGACTGGCGCCTGCCTGTCGAGCGCCGCATCGACGACCTGGTGGCACAGATGACGCTGGAGGAGAAGGCCGGCCTCATGCTGATCAACACCTTGAACGCAGCAGCCGGCGGCGCGCTGCCGCCTGCTGCCGCCAACATGGTGCAGACGCAGAAGATGAGCCGCTTCGTGTTCCGCAGCGTGGTGCAGATCCCGGCGAGCGGCGCGCAGGTCACGCCGGAGCAGGCGGCGATGTCGCTGAACGCAGTGCAGGAGATGAGCGAGGCCACGCGCCTGGGCATCCCGGCGGTGTTCAAGTCCAACGCGCGCAACCACTACGAGAAGGACCCGCGCGTCGGCATCAACGAGGCCTCCGGCGCGTTCACCGAGTTCCCGAAGGAGGCCGGCCTGGCTGCCGCGTCGCTCGGTGCAGGCGACATGTCGCTCATCCGGGACTTCGCCACCGTCATGGGCGATGAATGGAAGTCCATCGGCCTGCGCGGCATGTACGGCTACATGGCCGACCTCTCGACCGAACCCCGCTGGTACCGCGTGCACGAAACCTTCACCGAGAACGCCGACCTGAACGCCGACATCATGCGCACGCTGGTGCAGACGCTGCAGGGCAGCAAGGTCAAGGACGGCACCTCGGTCTCACCCAGCTCGGCGGTGGCCCTCACGCTCAAGCACTTCCCGGGCGGCGGCCCGCAGGAGATGGGCCTGGACCCGCACTACGCGCACGGCAAGAACCAGGTCTATCCGGGCGGCAACTTCGGCTACCACCTCAAGCCCTTCATGGCCGCGTTGGAAGCCGGCGTCTCCGCCGTCATGCCCTATTACGGCGTGCCGATCAACGTGACCTACGAAGGCGTGACCTACGAGCAGACGGGCATGGCGTTCTCCAAGCAGATCGTGACCGACCTGCTGCGCGGCAAGCTGGGTTTCAAGGGCTACGTGAACTCGGACACCGGCATCATCAACGACCGCGCCTGGGGCCTGGAGATGAAGACCGTGCCCGAGCGCGTGGCGGCCGCCATCAATGGCGGCACCGAGACGCTTTCAGGCTTCAGCGAGAACAAGACCATCACCGACCTCGTGGCCGCCGGCCTCGTGACCGAAGCCCGCGTGACGGAGGCCGCCAAACGCCTGCTCAAGGAGCAATTCCAGCTCGGCCTGTTCGAGAACCCGTATGTGGATCCAGCACTGGCCAACGCCATCGTCGGCAAGGACGCGCACCGTGCCATCGGCATGGACATCCAGCGCAAGTCGGTGGTGCTGCTGCAGAACCAGGCCCAGCCAGACGGCAGCAAGACGCTGCCGCTCAAGGCCGGCGCCAAGGTCTACACCATGGGCCTGGCCAAGACCGACACCGACAGGTACGGCTATGCGGTGACCGACGGCGAGGCCCTGGTCGGCGGCGTGCGGCCGAGCGCCGCCGGCCACGACTACGCCGTGATCCGCGTGGAAGTGAACAACAACAAGCTGGTGCCCGGCACCACCACCCGCGCCACCAGCACCTACAAGAGCGACGATCCGGCCACCGGCGGCCGCATCAATCCCGCCACCGGCCGCAGCTGGGGCTACGACGACCGCTGCGTGAACAAGGCTGCGTACTCCGCCGAGGATGCGGCCAAGGCCTGCCTGGACAACGGCCTGACTTTTGGCGGCTCCTTCCCGTGGGAGAACGGCAAGATGTCGTTCACCGAAATGGCAGCCGCCGCGTCGTGGCAGATCTCGCCGCCACTGGACCAGATCCAGGCGGTCATGAACGAAGTGGGCCCGAAGAAGACGGTGCTGGCCATCTACTTCCGCCAGCCGTATGTGCTGGACGACGCCAGCGGCCTGAAGAACGCCGGCGCCATCGTGGCCGGCTTCGGCATCAGCAATACCGCGCTGCTCGACGTGCTGGGCGGCAAGGTGCTGGCCACGGGGGCGGCAGTCAAGCCGCAAGGCAAGCTGCCCTTCGCGCTGGCGAACAACTCCCAGGCCATCGTGAACAACCAGCCTGACGTGCCGGGCTATCCGGCGGCGGACACGCTGTTCCCGTACGGCTTCGGTCTGACGTACTGAGGCACCGCGCGTCGCCCGGGGCGTGCGGGCCGCAGGCGCCTGCGCGCCCCACGCGAGATCTGCGCATGCCGCAGCCCGCCCCATGGCCCTCAGCTTCCGAGTACACGAGAGGAGACTCCATGCACCAGCACACGCTGCATCCCATCGCCAAAGCCATCCTGGTCGCCTCGCTGACCGCCGCACTCGCGGTCGGCTGCGGCGGAGACGACCCGGCAGCCCCGGCCGTCACCGTCGATCAGGTCCGCACCGTCACCGACCTGACCAGAAACTGGCGTTTCGTCCTCGACGACAGCCTCACCGACGACCAGGCGCTGGGCGCCAACACGTCCAACTGGTCGTCTGTCAACTTGCCGCACACCTGGAACGCCGGCGATGCGGCGACGACGGCGCAATCGACGCCCTCCACCCCTGAGTACCAGCGCAGCGTGGGCTGGTACCAGCTCGATTTCGACGCCGGCCCGCAGACCAGCGGCACCCGCTGGCTGCAGTTCGACGCGGCCAGCATCACCGCCGACGTCTGGCTCAATGGCACCAAGCTGGGCCAGCACCGCGGCGCCTTCACGGCGTTTCGCTTCGACGTCACCGGCCTGCTCAAGCCCGGACGCAATGTGCTGGTCGTCAAGACCGACAACCGGCGGGCCACACGCGACGGCGAAGCGAATGCCATCGCGCCCTTGAGCGGCGACTTCAACATGTCCGGCGGGTTGTACCGCGGCGTGTCGCTGGTCACGACCCCTGCCAAGGCCCACATCGCCCTGGGCGATCTGGGCGGTCCCGGCATCTACGCGAAGACCACATCGGTCTCGGGCACCAGCGCCACCGTCAACGTGGCGACCAAGCTGGAGAACGCGCTGGCCGCGGCCGGCAACTACACCGTGACGGCGTCCCTGCTGGACGCAGAGGGCAAAACGGTGAAGCAGACCGTGTCCAGCGCGGTCGCGCTGCGGCCAGGCGAGAAGGTCACCGTCAGCCAGGATCTGAACGTGGCGGACGTGCGCCTGTGGCAGGGCCTGGCCGATCCGTACCTGCACAAGCTGGTGGTCGAGCTCAAGGATGTCACCGGAACGTCCATCGACAAGGTGGTGCGCGACTTTGGCGTGCGCGAGATGCGCTTCGACGCCAACAACGGCTTCTTCCTGAATGGCCGCAGCGTGCCGCTGCATGGCGTGAACATGCACCAGGACATGCTGGGCAAGGCCTGGGCCGTGTCGCACGAGGACATCGACCGCTCGTTCGAGCTGATCAAGGAGGTCGGCGCAAACACGTTGCGCATGGCGCACTACCCGCATGCGGACTACGCCGTCGAACAGGCCGACAAGCTGGGCCTGGTCGTCATGGCCGAGCTGCCGTATGTGAACTCGTCTGCCGTCGGTGGCCGCACGGTCGACCCGGAGACGACGGGCTTCGCCGAAAACGCCCGTGAACAGCTGCGCGAACTGGTGCGGCAGAAGTTCAACAACGCCTCCGTGGGCATCTGGTCGGTCGGCAACGAAGTGCAGGGCGGCGACGATGCGCAGAACAACGTCAAGGCCATGTTCAAGAGCCTGCACGAGGTGGCCAAGGCCGAGGATCCCTCGCGCATCACCACGCTGGCCAACCAGATCAACCGCAGCGGCGACGTGATCCGTCCGGACGCCATCACGCTGACGGGCGTGACGGACAGCTTCAGCGTCAACCGCTACTTCCAGTGGTACTACGGCCAGTCGGAGACGCAGCTGGGCGAGAACCTCGACCAGATCCATGCCGCCAGCCCCACACAGCCGATCGGGGTCACCGAGTACGGGGCCGGCAGCGGCCTGACGCACCACACCGACAACGTGCGCGGCGGCCGCGTCTGCTCCAGCGATACCAGCGGCGCCACGCGCATCTGCTACCAGCCCGAGGGCTATGCCAACTACGTGCACGAGAAGGCGTACGAGCAGATGGTGCAGCGCCCCTACCTGATGGGCACCTGGATCTGGAACATGTTCGACTTCGGTTCGGGCAACCGGCACGAGGGCGACATCGGACAGACCAACACCAAGGGCATCGTGACCTTCGGCCGCGACGTGAAGAAGGACGTGTTCTTCTTCTACAAGGCCAACTGGTCGCAGGCGCCGGTGACCTACATCGCCGAGCGCCGCCACACGGAGCGTGTCTACAAGACCGCCCAGGTCAAGGTGTACAGCAACGCAGCCTCGGTCGCGCTGCAGGTCAACGGCGTCGAGGTGGCGCGCAAGACGGCGGCCGAGTGCCCCGTCAAGGTGTGCAACTTCGGCGAGGTGGCGCTGGCCGCGGGCGTCAACACCATCACCGCGGTCGGCACGCATGGCAGCGAGACGGTGACCGACTTCGTCAACTGGAACCTGCCGGCCAAGAACGCGACCAACGTCTACATCGCCGCCGGGCAGCTCACCAGCGGCCTCGTGTCCAGCGACCCGCTGCTGGGCAACAACGTCTACGGCTCGGACAACTACTTCCTGAACGGCGACCTGCCGCCGCTGTCGGGCCGCAGCAACGTGGGCCTGTCGGCCGCCATCGCGATCGCCGGGCTGGGCACCACGACCATCCCGGAGAAGGGCCGCGTGTGGGACATGTGGCGCGAAGGGACCGACTTCACGTACGAGATTCCGGTGGCCAACGGCACCTACAAAGTGACCCTGGGCTTCCTGGAGCCCACGGTGACCACCTCCGGCGGTCGGGTGTTCAACGTCAATGCCGAAGGTGCCACGGCCATCGCCAACCTGGACATCTTCCAGAGCACGGGCGCCATCCGGACCGCCACGGCGCGCAGCTTCACTGCCAACGTCGCCGACGGCAAGCTGACGCTGAACTTCCAGGGTGTGCAGGGCCGCGCCATCGTCTCCAACATCGCGGTGGAACGGCAATAGCAAGGCCGGTGCGCGCCGGATGGGCCCGGCGCGCACCCCACCCGGTGACATGCCCCGGGCGCTCGCCGACAATGCCCGCATGACCTCCCCTTTGTTCGAGGCCCAGGCGCTGACCAAGCGCTATGGAGACAACACCGTGGTCGACGATCTGTCGTTCGCCATCGCGCCCGGCGAATGCCTGGGCGTGATCGGCCCGAACGGCGCCGGCAAGACCACCACCATCCGCATGTGCCTGGGCCAGACCGCGCCCGATGCCGGCGGCATCCGCTACCACGGCGCCGGGCGGCCGCTGGCCATGCCGGCCGATGCGCTGGCCATCAAGTCCGAGCTCGGCGTGGTGGCGCAGTTCGACACACTGGACCCCGACTTCGACTGCAGCGAGAACCTGATGGTCTACGGCCGCTACTTCGGCCTGCGGCGCGACGCCATCGCGGCACGCATCCCGAAGCTGCTGGAGTTCGCGGCGCTCACCAGCAAGGCCCACGCCAAGCCCGCCGAGCTCTCGGGCGGCATGCGGCGTCGGCTGAGCCTGGCGCGCGCGCTCGTCAACGACCCGCGCCTGCTGCTGCTCGACGAACCCACGACGGGCCTGGACCCGCAGGCGCGCCATCTGATGTGGGAGCGGCTGCAGCTGCTGTTGCAGCAGGGCAAGTCCATCCTGCTGACCACGCACTTCATGGACGAGGCCGAGCGCCTGTGTTCGCGCCTGCTCGTGCTCGACCATGGCAGGAAGATCGCCGAAGGCCAGCCGCGCGCGCTCATCGCCGAGCACCTGGAGCCGGACGTGGTCGAGGTCTATGGCAATGGCGCGCTGGCGCTCGCGCAGGCGCAGGAGCACGCGCCGCTGCGTGCGCTGGCCAACCGTGTGGAGGTCAGCGGCGAGACCGTGTTCTTCTACACGCGCGGGGCCAAGCCGCTGCTCGACGCGCTGGGCAGCCATGGCCAGCTGCGCACGCTGCACCGCCCGGCGAACCTGGAGGATCTGTTTCTCAAGTTGACGGGCCGACAAATCAGGGACGACGCATGAGCACCCAAAGCATCTGGCGAACCCCACAGATCTCCGGCCGCTGGTGGCCCGTGTTCCTGCGCAACCTGCTGGTCTGGCGCAAGCTGGCCATCCCCAGTCTGGTCGGCAACATCGCAGAACCGCTGATGTGGTTGGTGGCCTTCGGCTACGGCATGGGCGCGCTGGTCGGTCAGGTGCGCCTGGGCGACCAGCAGGTGCCCTACATCCTGTTCCTGGCTTCCGGCTCGATCTGCATGAGCGCGATGAACGCGGCCTCGTTCGAGGCCCTGTATTCGGCCTTCTCGCGCATGCACGTGCAAAAGACCTGGGAGGGCATCATGAACGCGCCCGTGAACCTGGACAACCTGGTGCTGGCCGAACTGCTCTGGGCCGCGTTCAAGTCCATCTTCACAGTGACGGCCATCCTGTGCGTGATGCTGGCCCTGGGCATCAGCCACAGCCCCAAACTGCTCGTGGCCCTGCCGGTGCTGCTGGTGGCCGGCATCATGTTCAGCGCCATCGCGCTGATCTTCAACGCGCTGGCCAAGGGCTACGACTTCTTCACCTACTACTTCACGCTGGTGCTCACGCCCATGATGTTCCTGTCGGGCGTGTTCTTCCCGCGCGAGCAGTTGCCCACTGCGGTGCGCATCGTCTCCGACTGGCTGCCGCTGACCAATGCCGTGGAGCTCGTGCGGCCACTGTTCATGGACCGCTGGCCCGACCACGCGCTGCGCCACGGCCTCGTGGTCGTGGCCTACGCGGTGGGCGCGTTCTGGGTGGCCCTGGCGCTGACGCGCAAGCGCTTCAGGGCCTGACGCCGCCCACGCGCCACCGCTCAGACCGCCACAGGCTGCGGCGTGAAGCCGGCCGCGGCGATGGCCCGCTGCACGGCGGCGGCGTCGGCCTGCGCGGGCTGCACCTGCACACGGTGGCGTGCGAGGTCGACCTCCACCGTGGCCTGCGGGTCGGCCGCCTGCACGGCCTTGGTGATGCTGGCCACGCAATGGCCGCAACTCATGTCTCGTACGTCGAATGTCAGCATGGGTGCTCCTTGAAATCTCGGCAGCCAGTTTCAACCTTTCCGCCATGGCAAGGTCAAGCCCTGGCCGACATGGCCCTGCCATGGACATGGCATCGACGCTGACAGCGCTTGACCTTCCCATGATGGCAAGCCAGACAATGCCGCCATGGCCACGACCACCACCGCCGATTCCACACTGCACCTGCAGATCGAGGGCATGAGCTGCGCGTCCTGCGTGGGCCGTGTCGAGAAGGTGCTGCGCGCCGTGCCGGGCGTGGCGCAGGCCGAGGTCAACCTCGCGACCGAGCAGGCCACCGTGCAGGCCGGCGCAGATGCGCAGCCGCTGGTGGCCGCCGTGCGCCAGGCCGGATACGGCGTGGCCACCACCGAGCACCGTTTGCAGGTCGAAGGCATGACCTGCGCCTCCTGCGTGGGGCGCGTGGAGAAGGCCCTGCGCCGCGTGCCGGGCGTGCTCGACGCATCCGTCAACCTCGCGAACGAGCAAGCCACGGTTCAGACGCTGTCCACGGTGGATGTGCAGGCCCTCAGCGCGGCCACGGCCGCAGCAGGGTATCCGGCGCGGATTCTGAGCGCTGCGCGGGCCGCCGCGGAACCGGCCAGCGCGCCCTGGTGTCCCGTGGCCCTGGCGGCCGCGTTCACGTTGCCCCTGGTCGCGCCCATGCTGGGCCAGCCCTTCGGCTGGCACGGCATGCTGCCGGGCTGGGTGCAGCTGCTGCTGGCCACGCCCGTGCAGTTCTGGCTGGGCGCGCGCTTTTACCGCGCGGGCTGGGCCGCGCTGCTCGCGCGCAGCGGCAACATGGACCTGCTGGTCGCGCTCGGCACCTCGGCGGCTTATGGGCTGTCGTTGTACCTGCTCTGGCAGTCGGCCGGCCATGCCGGGCACGGGGGAGAACCGCATCTGTACTTCGAGGCCTCGGCCGCCGTCATCACACTGGTGCTGCTGGGCAAGTGGCTGGAGCAGCGCGCCAAACGCCAGACGCTGGACGCGATCCGCGCGCTCCACGCGCTGCGGCCCACCCGGGCGCGCGTGCGCCGCGGCGGCGTGGAGCAGGAGATCGCGGTCGAGCAGATCGTGGTCGGCGACCTCGTGCTCGTGCGCCCCGGCGACCGCATCGCCGTGGACGGCGAGATCGTGCAGGGCCAGACCTATGTGGACGAATCGCTGCTGACCGGCGAAAGCCTGCCCGTGGCCAAGGGCCCGGGCGAACGCGTGACAGGCGGCGCCATCAACGCCGAAGGGGCGATCGAGGTGCGCACGCTGGCCGTGGGCGCCGAGACCCAGCTGTCACGCATCATCCGCATGGTCGAGTCTGCCCAGGCCGCCAAGGCGCCGATCCAGCGCCTGGTGGACCGCGTGAGCGCCGTGTTCGTGCCCGTCGTGCTCCTCATCGCACTGGCCACGTTGGCCGGCTGGGTCGTCTACAGCGGCGACTGGGAGCAGGCCTTGGTGAATGCCGTGGCCGTGCTCGTGATCGCCTGCCCCTGCGCGCTGGGCCTGGCCACGCCCACGGCCATCATGGCCGGCACGGGCGTGGCCGCGCGCCACGGCATCCTGATCAAGGACGCGCAGGCGCTGGAGACCGCGCACGCCGTCACGCTGGTGGCCTTCGACAAGACCGGCACGCTGACCGAGGGCAAGCCTTCTGTCGTCGCCGTGCGGCCCGCCGCCGGCGAGGACGCCGATGCGGTGCTGCGCCAGGCCGCGGCCTTGCAGACCAGCAGCAGCCACCCGCTCGCACTGGCCGTGCGCGAGCGCGCCCAGCGCCTGGCCGTGCCCGCCGTGCAGGACGCGCAAGCGCTGCCGGGCCGGGGCGTGCAGGGCACGGTGGAGGGCCGGGTGCTGGCCCTGGGCAGCACCCGGCTGCTGCGCGAACGCGGCCTGGACGGCGGCGCGCTGGCGGACGAGGCGCAGCAGCTGGAGCAGTCCGGCCGCACCGTCTCCTGGCTGCTGGCCCGCGACCGCGTGCTGGGCCTGCTGGCCTTCGGCGACAACGTCAAGCCCTCGGCGGCGGCCGCCATCGCCCGGCTCAACGACCTCCGCATCCAGACGCTGATGCTGACCGGCGACAACGGCGGCGCGGCCCAGGCCGTGGGCCAGGCGCTGGGCATCACGCGCGTGCAGGCCGAGATGCTGCCCGAACACAAGGCGCAGGTGGTGCAGCGCGAGCGCGATGCCGGCCAGGTCGTGGCCTTCGTCGGCGACGGGCTCAACGACGGGCCCGCGCTGGCCGCGGCCTCCTGCGGTTTCGCGATGGCCGGGGGCGCCGACGTGGCGACGGAGACGGCCGACATCACACTCATGCGCGGCGACCTGCGGCTGGTGGCCGACGCGCTGGACCTGTCGCGCCGCACCAGCGCCAAGATCCGCCAGAACCTGTGGTGGGCCTTCGGCTACAACGCGCTGGGCATCCCGCTGGCCGCGCTGGGCCTGCTGAACCCGGTGATCGCAGGCGGCGCGATGGCGCTGTCCAGCGTCAGCGTGGTCGGCAACGCATTGCTGCTGCGCCGTTGGCGCAGCGTCGAGGAAAGGACTGCCCCATGATGAACATCGGCGAAGCCGCCAAGGCCACGGGCGTATCGGCCAAGATGATCCGCCACTACGAGAGCGTGGGCCTGTTTCCTCAGGCCACGCGCAGCGTGGGCGGCTACCGGCTCTACGGCGACAAGGAGATCGGCACGCTGCGCTTCATCCGCCAGTCGCGCGACCTGGGCTTCTCGCTCGAACAGATCCGCGAGCTGCTGGGCCTGTGGTGGGACCGCAAGCGCCCGAGCCGCCAGGTCAAGGCCCTGGCCCAGGCGCACCTGGCCGAGCTCGACGCCAAGCTGGCCGAGCTGCAGGCCATGAAGTCCACGCTGCAGCACCTCGTGCACTGCTGCCATGGCGACGACCGGCCGGACTGCCCCATCATCGATTCGCTGGCCGGCCGGGACGCCAGCCATTCATCCGCCGCGCAATAGCCGCTCCGCCAGCTGCGCACCGAGCGCGGCCACGGCCTGGTCACCGGCTGGCAGCTGCGCGAGCACCGAGGCGTCGGCCACGTACAAAGAAGCGATGCCCCGCACGGCCAGCTGCGCATCGACCACGGCCAGTGGGTCATCGCCCTGGCGACAGCCGCCGGCCACCACGCGGCCGGACTCGGCCCGATCGCGCAGCAGGCGCTCGAGCGCGAGGTCGGACAGGGGGCCGCTCCAGGGTCGCGCCGCGTGCACACCTCGCGCTCGGAGCCCCTCCAGCGCCTGGCGCGCCTGCTGCATGAGCGCTTCCAGATCCTCACGCTCGCTGAGCAGGTCCGGGTCCAGGCGCGGCGGCTGGTCCGGGTCCTTGTCCTCCAGGCGCAGCCGGCCGCGGCTGGCGGGCTGCGCGAGCACCAGTTCGATGGCGTCGGCCGGCCGACGCAAAGCCAGCGCCGCGAGCGCCCCACGCCGCAGTGGCAGCGGCACCTGCACTGGCACCAGCAGCGCCCGGCCGACGCCGGGCAGGTCGTGCCGCGTGGCCACGTTGGCGGCCACCAGTTCGGCATGCGGCCCGATGCCCGAGCGCAGCAGCAGCGCCGGCGACTGCAGTGCACCGGCGCACAGCACGACGGCGCGGCCGGCCAGCAGCTGTTGCACCAGGCCGGCCTGGTGAAACTCCACACCCGTGGCGCGCCGGCCCTGCAGCAGCACGCGCACGGCCAGCGCGTCGGTGAAGAGCGTGAGGTTGGCGGGCGTGGCCGGCGGGGCAGCGCGCTCGCCCCACGCCACCGCGCCGCCCAGGCCCTTGCCGGCCGTCAGCGCAACGACGCGGCCGTTGAGCCCGGGCTGGGCCACCGTGGTCCAGCGCCAAGTCGGGCGCGGCCGGCGCCGTGACCACGGCGGGCCGGCCTCGACGAGCGCGACCTGCACGGCCGCGTCCGCGGCCAGTTGCACAGCCAGGCCGTAACCCGTGGCACCACCCCCCACGACCAGAAAATCGAACATTTATGATGCTGCGCGCAGCAGCTCCGGCCTGCCTTCGACGCGGCCACGATACCGCAGCCCCGCCCCTCTTTTCCCTTCCCAGGAGTTTTCAATGAGCACCCCCATCCGCACCGTCGGCATCATCGGCGCCGGCACCATGGGCAACGGCATCGCCCAGGCCTGCGCCACGAGCGGCATCGACGTCGTCATGGTGGACATCTCCGACGCCGCCGTGCAAAAGGGCCTGGCCACCGTGGCCGGCAGCCTGGACCGGCTCATCAAGAAGGACAAGGCCACCGAGGCCGACAAGACCGCCGCGCTGGCCCGCATCAAGACCAGCACCGACTACGCCGACCTGGCCGCCGCCCAACTCGTGATCGAGGCCGCCACCGAGAACTACGAGCTCAAGCTCAAGATCCTCAAGCAGGCCGAGGCCGTGCTGCCGCCCGAGACGCTGATCGCGTCGAACACCTCGTCGATCAGCATCACCAAGATGGCGGCCGCCACCAGCCGGCCCGAGAAGTTCATCGGCATGCACTTCTTCAACCCCGTGCCCATGATGGCGCTGGTGGAGATCATCCGCGGCCTGCAGACCAGCGACGAGACGCACGCCGCCGTGCACGCGCTGGCGCTGGCGCTGGGCAAGTCGCCCATCACCGTGAAGAACGCGCCGGGCTTCGTCGTCAACCGCATCCTGGTGCCCATGATCAACGAGGCCTTCTTCGTGCTGGCCGAGGGCCTGGCCACGGCCGAAGACATCGACGCCGGCATGAAGCTGGGCTGCAACCAGCCGATCGGCCCGCTCGCGCTGGCCGACATGATCGGCCTGGACGTGTGTTTGGCCGTCATGAACGTCTACCTGGAAGAGTACGGCGACAGCAAGTACCGCCCATGCCCGCTGCTCAAGGAGATGGTGGCCGCCGGCCGCCTGGGCCGCAAGACGGGTCGCGGCGTTTACACGTATTGAGGCCCTGGCGGCCCAGAATGGGGCCCCTAGGAGGACCCCCATGACGGAGACAAGCACCCCGGCCGAAGGCCGCATCGTGACCGAGCAGCGCGGCCACATCCTGCTCATCGGCATCGACCGCCCGGCCAAGCGCAACGGCTTCACGCCGGCCATGCAGCACCAACTGGCGCTGGCCTACACGCGGCTGGACGACGACCCGGCCTTGCGCGTGGGCGTGCTGCACGCACTGGGCGACCACTTCACCGCCGGGCTGGACCTGCCCAGCTTCGCGCCGCTGATGCAGCGCGGCGAAAAGGCCATCCCCGACGGCCTGGTCGACCCGACCGATCTGGGCATGCCGCAGTACCGCCGCCGCACCAAGCCCATGGTGGTGGCGGTGCAGGGCATCACCTACACGCTGGGCATCGAGCTCATGCTGGCGGCCGACATCGTGGTCGCGGCCGACGACTGCCGTTTCTCGCAGCTGGAAGTGCAGCGCGGCATCATGGCCACGGGCGGCGCTACCCTGCGCATGGCCGAGCGCGCCGGCAGCGGCAACGCACTGCTGCACCTGCTGACGGCCGACGTGTTCGACGCGGCCGAGGCGCTGCGCCTGAACTTCGTGCAGAAGGTGGTGCCGGCGGGCCAGCAGCTGACCGAAGCCCTGCGCATCGCCGAGGCCATCGCGGCGCAGGCGCCGCTTGCGGTGGTGGCCACGCGGCTGTCGGTGCGCAAGACCGTCGAGGAAGGCGTGGCCGCGGCCGTGGGCGAGTTCATCTCGGTGCAGAAGGGGCTGGCCAACAGCGAAGACGCAGCCGAGGGCGTGCGCGCGTTCGTGGAGCGGCGCCCGGCCCGGTTCAGCGGGCGCTGACGCCTTCGTTCAGGGCGGCAGCCGCCCCACCACCTCCACCCCACCCGCGGGGGCAGCGCGCACCACGATGCCCTCGCCCGAGGCTGGGAAGATCCCGGTCAGCGCCGTGATGTTGACCTGGTGCGTGACCACCACCAGCACCCCCGGGCCGCGCCAGGCCGCCAGCACGGCACGTGCCGCCGCGGTCTGGCGTTCGGACTGCGCGGCGTCTTCGTTGAAGAACGAGTTGAAGGCCGGCGCCTCCTGCACGCGGCCCGGGAAGGCGAGTTCGGCCGTGTCGCGCGTGCGGCACCACTGACTGCTCAGCACCTGGCCCACGGCGATGCTCCGGGCGCGAAAGCGCGCGCCCAGCTCCTGCGCCTGGGCGCGGCCGCGCGCGCTGAGATTGCGCTGCGTGCCGCAGTCGCCGAGCCGGAACTGCGGCGGATCGCCGACACCCGGCGCCTCGGCATGGCGAAACAACACGACGCCGTCCGGGTCCAGCGCGGGCCAGGATTGGGCCAGCACCGGCAGGCCTGCGATGGCCAGCACGGCGCCGGCTGCGGTGAGATGTCGTCGGTGCATGGCAGCCCTTCCCAAAAGGCGGCCCGGTCGGACCGCGTTCTGCGACCATAGCCGCGCCACGCCAGCCGGTCCGCAAAACCCTTCGCCGCGCCGGTCCACGCACACCCCAGGAGACCGTTCCATGCCCCGCAGCACCGCCGAGAAACGCGCCGCCTTCCACGCCCTGCACCGCCAGGGCTGCTTCGTGCTTCCCAACCCCTGGGACCGCGGCAGTGCGCGCTACCTCGAGAGCCTGGGCTTCCAGGCACTGGCCTCCACAAGCTCGGGCCACGCCTGGTCGCAGGCCCAGGCCGACGGCGCCATGCCGCGCGACGCCGTGCTGGCCCATCTGCGCGAGATCGTGGCCGCGACCGAGTTGCCCGTGAACGCCGACTTCGAGGACGGCTACGGCGGCACACCCCAAGAAGTGGCCGAGAGCGTGCGCCTGGCCGTGGCCACCGGGGTGGCCGGCCTGTCGATCGAGGACGGCACGGGCGACGCCGCCGAACCGCAGTACCCGCGGGACGTGGCCGTGGCGCGCCTGGCCGCCGCACGCGCGGCCATCGATGCGGCCGGCGGCGACACGCTGCTGGTCGGGCGGGCCGAGAACTTCATCGTCGGCAGGCCCGACCTGGACGACACGCTGGCCCGGCTGCGCGCTTACGCCGCGGCCGGTGCGGACTGCCTGTACGCGCCCGGCATCCGCACGCGCGAGCAGATCGCCGCGGTGGTGCAGGCGGTGGCACCCAAGCCGGTGAACCTGCTCGTGGGTGGCACCTCTGACCTCACCATGGCGGAGATCGCCGCATTGGGCGTGCGCCGCGTCAGCGTGGGCGGTGGGCTGGCACGCGCGGCCTGGGGCGGCTTCATGCGCGCCGCCACCGAACTCGCGCAGCATGGCCGCTTCGACGGCTTCGCGGGCGCCGCCACGGGTGCCGCGTTGAACGGGCTGTTCTGCGTGCGCTAGACCCCGTTACGATGCGCCGCTCGATCCCCAAGGAATCCGTACGATGCGCAAGACCCTGACCCTCGCCGCCGCGGCCGTGCTGGCCGCCACCACCTTCCTCGGCGCCGCCCAGGCCGGCCCGCGGCTGGACAAGATCATGGAGAGCAAGACCCTGCGCGTGGGCACGCCGGGCGACTACCGGCCTTTCGCGATCAGGACCGACAGCGGCTACAGCGGCCACGACATCGACGTCATCGAGGCCATGGCCAAGGAACTGGGCGCCAAGGTCGAGTACGTGCCGACCAGCTGGCCCAACCTGATGAAGGACATCCAGGCCGACAAGTTCGACGTGGCCGTGGGCGGCATCACGCGCAACGTGGCGCGGTTGCGCCAGGTCGACATGCTGCCGGGCTACGCACCCTTCGGCAAGGTGGCGCTGGTGCGCGCGGCCGACAAGGACAAGTACCGCACGCGCGAAAGCCTGAACCAGTCCGGCGTGCGCGTGATCAAGAACCCGGGCGGCACCAACGAGGCCTATGTGCTGCAGAACCTCACGGCGGCCCAAGTCAGCACGCACGACAAGAACGCCGAGATCCCGGGCCTCATCGCCGAAGGCAAGGGCGACGTGATGATCACCGAGACCTACGAGGCCCTCCACTACGCGCGCACCGACCCACGCCTGTACGCGGCCTTCATCGACGCGCCGCTGACGCCCGTCAACACGCTGGGATTCATGGCGCCCACCGACGACGCCGACTACCTGCGCGTGCTGCGCTTCGCCTGGGAACTCGTGGACAGCCGCGGCGCCGTGCGCGAGGCTGCGGCCAAGTGGCTGAGATGAAACCGGTCGCACTGCACCACGCGAGCCGCCTGATCAACCATGGGCCCACGGTGCTCGTGACCAGCGCGCACGGCGGGCGCCGCAACGTGATGGCGGCGGCCTGGTCCATGCCGGTGGAGTTCACGCCACCGCGCATCGCGGTGGTGATCGACAAGAGCACCTTCACGCGCAAGCTGGTCATGGCCAGCGGTGCGTTCGCGCTGTGCATCCCCGGCGCAGCGCTGGCCGACCTGGTCTATGCCGTCGGCAGCACGAGCGGGCGCGCGGGCGACAAGTTCGGGCGCCACGGCATCGCGGCCGGCAGCGGCCCGGTGCTGGGCATGCCCGTGCTGGAGCAGGGCTGCGTGGGCTGGCTCGAATGCCGGCTGATCCCCGAGCGCCACACCGAAGAGGCCTACGACACCTGCTTCGGCGAGGTCGTGGCCGCAGCGGCCGATCCGCGCGTGTTCGCCGACGGGCATTGGTCCTTGCGCGACGACAACGCCGACCTGCAGACCCTGCACCACCTGGGTGCCGGGCTGTTCGCGCGCGCCGCGGGCACGGTGCAGGCGCGCGCGCCGCTCTGAGGTTCAGCCGGCCCGCTCGATGCGCTCGATGGCCGCGGCCATCCAGTCACGGCGCAGGCTCTCGGCCGACGGCAAGGCACCCTGCACCACCAGCCAGCGGCCTTCGCCCTGCGGCTGCAGTGTGGCGCTGCCCTCGGTCCACAGCAGCCAGGCCAGCCAGGCCGTGCCCGCCGCAGCGACGGGCGCCGCCGTCGGCGCCTCCAGCGGCCAGACCAGCGCGGCACGGTCGCGCACGATCAGCTTGCCTTCGTGGATCTCCGAGGCACCGGCCAGCGCTTCGTCCAGCACCGCCAGCGGCGGACGCGCGCTGCCCTGGTCCGCGAACCAGCGGCCCCAGGCCGCCAGCTCGGTGCCGATGGCGATGCTGCGCGCGGTTTCGGCCTGCATCAGGTCGGCGTGGTCGGTGCTGTGCCAGTCGATCGCCGGTGGCCGGCAGCCCAGCACACTGGCGGACTGCAGGAACGCCTCGACGCGTGGCGCATGGTCGGGCCGCACGAAGCCGGCGCAGGCCACCACCAGCTGGGTCACGCGCTCGGCCAGCAACTGCTGTTGCTGCACCATGAGCTTTTCGCGCAGCAGCATGTCGCGCTCGCTGCGCAGCGCGGCCAGCTCCAGCGCGTTCTTGAGGTCGGCGCGCAGGCTTTCCAGGTCCCAGGGCTTGGTGATGTAGCGGTAGATGTGGCCGGAGTTGATGGCCTCGATGGCCTCGCCCAGTTCCGAATAGGCGGTGGTCAGCATGCGCACGATGTTGGGATGGTTGTCGTGCGCATGACGCAGCAACTCGTTGCCGTAGGCGCCGGGCATGCGCTGGTCGGACACCAGCACCGCGATCTCGTCGGCATGCTCGGCCAGCATGGCCTTGCCGGCATCGACCGAGGAGGCCGTGAGGACCGGTGCCAGCGGGGACACGAGGCGCTCGAAGTACTTCAGCGCCATGGTCTCGTCGTCCACGTACAGGATTTTCTGGGGTTGCTTGTTCATGTTCTGGCGTCCTCGGTGCTCGGGAAGGTCAGGGTGACGGTGCAGCCCTGTCCGGGTTCGGAGTGGATGGCGATGCCGCCGCCGACGGACTGCACGACGCGTCGGCAGAACACCAGGCCCATGCCGTTGCCACCGCTGGCGGCGCGCGTGGTCAGCGGCTCCAGCGTCAGCCGCGTGAGGATGTCGGGCGCGATGCCGCAGCCGTTGTCGATGAAGCGGATCCAGGCATTGCGCGGCAGTTCCGCCGGCGCCGCCTGGCCGAACTCGATGCGCAGCCTTGGGCGGGCCACGCCGCGCATGGCGAGCAGCGCATTCTTGGTCAACGTGCACAGCACCAAGTACAGCAGGTCGCGCCGGCCGGGCAGGCGGAAGTCCTGCTGCGGGTCCAGCGCCACCCAATCGCGCTCCTCGCCCTCGAAGGGGTACTCGGCCAGCAGCGCGCGGACGAGCGCACCGGCGTACAGCGGCGACTCCACGGCGCCCGGCAGGGCGTCGCGTGCGGACTGCACGAAGCTGGCCACCAGCGACTGGCAGTACAGCGTGCGCCGCTCCGCCGAGTCGATGGCGGCGATCACCTCACCCGCACGGTGCTCGTCGAAGACCGCGCGGCCTTCGCCCGAGGCCTGGGCCTGGTAGCGGTCGCGCAGTGCGGCCATGTAGCCGCGCACCGTGCCCAGCGGGGTGTTGAGTTCGTGCGCCAGAAAGCCCAGCGTCTCGCGCATGGCCATGACGCGGCTCTCGTGCAGCGCGCGCTCGCGTGCGCGCTGGCTGTGCCAGGCCAGCGCCTCGCGCAGCGCCTGGCGCGTGGCCGTCTCCTCCAGCGGCTTTTGCAGGATGCGGAAAACCCGGCCTTCGTTGACGGCGGCGATCGCGAGGTCGGTGTCGGCATAGGCCGTGCACAGCAATGGCACCAGGTGCCGGTGCCGGTGCCGGCGCTGCAGCTCCTGCAACAGTTCCAGGCCGGTGCGCTGCGGCATGCGGTAGTCGGTGACGACCACGGCGACGCGGTGGCCGCTGCGGCCCAGCAGTTGCAGTGCCTCGTCGACGCTGGCCACGGTCTCGATGCGGAACTCGTTCTCGTAGGTGCGGTGGAACCACTTGCGCGCGAGCGCCTCGTCATCGACCACGAGGACGGTTTCGGCAACCGGTTCCATGGGCGCAGCGTGCATGGCGGGCGGTTTCAAGCCGCGAGGGCGCCGGCCGGCGCGTCCAGGGGCGCGGGTGGCGGCGTGGCGGCAGGAGCCGCGCCCGGCTCGGCAGCGGCATCGGCCGTGGCCAGCGCCAGGTCGAAGCTGAACTCGGTCCAGGCGCCCTCTTCGCTGGCCACGGTCAGCTGCCCGCCATGGCGCTGCACGATGGCATAGCAGACGGCCAGCCCCAGGCCCAGGCCCTGGCCCACTTCGCGCGTGGTGAAGAAGGGCTCGAACACGCGCTCGAGGTTTTCCGGCGCGATGCCAGTGCCGTTGTCGCGCACGTGCACGTGCAGGCGGGCGCCCTGGCGCGCGGCCCGCACGCCGATCTGTGGCGCCAGGCCCGGCCGGCGCTGCGCCGCCTTGTGCAGGGCCAGCGCCGCGTTGCCGAGCAGGTTCACGAGCACGCCGATGACGCCCGGCTCATCGCCCCGCACGTGGGTGTCCAGCGGCAGCTGGGTGTCGATGGCCACGCCCTTGAGTTCGAATCCGGTGAGCCGCAGCGCCGAGCGCAAGGCTTTCTCGAACAGGAAGATGCGCTCGCTGTCGCCACCGGGCTTCTGGTAGGCGAAGGTCTTGAGGTCGGTCACGATGTTCTGCACGCGCAGCATGCCGTCCTTGGCATCGGTCAGACTTTCCTTGAGTTCGGCGCTGGCGGCGACAGCCGGGTCCATCAGCGCCATGTTGAGCGCCATCATGCTGTAGTTGACGGGGTTGTTGACCTCGTGCAGCAGCCCGGCCGACAGCGTGCCCAGGGCCGCCATTTTCTCCTGCTGCATCATCATGCCCTTGATCTGGGCCAGGGCCTGGTTGGTGCTCAGCAGGGAGGCGTTCTTCTCGGAGACTTCGTGCTGCAGCGCGAACAGCCGCATGCGCGCGCGCTCGTTGAAGAAGGTGCAGCCGGCCGAGATCGCGACCGAGAACAGCAGGAACAGCGTGTTGCCGATCAGCGCCGGCGGTGCCACGAGCGTACCGGCATGGGCCAAGCCGGCGATGATGTAGGCAGCGCAGGTGAACACTCCCAGGCCGACCGATTGCAGGAAGCCGATCGGCATGATGATGCCGGCTGCGTACAACGCCAAGCTGAGGCCGAACACGTAAGGCGATTCGGCTCCTTGCGTGGTGTAGATCATCCAGGTGATCATGACCTGCGGCAGGACCAGCCAGGCCAAAGTCAGTTCGCGCACATGCCGCTTGGCGCCGGCACGGTACAGCAAGAACAGCAGCAGCAGCAGGGCCAAGGTACATAGGCCCCGCACCACGCCGAGCTGCCAGGCCTGGGCTGGGTAGAAGATCAAGTCCAGCGCAACGCCGCCGGCCACCAGTGCCGTGGCCACGGCACAACCTGTGCGGCTGTAGGCCAGGCGGAACTCCGCCAGCTCGGCCTCGTAGTCGCTGTGCAGGTCCTGGGCCATGGCCATTCAGGCCAGGGCCAGTTGCATGAACACATTGACGCCGGTGGCATCGGTCCAGATGCGTTCCAACCGGGCCGGTTCGGGAGCCAAGGCGCGCATGCCCGCTTCGTCGCGGTAGATCAGATGCCACTCCAGCAGGTGTTCCATGACGCCCCTTTCCGGATTGCTGCTGTGTACGTTGGTGACCAGCATGCTGCCACCGCTGCGCGTGCGGCTGCAAAAGTACTGCAGTAGGCGATGGCAGACCTTGTCGGACAGGTAGTCGAACAGGCCGGCGCAGTAGACGAAATCGAAGGACTCCTGCGGTGCACCGCGATCGCTGGAAGCGCGCTTGAGCAGGTTGTGCACCGATTCATGCACGAGCGTGATCGACACCTGCACACCGCGGCGGCGGCTGGCCTCTTCGATCCGGTCTCGCGTGTAGGCCAGGGTTTCCTCGCTGAAATCCATCAGTGTGAAGGCCAGGCGGCCCGGGTCGGGGTGGCTGGCGATCAGCCGCTGGATCTCCACTGCGGGACCGCAACCCACGTTGAGCACGCGCACCGGACCATCGCCCGCCTTGGCCTGGGACAAGGGCGCCAGCGTGTCAACCAGGATGTCAATGCGGTTGCGGTGCGCCCGCGCGACGGCAGCATTCAGGAACAGCGCGTTGATGATCTGAAAATAGGTGCTGGCGCCGTCGCGCGGATCCTGCAGCATCTGGTTGACCATCTGGTAGTCGCCCGCATAGCCCAGCGGCTTGGCGAAGGTGCGGTAGACGAAGGGCGCGCGCAGGATCAGCGGGTGGATCGCCGTCTGCGCGAAAGTGCGGTGGGACGGTTGCAGCGGCTCGGGCACCTCGCGCGACACGTCTTCGAGCCGGTCGAAGTAATTGCGCGCGCGCTGCATCAGCGGCTCGGCGATCTCGAAGAACACGTCCTTGCGCAACCGGCCCTCAGCGTCCTTGGGCAGTGTGGCCGACATGTCGGCCTGGTCGACCCAGCGCGAAACATCGGACAGGTAGGCGCGCAGCTCACTGACGGCGACCTGGTAGGACTCGCCGATGTGGAAGCGCTGGTTCCATTCGTCGACGAAGGCGCGCGCCTGCTGCGAAAACGAGGCCGGGTCGTGGCCCAGCACGGCCAGTTCATCCCATTCGTCGATCAGCGTGACCGAGACCACCGCCATCAGCCCGGTGTTGAGCAAGCTCACCACCACAGCCTTGCCGCGGTAGACCGGCCGCTCGCCCGCGCGCACGGTCAGCTCGCTGAGCACCTCGCTGACCTGGACGATGGAATAGGGGTTGTAGACCTCCATCACCAGCGAACGCCGCTGGTGGTTGGTCAGCACCCCACGGACGACCTCGCCCTGGCTGTTGCGGAAAGTGACGACGGCATCGATGGCACGGGGAGACAGCACGGTGCAGACCTCGGCAGGCGGACGGACGGTACAGCGGGCGCTTCAGCGCGCCGGCGAATGGCAAAAGCGCTCAGTTGGCAGCGCCATGGCACTTCTTGAACTTCTTGCCGCTGCCGCAGGGGCAGGGATCGTTGCGGCCCGGCTGCGGCTGGTCGTGGCGCACGGGGGCCACACGGGGGCCCAGCGCCAGGCCGGCGGCGCGCAGATCGTAGACGGCCCAGACGGCTTCGCCGAAGGATTCCAGCCGCTCGGCCGACATGCTGGGCGGGCCTTCCTCGCCGTCGTCGTCCACATAGGCCGACACTTCGGCAGGGCCTTCGTCGTCCTCGCACAGAGCAGCCACGGCGCCCAGGGCCTCGTCCATGGTGCGGGCGATGTCCTTCTCGCGGCTGGGGGCCAGCCATTCGTCGGGCCAGCTTTCCACCACCAGCATGAAGCCCAGTGCCCACAGTTGGGCGAAGGACGGCAACTGGGCCACGGCCTCGGCCAGGGCGGCTTCGCTGGCGTCGTCCAGACCGAGGGCGGCTGCGCGCGCTTCGGGCGCCAGCTGGGCCATGGCGCTGTGCACGTCCAGCACTTGCGGGCAATAGGCCCGTTCGTCGTCCAGGCGCTCGACCTCGGCATCCAGCGCAATGGCGATCTCCTGCCAGCGGCGCGCCCACAGGGACTCGAACTGCTGGCGCACGGTCGCATCCGGGAACAGCTCTTCCAACGGCTTGTCCGATTCGAACAGCACTGGCCAGTAGGCAGAGGGGGCCACCGGACTGCGGCAGCAGACCAGCGCCGCCATGAACCCTTCGCACAGCTCCCATTGCGGCGCCTCGACACCCTGCTCGCGCAACGCGTCGAGCCAGGCGTCGAGTTGGTCGAAGTCCTCGGGTTGAAGGGCAGGAGCAGATGCGGAGGGAACAGATGAGGACATGTTGGTACGGGCGATGCCGGTCGCGGCAGTGCCCGGCAGTGGGCTAAATCGAATCGTTGCGACCTACTGGACACAACGCAAACCAGCATGCGCGTTGCGCATGCTTACATCTGCGGGAAGTGTGCCAGCTTCAACCCAGCCTCAACACCTCGGGGTGCCGCGTCTGCATGACGCTTGGTAAGCAACTGTTGCAGAACCTCGACACCCAGGGCCGCAAGCCGGGCGCGCGTGGCCAAGACCGCACGGTCCTTGCTCAGCAACAGGGCCCGGTGCGCCACGGCGAGGTCGATGAAGGGCTGGTCATCGGCGTCGCTGCAACGCACGGCGCAAGCAGACACGGCCTCGGTCGTCCGGCTCAGGGCATCGAAGGCCGCGAGCGCCGCTTGCGCAGAGCGGCCGTGGGCCTGGCGCCAGGCCGCCAGGTGGGCATAGTCGAGCACGCGCGCGAACTCTTCACGCATGGATGGCAGCACCAGCCAGCGCAGGCGGCCCTGTGCCAGCGCCTGCTGCAACTCCGCCGTGCGGGGGTCATGGAAGAGCAGCAGGTCCAGCGCGACGTTGGTGTCCAGCACCACGGCGCGGCCGGGCTCAGCTGGCACCATGGCCGTCGTCGATGGCGGGCGGGACCGGGGTGGCCGCCGGCGTGCCACGCGCCGAGCCGGCCACCAGCTCGAAACGGAACAGCCGGCACTCGATCGGGCCGTTCCACATCGGCACGCGGCGCGATTCCTTCAGGCGCATGCGGCTGGGCAGCTTGGCGTCGGGCGTCAGCACCCAGGCGGTCCAGCCGGCGTAGTGGCGCTTCCAGTGGGTGGCCAGCTGCGGGAAGAAGTCGCCGCCGTCGTCGGTCTGCGCGCTCTCGCGGCCGCGCGCCGGGCCGCGGCCGCCACCCGCCACGCCGGCCACCGCGATGCGTTCTCCGTAGGGCGGATTGAGCAGCATGGTGCCGGCCTCGGCCGGCGGCATGCGCTGCAGCGCGTCGCCGCCGCGCAGCTGCACGGCCGCGGCCACGCCGGCGCGCTGGGCGTTGCGCTGCGCGAAATCGACCATCCGGTGGGCCACGTCGCTGCCGAACACGGTGGCCGTGGGCGCGTGCTGGGCGGCCTGGGCCTCCTCGCGCAGCGCGGCCCAGACATGGGCCTGGAACGGCGCCAGCCGCTCAAAACCGAAGCGCCGGTGCAGGCCCGGCGCGATGCCGCAGGCGATCTGGGCGGCCTCGATGGCGATGGTGCCGCTGCCGCAGCAGGGGTCGTACAGGGGTGTCTGGGCGTCCCAGCCGCTGGCCGCGAGCATGGCGGCGGCCAGCGTCTCCTTGAGCGGCGCGTCGCCCTTGTCCTCGCGCCAGCCGCGCTTGAACAGCGGCTCGCCCGAGCTGTCGATGTACAGCTGCAGCCGGTCGGTCGTGAGGTGGGCATAGATGCGCACCTGCGGGAAGCGCGTGTCCACGTCGGGCCGGCTGCCGGTCTTGTCGCGGAAGCGGTCGGCGATCGCGTCCTTGATGCGCAGCGCCGCGAAGTTCAGGCTCTTGAGCGGGCTGTGCTGCGCTGTGAGTTCGATCTTGAAGCTCTGGCGCGGCGTGAACCAGGCCTCCCAGGCCACGTTGGCGGCAACCGCGTAGAGGTCCTGCTCCTGGCGGTAGTCGCCATGGGCCAGTTCGATCAGCACGCGCTGGCACAGCCGGCTGTGCAGATTCAGCCGCATGGCGTCGCGCCAGGAGGCGGCGAGGCGCACACCGGCACGGCGGGCCTGGACCGGCGCGCCGGCGATGCGCGCGGCCTCGTCGGCCAGCATGGCTTCGACACCCGCCGCACAGGGCAGGAACAAGCGCAGGTTTTGCATGGCTTACAGCGCTTTGCGCAGGTTTGTTGGCGCGATGCGCAAGGCTTCGCGGTACTTGGCGACGGTGCGGCGTGCGCACTCGATGCCCTGCTCCTTGAGCATCTCGGACAGCTGGCTATCCGACAGCGGCTTCTTCGGGTCTTCGGCCGTCACGAACTGCTTGATCAGCGCGCGCACCGCCGTGCTGGACGCGTTGCCGCCGGTCTCGGTGCCCAGCGAGGAACCGAAGAAGTACTTGAGCTCGAAGGTGCCGAAGGGGGTGGCCATGTACTTGGCCGTGGTCACGCGGCTGATGGTGGATTCGTGCAAGCCCAGTTCGTCGGCGATCTCGCGCAGCACCAGAGGGCGCATGGCCAGCGCACCGTGGGTGAAGAAGTTCTTCTGCCGCTCGACGATGGCGTTGGACACGCGCAGGATGGTGTCGAAGCGCTGCTGGATGTTCTTGATGAACCAGCGCGCCTCCTGCAGCCGCTGCTGCAGCGCCGCGGTGTCCGACGCTTCGCGGCCGCCGCCGCGGTGCTGCTTGAGCGCGTTGGCGTAGATGTCGTGCACACGCAGGCGCGGCATCACGTCGGCATTGAGCTGGGCGCGGAAGCGCACGTTGGCGCCGCGGCCGCTCTTGACGACGATGACGTCGGGCACGATGACGTTGCGTTCCACGTCGACGAACTTGCGGCCGGGCTTGGGTTCGAGCCGCGTGATGAGCGCCAGCGCCGCCTTGACGCCGGCCTCGTTGTCGCCGCACAGGTTGGCCAGGCGGCGCAGGTCGCGCCGTGCCAGCAGGTCCATGGACTGGCGGCACATGCGCAGGGCGGTGCGCCGCAGCGGGGGCGGCACCTCGTCCTCGGGCAGGGCCCGGATCTGCAGCGCCAGGCATTCGCCCAGGTTGCGCGCGCCGACACCGGGCGGCTCCAGGTTCTGCAGCAGGCGCAGGGCCACCGTGAAGCGGTGCACGAGTTCCTCGAGCGCCTCGGGGTCGTCGCCGGCGAAACCGGCGGCCAGCTCCTCCAGGCTGTCGTCGAGGTAGCCGTCCTCGTTGAGCGATTCGATCAGGAAGCGCAGCGCCGCCGTGTCCTCCTCGGACAGGCGCAGCGCCAGCGCCTGGCGGTGCAAAAAACTGGCCAGCGACTCCTGGCTGCGCGCCAGTTCGGTGGCATCGGCCTCGCCGTCCTCGCCCTGCGTGGCGCCGTTGCGCGGCAGCGCGTCGCCACCCCACTCGCCGTCGTCCGGCGCCACATCGTGCGTGCCGTCGCCGCCCCAGTCGTGCTCGTCGGCCTGACCGGTCAGCGGCGACTCGGATTCGTTGCGGCTCTCGGACGGCGCCTCGGTGGCGTAGTCGAGCCCGCTGGACAGGACAGCCTCGGTGTCGCGGTCTTCCTCGCGCACCGGCGTGTCGGCCTGGGCCAGCCCGAAATCCTCGCCCGGCGCCTCGTCCATGGACTGCTCCAGGAACGGGTTCTCGTCGAGCATCTGCTCGACCTCCTGCGACAGCTCCAGCGTGGACAGCTGCAGCAGCCGGATCGACTGCTGCAGCTGGGGGGTCAGTGCCAGGTGCTGGGAGACGCGGAGCGAGAGGCCTTGCTTCATCGAAACCGTCGACTCCCTTACATCCGGAAGTGCTCGCCGAGGTAGACCCGGCGCACTTCGGCGTTGTCGACGATCTCAGCGGGCGTGCCCTTGGCCAGCACCCGCCCCTCGCTGATGATGTAGGCGTGGTCGCAGATGCCCAGCGTCTCGCGCACGTTGTGGTCGGTGATCAGCACGCCGATGCCGCGGCCTTTCAGAAAGCTCACGATGCGCTGGATCTCGATCACGGCGATCGGGTCGATGCCGGCGAAGGGTTCGTCCAGCAGGATGAAGCGCGGCTGCGTGGCCAGCGCGCGCGCGATCTCCACGCGCCGGCGCTCGCCGCCGGACAAGGCCAGCGCCGAAGAATCGCGCAGATGGTCCACGCGCAGATCTTGCAGGAGGCCGGTCAGGCGGTCCTCGATCTCCTTGCGGCCGAGCGTCTTGCCCTCGGGCGTGCGCTGCAGCTCCAGCACGGCGCGCACGTTTTCCTCGACCGTCAGCTTGCGGAAGATCGAGGCCTCCTGCGGCAGGTAGGACAGACCCAGGCTGGCGCGCCGGTGGATGGGCATGTGCTCGACCGAGGCGCCGTCGATGGCGATGTGGCCACCGTCGGCCCGCACCAGGCCCACGATCATGTAGAACGAGGTGGTCTTGCCGGCGCCGTTGGGACCCAGCAGGCCCACGACCTCGCCCTTGTTGACGGTCAGCGAGACGTCGTGCACCACCTTGCGGCTGCCGTACGACTTCTGCAGCTGGCGCGCGACCAGCCGGCTGCCGCCTGCTTCGCCGAAGGCGCTGTCGGGGGCCGCCACCTCAGTTTTTCTCCGTGCCGAGCCGGGTGCTGGGCTTGAGCGGCGCAGTCGGCTGCGCCGGGGCCCGGGGCGCGCTCGCCGACGGGGCGGGCGACAGCATGGCACGCACGCGCGCGTCGGGGTTGGTGCTGCCGGGCTTGGCCGCATCGACGGTGAAGACCTCGGTCACGTTGTTGTAGACGATCACGTTACCCGTGACCTCGTCGTTCATGGTGCTGCCCACGAAGCGGCGCATCACGGCCCGGCGCGTGAAGATGACCTTGTCGGCCTTGCCGTCGTAGTCGATCACCTCGCCCTGGCCCTCGACATACTCGTCCACACCCTCGCGCTTCTCGCGGTAGTAAGCCAGCTCGCCCGGCGCCGCGGTGATGGTGGCGAACTGGTAGCCCTGGGCATCCTTGCGCACCTCCACGCGTGCACCGCGGGCCAGGATGGTCCCCTTGGTCACGACCACGCGGCCCGTGAACACGTTGACCTGTTTGAGGTCGTCGTAGCGCATGGCATCGGCCTCGATGTTCATGGGCTTGTCGCGGTCGGCACGTTCGGCCAGCGCCGGTCCGAAAGACAGCGCCAGGGCCAGGCCGACGAGAAAGGAAGCGGTGGTGGGTTTCATGAAAGGCACGAATCTTGCTCGGCCATTGTAGCGGGCGTGAACGAATGCAAAAACGACATGGCCCGCATCCGCGGGCCATTGTGCAGTGCAATATTGCTGCAGTCTATGACTTGGTCTTGCCGCGCTGCTCGGCGATCAGCTGGTCGGTGACGGTCAGGGCGCGGTTCATGTTCTGCGCCAGCGTGCCGTCGGTGTAGTAGCGGCCGTTGATGCCCAGGGCCGGCACGCCCGCCAGCTTGTAAGCGTCCTGCAGCTGCGTGGCCTTGCGCACCTTGGTGGCCACGTTGAACGAGTTGTAGGTCTCCGTGAACTTGGCCTTGTCCAGACCCTGGCTGGCGGCCCAGGCGATCACGGTGTCGTCGGTGTTCAGGCGTTGCTTGTCCACGTGGATGGCGTAGAACGCCTTGCGGTGCAGTTCCTCGACCTTGCCCAGCGCTTCCAGCGTGTAGTAGAGCTTTTGCAGTGGTACGAAGTCGTTGCGGAAGGCCACGGGCGCGCGGCGGAAGGCCACATCCTTGGGCAGCTGCTTGACCCAGGACTCCAGCGCGGGTTCGAAGGCGTTGCAGTGCGGACAGGCGTACCAGAAGAACTCCACCACCTCGATCTTGCCGGGGGGCGCTTCGGTGCCGGCCGGCTTTTCCAGCACCAGGTAGTCGGTACCGGCCTTGGCTTGCGCCCACACGGCGGGTGCCTGGGTCAGGCCCAGTGCGGACACGGCCAGGCCGGCTTTCGAGAACTCACGACGTTTCATTGGTTTGAACTCCTAGGGCCGGTCTGACCGGCATCGGTCGCAAAAAGTTTCAACGCTGCACGCGCACCAGGGCCGAATCGGCACCCGTGCTGTCCAGCCGCGCCTTGGTGCGCTCGGCATCCTCGCGCGAACGGTAGGGCCCCAGGCGCACGCGGTACACGGTGCGGCCGGCCTGCTCGCGCTCGGTCACGCGGGCCTCCAGGCCCATCATCGCCAGGCGGGCGCGCTGGGCCTCGGCATCGTCGGCCGTGCGGAACGCACCGGCCTGCACGAAGTAGTCGAACGGGTCGGCCGCGGCGGCCGGTGCCGCCGCGGGAGCGGGCGCGCCGCCGGAGCGGGCACGCGCCAGGTCGCCAAGCGGGTCGGCCGAGGGCGCCGCGGGCCACGCCGTGGCAGGCGCGCTGTCCGGCCGGGGCGCGGGCGCCGGGGCCGGCACGGCCACCGCGGGCGGCGGCACGGGCGTGGCCGCAGGGGCGGACGCGGGCACGGCCGGGCGCGCCGGGTTGCGGCCATGCAGCGGCGCGTTCGGATCCCAGTTCTGGTTCTTGCGCGTCTCGGCGTCGTCGTCGACCGGTCGGCCCGCGGGGCTCTTGCCGCTCATGAAGGGCACCGGCACCTTGGTCACGTAGACCGCCATGGCCAGAGCCGCCACCAGCCCCACCACCACGCCGGCGATGAAGCCGACGATGGTGCCGCCGGTCTGTCCGCGTCCGGCCTTGGCTGCGGGCTTGGCAGGCGGCCGTTTGCGTTGTTGTGCTTGCGTCATGGCGTGGTCACATCTTCTCGGGTGCGCTCACGCCCAGCTGCGCCAGGCCATTGCGCAGCACCTGGGCCGTGGCCGCAACCAGGGCCACGCGCGCGGTGCGCACGGCTTCGTCGTCGACCAGGATGCGCTCGGCATCGTAGTAGCTGTGGTAGGCGGAGGCCAGCTCGCGCAGGTAGAAGCTCACGTCGTGCGGCGCGAACTCGGCGGCCGCGCTGGTCAGCATGTCGGGGTACCTGGCCAGCAGCTGCATCAGTGCATCGGCCTGCGGGCTTTGCAGCGCCGACAGGTCGGCGCTGGCAAGGCTAGAGCGGTCGCCGCCCCAGGCTGCCAGCACCGAGCAGATGCGCGCATGGGCGTACTGCACGTAGTAGACCGGGTTGTCGTTGCTCTGGGCGATGGCCAGGTCGACATCGAACACGTATTCGGTGTCGGGCTTGCGGCTGAGCAGGAAGAAGCGCACGGCGTCCTTGCTGGTCCACTCGATCAGGTCGCGTAGCGTCACGTAGCTGCCGGCGCGCTTGGAGATCTTGACCTCCTGGCCGCCGCGCATCACACGCACCATGGTGTGCAGCACGTAGTCGGGGTAGCCCGCGGGGATGCCCACGTTGGCGGCCTGCAGGCCGGCGCGCACGCGTGCGATGGTGCCGTGGTGGTCCGTGCCCTGGATGTTGACGACCTTCGTGAAGCCGCGCTCCCACTTGGCAATGTGGTAGGCCACATCGGGCACGAAATAGGTGTAGCCGCCCTCGGACTTGCGCATCACGCGGTCCTTGTCGTCGCCGTAGTCGGTCGACTTGAGCCACAGCGCGCCGTCTTTCTCGTAGGTCTTGCCCGAGGCCTGCATGCGCGCCACGGCGTCGTCGACGCGGCCCGAGGTGTACAGGCTGGACTCCAGGTAGAAGTTGTCGAAGCGCACCTGAAAGGCCTTGAGGTCCAGGTCCTGCTCGCGGCGCAGGTAGGCGACGGCGAACTCGCGCACCGAATCCAGGTCGTTGACGTCGCCGCTGGCCGTGACCTCGCGGTCGTCGGCCTTGACGGTCTTCTTCGCGAGGAAGTCGGTGGCGATGTCGCCGATGTAGTCGCCGTTGTAGGCGGCTTCGGGCCAGCCGGCGTCGCCCGGCTTGACGCCCTTGGCGCGCAACTGCGTGGAGTTGGCCAGCGTGGCGATCTGCACCCCGGCGTCGTTGTAATAAAACTCGCGGTACACGTCCCAGCCCTGCGACTGGTACAGGTTGCAGATCGCGTCGCCCAGGGCCGCCTGCCGGCCGTGGCCCACGTGCAGCGGACCGGTCGGGTTGGCGGAGACGAATTCGACGAGCAGCTTGCGGCCGTTGGCCGGCTGCATGCCGAAGCGCTCGCCCTGGGACAGCACCTCGCGCACGACCTGCTGTTTGGCCTCGGGCTTGAGTTGGAGGTTCAGGAAGCCGGGGCCGGCGATGTCGATCGCCGCGACCCATTGCGCCACTGCCGGCTGCGCCAGCAGGGCCGTGCGCAGCTGCTCGCCGAGCTGGCGGGGGTTGAGCTTGAGCGGCTTGGCCAGCTGCATGGCCGCGGTGCAGGCCAGGTCGCCGTGGGCGGCGACCTTGGGCGTCTCGAAGGCCGCGCGGGCCCCGGCGCCGGGGGAAACCTGTTCCAGCGCGGCGCCCAGCGCGGCCAGCAATTCTTGTTTGACGGAAAACATCCGCGGGATTTTAGGTGGCGCCATGGCGCCACTTCGTTACACGCCAGGCACAGCGACGCCCACCGGCAGCGCGGCGTAGTCCATGGCGTTCGGCGCGCAGGCGACCGGCTGCCGGCCCATGCCCCGGGCGACCAGCCAGCGGCCATTCACGTCCAATGTCCGGCCGCCCTGCAGCCAGGGCAGCGACGCGGCGTCCAGCAGGCGCTCGGCCAGCAGGTCGTGGGGCTGCTCCCGGGCCGGGGCCGCGGCGTCGAAGCTGTGCAGCTGCAGCCAGCTGCCCTGCGGGCCGGCGTGCGGCGCGGCCAAGGTGCAGACCCAGCGCGAGACGTCGCAAAAGAAGGGCTACATGCGCCCGCTCCAGGGCGTGGGCTGACGCAGCAGGCACCAGTTCGAGCCCGGCCGCGGCGCCGGTCTTTTGCAGTGCCAGCATGGTGCTCAATCGACGGTGACGCCGACCTTCTGGATGATCGCGCCCCACTTCTTGCCCTCGGCCGCGATGAAGGTCTTGAAGCTGTCGGCCGTGCCGCCGCCGATGAAGCGGCCCTGCCTGGCGAAGGCCTCGCGCACGCCGGCGTCCTGCATCACGGCGTTGACGTCGGCGTTGATGCGGGCGACGAGTTCCGCCGGTGTGCCGGCCGGCGCGAACAGCCCGTTCCAGGCCAGCGCCTCGAAGCCGGGGTAGCCCTGCTCGGCCACGATCGGCAGCTCGGCCATGCCGTCCATGCGCTTGAGGCTGGTGACGGCCAGCAGCACGGTGCTTCCTGCGCTGGTGCGGCGCAAGGGCGATGCGCGCGCCGTACCCCAGTGGCTGGACCAGGCGGTGCAGTCCATCTTTGCGCAGATGGCGCAACGGATGGCAACAGAACTGTGAAAAACCGGGTCATCCGCATGCGCGTGGCGGCGTTAGAGTCTGGCCGGCTCCTGTGCCGGGCCAGCCTCTCTTCAACGCATTCGAAGGACATTCCATGTTGAAAACCGCCTCTTTCATCCTGGCCACGGCGTTCGCCCTGTCGCTGGGCAGCGCCCATGCCGCCGACGACGCCAAGCCCGGCTCCAAGCTCGGTGCCTGCAGCAAAGAGGCCGCAGCCAAGGGGCTCAAAGGCGATGAGCGCAACCAGTTCCTGTCGAACTGCAACAAGGGCATGACGGCCGCGCCGGCCGCACAGGCCAAGAGCGGCTCCAAGCTGGGCGCCTGCAGCAAGGAAGCGGCGGCCAAGGGCCTCAAGGGCGACGAGCGCAACCAGTTCCTGTCGGACTGCAACAAGGGCGTGACGGCGGCCGCCGCAACGGACAAGCCCGGCTCCAAGCTGGGCGCCTGCAGCAAGGAAGCCGCGGCCAAGGGCCTCAAGGGCGAGGAACGCAACAAGTTCCTCTCGGACTGCAACAAGGCCTGAGCCCGGCCCTTCACCAATGACGGCCCCTGCAAGGGGCCGTTTTCACGTCTACTTGCCGAACCCGCGCGCGAAAAAAACCGCCAGCAGCGCCACCAGCGGAATCAGGTGGGCCTGCACCATCACCGTCTTGCGCGTGCGCCGCACCTCCTCGTCACTCGGCAGGGCGCCCGTCGCGCGCAGCTGGCGACGCCAGCGCAAATAGGTCAGCGTGGGCTTGATCGACATCAGCCCAATGACGACGAACAGCGTCACCTTGGCATGCAGCAGCGGGTTGGACCAGTACCAGCCCATGCCCTTGACGCCCCACAGGGTGCGCGCCAAGCCGGTCAGCAGCACCGCCACCGATGCGATGCCGTAGAGCATGTCCACCCGCGCCAGCCGCTCCACCACGCGCGCGTTCATCCACTCCACGCGGCACAGCGCGGCCTCGCTGGAGAGGAACACCACCATCGTGAAGATGGCGACCCAGTGCACATAGGCGAGAACGGTTTCGAGAATCATCGACGGACCTGTGGCTTGGAGAAACGGCGGCGCCATTGTGCGCCGCATCTTGCGCGGGTCTACAACGCCCAGAACCCGGGCTTCGCGTACTGGGCCTTCAGGAAATCCAGCCACAGCCGCACCCGCAGCGGCAGGTGCTTGCGCTGCGGGAAGACGGCGTAGATGCCGTTCGGTGGCGCGGCGAACTCGTCGAGCACGGGCACCAGGAGGCCGGCGGCGATCTCGGCCTCCACCTCCCAGGTGCTGCGCCAGGCGATGCCGTAACCGGCCAGGCACCAGTCGTGCAGCACCTGGCCGTCCGAGCAGTCCAGCGGGCCGCCGGGCTTCAAGTGCACCACCTCGCGCGTACCGCCCGGGCCGGGCATCGCGAAGGCCCAGCCACGCGTCTGCGAGGCGTCGCTGGACAAGGTCAGGCAGGCGAATCGCGGCAGGTCCGAGGGATGCCTCGGTGTGCCGTGGCGGCGCAGGAACTCCTGGGTCGCCACGCAGCGGCGCCGGTTGTCGGCCAGCCGCAGGCTGACCAGCGAGGAGTCGGGCAGGTCGCCCACGCGCACGGCACAGTCGAAGCTCTCGCCGGTCAGGTCGACTAGGCGGTCGCTCAGGTTCAGCGAGATCGTCACCTCGGGATGCAGCTCGTGGAAGCGCGGCACCAGCGGTGCGACATGGCGGCGGCCGAAGCCGGCCGGCGCCGTCACGCGCAGGTGGCCGCTGGCCTTGACGCCGCCAGCGCCCACGCTGGCCTCGGCGTTGGCCAGTTCGACCAGCAGGCGCTGGCAGTCCTCCAGGAAGGCCGTGCCTTCGTAGGTCAGCGTGATGCGCCGCGTAGTGCGCACCAAGAGGCGCACGCCCAGCCGCCCCTCCAGCGCATCGAGCCGCCGCCCCATGACGGCCGGCGCAACGCCCTCGGCCTTGGCCGCTGCCGTCAGGCTGCCGCGCGTGGCAACGGAGACGAAGGACTCCAGCTGTTTCAGTCTGTCCATCGCCGGATTATCGAAGCCGGGGGCGCGCCTTCAGATCGGTGCGTCTGGCGCAACATTTGCACCGCCAATCGAGCATATTTGCTTCTGTATTATGTGTTAATCTGCAACAACGATTCCATTGCTGCAGAGGTAGGCACATGCAGACAGACATTCGTGACATGACGGTGGACGGCCTGCTCCAGATGCACGATTTGGTGCCCGACGACCTCGCGGCGGTGCGCAGGCTGGGCGCCTGTGTGCTGCCCCGACTCAACGAGTACGGCGAAATCTTCTACCGCTGGATCGCCGACCTGCCCGAGTACCAAGTCGTCTTCACGAGCCCGGAAATCACGGCCCACGCGCGCGCCGAACAGCTGCAGTACTGGCGCCGCACCTTCGCCGCCGAAGTGGACGACCGCTACGTGGCCGAGCGACGCCACGTGGGCGCCACGCACGCGCGCATCGGCCTGTCGCTGCCCAGCTATTTCGCGGCCATGAACTACTCGTTCGTGCTGCTGACCAAGACCCTGTACGACGGCCAGCTCGGCAACGACGAGTACCTGGTGGCGCTGCAGGCGTTCACCAAGCTGATGCACTTCGACATCACGATCGTGGCCGACACCTATTCGCGCCTGATCAACGAGCGCATCGCCAAGCAGAGCCAGGCGCTGCTGGAGATGTCCACACCCGTCACGCAGATCTGGGAAGACATCCTGATGCTGCCCGTGGTGGGCATCATCGACTCGCGCCGCGCGCAGGACCTGATGCTGGCCGTGCTCAAGCGCATCAGCCAGACGCGCGCCAAGGTCTTCATCATGGACATCTCGGGCGTGGCCGTGGTCGATTCGGGCGTGGCCAACCACCTGATCAAGATCACCAAGTCCACCGGCCTCATGGGCTGCACCTCGCTGGTTTCGGGCATCTCGCCCGAGATCGCCCAGACCATGGTGAACCTGGGTTTCGACGTCAGCCAGATCTCCACGACGGCGACGCTGCACGACGCGCTGGAGCATGCCTTTCGCCTGATCGGGCGCAGCGTGACGGACATCCAGCGGCCGGCCTGAGCGGGCCGGGCATGCACGATGGATGCCACGGAGGAAACGCGGATCCCGGTGTCGATGATCGGCAAGGTCGTGTTCGCCTCCCTGCAGATCGACCCGCACCCGCCGCTGCTGAGCTGGCTGCGCGACGACCTGTCGCGCATGGTGGTGCAGCACCGCGCGGGGCGTGTGCTGCTGGACCTGTCGGGCACGCCGGCGCTCGACGCCCACGAGTTCGAGCACCTGGTGGCGACCGGCCGTGCGCTGAAGCTGCTCGGCGCGCGCACCGTGCTGGTGGGCATGCGCCCTGGCGTGGTGGCAGCGCTGGCGGCGCTCGACGTCGACCTGGCGGCACTGCCCGGCGCCCGCGACGTCGAGCAGGGCCTGGCCCTGCCGTTGCCGTGAACCCCGACCCGACACCCGTTGCCGCACAACGTGGCCCGGCGGGCACCGCGGTCCAGCGCCAGCGCGTCGGCGTGTCCGCGCAGCACGACGTCTACAACGCCGCCGTCCTGGCCTATGCGCTGGTTCAGCAGGCCGGCGCCCGCCCGCTGCTGGCGACGGAAGCGGCCACGATGGTGTCCGAGCTGGGCATGAACATCGTCAAGTACGCCGGCCGCGGCAGCCTGACGCTGAGCGTGGCGGACGATCCGCAGCGTTACCTGGAAGTCCTGGCCGTGGACGACGGCCCGGGCATCGCGGACCTGGCACTGGCCCTGACCGAGCGCTACAGCAGCCAGGGCACCCTGGGCCTGGGCCTGCCGGGCGTGCGCCGCATGTCCGACGAGTTCGAGTGCCGCTCACAGCCCGGCGCCGGCACCACGGTGCGCGCGCGGCGCTACTTCGAAGCCACACCGGGCTCACCGCAGGTGCACGTCGCCACGGCGGCCATGCCGCAGGCGCCCTGGGCACCTGCGGCGCAGCCGGCGTGGCGCCACGCCGTGGCCAAGCGCCCCTGCTTTGGCGAACAGGTCAGCGGCGACGGCGCGCTGGCGCAGGCCATCGCGGGCGGCTTCCTGTTCGGCGTCCTCGATGTGCTGGGCCATGGCCCGCAGGCCCATGCCCTCGCACGGCATTGCGAGCGCTGGCTGGCCGCCAACGCGCACGCGGACCTCATCGGCACGGTGCAAGCCCTGCACCACGAAACCCGCGGCAGCCTCGGCCTGGCGCTGACACTGGCCCTGGCCGATCCCGAGGTCGGCAGCCTGGTCACCGTGGGGGTGGGCAACACACGCCTGTTCCGCCTGGGCGGTCCCGGCATCTGCGTGGAGGCCCAGCCCGGCATCGTCGGCGGGCTGAACATGCCGCGGCTGCGGCCCGTGCGCCTGCAGATCCAGCCGGACGACCGGCTCGTGCTCGTCACCGACGGCATCAGCGAGCGTCTGGACGCACAGGTGCTGATGCCCTTGCGCGGGCTGGACGTGCAGCCCCTGGCGCAGCGGCTGCTGCGCGAGCATGGCAAGGACCATGACGACGCCACCTGCCTGGTGCTGCGATGCCTGACCTGAGCGAGCGCCAACATGCCGCCGCCGGGCACGGCCTGCTCGGCAGCATCGACATGTCCGACGAAGGCCAGGGCCTGCACGGCGCGCGCGCCCGGCTGCGCCAGCTGCTGCAGGCGCTGCAGGAGCCGGCCGACCGGCTCGACCTGCTGGTCACCGCCATCTCCTACGCCATGCGGGCACTGGTGGCGCAGCGCGCGAACCGGCTGGATGTCGGCCTGGACGGCGAGTTGCTGTGGCTGCAGACCGAGGGCGCGCAGGAGCTGCCGTCGCTGGGCGGGCTGCTGCAGTCGGTGCGCAGCGCACAGGGCTGGCGCCTGCAGGTGCGCCTGACGGGTGCGGCCCGCCCGCCCTGGACGGCGCTGCAGCAGATCGTGCAGCGACGCAGCCGCACGCAGCTGATCGATGACCTGACCCGCCACCAGGCCAGCCTGGAACGGGAGATCGAACGCCGCACGCAGGCGCTGTCCTCCAGCGAACTGCGCTCGCGCACGGTGATCGAGGGCGCGCCATTGGCGGTGGTTCTGATCGACCAGCAGGGCCGGGTGACCGATTGGAACGCCGTGGCCGAGCAGACCTTCGGCCACCCCGCCAGGCAGGCCATGGGCCGGTTGCTGCAGTCGCTGGTGCAGCTCGAAGGCGATCCGACCCTGGCCGGCATCCTCGCGCGAGGCCTGGACGAAGAGGCGCGGCGCCTCACCGCCGGCCGGTTCTGGGATCTCACAGCACTGCGCGAGGACGGCAGCCGCATTCCCGTGGAGGTGGGCATGACCGTCTTCCCCATGGAGCAGGTCTGGCACGGCACGCTGTTCGCGCGCGACAGCAGCGAGCGCAAGCAGGCCGAGACCGCCATGCAGGCCGCCAAGCAGGCGGCCGAGAGCGCGGCGCAGATGAAGTCGGACTTCCTGGCCAACATGAGCCACGAGATCCGCACGCCCATGAATGCCATCCTGGGCATGTCGCACCTGGTGCTCAAGGCCGATCTGGCGCCCCGCCAGCGCGAGTACGTGAGCAAGATCCAGCAGTCCGGCCAGCACCTGCTGGCCATCATCAACGACATCCTGGACTTCTCCAAGGTCGAGGCCGACAAGATGGTCGTGGAGTCGGTCGACTTCGAGCTCGACCATCTGCTGGACAACGTGGCCACATTGGTGGCCGACAAGGCCGCGGCCAAGGGCCTGGAACTGGTGTTCGACGTCGGCCGCGACGTGCCCACCGCGTTGATCGGCGACCCACTGCGGCTGGGCCAGGTGCTCGTCAACTACGCCAGCAATGCGATCAAGTTCACCGAGACCGGCGGCATCGACGTGGTGGTGCGCGTGCGCCAGCGCCTGGCCGGCGAGGTGCTGCTGCACTTCGCCGTGCGCGACACCGGCATCGGCCTGGCGGAAGACCAGCAGCAGCGCCTGTTTCAGTCGTTCCAGCAGGCCGACACCTCGACCACGCGCAAGTACGGCGGCACCGGCCTGGGCCTTGCGATCTGCAAGAAGCTGGCCATGCTGATGGGCGGCGAGGTCGGCGTGACCAGCAAGCCGGGCCAGGGCAGCACCTTCTGGTTCACGGCGCGGCTGGGGCTGGCCCAGGGCAAGCCGCGCGCGCTGTCGCTGTCGGCCAAGCTGCGCGGCCTGCGCGTGCTGGTGGTCGACGACAACGACAGCGCCCGCACCGTCCTGCGCACGCTGCTCGAAGCCATGATGTTCGAGGTCGACGACGCGGCCAGTGGCGCCGAGGCACTGGCCCTGCTGCGCCACGGCGTGGACGGCGGCCGTCCCTACGAGCTGGTCTACCTGGACTGGCAGATGCCCGAGATGGACGGCTTCGAGACGGCGCAGCGCATCCGCGCACTGCCGCAGCCGGGCACGCTGCACATGGTCATGGTCACGGCCTATGGCCGCGAGGAACTGCTGGCCCGTGCCGCCTCCTGCGGCATCGCCGACGTGCTCATGAAACCGGTCAACGCCTCCAGCCTGCTGGACTGCACGATGCGCGTGCTGGCCGACGGCAGCGAGGCGCTGCCGGTCAGCGCCGCGCGGCCGGCCAGCGCGCCCGCCGCGCAGGCGTTGGACAGCCTGCGCGGCGCCCACGTGCTGCTGGTGGAGGACAACGACCTGAACCAGGAGGTGGCGCTGGGCCTGCTGGAGGACATGGGCGTGCGCGCCGACGTCGCCGACAACGGCGCCATCGCGCTCGACATGGTGCAGCGCCGGCCCTACGACCTCGTGCTCATGGACATGCAGATGCCGGTGATGGACGGCATCACGGCCACGCTGGCGATCCGCGCGCTGGCGGACTTCACGCCACCGCCCATCATCGCCATGACGGCCAACGCCATGCAAGGCGACCGCGATCGCTGCGCGGCGGCCGGCATGGTCGACTTCGTGAGCAAGCCGATCGAGCCCGACGAGCTCGAGCGCGCCTTGCTGCGGTGGATCCCGCCCGATGCCGCGCGCGCCGCCTGGGCCGCCGCGGCGCCGCCCTCGGAGCCGGCGCGCGCGCCAGCCGCACCGCTGCAGATCGAAGGCCTCAACACAGCGGCCGGCCTGCGCCGCACGCTGGGCAAGACCGACCTGTACCTGAATCTGCTGCGCAAGTTCGAACAGGGGCAGCAGGAGGTGCCGGCCCAGATCCGCAGCGCGCTCGACGCCGGTGACACGGCGCTCGCGCAGCGGCTCGCGCACACGCTCAAGGGCGTGGCGGGCAACATCGGCGCCGAGGCGTTGCAGGCGGCCGCGGCAGCGCTCGAACACGCGATCCGCGCGCAGCACTCACGCACCGAACTCGCCGGCCTGCTGGACGCGGCCGAGGTGCCGCTGCGGGCCCTGCTGCAGGCGCTGGCACCGGTGCTGCGCCCGGCCGCGGCGACCCGCGCAGCCGCGGCTGCCGCCCCGGCCGACACGCAGCAGTTCAAACGCATCGGCAGCGAACTGCGCGCGCTGCTGGCCAGCGACGATGCAGCCGCGCTGGACCTGCTGGAGCAGCACCGCGGCCTGCTGCAGCAGGTGCTGGGTGCCGATTTCGATGCCCTGGCCCAGGCCGCGGCCGACTTCGATTTCGGCCAGGCCCTCGAACTGCTGGACGGCGCGCTGGCCGCCTGAGGCTGCTTCAGTCGGCGGTGGCGCCCGAGGCCTTCACGGCCACGCCCCACTTGGTGATCTCGCTAGCGATGAAACGGTCGAACTCCGGGCCTGTGGTGGGCGCGGCCTCGGAGCCGCGGTCGCGCATGAACTTGACCATGGACTCGCTGCGCAAGATCTCCACCACCTCCTGGTTGAGCCGCGCCACGGTGTCGGCCGGCGTACCGTGCGGCGCCATCAGGCCCAGCCAGCCCACGGCCTCGAAGTCCTTCAGCCCGGCCACGCCGCTCTCGCGCACGGTCGGCACGTCCGGCAGCTGGCTCGAGCGCGTGGCCGAGGTCACTGCGAGCGGGACGGCGCGCCCGGCCTGGATGTTGGCCAGCGCGGCCGTGACCGAGTCCACCATGAGCGGCACCTGGTTTCCGAGGAAGTCGGCCTGGGCCGGGCCGCTGCCACGGTAGGGAATGTGCGTGATGAACACGCCGGCCTGGGCCTTGAGCATCTCGCCCGAGAGGTGCTGCGAGCCGCCGATGCCGGCGCTGGCGTAATTGAGCCGGCCCGGCGCGGCCTTGGCCTGCTGCACCATCTGCGCCAGCGTCTTGATGCCGGACGCCGGCGTGGCCAGGAACACCAGCGGAACCTTGGCGATCAGCGAGATGCCGACCAGGTCCTTGGCCGGGTCGTAGCTGAGCTTCTTGTACAGCGTCTGGTTCACCGCCATGGCGCTGCCCGCGATCAGCAGCGTGTAACCGTCGGGCGCGGCACGCGCCACCATCTCGGTGCCGATGTTGCTGCCCGCGCCGGCCTTGTTGTCCACCACGATGGGCTGGCCCAGGCGCTTTCCGAGCTGTTCCGCCAGCGCACGCGCGAAGATGTCCGAGGCCTGGCCCGGCGGGAAGGGAACGACCAGACGGATGGGCTTCTCGGGCCAGGCCGCGTGGGCCAGCGGTGCGAGCACGGACAGGGCCAGGCCGGCCAGCAGGCTGCGGCGGAGGAAGGGGATGCGCATGGTGTGGTGTCTCCTGAAACAAAAAGGCGCAGGAGCGTTGCCGCTCCTGCGCCCGGGGTGCTGGGCTCAGGCCAGATGCTTGCCGAGGATGCCGGCGATCTCGAACATGGTCGCGCTGGGCTTGCCGAACACCGCCTGCAGCGCGGGATCGGCCTGGATGCTGCGCTTGTCCTTGGGGTCCTGCAGGCCCTTGGCCTTGATGTAGTCCCACAGCTTCTTGGTGGCCTCGGTGCGCAGCACGGGGTTGTCGCCGATCACGGCGGCCAGCGCGGCGCTGGGTTTGAGGCCCGCGCCGGCCGCAGCCTTGCGCGGTGTCTTGGCCGTGGCAGCCTTGACGGCCTTGGCGACCGGCGTCTTCTTCGCGGGCGCTGCCTTCTTGGCCGGCGCCGTCTTCTTGGCGGCGAACGCGCCCGTCTTGCGCGGCGGGAATTTGGACTCGCGCGGCTCGAACTCGAAGGTGACCTTGCCTTCGTCCTTGTTCCAGGCCAGGAAGGCCTTGAAGCTGCGCCGCGTGCGCATGCTCACGAACTTGTCGAGCAGGTCGGTCTTGCCCTCGGCCAAGAGCTTCCTGATCTGGGCCTCGTCCACCGGCTGCTGCAGGATGACCTTGCCGGTCTTGAAGTCGCAGGTCGGCTGGGGCTGCTGGGGCGTGGGCACCGAGTGCTCGCAGATGTAGTTGCTGCCGAACTCGAACACGCCAGCGCCGCATTTGGGGCAGGGCCCCAGGCGTTCCTGGCCGCTGAAGTCGACGATCTCGCCGGTCTCGGCCGGGTCCTTCTCGTCGTCGCCGAAGTCGAACTCCAGCTTCCAGTTCTTGTCTTCCTCGCTGAAGGCCAGGCGGATCTCGGCCACAAAGGGCCAGCCGGCCTTGGAGCGGAAACCTTCCAGCGGGCCGATGTGCTTGTCGCGCACCAGGGCCTCGGCCTCGGCGATCTCGAAGGTGCGGCCCGCGGGAGACTTGGTGAACGAGAAGCCGCAGGCGTCCTGGCCCGAACCCTTGGGGCCGGCGCAGGCGTAGCGTCGGTAGTTCTCCTTGACCACACCGCCGCAGTTGGGACACGGCGCACTGAGCGTGGCGTAGTCGCCCGGCACGGTGTCGCGGTCGTACTCCTTGGCCTTCTTGACGATGTGCTCGGTCATCTGCGCGATCTCGCGCATGAAGGCGTCGCGGCTCAGCGCGCCCTTCTCCATCTGCGCCAGCTTGTACTCCCACTCGCCGGTGAGTTCGGCCTTGGAGAGTTCCTCCACGCCCAGGCCGCGCAGCAGCGTCATGAGCTGGAAGGCCTTGGCCGTGGGGATCAGCTCGCGGCCTTCGCGCAGCATGTACTTCTCGTTGAGCAGGCCTTCGATGATGGCAGCGCGCGTGGCCGGCGTGCCCAGGCCCTTCTCCTGCATGGCTTCGCGCAGTTCGTCGTCGTCGATGAGCTTGCCCGCCCCTTCCATGGCGCCCAGCAGCGTGGCTTCGCTGTAGCGTGCCGGCGGGCGGGTCTTCAGGCCCTTGGCCTCGGCCGTATTGACGCGCACCTTCTCGCCGGGCTGCACGGGCACCAGGCGCTTGCCGCCTTCCTTCTCGTCGTCCTCGCCCTCGGCTTCCTTGCCGTAGATGGCCATCCAACCCGGCTTGACCAGCACCTTGCCGTCGGAGCGGAAGGCGTACTTGCGGCCCTGCGTTTCGACCGTGCTGATGCGCGTGGTGACCTGGAACTCCGCGCTCGGGAAGAACACCGCGAGGAAGCGCCGAACGACGAAGTCGTAGAGCTTCTGCTCGGCCTCCGACAGGCCGCTCGGCGCCTGCAGCGTGGGGATGATGGCGAAGTGGTCCGACACCTTGGCGTTGTCGAATACGCGCTTGCTGGGCTTGACGTAGTTGCCGTCGATGGCCTGCTGGGCGAACGGCGCCAGGTGCTTCATGCCACTCGTCGCGAGCATCTTCATGGTGTCCTTGACCACGGGCAGGTAGTCCTCGGGCAGCGCGCGCGAGTCGGTCCGCGGGTAGGTCAGGGCCTTGTGGCGCTCGTACAGGCTTTGCGCGAGTGCCAGCGTGGTCTTGGCCGAGAAGCCGAAGCGGCTGTTGGCCTCGCGCTGCAGCGAGGTCAGGTCGAACAGCAGGCCGCTGGCCTGGGTCGTGGGCTTGCTCTCTTCGGTGACCGTGGCGGGCTGGCCCCGCACGGCCTCGGCGATGGCCTGGGCATCGCGCGCGTTCCAGACGCGGTCGGCGCGCTGCTCGGGGTCGGGTTCGCCGTTGGGTAGGAGCGGCGCACTGGCCTTCTTGAAGGCCGGGTCGAAGTACTTGCCCGGGTACTGGCCGGCCTGGGCGTCGAACAGGCCGTGGATCTCCCAGTAGTCGCGGCTCACGAACTTGCGGATCTGCTCCTCGCGCTCGACCACCACCGACAGCGTCGGCGTCTGCACGCGGCCGACCGTGGTCAGGAAAAAGCCACCGTCGCGCGAGTTGAAGGCCGTCATGGCGCGCGTGCCGTTGATGCCGACCAGCCAGTCGGCCTCCGAGCGCGAGCGCGCCGCGTCGGCCAGGCCCTGCATCTGCGCCTCGGAGCGCAGGCGCTCGAAGCCCTCGCGGATCGCCTGCGGCGTCATGGACTGCAGCCACAGCCGCTTGATCGGCTTGCCCAGCGGCTTGGCACCGCCGGCGTACTGCTCGATCAGGCGGAAGATCAGCTCGCCCTCGCGTCCCGCGTCGCAGGCGTTCACCAAGGCCGTGACATCCTTGCGCTTGGCCTGCTTGACGACGGCGTTAAGCCGCGACTTGGTCTTGTCTACGGGCTTCAGGTCGAAGTGCGGCGGGATCACGGGCAGGTGGGCGAAGCTCCACTTGCCGCGTTTGACGTCGTACTGCTCCGGCGCCTGGATCTCCACCAGGTGGCCGACCGCGCTCGTGACGACGTACTTCTCGCTCTCGAAGTACTCGTCGTGCTTGTCGAACTTGCCGGCCACCGGGGTGAGTGCGCGCACGATGTCCTGCGCCACCGACGGCTTTTCGGCGATCACCAAGGTCTTGCTCATAAAAACTCTGCGATGTCCTTTTGTGCGCCGGCCTGCCGGCCGGGCGCCTTCCAAATTGGCTGCGAATGTAATCCAGCGCGCACCGCGCCGAGCCGAAGGCGGCTCCTACAATCCGGCCTTCGCGCGCATGCGCGCACGTCCCTTTTTTAAACTAACAGAGTTTCGCCGTGGCTTCAAAAACCCAGCGCCCCGCTGCGCCCACGCGCCGCATCCAGGCCCGCCGCTCGGGCGTGCACGGCAAGGGTGTCTTCGCCGTGCAGGACATCGCCGAGGGCGAGACCATCATCGAGTACGTGGGCGAGATCATCAGCTGGCAGGAGGCGCAGGACCGCCATCCGCACGACCCGAACGATCCCAACCACACCTTCTACTTCCACGTCGACGAGGACCGCGTCATCGACGCGGCCTACGGCGGCAACTCCTCGCGCTGGATCAACCACGCCTGCGAGCCCAACTGCATCGCCGACGAGCAGGACGGCCGCATCTTCATCAAGGCGCTGCGCGACATCCGCGCCGGCGAGGAACTCAACTACGACTACGGGCTCATCATCGACGAGCCCTACACCAAGAAGCTCAAGGCCGAGTACCCCTGCTGGTGCGGCGCCAAGAGCTGCCGCGGCACGCTGCTGTCGCCCAAGCCGCGCAAGCGCGCATGAGCAGGCCGCGGTGGCCCGCCGAGGACATCTGGGAAGCGGTGGCGCCGTTGCTGCCGGGCTTCACGGTCGAGGTGCTGCCCGAGATCGATTCGACCAGCAGCGAACTGATGCGCCGCATCCGCGCAGGCCGGCCCGAGCCGACGCTGCTCGTGGCCGAGCGCCAGACGGCAGGGCGCGGCCGCATGGGCCGGCCCTGGCAGGGCGATGCGGGCAGCTCGCTGGCCATGTCGCTGGCGCTGCCGCTGGCACCGCGGGATTGGTCGGGCCTGTCGCTGGCCGTGGGCGTGGCCGTGGTCGGCGCGCTGCACCCGGCGCTGCAGCTCAAGTGGCCCAACGACGTCTGGTTCGAAGACCGCAAGCTGGCCGGCATCCTGATCGAGACCGTGGCGGGCGGCAGCGAGCGCCATGCCATCGTGGGCATCGGGCTCAACATCGCGCCGCGTGATGGCGACGGGCTGTCGACCCCACCTGCGGCACTGGCCGAACTGCTCCCTGGCTGGGACGCCGGCCAGGCCCTGGGCGCGATCGCGTTGCCGCTGGTGCAGACCATCCAGCGCTTCGAAGCCGAGGGCTTCGCGCCGTTCCGCGCGGCCTTCGAGGCGCGCGACCTTCTCAAGGGCCGGCCGCTGCGCCTGTCCGACGGCACCGAGGGCGTGGGCGACGGTGTCGCCCCCGACGGCGCGCTGCGCGTGCAGACGGCGCAGGGGCTGCAACGCATCAGCAGCTCGGAGGTCAGCGTGCGGCCGGTGAAAGCCTGAGCATGCTGTTGCGGACCACGGCCCTGGCCCTGCTGTGCGCCAACGGGGCCTACTTCGCCTGGTCGCAGGGCCTGCTGGCGCCGGTGGGGCTGGCGCCGGAATCGGCGCGCGAGCCGCAGCGCCTGGAGCAGCAGATTCGGCCCGAGGCGCTGCGCGTGGCGCCGGCTGCCCCGGCGGCACCGGAGCCGGAGCCAGCCGTGCCTGCCGCCCCGGCCCCTGCAGCGTCGCAGGCCGAAACGCCGGCGCCCGCCGTGGCCTGTCTGCAGACCGGGCCGTTCGACAACGCCCAGGCACAGGCCCTGCGCCAGGCCCTGGGCGCCGGTGGCGTGCCGGCGTCGGCCTGGTCGCTGGAGCCCATTGCGCCGCCCGACCGCTGGATCGTCTACATGGGCCGCTACAACGACGCCGACGCGCTCGAGAAGAAGCGTGCCGAGTTGCGCGCCCTGCGCGTGGACACGGCACCGATCACGCAGGCCGCGCTGGCGCCGGGCCTGTCGCTCGGCGTGTTCTCGACCCAGGAAGCGGCCAACGACCACCTGGCACAGCTGACCCGCCGCGGCGTGCGCACGGCCCGCGTGGTGGCCGAGCACCGCGAGCCGACGGCAGCACGGCTGCGGCTGCCGGCCGCCGACGCCGCCCTGCGCGAACAGGTGCAGGGCCTGCTGGCCGGCCGACCGCTGGCACCCTGCTGAACGCGGCTTCTCAGCTGCGCGCAGGCTCCGGGCCGAAGCGCACCTCGACGCAGGTGCCTGGCGGCTGCTGGCCCGCATGCGCATCGCGCAGCGCCACCGCGGCACCGTGCTGGTCCGCGATCTCACGCACGATGGACAGGCCCAGCCCGGAGCCGTCGGCATCGGTGCCGAGCGCGCGATAGAAGGGCTGGAACACCAGCTCGCGCTCGGCGCCCGGGATGCCGGGGCCCGAATCCTCCACCTGCAGCCGCAGCGGGCCTTCGGCGTCGGCCGCCAGCACACGGGCGGTCACCACCCCGGGGCGGTCCGGACGCGAGGGCGTGTAGGCGATCGCGTTGTCGACGAGGTTGCGCACGAGTTCCTTGAGCAGCGTGGCATTGCCCTCCAGCTGCACGCCGGGTGCGCCGGGCAATGCGCCGTCGTAGCCCAGGTCCAGCGACTTGTCCATGGCGCGCGGCAGCGCCTCCTGCACCACGTCCATGACCAGCCGCGCGAGGTCGCAAGGTTGGCGCGCGATAGGCGCGCCGGCGTTTTCGGCGCGTGCCAGCGCCAGCAGTTGGTTGACCGTGTGCGTGGCGCGGATGCTGGAGCGGCGGATCTGCAGCAGCGACTGCTTGAGCTCGTCGGCATTGGCGCCATCGCGCTGCGCGAGGTCGGCCTGCATGCGCAGGCCGGCCAGTGGCGTCTTGAGCTGGTGGGCGGCATCGGCCAGGAAGCGCTTCTGCGTCGCGATGGAGTCCTTGAGCCGCGTGAGCAGGTCGTTGACCGAGGACACCAGCGGCGCCACCTCCAGCGGCACGGTGCGGTCGTCCAGCGGCGAGAGGTCGTCGGGCTTGCGCGCGCGGATGCGCTCCTCGAGTTCGGACAGCGGCTTGATGCCACGCACCAGCGCCAGCCAGACCAGCAACACCGCGAGCGGCAGGATGACGAACTGCGGCAGCATCACGCCCTTGATGATCTCGGCCGCCAGCACCGAGCGCTTCTCGCGCGTCTCGGCCACCTGCACGAGGGCGGTCTGGCCACTGCCGTCCAGCGCCACCCAGGTGTAGGCCACGCGCAGGCCCAGGCCGCGCAGTTCGTCGTCGCGCAGCCGCACCTCGCCGCTCTGGCCGCGGTCGGCGTCGCGCGGCAACGCCAGTTCGCGCTCGCCGGCCAGCAGCTCGCCGCGCGGGCCCAGCACCTGGTAGAAGACCTGGTCGGATTCGTCGGCGCGCAGGATCTCGTGCGCCGGCGGCGGCAGGCTGAACTGCAAGCGCCCGCTCTTGGGCAGCGCCACCTGCTGGGCCAGCGCGCGCACGTTGTGCTCCAGCGCGCGGTCGAAGGGGTTGCCGGCGATGCCCTGGGCCACGAGCCAGGTCAGCACCAGGCTGACGGGCCACAGCAGCAGCAGCGGCGTCAGCATCCAGTCCAGGATTTCGCCGAACAGCGAACGCTGCTCGCGCTGGAAGATCTTCACGCGTTGATTTTTTCGAGACAGTAGCCCAGGCCGCGCACGGTGGCGATGCGGATCGGCCCCTTCTCGATCTTCTTGCGCAGGCGGTGGATGTAGACCTCGATCGCGTTGGTCGAGACCTCCTCGCCCCACTCGCACAGGCGCTCGACCAACTGGTCCTTGCTGACGAGCCGGCCGGCGCGCTGCAGCAGCACTTCCAGCAGGCCCAGCTCGCGTGCCGAAAGCTCGACCATGCGGCCATCGATGGTGGCCACACGGCCGGCCTGGTCGTATTCCAGCGGGCCATGGCGGATCGAGCTGCTGGTGGCGCCGGTGCCGCGCCGCGTGAGCGCGCGCACGCGGGCCTCGAGCTCCTGCAGCGAGAACGGCTTGGCCATGTAGTCGTCAGCGCCGTAATCCAGGCCCTTGACGCGCTCCTCCACGCTGTCGGCCGCGGTCAGGATCAGCACCGGCAGCGCCGAGCCGCGGCCGCGCAGCGCGCGCAGTACCTCCAGGCCATGCATGCGCGGCAGGCCCAGGTCCAGGATCAGCAGATCGAACTGGCTGCTGGTGCGCAGTGCGGCGTCGGCCTCGGTGCCGCTGGCCACATGGTCCACGGCCGCGCCGGAGCTGCGCAGCGCGCGCAGCAGGCCGTCGGCCAGCACCTGGTCATCCTCGGCGATCAGAATGCGCATGCGGTTCTCCGGTGGGGCAGGCGAAACAGAAATTCTAGGAGCCCACGTAGGCTTCCAGCCCCAGGCTCACGACGGTGGCCACTTCGGCCCCGACCGCCTCGCGGAACTCGGCCTCGGCCTGCACCAGCGCCCCACGAAAGGCCTGCTGCCAGGCCAGGCCGTCGGGTGTGAAGCACACCATGCGCGCACGCGCATCGCGCGGGTCCGCAGTGCGGGTCACCAAGCCCCAGGCCTCGCACTGCGCGATCAGGTCGCCCATGGCCTGCTTGCTCATGCCGGCGCGTTCGGCCAGCACACCGGGCCGCGTGCCGCCCACGTCCAGGTGCCGGGTGATGTGCACGTGCGCGGCGCTCACCTGAGCCCGCGCCGCGAGATTGGACAGGGCCAGTGGCACCTGCACATCGTGCGCCATCAGAGCCAGCACACGGGCGTCGAAGCGGCGCAAGGCATCTCCCATCAGGCGGCCCAGGTGGGTGGTGCGCCAAGCGTCATCGAGGGCATCGGTCGGCATCCTGAGATCGTAAGGCAAACTGACTAAAAAACACGCTTCTCCCAAGCAATGCCTACACTACACTACTGGTCAAGCATCCAGACAGTATGGAGTCACAGTCCGGATGCAGTTGGCAAGTCATTGATCTCAAGGAGATTTTTCATGGACGCACCGGTGAAGAACAACGCAGCACAGGCCGAGAAGGCCAAGGCCTTGCAGGCCGCCCTGGCCCAGATCGAAAAGCAGTTCGGCAAGGGCACCATCATGCGCCTGGGCGAGGGCGAGGCCATCGAGGACATCCAGGTCGTCTCCACCGGCTCGCTGGGCCTGGACATCGCGCTGGGCGTGGGCGGCCTGCCGCGCGGCCGCGTGGTCGAGATCTACGGCCCGGAATCCTCGGGCAAGACCACGCTCACCTTGCAGGTCATCGCCGAGATGCAGAAGCAGGGCGGCACCTGCGCCTTCGTCGACGCCGAGCACGCGCTGGACGTGCAGTACGCCCAGAAGCTGGGCGTGACCCTGTCCGACCTGCTGATCAGCCAGCCCGACACCGGCGAGCAGGCGCTGGAAATCGTCGACAGCCTGGTGCGCTCGGGGGCCGTGGACCTGATCGTGGTCGACTCGGTCGCCGCGCTCACGCCCAAGGCTGAACTCGAGGGCGAGATGGGCGATTCCCTGCCCGGCCTGCAGGCCCGCCTCATGAGCCAGGCGCTGCGCAAGCTCACGGCCACGATCAAGAAGACCAACTGCATGGTCATCTTCATCAACCAGATCCGCATGAAGATCGGCGTGATGTTCGGCAGCCCCGAAACCACCACGGGCGGCAATGCGCTGAAGTTCTACGCCTCGGTGCGCATCGACATCCGCCGCACCGGCACCATCAAGAAGGGCGACGAAGCGATCGGCAACGAAACCAAGGTCAAGGTGGTCAAGAACAAGGTCTCGCCTCCGTTCAAGACGGCCGAGTTCGACATCCTGTTCGGCGAGGGCATCTCGCGCGAAGGCGAGATCATCGACATGGGCGTGGAGGCGCGCATCGTCGACAAGTCCGGCGCCTGGTACGCCTACAACGGCGAGAAGATCGGCCAGGGCCGCGACAACGCCCGCGAGTTCCTGCGCGAGAACCCCGATCTGGCGCGTGAGATCGAGAACAAGGTGCGCGAGAACCTGGGCATCGCGCTGCTTCCGCCCGCGGTCGCCCCGGCCAAGGGCGAGTGAGCGGCGCCCGGCCAGCGCTCTCGCTGAAAGGCCGGGCACTGCGCTACCTGTCCCAGCGCGAACACTCGCGCCACGAGCTGGAGCGCAAGCTCGCGCGCTACACCGAGGACGCCGACGAACTTGGCCGCGCACTGGACGACTTGCAGGCCAAGGGCTTCATCAGCGAGGCGCGGGTGGTCGAGTCCGTGCTGCACCAGCGCGCTGCCCAGTACGGGACGCTGCGCCTGCGTCAGGAACTGCAGCGCAAAGGGGTGGCGCCTGTGGCCATCGCCGAGGCCGTGGCGGGCCTGGCCGACAGCGAGTTCGAACGCGCCCTGGCGCTGTGGCAACGCCGCTTCGAACCCGCTGCCGACGCACGCGAACACGCACGGCAAAGCCGCTTTCTGCTGGCCCGCGGCTTTTCCAGCGCCGTGGTGACGCGCGTGCTGCGCCACCGACCCGACAATGCGGGCTGAATGCCCGCCTCCCCTGCCCGCGCCCTCTCGGCGCTGACCTTCGCCTTCGGCCTGAGCCAGTTCTTCCGCAGCTGCCTGGCCGTCATCGCTCCCGAGCTGCAACGCGACCTGGCGCTGTCGGCCGCCGGCTTCGGCCTGCTGTCCTCGTGCTTCTTCCTGTCGTTCGCGGCCGCGCAGATTCCCGTCGGCATCGCGTTCGACCGTTGGGGCGTGGGCCGGCCCACGCGCTGGCTGATGTCCATTGGCGTGGCGTCCTCGCTGCTGTTCGCCCTCGCGCCAAACGGGCCGACCGCCATGCTGGCCCAGGCCGGTCTGGGCCTGGCCTGCGCGCCCGTGTTCATGGGCCTCATGCATTACGCCGGGGCGCAGCTGCCACCGGCGCAGTACGTGGCCTTCGTCGGACGCGCCAACGCCACCGGCATGCTGGGCGCCCTGTGCTCCACCTTGCCGCTGGGCTGGCTGGCCCAGCACCTGGGTTGGCGGGTGCCGCTGGCGCTGGCCGGCGTGTGCATGCTGATGGCCTGCACAGCCGTGTGGCGCACGCTGGAGGACGAGGGCGATGCCGATGCGCGCAGCGAGTCGCCGCTGGCCATGGTCGGCTCCAGCGCCGCACTGCTGCTGCGGCCTGCGTTGTGGACACTGATCCCTCTGTGCGTGGCCATGGCGGCCGGCACCAGTTTTCGCAACGCCTGGGGCGGCCCCTACCTGGCCGACCTGTTCGGGCTGCCCACGCAAGGACGCGGCTTGGCGCTGTCGGCGGTGACCGTCGCCTGCTTCGGCACCGCGTTGCTGCTGCCGCGGCTGGTGCGCCGCGGCGGCCTGCGCGCCACCGTGCTGGCCTGGACGCTGCTGTCGCTGGCCGGTGCACTGGTGCTGGTGCTCTGGCCGGGCGGCGGCGCGATGCTGGCGCACTTGGCAGCCATGGCCCTGCTGGTGACCATCGGCATGCTGCATCCGCTGGTCATGACGCATGGCCGCGAACTGCTGCCGCCGGCCCTGCGCGGGCGCGGCCTAGGCGTGCTCAACAGCTTCGTTTTCCTGGGTTCGGCGCTGACGGCCTGGGCCTTCGGCCAGATCGCCGACACCGGCCAGCGCGCGGGCTGGACCTTGGAGTGGACCTGGTCGGCCATCTTCGGCTGTGCCGGCGTGCTGGTGCTGCTGGGCGCGCTGCCCTACACACTCAGCCCGCGGCCTGGCGACAAGTCCTGAACTGCGGGCTCACAGGCCCAGCATCAGCTTGAGGTTCTGCACCGCGGCGCCGCTGGCGCCCTTGCCCAGATTGTCCAGCCGCGCGATGACGACGGCGTGGCGCGCGTCCTCGTTCGGGAACACGCGAATCTCGAGTTGGTTGGTGTCGTTGAGCGCCAGCGCGTCGAGCTTGCCGCTGTCGGTCGGTGGCTTCACCTGCACGAACTGCTCGGGCGTGTTGCTCTTGGTGTAGTGGCTGGCCAGGGCCTCGTGCAGGTCGGCCGCGCGCGGCTTGCCCGGCAGGTCGTCCAGGTGCAGCGGCAGCTGCACCAGCATGCCCTGGCGGAAGTTGCCAACCGAGGGAATGAAAACCGGCCGGCGCGTGAGCCCCGTGTACCGCATGATTTCGGGGATGTGCTTGTGCTTGAGGCCCAGCGCATAGGTCTCGAACAGCGGCGCTTCGTTGTTCTCGTAGGCTTCAATCATGGTGCGGCCGCCACCGGAGTAGCCGCTGACGGAAGGCAGCGCGATTGGGAAATCGGCGGGCAGCAGGCCGGCATCGACCAGCGGGCGCACGATGGCGATGGCGCCCGTGGCGTAGCAGCCCGGATTGGCCACGCGGTCGGCCTGGGCCACTTTCTGCGCCTGGCCAGCCACGAGTTCAGGAAAGCCGAACACCCAGGACGGGTTCACGCGGTGGGCCGTGGAGGCGTCGACGATCTTGGGCTTGCTGCCCTGCAACTGGTCGATCAGCGCGACCGACTCGATGGCCGCGTCATCGTGCAGGCACAGCACCACCAGATCCACGCCCGCCATGAGTTCGCGCTTGGCCGCCACGTCCTTGCGCAACTCGGGCGCGATGCTGACGAGTTCGATCTGCGGCATGGCCTGCAGCCGCTCGCGGATCTGCAGGCCGGTGGTGCCGGCTTCGCCATCGATGAAGACCTTGGCCATGGTGCTGTGCCTCGTGAAAGTACGTGTTGACCGCACAAAATTGGTGCAGCGCACCATGATACAGTCGCCGGCTGTCCGCAGTCTGGTTGTCAAGCATCCGTCGCTGGTGGACAACAGCGAATGTTTTTCGCCCTTCCGTCCCCAACCCTCTTCCGAGAGACCTCCTCATGAAGATTCACGAGTACCAAGGCAAGGAAATCCTTGCCAAGTTCGGCGTACCGGTGCCCCGCGGCATTCCGGCTTACACGGTGCAGGAGGCGGTCGAGGCCGCCCAGAAACTCGGCGGCCCGGTGTGGGTGGTCAAGGCCCAGATCCATGCGGGCGGCCGCGGCAAGGGCGGTGGGGTGAAGGTGGCCAAGAGCATCGAGCAGGTCAAGGAACTGGCCGGCCAGATTCTGGGCATGCAGCTCAAGACGCATCAGACCGGCCCGGAAGGCCAGAAAGTCCGCCGCCTGTACATCGAGGACGGTGCCGACATCCAGAAGGAGTACTACATCTCCGCCGTGACCGACCGCGCCACGCAGAAGGTGGCCTTCATCGCATCGAGCGAAGGCGGTATGGACATCGAGGAAGTGGCGCATTCCACACCCGAGAAGATCATCACGGTGTTCGCCGACCCCAAGGAAGGCCTGACCGACGCGCAAGCCAAGGAAATCGCCGACGGCATCGGCATGCCGGCCGATTCGATCGCGCAGACCGTCGACATCCTCAAGAAGCTCTACACCTGCTATATGGAAACGGACGCCTCGCTGGTCGAGATCAATCCGCTGAACCGTGACAGCAAGGGCAAGGTCATCGCGCTGGACGCCAAGTTCAACTTCGACAGCAACGCGCTGTTCCGCCACCCCGAGATCGTGGCCCTGCGCGACCTGGACGAGGAAGATCCGGCCGAAGTGGAAGCCTCCAAGTTCGACCTGGCCTACATCAGCCTGGACGGCAACATCGGCTGCCTGGTCAACGGCGCCGGCCTGGCCATGGCGACCATGGACACCATCAAGCTGTTCGGCGGCGAGCCGGCCAACTTCCTGGACGTCGGCGGTGGCGCCACGCCCGAGAAGGTGACCGAAGCCTTCAAGATCATGCTGAAGAACAAGAACGTCCAGGCCATCCTGGTCAACATCTTCGGCGGCATCATGAAGTGCGACACCATCGCCACCGGCGTGATCGCAGCCTGCAAGGCCGTGAACCTGTCCGTGCCGCTGGTCGTGCGCATGAAGGGCACGAACGAAGAACTGGGCAAGAAGATGCTGGCCGAATCGGGCCTGCCCATCATCAGCGCAGACACCATGGCGGAAGCGGCCCAGAAGGTCGTGGGCTCGGTCAAGAAGTAAGGAAGCGTCATGTCGATCTACATCAACAAAGACACCAAGGTCATCACCCAGGGCATCACTGGCAAGACCGGCCAGTTCCACACGGAAAAGTGCCAGGAATACGCGAACGGCAAGAACGCCTTCGTCGCCGGTGTGAACCCGAAGAAGGCCGGCGAGTCGATCTTCAACATCCCGATCTACGCCTCCGTCAAGGAAGCCGCCCAGCAGACCGGCGCCACCGTGTCGGTGATCTACGTGCCGCCTCCGGGCGCCGCCGCTGCCATCTGGGAAGCCGTCGAGGCCGACCTGGACATGGCGATCTGCATCACCGAAGGCATTCCGGTCCGCGACATGCTGGAAGTGCGCAACAAGATGAAGGCCAAGGAAGCCGCCGGCGGCAAGAAGACGCTGCTGCTGGGTCCCAACTGCCCCGGCCTGATCACGCCCGACGAGATCAAGATCGGCATCATGCCCGGCCACATCCACCGCAAGGGCCGCGTGGGCGTGGTCTCGCGCTCCGGCACGCTGACCTATGAAGCCGTGGCCATGCTGACCGAAATCGGCCTGGGCCAGTCCAGCGCTGTCGGCATCGGTGGCGACCCGATCAACGGCCTGAAGCACATCGACGTGATGAAGGCCTTCAACGACGATCCGGAAACGGACGCCGTGATCATGATCGGCGAGATCGGTGGCCCGGACGAGGCCGACGCAGCCCGCTGGTGCAAAGAGAACATGAAGAAGCCGGTTGTCGGCTTCATTGCTGGCGTGACCGCGCCTCCCGGCAAGCGCATGGGCCATGCCGGCGCGCTGATCTCGGGCGGCGCCGACACGGCCGATGCCAAGCTGGCCATCATGGAAGAGTGCGGTTTCACGATCACGCGCAACTTCTCGGAACTGGGCCGCCTGCTCAAGTCCAAGCTGTAAGAACCGGTCAGGTTCTGGTCAGGCTACGCAGTTCCACGAACTGCGCCGCTCCGGATCGCTGGGTAAACTCGCCTGGCATAGAAGAAAGCGCCCTGTACGGGCGCTTTCGCATTCATAACAGCCGGAGAAATCGATCATGTTCCTAGGTCTCGACCTGTCTTCCCCCATGTTCTGGAGCGCCTTCGGCTCCATCCTGCTCGCCAATGTGGTGCTGTCGGGCGACAACGCCGTGGTCATCGCCATGGCCGCACGCACGCTCAAGCCCGAGCAGCGCGGCAAGGCCATCTTCTTCGGCAGCGCCGCCGCCATCGTGATGCGGATCGTGCTGACCATCGTGGCGATCCGCCTGCTGACCCTGCCCTTCCTCAAGATCGTCGGCGCCGGCCTGCTGACGTACATCGGCGTGGACCTGCTGATGGGTGAAGGAGATGGCGACGGCGAAGCCGCCGAAGTCTCCGGCATGTTCAATGCCATCCGCACCATCTTGGTGGCCGACCTGGTCATGAGCCTGGACAACGTGCTAGCCGTCGCGGCCGCCGCGCAAGGCAACATGCCGCTGCTGGTGCTGGGCCTGTTGGTCAGCATCCCGCTGATCGTGTTCGGCGCCTCCCTGTTGACCAAAGTGATGGAACGTTTTCCCATCATCATCACGATCGGTGCGGCGCTGCTCGGCTTCCTGGCCGGCGAAATGCTCTTGACCGACCCGGCCGTGGTCCAGTACCTGGGTGAGATCAGCGAGACCACCATCAAGGCAGCCGGCCTGGCGGGCGCGGTGCTCGTCGTCGCACTCGGCAACTGGTTGCAGCGCCGCGGCAATGCTTGACCTGGCGCTGGCCGCACTGCGCTGTTGCATGAACAGCGCAGACAGCACACCATTTGCTCTCGTTCTGGCAATATTTTTCTTGCGCTGCGGCAAATTGCCGCGCCATGTAACAGAATGTGGAGTCCACGCCCCTGCCTAGTCCGGTGCGCAGCTGCTGGCCTTAGCCGCTGAGCGCCCTTCGCCCGCATGCGTGGTGTTCCCATGCAAACGCAAGCCAGGCAAAGGGCACGAGTGCAGGCACAGCAGATCCATTTCCATGCAAGCGGCCCGGGGCCATCCGGCGGCCTGGATGGCGATCGCCCGGGCACGCCATGAACTACCAATTCCAGGCATTGACCCATCCGGGCCGGCTGCGCCACAACAACGAGGACGCTGCGGCTTTCGACCCTGTGTGCAGCTGCAGCGTGCTGGCCGATGGCATGGGCGGCTACAACGCCGGCGAGGTGGCCAGCAACATGGCCGTCAATGTGATCCTCGCCGAACTGGCGGACTGGATCTCCGCCACCGGGCCGGGCGCTTCCGTGCGCGAGGTGCGCAAGGCCATGGAGCGGTGCGTGCAGCACGCGAACCAAGCCATCCTCAGCACGGCCCGGGCAGATCCGGCTTGCGCCGGCATGGGAACCACGCTCGTCGTGGCCGCATTCCTGGAGCAGCGGCTGGTGCTCGGCCACATCGGCGATTCGCGCGCCTACCGGCTGCGCGATGGACAGTTGCAGCAGATCACGCGCGACCACTCCCTGTTGCAAGAGCAACTCGATGCCGGGCTGATCACGCCGGCACAGGCTGCCGTGTCCACCCAGCGCAACCTGGTCACGCGCGCGCTCGGCATCGAGGCTGGGGTCGAACTGGAAATCAACGAATTCACGGTGGAGGCCGGCGACCTCTACCTGCTGTGCTCGGATGGGCTGTCGGACATGGCAGACGACGGCGAGATCGGGGACATCTTGCGCGCTGCCGGCGCGCTGGAGCACAAGGCGCGCCGCCTTGTGGACCGCGCGAACGCCAATGGCGGCCGGGATAACATCACCGTGCTGCTTGCGCAAGCGATGTCCGTTCCTGCCACACGGCCCAGCCTGGTTTCCAGGTTGTTGCGCACTTGAAGAGCCATCGACAACCAAATGACCAGACCCAGGAGCCGGCCATGCCAAAGTTGATCGTCTCGATCGACGGTGTAGTCATCAAGGAAGTTCAACTCACCAAGGACCGCACCACACTTGGCCGGCGCCCGTACAACGATGTCGTGATCGACCACCTGGCAGTGAGCGGTGAGCATGCCGCCGTGCTGATGACCGGCAACGAAGTGCAGCTGGAAGACCTCAACAGCACCAACGGCACCTACGTCAACAGCCGGCCGATCCGCAGGCAGGTGCTGCGTCACAACGACATGGTCGAGATCGGCAAGTACAAGATCAAGTTCCTGCACGATGCACAGGATGCAAGCGAGCTGCGCGTGGCGGCCGCGCCTGCCCCGGCAGCCGCGCGCGCCGATGCGCCCACGCCGCAGCGCCGGGCTTTCGACACCGTGCTGGGTGCCGATCTCGAAGCAATCGCCGCACCGGCATCGATCCGTGTCACTTCGGGCTCGGCCGCTGGACGGGAAGTCGCGCTCGTCAAGGTCGTCACCACCATCGGCAAGGCAGGCGTGGCCGTTGCTGCCATCACGCGGCGACCCCACGGTTATGTGGTCGTGCATGTGGAAGGGGCGCACGCGCCTCTGGTGAATGGCATCACCGTCGGGACGACGCCCGTGGACCTCAAGCATGGCGACGTGCTCCAGCTGGCCGGCACACAGATGGAGTTCCTCCACAGTCCTTGAGCTGGCGGCGCAGCCGCTTGGAACCCGTGCAAGTGCAAGACATCGTTCGCAACGGAATCGGCAAAATTTCTCGACAGCGGGTCATCACTGCCTGTAGCCTTCGGCATCGCGATCCGGCCGGGGGTGTCGGGCGCCCACCTCCTCATTTCACCGAAGGAACCGGATGAAACTGCGCGTGCTCGGCTGTTCCGGCGCCATTGCGAAGGACTGTCGCACGACATCCTTTCTGCTCGATGCCGACGTGCTGGTCGATGCCGGTACTGGGGTCGGAGATCTGAGCCTGGATGAGATGCGCCTGATCGACCATGTGTTCCTGACCCATTCGCACCTGGATCACATCGCCGCCCTCCCGCTCATGGTTGATGCCATCGCAGCGCAACGGCGCACGCCTATCACCGTGCATGCACTGCCGGGCACCATCGCCGCGCTCCAGACGCATGTCTTCAACAATGTGATCTGGCCGGACTTCAGCCGGATCCCATCGGAAGCTGCTCCTTTCGTGCGCTTCCACGAGATCGAGGTCGGCATCCCCGTCCAGGTCTGCGGCAAGACGATCGAACCGCTGCCCGCGGTGCACACGGTGCCGGCCTGCGGCTATGCGGTCTCGGCGGGTGGGCCCCATTGGGTGTTTACCGGCGACACGGAACGCAACCCCGCGTTCTGGCTGCGCCTGGAGCAGCTGGATGTGGCGATGCTGGTGATCGAGACGGCGTTCAGCAACCGCGAGCAGGAACTCGCTCGGCGCAGCCTGCACCTGTCCCCCGTCGCGCTGGCAGAGGAACTGGCGCACATGGACCACACGCGCAACGTGCCGGTCTACATCACCCACACCAAGCCATCAGAGACCGTGCTGATCATGGCAGAGATCGAACAGTTCGATCGCAATGCCACCCATGGCAACCAGCCTGGCGCGCACGACATCCGATGGCTGGAAGCCGGTCAGGAATTCGAAATCTAAAGCCTCCGGATCTTTGCGCAGACAAAAGGCGCAGTGACCGGAGTACGCCGTGTCCTTCACTAAAACGCTCTCTGACGGCCTCGAAGGAGCGCGTGTCTCGGTGTAGGCTTCGCTTTAGCAAAAACCCTTGCGGCACGGCCGGGAGGCCGAAGCGCCGTCGGGATCTGCTACTCTGCATACATTCCGTTTTCCACCATCAAAAGGGAGATCCCATGTCCAAAGCGAGTGCGTCCAGCGTCGAATCCCAGGAACAACTGGTCAGCGACATCAAATCCGTGATCTCCGATGCCGAGGAAATGCTGAGCGCAACGGCCGACCAAGCCGGTGAGAAGGTCAATAACCTGCGCGCGCGCATCCAGGTCCGCCTGCACGATGCCAAGTTGCGGCTGGTCGATGCGGAAGAGGCGCTGCTGGCCAAGACCAAAGCCGCAGCGCGCGCCACGGACGAGTACGTACACGAGTCGCCCTGGACCGCCATCGGCGTCGCTGCGGCGGTAGGCGTGCTGCTGGGCCTGGCCCTCGGCCGGCGTTGACCGGCTCCCAACCGCGCTTCGGGGCCGGGCATGGCTAGCGGACCCCGCAACGCGGCCCCCGGTGCCGGCCCCGTCGGCGCTTTGCGCCGCATGCTGTCCACACTGCTGGATCTAGGCCACACACGGCTGCAGCTGATCGGCAACGAGATCCAGATCGAGAAGCACCGTGCGCTGCAGATGCTGGCGCAGGTTCTGCTGGCGGTGTTCTGCGTGTGCATGGCGTTGCTGATGGCGATCGGGCTGGCCCTTGCGCTGTGGTGGGAGCAGCGCATCGCCGTATTGAGCATCCTCATCGTGGTGTTCGCTGCGGCGGCCATCTGGTTGCAGCACCGGATCCGCAACCGGCGCGCCATGCAGGACCACCCCTTCGCCGCCAGCCTGGCGGAGTTGCAGGAGGATCTGCGGCAACTGAAGGAAACGGCCCAGCATGCGCCGCCGCAAGAGCCTCGCTGAGCTGGAGCGCGAGCGCGGCCGCTTGCTGGAACGCATCAGCGTCCAGCGCAGCCAGTTGCCGGCCGACTTTGCGCTGGTGGCCCAGTTGCTGCAGTTCGGTGAACGCGTCGCAATGACGATCCAGGCCGCTCGCTCCTTTGTACAACGCCATCCTTGGGCACTGGGCGCGATCGGCGCCGTCATGGTGCTGCGCCGGCCGCGTTCCCTGGGGCGCTGGCTCAAGCGCGGTCTCCTGGTCTGGCGCACTTGGCGCACTGCCCGGAACTTTGCCCAGGTCATTCAGCGTCAGCTGAACCGCCCTCCCGGTTGAATCAAGCCGCCAGGTAGCGGCGCAGGTAGCGGCCCGTGTGGCTGGCCTCGTGCGCCGCGATCTGCTCGGGCGTGCCGACGGCCAGCACCTGGCCGCCTCCAGCCCCGCCCTCTGGCCCCATGTCGATCAACCAGTCCGCTGTTTTGATCACATCCAAGTTGTGTTCGATCACGACGATGGTGTTGCCCGCATCGCGCAGCTGGTGCAGCACGCGCAGCAAGAGATCAATGTCCGCGAAGTGCAGGCCGGTGGTCGGCTCGTCCAGGATGTACAACGTTCGGCCGGTGTCGCGCTTGGACAACTCCAGCGCCAGCTTGACCCGCTGCGCCTCCCCGCCCGACAGCGTGGTCGCTGCCTGGCCGAGCTTGATGTACGAGAGCCCCACATCCAGCAGCGTCTTGAGCTTGCGTGCGAGCGCCGGCACCGCTTGCAGGAAGTCGTAAGCCGCCTCGACCGTCAGGTCCAGAATCTGCGCGATGTTCTTGCCCTTGTAGAGGACTTCCAGCGTCTCGCGGTTGTAGCGCTGGCCGTGGCAGACGTCGCACGGCACGTAGACGTCCGGCAGGAAGTGCATCTCGACTTTCACGACACCATCGCCCTGGCAGGCCTCGCAGCGCCCGCCCGCCACGTTGAAGGAAAAACGCCCAGGGCCATAGCCACGCTCGCGCGCCGTCGGCACCTCGGCCATCAGTTCGCGGATCGGCGTGAACAGGCCGGTGTAAGTGGCGGGGTTGCTGCGCGGCGTGCGGCCGATCGGCGACTGGTCGACGTTGATGACCTTGTCGAACTGTTCCAGCCCGGCGATCTCGTCGTGCGGCGCCGGCTCCTCGTGCGCCCGATAGATCTGCCGCGCCGCCGCCGCGTACAGGGTGTCGTTGACCAGCGTGGACTTGCCCGAGCCCGACACGCCGGTCACGCAGGTGAACAGGCCGACCGGGAAATCCACGTCCACGCCCTTGAGGTTGTGGCCGCGCGCGCCGCGCACGCTGACGCTCTGCAGCGCGCCCTCGGGCGCATCGCCCGTGGCCGGCAGCCAGGGCGTGCGCCGCGCCGGCACGGCGATGCGCAGGTCGCCCGACAGGTAGCGGCCCGTCAACGAGCCGGCGTCGGCCTTCACGGCGTCGATGTCGCCCTGGGCCACGACGCGTCCGCCATGCACGCCGGCGCCCGGCCCCATGTCGATGATGTGGTCGGCCGCAGCCATCATGTCTTCGTCGTGCTCAACGACCAGCACGCTGTTGCCCAGGTCGCGCAGGTGCTGCAGCGTGCCGATCAGGCGGTCGTTGTCGCGCTGGTGCAGGCCGATGCTGGGCTCGTCCAGCACGTACATCACGCCGGTCAGGCCCGAGCCGATCTGCGATGCCAGGCGTATGCGCTGGGACTCCCCGCCCGACAGCGTCTCAGCGCTGCGGTCCAGGCTCAGGTAGTTCAGGCCCACGTCATTGAGGAACTTCAGTCGCAGCCCGATCTCGCGCACCACTTTGGCCGCGATCTCTGCCTTGGAACCGTGCAACTGCAGGCCGTCGAAGTAGGCCTGGCTCTCGCGCAGCGTGACGGCGCTGATCTCGTAGATCGCGCGCGCCTGCGCGCCTTCGCCCACCTTGACATGGCGCGCCTCGCGGCGCAGCCGCGAGCCATGGCATTCCGGGCAAGGTTGCACGCTGCGGTAGCGGGCCAGGTCCTCGCGCACCACGGCGGAATCCGTCTCGCGGTAGCGCCGCTGCATGTTGGGAAGCACGCCCTCGAACGGGTGCTTCTTGGTCAGCTTCTTGCCCTGGAAGTTGCCCGACTCCATGACGTAGCTGAACTTGATCTCTTCCTCGCCCGAACCGTGCAACACCACCTGCTGAACCGCGGCCGGCAGCTCGTCCCAGGGCGTCTCGGCGTTGAAGCGGTAGTGCTTGGCCAGGCTTTCGATGAGCGCGAAATAGTAGCCGTTGCGCCGGTCCCAGCCCTTGATGGCGCCGCTGGCCAGGCTCAGCGTCGGAAAGCCCACCACGCGCGCGGGATCGAAGAACTCCTGCGCGCCCAGGCCATCGCAACTGGGGCAGGCGCCCACCGGGGAATTGAAAGAGAACAGCCGAGGCTCCAGCTCGCTGATCGAGTAGCCACACACCGGGCAGGAGAACTTGGCGTTGAACAAGTGTTCGCGCGGCTGGCCGGGCGTGCCGTCGGCGTTCGGCGCGGCGTCCATCTCCAGCGCGATGGCGCGGCCGTCGGCCAGGCGCAGCGCCGCTTCGAAGCTTTCGGCAAGGCGCTGGCGCAGCCCCCCGGCGCCCGTTCCGTCCTGCTCTGCGCGCACCTTGATGCGGTCGATCACAACGTCGATGTCGTGCTTCTCGGTCTTCTTGAGCTTGGGCAGGTTGTCGAACTCGTAGGCCTGGCCATCGATGCGAAAGCGCACATACCCCTGGGCCTGCAACTCGGCAAAGACTTCCGTGAACTCACCCTTTCGCTCGCGCGCGATCGGCGCCAGCACCATCAGGCGCGTGCCCTCGGGCAGAGCCAGCACGCTGTCCACCATCTGCGCCACGGTCTGGGCCGACAGCGGCAGGTCGTGGTCCGGACAGTAGGGCGTGCCGGCACGCGCGAACAACAAGCGCAGATAGTCGTGGATTTCGGTCACCGTGCCGACCGTCGAACGCGGGTTGTGGCTGGTGGCCTTCTGCTCGATCGAAATGGCCGGCGACAGGCCCTCGATCAGGTCCACGTCGGGCTTGTCCATGAGCTGCAGGAACTGCCGCGCATAGGTCGACAGGCTCTCCACATAGCGGCGCTGCCCCTCGGCATACAGCGTGTCGAACGCCAGCGAGGACTTGCCCGAACCCGACAACCCCGTGATCACCACGAGCTGGTTGCGTGGAATGTCCAGGTCGATGTTCTTGAGGTTGTGGGTGCGCGCGCCGCGGACGCTGATGCGCTGCAGCTGCAGTGCATTCGCGAGGTAGGAGCCGTCCTTGGGGTCGTTCAAGATGCGCGTCCGGGAAAACCCGCCATGATAAGCGGCGGCGTCTTTCGGCGCTGGCGCCTCGCCGCTCAGCCCGGCATGCGGCACAATCAGCGCCCTTTTCCCTTCGCAACGGCAGCACAGGCATCACCATGGCATCCGTCAACAAAGTCATCATCGTCGGCAACCTGGGCCGTGACCCGGAAACGCGGACCTTCCCGAGTGGCGGCCAGGTCTGCAACGTGCGGATCGCCACGACCGACCGCTGGAAGGACAAGCAGAGCGGCGAGATGCGCGAGATCACCGAGTGGCACAACGTGGTGTTCAACGACCGCCTGGCCGAGATCGCCAACCAGTACCTGCGCAAGGGCTCGCAGGTGTATGTCGAAGGCTCGCTGCGCACGCGCAAGTGGACCGACAAGGACGGCAACGAGCGCTACACCACCGAAATCCGCGCCGACCAGATGCAGATGCTGGGCAGCCGCCAGGGCATGGGCGGTGGTGGTGGCGGCGGATCGTCCGGCGACGACGATGGCGGCTACGAAGCGCCGCGCCGCCCGGCCGCACCGCCGGCCCGCGCGCCCGCCCCCCGCGCGGCACCGGCTCCGGCGCCCAAGGCGTCGAGCGGCTTCGACGACATGGACGACGACATTCCGTTCTGACGCGCAACGCGCTGCTGCTGCAGACAAAGGCCTGTGGCGCCCGTCGCCATGGGCCTTTTTGCTTTCAACATCGCATCAGCGTGAGGACCACGCCAGGCGCGAGCTGTCGCGCACGATCAGCTCGCATGGAACGACATGCGTCGCGGGCAGCGCGTCGGCCTCTCTTCCCGCCTTCAGGCCCAGCACGACCCGGGCCGCCTTGAGCCCGATGTCGTAGGGCCGCGGACGTACCGTGGTCAATGCGGGATGCACGCGCGCGGCGATCGGCGCATCGCCGAAGCCGGCGATCGCGAAGTCCCGCGGGAAGCGGATGCCTCTGGCCGGCGCCGCGAGGATGGCGCCGACCGCCATGTTGTCGCTGGCGAAGATGACGGCCTGCGGCCGCTGGCCTGGCGGCTCGAGCGACAGGCGCTCCAGCATCTGCGCACCGGCATCCAGCTCGTCGTCGCAGGACGAGGCCTGGACATCCGGCGTCAGGCCCGCCGCCGCCATCGCCAGCGCGTAGCCCTGCGCGCGCTGCTGCGCACGGAAGTCCTGCGGCGCCTGCCGCAGCGCGAAGCGGATGCGCCGTGCACCCTGTTCCAGGAAGTGCCGCGCCAACTCTTTGCCGATGTCCGCGTGCGGAAAACCGACCTGGTGGAACGGCCGCCCGGGCACCACGCCCCAGGTCTCGACGATGGGGCAGCGCGCGGCGCGCAACAGCGCCTCGGATTCGGGCGTGTGGTCGTCGCGGGTCAGAATCAAGGCGCTGGGATGCCAGCCCATGAAGGCCCGCACGGCGCGCTCCTCGCGTTCCTGCGAGTACTCGGTGTTGGCCAGCAGCAGCTGCAGGCCCGATCCCTCGAACCCATCGCCCATGCCCTTCACCAGGTCCGCGAAGGTCGAACTGCCGGTGTTCTGCATCACGGCACCGACGACCCGGCTCTCCGCCGAGGCCAGCCGCCCCGCCATCTGGCTGGGCACATAGCCGGTCTCCAAAACGATCTGGCGCAGGCGGTCGCGCACGACGGGCGACACCTTCTCCGGCGCATTGAAGTAGCGCGACACGGTGATCGACGACACCCCCGCCAGCGCCGCCACGTCGTGGATGGTGTGCGTGCCCAGCTTGCGGCGGGGCGTGCGCACCCGCGCCGTGGACTCCATGGCGGGATCCCTGGCCGGGGCACGAGATGTCTCATCAGGGTTTACCCTTAGCTCGGGTGGAATGGATTGACGCATTGCGACGGGGGAATATACAGTCGCGCCGATGTTACCGGTGACAGTTACCGGTAACAACTCAGCGCTGCAGACCGCAAACCAGGAGACAAGGACATGCACACCACCCATCGGCTGGCACTCGCGCTGGCCATCGGCACCGCCGCCTTCGCCGGCCATGCCCAGGGGGCCTACCCCGAGCGCCCCCTGACCCTGGTGGTGCCCTATCCCGCCGGTGGCGTAGCCGACACGATCGCGCGGCCGCTCGCGCAGGAACTGGGCAAGCGCCTGCGCCAGCCGGTCGTCATCGACAACCGCGCCGGCGCCAATGGCAACATCGGCTCGGCCTTCGTCGCCAAACACCAGCCTGCCGATGGCTACACCATCCTGCTCGGCTCGACCAGCACGCTGGCGGTCAATCCGCACCTCTACAAGTCGACGGGCTACGACCCGGTCAAGGACCTGCAGCCGCTGACGCTGACGCACCAGATGCCCAACGTGCTCGTGGTCGGCGCCGGCACGCCCTACAAGTCGGTGGCCGATGTCGTCGCGGCGGCCAAGGCGCAGCCCGGCAAGCTCGTCTTCGGCTCGGCCGGCAACGGCAACACCATGCACCTGGCCGGCGTGGTGTTCCAGGAGAAGACCGGGGCCCAGCTGCTGCACGTTCCCTACAAGGGCGGCCCGCCGGCGCTCAACGACGTGCTGGGCGGCCAGATCCCCATGATGTTCCACAACCTGCCGGCGGTGGTGTCGTTCCGCCAGGCCGGCAAAGTGCGCGTGCTGGCCGTTGCGGACACCAAGCGCTCGCCAGTCCTGCCCGATGTGCCGACCATGGCAGAGGCCGGTGCGCCCGGCGTGGTGTCCATCGTCTGGAACGGCCTGCTGGTGCGCCAGGGGACGCCACCGGCCGTGGTCCAGCGCCTGAACACCGAGCTGCGCGCGATCCTGGAATCACCCGACTTCCGCAAGCCGCTCGAAGCCCAGGGCTACGAGGTTCTGTCGTCCACACCCATCGAATTCGAAACCCTGCTGCGCAAGGACCTGGCCGCCATGGCCGCCACCGTGAAGCAGGCCGACATCCGGCTCGACTGAGGCCGCGCGCCCGGTCTGCCACTGCCTTTGCACTGCCCTCCCATGACAACGCCCCCACGCAAGAACCTCAAGGAACTCCGTAGCCAGCGCTGGTTCGCCAGCGACGACATCCGCGGCTTCGCCCACCGCCAGCGCATGCAGCAGCAGGGCCTGGTGCGCGAGGAGTTCATGGGCCGCCCGGTGATCGGGATCATCAACACCTGGAGCGAGCTCTCCCCCTGCCACGCGCACCTGCGCGAGCGTGCGGCGGCCGTCAAGCGCGGCATCCTGCAGGCCGGCGGCTACCCCTTCGAGCTGCCCGCGATGAGCCTGGGCGAGGTGATGGTCAAGCCGACGACCATGATCTACCGCAACTTCCTGGCGATGGAGACCGAGGAGCTGCTGCGCAGCCTGCCGCTGGACGGCGCCGTGCTGATGGGCGGCTGCGACAAGACCACGCCGGCCCTGGTCATGGGTGCGCTCTCCATGGACATCCCGGCCATCTTCTGCCCGGCCGGCCCCATGCTCAACGACCGCTACAAGGGCCTCACGGTCGGCGCCGGGACGCACACCAAGAAGTACTGGGAGCAGTACGTGGTGGGCGACATCGACCAGCCGGAGTGGATCTCGCTGGAAGCGAAGATGACGCGCGCACCGGGCACCTGCAACACCATGGGCACGGCCAGCACGATGACCTCCATCATCGAGGCCATGGGCCTGACCTTCCCGGGCGCCACCAGCGTGCCCGCCATGGACGCCGGCCACACACGCCTGGCCTGGGCCTGCGGTAAGCGCGCCGTGGAGATGGTCTGGGAAGACCTGCGGCCCTCGCAGATCGTCACGCGCGCGGCGCTGCTCAACGGGGTGGCTGCCTACATGGCGCTGGGCGGCTCCACCAACGCCGCGGTGCACCTGCCGGCCATCGCCGGCCGCGCCGGCATCGCGCTGAGCCTGGACGACCTCGACGCGGCGTCGCGCCGCGTGCCCGTGCTCGCCAACGTCTTCCCCTCGGGCAACCGGCTCATGGAGGACTTCTTCTACGCCGGCGGCCTGCCGGCCCTGCTCAACAAGATCCGCGACCAGCTCGACCTCGGCACGCTGACGGTCACCGGGCGCACGCTGGGCGAGAACATCGAAGGCCGCATCTGCACCGACGACGACGTGATCCGCGATCCGCAAGCGCCGCTGATCGCCGCCACGGCCGACTGCCCCGAAGCCGGCATGGCCCTGGCCGTGGTGCGCGGCAACCTGTGCCCCGACGGCGCGGTGCTCAAGCCCTCGGCCGCATCGCCGCACCTGCTGCGCCACACCGGCCCGGCCCTGGTGTTCGACTCCAACGCCGACATGCTGGCCGCCGTGAACGACCCGGACCTGGACGTCGACGAGAACACCGTGCTGGTGCTGCGCAACGGCGGCCCCGTCGGCGCGCCCGGCATGCCCGAATGGGGCAACCTGCCCATCCCCAAGAAGCTGCTGCAGCGCGGCGTGCGGGACATGCTGCGCATCTCCGATGCGCGCATGAGCGGCACGCACTACGGCACCTGCGTGCTGCACGTGGCGCCGGAATCGGCCGTCGGCGGCCCGCTGGCGCTGCTCAAGACCGGCGACATGGTCGCGCTCGACATCGGCCAGCGCCGCCTGGACATGCTGGTGTCCGACTCAGAACTCGCCGCCCGCCGCGCCGCCTGGACGCCACCGCCGCAGACCTACAGCCGCGGCTATGCCCGCATCTACCAGCAGCAGGTGACGCAGGCCGACAAGGGCTGCGACTTCGAGGTGCTGGCCGGCAACGCGCCCACCGCCGAACCCTCCATCTACTGACCCCTTTGACCGCTCCTTCCTCCCACACCATGGCACAGACGCCCGACCTTCTTTCCAACCCCTTCCGCGCGCGCCTGGCGCAGTCCGGCACCCCGCTCGGCACCTGGCTGATGTCGGGCACCTCCAGCACCGCCGAGGCCATGGGCCGCGCCGGCTTCGACTGGCTGCTGGTCGACCAGGAGCACGTGCCCATGGACGAGAAGGACACGCTGCATGTGCTGCAGGCCATCGCCGGCACGCGCGCCGCGCCCGTGGTGCGTCTGGCCGCCAACGAGATGGTGCTGTTCAAGCGCGCGCTGGACATGGGCGCGCAGACCGTGATGGTGCCCTTCGTCGACTCCGCCGAGGCCGCACGCCGGGCCGTGTCCTTCGCCAAGTACCCGCCGCTGGGGCAGCGCGGCTTCGCGGCCGTGTTCCGCGCCAGCGGCTACGGCACGGCCAAGGACTACGGCAAGCGCGCCAACGACTCGGTCTTCACCATCATCCAGCTGGAGACGCCCACGGCCGTGGCCGCGCTGGAGGACATTGCCGCGGTCGAAGGCGTCGACGCGCTGTTCCTGGGCCCGGGCGACCTGTCGGCCAACATGGGCCACATCGGCAACATCCTGCACCCCGAGGTGCAGGCCGTCATCGCCGATGTCGCCCAGCGCTGCCGCAAGCTCGGCATCCCGTGCGGCATCGTGGGCCCGACGCCCGAGGTCGTCTCCAGCTTCGTCGCCATGGGCTATGCCTTCGTGGCGGTCGCCTCCGACATGGGAATGATGATGCGCCAGGCCACGGCCTTCATCGACGCCATCCGTCCCAGCCTCGCCCAGGGCTTCGAGAGCAACGTTTACTGACGCTGCCACCTTCCTTTCCCCAGAACGATTCAGGAGCCAAACCGATGTTTCCGCGACTTGCAGTTGCAGCCGCCGCATGTGCCGCCATGTTGTCTTCGGGCGCCTTCGCCCAGCAGCCCTATCCCAGCAAGCCCATCACCTTGATCGTGCCCTTCGGCCCCGGGGGCACCTCGGACATCATGGCCCGCTTCATGCAGCAGCCGCTGGGCGAGGTGCTGGGTGTGCCGGTCGTGGTGGACAACAAGGCTGGCGCTGGCGGCGCGATCGGCATGACCGCGCTCAAGAACGCGGCACCGGACGGCTACACCATCGGCCTGTCGGTCATCGGTCCGCAGATGCTGCAGCCCGCGCTGCGCAACACCGGCTACACGGCCGATGGCTTCGAGCCCATCTGCGGAACCTACGACGTGCCGCTGATGCTGATGGTCAAGCCGGACTCCAGGTTCAAGCAGCTCAGCGATGTGGTCAGCGCCGCCAAGGCGCAGCCCGGGCAGCTGACCTACGGCTCATCGGGCACGGGCACGGTGCTGCACCTGTCCATGGCCATGCTGCTGGACCAGGCCAGGACCGACGGCCTGCACGTGCCCTACAAGAGCTCGGGCGAGATGATCACCGGCCTGCTGGGCCAGCAGGTGGCGCTGTTCGCCGAAACGCCCACCATCTCCACGCAGTACAAGCTGCGCGGCCTGGCAGTGCTGGCCAAGGAGCGGCTGCCGGCGTACCCCGACGTGCCGACCTCGGCCGAAGGCGGCTTCCCGCTGCAGGCCTCCGTGTGGGGCGGTTTCATCGCGCCCAAAGGCCTGCCCGCGGCCGTGCGCCAGAAGCTGGAAGCCGCCTGCGAGAAGGCGGCCCATTCGGACGCCTACAAGCAGAAGGCCGAACAGGTGAACACGCCACTGGTGTACCGCAACGGCAAGGACTACGGCGCTTTCGTCAAGGCCGAGCAGGTGCGCTACACCCAGCTGATCAAGACGCTCGGCCTGGCCGAGAAGCAGTGAGGCCGCCGGTTTGCAGCTTGCCGCGGTGAGCCTGCCGGGTGGCGGCGAGGCCGCCTCCGTGGTGGCCTTCGCCGCCTGCGTGGCGCTGGCGACCTTCGCGCAGAACCTGACCGGCTTCGCCTTCGGCCTGATCCTGCTCGGGCTGACGGCCAGCCTGCACGTGGCCTCGGTCGCCGATGCCGCCAACGCGGCCATGGTGCTCACGCTGGTCAACGCCTGGGTGTCGTTCCGCAGCCAGCGCATCGCGCCGCCCTGGCGGCTGATGCGACCCACGCTGCTGGGCAGCACCGTCGGCGTGGCGGCCGGCGTGGCGCTGCTGGGCTGGCTCAGCGGCAATGCGGTGGCCTGGCTGCGCGGCTTGCTGGGCCTGTCCATCACCGCCTGTGCAGGCCTGCTGCTGCTCCAGGCCGGCACGCGCCGGCGCCAGTCGACACCGGCGGCCTTTGTCGGCGTCGGCCTGCTGTCGGGCCTGCTCGGCGGCCTGTTCTCGAGCTCGGGGCCGCCCCTGGTCTACCAGATGTACCGCGAACCCCTGGACCGCGACCTCGTGCGCCAGGCGCTGCTGCTGGTGTTCGCCTTCAACGCCCTGGTGCGGCTGTGCCTGGTCGTGCCCAGCGGCCAGTTCAGCGCGCACGCACTGCTGCTGGCCGCCTGCGCCGTCCCGGTCGTCTACGGTGTGACGCGCCTGCAGCTCCGCTACCCGACCCACTTGCGGCCGGCCGTGCTCAAGGCCCTCGTGGCCGGCCTGCTGCTGGCCGCCGGCACCAGCCTGCTGGTGTCGGCCTGGCAGGCCATCGCCTGAGCCGTTCTCCCATCTTCCCTGCGACCTCGCACCCATGCACCACGCCGCCTCCTCCCTCGCCTTCGAAGTGCAACGCCTCGATGTCTTCGTGTTCCGGGCCCCGGCCGACCCACCGGTCCAGACCTCCTTCGGCACCATGCGGGACCGCCCCGCCGTGCTGCTGCGCGTGACCGATGCCGCGGGCGTGTCGGGCTGGGGCGAGATCTGGTGCAACTTTCCGATCGTCGGCGCCGAGCACCGGGCGCGCATGGCGGCCTACTACCTGCGGCCGCAGCTCGAAGGCCAGCGCTGGGACAGCCCGCAAAGCTGCTTCCGCGCGCTGAACGAGGCCTTCGCCGTGCTGGCCATCCAGTGCGGCGAGCCCGGCACGCTGCACCAGATCGTCGCCGGTGTCGACGTGGCGCTGTGGGACATGCTGGCGCGGCGCGCCGGCCAGCCGCTCTGGCGGTTCATCTCCGACCGCGAAGGCACGGTCTCCGCACCGATCCCGGTCTATGCGTCGGGGCTCAATCCGACCGCGCCAGAGCAGCTGGCCGCCACCAAGCTGGCCGAGGGCTACCGCGCGTTCAAGCTCAAGGTGGGCTTCGGCGCCGCGCGGGACGAAACCAACCTGCGCGCCATGCGCGAGGTCATCGGCCCCGATGCGCCCTTCATGGTCGATGCCAACCAGGCCTGGACGCTGGAGCAGGCGCTGCAGGCCGGGCACGCCATGGAGCGCCATGGGCTGGGCTGGCTCGAGGAGCCCATGCGCGCGGACGCGCCCCTGCCCGACTGGGAGCGCCTGGCCAGCGCGCAGCCGCTCGCGCTGGCCGGCGGCGAGAACCTGGCCGGCACGGACGCTTTCGACGCCTTCACCGCCAGCCCTGCGCTGTCGGTGCTGCAGCCGGACCTCGGCAAATGGGGCGGCATCACGGGCTGCCTGGCGGTCGGGCGCCTGGCGATGGAACGCGGCAAGCTGTTATGCCCGCACTGGCTCGGTGGCGGCATCGGCCTGACGGCATCCTTCCATCTGAAGGCCGCCGTGGGCGGGCCCGGCTACGTCGAAGTGGACGCGAACCCGAACCCGCTGCGCGACCTGCTGGCCACGCCGCCGTTCACCCTGCACGATGGCGCCGTCCTGCTGGATGCTGCGCCGGGCCTGGGTGTCGAGCCGGACCTGCTGGCGACGCGCGACTTCCTCGTCAGCGTGGCCGGGACCTGAGAACGGCCATCAGGTCCCAGCGACCGGGAATTGGTGCCCGGGTTTCGCTCCGGGCGAGCGGGAGAGACCTGATCTCCTTCAGCCCACGCGACCTGGTGGGCAGGGGACAGTGTGTCCAGTGGCGCGGAGCTTACCTGCGCCCCACGGCGCACGCGCGCAGCCGCATCGTGAATCTGCACACCAGCCGGTTCACACGCCTGTCATGCGGACCGGCTGCCCACGTGCTCAGCCCTGCGCGCTGGCGATCACCCCACCGCCCAGGCAGATCTCGCCGTCGTAGAGCACGGCCGATTGCCCTGGCGTGACGGCCCACTGCGGTGCGCCGAACTCCAGCGCAAACGCCCCATTCGCACCGCCAGCCAGCGCGCAGGGCGCATCCGCCTGGCGATAGCGCGTCTTGCTGGCGTAGGCACCGGGCGCCGGCGCATGGCCCGCCGTCCAGCTGGCATCGTCGGCCTCCAGCGCCTGCGACAGCAGCCAGGGGTGGTCGTGCCCCTGCACCACCCACAGCGTGTTGTGCTCCATGTCCTTGCGCGCCACGAACCAGGGCACATGCTCGCCGCCGCCGCGTGGCGCGCCCTTCTCCTTCAGGCCGCCGATGCCCAGGCCCTGGCGTTGGCCCAGCGTGTAGAACGACAGACCCTGGTGCTGGCCGAGCACGCGGCCGCGTTCGTCCTTGATCGGGCCGGGCTCCTTGGCGATGTAGCGGTTCAGGAAGTCGCGGAACGGCCGCTCGCCGATGAAGCAGATGCCCGTGGAGTCCTTCTTCTTGGCATTCGGCAGGCCGATCTCGGCGGCCAGCCGGCGCACCTCGGTCTTGTGCAGCTCGCCGACCGGAAACAGCGTCCTGGCCAGCTGCGCCTGCGTCAGGCGGTGCAGGAAGTAGCTCTGGTCCTTGGACGGGTCCAGGCCCTTGAGCAGCTCGAAGCGTCCGTCGCGCTCGCGCACACGGGCGTAGTGGCCGGTCGCGATCTTCTCGGCGCCCAGGCGCATCGCGTGGTCGAGGAAGGCCTTGAACTTGATCTCGGCGTTGCACAGCACGTCGGGGTTGGGCGTGCGGCCGGCCTGGTACTCGCGCAGGAATTCGGCGAACACGCGGTCCTTGTACTCGGCCGCGAAGTTCACATGCTCGATTTCGATGCCGACCACGTCGGCCACGGCGGCGGCGTCGACGAAATCGACGTTCGATGAGCAGTACTCGGAGTCGTCGTCGTCCTCCCAGTTCTTCATGAAGATGCCCACCACCTCGTAGCCCTGCTGCTTGAGCAGCCAGGCAGTGACCGAGGAATCCACCCCACCGCTCAGACCGACGACGACACGTTGCTTGCCCATGTGCGGATTCTAGGAAGCGCCTCCCGACCTGCGTGCGCCGACGGGTTCAGCCGAACACGGAGGGGTCGGTGTGCAGCAGCGCCAACGGATGGCGCTGGCCGACCAGGTGGTCCTCGATGCAGCGCAGCAGCAGGGGGCTGCGGTGCCGGTCCTGGCTGGCCCGAACCTCGTCCGGCGTGAGCCACAGCGTGCGCACGATCCCGGTGTCCAGGCTGCGCCCTGCGAGCTGCGCGCCCAATTCGCCGCAGAAGGCAAAGCGCAGGTAGCTGATCTCCTCGCCGGTGGCGGGGCGCACGAAGCGCGACAGGTAGATGCCCACGAGTGCGGTCGGCGTGAAGGTGTGCGCGGTCTCTTCGAGCGCCTCGCGCGCGCAGGCGGTGGCCAGGGCCTCGCCCGGCTCCAGATGGCCTGCGGGATTGTTCAGGCGCAGGCCCTCCGGCGTGTGCTCCTCGACCAGCAGGTAGCGTCCATCGCGTTCGATGACGGCGGCCACGGTGACACTGGGTTTGAAGCGTTCGGACATGGGGCCAGTGTAGGCCGCGAACACGGCAGCGCCCCAGTCGAACTCGGGTAAGCTCCGCCCGCACCAGAGACAACGACAACGCGAGGGAAGGAGCCCCCCATGCAGATCGGAGTGCCCGCCGCAACACCGGCCGGCGAAACAGCAGCCTCCCGGGAGGCCGCGCGGCGGCATGCCGCGCAACGCGGCTGCCTCGCCACCTCTGTCCGAAACGCCGCACGGCGCACCCGGTGACTCCAGCCCCCGCAGCCAAGATGCCGCGCGGACAACCCGCCTAGCCCTGGCGTCAGCGCCACCCGAGCACGCCGCGTCGCCCGCCGTGCGCGTCGCACGCACCAGCAGCACAGTTCCAGGAGGTTTTTCATGCCAACCCCTTCGACCCAGACGCCGCAGCGCATCGGCGTGCCCCGCGAGATCTTCCCGGGCGAGAAGCGCGTCGCCACCGTGCCCGAGGTCGTCGAAAAGCTCGTCAAGCTCGGCTTCACGGTGGCGGTGCAGTCCGGTGCCGGCGAAGCGGCCAACTGCAGCGACGAGGCCTACCGCGCCGCCGGCGCCGAGATCGTGGCCGACGCGGCCACGCTCTGGCGCACCGCGGACATCGTGTTCAAGGTGCGTCCGCCCACGCCCGAGGAAGTAGCGCTGATGCGCGAGGGCGGCCTGCTCGTCGACTTCATCTGGCCCGCGCAGAACCCGGACCTGATGCAGCAGCTCGCCGCCAAGGGCGCGACCGTGCTGGCCATCGACTGCCTGCCACGCACGCTCTCGCGCGCGCAGAAGATGGATGCACTGACCTCGATGGCCGGCGTGTCCGGCTACCGCGCGGTGATCGAGGCGGCCAACGCCTTCGGCCGCTACTTCGCCGGCCAGATCACGGCGGCCGGCAAGGTGCCGCCGGCCAAGGTTTTCATTGCCGGCGCCGGCGTGGCCGGCCTGTCGGCCATCGGCACGGCGGCCAGCCTGGGCGCCATCGTGCGCGCCAACGACACGCGCGCCGAGGTGGCCGACCAGGTCACCTCGCTGGGCGGCGAGTTCGTGAAGGTGGACTACGAGGAGGAAGGCTCGGGCGGCGGCGGCTACGCCAAGGTCATGAGCGAGGGCTTCCAGGCCGCGCAGCGCGCCATGTACGCCAAGCAGGCCAAGGACGCCGACATCATCATCACCACCGCGCTGATCCCGGGCAAGCCCGCGCCCAAGCTGATCACGGCCGAGATGGTGCAGAGCATGAAGCCCGGCAGCGTGATCGTCGACATGGCGGCCGAACAGGGCGGCAACTGCGAACTCACCGTGCCCGGCGAGGCCGTGGTGCGCCACGACGTGACCATCGTGGGCTACACCGACCTGGCCTCGCGCTTGGCCAAACAGTCGTCCACGCTGTACGCGACCAACCTGCTGCGCCTGACCGAGGAGCTGTGCAAGGCCAAAGACGGCGTGGCCGTTGTGAGCATGGAGGACGACGCGATCCGCGGCCTCACCGTGGTCAAGGAAGGCGCCATCACCTGGCCCGCGCCGCCGCTGGCCCAGGCGCCCAAGCCGCCTGCCGCCGCCAAGCCGGCTGCCGCGCCTGCTGCCAAAAAGGGCGGCCACGGCCATGGCAGCAGCGGCCCGCTGCCGGCCAAGACGCTGGCCATCGTTTTCGCCATCGCGGCGCTGGCGTTCTGGGGCATTGGCTCGTTCGCGCCGGCCGTCTTCCTGGGCCACTTCACGGTTTTCGTTCTGGCCTGCTTCATCGGCTACATGGTGGTGTGGAACGTGACGCCGGCCCTGCACACCCCGCTCATGAGCGTGACCAACGCCATCTCCAGCATCATCGCCATCGGGGCCCTGGTGCAGATCGCGCCGCCCGATGCGGCGGCCGGCGGCCGCCCGGACGAACTGATCCGCTGGCTGGCCTTCGCGGCCCTGGTGCTCACGGCGGTGAACATGTTCGGCGGGTTCGCCGTGACGCGCCGCATGCTGGCCATGTTCCAGAAATAACAAGAACAAGAAAAGAGAACGACACCATGTCCCAAAGCCTCGCCACAGTCGCCTACCTGGGCGCCGCCATCCTGTTCATCCTGAGCCTGGGTGGTCTGTCCAACCCCGAGACCTCGCGCCGTGGCAACGTGTTCGGCATGGTCGGCATGGCGCTGGCCGTGCTGGCCACGGTGTTCGGCCCGCGCGTGAGCACCAGCGGCATCGCCTGGATCGTCGTCGCGCTCGTGATCGGCGGCGGCGTCGGCCTGTACGCGGCCAAGGTCGTCAAGATGACGCAGATGCCCGAGCTGGTCGCGCTCATGCACAGCCTGGTGGGCCTGGCGGCCTGCCTGGTGGGCTTCGCGAGCTATGTCGACACCTCCATCGTCTACCAGGGCGCCGAGAAGGCCATCCACGAGGTAGAGATCTACGTCGGCATCCTGATCGGCGCGGTGACCTTCTCGGGCTCGTTGGTCGCCTTCGGCAAGCTCAACGGCAAGATCGGCGGCAAGCCGCTGCTGCTGCCCGCGCGCCACTGGCTCAACCTGGCCGCGCTGCTGGTCGTCATGTGGCTGGGCCGTGCGTTCGTCCACGCCGACACCGTGGGTGCGGGCATGTTGCCGCTGCTCGTGATGACCGTGATCGCGCTGCTGTTCGGCGTGCACATGGTGATGGCCATCGGCGGTGCCGACATGCCGGTGGTGGTGTCCATGCTCAACAGCTATTCGGGCTGGGCCGCCGCGGCCACCGGCTTCATGCTGTCCAACGACCTGCTCATCGTGACGGGCGCGCTGGTGGGCTCCTCGGGCGCCATCCTGTCCTACATCATGTGCCAGGCCATGAACCGCAACTTCATCAGCGTGATCGCCGGTGGCTTCGGTTCCGGCGCCGGCGCCCCGGCCGCCAAGGGCGCCGCGGCCGAGCCGCAGGGCGAGGCCGTGCCCATCAGCGCCGTCGAAACCGCCGAGCTGCTGCGCGACGCCAAGAGCGTGGTCATCGTGCCCGGCTACGGCATGGCCGTGGCCCAGGCCCAGCACACGGTCAACGAGATCACGCGCACGCTGCGCGACAAGGGCGTCAACGTGCGCTTCGCGATCCACCCCGTGGCCGGGCGCATGCCGGGCCACATGAATGTGCTGCTGGCAGAGGCCAAGGTGCCCTACGACATCGTGATGGAGATGGACGAGATCAACGACGACTTCCCGGATACGGACGTTGCGATGGTCATCGGTGCCAATGACATCGTGAACCCGGCCGCACAGGACGATCCGACCAGCCCCATCGCCGGCATGCCGGTGCTGGAGGTGTGGAAGGCCCGGCACTCCATCGTGATGAAGCGCTCCATGGCCTCGGGCTATGCCGGCGTGGACAACCCCTTGTTCTACAAGGACAACAACCGCATGCTGTTCGGCGATGCGAAGAAGATGCTCGACGAGGTATTGGGCGCATTGAAGGCCTGACCGCAGAACGAAGGAGATTCCATGAGCGAGCGCATCTGGCTGCAGAGCTATCCACCGGGCGTGCCCAGCGACATCGACCCGGGCGAGTACCCCTCGCTGGTCGCCCTGATGGAGGAGAGCTTTTCGAAGTTCGCCGACCGCACGGCCTATAGCTTCATGGGCCGCGACGTCAGCTATGCCGAAACCGACCGGCTCAGCAGCCGCCTCGCCGCTTACCTGCAAAGCCTGGGCCTGGCACGCGGCGACCGCGTCGCCGTGATGATGCCCAACGTGCCGCAGTACCCGGTGGCCGTGGCCGCCATCCTGCGTGCCGGCTACGTGCTGGTGAACGTCAACCCGCTGTACACCCCACGCGAGCTCGAGCACCAGCTCAAGGACTCCGGCGCCAAGGCCATCGTCATCATCGAGAACTTCGCCGCCACGCTGGCGCAGTGCATTCAGGCCACGCCGGTGCGCCATGTGGTGCTGTGCGCGATGGGCGACCAGCTCGGCATGCTCAAGGGCGCGCTCGTGAACTACGTGGTGCGCAAGGTCAAGAAGATGGTGCCGCCGTTCGCGCTGCCCGGCGCGGTGCGCTTCAACGACGCCATCGCGCGCGGCGCGCGCGCGCAGTTCACCAAACCGCAGATCGGCCCCGACGACGTGGCGGCCCTGCAGTACACCGGCGGCACCACGGGCGTGAGCAAGGGCGCCATGCTGCTGCACCGCAACGTCATCGCCAACGTGCTGCAGTCCGAGGCCTGGAACCAGCCCGTCATGGACCGCGTGCCGCAAGGCGAGCAGTCGACCTCGGTCTGCGCGCTGCCGCTGTACCACATCTTTGCGTTCACCGTGGGCATGATGCTGACGATGCGCACGGGCGGCAAGCTGGTGCTGATCCCCAACCCGCGCGACCTGCCGGCCGTGCTCAAGGAATTGTCCAAGCACCGCATCCACAGCTTCCCGGCCGTCAACACGCTCTTCAACGGTCTGGCCAACCACCCCGACTTCGGTACCGTGGACTGGAGCCACCTGAAGATCTCTGTGGGTGGCGGCATGGCCGTGCAGAGCGCCGTGGCCAAGCTCTGGCTCGAGAAGACCGGCTGCCCGATCTGCGAGGGCTACGGCCTGTCGGAAACCTCGCCCTCGGCCAGCTGCAACCCGACCACCAGCAAGGAGTTCTCCGGAACGATCGGCGTGCCGCTGCCCAGCACCTGGTTCAAGCTCGTCGACGACGAAGACCGCGAGGTGGCCGCGGGCCAGCCCGGCGAGATTGCGATCAAGGGCCCGCAGGTCATGGCCGGCTACTGGCAGCGCCCCGACGAGACCGCCAAGGTCATGACCGCCGACGGCTACTTCAAGACCGGCGACATCGGCACCGTGGACGCACGCGGCTTCTTCCGCATCATCGACCGCAAGAAGGACATGGTCCTGGTCAGCGGCTTCAACGTCTACCCGAACGAGATCGAGGACGTGGTGGCCCAGCTGGAAGGCGTGCTCGAGGTGGCCTGCGTGGGCGTGCCCGACGACAAGACCGGCGAGGCCGTCAAGCTGGTGCTGGTGCGCAAGGACCCCGGCCTGACCGAAGACGCCGTGCGCGCTTATTGCCGCGCCAACCTGACCGGCTACAAGCAGCCGCGCGTGATCGAGTTCCGCAACGAACTGCCCAAGACGCCGGTGGGCAAGATCCTGCGCCGCCAGCTGCGCGACCAGCCGGCATGAGGACCGCCATCGTCAGCGCCATGCGCGAGGAGCTGGCCGCCGTCCTGGCTCTGCTGCCCGACGAGCAGTGCGAGCGCGTGGCGGGGCGTGATTTCTATGTCGGCCACCTGCACGGGCAAGAGGTGGTGGCGGTGCTCGCGCGCATCGGCAAGGTGGCGGCGGCGACCACGGCCACGCTGCTGGCCGAGCGCTTTCGCGTCGACCGCGTGGTGTTCACGGGCGTGGCCGGCGGCATCGGTGCGGGTGTGGGCGTGGGCGACGCTGTCGTCGCCGACGCCTTCCTGCAGCACGACATGGACGCCTCGCCGCTGTTCCCGCGGCACGAGGTGCCGCTCTACGGCATGAGCCGTTTCGAGGCAGATCCCGCGCTGCGCTCGGCGCTGCTGCAGGCGGCCCGCCAGGCACTGCCGCAGGCCCGCGTGCACGAGGGGCTGATCGTCAGCGGCGACCGCTTCGTCAGCAGCACGGCCGAGGTGCGCGCCCTGCGCGCGGCCCTGCCCGACGTGCTGGCCGTGGAGATGGAAGGCGCGGCCTTCGCCCAGGTGTGCCACGACTTCGCCCTGCCGTTCGCGGCCGTGCGGACCATCTCGGACCGCGCCGACGAGACCGCGCACGGCGACTTCCTGCAGTTCGTGCGGACGGTGGCCAGCCCGGCCTCGGCGGCCATCGTGCAGGCCTTGCTCGCGGCTACTTGAGCCAGCCGCGCCGGCGGAAGTACAGCATCGGCACCAGCGCGCTGGCCGCCATCAGCCCCAACGCATACGGGTAGCCCATGGCCCAGTCCAGCTCGGGCATGAACTTGAAGTTCATGCCGTAGATGCTGGCGATCAGCGTGGGCGGCAGCAGCGCCACGCTGGCCACCGAGAAGATCTTGATGATCTTGTTCTGGTTGATGTTGATGAAGCCGACCGTCGCGTCCATCAGGAAGTTGATCTTGTCGAACAGGAAGGCCGTGTGGCTGTCCAGCGATTCGATGTCGCGCAGGATCTGGCGCGCCTCCTCGAACTGCTCGGCGTTGAGCATGCGGCTGCGCATCATGAAGCTGACCGCGCGGCGCGTGTCCATGGCATTGCGGCGGATGCGGCCGTTCAAGTCTTCCTGGCGCGCGATCAGGCCCAGGACCTCACCGGCCGTCTCGTCGCTGACGTTGCCCTGGAGCACCAGGGTGCCGGCCTTCTCGAGTTCGTCGTAAACGCCCTCCAGCGTGTCGGCGGAATACTCGGCGTCCGCATCGAAGAGCTTGAGCAGCACTTCCTTGGCATCGGCGATCAGGCCGGGCGCGCGGCGCGCGCGCATACGCAGCAGGCGGAACACCGGCACGTCTTCGTCATGGATCGAGAACAGCACGCCGCGGCTCTTCAGTTCCGCGTTGTGCTGGTTCAGGATGAAGGCCACGCGCACGTGGCGCGGCTCGTCCGGGTCGGCGATCAGAAAGTCGCTGCGCACGTGCAGGTCGCCGTTGTCTTCCTCGTAGAAGCGCGCCGATTCCTCGATGTCCTCGTCCGTCACGTCCTCGGGGATGGACAGGCCGTAGTACTGCTTGATCCAGCGCTTTTCGTCCGGGGTCGGCGATTCCAGGTCGACCCAGATCGGCTGGAACTGCGAGAGCTCTTCGAGCGAATCGATTTCTTCCTGGACCAGCCGCCCGTTGGCCAGGGTGAAGATGTTGAGCATGGGGAATCCCCTGTGGTGTTCTCGGGCCCGCACCATGGCGGATGGGGGGTGCTTTTGACCTCGCGCAAGGCAAGGGTTCCACGCGGTGGGCTCCGTACGGGAAGCCAGAAATTATGGCACCGGCAAACCCCTGTAACCTTGTCCAACCAACCTTGCATTTCGGGGCTGCCGCGCGCATAGTGAATTGCCCGTCAACCATGAACTGCAAGAAGGAGGCTCCATGAATTTGACGATCAGCGGTCACCACCTCGAAGTGACTCCCGCGCTGCGCAGCTATGTCATCACGAAGCTCGATCGCATCACGCGGCATTTCGATCAGGTGGTCGATGTCAAGGTCCTGCTGACTGTGGAAAAGCAGAAGGAGAAGCAGAACCGGCAACGCGCCGAATGCAACATCCACGTCAAGGGCAACGACATGTTTGCAGAGAGTGCACACGCTGATCTCTATGCCGCCGTCGATGAATTGGTGGACAAGCTGGACCGCCAGGTGGTGCGGCACAAGGACCGTATCCAGCAGCATCACCACGAGGCACCCAAGCGTTTGATGTGATTGCACTGGCGGCGCATCCAGCCTGTCGCCGCCGACCGACACATCCACCAGGCCGCCGGAACGGGCGGCCTTTTTCTTGCTGCACCGCAATGTGACGGCGTGCATAATCCGCCCTTCGTATGAACCGCCTAGCGTCCATCCTGCCTGCCGCGCAGGTCCTCGTCAGCGTCGATGCCACCAGCAAGAAGCGCGCGTTCGAAGAAGCCGGCCTGCTGTTCGAGAACCTGCACGCGCTCTCGCGCGCGCTGGTGACCGACAGCCTGTTCGCGCGTGAGCGCCTGGGTTCGACCGGTCTGGGCCATGGCGTCGCCATTCCGCACGGCCGCATCAAGGGCCTGAAATCGCCGATGGCGGCGGTACTGCAGCTGGAGCAGCCCATCGGCTTCGATGCGCCGGACGAGCAGCCCGTCAAGCTCCTGATCTTCCTGCTGGTGCCCGAGGCGGCCACCCAGAAACACCTGGAAATCCTGTCGGAAATCGCCGAACTGCTCAGCGACGCGCCCTTGCGCGAGCGCTTGAAGAGAACAGCCGATGCCGCTGCGCTGCATGCGCTGATCGACGGCTGGCAATCGTCCCAACCGGCCTGAGCGCTAGCCCCGGCGACGCTGCCCGGCCATGAAGCCCAATGTCGTCAGTGCCGACGTCCTGTTCGAGGAATTTCGGGCTCTGCTGCGCTGGGAATGGGTGGCCGGCCTCGGCGCCTCTGAGCGGCGTTTCGACGAAGTCGCCGTACGCGCCGCGCGCTCGGGCGCCGATCTCGTCGGTTACCTGAACTACATCCACCCCTACCGCGTGCAGATCCTGGGCGAGCGCGAGATCGCCTACCTGGTCAACGCCACGCCAGAAGACTGCGCACGCCGGATCGCACGCATCGTCACGCTGGAGCCGCCCGTGCTCGTACTGGCCGACGGCCAGTCGGCCCCGCAGGCGCTGCTGTCCATGTGCGAACGGGCGCAAATTCCGATGTTTGCGACCGAGGAATCCTCGGCCTTCGTCATCGACGTGCTGCGCGCCTACCTGTCCAAGCACTTCGCCGACCGCACCACCATGCACGGCGTTTTCATGGACATCCTGGGCCTGGGCGTCATGATCACGGGCGAATCGGGCCTGGGCAAGAGCGAACTCGGGCTGGAGCTGATCTCGCGCGGCAACGGCCTGGTGGCCGACGACGCGGTCGACCTGTACCGCATCAACCAGACCACCATCGAGGGCCGCTGCCCCGAACTGCTGCAGAACCTGCTGGAGGTGCGCGGCATCGGCCTGTTGGACATCCGCGGCATCTTTGGCGAGACGGCTGTGCGCCGCAAGATGCGGCTGAAACTCATCGTGCACCTGGTGCGCCGTGAGACCATGGAGCGCGAGCATGAGCGGCTGCCTTATGAGCCGCTCACGCAGGACGTGCTGGGCGTGGCCGTGCGCAAGGTCATCATCCAGGTGGTGGCCGGACGCAACATTGCCGTGCTCGTGGAGGCCGCCGTGCGCAACACCATCCTGCAGCTGCGCGGCATCGACACCTACCAGGAATTCGTGGAGCGGCACCGCCGCGCCATGGAAGGCGACTGAAGCGCGGACTTCAGGCCTTGGCCTGCTTGCCGCCGCAATCGGCGCACAGGCCGTACAGCGACATGGCGTGGTCCTGGATGGTCCAGCCCTTGGCCTTGGCGACGATGGACTGGCGCTTTTCGATCTCGGCGTCGAAGAACTCCTCGACCTTGCCGCAGGACGTGCAGACGAAATGGTCGTGGTGCCGGCCTTCGTTGAGTTCGTAGACGGCCTTGCCGGATTCGAAGTGGCTGCGCGACAGAATGCCCGCCTGCTCGAACTGCGTCAGCACGCGGTAGACGGTGGCCAGGCCGATGTCCGAGCGCTCCATCAGCAGCACGCGGAACACGTCTTCGGCCGTCATGTGGCGCAACTCGCCCTTCTGGAAGATCTCCAGGATCTTCAACCGGGGCAAGGTGGCCTTCAGACCGGTGCTCTTGAGTTCGTCGATATTGGACATGCGCGCTCTGGATGTCGTGATGGGGCCGCAGATCCACCGCGCCCCAAGGGGGGGGAACGGGGGCAAAAAAGGGCCGCCGCTACAATCGCGCGATCATAGCGCCGCCCCGTCTCCATGCCCGCTTCCCGTTCGATGCCCCTGCCCTTCGGCCTGCTGATCCTGTGCTGCGCCGCGCTCGCGGGCTGCAACACGGTCAAAGAGGCCACGCGCAGCGCAGCCAATGCCATCGTGCCCTACAAGATCGAGATCGTGCAGGGCAACTTCGTCTCCAAGGAGCAGGTCGAGGCGCTCAGGCCGGGCATGTCGCGCGCCCAGGTGCGTGACGTGCTGGGCACGCCGCTGCTGCAGAGCGTGTTCCATGCCGACCGCTGGGACTACGTGTTCACAATGAAGCGCCAGGGCACCGAGCCCCAGGCGCGCCAGCTGACGGTGTTCTTCAAGGACGACCTGCTCGAACGCACCGAGGGCGATCCCATGCCCAGCGAGACCGAGTTCGTAGCCCTGCTGGGCGCCGAGCGCAAGACCAAGGCCGTACCGGTGCTCGAAGCCAGCGAAGACAAGCTCAAGCCCTTCGCGCCGCGCGAGCCGGCCGCCCAGGCCACGCCGCAGCCGGTCGCCCCGCTGCCATCGTCCTATCCGCCGCTGGAAACCCCGGCGCGCTGACCGCGCCGGCCTGCGGCGGCATCCGCATCCCTGTCCTGCCATTGCCATGACGCCAACTTCGACCTCTGCCCCGACCACGCATGCCGTGGCCATCGCGGGCGCTTCCGGCCGCATGGGCCGCACCCTGATCGAGGCCGTGCTGGCCTCGGGCGACTGCCGCCTGAGCGGCGCGCTCGACGTCGCCGCCAGCCCGGCCCTGGGCCAGGACGCAGCGGCCTTCCTGGGCAAGCCGGCCGGTGTGGCGATCACGGCCGACCTGGCGCAGGGCCTGCAGGGCGCCCAGGCGCTGATCGACTTCACCAGGCCCGAGGGCACGCTGGCCCATCTGCGCGCCTGCCGCGCCCAGGGCACCGCGCTGGTGATCGGCACCACGGGCTTCAGCGAGGCGCAGAAGGCCGAGATCGCCGCGGCCGCACGCGACATCGCCATCGTCATGGCGCCCAACATGAGCGTGGGCGTCAACGTCACGCTCAAGCTGCTGCAGCTGGCCGCCAAGGCCATGCCCGTGGGTTACGACATCGAGATCGTCGAGACCCACCACCGCCACAAGATCGACGCGCCCTCGGGCACCGCGCTCAAGATGGGCGAGGTCATCGCCGAGGCCCTGGGCCGCGACCTGAAGGAGTGCGCCGTCTACGCGCGCGAAGGCGTGACCGGCGAGCGCGACCCGTCCACGATCGGCTTCCAATCGCTGCGCGGCGGTGACGTGGTGGGCGACCACACCGTGCTGTTCGCCGGCACCGGCGAGCGCATCGAGATCACGCACAAGGCCACCAGCCGCATGAACTACGCGATCGGCAGCCTGCGGGCCGTGCGCTTCCTGGCTGGCCGCAAGAACGGGCTGTACAGCATGTTCGACGTGCTGGGCCTGAACGACTGATCCGCCAGCGGCCGTGAACGCGCTGGACCTGCTGACCGCCGGCGACGCCATCCACCGGCTGGTCGCGTGGCTTCTGCTGGCCATGTCGGTCGCCAGCTGGGTCGTGATCCTCTACAAGCTGTGGGTGCTGCGCCGCGCCGGCCGCGACGTGCTGCGCGGCACGGCCGCGTTCTGGCAGGCGCCCGCACTGGAGGGCGCGGCCGAGCGCGTGGCCGCCTTCGACCGCGGCGGCCTGCTGCGCCCGCTGTTGGAAGCCACCCAGGCACCGGCCGCCGGCACGCTGGCCGGCAGCGGCCCGCGCGGCCAGCAGCTCACGCGGCTGTTGCGCGGCGCCTTGCACCAGGGCACGCAGCGCCTGCAGTTCGGCCAGGTGCTGCTGGCCACCGTGGGGGCCACGGCGCCCTTCGTCGGCCTGCTCGGCACCGTCTGGGGCATCTACCACGCCCTGACCGGCATTTCCTCGACCGGTCAGATCACGATCTCGCAGGTGGCGGGGCCAGTCGGCGAGGCCCTGGTCATGACCGCCGCGGGGCTGGCCGTGGCCATCCCTGCCGTGCTGGCCTACAACTGGTTCGGCCGCAGCATCGCGCGCATCGAGGCCGAGCTCGAAGGCTTCGCCTTCGACCTGCGCGACCTGCTGGCGCCGCAGGACTGAGCGCCATGCCCTTCGGCCGCCTGGAGCGCAAGGAGGGTGCCAAGCCCATGGCCGACATCAACGTCACGCCGCTCGTGGACGTGATGCTGGTGCTGCTGGTGATCTTCATCATCACGGCGCCGCTGATGGCCGGCAGCCTGCGCATGGACCTGCCGCACAGCGAATCGGCCGAGCCCGGCCTGCCGGCCGAAGCCATCAACCTGGCGCTGACGCCGGACGGCCAGATCCACCTGGACGAGCGCCGCGTCACGCCCGAGCAGCTGCGCCAGACGCTGGAGCGCCGCGCCGCGCAGGATCCGGACACCGAAGTGCAGCTGCGCGCCGACGCCCAGGTGCCCTACGGCAAGGTGGTCGAGCTCATGGACATGGCGCAGGCGGCCGGCCTGTCGCGCATCGGCTTCGTCGCGGAACGCAAGCCCGCGCGCTGAACCTAAAATCCCGGCGCCCGGCACGGCCCCACCTGTCTGCCGCCCGTTTTCTGCCTTTTCCCGTGCTCGCGCCGCGCGACACGCCCAACGCCGCCCCTCATGCAAGACAAGTACAACCATCTCGAAGTCGAACCCGCCGCCCAGGCGCACTGGCGCGCGCGCGACGCCTACCGCGTGGGCGAGGACGCAGGCCGCCCGAAGTTCTACGCGTGCTCCATGCTGCCCTATCCCAGCGGCAAGCTGCACATGGGCCATGTGCGCAACTACACGATCAACGACATGCTCACGCGCCAGCTGCGCATGAACGGCCACAACGTGCTGATGCCCATGGGTTGGGACGCCTTCGGCCTGCCGGCCGAGAACGCGGCGCTCAAGAACGGCGTGCCGCCGGCGCAATGGACCTACGACAACATCGCCTACATGAAGAAGCAGATGCAGGCGATGGGGCTGGCCATCGACTGGTCGCGCGAAGTCGCCACCTGCGATCCGAGCTACTACAAGTGGAACCAGTGGCTGTTCCTCAAGATGCTCGAGAAGGGCATCGCCTACCGCAAGACCCAGGTCGTCAACTGGGACCCGGTGGACCAGACCGTGCTGGCCAATGAGCAGGTCATCGACGGCAAGGGCTGGCGCACCGGCGCCGTGGTCGAGAAGCGCGAGATCCCGGGCTACTACCTCAAGATCACCGACTACGCCGAAGAGCTGCTCGACCACGTGCAGAACAAGCTGCCCGGCTGGCCCGAGCGCGTCAAGCTCATGCAGGAGAACTGGATCGGCAAGAGCGAGGGCGTGCGCTTCGCCTTCACGCACGGCATCCATGGTGCCGACGGCAAGCTGATCGGCGACGGCCGCATGTACGTGTTCACCACGCGCGCCGACACCATCATGGGCGTGACGTTCTGCGCCGTGGCGCCCGAGCACCCGCTGGCCGCGCACGCCGCCGCCACGAACCCGGCGCTGGCCGACTTCATCGAGCGCTGCAAGCAGGGCGGCACGACCGAGGCCGAGCTCGCGCTGCGCGAGAAGGAAGGCATGGCCACCGGCCTGTCCGTCGTGCACCCGATCAGCGGCCAGGACGTGCCGCTGTGGGTCGGCAACTATGTGCTGATGGGCTACGGCGACGGCGCCGTGATGGGCGTGCCCGCGCACGACGAGCGCGACTTCGCGTTCGCGCTCAAGTACGGCCTGGCGATCACGCAGGTCGTGCACGTGGACGGCGAGCACTACGACTACCACCACTGGCACGACTGGTACGGCGACAAGCAGCGCGGCGTGACCATCAACTCGGACATCTTCAGCGGCCTGGAGTACCGCGATGCGGTGGACGCCGTGGCCCGCGCGCTGGCCGAGAAGGGCCTGGGCGAGAAGAAGACCACCTGGCGCCTGCGCGACTGGGGCGTGAGCCGCCAGCGCTACTGGGGCACGCCCATCCCCATCATCCACTGCGAAGAGCACGGCGCCGTGCCGGTGCCCGAGAAGGACCTGCCCGTAGTGCTGCCGCAGGACTGCGTGCCGGACGGCTCGGGCAACCCGCTGCACAAGCACGCCGGCTTCCACGCCGGCGTGACCTGCCCGGTCTGCGGCCAACCCGCGCGCCGCGAGACCGATACCATGGACACCTTCGTGGACTCGTCCTGGTACTTCATGCGCTACTGCGACCCGGCGCTGGATGAGGCCATGGTCGGCGACGGCACGGCCTACTGGATGCGCGACCAACACCTGCCTGCGGGCGGCAGCGGCATGGACCAGTACATCGGCGGCATCGAGCACGCCATCCTGCACCTGCTGTACGCGCGCTTCTGGACCAAGGTCATGCGCGACCTGGGTCTCGTCAAGATCGACGAGCCCTTCACCAAGCTGCTCACGCAGGGCATGGTGCTCAACCACATCTACAGCCGGCGCACGGAGAAGGGCGGCAAGGAGTACTTCTGGCCGCACGACGTGGAGCATCTGCTCGACGAGGGCGGCAAGATCGTCGGCGCCAAGCTCAAGAACGCCGTCGGCGAGCTGCCCGCGGGCACGGTGATCGACTACGAGGGCGTGGGCACCATGTCCAAGTCCAAGAACAACGGCGTCGATCCGCAGGAACTGATCGAGAAGTACGGTGCCGACACGGCACGCCTGTACACGATGTTCACGGCGCCGCCCGAGGCCACGCTGGAGTGGAACGACGCGGCCGTCGAGGGCAGCTACCGCTTCCTGCGCCGCGTCTGGAACTTCGGCGTCAAGCTGGCCGCCAGCGATTTCTCGACCGCGCTGGACGCTGCGCACGGCGCCACCAGCCTGAAGGACGTGGCCTTCGGCAAGGAAGCCAAGGCACTGCGGCTGGAAGTGCACGGCGTGCTCAAGCAGATCGATTACGACTACCAGCGCATGCAGTACAACACCGTGGTGTCAGGCGCCATGAAGCTGCTGAACGCGCTGGAGAACTTCAAGGCCGTCGATACACCGGGCGCACAGATCGCGCTGGCCGAGGGTTTCGGCATCCTGCTGCGCTGCCTGTACCCCGCCACGCCGCACATCACGCACGTTCTGTGGACCGAACTGGGCTATGTGCAACGCTTCGGCGAGTTGCTCGACGCGCCCTGGCCGCAGGTCGACGCCAGCGCGCTGGAGCAGGACGAGGTCGAGCTCATGCTGCAGATCAACGGCAAGCTGCGCGGCGCGGTCCGCGTGCCGGCCGGTGCCGACAAGGCTGCCATCGAAGCCGCCGCATTGGCGCACGAGATGTACGCCAAGTTCGCCGAAGGCGCGACGCCCAAGAAGGTGATCGTGGTGCCGGGACGTCTCGTCAACGTGGTGCTGTGATGGCCAGCCGCCGCAGCTTCCTCGCCAGCGCCGCCGCTCTGCCCCTGGCCGGCTGCGGCTTCCAGCTGCGCCAGCCGCCGGAATTCGCGTTCAAGACCATCTACCTGGCCATGCCGCCCAACTCGCCCATGGGCCTGGAACTGCGCCGCAACCTGGTGGGCACGGGCCGTGTGGAGGTCATCACCGACCCTGTGGCCGGCCAGAAGGCCGACGTGCGGCTGGAGCCGACCATGGACCAGCGCGAACGCGTGGTCGTGGGCCGCACTTCCTCGGGCGAAGTGCGCGAGCTGCAGTTGCGCTTGCGCTTTCGCTTCCGGCTGCGCAACCAGCAGGGCACGGAGCTGATCCCCGAGGCGGAAATCCTGCAGCAGCGCGAGCTGAGCTTCAACGAGTCCGTGGTCCTGGCCAAGGACGCCGAAGAGGCCTTGCTCTACCGCAGCATGCAGTCGGACACCGTGCAGCAGATCATGCGGCGCCTGGCCGCGGTCAAGGCCACCTGAGGGCGCAGGCGGCCGATGGAGCTCGACCGCACCGACCTGCGCCTGCTGGAACTGCTGCAACGCGACGGCCGGGCCAGCATGCAATCGCTGTCCGAACAGGTGCATCTGTCGGCCCGTGCCACGCTGAACCGCGTGCGCAAGCTCGAGCAGCAGGGCCTCATCGCGGGCTACCGCGCCGTGCTGAACCGGCAGGCCGTGGGCCCGGCCATCGCCTTCTTCGCCGAGATCGCGCTCAAGGACCAGCGCCAGGCCGCCTCGCGCCGCTTCGAGTCGCGCATGCTGGCCACGCCCCAGGTCGTGGCCTGCTACCTGCTCAGTGGCCGCTACGACTACCTGGTGCGCATCGCCTGCGCCGACCTGGTGCAGTACCAGCGTCTGACCAATGGCTGGCTGGAAGACGCCGCTCTGGGCATCGAGAAGATCGTGACCAACACCGAGCTGCAGACGGTCAAGGAGTTCGGCGGCTTCCCACTGGTCTGAGCGATGCCTAGCGCGCCACCCAGGTGCCGCGGGCCCACTCCCAGCCGTGCTGGCCCCAGTACCAGTGGCCACGCACCCAGATGTGCGCGGAGGACGGCGGCGGCGGCACCATTTCGGCGTACGGCGCCGGCATCGGCGGCACAGGGCCAGCAACGTAGCGCCCGCCCACCCAGCGCCAGTCGCCATCGCGCCAGGCCCAGTGGCCGGGAACCCAGTGCAGGCCGGGCGACGGCGCGGCGGGGATCACTTCCACAAGCGGTGTCGGCACCTCACGGATGACCGTGTGACCGGGCTCGCGCACCACCGTAGTGGTGCAAGCGCCGACCATGGTGCCGCCCGCCACGAGGATGGCCAGGGTCCAGCGCCGGGCGCGGGAGGGCGAAACGATGTGCTGCATGGAACTGACTCCGAGAGTGTGCTGATGCCGCGATGGTGTGCAGTCCAGCGCATGGATGTGTGACGTAACGGCTCAGACTTGTTGCAGGTGTAGCAGCCGCCGGGCATTGACTTCCGATTCGGAAGCGATACCTCTGAAAAGTGCCGGTGCAAGCAGCGCCCGCAGAGCAATTCGGCGGCAGCGGCCAGGGGCTTTTTCCTACAGTTTCAGAACGAAAAGGAGACCGCCATGGACCGCCATCCCATCCGTTCCGAGTTGCTGATCGAGGCCGAACGCCAGCACTGCGCCCCCAACTACCAGCCCATCCCCGTGGTCATCGAGCGCGCGCTCGACTGCCATGTCTGGGATGTGGACGGCAAACGCTACCTGGACATGATGGGTGCGTATTCCGCCGTCAGCCACGGCCACCTGCACCCGCGCATCGTCGCCGCTGCCCAGCGCCAACTGGGCCGTGTGGCCGTCACCTCGCGCGCCTACCACGGCGACACGCTGGGGCCCTTCCTCGAAAAGCTCTGCGCGCTGGCGGGCTTCGAGCAGGCTCTGCCCATGAACACCGGCGCCGAGGCCGTGGAAACCGCCATCAAGGCCGCACGCCGCTGGGGCCACCAGATGCGCGGCCTGCCCGACGGCACGGCCGAGATCCTCGTGGCGCGCCAGAACTTCCATGGCCGCACCACCACCGTCATCAGCGCGTCCAGCGAGCCGTCCTACCGCGCCGGCTTCGGCCCGTTCACGCCGGGCTTCCGCTGGTTCGACTTCGGCGACATGGCCAGCGTGCGCGCCGCCACCACGGCCAGCACCTGTGCCGTGCTGGTGGAACCCATCCAGGGTGAGGCCGGCGTGGTGCTGCCGCCACCCGGTTTTTTCGCGGCACTGCGCGCCTGGTGCGACGCCAACCGCATCCTGTTGATCATGGATGAAGTGCAATCGGGCCTGGGCCGCACGGGGCGCTGGTTCGCATTCGAGCACGAAGGCATCCGGCCGGACGCGCTAATCCTGGGCAAGGCGCTGGGCGGCGGCCTGCTGCCGGTCAGTGCCTTCCTGGCGGACCGCCGGCTGATGCAGGTGTTCTCGCCCGGCAGCCACGGTTCCACTTTCGGAGGCAATGCGCTGGCTGCGGCCGTGGCGCACGAAGGACTGCGGGTCATGGAGGACGAGCAACTCGTCGCACGCTCGGCCGCGCTGGGCACGCATTTGCTGGCACGCCTGCATGGCGTGCAGGCGCAGTGGCCCACGCTGGTGCGCGCCGTGCGCGGCCGTGGGCTCTGGGTCGGCGTGGAGCTCAACCCGACTCGCGCCAGCGCGCGCGACGTGGTGGAGCGCATGGCCCAGGCCGGCGTGCTGTCCAAGGAGACGCACGAGACCGTGATCCGCTTCGCACCGCCGCTCACCATCACGCGCGCGCTCGTCGACGAGGGCGTGGACCGCTTCGCCGAGGTGCTGGCGGCCCTGCCGGGTGCCGGCGCGCCGCGCAGCGCCGCGGCCGCGCAGCCCGCACCGGCCGCGGCGCCGCTGCGCCCGCGCCTGCTCATGAGCGCTCCCGAACATTTTGAGGTCGCCTACGCCATCAACCCCTGGATGGAACCGGACCGCTGGCGGCCCGACGACGCCACGCTGCGCCGCCAGGCCCGCGCAGGCTGGGACGCGCTGCGCGCCACCTACGAAAGTCTGGGCGCCGTGGTCGAGACCATGCCCCCGGTGGCGGGCCTGCCCGACATGGTGTTCACCGCCAATGCGGCCGTGGTAATCGACCGACAGGTGCTGCTGGCGCGCTTTCGCCACCCCGAACGCCAGGGCGAGGAAGCCCATGGGCGTGCGCTGTTCGAACAGCTGCGCGCGCGTGGCCTGGTCGACCGCCTGCACCGGCTGCCCGAAGGCATCTGCTTCGAGGGCAACGGCGACGTCGTGGTCGACAACACCCGCGGAATTTGCTGGATGGGCTACGGCCCGCGCTCGGACCTGCGCGCGAGCACCACGCTGCATGCCGTGGCGCGCCGGCCCGTGTTGACGCTGGCGCTGGTCGATCCAGCCTTCTACCACCTGGACACCTGCCTGAGCCTGCTCTCGGGCGGCGAGCTGCTTGCGGTCAGACGGGCGTTCTCGCCCGAGGCTTGGGCCCAGCTGCAGGCGATCGCAGGCCCGCAGCTGGTCGAGATGCCCGAGGAGGACGCCTTGCAGCTGGCCGCCAACGCCGTCTGCATCGGCCGCGACCTGGTCATGGGCCACTGCAGCCCCGCGCTGCGCGCACTGCTGGAAGAACGCGGCTACCGCGCGCGTGTGGTGCCGCTGGATGCGTTCCGCCGCTCGGGCGGTTCCGCGCGCTGCCTGACGCTGGAACTCGGCACGTAAACTTCAGTCATGCTGCCCCCACGCTCATCGCTTCGCGTATCGCTGCCCCCCGAGGGGGCGCTTCAGCGCCTTCGGGCGGCCGGGCGGCGCTGAAATGCAACTGGCCCCGGCCCAACTCCCGCAACAACTGCAGCGCGGCCTGCGTTCGCTCTACACCCTGCACGGCGACGAGCCGCTGCTGCTGCAGGAGGCGGCCGACGCCATCCGCGCGGCCGCGCGCGCGCAGGGCTACACGGAGCGCCGCGTGTTCACAGTGCAGGGCGCGCATTTCGACTGGGCCGGCGTGCTGGCCGCGGGCGGCGCCATGAGCCTGTTCGCCGACAAGCAGCTGCTGGACATCCGCATCCCATCGGGCAAGCCCGGCAAGGACGGCAGCGCCGCGCTGCAGCAGCTGGCCGAGCAGGCCCAGGGCAACGACGGCACGCTGGTGCTGGTCAGCCTGCCGCGGCTGGACCGCCAGACCAAGACCGGCGCCTGGTTCGCCGCGCTGGACGCCAACGGCGTCACGCTGCAGATCGACCCGATCGAGCGCGCCACGCTGCCGGCCTGGATCGCCCAGCGCCTCAAGGCCCAGGGCCAGCAGGTGGCCGCTGGCGAGGAAGGCCAGCGCACGCTGCAGTTCTTCGCCGACCGCGTGGAAGGCAACCTGCTCGCTGCGCACCAGGAAATCAGCAAGCTCGCGCTGCTGTATCCGCCCGGAGACCTCAGCTTCGAGCAGGTCGAGAGTGCCGTGCTCAACGTGGCCCGCTACGACGTGTTCAAGCTGTCCGAGGCCGTGCTGGGCGGCCAGGTGCTGCGCGTGCAGCGCATGCTGGACGGCCTGCAGGCCGAGGGCGAGGCCGCCGTGCTCGTGCACTACACGCTGGCCGAGGACATCCGCGCCTTGAAGCGCGTGAAGGACGCCATGGCCGCGGGCCGGCCGCTGCCCATGGCGTTGCGAGAGCAGCGCGTCTGGGGCATCAAGGAGCGTCTGTTCGAGCGCGTGCTGCCCCGCCTGTCGCCCGCCGCGCTGGCCAGGCTATTGCACGGCGCCCATGCCGTGGACGGCATCGTCAAGGGCCTCAAGGTGCCGGATTGGCCCACCGACGGCTGGCAGGCGCTGCAGCGCCTGGCCCTCGCGTTGGCGCGCGTGTGCGCGCAGCAGCCGGCCCGCTGAAAGCCCCGGCCGGCGGCCCGCGCAGGCCATCTGCGCGACAATCGCTGCCATGAACGCGTTGAACATCGCCGAATACGCCCAGACGCTGGGTGTGCAGGCCCGCCAAGCCTCCGCCGCCATGGCACGCGCCAGCGCCGCCACCAAGAACCAGGCCCTGCGCGCGCTCGCGCGGCTGCTGCGCGAACAGACTGGCCCGCTGCAGGCCGACAACGCCCGCGACATTGCGCGCGCCGAGGCCGCCGGCCTTGCCGCGCCCTTGGTGGACCGTTTGAAGCTCACGCCCAAGGTGCTGGAGACCGTGGCGCTGGGCTGCGAGCAGCTGGCCGCCATGCCCGATCTGATCGGCGAGATCAGCGGCATGCAGCAACAGCCCAGCGGCATCCGCGTGGGCCAGATGCGCGTGCCGCTCGGCGTGTTCGCGATGGTCTTCGAGAGCCGGCCCAACGTGACCATCGAGGCCGCCAGCCTATCGATCAAGAGCGGCAACGCCTGCATCCTGCGCGGCGGCTCCGAGGCCATCGAGTCGAACAAGGCGCTGGCCCGGCTGGTGCAGCAGGCGCTCGAAGAAGCCGGCCTGCCGGCCGATGCCGTGCAGCTCGTGCAGACCACCGACCGCGAGGCCGTGGGCCAGCTGATCGCCATGCCCGAGCATGTGGACGTGGTGATCCCGCGCGGCGGCAAGGGCCTGATCGAGCGCATCAGCCGCGAGGCCAAGGTGCCCGTCATCAAGCACCTGGACGGCAACTGCCATGTCTATGTGGATGACCCCTGCGACATCGCCATGGCCGTGACCGTGGCCGACAACGCCAAGACGCAGAAGTACAGCCCGTGCAATGCGGCCGAAGGCTTGCTGGTGGCGCGCGGTGTGGCGGCTGAATTTCTGCCGAAGATCGGCGCGGTCTACGCGGCCAAGGGCGTGGAGATGCGCTGCGATGCCGAGGCCGCGGCGATCCTGTCCGCCGTCGCCGGTGCGCAAGTCGTGCCGGCCACCGAGCAGGACTGGTCCGAGGAGTACCTTGCGCCCGTCATCGCCGTGAAGGTGGTGGATGGCCTGGACGAGGCCATCGCGCATATCAACCGCTACGGCAGCCACCACACCGACGCCATCCTCACGCGCGACCACATGCACGCCCAGCGCTTCCTGCGCGAGGTGGACTCGGCCAGCGTGATGGTCAACACCAGCACGCGCTTCGCCGACGGTTTCGAGTACGGCCTGGGCGCAGAGATCGGCATCAGCACCGACAAGTTCCACGCGCGCGGCCCGGTCGGCCTGTTGGGCCTGACCTCGCTCAAGTACGTGGTGCTGGGCAACGGCGAGACGCGCCACTGAGCCCTGCGGGCCGCAGCCCATGCGCGTGATCATCCTTGGCGCGGGCCGTGTCGGCGAAAGCGTCGTGGACAGCCTGGTGTCCGAGAAGAACGACATCACCGTCATCGACACCGATGCGCGCCGCCTGCGCGCGCTGGAAGAGCGCTACGACCTGCGCGGCCTGGTCGGCAGCGGCGTCGATCCTGACGTTCTGGAAGAGGCCGGCGCGCGCGACGCCGACATGTTGATCGCCTGCGCCGCGCTGGACGAAACCAACCTGGTCTGCTGCAAGATCGCGCACCGGCGCTTCAACATCCCGACGCGCATCGCGCGCGTGCGTTCGCAGGCCTTCCGGCATGGCAGCGACCTGGTCGACAAGGAAGGTTTCGCCGTCGACCGCGTGATCTGTCCCGAGGAATCGCTGACGCGCTACATCTTCAAGCTCATCGAGTACCCGGAAGCGCTGCAGGTGCGCGAGTTCGCGGGTGGCCTCGCGTGCCTGGTCTCGGTGCGCGCCGTGGCCGGCGCACCGCTGGTGGCGCACAACATCGCCGACCTGCGCGAATGCGTGCCCGACGTGCCGATGCGCATCGTCGCGATCTACCGCCGCTTCGAGGACGAGCCCGACCGCTTCATCGCCTGCAGCGGCGGCACGCGCGTGGAGCCGGGCGACGAGGTCTTCGTGCTGGCTGCGCGCGACGACATCCCGCGTGTGCTCAGCGCGCTGCACCACGACGAGCAGCGCGGCCAGGGCCGGCCCAAGCGCAGCGTGCAGCGCATCATGATCGCCGGGGGCGGGCGGGTCGGCGAACGGCTGGCGCAGGAACTGGCGGCGGCCAACGCCGGCTTTCACGTGAAGGTCATCGACCATGGCGCCGAGCGCTGCATCGAGCTGGCCGGCAAGCTGCCGCACGAGGTGCTGGTGCTGCACGGCGATGCCACGGACGAGAACCTGCTCGAGGACGAAGGCATCGAGACCATCGACCTGTTCCTGGCGCTGACCAACGACGACGAGAACAACATCATGTCCAGCCTGCTGGCCAAGCAGATGGGCGCCAGGCGCGTGCTGGCGCTCATCAACCGGCGCAGCTACGCCGAGCTCATGCACGGCACGCAGATCGACATCGCGCTGTCGCCGGCGCAGACCATGATCGGCGAGTTGCTGGCCCACGTGCGCCAGGGCGACGTGCAGGCCGTGCACAGCCTGCGCCGCGGCGTGGCCGAGGGCCTGGAAATCGTGGCGCGCGGCGACCGCAAGACCTCGCGCGTGGTCGGCCGCGCCGTGCGCGATTTGAAGCTGCCCGAACAGGCGCACTTCGGCCTGATCGTGCGCGGCCTGCCCGACCCGCTGGCGCTGCCGGCCACGGACGACGCAGCCGCGGAGCCGGCCGTGGCGCCCCAGGTCATCATCCCGAGCGCCGACACGGTGATCGAGAGCAACGACCACGTGGTCGTGTTCGTGCCGCACAAGCGCCTGATCCGCGACGTGGAAAAGGCCTTCCGCGTCAGCGCAGCCTTCTTCTAGCCGCCCGTCGATGCGCGACATCTTTCCAGTCCTGCGCGTGCTGGGCGTGATGATCACGTTCATGGCCTTCAGCATGGCGCTGCCGCTGGCCGTGTCCTGGCAGTGGCAGGACGGCGTGGCCGACGCCTACATCGCCTCCATGCTGCTGACCCTGGTTGCTGGTGTGCTGCTGTGGCGCGGCATGCAGCGCTACCGGCGCGAGCTGCAGCCGCGCCACGGCGTCATGCTGGTCTCGCTGGCCTGGCTGCTGCTGCCGCTGTTCGCGGCGCTGCCGCTGGAGTTGGCCTTCATGGAGATCGGCCGGCCGCTGAGCTTCACGCACTCCTACTTCGAAGCCGTGTCCGGGCTCACCACCACGGGTGGCACGGTCCTGAACAAGCTCGACACGCTGCCGGTGTCGGTCAACTTCTGGCGCTGCTTCCTGCAGTGGGTGGGCGGCATGGGCATCCTGATCCTGGCCGTGGCCGTGCTGCCGCTGCTGGGTGTGGGCGGCAGCCAGCTGTTCAAGGCCGAGGCGGCCGGCCCGATCAAGGACAACAAGCTCACCCCGCGCATGGCGCAGACGGCCAAGGGCCTGTGGGGCGTGTACGCCACGCTGTCGACCGCCTGCGCGCTGGCCTACTGGGCCGGCGGCATGCCACCGATCGAGGCGGTCATGCACATGTTCACCACCGTGAGCCTGGGCGGCCTGTCCTCGCACGATGCGAGCTTCGGCCACTTCAACTCGCCGCTGCTCGAGTTGATCGCCGTGGTGTTCATGCTGTTCGCCAGCTGCAACTTCGCGCTGTACTTCACGGCCGTGCGCAAGGGGCGCCTCGGCGTGGCACTGTCCGACCCCGAGCTGCGCGCCACCTTGTCGGTGCTGGTCGGGGGTGGCTTGCTGGCCGGGCTGCTGCTCTGGGCCAAGGGCCTCTATGCGCCATTGGACGCGCTGCGCCATGGCCTGTTCCACGTGGTCTCGGTCGCCACCACAACGGGCTATGCCACCCAGGATTACCTGCTCTGGCCGGTGTTCCTGCCGGTCTTCATGCTGCTGCTGTCGGGCATCGCCACCAGCGCGGGCTCCACGGGGGGTGGCATCAAGATGGTGCGCATGCTGATCCTGCTGCAGCAGGCGCGGCGCGAGATCCGCCGGCTCGCGCATCCGCGCGCGGTGCAGCCCGTGCGCCTGGGCAAGGCCGTGGTCGACACGCCCGTCATCTTCGCGGTGCTGGCTTTCATGCTGGTCTACGGCGCCACCGTCATCGTGCTGTCCATGGTGCTGATGCTGACCGACCTGGACCCGGTGACGGCCTTCAGCGCCATCATCGCCAGCGTCAACTGCATGGGGCCCGGCCTGGGCGCGGTCGGCCCGGCGTCCTCGTTCGCAGTGCTGAGCGATTTCCAGATCTGGGTCTGCACGCTGGCCATGCTGATGGGTCGGCTCGAGATGCTGAGTTTTATGGCGCTGCTGATGCCCTCGTTCTGGAAGAACTGATCAGCGCGTCCAGCTCCCCAGGCGAATGGCACCCGCGATGACGGCCGCGTACAGTGCGAGGCTCACCGCCACCACGGCGTAGAACACCTGCGCCGGCGCCTGCAGCCAGACCACGCAGACCCAGCCACCCGCAGCCACCACCGCCAGCCGCACCAGGCTGCCGACGAGCGGCCACAGCATGCGGCCCGCCCCTTGCGAGGCGAAGAACAACGCCAGGCCCAGGCCGAACAGGCCATAGCTGGCGCCGACGATGCGCAGGTACAGCGCGCCCTGGGCGCGGACCTGGGCATCGGCCGTGAAGACGTCCATCCAGAGTCCCGGCGCCAGGGCCACGGCCAGGCCGATGGCGCCCGTGATCGCGGCGACCAGCCCTGCGCCCAGCCAGGCCGCGCGCAAGGCCCGCGCCGACTGGCCCGCACCCATGTTGGTGGCCACCAGCGTGGTCAATGCGGTGCCGAAACCGAACGCGATCGGCACGAGGATGTACTCGAGCCGCGCCGCCACACCGTATCCGGCCAGCGCCACGGTGCCGTAGCTGCCCACGGCCGCGGTGGCAGCGGCGATCGAGCCATTGCTGATGACGGGGCTCAGCGAGGCCGGCAGCCCCACGCGCAGGATGCCGGCAAAGGCGGCGCGCTCCGCCCGCCAGGGCCCGCTGCGCAGCCGCACGGCCGCGCCGGGCCGCCACAGCGCCGCCAACAGGACCAGCGCCGACACGGCGTTGACCGTCAGCGTGCTGAGGGCAGCACCGGCCACGCCCAAGCCCGGCAGCGGCCCCCAACCGAAGACCAGGGCCGGGCACAGCGCCAGGTGCGCGAGCGTGGTGCCCAGCATGGCCAACGACGGCAGCAGCATGTTGCCGCCGCCGCGCACGATGCCGGCCAGCACGTTGACGGCCCAGATCGCCAGGGCGCCACCGAACAGCATGTTCGAGTACGAGAGCGCCGCCTCGAGCGCGGCGCCGCGCCCGCCCATGGCCATGTAGACCGGGCGGCCGAGGCCCAGCAGCGCGAGCATGAACAGCGCCGCCATGGCCAGCGCCACCAGCAGCGCATGGCGCGCCAGCTGTGCGGCCTCGCCGGGCCGGCCTGCGCCCAGCGCGCGGGCCACGGCGGCCGTGGTGGCGCCACCGATGCCCCCGGCCGACATCTGCACCATGAGCATGGACAGCGGCAGCACCAGCGCCACGCCGGCCAGCGCCTCGTGCCCCAGGCGGCCCAGGATGTAGCCGTCATAGCCGATCTGCACCGTCATCGCGAACAGTCCGATCACGTTGGGCGTGGCGAGCCGCACCAGCGTGGGCAACAGCGGCGCCTGCAGCATCTGCTGCGTGCGCTGCGTGGCCGAGCTGTCGGCGGCGGCAGAAGGCAGGACGGCAGCGCCCATGCTCAGCGCTGCACCGGGGCCAGGTAGATGCCGGGTTCGGCCGACAGGCCCTGCTTGACCTGGCGCGTGAGCTTGTCGGCCAGCACCTCCTGCGCGCCGGACTCCAGCCCGTCGAGCGCGGCGCGCACGATCTCCTCGGGCGTGGCCTTGGGCATGTCGATGCCGCGCGTGAGGTCGGTGTCGACAAAGCCCATGTGCAGCCCCATGACCTGCGTGCCCTGGGCCCGCAGCGCCTCGCGCAGGCCGTTGGTCAGCGACCAGGCGGCCGACTTGCTGGAGGCGTAGACGGCCAGCAGCGGCGAGCTGATCCAGCTGGCGATGGACAGCACGTTGAGCAGCGCGCCGCCGCCATTGGCCTTCAGCACCGGCGCGAAGGCGCGCGCCATCAGCAGCGGGCCGAAGTAGTTGGTCTCCAGCTGCGCGCGGGCCGCCTCCACCGCGCCGTCCGCCATGAAGTCGCCGGTGAGGGCGATGCCTGCGTTGTTGACCAGCAGCGTCACATCGCCGCAGCGTTGTGCTGCGGCCGCGACCTGTTCTGGCCGGGTCACGTCCAGCGCTATCGGCTCCACGCCTGCGAGAGAGATGCTGGCCGGATCGCGTGCAGCCGCGTAGACCTTGCGCGCGCCGCGCGCCAGCGCCTCGCGGACGAAGGCTTGGCCGATGCCGCGGTTGGCGCCGGTGATGAGGAGGGTGGCGTTGTAAATCTGCATGGAAGACTCCTGGGCTGGTCTATATGACGTTCGTCATATTTTTGGGTGACGGAAACGGGAGGGGCGGTGGCGAATGCTCAGTGCGCGGGCGCGGCGTCGAACTGTGCGAGCAGGTTCCGCCGCGTGGCGGCCAGCAGCGCGCGGCCTTCGGCGTTGTCGCCCAGTGCGCGGGCCAGCTGCAGCGCACCGACCATCTGGCTGGCGACCACGCCGGCCTGCTCGATGGCGTCTTCCGGCAGGGCGCGCTGCACCGCGGCCACCAGGCGGCGCACACGCGCGGCGGCGGCCTGCGCGACCTCGGCGGACTGGCGCGGCATCTCGGACGACAGAGCGGCCACCGGGCAGCCCTGGGTCGGCGCACCCAAGTGGCTGTCGGACAGGTAGGCCTCGACCAGCGCGCGCAGGGGACTGGCCCCGCGCGCCTGGCGCTGCGCCATGCTCTTGCCCAGGCGGGCCGCGCTGTCGGACCCGGCATGCTCGAGCGCCTCGCACAGCAACGCATCGCGCGAGGCGAAATGGGCATAGAAACCGCCGTGTGTGAGGCCGGCCCGCTTCATGACATCGGCCACGCCCACACCCCAGAAGCCGGATTCGCGCAGCACGCCCGCCGCGGTCTCGACGATGCGGTCGTGCGTCAGCTGCTTGCGGCCCGGGGCGATGTCCATGGTCCGGACGATAACACCAAATATGATGGTCGTCATATGAACCTCGCTTGCATCGCGGGATGGCCACCCCATATCCCTAGAATTCACTCGAATATTGCCAACCCAAGGCCTTCCCCATGGTTCCCCACCTCATCACCGCACTGACCGGGCCGATCAACGAGCTCGAGCAGCGCATCCTCGATTCCACGCCGGCCATCGAACGCTGGTTCCGGCTGGAGTGGATGGAGCACACGCCGCCGTTCTACTGTTCCGTGGACATCCGCAACGCCGGCTTCAAGCTCGCGCCGGTGGACACCAATTTGTTTCCGGGCGGCTGGAACAACCTCACGCAGCCCATGCTGCCACTCGCTGTGCAGTCGGCCATGGCGGCGATCGAGAAGATCTGCCCCGAGGCCAAGAACCTGCTGCTGATCCCCGAGAACCACAGCCGCAACACCTTCTACCTGGCCAACGTGGCGCAGCTGCAGCGCATCTTCCACATGGCCGGCCTGAACGTGCGGGTGGGTTCGGTCGATCCGGAAATCAAGGAAACCAAGACCATCCAGCTGCCCAACGGCGATGAACTCACGCTGGAGCCGGTGGTGCGCAGCAAGCGCCGGCTGGGGCTGAAGAACTTCGACCCCTGCACCATCCTGCTCAACAACGACCTGTCGGCCGGTGCGCCCGGCATCCTGGAAGACCTGCACGAACAGTACCTGCTGCCGCCGCTCCACGCGGGCTGGTCGGTGCGGCGCAAGAGCCGGCATTTCCAGAGCTACGAGGAGGTGTCCAAGCGCTTCGGCAAGCTGCTGGGCATCGACCCCTGGCTGATCCACCCGATGTTCGCCAAGTGCGGCGAGGTCGACTTCGCCGAGGGAGCAGGCATGGACTGCCTGCAGACCAACGTCGATGCGCTGCTGACAAAGGTGCGTCGCAAGTACAAGGAATACGGCATCAACGAGAAACCCTTCGTGGTCGTGAAGGCGGACAACGGCACCTACGGCATGGGCATCATGACCGTGCACGACGCCGCCGAATTGACGGGCCTGAACCGCAAGACGCGCAACAAGATGGCCGTGGTCAAGGACGGGCAGCCCGTGCACGACGTGATCATCCAGGAAGGCGTGTTGACGGCCGAGCGCATGCACGACGCCATGGCCGAGCCCGTGGTCTACATGATGGACCGCTATGTGGTGGGCGGTTTTTACCGCGTGCATGCCGACCGCGGCCCCGACGAGAACCTCAATGCGCCGGGCTCGCGCTTCGTGCCGCTGGCTTTCGCCGAGAGTACGCACTTACCCCAGCATGGCATGAAGCCGGGCGCCAGCGCCCCCAACCGCTTCTACATGTATGGCGTCATCGGCCGGCTGGCCTTGGTCGCGGCCAGCTACGAACTCGAAGCGACGGACCCCGAAGCCGAGGTCTACTGAGCCGATGACAACGGAAGTTGCTGCAGTGCAACATCAGCGCCGCGGCGGCTTGCCGGTTGCGGGGCGAGGCGCACAATAGCCGTCCCGCGAAACACCAGCCGCTGGCCCCACGGCCGAGCGGCTTTCCTTTGCAACACGCCAAAACCCCGCTCGCGGCGCTCACCCTGGGCGCCATCGGTGTCGTCTACGGCGACATCGGCACCAGCGTCCTGTACGCGGTCAAGGAGATCTTCGGCTCCGGCCATGTCCCGTTCACGGTGGACAACGTCTACGGCGTGCTGTCCATCCTGTTCTGGACGCTGACCGTCATCGTCTCGCTCAAGTATGTGGTGCTGGTGCTGCGCGCCGACAACGCCGGCGAGGGCGGCCTGGTCGCCATGCTGGCGCTGGCCTCGCAGTCGGTGAAAGACAAGCCGCAGCTGCGCCACGTGCTGCTCTTGGTCGGCATCTTCGGCACCTGCCTGTTCTACGGCGACGGCGTGATCACGCCGGCGATTTCGGTGCTGTCGGCCGTGGAAGGCCTGGAAGTGGTTTCGCCCGCTTTTCGCAAGGCCGTGATCCCGCTCACGCTGGTGATCCTGTTCGCGCTGTTCGCCGTGCAAAAGCGCGGCACGGGCGGCATCGGCAAGTTCTTCGGGCCGATCACGCTGGCCTGGTTCATCGCCATCGCGCTGCTGGGCGTCTCGCACATCTGGCACAACCCCGAAATCCTGTTCGCGCTGAGCCCGCACCACGCGCTGCGCTTCATGTGGCTGAATCCGGGCACGAGCTTCATCATCCTGGGTGCCGTGGTGCTGGCCGTGACGGGCGCCGAAGCGCTCTATGCCGATCTCGGTCATTTCGGCAAGCGGCCGATCCGGCTGGCCTGGTTCGGGGCGGTGATGCCGGCGCTCACGCTCAATTACTTCGGCCAGGGCGCCCTGCTGCTGCGCGAGCCCGAGGCCGTCAAGAACCCGTTCTTCATGATGGCGCCCGAGTGGGCGCTGCTGCCGCTGGTGGGCATGGCCACGGCCGCCGCGGTGATCGCCTCCCAGGCACTCATCACGGGCGCCTTCTCGGTCACCAAGCAGGTGATCCAGCTGGGCTACCTGCCGCGGCTGCAGATCCAGCACACCAGCGTCAAGGCGGCCGGCCAGATCTACATTCCCTTCGTCAATTGGGGTCTGTTCCTGGCGATCGTGCTGGCCGTGGTGATGTTCAAGTCCTCCAGCAACCTGGCGGCGGCCTACGGCATCGCCGTCTGCACGGACATGCTGATCACCACGGTACTGACCTTCTTCGTGATCCGCTACGGCTGGAAATACCCGCTGTGGCTGTGCATCCTGGCCACCGGCTTCTTCTTCGTCGTCGACTTCGCGTTCTGGGCGTCCAATCTCATGAAGCTGTTCGACGGCGGCTGGTTCCCGCTGTTCATCGGCGCCATGATGTTCATGCTCATGATGACCTGGCACGAAGGCCGGCGCCTGCTCAACGAGGCGCTGCGCGCCAACGCCATCGACCTCAAGAGCTTCCTCGAATCGGTGTTCGTGAGCCCGCCCGCGCGCGTGGAGGGCACCGCCGTGTTCCTGACGGCCGAACCCGGCAGCGTGCCCAATGCGCTGCTGCACAACCTCAAGCACAACAAGGTGCTGCACGAGACCAACCTGTTCGTGACCGTGCGCAGCCACGAGCGGCCCTGGATCGGCATGGACAAGCGGCTGCAGATCGAGGCACTGGGCCACGATTGCTGGCAGGTGGTGCTGCACTACGGCTTCAAGAACGACCCCGACCTGCCGCGCGCGCTGCAGCAGATGCGCGGGCGCGGCTGCGAGATGGAAACCATGACGACGAGCTACTTCCTGTCGCGCGACATGGTGGTGCCCACGCTGGGCACCGGCATGGCGCCCTGGCGCGAGAAGCTGTTCGCGCAGATGCACCTGAACGCGAGCGCCGCAGCCGATTTCCTCAAGCTGCCCAGCAACGCGGTCGTGGAGCTCGGCTCCAAGGTCGAGATCTGAACCGCCCAATAAAAAGGCCCGCGCTTGGCAAGCGCGGGCCTTTTGCTGTCGGCAGCAGAAGAGGCTCAGACTTCGCCGCCGGGCAGTTCACCCGCGCGCAGCGCGCGCACTGCGTCGGCACGCACGGCTTCACGCGTCAGCAGGCTTTGGGTCGGGCGGTAGCCGATGTCGGCACCTTCGCCGGCCGGGGCCAGCTGGTGGTTCTGGGCTGCAGCCAGATACTCGCGCTGGACTTGGTCGCGCGTCAGCGTGCTGGGCTTGGCAGAGGCCAGGACGCCGACGTCGCCGACTTCACCGGTCGCGGCCAGTTGGTGGTTGCGTTGGGCTTGCAAGTATTCGTTGCGCACGGCTTCACGGGTCACGGCGCTGGACGTCGCGGCGGGCACGGGCGGAATGTAGCCGACTTCACCACTGGCGTTGACACCGCCGCCGGCGAATGCGGGCGCTGCGACCAGACCGGCTGCGGCGAGCAGGGCGGAGGCGAGGATCTTGGTGTTCATGGTGTTTTCCTTCATTGACATTGACGATGGAATGAAGTTTAAAAACCGTGACATGATTGAAAAAGCCCGTCCAAGGCAAAGCATCGTTTCCATCGAAGCAACAGTGATGCGGAACCTTTTGCCAAAGCAAAAGGCCCGCGCCTTGCGGCGCGGGCCTTGACTCGCGAGGGCTTGGAGACGCTCAGACTTCGCCGCCACCCAGCAGGCCATGGCGCACGGCGTACACGGCTTCAGCGCGCACGGCATCGCGCGTCAGGCCGCTCTTGGCGTTGGCCACGGCGCCGATGTCGGCGCCTTCGCCGGCTTCCGGCAGCGTGCCGCTGCGCTCGGCCTGCAGGTACTCGGCCCGCACGGCCGCACGGGTCAGATCGCTCTTGACCGAGCTGACCTGGGGCACGTAACCGACTTCACCGCTGATGTTGTCGCCAGCGAAGCTGGGGGCCGCGGCGAAGCCGGCAGCGGCGATCAGGGCGGAGGCAAGAAACTTGGTGTTCATGGTGGATTCCTTTCGGTGGTGAGGACAACTTCCCGTTCGGCGGAGCCGGGCCCTTTGCCCTGCCCCGTCTCGACGAGCCGTGTCGTGCGCCTCATCGATGGGCTTAATTGTCAAACCCGCACCCCAAAAGAAAAACCGCGCGGCGGGCAATGCATCGTTTCGCATCGAGCAACAGTCCACGGCGCTAGGACTTACCCGGATGCGCCCGCACCAACAAAAAAAGCCCGTGCCTTTGCGGCGCGGGCCTTGGTTCACCCCGAAGAGGCGCCCGGCTCAGGCTTCGCGGTAGAAGGCCTCGACCTGGCCCTTGAGCTTGATCAGCAGCGGCCGGCCACGGCGGTCCACGGTCTTGCCGGCGGCCACCTTGATCCAGCCTTCGGACAGGCAGTATTCCTCCACGTCGAAGCGTTCCTTGCCGTTGAAACGGATGCCGATGTCGTGCTGGAACACGGCAGCGACATGGTGCGGGCTGCGCGGGTCGACGGACAGGTGGTCGGGCAGCGGAGGACGGGTGCTTGCGTCTTGGTTCATGGCCGCGATTAGACCGCAGCCGGCCCGCGGCTCAAGCAAGGCGACGCAGGCCCTGCGGTGTGCGCACCTGCGCGGCCAGTGCCGGCTGCGCTGCTGCACGCAGCGACAGCGCCACACCTGGCTCGGCCAGGTACAACCGGTCGAGCACGGCCTGGACGCGCGCCGGCTCGGGATGCTGCAGTTCCAGCGCCACCAGCGCGCAGCCGGCGTCGGGCAGGCCGGCCGCGGGGTGCGCGAGGGTGTCCCACTGGATCAGCGTGGGCGCTGCGCCGCCCAGGGGCATGCTGCCATCGCCCGGCACCGTGATGCGCCAGTCCAGCGTGCCGCGCGACATGGGCAGCACCTCGCCGAGCGGCCAGGCGGCGGCCGCGCCCTGGATGTCGTCGGTGCGCGCGACCCAGCAGGCCAGGCGCGGCGGCGTGTCCGGCTCCAGCGTGTCGAGCCCGAACCAGCGCGGCCGCCCCGGCGCGGGTGCTTCGGGGTCGACCGCGATGACCTCCAGGTACAGCGCCTCGCCCAGGCGCAGCAACAGGTTGTGCGTGCCCATGCGCGCATGCCGGCCGCCGGCCTGGGGGCGCACGCCCAGCTGCGCGAACACGGCATCGCTGCCGGCCTGCAACGTGGGCGCGGTGATGGCGAGGTGGTCGATGCGGCTGGCCAGCATCTCAGCCCGCTGTCGGCCGCATCAGCACCTTCTCGCCCGTGGCCTGCTTGCCGTAGATCGCGATGGCCTGCAGCGACAGCGCCTCGGCCAGGCCGACCTCGCGCGTGTAGTGGCTCGCGAAGGTCGTCGTAAGCTCGGCCGCCACGCGGGCCTTGAGCTGCTGCACATGGTGCGGGCCGATCTTCTGCAGGAACGGAAACAGCAGCCAGCCGCCCACGCCCCAGGTCATGCCGAAGCCGCGCGCGATCTCGATGGGGCCGCGATCCAGGCTGCCGTAGATGTAGACCTGCTTGTGCACATTGCTGCCGTAGCGGCTGTAGGCGGCCTGCTCCCTGCGCGCGATCGCGGCCTCCATGGCCACCAGGATCAGGCCGGCCAGTTTGCCGCCACCGATGGAGTCGAAGGCCAGCGTGGCGCCCGTCGCGGCGATCGCCTCGATCAGCGCGGCCTGGAAGTCGGCCTGGCTGCTGTCCACCACATGCTGCGCGCCCTGGCTGCGCAGCAGCGCGGCCTGCTCGGGCTTGCGCACCACGTTGACGAGCGGCACGCCGTCCTTCAGGCAGATGCGGTTCAGCATCTGGCCCAGGTTGGACGCGGCGGCCGTGTGCACCAGCGCGCTGTGGCCCTCGCGCCGCATGGTCTCCACCATGCCCAGCGAAGTCAGCGGGTTGACGAAGCACGAAGCGCCCTGCGCGGCCGTCGCGCCCTCGGGCAGCGGCAGGCATTGGTCGGCCGAGATGGCACGGTATTCAGCGTACATGCCGCCGCCCAGCAGCGCGACCTTCCGGCCCAACAAGGCCTGGGCCGCGGCCGAGGCGCCGGCAGCGACGACGGTGCCGGCACCCTCGTTGCCGACCACCATGGACTGGCCGATACGGCCTTGCGCAGCGGCCAGGGCCGCAGGCGACAGGCTGGCCGTGACCACGGGACGCTCGGCAGTGCCCGACACCTTGGCTGTGGCCATGTCGGCACCGCCGAACAGCAGGCCCAGGTCAGAGGGGTTCAGCGGCGCGGCCTCCATGCGCACCACGACCTCGTCGTCGTGCGCGGGCTTGGGCATGGCGACCTCGGCCAGCGAGAGTTCCAAGGTAGCGTCGGGGCGGATCAGCGAGCGCAGTTGCAAAGGCATGGGCGGTCCTCGGATGGTGGTTCGGTGGAGCCGGCCAGTATAGGAAGCCGCCCTGCCGCGGCGGGCTCAGGCGAACGGAACCTTGTCGAGGCCGAAGGCCTTGTCGGCGCTGCCCGGCACATTGCGAAAGGCCACGCTCAAGCGGTTCCAGGCGTTGATGCCCATCACGTTGTGCGTGAGTTCCACGATCTCCTGTTCGGAAAACTCCGCCCGCACCTGCTCGTAGACGGCATCGGGCACGCCGTGGGCCGGCAGGTGCGTGAGCGCCTCGGTCCAGGCGAAGGCAGCGCGCTCGTGGGCGCTGAACAGCGGCGACTCGTGCCAGATCGCCACGTGGTGCAGGCGCAGTTCGCCATCGCCGTGCTGCTTGGCCTGCTTGACGTGCATGTCCAGGCAGAAGGCGCAGCCGTTCATCTGCGAAGCGCGGATCTCGATGAGCGCGAGCAGCTTGGCGTCGAGGCGGCCCTTCTTGGCCGCGATACTGTAGTCGGACAGCTTCTTGTAGAGCTCGGGGGCGTGCTGCAGGGCGTTGAGGCGGGGGGTCATGTGCTTCCTTTCGGGGTGGTTGAATCGGCGTCTTCCCTGCTAGACGCGCCGCCTGCGCGCTTTGTGACAGGCCAGCCGAAAAAGATCCGCATGGGCACAATCCGCCGCCTATGCGTTTCCTCAAAGACCTGAGCCTGCCGGCCTTCACGGCAGGCTTCGTGGCCGTGCTGGTCGGCTTCACGAGCTCCGTGGCCATCGTGTTCCAGGCCGCCCTTGCTTTCGGTGCCACGCCCGAACTCATCAGCTCCTGGATGTGGGCGCTGGGCCTGGGCATGGGCCTGTGCACCGCGCTGCCCTCGCTGCGCTGGCGCATGCCGGTCATGGTGGCCTGGAGCACGCCGGGCGCGGCCGTGCTGGCCGTGGCCGGCGCAGGCTATGGCATGGACGAAGCCGTGGGCGCCTTCATGCTGAGCGCATTGGCCATCACGGTGGCGGGCATGACGGGCTGGTTCGAGCGCGTCATGAACCGCATTCCCGTGGCCATCGCCTCGGCCTTGCTCGCCGGTGTGCTGGCGCGCTTCGGGCTCGACGCCTTCATCGCCGCGAAAACGGCGCTGGGCCTGGTGCTGCTGATGCTGCTCGTCTACCTGTTGGGCCGGCGCCTGCTGCCGCGCTACGCCGTGCCGCTGACCCTGCTGGCCGCCATCGCCTACTGCGGTCTGCGTGGCGAACTGGCCTGGGCCGGCGTGCACGTGGGCCTGGCGGTGCCGCAATTCACGATGCCCCGCTTCAGCTGGCAGGCGGCTGTGAGCCTGGCGGTGCCGCTGTTCGTCGTGACCATGGCCTCGCAGAACCTGCCCGGCGTGGCCGCGATCCGCGCGGCCGGCTACGGCCGCATGCCGATCTCCAGACTGCTCAGCATCACCGGCATCGCCACGCTGGTGCTGGCGCCGTTCGGCGCGTTCGCGCTGAACCTCTCGGCCATCACGGCCGCGATCTGCATGGGGCGCGAGGCGCACGAGGACCCCGACAAGCGCTACACCGCGGCCGTGAGCTGCGGGCTGATCTACGTGCTGATCGGCATCTTCGGCGCCACGGTCACGGGGTTGCTGACGGCCTTCCCCCGGGAGCTGGTGGCGGCCATCGCCGGCCTGGCGCTGCTGGGCACCATCGCCAACGGGCTGGCCACCGCACTCGTCGACGAACGCCACCGTGAGCCGGCGCTCATCACCTTCCTGGTCACGCTGTCGGGCGTGGCGATTGCCGGCATCGGCTCGGCCTTTTGGGGCGTGGTGGCCGGCGCGCTGGCGCTGTTTGTGCAACAGTACGGCGCTTCCCGAAAGATCCCCTCATGAACCTCCTCTTCGTCGTCGACCCGCTGGACAGCTTCAAGATCTACAAGGACACCACCTTCTCGATGATGCGCGAGGCCCAGCGCCGCGGCCACCGCATCTGGTCCTGTGAGCCGCGCCACATCGGCTGGCGCACGGGCGGCCAGGTGCAGGCCCTGGTCCACGAATTGACACTGACCGGCCAGCCCGACGCCTGGTACCGCATCGACTCCACGCCGCTGCGCGCGCTCGCCGAATTCGACGCCGTGCTGATGCGCAAGGACCCGCCCTTCGACAGCGAGTTCTTCTACGCCACGCACCTGCTGGAGCAGGCCGAGCGCGAAGGCGCCAGGGTCTTCAACAAGCCGGCCGCGCTGCGCGACCACCCCGAGAAGCTGGCCATCATGGAGTTTGCGCAGTTCACGAGCCCCACGCTGGTCACGCGCAGCGCCGCCGAGGTGCGCGCCTTCCATGCCGAGCACCAGGACATCATCCTGAAGCCGCTGGACGGCATGGGCGGCATGGGCATCTTCCGCGTCAAGGCCGATGGCCTGAACCTGGGCTCCATCGTCGAGACGCTCAACAAGGATGGCGCCGAGACCATCATGGTTCAGCGCTTCGTGCCCGAGATCGTGCAGGGCGACAAGCGCATCCTCGTGATCGGCGGCAAGCCCGTGCCCTTCTCGCTCGCGCGCATCCCGCAGGGCAGCGAGGTGCGTGGCAACCTGGCTGCCGGCGGCAAGGGCGTGGCCCAGCCGCTGACCGAACGCGATCGCGAGATTGCCGAGACCCTGGGCCCGGTGCTGGCCGCGCGCGGCCTGCTGCTGGTGGGGCTGGACGCGATCGGCGACTGCCTCACGGAGGTCAATGTGACCAGCCCGACCTGCTTTCAGGAGATCAGCGACCAGACCGGCTTCGACGTGCCGGCCATGTTCATCGATGCGCTCGAGGCCGCGCTGGCGGCCTGACGCTCAGGCGGCCAGCGCCGCCATGGTCTGCTGCAAGACCTCCGCCACGGCCGCCATCCCCGCGTCCTCCAGCGTGGTCGCGCGGCACCAGAGGTAGATCGGCCGCGGCCGCGGTGGTGCCCGCAGCGCCAGTTCCACGAGGCCGAAGCGTTCGGCCAGCCGGCGCAGCGGAAAGCGCGGCAGCACCGCGAGGTGCCGGCCCTGGGCCAGCGTGTCGAGCAGCACGAAGGCCTCGCCCAGCACCGTGACATCCACGCGCATGGCGTGCACGCCGGCGGCGGCCAGCATCTCGCGCACCTCCTGGTCGAAGGGCGAGGCCGAGCCCAGGCTGATCCAGCGCTGCGCGTCGAGCGCGCCGCCGCGCTGCGCCAGCGCATGCGTGCGCGCGCAGAACACGCCCAGCGCGTCCGCGACGAGCAGCCGGCGCTCGATGCCGGGCGGCGGGCGCTCCAGCCATGCGGGCGCGACCACGAACTCGTGGTGGCCGTCGATGAGCTGCTCCAGCAACAGGTGCGGCCGGTCGCTCTGCACCGACAACGCGAGGTCGGGAAAGCGCTCCAGCAGCACGCGTACCAGCTCCCCCGCCGCCGCTGCGCCCACCAGCGGCCCGGCGCCGATGCGCACCTGCTTGCGGATGCCGCTGCGGTGCCGCGCCGTGACCTCGGCCGCATCCTTGAGCCGCCGCATGATGGCCCGGCCCTCGCGCGCCAGCATCTCCCCGAGCGGCGTGCTGCGCACGCCGTAGCGGCTGCGCTCGAACAGCGCGCCACCGGCCTGCATCTCCAGCGTCTGCATGTTGTGCGTGAGCGTGGGCTGGGTCAGGTGCAGGTGCCGGCTGGCCTGGGTGATGGAGCCCTTTTCGAGGATCGTGGCGAGTTGCACGAGGTGGCGTGGGTCCATAGAGAAACTTTTGTTTGGACTGCAATTTTCAATTTTACGGATGGCTTGCACCGGCCTACAGTCGCCCTCCGCATGAAACCCAACCTCATCTTCATCGTCGCCGACGACCTCGGCTACGCCGACCTGGGCTGCTACGGCGGCCGGTCGGCCGGCTTCGGTCCCGTGTCGCCGCACATCGACGCGCTGGCCGCGGGCGGCCTGCGTTTCACCGAGGGCTACAGCAACTCGCCGGTCTGCTCGCCCACGCGCTTCGCCCTCATGACCATGCGCTACCAGTACCGGCTGCGCGGCGGCATGGAGGAGCCCATCAACAGCCGCAGCAAGGGCAGCCCCACGCTGGGCCTGCCACCCGACATGCCGACCCTGCCCTCGCTGCTGCGCGAGGCCGGCTACGCCACCGCGCTGATCGGCAAATGGCACCTGGGCTACCCGCCGGCCTTCGGCCCGCAGCGCTCGGGCTACGACGACTTCTACGGCATCATGGCCGGCGGCGTGGACTACTTCAGCCACTGCTCGGGCCAGGGCGACCACGACCTCTACGAGAACGAGTCCGAGCGGCACGACGTGGGCTACCTGACCGACCTGCTCTCGCGCCGCGCGGTGGACCATGTGAAGGCGCGCGCCGCCGCCGCCCGCGCCGGCCGGCCCTTTTTCCTGAGCCTGCACTACACGGCGCCGCACTGGCCCTGGGAGACACGCGACGACGCGCACCTGGCGGCCGAGGTGGCTGGCAACCTGTTCCACCTGGATGGCGGCGATGTGGAAACCTACCGCCGCATGATTCACCACATGGACGAGGGCATCGGCGATCTGGTCGCCGCACTGCGCGAAGAGGGCCTGCTGGAGAACACGCTGATCGTCTTCACGAGCGACAACGGCGGCGAGCGCTTCTCCGACAACTGGCCGCTCGTGGGCGGCAAGATGGACCTGACCGAAGGCGGCATCCGCGTGCCCTGGATCGCGCACTGGCCGGCCGCCATCCCGGCCGGCACGGCGAGCGCGCAGCACTGCATGAGCATGGACTGGTCGGCCACGCTGCTGGCGCTGGGCGGCGGCCGGCCGCACCCCGAGGTGCCGATCGACGGCGTCTCGCTGGCCGCCGTGCTGCGCGACCCGGGCCAGACCTTCGAGCGCCCGCTGTACTGGCGCATGCACCACCGCCACCAGCGCGCGCTGCGCCGCGGCGACTGGAAGTACCTGAAGGTCGACGACCACGAGTACCTCTTCAACGTGCGGCAGGACGCGCGCGAGCGCGCCAACCTTGCGCACAAGCACCCCGAGCTGCTGGAAACCTTGCGCGCGGACTGGCTGGCCTGGGAGGCCACGGTGCCCGCCATTCCCGACGACGCGGCCGTGAGCCTGGGCTACTCGGCCAAGGACATGCCGCAGCGCTGACCCCGTTCTTTCACCATCCGGAGACAAACATGACCATCGCCCGCCGCGCGCTCTGCGCTGCCGCCCTGCTCGCCATGGCAGCCCTGCCGGCACAGGCCCAGACCTGGCCCGAACGCCCGATCAAGCTCATCACCCCTTCCACGCCGGGCGGCCCGCCCGACGCCTACGCGCGTGCACTCGCCGACCTGCTGGTCAAGGAGCTGGGCCAGCCCGTGGTGGTGGAGAACTCGCCGGCCGTGGGCGGCATGGTGGCGGCCCAGGTGATGACGCGCACGCCGGCCGACGGCTACACCCTGCTCGTCAGCACGGCCGGCATGATGACCATCACGCCCAATGCCAACCCGCGGGCGCGCTACGTGCCAGCCGACTTCACGCCGATCTGCCAGGGCGTGGAGGCCGGCCTGGTGCTGGCCAGCCACCCGAGCCTGGGCCCACGCAACTTCGCCGAGCTCGCGCAGTGGATCAAGGCGCAGAAGACGCCGCCGACCTACTCCTCCTTCGCACCGGGTTCGCCTGCGCATTTCCTGGGCTACCAGCTGGCCGAGGCGCTCAAGGTGGAGATGACCCACGTGCCCTACCGCAGCAGCCCGAACCAGATCACCGACATGGTGGGCGGCACAGCGCCGCTGGGCTTCGTGCAGACCGCCACGGCCGGCCCGCAGATCAAGGCCGGCAAGCTCGTCGCCTTTGCGACCACGGCGGGCCAGCGCTCGGCCGAGCTGCCCGACGTGCCCACGGTCACCGAGATCGGCCTGCCGCAGCTGCAGACCACGGTCTGGTTCGGCCTGTCGGGCCCCAAGGGCCTGCCCGCGCCCATCGTGCAGCGGCTGACGGCCGCGCACCAGAAGGTGCTGGCTTCGGCGGACTTCCGCCAGCGCATGGCCACCTCTGGCCTGGCGCCGGCCGCCCCGCTGTGCGGCGAGGCCTTCCTGCAGCAGATGAACGCGGAATCGGCGCGATGGGCGCGCATCGTCAAGGCAACGGGCTTCGTCGCCGATTGAATCTAGAAGCCGCAGGGCAGCCCCCGCTGACGCAGGTGGTCGCGCCAGCTGACCAGGCGGCCGAATTCGCCGTCGGGCGTGCAGGCCAGCACCCGGTGCGCGACGGCCTCGAAGCAGCCGTCGGCCAGGTGCAGCGTGAGCCGCGCGCGCGGTGCCGCGCTGGCGCAGGCGGCACCCGGACGCGGCAGCGGTTCGCAGCGCAGGATATCCGCGCCGTCGCAAGCCAGCAGGGCGCGGCGCACGGCGTGGGCATCGGCCAGCGGCACGGTGACATCGAGCACCTGGAATAGCGGCCCGCGCGCTGCGGTGCCAGCGGCGACGAACTCCTTGTACGCGGCATAAGCCATGTGTCTTGAGCGCAAAGTCGAGAGACGTTCAGTGTCGCGACCTGCCCATCAAGCCGCTGTCAAATCGCGGCGGCAGTGCGCAAAGAATGCGCCAAGGCCGCGCGCCCTCAACCGGCGGCGCGCTCCGTCACGAACTTCAGGCCGACGCCCGGCTCCGTGATGATGTAGCGCGGTGCGGCCGCCGCGTCGCAGAGCTTCTGGCGCAGCTTGGCCACCAGCACGCGCAGGTAGTGCGCGTCTTCGGTGTGCGTGGGGCCCCACATTTCGCGCAGCAGCTGCGGCTGCGTGATGAGCCGGTCGGGGTGGCTGGCCAGGATGGACAGCAGTGCGAACTCTTTGCGCGTGAGCGCCACGGGCTCACCGTGCAGGTGCACCTCGCGCCGCGCGAGGTCGATGCGCAGGTTGCCGTCGTCGTAGGTAGGCGCCACCGGGTCGGCCGGCACCGCGTTGCGCAGCAGTGCGCGCAGCCGCGCCATCAGTTCACCGATGCCGAAAGGCTTGGTCACGTAGTCGTTGGCTCCGGCATCCAGCAGGGCCACCTTCTCCTCCTCGCCCGAGCGCACCGTCAGCACGATGACCGGCACGCGTGACCACTGGCGCAGCTCCTGCAGCACCTGGCGGCCGTCGCGGTCTGGCAGACCCAGGTCCAGCACGACGATGTCGGCGCCCTTGCTGGCCAGCAGGCTCAGGCCCTCCTGCCCGTTTGCGGCCAGCAACGTGGCGTAGCCCTGCGAGCGCAGGCTGATGTCGACGAACTTGCGGATCTGCGGCTCGTCGTCGATCACCAGCACGCGCGGCGGCGGCGTGACTTCAGCGGAAAGGGTCATGGTTCATTCCAATGGCAGCGCGATGCGGATGGTGGTGCCCACGCCATCCGGCCCCGGCAGTGCCTCGACGCGCCCCATGTGGGCGCCGACGATGCCCTGCACGATGGTCAGGCCCAGACCCGTGCCGTGCTTGCCGCGGTCGCCACGCTCCACGCTGTAGAACATGTCGAAGATGCGGCGCCGCTCGTCCTCGGGGATGCCGGGCCCCTGGTCGATGGTATCGATGCCCAGCATGCCGTCGTCCAGGCGCCTGGCCAGCACCCGGATCGCCTGGCCAGGCGGCGAAAACTTGGCGGCGTTCTCCATCACGTTGAACAGGGCCTGCTCGATCAGCGCGGGGTGCACGTGCAGCGGCTCCAGGTCCGGCGCGATCTCGGTCTCCACGCGCGTGTCGGGCAGGTAGCGCTGCAGCCGGCGCGCGGCCGAGCCGACCAGTTCGTCCACACCGATCCAGTCGCGCGCCAGCGTCAGGCCCTGCTGGCCCAGGCGCGTCATGTCCAGCAGGTTCTGGATGTAGCGGTCCAGCCGCTGGCCCTCCACGCGGATGGTGTCCAGCAGCTCGGCGCGGTCGGCGGCGTCCATGTCCTTGCCGAACTGGGCCAGGCTGTCGGCCGAGCCGATCATCGAGGCCAGCGGCGAGCGCAGGTCGTGCGACACCGAGGACAGCAGCGCGGAGCGCAGCCGCTCGGTCTCGCCGGAGACGCGTGCGGCCTCCAGCTCGGCCACCAGCCGCGTGCGCGAGGCGGCCTGGGCGATGTCCTCGGTCATGCTCTCGGCCAGGCGCCGCTGCTCGAACGACAGCCGCGCCATGGCTTGGGGAAAGCGCAGCGCCACCACGCCCAGCGTCTGCACGCCGTCCTGCAGCGGCAGGAACCACCAGCTGGAATCGGACAGCGTGTCGGTGTAGCGGCCGCTGGGCTGGCCCTGGCGCTGGGTCCAGGCGGCGGCGCCGTCGTCCTTCTCGGTCAGCGCGCGGTCCGCGGCTTCGGGTCCGCTGGCATCGCCGATGCGCATCCAGACTTCGGCGTTCAGCGTGGACCGCAGCACCGCGGCGCTGGCCGCGATCACCTGCCCCAGGTCCGCCGCCTTGGACAGCTGGCGTGCCAGCTTCTGCATGGCTGTCGCATGCGTGTTGGCTGCGCGCAGCGCGTTCACCTGCATGCGCAACCGCGAGGCCAGCCGGCCGGCGATCAGCGCGGCTGCCAGGAACAGCAGCACCGTGGCCACCCCGCGCGGCGCGCTGATCACGAAGGTCAGACGCGGCTCGATGAAGAAGAAGTCGAAGGCGCCGAAGCACAGCACGGCCGTGATGACGGCGGCCACCATGCGCGTGCGCGAGGCCACCAGCATCACCGCCACCAGGAACACGGGCGAGAGTTCCTGCAGGCCGAGAAAGCGTTCGGCCAGTGCCGCCACGCCGACGGACACCAGCGTGGCGGTGAGGATCAGCGCGGGCTCGCGCGGGGCCAGCCGCTCGCCGGCCAGGTCCTCGAAGCGGCGCCCGCGCTGGCGTGCGCGCGGCGTGCTCACGATGGTCAGTTCGTAGCGCGCGCCGCGCTGCAGCAGCTGCTGCGTGAGCGTGCGGTTGAAGATGCGCGCCACCGGCCGCTCGCGCGTACGGCCGATCACGATGGCCCGTGCGCCGCGGGCGGCCGCGGCGTCCAGCAGGGCCTGCACCACGTCGGTGTTGTGCAGCACCTCGGTTTCGCCGCCCAGGTTGCGCGCCAGCGCGAAGGCCTTGTCCAGCTCCATCTGGCGCTGCTGCTCGGCGCGCGCGGTGGCGTGGCGCGGCGTGGCCTCGCCGGCCAGATCGGCGCCGTGCACGGTGGCGTCGGCCGAGTCGCCGGTGTCCACCGTCACCACGGTCCAGGGCGCGCCGCGGCGCTCGGCGATGCGCGAGCCCGCACGCACCAGGTACTCGGACCGGCCCTGGCCATCGATGGCGATGAGCACGTGGCGCTGCAACGCGATGCTGGCCAGGCCACGCGCGGTGCGCGTCTCGCGCAGGTCGGCGTCCACATGCTCGGACACGGTCTGCATCGCCAGCTCGCGCAGCGCCGTGAGGTTGGAGGGCGAGAAGAACGCCTGCAGCGCCTGGGCTGCCTGCTCGGGCAGGTAGACCTTGCCCTGGTTCAGGCGCTCGATGAGTTCGCGCGCGGGCAGGTCGACCAGGCGGATGTCGCGCAGGCGCTCGAACACCGCATCGGGCACGGTCTCGCTGACGCGGATGCCCGTGATCTGGTGCACCACGTCGTTCAGGCTCTCCAGGTGCTGGATGTTGACCGTGGTGTAGACGTCGATGCCGGCGTCCAGCAGCTCCTCCACGTCCTGCCAGCGGCGTTCGTGGCGGCTGCCGGGCGCATTGCGGTGGGCCAGCTCGTCCACCAGCGCGATGGCGGGCTTGCGCGCCAGCAGGCCGTCCAGGTCCATCTCCTCGAGCTGGCGGCCCTGGTACTGCACGCGCTTGCGTGCGAGGTTCGGCAGTCCATCGACCAGGGCCAACGTCTCGGCGCGGCCGTGCGTCTCGACGATGCCGATCACCACGTCGATGCCCTGGCGGTGCAGCTCTCGCGCGCGCGAGAGCATGGCGTAGGTTTTGCCCACGCCGGGCGCCGCACCCAGGAACACGGTGAGCCGCCCCGCGGCCTGGCGGCGCAGTGCGCCCATTAGCGCATCGGCTTGTTCGGTGTTGGCAGCAGGCATGGGCCGGGATTCTGGCGCGGGCCGCTCCTCAGCCCGGCTGCGCCGCGTCCAGCGCGAGGTTGAGCTCCAGTACGTTCACGCGCGGCGCGCCCAGCACGCCGAACTGCTTGCCCTCGGTGTGCCGGGCCACCAGCTGGCGGACGGCATCGGGCGAGAGCCCGCGCACGCGCGCCACGCGCGCGACCTGGATCGCCGCGGCCTCGGGGCTGATGTGCGGGTCGATGCCGCCGCCCGATTGCGTGACCAGGTCGCCGGGCACGGCCTCGCGCGCCACGCCCTCGCGCTGGGCCACGGCGGCACGCGCTGCCTCGATGCGCTGGCGCATCTCGGGGTTGGTGCGGGCCTGGTTGCTGCCCGACAGCGCCATGAGGTTGTAGCTGGCGGCGGACGGGCGCGGCTGGAAGTAGCCGTCGCCCACGAAGGGCTGGGCCACCAGCGTGGAGCCGACGATCTGGCCGTTGCGCTCGATCAGGCTGCCGTTGGCGCCGGTGGGCGCCACCGCCTGGCCGACGCCCACGCCCGCCATGGAGTACAGAAAGCCGAAGCCGGCCAGCGTGACGATGGCCAGGCCGATCGCGCCGCGCAGGGCGCCCTGGTTGTGCAGGGCGGGCGTGGCGGCGTCCGGGAGAGCGGCGGCCCCCGTCTTGTGCCGCATGGAGTTCATGGCAGTGCCCATGGTGGACCTCAGAGGGTGAAGAACGTGGCCAGGATCAGGTCGATCAGCTTGATGCCCACGAAGGGCAGCAGCACGCCGCCCAGGCCGTAGACCAGCATGTTGTTGCGCAGCAGCGCGGTGGCGCTGGCCGGCTTGAAGCGCACGCCGCGCAGCGCCAGCGGAATCAGCGCCGGGATGATGATGGCGTTGAAAACCAGCGCCGACAGCACCGCGCTGTTCGGGCTGTGCAGCTGCATCACGTTGAGCACGGCCATCTGCGGGATGGCGGCCGCGAACAGGGCCGGCAGGATGGCGAAGTACTTGGATACGTCGTTGGCCAGCGAGAAGGTGGTCAGCGCGCCGCGCGTGATGAGCTGCTGCTTGCCGATCTCCACCACGGCCAGCAGCTTGGCGGGGTCGGAGTCCAGGTCGACCATGTTGCCGGCCTCCTTGGCGGCCTGCGTGCCCGAGTTCATGGCCAGGCCCACGTCGGCCTGGGCCAGCGCCGGTGCGTCGTTGGTGCCGTCGCCCACCATGGCCACAAGGCGGCCGCCGGCCTGCTCGGCGCGGATGCGCGCGAGCTTGTCCTCGGGCGTGGCTTCGGCGATGTAATCGTCCACGCCGGCGTCGGCGGCGATGCTGGCGGCCGTGAGCCTGTTGTCGCCGGTGATCATCACGGTCTTCACGCCCATCTCGCGCAGGCGTGCGAAGCGCTCCTTGATGCCGCGCTTGATCACGTCGGACAGCTCGATCACGCCCAGCACATGGCGGCCGTCGCTGACCACCAGCGGCGTGGCGCCCTTGCGCGCCACGTCGTCCACGCGGGCCTGCAGCTCGGCCGGCACGCGGCCATCCTGCGCCTTGACATGCTTGGCAATCGCATCCAGCGCGCCCTTGCGGATCTGACGGCCGCCTGGGAGGTCCACACCCGACATGCGGGTCTGGGCCGTGAACGGCATGAAGTGCGCGCCTTCGGGATCCGCGAGCTTCTCGCCCTTCTCGCGCGCGAGCTTCACGATGGACTTGCCCTCGGGCGTGGGGTCGGCCAGCGAGCTCAGCAGCGCGGCCTCGCGCAGCTGGGCAGCATCGACACCGGCCATCGGATGGAACGCCGTGGCCTGTCGGTCGCCGTAGGTGATGGTTCCGGTCTTGTCCAGCAGCAGCACGTCCACGTCGCCGGCCACCTCGACGGCCTTGCCGGACTTGGCCAGCACGTTGGCCTTGAGCGCGCGGTTCATGCCGGCGATGCCGATGGCCGGCAGCAGGCCGCCGATGGTGGTGGGAATCAGGCACACCAGCAGGGCGACGAGCAGCACCACGTTGACCTGCACGTCGACGAAGCCGGCGATGAAGGGCAGGCTGACGACCACGGCCCCGAAGGTGACGGTCATCACGACCAGCAGGATGCCGAGCGCGATCTCGTTGGGCGTCTTCTGGCGGTTGGAGCCTTCGACCAGCGCGATCATGCGGTCCAGGAAGCTGTGGCCGGGCTCGGCCGTGACGCGCACGACGATGCGGTCGGACAGCACCTTGGTGCCGCCGATCACGCCGGAGCGGTCGGTGCCGGCCTCGCGCAGCACGGGCGCGGATTCGCCCGTGACGGCGGCCTCGTTGATGGTGGCCAGGCCTTCCACGATCTCGCCGTCGGCCGGGATCAGCTCGCCTTCCTCGACCACGACCATGTCGCCCGGACGCAGCGCGGCGGCCGGCACGGTGCTCTCCCTGCCGTCCTGCAGGCGGCGCGCCACGAGGTCCTTGCGCGCGCTGCGCAGCGAAGCCGCCTGGCCGCGGCCGCGCGCCTCGGCCACGGCCTCGGCGAAGTTGGCGAACAGCACGGTGGCGAACAAGACCAGCGTCACGGCCCAGCCGAAGCCGGCCGTGGTCCAGCCCGCGAGCGTGGCGACCAGCGTCAGCACGGTGCCGAGCCAGACCACGGCCATCACGGGGTTCTTGGCCACGTGCTGGGGCGCGAGCTTGACGAAGGAGTCGACGATGGCCGGCTTGAAGTCGAAGCCGGCAGCGGCGGAACCGGGTTGTGTATTGGACATGGTGCAGTCCTTAACGGGCCAGCAGTGCGTTCAGCTGCAGGTGGTCGGCCACGGGGCCCAGCACCAGCACCGGCATGAACTGCAACAGCGTGAGGATGATGACGATGCCGATCAGCGTGAGCGCGAAGGTCGGCGTTTCGATCTGCAGCGAGCCCGCGCTTTCGGGTGCGCGGCGCTTGGCGGCCAGCATGGCGGCGATGGCCAGCGGCAGCAACAGGCCGGGGAAGCGGCCCAGTGCCAGCGCGAGCACGCAGGACAGGTTCCACCACGGCGTGGCGTCGCCCAGGCCTTCGAAGCCAGAACCGTTGTTGGCGAAGGCCGAGGTGTATTCGTAGAACACCTGGCTGATCGCATGGAAGCCCGGGTTGGAGTTGCCGGCGATGCCGGGCACGGCCAGCGCAGTGGCAGTAAGGCCCAGCAGCACGATGGGCTGCAGCAGCACGATCACGGCCAGCAGCCTGACCTCCGGGCCTTCGATCTTGCGGCCGAACAGCTCGGGCGTGCGGCCCGTCATGAGGCCGGCCAGAAACACCGCCAGCAGCAGGTAGACGAGGAACTGCTGCAGCCCGCAGCCGATGCCGCCCCAGATGCCGTTGATCAGCATGTTGATCATGGAAACCATGCCGGTCAGCGGCGCGGTGGAGTCCAGCATCGCGTTGACCGAGCCGTTGTTGACCTGGGTGGTGACCGCGGACCACAGCGCCGAGTCGTCCACACCCAGACGCACTTCCTTGCCCTCCATGAGGGCGATGTCGGCCGAGGTGCCGGAATGGCCTTCGGACCACAGCGACAGCCCGGTCGAGGCGACCGACATCACCAGCATGGTGCCGAACACCATCGCGCCGAACCGGCGGCGGCCCGTGAACGGCCCGACCATGAAGACGACCGAGACCGGCACCAGCAGGATGGCCAGCGTCTCCAGGAAGTTGGCGAATGGCGTCGGGTTCTCCAGCGGCACGGCGCTGTTGGGGCCGTACCAGCCGCCGCCGTTGCTGCCCAGCTGCTTGATGGCCACCATGGGCGCGACCGGGCCGAGCGGGATCTTCTGTTCCTTGAACTCGGCCGAGGCTTCCACCGGCGTGGCGGTGGGGCCGCCCTGCAGCGTGGCCGGGACGCCCTGGGTGGTCAACAGCGCCGACAGCACCAGCGACAGCGGCAGCATCACGCGCACGCAGCCGCGCACCACGTCGGCCCAGTAGTTGCCGACGTCCACGGTGTCGGCATCGCCGCCGGAGGCCGCGGCACCGGCCTGGCCTGCCATGGCCTGGCGGCCGCCGAACAGGCCGCGCAGCGTGGCGGCGACCACACCGAGCGCCATCACCGGGGTGACCAGCTGCAGGCCGACGATGCCGGTCATCTGCGCCAGATGGGACAGCTGGGCCTGGCCCGCGTAGTGCTGCTGGTTGGTGTTGGTCAGGAACGAGACCGTGGTGTGCAGGGCCAGATCCCAGCCCATGTTGGGCGCGTCGTTGGGGTTCAGCGGCAGCCAGGCCTGGGTCATGAAGATGGCCCAGACGAGGAGCAGCAGCACGCCGTTGCTGAGCAGGAAGGCGGTGGCATAGCCACGCCAGCCCATGCCCACCTGCGGACGCGTGCCCAGCAGCGCGTAGATGGGGCGTTCGATCCACGCGAACAGCGGGTCCGAACGCATGGGTGCGCCGCGCAGCACGGCGGCCAGGTAATGGCCCAGCGGCCAGGCCAGCGCGATGGCCGCGGCGAAGAGAAGCAGGGTTTCAGCCATGGCGCAGGCCCTTCACGGCTGCGGGGACATGGAGGCAGCCCGTCCGGGGTCCGGTCGCCGGGCGCCGGCTGCGGTGCCCGCCGTGGGGACCGGTGCCGGCGCAGGCAGGGACGCGGCCTTCCCTGCACCGCGCAGTGCGGCGGCCTCCTTCCAGAAAGGCCAGATGCTTGGAGCGCATGTTCTTCTTTGCGATCGCATGGCGACAGTGCCGGTCGCCAGTATTCGGTGGAGCCCCGTAAAGTCTCCATTCGCAAAGCGGGTGCGCGCGTCAAATCTCCGTCAAATCTGCCGGCGCGGCCCTCGGCCGCCTCTGGGGTGCATGACGTGGGATGGACCGGATGTCCGGCCCCCGGGGCTCAGCGCGCCGGCGCGGCGTAGCGCTCCACGCGCTGCCCGGCCAGCGCGTAGCCGCTGACACCGTGCACGGTGGTGGCGCGCGCCAGCTGCAGCCGGCCGCTGATCCAGACCGTGTCCATCGTGCCCAGCGACTTGTGGGGCTTGTCCAGCCGCACGTGGACGATCTGGTTGGCCGGCGGCGGCGGCGTGTGGATGCAGGCGCCGAAATGCGGCACCAGCAGCAGCTCGCGCAGGCCCTGCGCGGTGGTCTCCAGCGGCACGACGTAGCCTGGGATGCGGATGGCGGCGCCGTCCAGCGCGGCGACCAGCGGCGCCTCGTCCCAGACCTTGCGCAGGCGCTGCAGCGCGGCGGCGGCACGGGGGTCGTCGTCGGACAGGCGGCGCAGGTCGACGCCCGCGCCTGCGCCCTGGAAGTCGGCCCAGGGGTCCCAGTCCTTGGGCAAGAGGTCGTCCCAGGCGACGGTGCGAAAGGCATCTTTCGCGAAGGCCGGCGCCAGCATGGCGCAGGCCAGGGCCGCGCAGGCGCGGCGGCGCAGCAGGTTCATGGCGAGAGCTCCCTGGCCGGCGGCGAGAACGGCGCCAGCTTCTTGAAGAGCAGCGGGCCCGCGAAGCTGGGCATGTCGTGCTCGTGGTCGTCGTGCGGGGCCACGCCTTCGCGCGACTTGCGCAACCACACGCGCGCGAGCGCAGGGTCGCGCGCCACGCCTTCGCCGCGGTCGTAGGCGCGGCCCAGCGCGCGCTGGGCCCGCGGGTTGCCGGCCTCGGCCGCCTGCTGCAGCCAGTCCAGGGCCGCCCGCATGTCGCGGCGCACGCCCGCGCCCTCGGCATGGGCCCGGTACAGCGCGTACTGCGCGCGCGAGGCGCAGGGGTCGCTGGCCGCCGCGCCGCGCCGGTACCAGCGCACAGCCTCGGCCGCGTCCTTGCGGGCGCCGCCCCAGCCGTTCAGGTAGAAATCGCCCAGCATGCACTGGGCTGGTGCGGCGCCCCTGATGGCAGCCTGGTGGAACCAGTGGAAAGCGGCGGCCGGGTCTTTGGGCACCTGGGCGTTGCCGTCCATGTACAGATAGGCCAGATCGACCTGGGCCGGCAGGTGGCCGAGCTCCGCGGCTTGGCGCAGATGGGCATGGGCCCGGGCCAGGTCCACCACCTGGCCGGTCAGGCCGGCGTAGTGGCGGGCCTGGGCGTACAAGGCTTGGGCGTCCTTCGCCTGCGCCGCTGGCGCAGGCCCGGCCTGGGCCGCGCAGGCCAGCGCCGTGCAGGCGGCGAGCAGGGCCAGCCGCATGCGCATCAGCGGAAGGTCTGCGTCACGTCCGCCGGCACCACGATCTCGCTGGCGGGCGTCAGCGTCAGCGTGACCTGGCGGCCCTGCGCGATCGTCGCCAGGATGGCCTGGGCCTCGGCCAGCGAGTTGAGGCGTTTGGTGCGCAGTACCTCACCGGGTTTGGCATGCACGGATTCCACCGGGCCGCCGCGGTAGGTGATGGTCTGGTTCACGCCGGGGCTGAACTGGACGAAGTTGTTCGGCAGGTAGCCTTGGTAGCCGTCATTGACCTGCACCGCGACCTGCACGTAAAAGCCCGTGGGGTCGTTCACGTACTGGTCGGTGGCCGTCACGATGCCGTTGGCCAGCAGCGGAATCGCCGGGTTCTTGTTCTGCGGACCGACGAAGCCCTGCACGATCTTGCCGCCGTCGAGCAGCGTGGCCGTCACCGTGGCCCCCGCCTCGCGCCCGGGCTTGAACGGCCCCGAGGTCTCGATGCTCTTGTACGAGGTGTTGGCCGCATCGCTGGCGGCGTACGAGATCACCGAGCGGCGCTTCTCGAGCTGGTTGGCGAACTCGCTCGTGATGTTGGTGCCGTTCAACGCAGGCGAATCGAACACCTTGGAGCGCATCGCCTCCAGCATGGTCAGCTGCTTGTTCGCGTTGGCCGGGTCGCGGTTGTAGGCCTTGAGCGCCTGGTAGACCTCGACGATGGGGAACTGGTTGGTGTGCTGCGGCGAGACGAAATCCACGTCCAGCGACTGCTGCAGGTAACTGAAGCCGGCCTGGAAAGACAGCCGCAGGAAGCCGTTGGCCGCGGTCGGCGTGGTCAGCCCGTTCACGCCGTAGCCGCCGTGGTAGCCGAAGGTGACGAACTTGCCGTCGACCGGGTTCTTCACGCGGAACAGCATGTTGGTCGTGCCCGGCGTGTGGCCCGGCGACCAGATCACCATGATCTGCACGTTGCCGTAGTCGTACCACTGGTCGTACTGGTAGAAGTCCGTCGTGCGCGCGCGGATCTCGGTTTCCGAAGCCGGCAGCGCGCCGGCGATGTTCCACACGTTGCCGCGCTGGTCCTGCGTGATGCCGGTCACGTCCTCGCGCGAGGCCCAGAGCTTGACCGTCTTGCCGGCGTTGTCGGCCATGCGCAGTTGCTCGACCACGGTGCCGTAGTGGTCGCCGTGGCCGTGCGTGAGCCAGATGTCGGTGACGGCGCGCGGGTCCAGGCCCAGCAGCTCCATGTTCTTCCAGTACTGGTAGCCGCTGTTGGCCCAGCCCGCGTCGATCTTGATGAGCTTGTCGTCCGACTTGTCGTTGGGCGTTCCCATGTCGGCGCGCAGGATGTAAGAGGCGACTTCGTTGTCGCCCACGTAGTACATCGTGTCCTTGACCATCTCGAAGGGCTCGGTGCTGCGCGTGTAGGGCGCGGCCGTGACGCCCGTGGCGTTGATGGCCATGTAGGCCTGGCCGGAGACCGGGTCGGTGCCCTTGTCGGCCAGCAGCGGGCTCTGCGAGGGCACGTCCCAGACCGGCTTGCCGTCGCTGGTGGACTGCGGCGTGAAGTACCAGATGGCAACGACCTTGGCCTTGTCCAGCTCGGTGTGGTTGGTGTCGAACAGCAGGTAGGCCGCCTGGCGTGCCGTGGTGCTGTAGGCGTAGTCGGCCGTGACCGGGATGGCAGCCACCGTGGAGGCCGCGCTCTTGCTGTAGTCGCTGGTGTCGACGTTGAAGACCTTCACGTCGGGCGCGAGGGTGTAGGTCTCCTCGTAGCGCTTGATCGGGCTGGCATAGGGCCGGCCGGCCATGTCGGCCAGCACGACGCGGCCGTCGCCCACCGTGATGGTGTTGCCTGCCTTGGCATAGACCCAGCCTGCGGCGACCATGGGGCCCGGGATGTCCTTGTTGCGGCTGACTTCCGGGCCGTACTTGGCGAGGTCGAACTGCGCGGCGGCCGAAGTGCCCTTGGAGAGCACCACGTTGAAGGTCTGTGCGGCGTCCGTGGCCACGGTGACCTGGTTGGCCTGTGCGGCCGGCAGCCAGTCGACCAGGTTGCCCGGCACCAGCTTGGCGCTGATGGCCGTGGCGGCGGCAGCAGAGACCGCGGTGGTGCTCAGTGTCTTCATGCCGTCCTTGGCCAGCACGGCCACGCTGACGGTCTGGTTGCCGGCGGCATCGGTGGTGACTTGCGGCGCGGCGTAGACCATGCCGGCGGCACGGAAGGCGCTACGGTCCACGCCCTTGTCGTCGCTGCCGCCGCAGGCAACGAGGGTGGCGGCGGCGATGGCGGTGATGCCGGCTGGCAGCAGGCGCCAGTGTCGAAGTACTGTGTTCACTCGGGTCTCCTGTTGTTGAAATGGGTAGGCCGCGGCCGAAGCCGCGGCAGGTTGTCAGCGGACCATGCAGGGCCGCTTGTTGTCGAACTTCCAACCGGGGATGAGGTACTCCATGGCCACGCCGTCGTCGCGCGCGCCCAGGCCGTGCTGCAGGTACAGCTGGTGCGCCTTCTCGACCTCGTCCA
>NZ_VEDO01000109.1 GCF_007677875.1 Variovorax boronicumulans | reverse complement strand
TGGGGGGGGTGGGGGGGGAGGAGGTGGAAGTGCTGGTGGGGGAAGTAGGGGATGTTGAGGGGGTTGGGGTGGGTGATGTGGGTGTGGGTGGGCAGGATGGGCAGGGGGTTGGGGTGGGGGTGGGGGGTGCATGAAAGGAGTGGGGGGGTGTTGAAGTTGGAGTTGGATAGATGAATGGAGGCAAATAGGGTGGGTGTGGGGAGGGGGTGGTGCGGAGGGTGTGAGGTGATCAGGGTGAGGTGGGCGGAGAGGAGGCGCGAGGGGTGGAGGA
>NZ_VEDO01000108.1 GCF_007677875.1 Variovorax boronicumulans | reverse complement strand
GGGGGGGGGGGGGGGTGGGGATGGGGGGGGGTGATGTTGTGGGGGATGTTGAGGGGAGGGAGGTTGGAGGAGTTGTGGATCAGGGGGTCGAGGGTGAGGGTGGGGTAGTTGTGGGTGTGGGTGATGGTGAAGGCAGGGAGCTGGAAGGGGGGGGGGGGGGTGTGGAAGAAGTGGGGGTAGTACGGGAAGGGGGAGGTGGAGAAGGTGATGAGGGAGGGGGAGGTGAAGGAGCGGGTGTAGGAGGCGGGGGGCGAAGCGATGGGGAGGACGG
>NZ_VEDO01000107.1 GCF_007677875.1 Variovorax boronicumulans | reverse complement strand
GGATGATAAGTGATCGAATGATGAAAAATATACGTGGAATGGAGGGGGAGTTTGGTGGCAAGAAGAGTGAGTGGAGGGGGAGGTTCAGGTGGGGGATGAGGGAGGTGGAGGTGTGGAGGTGGAGGAGTGTGTGGGGGTGGAAGGTGTGAAGGGGGGGGGGGATGAGAAGGTGGGCGGGGGGAAGGGGATGAGGTTGTTGAAGTGGTAGGTGGGCACGGTGTGGTTGGTGGGGTTGGGCGGGTCGTAGCGGACGTCCATGGGGTGGCCGGTGCT
>NZ_VEDO01000106.1 GCF_007677875.1 Variovorax boronicumulans | reverse complement strand
GCCAGTGCGGGGCCGCGGCCCCTCACGGCCCTGGCAACAGGCCGAAATGTGCCGTGGCCAACGCCCTGCACGCCACCACCGCCGCCCCGCCCCCCCCCTCCACCTGCTCCACCTCCCTCCTCCTCATCCCTTCCCCCCCCCACACCTCCACTGATTGTTCTTCCACCTGCACTCCCACACCTCCCCCCACCCCCCCATCTACCCTCCACCCACACTCTAACCACACTTCTTATCCCCCACATCAGAAACCTCCATCCCACCGCTCACACACCC
>NZ_VEDO01000105.1 GCF_007677875.1 Variovorax boronicumulans | reverse complement strand
GGGGGGGGGGGGGGGGGGGAGTTGGGGGGGCATGGTGGGGAGGAGGGGCTGGGGGTAGAGGGGGTGGAGGGAGTGGTGGATGAAGGAAAAGAGCAGGGGGTGGTTGTGGGGGAAATAGGGGTAGATGGTGGGAAAGGTGATGGGTGGTTGGGGAGGAATGGTGGGGATGTGGGGTGTATGGAAGTGGGGTGGGGAGTAGATGTGGATGAGGAGGGGTGAGAGCGGGTGGGGCAAGTTGTGGGGAATCGGGGCAGGGAGGGGGCTTTGCCAGGGG
>NZ_VEDO01000104.1 GCF_007677875.1 Variovorax boronicumulans | reverse complement strand
GAAGTGGACGGGGAAGTTGAGGAGTGAGGGGGAGGTGATGGTGGGGTTGAAGAAGGGGGTGAAAAAGGAGGGGGGGTTGGTGAAGTTGAAGGGGAAGGTGTTGGAGTGGGGGAGGGGGGAGGTGATGGTGTAGTAGAGGAGGTCGTGGGAGTGGGGGGGGGGGGAGTTGGAGGTGGTGGCGGGGGAGATGGTGGTGAAGGGGGGGAGGGATGGGGGGAGAATGGGGCGGGCTCTGGTTGGAGCGGATGAAGAGGGTGGAAAAAATGGTGGTGTTG
>NZ_VEDO01000103.1 GCF_007677875.1 Variovorax boronicumulans | reverse complement strand
CCCTCTCCAAAAAACCAAGCCCAACCACCCCGCCACCCATCAACATCCCAACCTCCACCTTCTCCACCCCTCCCTTTTCCCAACCCCCCCAATTCCCTAACCCCCAACCCCCAAACTAACTAACCCCAACCAACACCACACTACCTCTCACAATCATCCCCTAATCACCACCTCCCCCGCCCTCCATTCAACCCTCTTCCAACCTCCCTCCCATACACCAACCCACCCCAGCTCCACCCCCCCACAGCACCCCTCACCACCATACCACCTTCTAC
>NZ_VEDO01000102.1 GCF_007677875.1 Variovorax boronicumulans | reverse complement strand
GGTAGGCTGCGGGGGAAGAGGCAGTTGGACGTGGGAAGTGGAATGGGTGTGATGTGGTTTTGGAGGGAGTTGTTGGAGATGGGGAGGTGGCGATGGTGGATGTAGGGCGTGAGGGGTTTCGATGGGTTGAAGGTGTAGTGGATGGGGTTGGGGGTGGGGGAGAGGGGGATGGGGATGAAGGGGGGGTTGATGGGGGGGGGAGTGAGGAGGTAGGGTAGGGTTGTGGAGGGGTGGGGGGGGGAGGGGGGGGGGGGTGGGGGGGGGGGGGATGGGGGGG
>NZ_VEDO01000101.1 GCF_007677875.1 Variovorax boronicumulans | reverse complement strand
CCACCACTCCGTCATCCACCCCTCCTATCCCATCCGCTCCCCCCACATCCTCCACCTCCCCCACATCCCCCTCCACCACAACTTCCCCCACTCCCCCCTCCTTCCCCACCCCCAATTCCCCAAACCCTTCCTCCTCCCCCACCTCCTTCTTCTCTCCACCCCCCATCCTACCCGATCTTCTTCCCCTCCACCATTCTCCCAAACACCCCCCTTTTCCCCTTTTTATCCCCGCTTCCCTCCCCCCTCCCGATCATCAAAGCTCCCCCACACCCCCCCCCCA
>NZ_VEDO01000100.1 GCF_007677875.1 Variovorax boronicumulans | reverse complement strand
GTGGAGGGTGAGGATGTGGTTGGGGACGGGGAGGTGGCGGAGCGGGTGGTTGGTGATGGGGTGGTTGATGAGGGGGGAATAGGTGTGGGGGAGGATGGTGATGTGGAAGTGGATGAGGTTGGTGAAGGGGTGGAGGGGGAGGAGGTAGTGGGGGAGGTGGTGGGTGTTGTGGAGGTGGGTGGAGTGGGGGAGGATGAGGGGAGGGGAGGTGGGGGTGAAGATGGGGACGTGGAGGATGAGGGGGGAGATGAAGTGGGGGAGGGGGTGGTGGGGGGGGTGGG